>NZ_PQFZ01000001.1 GCF_002917105.1 Allobosea psychrotolerans
CGCTGGCCGTGATCCCCAACAATCCGTCCCGCGCCAAAAAGCACCCGCTCGACCAGCAGCTCTATGCTCAACGTCACCTCGTCGAATGCTGCATCCGCAAACTCAAGCAGTTCCGAAGGGTCGCAACCCGCTTCGAAAAGACCGCCAGGAACTACCTCGCCGTCGTCACTCTCGCCGCAACTGTCTTATGGCTCCGATAAGTGTCCACAGGTCCTAGGCCTGCGCTGGCCGCATGGCGCGTATACCGGGCATTAACCTTGCTGGAGGCTTAACTCGATCCCGAGCATGCGTTTCGCAGGAAACCCCGTTTCGGCCCATCTTTCGCCGGATTTTCAAGCGATTGACGGCACCGGCAGTTCCCCGGATCGCGGATCGGGCGGCGGCGTGGGGTCTCTCGCGACGCGTGCGGCGGGCTTGCGTCGGGAAATCCGGCGCACTCGCTAATGCAGAAGGATGACAGGATGAACCCCGCCGATGTCGCGCAGGCCGCGCCGCAGATCGACATGTCGTTCTGGACGCTGTTCTGGCACGCTCATATCGTCGTCAAGCTGGTGATGTGCGGATTGATCGGCGCCTCGATCTGGTGCTGGTCGATCATTATCGACAAATCGCTGCTCTATCGCCGCACGCGCCGGGACATGGACGCCTTCGAGGAGGGGTTCTGGTCCGGCCGTTCGCTCGAGGAGCTCTACCGCGACCTCTCCAGCAAGCCGGCCAATGACATGGCCGCCGTCTTCGTCGCAGCAATGCGGGAGTGGAAGCGCTCCTTCGAGAATGGCGGGCGCTCGGTCGCCAGCCTGTCGCAGCGCATCGACAAGGTGCTCGACGTCACCATCCAGCGCGAAACCGAGCGGCTCGAATCGAAGCTGCTCGTGCTCTCGACCATCGCCTCCTCGGCGCCCTTCATCGGCCTGTTCGGTACGGTCTGGGGCATCATGCATTCCTTCACCGCCATCGCCGTCTCGAAGAATTCGTCGCTTGCCGTGGTGGCGCCCGGCATCGCCGAGGCGCTGTTTGCCACCGCAATCGGCTTGTTCGCCGCGATTCCGGCACTGATGGCCTATAACAAGCTCCAGGCCGAGGTCGCCAAGGCACAGAACCGGCTGGAGGCCTTCGCCGACGAGTTCTCCGCGATCCTGTCGCGGCAGATCGACGAGCGGCTGGCGGCGTAGGGGCAAACGAAATGGGCATGTCAGCAGCATCCGGCGCGAAGGCCGGGGGGCGACGCGGCCGGCGGGGCCGGCGCCATGGCGCCATCGCCGAGATCAATATGACGCCGTTCATCGACGTCATGCTGGTGTTGCTGATCATCTTCATGGTCGCGGCGCCCCTGATCGCGACCGGTGTACCGCTCGATCTGCCGCAGACCGGCGCCAAGCCGATCAATGTCGACCAGAAGCCGGTCACCATCGCCATCGACAGCAAGGGCCAGATCTTTCTGCAGGACCAGCCGACGCTGGAGCCCGATCTGGTGATGAAGCTGCAGGGCCTGGCCAAGCAGGGCTTCGACGAACGGATCTATGTCCGCGGCGATCGCATGGTCGATTACGGCCGTGTCGCCTCGGTGATGTCGACCATCACATCGGCGGGTTTCAAGCGGGTCGCGCTGGTCACCGAACCGGCGCGGTGAAGACGAGTGCAGTGAGGGTGTTCCAGGCGTGAAGCTTACGACCTCCGAACCGGGCATGATGGTGTCGGCGCTGGGCCACGCGACGTTTCTCGTCGTGGGGCTGCTGGCGTTCGCCTCGCCGGTGCCGCTGCCGGAGAACGAGGAGGCGATCGCCGTCGAGGTGGTCGATCCCAGCGCGCTGAACCAGGTCACGCGCGGCGAACGCAAGGCCGAGAAGGTTCAGGAGCAGCCGATCCAGCGCGCCGAGCGCCAATCCGAGATCGTCGAGCGCAAGGAGGCGGGCGAGGCCAAGCTGGACACGCCCGCGCCGCCGAGCCGGCCGGTGGAGCTCAAGACCGCCGACGACAACGCGGCTGCACCGCTGCCGCCCTCGCGTGCTGCGCTGCTGCCGAAGGCCGAGCCGAAGGTCACGCCGCCGGAGCCGGTGAAGCAGCCGCCGCAGAAGGCCGAGCCCAAGGCGGAGCCGAAACCCGACCTCAAGCGCGAGGAGCTGGCGAAGCTCGCCGAGGACGCCGAGCTCCAATCCAAGGCAAAGCAGGCCGAGGAAGATGCCAAGGCCGCGGCCAAGGCGAAGGCCGAAGCCGAGGCTCAGGCCAAGCAGGAGGCGGCTGCCAAGGCCAAGGCCGAGGCGCAGGCCAAGGCGGAAGCCGCCGAGGCGGCCAAACAGAAGGCCGAAGCCATCGCCAAGGCAAAGGCTGAAGCCGAGGCCAAGGCGAAGATCGTCGCGGCGGCAAAGGCGAAGCAGGAGGCCGAGGCCAAGGCCAAGCGCGAGGCCGAGATCGCCAAGAACTTCAACCCGACCGACATCGCCAAGCTGCTGCAATCGAAGGAGCAGGCGCAATCCTCGGGATCGGCTGCGCCGCAGGTCAACCGTACGGCTTCGCTGGGCACAGAGCGCGGTGCGTCGCAGAAGCTCAGCCCTTCGCTCCGAGCCCAGCTCATCGGTATCATCCAGGACCAGTTGCTGAAGTGCTGGAATGTGCCGATCGCGCTCGCCAACGCCAAGGGCTCGGTGGTGCCTTCCGTGCGGATGAAGCTGAACACGGACGGCTCGCTGGTGGGGCAGCCTGGCGTGGTCAACTCTTCGTCAGATCCGCTGTTCAGGGTGGCGGCCGATTCCGCCCTCACCGCGACCCGCCGCTGCGCGCCTTTGCGCATTCCGGCTCAATTCGCTTCCTATTATGACGACTGGCGCGACGTCGTCGTCAATTTCGACGCAAGGGACGTACTGTGACCCTCATCGACCGCAAAATCCTTTCGCCGGTTGCCAACGGACTGACGCGTCGCGGCGCGCTTGCCCTGGGCGGCGCGGCGTTGCTCGTGCCGGCCGTGGCGAAGGCCGAACTCGTCATCGATCTGCGCGGCGGCTCCTTCCAGCCGCTGCCGATCGCCATTGCCGATTTTGCCGGCGATGGCGGCGTGCTGGTCTCGGGCGTGATCACCAACAACCTCAAGCGCTCCGGCTATTTCACGCCGATCGACAAGAGCCGCCATCCCGACAGGAATCCGCCCTTCGATTCCGTTCCGCAATTCGAGGCCTGGAAGGCGGCGGGCGTCCAGGCGCTGGTGACGGGCCGCGTCTCGCGCGACGGCTCGGGCCGCATCAAGGCCGAATTCCGGCTCTGGGACGTGACCACCGGCACGCAGACCGACGGCCAGCAATATTTCACCGACCCGAGCAATAACCGCCGCGTCGGCCACATCATTTCCGATGCGATCTTCACCAAGGTCACAGGCGTCGGCGGCTTCTTCGACACGCGCGTCGTCTTCGTCGACGAATCCGGGCCGAAGGAGAACCGGCGCAAGCGCCTTGCCATCATGGACCAGGACGGCGCCAATGTGCGCTATCTGACCAATGGCGACGTCTCCGTGGTGACGCCGCGCTACTCGCCGGTGGCCCAGGAGGTCACCTATATGTCGCAGCGCATGGGCGAGCAGCCGCGCGTGCATGTGCTCAACATCGAGACCGGCCAGCGCCAGATCGTCGGCAATTTTCCCGACATGACCTCGAGCCCACGCTTCTCGCCCAATGGCGCGCGCATCGCGCTCTCCCTCCAGCAGGGCGGCAACGCCAATCTCTACGCCATGGATATCGGCTCGCGCACCACGACGCGGTTGACATCGACAGGCGCAATCGACACCTCGCCGTCCTATTCGCCCGACGGCACGCAGATCGTCTTCGAGAGCGACCGCGGCGGCTCGCAGCAGCTCTATCTGATGCCTTCGGGAGGCGGGGAGGGCAAACGCCTCTCCTTCGGCGCGGGCTCCTATTCGCAGCCCTCATGGTCGCCGCGCGGCGATCTGATCGCCTTCACCCGGCGCGGCGCGGGCGGTTTCGCCATCGGCGTGATGCGCCCCGACGGCTCGGGCGAGCGGGTCCTGACCGAGGGCTTCCACAATGAAGCGCCGAACTGGGCGCCTAACGGCCAGTACATCATGTTCTTCCGCGACCCCGGCGGACAATCCGGCGGAAAACTCTACATGGTCGACATCACCGGGCGCGTCGAAGTCCCGGTGCCGACGCCGGCCTTCGCCTCGGACCCGACCTGGTCGCCGCTGCTGACCGCAGGGAAGTAACGCACCTCCTGTCCTGAGCCCTGATCCCGGGGAGCCGCGAGCCCGCGTCTCGAGGGATGGTCAGCCGTCTCGAGAGCCGCGACAGGGATCCTTCGAGACGCTGCCTCGCGGCTCCCCGGGATGGGGCTGCGCAGGATCGAGGGACAGAAGCGATGTATTCGCGCAACACAGTCTGGAAAGCCGCATTTCGCAGTGTTTGGTTAACCATATGCCGCAATGCCGCCACTTCGCCTTGTTTTGGCAAGGTCTCGTTTAGGTTGACGCTTCATTGATGGGCTCCTGTGCAACGCCGTCCGTGAGCCGCGCCCCGCAGATTCGATTGCCCCGGAGTCAAACCATGCTTGCCACTCTTCTTGCCGGCGGCCGCGCCGTCCGCTTCGCCGCCGCGATCGCAGCCTCGCTTGCGCTCGGCGCCTGCGCCAACAACAACCAGAACGCCGACGGTGGTTTCGGTGCCGGCGGCGCCGCCACGCCCGGCAGCGCCCAGGATTTCGTCGTCAATGTCGGCGACCGCGTTTTCTTCGAGACCGACTCGACCGATCTGACGCCGACCGCGACCGCCACGCTCGACAAGCAGTCGGCCTGGCTGCAGCGCTACCCGCGTTACACCTTCGTGGTCGAAGGTCATGCCGACGAGCGCGGCACCCGCGAATACAACTTCTCGCTCTCGGCTCGCCGGGCCCAGACCGTGCGCGACTATCTCGCCTCGCGCGGCATCCAGGGCAACCGCATGCGCATCGTCTCCTACGGCAAGGAGCGCCCGGTCGCTGTCTGCAACGACATCTCGTGCTGGTCGCAGAACCGCCGCTCGGTGACGGTGCTCGACGGGGCCGGCGGCGTCTGATCGTCTCCCAGCATTCCGATCAAGCTCGGGCCGGCGCCTTCCGAAGAGGAAGCCGCCGGCCCTTTCATATTTTGGCCGTGGTGAGGGCGTGTTATAGCGCCCGAACCAAGCGCAACCGGTTGTCGACAATGCTCAAAGACGTCGCTCTTCACCGCAAGGTCCATTCCCTGCTGGTCGTTCTGGCCGCAGGCTGGATGGCATTCGCCCTGGCGGCTCCCGCGCGAGCGCAGGACGCGGCCGAACTCACCGTGCGCACGGCGCGGCTGGAGAACCAGCTGCGTCAGCTCTCCGGGCAGATCGAGCAGCTCCAGTTCGAGAACAAGCGCCTCACCGAGCAATTGCGCAAGTTTCAGGAAGATGTCGATTTCCGCCTGAACGAACGTGGCGGCGGCCGCGCTGGTGGGGCCGCGCCCGCAACGGCGCCGAGCAGCGCCCCTGCAGGCGGCCAGCAGCGCCATCGGCGCGGCGACGCCTTCGATCCCACGACGCAGCAAGGGGCGGCAGGTGCGCCGCGCTCGCTCGGTGGTGGCGTGGAAGGAATCATCGAGGAGGATTTCGCGGGCACGCCCGGTCAGGGACCGCTCGACATCCAGGGCGTAGGCCGCCCGGTGCCGCAAGGCGCCTTGCCTCCAGCAGTTCCGCGTGGGCCCAGCGTGGCCGCGACCGGCGGAGTGACCTCGGCCAAGGAAGCCTATGACATCGCCTACGCCTCGGTGCTGCGCAAGGAATACGAGCAGGCCGAGATGGGCTTCCGCCAGTTCCTGCAGAGCTATCCGCGCGACCGGCTCGCCGCCGACGCGACCTATTGGCTGGGCGAGAGCTATTTCCAGCGCCAGCGCTATCGCGAGGCGGCCGAGCAGTTCCTGAAGATCTCGCGCGAGAACCCGCGTTCCCACAAGGCGCCCGACAGCCTGCTCAGGCTCGGGATGGCTCTGAACGGGCTTGGCGCGCGCGATCAGGCCTGTGCCACCTACGCCAAGGTCGGCGTCGACTATCCCGCCGCCTCCAGCGCGGTGCGTCAGGGCGTCGAGCGCGAGCGCCGCCGCTCCGGTTGCGCTTGAGCGCGCAGCCGGCTCCGGTTGCGGAGCACGAGCCGGTCCTCGCCGGCGAGGCGGAGATGCTATTCGCCGATCTCGCCAATGAACCCAGATTGCTCGTCGCGGTCTCGGGTGGGCCGGATTCGGTCGCGCTGCTGGCTTTGCTTGCTGAATGGGCGGGCCGCCCCGGACGGCCCGAGATCGCTGCCGCAACGATCGATCACGGTCTCCGCGAAGGTTCCGCCGCCGAGGCGCAGGCCGTGGCCCGGCTTTGCGACGGACTCGGCGTTCCTCACGCGCTCCTGCCCTGGCTTGGCCCAAAGCCCGCGACCGGCCTGCAGAACCGGGCGCGAGCTGCGCGCTACCATCTGCTCGCCCGCGAGGCCGAGCGGCGCGGCGGCGCGGTGGTCGTCACCGCCCATACGCTGGACGATCAGGCCGAGACCCTGCTGATGCGCATGGCGCACGGCTCGGGACCAGCCGGGCTTGCCGGCATGCGGGCGCGTAGCCGCCGGGACGGCATCGCGTTGGCGCGGCCGCTGCTGAGCGTCTCCAAGGCGCGGCTTGTTGCGACGGCAGGCGCACGCGGCCTGCGGTTTGCCGCCGATCCGAGCAATCTCGACCCGCGCTTCGAGCGCGTGCGCTGGCGCATGCTGATGCCGGTGCTGTCGGAGGCCGGCCTCGACGCCGATCGCCTGGGGACGCTGGCGACGCGGCTGGCGCGCATGGAGAGGGCGCTGGCGAGCCAGGCCGAGGCGATCTGGCCGGCGATCGTCATGCCCTGCGACGAGGCCGGCGCGGTCAAGCTTGGCTTTACCGCCCTGCTCGCGCATCCCGAGGAGATGGTGTTGCGCCTGCTGGCGCGGGCCGTCGACATCGTCGCGGCCGATGACGACGCGGTGGCGCGGCTGGAGAGGCTTGAAAGCTGCACTTTTGCGTTGATCGAGGCGGCGCGGGCGCGCTTTGCCTTGACACGGACATTGTCGGGGTGCGTGCTGACGCTTGGTCGCGATGGCGTCCTTTGCGTGCGGCGCGAGCCCGTCCGCAAGCGGGGTGTTCACCCTGCGGCGTCATAAGGTCTGGCCGATCGGCCCGTTTCCCTTGGCAAGGGCGTGTGCCGCACCTAGATTAGCCGAGCAAACCCTTGGCCTCCTCCGGAATTCCGGCAGGCCCGATCGGACTGGTGATGAATCCGAACTTCCGTAATTTCGCCCTTTGGGTGGTGATCTTCCTGCTGGTTCTGGCGCTCGTCACGCTCTTCCAGAGCCCAAGCCAGCGCGCCAGCACCAATGAAATTCCCTACAGCCAGCTGATCAACGAATCGGAGGCCGGGCGCATCGCCAATGTCGTGGTCGCCGGCCAGGAGATTTCCGGCACCTTCTCGGATGGCCGCAGCTTCGTGACCTATGCGCCTTATGGCGACCCGGCACTGCTCAAGACCTTGGCCCAGAAGGGCGTTCAGGTCTCGGCACGGGCGCCGTCCGAAGGCACGCCCTGGTTCATGGCGCTGCTGGTGAACTCGCTGCCCTTCGTCATCTTCATCGGCCTGTGGATCTTCATGTCCCGCCAGATGCAGAACGGAGCCGGCAGGGCCATGGGCTTCGGCAAATCCAAGGCGAAGCTCCTGACCGAAGCGCATGGCCGCGTCACCTTCGAGGACGTCGCCGGCATCGACGAGGCCAAGGAAGATCTTCAGGAGATCGTCGAATTCCTGCGTGATCCGCAGAAGTTCCAGCGGCTGGGCGGGCGCATCCCGCGCGGCGTGCTCCTGGTCGGCCCTCCCGGTACCGGCAAGACCTTGACCGCACGCGCCGTCGCCGGCGAGGCGAACGTGCCGTTCTTCACCATCTCGGGGTCCGACTTCGTCGAGATGTTCGTGGGCGTCGGCGCGAGCCGTGTGCGCGACATGTTCGAGCAGGCCAAGAAGAACTCGCCCTGCATCATCTTCATCGACGAGATCGACGCGGTCGGCCGCCATCGCGGCGCCGGCCTCGGCGGCGGCAATGACGAGCGCGAGCAGACGCTGAATCAGCTCCTCGTCGAGATGGACGGCTTCGAGGCGAATGAGGGCGTGATCATCATCGCCGCCACCAACCGTCCCGACGTGCTCGACCCCGCATTGCTGCGTCCGGGCCGTTTCGACCGCCAGATCGTCGTGCCGAACCCCGATGTCGCCGGTCGCGAGAAGATCCTGCGCGTCCATGTCCGCAAGGTGCCGATGGCGCCGGATGTCGACCTCAAGATTCTGGCCCGCGGCACGCCCGGCTTCTCCGGCGCCGACCTGATGAACCTCGTCAACGAGGCGGCGCTGCTCGCGGCCCGTCGCGGCAAGCGCATGGTCACCCATGGCGAGTTCGAGGACGCCAAGGACAAGGTCATGATGGGCGCCGAGCGCAAATCCATGGCGATGTCCGAGGAAGAGAAGAAGCTGACCGCCTATCACGAGGCGGGCCACGCCATCGTCGGCCTTTACGTTCCCGCCGGCATCCCGGTCCATAAGGCGACGATCATCCCGCGCGGTCGTGCGCTCGGCATGGTCAAGTTCCTGCCGGAGGGCGACCGCTACTCGATGAAGTTCAAGGAATTCACCTCGCAGCTTGCGGTCGCCATGGGCGGGCGTGTGGCGGAGGAGATGACCTTCGGCATGGAGAACGTCACCTCGGGCGCGACCGGCGACATCCAGCAGGCGACCAAGATGGCCAAGGCCATGGTCACCCAGATGGGCTATTCCGAAGAGCTCGGCCTGGTCGCTTATGGCGACAATCAGGAGGAGGTTTTCCTCGGCATGTCGATGGGCCGGACCCAGAACTTGTCGGAGGCGACCGCGCAGAAGATCGATAGCGAGGTCCGCAAGCTCGTCCATCAGGGCTATCTCGACGCCAAGGCGATCCTGACCGAGCACCATGAACAGTTCGTCGAGGTGGCCGAGGCGCTGCTCGAATTCGAGACGCTGACCGGCGATGAGATCCGCGACCTGATCGCCGGCAAGCGTCCGGTGCGTGAGACTGACGACACCCCGCATGCACCGCGCGGTTCGGCGGTTCCCAGCGCTGGCCGTGGCCGCAAGCGCGGCGAACCCGACGCCGGGCTGGAACCGCAGCCGCAGATCTGAAGGCCAGGTCCTCTTGAGATTGGAAAAGGCGGCCGTATCGGCCGCCTTTTTCTTGTGAGCCGTAGTTTTCTCTTCTCGGACCGATGCAGTGGTCGAGTGTAGCTGCCCGATCGCAGTCAGTGGCAGCGTCTTGCGTCCGCTCCGCTTCGCGGTCGGATAGGATTCGTCACAATTCGTGAGAAGGCGGAAACCAATTCCGGCTATAGAAGGAAGCCGGATCGAGCCTGCGGGCTCGTGTGGACAGAGCAAACATGACACGCAAATATTTCGGAACCGACGGCATTCGCGGGCGCGCCAACGGCGTCATCACGCCCGACCTCGCCTTGAAAGTCGGCCAGGCGACCGGCATTGCCTTTCATCGCGGTGAACATCGCCACCGCGTCGTCATCGGCAAGGATACGCGGCTCTCGGGCTATATGATCGAATACGCCATGGTTGCGGGCTTCACCTCCGTGGGCATGGACGTGATGCTGCTCGGCCCGATGCCGACGCCGGCTGTGGCGATGCTGACGCGCTCGATGCGTGCCGATCTCGGCGTCATGATCTCGGCTTCGCACAATCCCTATGAGGATAACGGCATCAAGCTGTTCGGCCCCGACGGCCACAAGCTCAATGACGAGGTCGAGGCCGAGATCTCGGCCCTGCTCGATTCCGATCTGTCGCCGCGGCTCTCGACCTCGCCGATGCTTGGCCGGGCCAAGCGCATCGAGAGCGCCCATGCCCGCTATATCGAGTTCGCCAAACGCACGCTGCCGCGCAATATGAGCCTGGAGGGCCTGCGGATCGTGGTCGATTGCGCCAATGGTGCCGCCTACAAAGTCGCCCCCGAAGCGCTTTGGGAGCTTGGGGCGGAGGTCATCGCGATCGGCGTCGAACCGGACGGGCTGAACATCAACAAGGATGTCGGTTCGACCCATCCTGCCGCCTTGATCCAGAAGGTGCGGGAATTGCGCGCCGATGTCGGCATTGCGCTCGACGGCGATGCCGACCGCGTGTTGATCGTCGATGAGCAAGGGCAGGTCGTCGATGGCGATCAGCTCATGGCGGTGATCGCGCGCAGCTGGCAGGAGGATGGGCGGCTGTCGCAGCCCGGCATCGTCGCGACGGTGATGTCCAATCTCGGCCTAGAGCGCTATCTCGGCGGCCTCGGCCTGTCATTGGCACGGACCTCGGTGGGCGACCGTTATGTGCTCGAGCACATGCGCGCCCATGGCTTCAATGTCGGCGGCGAGCAGTCCGGCCACATCATCCTCTCCGATCACGGGACGACGGGCGATGGGCTGGTCGCTGCGCTGCAGCTTCTTGCCGTGGTGAAGCGCCAGGACAAGCCGGTCTCGGAGGTCTGCCACTGCTTCGAGCCGCTGCCGCAGATCCTGAAGAATGTCCGCTACAAGCAGGGCCAGCCGCTCAAGGAGAAGCCCGTCGTCAGCGCCATCGAGGCGGCGACGCAATTGCTCGGCGCGGGCGGCCGGCTCGTCATCCGCCCGTCGGGCACCGAACCGGTGATCCGGGTGATGGCGGAGGGAGATGACGCCGACCTCGTCATGCGCGCGGTCGACGATGTCGTCGAGGCCGTGACGAAGGCGGCGGCTTAACGGCAGTTCGGCGCTGTTGCTAATCCTCGGAACGGCTACGCCATCCCGGACAAGCGGCCTTGGGGTCCGGCCTGCGTCCTGTCCGAGGACGCAAGTTCCGGGAGCCATCGGAGGGCATCATTCTCGGGCTTGTGCGCCTTGAGAATCTCATGACCGGAGCGCTCTGGTTTACGAGGTGGTCGGGTCAAGCCCGACCATGACGCCCGCCGTCGTTCCAGGTCTGCGCTTCGCTGCGCCTGGAATGACGATAGGTTTCCCCGACAGGACAGCCGAAAAGGCTGTGTGGTCAGACAGCCGTGAAGGTCACGCTCCAAGTTATTTCATTCCGCCGCGTCAGGTGAGCGGATTGGCTGGCCGTTAACCCGAACCCCGTCACGGTTAGGAATTCGGTAAGTATTGAGGCGTGCTTCATTCTTTTTTGAGGTTAAGCGTTAGGGTTAAGTCTCGTTTAAGAAATCCCTGCCAATGTCCTTCCCATCGGTAACTCGCGCGAGCTGCGTTCCTTGCGTCGCGCAAACTCGAAGGACACTGCCATGGGCAGCCTGAAAATCCTTGCGCTGGCAGGCGTCATGGCTGTCAGCGCCTCCGCGCTCGCAACCGCTGCCGATTACATGCCGGCTCCGCCGCCGCCGCCCGAGCCGCTCGGCCTCAAAGGCTCGATCTCGAGCGGGGTCTATCTGCGCGGCGATATCGGCGTCGGCTATCAGTCGGTCAGCAAGTATCATCAGGACGATGTCGCGACCTATGGCGGCAGCTTCTTCGGAGCGGCCGAGGGCAACCACGCGGTCTTCGGCGGGCTCGGCATCGGCTACCGCTTCAACAACTGGTTCCGGGTCGATGCGACCGGTGAATATCGCGGCGGCTCGACGATCGGCACCAACGACATCATCTACAATCCCTTCGCAGGGGTGAACCAGACGAACACCTACAAGGGCAACCTGTCCTCGATGGTGGCCCTGTTCAACGGCTATGTCGATCTGGGAACCTGGAACTGCCTGACGCCCTATATCGGCGCCGGTATCGGCTATGCCTCGAACAGGATCACGGGCCTGACCGATCAGGGCATCGTCGGCATTTCGCCGACGCTCGGCACGGCGGCCAGCGGCACCAAATCGGGCCTTGCCTGGGCGCTGATGGCCGGCGTCGGCTACGAGGTGAACAAGAACCTCACCCTCGAAATCGGCTATCGCTACCTCAATCTCGGCGATGCCCGCTCCGGCTCGATCAACAACGCCTTCCTCGCCGAGAGCTATGCGCCGCTCAAGGCCAAGGACATCGACAGCCACGATTTCCGGATCGGCATGCGCTGGAATTTCGGCGAATCGGATTGCTGCGGCCCGGTCGAGCGTCCGGTGGCCTATGCGCAGCCGACCGTGCGCAAATACTGAGAGCCGGCAAAATCCCGCATTGTGGCGGCGCGGACCTCCGGTCCGCGCCGTTTTTGTTTCGGGCTCCCGCCGTCAGCGCATTGCGCGATGCGACGTGATCTAGCGCAGCAGCGAGCGGCCCGTCATCTCGGCCGGCTGCGGCAGGCCGATCAGGGCAAGCAGCGTCGGGGCGATATCGGCGAGGCGGCCTTCGGCCAGGGCCATCGCGCCGCCGCCGACCAGCATGATCGGCACGGGATTGGTGGTGTGGGCGGTATGCGGCTCCCCTGTCACCGGATCGACCATCAATTCGCAATTGCCATGATCGGCGGTGACGATGAGCGAACCGCCTGCTGCCATGATCGCGTCGGCGATGCGGCCGAGGCCGGCATCCACCGTCTCGACGGCCTTGATCGCGGCTGAGAGCACGCCGGTATGGCCGACCATGTCGGGGTTGGCGAAGTTCAGCACGACAAGATCATAAGCGCCGGACTGGATCGCCTCGACCGCCCGCTGAGTCAGTTCCGGCGCCGACATCTCGGGCTGCAAATCATAGGTCGCGACCTTGGGGGAGGGCACCATGACGCGGTCCTCGCCCGGATAGGGCGTTTCCTCGCCGCCATTGAAGAAATAGGTGACATGCGGGTATTTCTCGGTCTCGGCCATGCGGATCTGTGTCATCCCGGCCCTGGCGATCGTCTCGCCGAGGCCGTTGGCGAGCGTCTGCGGGGCGAATAGCGCCGGCATCAGCGGGTCGAGCTCCGCGCTGTAGGAGGTCATGCTGACAGCCTTGACGAGCACGGGGCGGCGCGGGCGCGCGAAGCCCGTGAATTCGGGCTGAAGCACCGCCCCGAGAATCTCGCGAATCCGGTCCGAGCGAAAATTGAAGCTGAGCAGCCCGTCTCCGTCCTGCATGCCGCTATAGCCTGCGATCACGGCAGGCTTGATGAACTCGTCGGTCGTGCCTTGCGCATAGGCGCTGGCGATGGCGGCCTGCGCATCGGCGAAGGCTTGGCCCTCGCCGAGGACCGTGGCGCGCCAGGCCTGCTCGACCCGTTCCCAGCGGTTGTCGCGGTCCATCGCGAAATAGCGGCCCGAGAGCGTCGCGATCACGGCCTGCGGCGGCAGCGCGGCGCTGAAGGCTGCGACATAGTCGGCAGCCGATTGCGGAGGGGTGTCGCGGCCGTCCGTGAAGATATGGACGCGAACCGGGATACCATGCCCGACCAGGATTTGCGCCAGCGCGACGGCGTGGTCCTGATGCGCATGGACGCCGCCGGGCGAGACCAGCCCGAGCAGATGGCAAGCACCGCCGCTGGCCTTCAGCGCCGCGATCAGGCCCGTGCCGTCGAGGGCGCGTGCGATCGAGCCGTCCGTGATCGCCTGGTTGATGCGCGGCAGGTCCTGCATCACCACGCGACCGGCGCCGAGATTGAGGTGGCCGACCTCCGAGTTGCCCATCTGGCCGCTGGGCAGGCCGACATCGAGGCCCGAGGTCTTGAGGGTGGCGTGCGGGGAGGCGGCCCAGAGCCTGTCGAAATTCGGCGTGTTGGCGAGGCGGACGGCGTTGTTCTCACCCTCCCCGCGGCAGCCCCAGCCATCGAGGATCATCAGCATCACGGGGCGTTTGGGCATGGGCTGTCCTTCAGGCGTGGTTTCGGAGCAGGGGAGGGCGATAGCACGACCAGGTGTCGCGAGCGAGGCGGCGCGCGCCTGCGCTTGATGCATCAAGGGAGTCTACGCATTCTTGATGGGCGGAGAGGCTGACAGCCGCCTATGCTGCGCGCTGTTCTCGACGCCCCTTCAAGAGCGGGCGCATGGGGACCCTCAGCCAAGGAGATGATGCGTGATCCAGTTCTATTATCACCCCTCGCCGAATCCCGCGAAGATCGCCCTGTTCCTGGAAGAGGCCGGTCTGCCCTATGAACTCGTGCCGGTCGACACCCGCAAGGGCGAGCAGTTCAAGCCGGAATTCCTGGCGATCAACCCCAACGCCAAGACGCCGGCATTGACCGATGGCGATGTCGCCATTTTCGACAGCAATGCGATCCTGCTCTACCTCGCCGAGAAGACCGGCCAGTTCCTGCCGGAGAACACGCCGAAGGCGCGCGGCGAGATGCTGTCCTGGCTGATGTTCGTGGCGACCGGCATCGGCCCCTATTGCGGCCAGGCGGTGCATTTCAGCCGATTCGCGCCGGAAAAAATTCCCTATGCGATCAACCGCTATGCCCGCGAGGCCGAGCGGCATTGGGGCATCCTCGACGCACAGCTTGGCAAGCATCGCTACATGCTGGGCGACGCCTATACGCTGATCGACATGTCGGTCTGGGGCTGGGCGACGCGGGCGCAGTTCGCGCTTGGCGACGAAGCCTTTGGCAAGCTGCCAAACGTCAAGCGCCATCTCGACGAGATCTCGGCGCGCCCGGCGGCCCAGCGCGCTACGGCGCTGAAGGACAAGTTCGCCTTCAAGACCGAGTTCGACGACGAGGCGCGCAAATTCCTGTTTCCGCAGAACGCGCATCTGGTGGCGTGAGCCAACGCGCTTTCTGAGCCAAGCCGCTTCCTGAGCAACTGCGGCCCGGCGGATCCTCCGCGTCAGGCCGCGAGTACGAAATCGAAGCGGCCCAGCTTTCCGCCCTCGGCTGCGCGGATCTGCATCAGGAGCGACTTGTCGTAGATGCCGTCCCCGGCATTGGCGGGCTCGTCTGGGAAATAGAGTTGCGTCGTCAGTACGGGGCCGGTGCCGGCACGCAGCTTGACATGGAAATGCCGCGTCCGGCCCGGATAGAGTCCCGGAATGCGCGTGATGAACTGGTAGCGCCCCTGCTCGTCGGTGAACTGATGGCCGCGAAAGCGGAAGCCGGAATTGTCGTAGTCGCCGCTGTCATTGGCGTGCCAGAGATCGACCAGCGCCCCGCTGAAGGGGCGGCATTGCCGGGTCAGGACGAAGCCGGACAAGGCCAGGATGTCGCCGGGGCCGTCCCCGCGCAGATCGCGCTTCAACGGGGATGAGGGGACAAAATAAGGTCCCTCCGTCTGCCGTTTCGTCGCTGCGGCCGGCGCGCCGCAGGCGGGCGTGAGCGGCAATTCGGCCTCTTGCGCCATGGCAAGGCGCGGCAATGCCAAAGCGGCGAACCCGGCCGCGGAGAGGCTGGCTGCAACGAGATCGCGTCTGCTGATCATGATGTCGGCTCCGGTTGGAGTTCGTCGTCTAGCTCATCAAGGCGGCCGAAAGCCGGCGCCTGCTTGTCTGCGTTTTTCTCAACTCCGCTGCGCTCGACGGCGCCCCTGACTTGCAGGAAAGCAGTGGCAGCGCGGCGGGTTTCGCGGCAGTGTCGCAGCGACGATTCCGCGCCCGCCGCTTCAGGCTCCGGCGCGCTGCCATGAGGATGGAATGCCGACCGATATCGAAATTGCGCGCGCGGCGAGGCTGAAGCCGATCGCAGCCATCGCCGACAGAGCCGGCATTCCCCAGGAGGCGCTCAACCCCTACGGCAAGTTCATCGCCAAGGTCGATACATCAGCCATTCCCGATTTCGCGAGCAAGCCCGATGGCAAGCTGATCCTGGTCACGGCGATCAGCCCGACGCCGGCGGGCGAGGGCAAGACGACGACGACGGTGGGACTCGGCGACGGGCTTTCGCGCATCGGCCGGAACACCATGATCGCGCTGCGTGAACCTTCGCTGGGCCCCTGCTTCGGGGTGAAGGGCGGCGCTGCTGGCGGCGGCTATGCCCAGGTCGTGCCGATGGAGCAGATCAACCTGCACTTCACCGGCGATTTCCACGCCATCACCAGCGCGCACAACCTGCTCGCGGCGATGATCGACAATCATGTCTATTGGGGCAACGCGCTCGGGCTCGACACCCGCTACATCGCCTGGCGGCGGGTGATGGACATGAACGACCGGGCCTTGCGCTCGACGGTCTCCTCGCTCGGCGGGGCCAGCAACGGCTTTCCGCGCGAGGACGGCTTCGACATCACCGTCGCCTCCGAGGTGATGGCGATCTTCTGTCTGGCGAAGGATCTGCCTGATCTGGAGGAACGGCTTGGCCGGATCGTGATTGGCCGCACGCGCGACAAGCGCCCGGTCACGGCAGCCGAGCTCAAGGCGACAGGCGCAATGAGCGTGCTGCTCAAGGATGCCGTGATGCCCAATCTGGTGCAGACGCTGGAGGGCACGCCGGCCTTCGTCCATGGCGGCCCCTTCGCCAATATCGCCCATGGCTGCAATTCGGTGATCGCAACGCGGGCTGCGCTCAAGCTCGCCGATTATGTCGTAACGGAAGCCGGCTTCGGCGCCGATCTCGGGGCCGAGAAGTTCTTCGACATCAAATGCCGCAAGGCCGGTCTCAAGCCTGCAGCTGCCGTCGTGGTGGCGACCGTGCGCGCCTTGAAGATGCATGGCGGCCTGGCCAAGGACAGCCTGGCCAGGGAGGATCTCGCAGCGCTGGAGGCGGGGCTCGCCAATCTGGCGCGGCATGTCGAGAACATCCGTAAATTCGGCGTGCCGCCGATCGTGGCGATCAATAACTTCACCAGCGACACGGCGGCCGAGCATGACCTGATCCGCAGCTTCTGCCGCAACCATCTTGGCGTCGAGGCGGTGATCTGCCGCCACTGGGCGGAAGGCGGAGCCGGCACCGAGGAGCTGGCGAACAAGGTCGTGGCATTGGCGGAGGGGGGCGAGGCCGATTTCGCTCCGCTCTATCCCGATGTCATGCCGCTCTGGGACAAGCTCGAGACGGTCGCGCGCGAGATTTATGGCGCCGCCGGGCTCGTCGCCGACGCCAAGGTGCGCGCGCGCTTTGCCGAGCTGGAGGGCGCCGGACACGGGGCGCTGCCGGTCTGCGTGGCGAAGACGCAGTATTCCTTCTCGGCCGACCCGACGCTGCGCGGCGCGCCCTCCGGCCATATGGTGCCGGTGCGCGAGCTCAGGCTCTCGGCCGGTGCAGGCTTCGTCGTCGCGATCTGCGGAGACATCATGACGATGCCCGGCCTGCCCCGTGAGCCCGCAGCCGAGCGCATCCATATCGATGCGAACGGGCAGATCGAAGGGCTGTTCTAGAGCAGGATGCCAGACGGGATCACCCCGTGATTCCATCTGAAATCATCCGGCGCTGACGGATACCGGTCGCGCCTTTACGTCATGCCGGAGTAGCGGGCGGAATTGTTGCCGAATCAGCTTGGTCTGTTGTCTTGCTTCTCCAGCAGGGAGCAAGCCGGAGACCATGCTCACGATGCACGCCAATCGTGTCCGCCTCTTCTTCCTGTCGAGCTTGAAGGGCCGGGTCCTGGTCCTGACCTTGATGGCGCTGCTGGCTGTCGCCGTTCCCTCCGCGATCGCCTTTTCCTGGATCGTCAACCTCACCGTGGTGAAGCTCGGCACGCTTTTCGCCGAGAAGCAGATCCTGTTCGATCGCTATCGCGGGCTGGAATCGCTGATGCGGGAGGTCTCGCTGGCGGAAACCGTCGCGCGTTCACCCGCAATTCTTGCATGGGCGCAGGACGAGGGCGATCCGGCCAAGGCGCAGCGCGGCCTTGCCGAGCTCGAGCACTACCGGCTGTCCTTCAAGGACAAGAGCTATTTCATGGTGATCGGCAGGTCGGGGAATTATTACTTCAACGACAAGGACAACAGCTATCAGAACGACCGCAAGCGCTACACGCTCTCGCGCGAAAACCCGCGCGACGGCTGGTACTACAAGACGGAGGCGCTTGGTTCGGGCTGTCATCTCAATGTCGACCATGATGACAATCTGCAAGTCACCAAGGTCTGGATAAACTGCGTCATCCGCCAGGGCGAGCATGTGCTCGGCATCATCGGGACCGGCGTGGACCTGAGCCAGTTCATCCGTGAGGTCGTCGATATCCCGCAGACCGGCGTGCAGAGCATGTTCGTCGACCGCAACGGCGCGGTGCAGGCGCATCGCGACCCGCGCCTCGTCGACTTCCACAGCCTGACCAAGGATCTCAAGGCCAAGAAGACGGTGTTCCTGCTGCTGGATGACGAGGAGGACCGCGCCGCGCTGTCGCTGATGATGGCGCAGGTTTCACGCGGGGATGCGCTGGTACAGTCGCGCTTCATGCGCGTGGACGGGCACAAGACGCTGGTTGGCGTCGGGTATCTCGACCGTCTCGGCTGGTTCAACATCACGCTGATGGATGTCGACGCGATCATCGACCGACGCCTCTTCGCGCCGATCGCGGTGTTGCTGGCCGCGATCCTGCTCGTCGCGGCGGCGCTGATGACCTATCTGTTCAAGCGCAGCGTGCTCGACCGGCTGGCCCGGGTCGAGACCTCGGTCAACAATGTCAGGGGCGGGGCTTTCACGGCGGTGGCGGCCGACACTGCGCAAGACGAGATCGGCCGCCTGTCGCGCGCGCTCGACGAGATGGCGCGGGCCGTCGGCGACAATACCGACCGTCTCGAGGCGATGGTGCGCGAGCGCACCGAGACATTGGAGCGGCTGGCCCATGCCGATCCGCTGACGGGCGTGCTCAACCGACGTGGTTTCGAGGATGCGTTCGCACGCGAACAGAATCGCGCAGGCAGGACGGGGCGGCAATCGGGTCTCGTGCTGGTCGATCTGGATCTGTTCAAGTCGATCAACGACAAGCATGGTCATCAGGCAGGCGACAAGGCGATCATCGAGATTGTCGGGAGGCTATCGGCCGTGCTGCGCAGTTACGACATCTGCGCGCGCTGGGGCGGGGACGAGTTCTTCCTGCTCATCGCGGAATGCGATCTCGGTGCATTGTCGAGCATCGCGTCGAAGCTGGTGAGCGTCGTTGCGCGGGAGCCGGTACGCCTGGCCGACGGAACCGAGATCGCGATGACCGTCAGCGTCGGAGCCTGCCTCGTCTCTTCCAGCCAGAGTTTTCAGGCGGCGGCCGCGCAGGCCGATGCCGCCCTCTACGCGGCAAAACATGACGGGCGTGGCACCTTCGCCATCTACGATGCAGCCCGCCATGGGCGGCCCGGAAGGCCGACTCTGCGGCTCGGCTGATCAGCCGAAGGCGAGTTGCACCTTCATCGCCTTCGACTTGTCGGCGGCGAGATCGAAAGCCTCGATCGCGCGTTCGACCGGGATCGAGGCCGTCAGCAGCGGCGAGAGGTCGATGTGGCCTGAGCCGATCATCGCCACCGCCCAGTCGAACTCCTCATGGAAGCGGAAGGAGCCGCGCAGATCGAACTCCTTGGCGACGAGCACATTCATCGGCAAGGTGAAATTGCCGCCGACGCCGATCTGCACGATGGTGCCGCCCGAGCGCACCACGTCGAAGGCGCCCGTCAGCGCGTGCTGATTGCCGGAGGCCTCGAACATCACGTCGAAGGCGCCCTTCTGCGCACAGTATTCCACCTTCAGCCGCTCCGGCTCAGCCATGACGTTGATTGCGGCGGTCGCGCCCATCTTCAGCGCTGTCGGCAAGGGGCCATCGACCACATCGGTCGCGACGATCTCGGAGGCTCCCGCCGCCTTGGCCGCAACCACAGCCAGAACGCCGATCGGGCCCGAGCCCGTCACCAGCACGCGCTTGCCGAGCAACGGGCCGGCACGCTTGGCGGCATGCAGGCAGACCGAGAGAGGCTCGGCGAAGGCGGCCATGGCCGCGCTGACGCCTGCTGCGACCTTTACCGCCTGGCGCTCCTCGACGACGAGGATGTCGCGGAACCCGCCCTGGACATGGGGAAAGCGCATCGCCGAGCCGTAGAACAGCATGTCGGTGCAGTGTTGCTGCTGACCCATCTGGCAATAGCGGCAGCGCCCGCAGGCGCGGCTGGGATTGACCGCGACGCGGTCGCCGGGCTTGACGCGCGAAACCTCGCCGCCCACGGCCTCGACCGTGCCGGCGATCTCATGGCCCAGGATCATCGGTTCCCTGATGCGGATCGTGCCGAAACCGCCATGCAGGTAATAGTGCAGGTCGGAGCCGCAGATGCCGCCGGCCTCGATGCGCACGCGGACGTCGAGCGGCCCGAGCGCCGGCGCTGTCGTTTCCTCGACGCGCAGATCCTTCTCGGCATGGATGACGACGGCGCGCATGGCGTTCTCCCGGCGCAGGACTTGGGGATATGCGAGACTTGGCGATCTCGGCCCAGCTTACGATTGTCTAATCGATTGAAAGATGCTTACCGAAATCGGGCCCGCGCTGGCAAACGCAAACTGCGCAGGTCAGACGCGCCGCAACCGGAGATCCACCGATGTCGCTTTCGCTGTTCAGCCTCGCGGGCAAGATCGCCCTGATCACCGGCTCCGGCCAGGGTATCGGACTGGCGCTTGCAGAGGGTTTGTCGGAAGCCGGCGCGCATGTCGTGCTCAACGGCCGCGACAAGGCCAAGCTGGAAGCGGCGGCTAAGACGATCTCGGCTGCCGGCCGCAAGGTCTCGGTCGCCGCCTTCGACGTCACGGATCAGGCGACTGTCGAAGCCGGCGTCGCGACGATCGAGGCCGAGATCGGGCCGATCGACATCCTGATCAACAATGCCGGCATGCAGAAGCGCGCCCCCTTCACCGAGTTCCCGGTCGAGGGCTGGCACGAGGTCATGGCGACGAACCTGCATTCGGTGTTCTACGTCACGCAAGCCGTGACCAAGCGCATGGTCCCGCGCAAGCGCGGCAAGATCATCAGCATCGGCTCGGTGATGAGCGAGCTCGGCCGCGCCACGATCATTCCCTACACCGCCTCCAAGGGGGCGGTGAAGATGATGACGCGGGGCCTGGCCGCCGAGCTCGGCAAGCACAACATCCAGGCCAACGCGATCGGGCCGGGCTATTTCACCACCGAGATCAACAAGGCGCTGATCGCCGACGAGGCGTTCTCGGCCTGGGTGAGCAGCCGCACGCCGGCCGGCCGCTGGGGGGAGACGAAGGAGCTGGTGGGCGCCGCGATCTTCCTGTCCTCGGCCGCGTCGGACTATGTCAACGGCCACCTCCTGATGGTCGATGGCGGGCTGACGGCGGTGGTGTGACGGCGTCCTGATGGAGTTCAGGGCATTGCTCCAGCGAAGAACCGGTACCCGCTTCTTCGCGCAAGGCTCTAGGGTCGCGGCGCCCGCGGGTTCGGGTGCCCGTCGATGCGCATCTGGAAGAGGAAATAGGTCGGCGAACAGAAGCCGTAATCCTTGACCCTATCGGCCGCGCCGGGGACATCGTCGGGCATCGCCTGGCACATGTAATCCTCACGGCAGAAGCGCGTCGCGCTGCAGGTGCCGCGATTGCCGCGCGTGACGGATTGGGCGAGGCAGGCGTCGAAATTATTGGTCGCGACGCAGTCGTCGAAGGCCTTGCCGCCGGCGAGGCCGCAAATCTCGTCGGGCGTCCTGCCGCCCGTAAAGCCTGCGAAATTCTTGTCGGCGGCGTTGCATTGGCGATAGGCCATGCCGCCGGGCACGCCGATCTTGGCCGGCCGGCAATTGAAGCTGTCCCGAGAGAAGGTCCTGGCGAAGGCGCCGAACTGTCCGGTCAGCTTGTAGGAGTCGAGATAGGGCTTGCCGATGACCGTCGTGATTGCGCCGGAGAGGCAGGGCTGGCCTGAAAAATTGCGAGCCTCCTCCAGCTTCAGGCATTGGCCGAGCTCGGTGCCGACGGACGGGTTGGCGATGATCGCCTTGCA
The DNA here is from genome assembly GCF_002917105.1 of Allobosea psychrotolerans. Taxonomy (GTDB): domain Bacteria; phylum Pseudomonadota; class Alphaproteobacteria; order Rhizobiales; family Beijerinckiaceae; genus Allobosea; species Allobosea psychrotolerans. The sequence continues at coordinate 21,781 of NZ_PQFZ01000001.1, forward strand.
GGTCGAGCCGCTGCCGCAGGTCCAGTTCTCGCCGAAGGCCGGGCGGGCTGTATCGGTGAGGCACGGCATCGTCAGTCCGGCAGTGCGATAGCTGAACGGCGTGCCGGGCTGCCAGCTGGCGGGCGGCGCGAAGGAGAGCGGACGATAGCGGTCGGGTTCGCGGCCTGCCGCCATCGCCTCGATATAGGCCGCGCGGCGGATGGTCTCGGCGTGGAAATGCGGGGAGACACCGGTCTTGATCCGGTTCAATGGCGATGTGGTCGCATCGTCGAGCCCAAACATATGGAAGCCGGCCGTCGCATTGGCCTGATGGCAGCCCATGCAGGTGCCGTTGTCCAAGCGCTCGATGACGCCGCGCGCCGTGCGGACCAGGCGTGTCGCGCCCAGATCCAGGCCGGCCAGCGCGCCGACCGGCAGGATTTCGGTGAAGGGGTGGTTGGCAAGGCGGGCACTGCCGAAGGTCGAGTACGAGATCGCCTTCGTTGCCAGAAAGCGGGTCGGCAGCAGGTAGACGCCCTGGTCGATCGCCGGAACATGGTCCCGGACATAGTCGACGAGGTCCTTGCGTAGGGCGGCGTCGGCTTTCAGGCGAGGAATGTCGGGGGTGTTCTCGAGCGGCTTAGGCGAGAGCGTCAGGGCGCTATCCTGTCTCGCGGCGGCGAAGACCCGCAGCAGATAGGCGGCCTGACCGCCGAATTGCGTTTCCATGCCGGAGGGAAAGCGCACGATCTGCGCATTGATCTCGACCTGTTTCAGGCTCAGCCGGGCCCGCGCGAGGGGGCCGTCGATGATCGCCTTGGCGCTCACGGCAGTCTCCGTGTTCGCCTGCTGGGACAGCCAGAGCGCGGCCGTATCGTTGCAGGTCTCGCCGGGCAAAGCGGCGGTCGTGAAGACGGCGTTCAGCGTGAAAGGCAGGCGCGAGGCGAGCTGGCGCTTCAGCTGCCTATCCTCGAACGCGTAGGCGAGGCGATAGATCAGCCGAACCTCGCCGCAGCCGGTCTCGCCGCCCAGGCTGGCGAAATCGCGCCGGTCGAGCCGGTTGACGACGGCGCTCAGCCGGAACTGCGCGATCGGCGAATTCAGCCAGCCGAGATCGATGACGCGGCCGACATTGCCGTCGGTGACTTCGAACAGCTTGCGTCCATTGGCGGCCATCTCGGCGCGCAGGCCCGAGACGTCGTCGCGGACATGGCTCGCGATGATGCGGAAGGCTGCGCTGGCGCGCGTGAGATCAGCGGTCGAGGAGGCCTGCGCCTGTCCGAGGATCGCGCCGAGCGAAAAGCCCGCGGCTTCGATCTGCCGCAAGGTCGCGACGTCCTGGACGTCGGTCAGCACAGGTCGGCGACTGGCGGGCTGCTGTGCCGATAGCTCGATGGTCGCCGTTGCCAGAGCGAGCGAGGCGAGGGTGATCCTGAGGCCAGCCGACCAGCGCATCCGCTCTCTCCGCACTGAGGCGCCGTCTCGCTATGATGCAAGGATAGCGAGCGAGCGGCGCCCTCGTCCAGAGCGTTTCCGATCCATTGGATCGTTCGACAGCTCGAAATCTAGCGCACGCCGAGCCGGCGGCAGAACCACAGGCTGATGATGCTCAGCATGATGATTGCCGTCAGATAAATGCCGGGGCTGGTGCGGTCGCCGGTCTGGGCGACGAGTGCGGCGGCGACCAGCGGCGTGACGCCGCCGAACAGAAGCTGGCCCAGCACATAGCTCAACGAAATGCCCGTCGTCCGCCGCCGGACCTGGAAGAGATCCGAGAGCAGGGCCGGTGCGGTCGCGAAATAGCCGGAATACATCACGAAGGCGAGCAGCGCCTGGATGGTGACAAGCTTGGCAAGCGTCGGCTCCTGCACCAGCCAGATGAACAGCGGGTAGGTCATCAGCAGGCCGATGACGGCGAAGACCAGCATCACCGGGATACGGCCAACCTTATCGGAGAGATGTCCGAACATCACCGGCATGACCGTGTTGATCAGGCCTGCGACCATCGTGCCGATCAGCGCCTGCTCGGTGGTGAGCTTCAGCGTGGTGATGGCGAAGGTCGGCATGTATTGGTTCATGAAGCTGCCGGCGGCTCCGGCCGCGACCACGCCCGCGCCGATCAGCACGATGCGCTTGTCATGAGCGGCGATCTCCCGCAGCGGATTCTTGGCGTGCTCGGTCGTGGCGAAGAGCGGGCTCTCCTGCGCGCGCTTGCGGATGTACCAGGCGACCGGGCCGATCATCACGCCGACGATGAACGGGATGCGCCAGCCCCAGGCCAGCACCTGCTCGGGCGTCAGAAGCGTGTTGACCGCATACGCCGAAAGTGAGGCCAGAAGCACCGAGAAGCCCGAACAAGCCCACTGGATCGAGGCATAGAAGCCGGCTCGCTTGGGGTCCTGCTCGGCCATCAGCGCGGTTACGCTGCCGAACTCGCCGCCAGCCGAGAAGCCCTGCACCATTCGCGCCAGGATCAGCAGAACCGGAGCGGCCAGGCCGATGGTGGCATAGGTCGGGAGGATCGCGGTCACGCCCGTGCCGACCATCATCAGCAGGGCCGAGAGCACCATGGCGGGCTTGCGGCCCGCCTTGTCGGCATAGGCGCCGATGACCATGGCCCCGAGCGGGCGCACCAGCCAGGCCGAGGCGAAGGTGCCCAGCCCGAGCAGGATGCCCACCGTTGGGTCGGCAGTCGGGAAGAACAGCTTGGCGAAGACCGGCACGAACATCGCGTAGATGACGAGGTCGTACCATTCGAACACTGCCCCGATCGAGCCGGCGAGGACAGTGCGCCGAATCGCGCGGTCACGCTCGGTCTGGGTCAGAGCAACGGGAGGCGCGAGCGCGATATCGGTCATGACATTGGTCTTCCTGCTGGAGGGACACCGCGCTGCGGCTCGCGAGTAAAACGGCTGATGGAGAAGACCTCGATCGGCGTTGGGCTTTCGCCGTCGCGGATGAGTTCGGCCAGGACCTCGTCGACGCCGGGCGCGATCTGGAAGCCCGTGCCGACGAAGCCGAAGGCGTGTCGCCGGCCCTGACCTCGCGCGCCTGCCCGTCGAGCAGCAATGCGATGGCCGCATGATCCTTGCGTGCGAGGCGACGGAGCAGCGGCATCTGCGCCGCTCACAGCAATCCGACGGGAAAGGCGTCGAGGCCAAAGGCGACGCGTGCGTCATCATCGACAAGGCTCGGCGATGACAGCCTCGGAAAACCCATCGGCATCTCGAGCGGAAAGCACGCAATCGACCTCGGATCAGCCCACCGGACTGCGGTGCAGCGAGGAAAGCGCCACCATCGAGATGGGTCAACGGCGAATTCCACATGACAAAATTTTTATTGTCATAATTTCGCTATATAGAATTTTATCGTGATGTCATGAGTGGTGCTGTCGATATCGCTGAAACTGCCGGGCCCCAATCTAGCTTGCGTCGGGCCCTGGCCCTGCTCCGCGTCATCGCGGCGGGCGATGCCGCCGGCATGCGGCTGAAAGACATCGCCCTGACAGCCGGCTGCGGCCAGCCGACGGCTCATCGCGCCTTACGCGACCTGATGGCGGAGGGTTTCGTCGAGCAGGCAGCGGGCGGCAAGCGCTATCGGCTCGGGCTCGACTTCTTCGTGCTGGCGGCGCGGGCGGGTCAGGCCGGAGGCCTGCGCGATCTGGCGCGCCCGGCGTTGCTGCGCTTGTCGGCGACCTTGAGCGACACCGTCTTCCTGCTGGTGCGCAATGGCTATGACGCGATCTGCCTGGACCGGATCGAGGGACCCTTCCCGATCCGCACCTTCACCGGCGACATCGGCGGCAAGGTACCGCTCGGCCTCGGCCAAGGCAGCCTCGCCATGCTGGCGCATCTGCCCGAGGCCGAGCGGGAGGCGGTGATCCGCTTCAACATGCCCCGCCTGCTCGATCTCGGCTATCTCGACGAGGCGGCGCTGCGTAGCGCGCTCGACACGACCCGGGCACAGGGTTGGGTCAATCTCAACAAGGGCCTGATCCCAGGCATGGCGGGCGTCGCCGTGCCGATCCTCGATCCCGAGGGCCGCGCCGTCGCCGCGCTCAGCATCGGCACGCTGGCGGAACGGCTGCGCGAAGAGCGCCTGCCGAACATCGTCGCCATGCTGCGAGTCGAAGCGGCAGCGCTTGCGGCCCGGCTCAACCCGTTCGACATGACGCTGCGCTATCCCGCGCGCAGCCTCGGCACGATCGCCATGTGACAGTCTTGCCATGTGACAAACCTGCCTCGCAGGCACCAAGGGGGGCTGCGGCGCAGCGGAACGGCTGCCCCGCATTTGACGGGCGCCAAGACTGCTTGGAAAAGAGGTGAGCGAGGAAGAGGTGGCTGTCGATCGGCGCGAGCGTGGCGGACGGCATCGGCATGACTCATCGCGATCGGAAGCGGACCATAGGCAGGCAATTGCCAGCGAATGCCGTCACCGATGTGGAATGTGTAGGAAGACTGCGCGTGTGGCGCCTGAGCAACTCCGGTACCGGATCGCGCTTGATCGCCGACAGTTCGAATTGGCCTCCTATTGGCTGACCATCTGCCGCATCTCGAGACGGCTTCAGGCTGGCTTGCCATCGCGCGCCTTGCCGGCGCGTTTCTCGAATTCCTGGCGGATCGCCTCGAGTTTCTCCTCGTCGAGCTCTTCCAGATCGAGCAGCTCCTCGCGCGCGCCTTCAAGCCGCACGATCAGTTCGTCGAGCTTGATCTGCATGGCGGCGCTGTCGCGGTTCTGGCTGTTCTGGATGATGAAGACCATCAGGAAGGTGACGATGGTCGTCGAGGTGTTGATCACCAGTTGCCAGGTGTCGTTGAAGCCGAAGAAGGGGCCCGACAGGCCCCAGAGGACGATCACCGCGACGGCGACGACGAAGGTCTGCGGCCTGCCCGCCCAATGCGCCGTCGCCTGGGACAGGCGGGTGAAAAGCGAGCGATCGGTTAGCGCTGCGACACGAGACGGCATGGCGATTTCCCCTGGGCCGGATTTCGACCTGGAGATTCAACGCGTGCGAGGGCTGCCCGTTCCGCAGCCGGATGGCTCAGTCGGGCAGCAGGCGCCGCGCATGCCAGCCGATATGCTGGGCCATGAAGGTCGAGACGAAGTTGTAGGAGTGGTCGTAGCTCTCGCGCATCGTCAGTTCGAGCGGGATCTCGGCCTGGACGCAGGCAAGTTCCAGGAGCCAGGGCCGCAGCCCCTCCTGCAGGAAGCCGTCGGCGGTGCCCTGGTCGACCAGGAGGTCCTTGAGGCGATGCCCGTCTGCGATCAATGCGGTGGAGTCGTAAGGACGCCATGTCGTCTCGTCCGGCCCGAGATATTTCTCGAAAGCGGGCCGCGACCAGCCGGCGGTCGAAGGCTGGGTGATCGGCGCGAAGGCCGAGACGGAGGTGTAACGCAGCGGATTCTTGAGTGCGAGCGTGATCGCGCCATGGCCGCCCATCGAATGGCCAAAGATGCCCTGGCGGCCCATGTCGAGCGGAAAATGCTGGGAGACCAGCGCCGGCAATTCGTCGCGGATGTAGCTCTCCATGCGATAATTCTTTGCATAAGGCTCTTGCGTCGCATCGAGATAGAAGCCGGCGCCGGAGCCGAATTGCCAGTTGTCCGGCTCGTCGGGAATGCCCTCACCGCGCGGTGAGGTGTCAGGGCAGATGATGGCGACGCCGTTGGCTGCTGCGGCGGCGCGGTACTCGCCCTTGTCCATGACGTTCTGGTGCGAGCAGGTCAGGCCTGAGAGATACCAGAGCACCGGCACCGGCCCGTCCTCGATCTGCTGGGGCAGGAAGATCGCGAAGGTCATCGGGCAGGCGCAGACCGTGCTGTCATGGCGATAGACACGCTGCGAGCCGCCAAAGGCCTTTGAGGAGGAGATGAGTTCCATCGGGTATCCTTCGCAGTTGCACGACCTTTGTCATTCCGGGGCTTCGCGGAGCGAAGCGCCCGGAACCCACGAGCGGGCGAAAACGTACCCGCCCGGTTCGCCAAGGGTCGCACCCAGTCGTGGGTTCCGGGCTCAGCGCGGAGTTTATCCTTGGGCCGACCAAAGGTCGGACCCGAGGGCGCTGCCCCGGAATGACGCGGTGGTTCAGTGCGTCATGGATGCGGCTAAAGAACGGCCGCTCAGTACACCACGACCGACCTGATCGACTTGCCTTCATGCATCAGGTCGAAGCCGTGGTTGATCTCGTCCAGCTTTAGCTTGTGGGTGATCAGGTCGTCGATGTTGATCTTGCCCTCCATGTACCAGTCGACGATTTTCGGCACATCGGTGCGGCCGCGCGCGCCGCCGAACGCCGTGCCCTTCCAGACACGGCCGGTGACGAGCTGGAACGGGCGGGTGGCGATCTCCTTGCCGGCCTCGGCAACGCCGATGACGATCGACTCGCCCCAGCCGCGATGGCAGCATTCCAATGCCTGCCGCATCACATCCGTGTTGCCGGTGGCGTCGAAGGAGAAATCCGCGCCGCCGCCGGTGAGATCGACGATCGCCTGCACGACCTTGTCGTTGCCGACCTCTCTGGGGTTGACGAAGTCGGTCATGCCGAACTTCTTGGCCATCTCGACCTTGGCCGGGTTGATGTCGACGCCGATGATCTTGTCGGCGCCGACCATGCGCGCGCCCTGGATGACGTTGAGGCCGATGCCGCCCAGCCCGAAGACCACGACATTCGCGCCCGGCCAGACTTTCGCGGTGTAGATCACCGCACCGATGCCGGTGGTCACGCCGCAGCCGATATAGCAGATCTTGTCGAAGGGCGCGTCCTCGCGGACCTTCGCCAGGGCGATCTCGGGCAGCACGGTGAAGTTCGCGAAGGTCGAGCAGCCCATATAGTGGAAGACCTCGCCGCCATCGCAGGAGAAGCGCGAGGTGCCGTCCGGCATCACGCCCTGGCCCTGGGTGGCGCGGATCGAGGTGCAGAGATTGGTCCGGCGCGACAGGCAGGATTTACAGCTGCGGCATTCCGGCGTGTAGAGCGGGATGACATGGTCGCCGGGCTTCAGCGAGGTCACGCCCGCGCCGATCTCACGCACGATGCCGGCGCCCTCATGGCCGAGGATCGCCGGGAACTTGCCCTCGGAATCCAGCCCCGACAGCGTGTAGGCGTCGGTATGGCAGATGCCGGTCGCCATGACCTCGACCAGCACTTCGCCGGCCTTGGGGCCGCCGATCTCGATAGTCTCGATGGTCAGCGGCTTGCCCGCTTCCCAGGCGACGGCGGCGCGTGTCTTCATCGGATGTGTCCTTCTTCTGGCGGTTATTGCGGTTATTTCAGATAGGGGCGGATGGCGCGCATGATCTGTGCGATCTCCGCCTCGCCGGCTTGCGGCGCGGTCTTCCCGCTCGTTCTTCCCAGCAAGGTTTCGCGCAGATGGCTTTCGAGAACCTCGGCCATCAGCCCGGTCGCCGCGCCGCGCAGCGCCGAGAGCTGTTGGAGCAGCGCGCCGCACTCATCGCCGCGCTCGACCGCGAGCACGAGCGCATCGGCCTGCCCTCTGATGCGGCGCAGCCGGGCGATGGCGCGCTTCTTCTCTTCGGGTGTATGCGGCATGCGATCCGGATACTGGGGTGGAGTATAATGGGCGGACGCTAATATGTCGCTGGCGAGCGTGTCAATGCCGCCCCAGCGGACTTAGAATCAAAACGGCGGCCGCGTTGCCGGGGCCGCCGTTCAGGACATGCCTGGAAATGGCTCGATCGCTCAGAAACTGTAAGACGCTTTCACCTTGACCAGATGCTGGCTGAAATTGGTCAGGTCGAGATCGCCGGGCTGACCCTTGGCCTTGCCGGCGACCTGGATGTTGTAGGCGGCCGAGAGGGCAAGCTGCTTGGTCGCCTGCCAGTAGACGCCGGGGCCTGCGAAAGTCGCGTAGCCGGCCTCGGTGCCGAATCCGAGATCGTTGTAGCGGCGCTGATGGCGCACTTCGCCGCTGAGATAGATGCCGTCCACGGCCTGCCAGGCGAGCGAGGCGCCCAGCGTCAGCGTCGAGCTGCGGCCATAGGGGCTGGGGCCCGTCCAGGTCAGGTCGTGCGAGACGTTGAGGGCGGCGTAGAGCTTGCCGGGGATCAGCGTCTTGTCGGCAAAAACCCGGATGCCGGTGTTGTAGCCGGTGAAGCGGCTGGCGCCGTCGGGATCGGTGCGGTTGACGCTGGGGTCGAGCACCACGGTCAGGCCGATGCCGTGGAGGTCGCGGCCGAGCAGCTTGTATTTCATCTCGACGCCAGCGCCGTAGCTGCGCGAATCCGCGTTGACGCCGCCGAAGGAAGCGTCGGTGTAGTTGCCGAGCAGATAGGGGCCGACCTCGAGGCAGGGCAGCAGGCCATAAGAGCCCTGGAGCTGGGCGCTGTGGCTGTTGAGCGTACCGGCGCGCGCACCGAAGCCCCCGCCATAAGTCAGACTCGGGCCGAAGGAGCCCTTATCCGCGACATCGGAGCCGGTGGTGAAGCCGAAGGCGTCGGTTGGGATGCCCTCGCTCTCACTGCAGGCGGACAAGGTGGCCGGAATCGCCGGCGCGCCCTTGCGCGAGGGCAAATCGGCGGCCAGCGAGACGGTTGCAGCAGCGGCCGAGCCGAGCAAGGCGAGAGCGAGGGATCTGAACGACATGGGCGGGTTCCGGTTGAGATGAGAGACCCTTATGCAAATGCGAATGATTTGCAATATCTGATTCCGCGATTATCCAGCAAAATCAGGATGCCTGAGCCGGAAAGGCAGCGCGAGAGTCGGCGGCGGCCAGGTTGCGCAATGCGACGCAATGTTGCGCTGCGGCAACATGAACGACGTCAGCGCGGTGCCATATCGCCGAGTCGGGCATGCACCCGAGGCGCGATCGCGGCCAGTTCCACCATGGGTTTCCAAGCCGCGGCACGGACCTCCTCCACCTGTGCGACGAGCGCCAGCGTCGGGTCGGCGAGGAAGAGATATTGCAGGTCGTGATGGACATGGTCGGGCTCGCCGCGGGCGGGCTTGCCGGGCACGTCATGGCTGTCGATGGCGAAGGGCAGGTCGCCGCCCTGGTGCCAGGGATGCAGCACCAGTCCCTGGATGCCGGTCTCCTCGACCGCCTCGCGCGCCGCTGAATGGTGGAAGGCCTCAGCCGGCTCGTAATGGCCGCCTGGCTGGAGCCAGCGGCCGATCGCGACATGGTCGATCAGCAATATCTGGGCGTGGTCGGGCGAAAGCACGATCGCGCTGGTGGTGAGATGTCCGGGTATGGTCGCGCGCTCGTCGAGCGCATCGCCCCGCGCGATCTGCCAGCGCAGCAGCGCCAGATGCTCGCGCGGGGAGGCGACCTCGCTGCGATAGCGCGCGACGATCGATGACAGGCGGTCGAGGAAGGATAAAGCGGTCATGCGCTCGGTCTAGCCGATTCGCTGGCTTTCAGGGCGCGGGCAGGCGGTATTCCTCGAACTTGCCGTTCCTGGGACCGTCATAGCCGATCAGGATGTCGAGGCCCGTGGCTGTTTCGGAGAGGATCGTCAGCGCCTCGGCCTTGGCGCTGTCGCGGTTGCGCAGCTTGCCCAGCTCCCGCGCCGCCTCGGGCCGCGCCGGGTCGATGAGCATCAGCGCGTAATCCAGATCCTGCTCCTGCGCCGGGCCGACCAGGGCGAGCAGCCGGCCATCCCTAAGGGCTGCGAGATCGCGGAAGCCGCGCTGGCCGCCGAGCGGGACCGCCACGAGGCCGGGCTCGCCCTGCGCCGGCCGATGCCCGGCCGCGAAGAGATCAGCGAGGCTCGCGCCGATGAGGAAGGCCTTGCCGTCGAGTGAAGGCGCGCGCAAGCCGGCCCAGAGCCGGTCTCCGGCAACGGCGATGGCCTCGACATTCGTGCCATTGGCGCTCATCAGATCCCGGCCGAAAAAGCCACCGGCCGTGCCTGCCCGCCGCAGCAGGTCGCTCAGGCGGTAGGTCAGTTCGGGCGCACCTTCAGCCCGGCCATTGGCGTCGACCTTGATGCGGGCGAGGTGGAAGGCCGAAAGTCGGAACTGGCCGGAATGGCGCGAGCAACCATGCGAGCCGGCGACATAGAAATAGGGCGCGGCAAAAGCGACGCTCTCGCCGTCAAGGTCGCGGAACTTGCCCTGTTCCGGACAGGCTACGGCTGGGGCAGCGCCGAGCGTCGCCGGCGATGGCCCTTCGCCAAGCAGCGGCAGGCTCTCGCCGGGGGTGAGGGCGCCGTCACGAAGCGTCGCGAATTGTGCAGCCGTGCTCTCGTCATTGATCAGCAGGCAGCGCTGCCTGCCGTCGCGCGCCGGCATGCAGGCCATGCCGCTGACGTCATGGGCGGCTTTGCCGGGCTTCTTGCCGGCGAAGTCGCTCGTGGCCTCGATGCGACGCGCTGGCTGCAGCGTGTCGGCCAGGGCGGGCGAGGTTGCAAGAAGGGCACCCGCAAGCAGGGTGCAGAGCCGCAGATGCCGCATGATCCGTTTCCCCTTGGAAGGCCCCAAGCGCCTTAGCCTTCCAGCCAGGATTTCATCACACGCCAGAAGGCGAAGCGCTGCTTGCTCGAGACCAGCGTATGCGCGGCACCTGGGATGATGGTGAGCTGCTTGTCGCCATTGGGCAGTTTCTTGAAGAAGTCGCAGATGTCGTCCATCGAGGCGATGCCGTCATATTGCCCGCTGATCATCAGCACCGGAGCCGTGACCCGATCAGGATGGACCACCGGCAGATTGACCGTCATGTCGAGATAGGTGCCGGCCGGCACACTGTCGCCAAAGGGCAGCTCGGCCTTGATGAAGGCGTCGATCACGTCCTGGTCGGTGGTGCCGGGCTTGTCGCGGGTGAAGATGCTGCCCAGCATGCCGGCATCGCGCGGGCGGCGGTTATGGCTGCGGAAATACTCGGCCTGCTCGGCCCGCTTGCTGAGCGTGCCCGAGCCCTGGCCGGTATAGGTGAAGGCCTGCAGCACCAGCCGCCCGACGCGGTCGGGCCGCGCCATCGCATAGGCGCCGACCCGCAGCGCGCCGGAGCTTTCGCCCATCATATGCATGCGCTCCTGGCCGGTTTCGCGGCGCACCAGGTCGCCTGCGACGGTCAGATCCGCGACGCCGCTGGCGATGTCGGAATTGCCGGAGGTGCGCGTGGATTTGCCATAGCCCTCATGGTCCATGGTCCAGACGTCATAGCCCCAGCGCGCCGCGACATTCATCATTGAGATGTCGTCACGCCCGGGAATGGTCAGGTCGTATGTCGGCCGGCCCGAAGCCGATGAGCCATGTACGAAGAACAGCACCGGCAATGGCTTGCCGCCCGGCGGTCCGACGCGCTTGCGATAGATCGCAAGCTCGACGCCGGGCGCTTTTGTGGCGCTGTATTCGGCGCTCCAGATTGCAGGTTCCTCGGCCTTTGCGCCCTGGCTGTCGAGCGAGGAGGCCAGACCGCCAAGGGCCGCGACCTGAAGCAGCGTGCGACGGTGAAGCATATGCAACCCTCCCGGAGCCTGATCTTGCTTTCGGTCAGAGTAGGAGAGGGGAGCCGAGGGCGACAAGCGGAGCCGCTTGGCTTGCGATCACCAATGCGAGATCCGGCAGCCGCGGTTTGATGTTCGGGCTGTGATCTGACCGCCGCTCCATCGTCATTGCGAGCGCAGCGAAGCAATCCAGAGGACGTAGAGCGTGCCCTCCTCGATTGCTTCGCTGCGCTCGCAATGACGGCAAGGCCATCGCGCCACTGGTCCGGCGGTCTACGCCTTACCCTCCGCCCTCTCCGTCATGCTCGGGCTCGTCCCGAGCATACACGTCTTGAACCCAAGTCGCGACCGGCCATCGCTGCGCCTGCGCCCTCAGTTGACTCATCCATAACTCTCTGGTTATTGATCTGAACAATAACCAGAGAGTTATGGATTCGATGCCGGACAGCCACGACATGCTCTTCAGGACGCTCGCCGACCCGACCCGGCGGGCCATCTTCGAGCGGCTGTGCCGTGACGGCGAGCAGACGGTCGGGGCCTTGACGGCCCGGGCCGGCGTCTCGCAGCCGGCGGTGTCGAAACATCTCGGGGTGCTGAAGCAAGCCGGGCTGGTGCGTGACCGCCATCAAGGTCGCCAGACCCATTATTGCGCGCAGCCCGGCGCCCTGAGCCCGCTGATCGACTGGACAAGCCAGATGGCCGGGTTCTGGGAAGCCCGTTTCGACGATCTCGAAGACCTGCTGAAGAGGATGGACCAATGATCGAAACATTGACCGAGACCCGCTCCGTCGTTGTCGAACGGGAGCTCTCTCATCCGCCGGAAAAAATCTGGCGCGCGCTCACGCAGCCACATTTGATCGCGGAGTGGCTGATGAAGAACGACTTCAAACCTGTCATGGACCATCGTTTCAGCCTTCGCGCCGATTGGGGCGCCGTCGACTGTCAGGTCCTGGCTATGGAGCCGAACAGGGCGCTGTCCTATAGCTGGGGCGCTTACGGCCTCGAGAGCGTCGTCACCTGGACGCTGACTCCGACGCCCGGCGGAACGCATCTGCGCATGGAGCAGTCGGGCTTCAGGCCTGATCAAGTGCAGGCCTATCAGGGCGCCAAGGCCGGGTGGCCGCAGTTTTTTGTAAATCTGGAGCAGGTTCTGGCGCGGGTGGAGTGAAGTTAGCGGGAACGGGGCAAGGCGAAGGACGAGCCTGTCGGACAGGGGCGATCATCGACACCTGGTGGACAAAGCAAAAGCGCCGCCTCGCGGCGGCGCTTTTATCTTCCGACAGCAGTCCTTACAGCTTCCCGTAAGCCGGGACGGTCAGGAACTCCTCGAATTCCGGCGCGAGCGAGAGCTGGGAAAACAGCGCGATCGCCTCGGGGAAGCGGCCCTTGTCGTAAGTCTCTGCGCCGAGCTCGCCCTTCACTCGCGCCATCTCTTCGGTGAGGCAGCGCTTGAACAGATCGGCGGTGACTTTCGTGCCGCCATCGACCTCGACGCCGTATTGCACGAACTGCCAGATCTGGGCGCGGCTGATCTCGGCGGTCGCGGCGTCTTCCATCATGTTGTAGATCGGCACCGCGCCGCGGCCGCGCAGCCAGGCTTCGAGATATTGCACGCCGACGCGGATGTTCTCGCGGAAACCCTCTTCCGTGCGCGTGCCTTGATGGACCTCGAGCAGATCCTTTGCGGTCACGCTGACGTCCTCGCGCTTCTTGTCGAGCTGGTTGGCCTGCGGCATCAGCCGGTCGAACACCTCCATGGCGACGGGGACGAGGTCGGGATGGGCGACCCAGGTGCCGTCATGGCCGTCGCCAGCCTCGCGCTCCTTGTCGGCCTTGACCTTGGCGAAGGCCGCAGCATTGGCCTCAGGATTGTTCTTGACCGGGATTTGAGCCGCCATGCCGCCCATGGCGAAGGCGCCACGGCGATGGCAGGTCTTGATCAGGAGCAGCGAATAGGCGCGCAGGAAGGCTTTTGTCATCACGACCTGCGAGCGGTCGGGCAGGACGTAAGCCGCGTTGCGGGCGAGCTTCTTGATGAAGGAGAAGATGTAGTCCCAGCGGCCGCAGTTCAGCCCGGCCATATGGTCCTTCAGCTCGAACAGGATCTCGTCCATCTCGAAGGCGGCCGGCAGGGTTTCGATCAGGACGGTGGCCTTGATCGTTCCGACCTTCAGGCCGAGCGCGTTCTGGGCTGCGACAAAAACGTCGTTCCAGAGGCGCGCCTCGAGATGGCTCTCGAGCTTGGGCAGGTAGAAATAGGGGCCGGAGCCCGCCGCCAGCGCAGCCTTGGCGTTGTGGAAGACATAAAGCCCGAAATCGACCAGGGAGCCCGAAGCGATTTCGCCGTCGATCTCGATATGCGCTTCCGGCAGGTGCCAGCCGCGCGGGCGGATGATCAGGACGGCGGGCTTGTCCTTGAGCTTGTAGGCCTTGCCGGTGCTCGGTTCGGTGAAGTCGATCTTGTTCGCCCAGCGATCCCTGAGGTTGATCTGACCTTCGATCATATTGGCCCAGACCGGCGATGAGGCATCCTCGAAATCGGCCATGAAGACTTTTGCGCCCGAGTTCAGCGCGTTGATGATCATCTTGCGGTCGACCGGGCCGGTGATCTCGACGCGGCGGTCCAGCAGATCGGCGGGGATGGGCGCGATCTTCCAGTCGCCCTCGCGGATATGGCGGGTCTCGGTCAGGAAATCCGGCGTCTCGCCGGCATCGAAGCGCTTCTGGCGCTCGGCGCGCAGGCTCAGCAGGCGCTTGCGCGTCTCGTTGAAGCGGCGCTGCAGATCGGCGACAAAGGCGAGCGCGTCATGGCTCAGAATCTCGTCGAAGCGCGGGCCGAGCGCGCCCTTGATGACGACGCCCTTGGGCAGGCTGAGGCCGTTGGCTTGAGATGGCGACATGATCTTCTCCCTGCGGCGCGAATGCTGCCAGCATCATGTCGCAGTGTTCTCTTTCTCGAAATCCGGAAAAGAGACGGATCACCTTTCTCGATTTGGAAATAATGCCTGCCGTTGCGAGCCGGGTCGGATGGCGAGCGGGATTGGTGCCCTATGGTTGTTTATGTGCATATATTCTCTCAAAAGTTGTGCTGTCGCTGCGTTATTCACGGCAACTGCGAGATAGAGCCGAGTTCCTGCGATCGATTTTAGCGATTCGTAAGGTCCTGGACGCCATCGCTACCCGCGGTTGAAAACGGCGCAAGGTTGAGAGGTGGCTGGCGATGGAGCGGATCAAGATCGAGGCGACGCGTTTCATGTCGCTTTGGGCGCGTTTTGCTCAGGACCGCTCGGGCAATGTCATGATGCTGTTCGGCCTTGCGATGATCCCGGTTCTCGGGCTGGTCGGCGCGGCGGTCGACTATTCCCGCGCTACCACGATGCGCACCATGCTCAACGCGGCGATCGATTCCGCCGCGCTGATGGCGGCGCGCGACGCGACGAAGCTGAGCGACGCGCAATTGCGCGAAAGGGTCAATGGCTGGATCCGGGCAAGCCTGCATGGCGACGCCGCGGATGGGTTCAGCGGCGCCACCGTCACAATCGACCGCACCGGCCGCACGATCAACATCAGCGCCAAGGCAAGCCTGACGGCAAGCCTGACGCAATTGATCGGCCAGGATGCCATCCAGATCAGCAGCAGCAGCCAGTCGTCATGGGGAACCAACACGATCGAGCTTGCCCTGGTGCTCGATAATACCGGCTCGATGGCATCGTCGGGCAAGATGGATGCGCTGAAGACCGCTTCGCTCGATCTCCTGAAGATCATGAAGGAGGCGACCTCCGAGCCGGACCAGATCAAGATCTCGATCGTGCCGTTCTCGACACGGGTCATTCTCGATACGAGCTACAAGGACGCGAGCTGGCTGCGCTGGGACCAGACGCAGACACAGGAAAGCTGCAGCGGCCACGGCCGGAACTACAGCTGCACCACGACGACGACCACGATCAGCAAGAACAGCTGGCAAGGCTGCGTTGCCGACCGCGACAAGAACTATGACGTGCAGGACGGCGATGGCGGCGGCACCAATGCGAGCGCTTATCCTGCCGATTTCTGCGACGCCTATTCCCCGTCGAGCCAGGCGAAGGTCATGCCGCTGACAAGCAATTGGGACGCCCTGACGCAGCGCATCAACGCAATGACGCCGGTCGGCGCGACCAATGTAACCATCGGCGCCGCCTGGGGCATGGCGACTCTGAGCCCGGGCGCGCCCTTCACGGAAGCAAAACCGCTTGCCACGCCGCGCCTGAAGAAGTTCATGATCCTGCTGACCGATGGCGACAACACCAAGAACCGCTTCGAGGGAGATGGCTCGAGTTCGAATCCGAACATCGATGCGCGCACCAAGCTCGCCTGCGCCAATGCGCAGACGGCGGGAATCGTCGTCTATACGGTGCGCGTCATGGATGGGAACCGAGACCTGCTCAAGGCCTGCGCGTCCGATGCCGGCAAGTATTTCGAAGTGACCGCCGCCTCGCAGCTCAGTCCGATCTTCAAGCAGATCGCCAGCGAGATCAGCGCGGTGCGCCTGACGATGTGATCGTCAGTTTGCAGGCGCTTCTCGAAGGGTAAGGGTCATGTCTTTGAAGGCTTCCAAGCTGTTTTGATTGTATATTTTCAGAAGCACTCTCTATGGTTGCGGTTTCAGTGATTTCTTCACCGAGTTTCCGCGATAGAGGCAAGTTCCAATAGTCGGTTTTATCAATTCGTAAGTTCCGGAGCCCATCGCTTTCTAGGCCGAATGCGGCTTTTGAGGTGTGGGATGCCAAGTCGATGATGCGGATCGGGTCCTTGCGTCAGGCTGTGCGATCATTTCGGTCCGACCGAAGCGGCAATGTGCTTATGCTGTTTGCGTTCGCGCTCGTGCCGATCCTCGCGTTGGTAGGCGGATTGATCGACTACACGCAGGCGGCGAACGCCAGGATCCAGCTCAATGCGGCGGCCGACTCGGCTGCGCTCGCCGCCGTCTCGCAAGCGGCGATGCTGAAATCGATCGCCGATTCCAAGGCCGATGCGGAGAAGATCTTCGACGCCAATGCAGCGAGCTACAAGAGCATGCTGGCGAGCCGGACAGTCGAGATCACCAATGTCGGGCTGAGCCGCTCGGCCAAGGTGATCTACAGCGCGAATTACCCGACCCATTTCGCCAGCTTCGTCGGCCAGGACAAGGTCGTGGTCTCGGGTACGTCGAGCGCCGCAGGAGCGCGCGCGCCCTTCATCGATTTCTTCCTGCTGCTCGACAATTCGCCCTCGATGGGCGTGGCCGCGACGACGGACGACATCTCTGTGATGGTGGCCAAGACCTCGGACAAATGCGCCTTCGCCTGCCATCAGATGGATAAGCCGACCAGCGACTACTATACGCTCGCCAAGAAGCTTGGCGTGCAGATGCGTATCGACGTGGTGCGCCAGGCCTCGCAGCAATTGATGGATACGGCCAAATCGACGGCAACGCTGACCGGCCAATATCGCATGGCGGCCTACACCATGGGCCCCTCCTGCAACGGCAAGACGCTGACGACGATCCAGTCGATCACTTCCGACCTCACGGCCGCGAAGACCTCCGCGGGGGCCATCGACCTGATGACGATTCCCTATGCTGGATACAACAACGATCAGTGCACCGATTTCGACGCGACGATGACGAGCATGAACAAGGTGATCGACAATCCGGGCGACGGATCGAGCGCAGCCTCCCCGCAGAAGGTGCTCTACTTCGTCTCCGATGGCGTCGGCGACTTCTACAATCCGAGCGGCTGCTCGCAGCCGACGACCGGCGGGCGCTGCCAGGAGCCGATCGACACCAGCTTCTGCAAGACGATCAAGGATCGTGGCATCAAGATCGCGGTGCTCTATACGACCTACCTGCCTTTGCCGACGAACAGCTGGTACAACACCTGGATCAAGCCGTTCTCAGCCAAGATCCCGACCAATATGCAGAGTTGCGCGTCGCCTGGCCTCTATTTCGAGGTCAGCCCGAGCCAGGGCATCGCGGAGGCGATGAACGCCTTGTTCCAGCGCATCGTGACCAAGGCCTATCTCTCGATGTGACGGGCAGGGCCTGCACTGGCATTTTGTTTTAACGCGTTTTCTTCACGCGAACCGGTGTCAACTTCGCTCGAAAACGCTTTAGCTAGGCGCCGGAGAGTTCCGCAAAGCGTGCGAGGAAACGTGCCTGGGCGGTTTCGGTGTCGAGCGGATCGAGCCAGGCCATGACCGCGCGCGGCAGCGCCTGGGGCCGGCCGAAGAAGCGCAGCGCCTCGTCGCGTGCGAAGCCGGCAAGCTCCGTCGCCTCGAAGTAGGCGGCGACCATATCGGCCTCCTTGGTCTTGCGCTTGAGCACGGCCGGCGTCGTGGCCGGCAAGGCGAAGCGCAGATGGATCGCGGTCAGCAACCGCAGCTCGACGCTCTTATAGGCGTCGCCCATCACCACCTTGAAGGGCGAGATCATGTCGCCGATGACATATTCCGGCGCATCGTGCAGCAAGGCCATCAAGCGCCAGGCATCTGACCAGTCGGGGTTGAGATGGCTGGCGATCGCCTCCACCAGCAGGCTGTGCTGCGCCACCGAGAAGGAATGGGCGCCGTGTGTCTGGCCGTTCCAGCGGGCGACGCGAGCGAGGCCGTGAGCGATGTCCTCGATCTCGATATCGAGCGGGGAAGGGTCGAGCAGATCGAGCCTGCGGCCCGACAGCATGCGCTGCCAGGCGCGCGGTGGAGCGAGGGGCTTGGCCATGCTCAGGCCATTGCGCGAGTGTCGCGCGCCAATACGGCGCATTCCTGCCAGCGGAAGCAGCCGGTGAGATGGTCGTTGACCAGCCCGCAAGCCTCCATGAAGGCGTAGACGATTGTCGGGCCGCAGAAGGTGAAGCCGGCTTTCTTCAATTCCTTGGCCATGGCCTCGGAGATCTTGGTCTGCGTCGGCACCTCCTCATGGGTGCGGAAGGCGTTCTGGGTGACGCGGCCGTCGAGATGCTTCCAAAGGAAATCGGCGAAGGGCTCGCGTTCGCTGATGGCAAGATAGGCGCGCGCGCTCTTGATTGCGCCCTCGATCTTGCCGCGATGGCGGATGATGCCGGGGTCGGCGAGCAGGCGCAGCACATCGACCTCGGTGAAGCGTGCGATCGCCTCCGGCTCGAAATTTGCGAAGCCGGCGCGAAAGGCGTCGCGCTTGCGCAGGATGGTGATCCAGGCGAGCCCGGCCTGGAAGCCGTCGAGGATCAGCTTCTCGAACAGGGCGCGGGAATCATATTCCGGCACACCCCATTCGGTGTCGTGATAGGCGAGATAGAGCGGGTCGGTTCCCGGCCAGACGCAGCGGAATTTCCCGTCCGGCCCTTCGACGGCGGCGCGCCCGCTCATGCTGCGGCTCCGAAACCCGGTTCGCCGGGGAAGGGGAAGCGGATGAAATCGGGCTTGGCCAGAACGAAGGCAAGGCCGCCGCCATTGAGCGTCAGGCCTTCGGACAGCGCATCCGCGACACGGTCGAGCCGGAGCATGGCGAGCCCGCGCCCCTTCGCGCCCGAGCCGATGCGCCCGAGCGTCTTGGCCCCGGCCGTCGCCTCGGCCCCGGTTTCGCTGGCGATCCCTTCGGTGAAGACCACAGGCACGATGCGGGTGCGCGCCGTGCCGCGGTGCTGCATGCGCGAGACAACCTCCTGGCCGATATAGCAGCCCTTCTTGAAGGAGACGCCGCCGAGCTGGTCGAGCAGAGCCTCGTGCGGGAAGGTGTCGCCATAGGCAAAGTCCCTGCCGCCATCGGGCACGCCCAAGGCGATCCGCCTGACATGATAGGTCTCGGCATCGTCGGCCGCGATCTCCTCGACGCCGGCGCGGTCGGTGATAGAGCGCTGGCCGAGCGCGGGGAGCCGCGGATCGGCATAGACGATGCCTGAATCGTCCGGCAGGGGCGCACCGTCGGTCGAGGCGATGACGGCGCTCGCCTCGCTGAGATCGTCGAGCGTGACCTTGGCGCGCAGTTTGTAGAGTTTCAGGCGTTTCATCAGATCGGTGGTCTGGAGCAGCGGAACATCGAGCAGGAAGCCGCCGCCATCTTCATCCGACAGCGCGACGATGAAGAAGTCGCAGATGATCTTGCCTTGTGGTGTCAGCAGTGCGCCGTAGCCGGCCCGCTCCGGCGTGACCGGATCGAGATCGTTGGTCACGAGGTTCTGCAGGAAATCGCGGGCATCCTCGCCGCTGACGCGGATGACGCCGCGATCGATCAATCGGGTTGCGGACATGGTTCCTCTCACGCGCCGCCGTCATTGCGAGGAGCGAAGCGAGGAAGCAATCCAGGGGCGGCATAGCTCGACGTCCCCCTGGATTGCTTCGCTGCGCTCGCAATGACGGTTGCGCTTGCAAATGACTCTGTGGCCGATAGGTAGGCCGCATCCGTCCTTTGCTCAACTGCCCGGAGACAAGCCATGCCGCAGACCTATGATGTCATCCTCAAGGGCGGCACTGTGGTGAACCAGGATGGCCGCGTTGCGCGTGACCTCGGCATCACCGGCGGCAAGATCGTCGCGCTCGGCGATCTCTCCCGCGCCTCTGCGGCTGAGACCGTCGACTGCACCGGCCTGCACATCCTGCCCGGCGTGATCGATTCACAGGTGCATTTCCGCGAGCCGGGGCTCGACCATAAGGAAGATCTGGAGACCGGCTCGCGCGCCGCCGTGCTGGGTGGCGTCACCACCGTCTTCGAGATGCCCAACACCATTCCCCAGACCACGGACGAGGCGGCGCTCGCCGACAAGATCCGGCGTGGGCGCCATCGCATGCATTGCGATTTCGCCTTCTGGGTCGGCGGCACGCATGAGAACGCCAGGCATGTCGCCGAGCTGGAGCGATTGCCCGGCGCTGCCGGCATCAAGGTGTTCATGGGCTCCTCGACCGGCGATCTCCTGGTCGAGGACGACAAGGGCGTCGCCGAGATCCTGAAGCGCACGCGCCGCCGCGCCGCCTTCCACTCCGAGGACGAGACCATGCTGCGCGAGCGCATGGGGTTGCGCGTCGCGGGCGATCCGTCGAGCCATCCGGTCTGGCGCTCGCCGGAGGTGGCGCTGACCTGCACGCAGCGGCTGGTGCGCATCGCGCGCGAGACCGGGGCACGCGTCCACATCCTGCACATCTCGACGGCGGAGGAGATGGTCTTCCTTAGGGATCACAAGGATGTCGCTACCGTCGAGGTGCTGCCGAATCACCTGACTCTGGTCGCGCCCGATTGCTATGAGCGGCTTGGCACCTATGCCCAGATGAACCCGCCGATCCGCGACGACAGCCATCGCCAGCGCATCTGGTGGGGCGTGGAGCAAGGCATCGTCGATGTGCTCGGCTCTGACCATGCGCCCCATACCCATGAAGAGAAGCACCACGCCTATCCCGCCAGCCATTCCGGCATGCCGGGCGTGCAGACGCTGGTTCCGATCATGCTGGACCATGTCAATGCGGGCAGGCTCTCGCTGGAGCGCTTCGTCGATCTCTCGAGCCACGGGCCGCAGCGCATCTTCGGGCTCGAGGGCAAGGGCCGGATCGCGGCCGGCTACGACGCCGACCTCACCATCGTCGATCTCAAGCGCCGGGAGACGATCACCAATGAGTGGGCCGCCTCGAAATGCGGCTGGACGCCTTATGACGGCGTCACCGTCACCGGCTGGCCGGTCGGCACCTATGTGCGCGGGCGGAAGGTGATGTGGGAGAGCGAGATCGTCACGCCAGCTCAGGGCGAGCCGGCGCGCTTCCTGGAGGCGCTGCCGTGTCAGCTCGCATGAGGCCGAGGAAGCGCTGCAGGGCGCGGCTCTCATAGGCGTCGCGGCGGCGGATGAAGAGCGTCGTCACGGCGCCTTCCTCGCCGTCGATTGCGTGCCAGCGCAGAGCGTCGCGCTGGGCCGACTGCATGAACACCGCCTTGGGTAGCAAGGTGATGCCGACGCCGGCGGCGACACAGCCGAGAATGCCGTCCAGCGTGCCGAATTCGAGCCGCGCATAAGAGGGCAGGCCGAGGCGCGCCAGCACCTGCTCCAGGCGCTGGCGATAGGAGCAGCCGGGGCGGAAGGTCAGCACGCTCAGCCCGGTCGAGGCGCTGCGCCGGAGAGCGTCGAGATCGTCGATCGCTGCCGACGTCACCAGCCCGAGGGTCTCCTCGAAGACCGGCAGGGTCGCGATCTCGTCATGCTGGATCGGCCCCGCCACGAAGGCGCCGTCGATCTCGCGGCGCAGCACGCCCTCGACGAGCTGTGCGGTGGGCCCGGTCTGGAGGCTCAGGCGCACGGCCGGGCAGGCCTGGTGGAACGCCGCCAGCAGCGGCGGCAGGCGGATCGCGGCGGTCGTCTCCATCGAGCCGAGCTGCAGCTCCCCTTGCTCGGCCGCGTTGTCGCGCGCGGCGACCTTCGCCTCGCGGAGCAGCGAGAGGACGCGCTCGGCATAGGGCAGCAGGCGCTGGCCGGCTTCCGTCAGCGCCATGCCACGGCTGTGGCGCTCGAACAATGCGAGGCCGATCTCGTCCTCGAGCGCCTTGATCCGCATCGTGACATTGGACTGGACCGTATGGATTTCCCGCGCTGCCGCAGAGATGCCGCCGGACCGAGCCACGGCGGTGAAAGTGGTCAGTTCGTTGATGTCCATCGATCGGCGTTCTTATTTCCAGATGGCAACAATCTTAATAATTCATTTTAGCAGAACGATAGGGTGATCTAGCGTCGCTGTCGACCGGAAGCCGGTGGCGAGGACCGACGTCATGACGATCACGACCCCTCTGACCCGGATGCTCGGCGTCAGGCATCCCATCCTGCTCGCAGCTATGGATCTCGTAGCTGACGCTAGGCTGACGCAGGTGGTCTCGGAGGCCGGCGGCTTCGGCATATTGGGCGGCGGTTATGGCGACGCCGCATGGCTGGGCAGAGAGCTTCCCAAGCTGGTAGAGGCCCGCGCGGCGTCGCCGTTTCGCTTCGGCGTCGGCTTCATCACCTGGGGCCTGGCCAGGCAGCCGGAGCTGCTCGACCTCGCGCTGGCTGCCAAGCCTGACGCGGTCTGGCTCTCTTTCGGCGATCCCGAACCTTTTGCCGGCAAGATCAAGGCTGCGGGCGCGCGGCTGATCTGCCAGGTGCAGTCGGTCGAGATGGCGCGCGACGCGGTGGCGAAAGGGGCCGATATCATCGTGGCGCAGGGGGCGGAGGCCGGCGGGCATGCCGCTTCGCGCGGCACCTTCGCGCTCGTGCCGGCGGTCGTCGATGCGGTCGCTGACCGGGCGATCGTGGTCGCGGCGGGTGGCGTGGCCGATGGGCGCGGGCTCGCGGCGGCCTTGATGCTGGGGGCACAGGGCGTCGTCCTTGGCACACGACTCTACGCCAGCCTGGAGGCCGCGGGCCATGACGCGGCGAAGGAGCGCATCGTCGCGGCCTCCGGCGACGACACGGTGCGCGGATTGATCTTCGACATCTCGCGCCAGAATGTCTGGCCGGCGCCCTTCACCGGCCGCTGCCTGGTGAACGCCCATGCCGAGCGCTGGATCGGGCGCGAGATCGCATTGATGCAGGCTATCGCGACCGAAGCGCCGCGCTATCAGGCGGCGCGCGAGGCGGGCGATTTCGATATCGCCGCGGTCATCGCCGGGGAAGCGGCGGCGCTGGTGCACGAGGTCTTGCCCGCCGCGACGATCGTCGCCGGGATGGTCGAGAAGGCCGAAGCGCTGCTGGCGAACGGGCAGGGCGGCTCGTTCAGCTTCGGGGCTGGCTAGGATCTTTCGTCTTGAGACGGCGCGATGCCAGCTCAGTTGCAAACCGGCACCGGGATGACCTCGGGCGGCGGACCCTGCTCGGATTCCTCGAGCGTCATCCGCCCGTCGCTGCCGGCGAGCCATTTGAATATGCGATCCTCGAAGCTGCGCATTTCCGCGAGCGAGAGCTTCCCATCGCCATTGCCGTCGACGATCCTGAAGAAGCATCGCGCCACCGACAGCAGAGCGACGCGTGGGGCTCCCGGCGTCTTCCTGCCCAGTTCGGCAGCATAGTCCTCCACCGTGACGGCGCCGTCGCCATCGGTGTCGAGCTTGCGGAACTCGGCCTCGACGTTGCCTGAATGCTCGTCATGGCTGATGACGCCATCGCGATCGACATCGATGCGCCGGAACCGCTCGTCACGCGTTTCGGCGAAGGCTGCGGAGGAGAGCGCGAGCAAGCGGCAGGACGCAAGAGGCGCGGGTCGCGACATCGTCTCCGACAGGCCGAACTCGGTGGCGGTGGCGCAACAGGCAGCGGGTCCGGTCGCGTCCAGCGTGCCGGCGATCCTCGAGCACTCCCGAGCCCGAGATGTGCCGCCCGGCCATAAAAAAATTCCGGGGCCTGTCGATTTGGCTTCTCGTCGTTCGACGTGATGTCAGAGAGCGGGTTTTGAAGGCGGCGATAGGAGCTCGCCGGGCCCGCCTCCCGAAACTGGAAAACCAAGGAGAATTCCGATGCGTGTGATGGTTCTGGTCAAGGCCGACAAGGATAGTGAAGCCGGTATCATGCCGAGCGAGGACATCCTCACCAAGATGGGGGCGTATAACGAGGAACTCGTGAAAGCCGGCGTCATGCTGGCGGGCGAGGGGCTGCATCCAAGCAGGAAGGGCTTGCGCATCCGCTTCTCGGGGGCCGAGCGCACGATCACCGACGGCCCTTTCGCGGAGACCAAGGAGTTGCTGGCCGGCTTCTGGCTCTGGCAGGTCAAATCCTTCGACGAGGCCGTCGAATGGCTCAAGCGCGCGCCCTTCGACGGCGGCACCGAGATCGAACTGCGCCCGGTCTTCGAGATGGAGGATTTCGGCGAAGCGATGACGCCGGAACTGCGCGAGCAGGAAGACCGGCTGCGCGCCGGGATCGAAAGGAAGGGCTGACCAGCCCGAAGTCCGCACACCCATTCAAGCAGGAAGGCGCGAGGCACGGCCTCCGCCGCTTCCGCCCCTAAAGGAGAAAACCAATGCGTTTCATGGTGATGGTCAAGGCGACGACCGACAGCGAAGCCGGCGCGCCGCCGACCCAGGAACTGCTCGACGCGATGATGGCGTATAACGAGGAGCTCGTGAAAGCCGGCATCATGAAGGGAGGCGATGGCCTGCAGCCGAGCTCGAAGGGCGCGCGCGTGCAGTTCGATGGCGCGAAGCGGGCCGTCGTCGATGGTCCCTTCGCCGAGACCAAGGAGCTGGTCGCCGGCTTCTGGCTCTGGGAGTGCGAGTCGCTCGACGAGGCGATCGCATGGGTCAAGCGCTGCCCCAATCCGATGCCCGGCCCGTCCGAAATCGAGATCCGCCCGCTCATCGACCTGGCCGATTTCGGCGAGATCGTGACCCCGGAGGCCGCGGCGACGTGGGATCGCCTCAAGACCGAGATCGGCGACAAGGGCTGAATCCGTCTCCTGCCGGCGACTGACGCCGCTTGCCAGCAGCGCCTGCTGATGCTGTGTATCGCCCGTCATGTCGGCGAGCGATGCACACCGCGCCATCGAGACGGTCTTCAGGATCGAGGCCCCGAAGCTGATCGCGGGTCTCGTGCGCCTGACCCGCGATATCGGACGCGCCGAGGAGCTGGCGCAGGACGCGCTGGTCGCGGCGCTGGCGCAATGGCAGCAGGAGGGCGTTCCGCGTAGCCCAGGCGCCTGGCTGATGCAGGCGGCCAAGCACCGCGCCATCGATGCCCTGCGCCGCGACAAGCTGCTCCAGCGCAAGCATGAGGAACTCGGCCACGACAGCGAGGCCGATGCGCTGGCGATGCCGGACCTCGACGCCGCGCTCGACGACGAGGTCGGCGACGACCTGCTGCGCCTGATCTTCACCGCCTGCCATCCCGTGCTCTCGACGGAAGCCAGGCTCGCATTGACGCTGAGGCTGCTCGGCGGGCTGACGACGGAGGAGATCGCGCGCGCCTTCCTGATACCGGAACCGACCATGGCGCAGCGCCTGGTGCGCGCCAAGAAGGTGCTGGCCGATGCGCGCGTGCCTTTCGAGGTGCCTCATGGCGCCGAACTGGCGCAGCGCCTCGGCTCGGTTCTGGAGGTGGTCTATCTGATCTTCAACGAGGGCTATGCCGCGACCGCCGGTCATGACTGGGTCCGGCCGGCGCTGTGCGAGGAGGCGCTGCGGCTCGGCCGCATCCTGGCCGAGCGCGCGCCGCTGGAGCCGGAGGTGCATGGCCTCGTCGCCCTGATGGAATTGCAGGCCTCGCGATTGCGGGCGCGACTGGGTCCCGATGGCGAGCCGATCCTGCTGCTCGACCAGAATCGCGCCCGCTGGGACCAGCTCCTGATCGGGCGCGGGCTCAAGGCGCTGGAGCGGGCACAAAGACTCGCCGGCGCGGCGCCCGGCCCTTACCTGCTGCAGGCGGCGCTGGCGGCCTGCCATGCCCGGGCGCGTACGGCCGAGGAAACAGATTGGCGCCGAATCGCTGCGCTCTATGCCGTGCTCGCCGCAATAAACCCGTCGCCGATCGTCGAGCTCAACCGCGCCGTCGCGATCTCGATGGCGGAGGGGCCGGCGGCGGGGCTGGCGCTGGTCGAGGCGCTGGCCGACGAGCCGGCGCTGCAGGAGTATCATCTGCTGCCGAGCGTGCGCGGGGATCTGCTGGCCAAGCTCGGACGGCATGGTGAGGCGGCGGCTGCCTTCGACCGCGCCGTCGCCTTGACGCGCAACGCCAAGGAACGCGCGCTGATGGAGGAGCGCGCCATGACGGCGCGCAGCGCGGCCGCGTTGGGCTAGAGCAGTTTCCGATCCGATTGGATCGTTCAACAGCTCCAGCTCTTTGTTCTAACGCGTCTTCTTCACGCGAACCGGTGTCCACTTCGCTCGAAAACGCTCTAGAAGATATAGCCCAGCTTGAGGCCATAATTGGTGAGGCCGCGATTGGCGTTGCAGAGGCCGGCATTGGACATGTGCTCGACCGTCGCCATCACCGTCCAATTGGCGTCGAGGCGATAGCCGAGCGAGCCGGCTTCGCGCAGCAGCGGCGTGCAGCCGAGCGCGGCATGGCCCGCCGGCACGAAGCGGCCGGTGTCGCCATTGTGGAATGCGACGCCGAAGGCGCCCTCGACGAAGAGTTTCGGGGTGATGTCGAAGGTCCAGGTCAGGCCGCCATAGACATGGCTGGTCTTGCCGGCCGTGTTGAGCGAGCCGCCGAGATGGAAGCGCGGAACCAGCAGCGCCAGAACCGGATCGGCCGGCAGGAACGGCTTTACCGAGAGGATTTCGAGATTGAGATCGACGGAGCCGCTTTCGGGGCTGGTCGGGTCATGCAGATAGGCGCCGCCGCGAATCTCGGAAATCCACAGGTCTCGCGCCAGAGAGGGCAAGGCCGGTGTCAGTGCGGCCGCATCGGCGGCCTGGACTTCCATCGACAGGCCGGAAAGCAGGCAAAAGAGCGACAATAGGCAAAGCGTAGCGATACGCATGCTGAGTTACCCTGATCGAATCAGCCCCTCTCTCCCTTCTTTAGACAACGGCGATTCGCGGGCAAACGCGCATAACGGCCCAGTTTCAACTTTTTCGGCGGAGTTGCAGTTGTGCCGCAGTCGCAGCAAAGGCTTGCTGCAGAGCGATGCAGGTTGCCGAGCAGCCTCCAAGCCGGATGAGTTAAGAGGCCTAGTGCCGGGTGCCGCTGGTGAAGGCGCCGCCGCGCACCTTGCCGGGCAGCGCTTCGGCGAAGACGGCGGTGGCCTCTTCGCCATAGGTCTCGACCAGCGTCCGGAAGGCGGCGAAGAGGGCGGCATGGGCCAGTGCGTCGCTGTCGAGCCCATCCTGCTGCGCTTCGTTGAAGGCGTCCTCGACATAGCCATAGGCGACGCGTCTTGCGTCGCTGCGGTCCTCGCCCAGGGTGGGATCGAGCGGCAGATCGTCTGGAAAAGTCGACATCGAGGCGGAGACTCTGCGGCTTGGACCTGAACATGCGGCCCGAAGCCCCCAACGGGAGAATCCGTGCCATCGACAGACCTATAGTCATACGCAAAGCCGGCTTGCGCGGCCACCATCCCCTTTAAGAAAGGTTAACGCAGCCGTGAGAGTTTGTGGTTAAGAGCCGGCTCGAGCATTGCGCCGAACGCGGGGGCGCCGGTTTTTCGCATCCTGCTCTAGCCGCCATAACGGCCGGCGAGAAGCCGGGCGAGGCGTTCGCCTTCGCTTGCCAGACGCGCCGCAGCCTCCTGGCTGCTGTCGGTACAGATGCGATGCGTCGCCGAATAGGCGCGGAAGCCGCGGTTATAAGCGCTGGTCAGGCGCTCGCGGCGCTGCGGCGTGCGGCCTTCGGCGTCGATCAGCGCGGTCATGCGTGCGCGCCAGTCCTCAGCCTCCTTGCCGGCGCAAAGGGTGCGCAGATAGGCGAGCGAACCCATGATCTCGGCCAAGCTCAGGAGCTGTGGCTCGTAAGGCGGGGGCGGCGGCTCGCCCGGCTCGGTCGCAGGCTTGGGCGGACTTGCGGCAGGGCGCTGCGTCTGCGCGGCAGCTTCGCCAAGCGAAAGCGCGATTAGGAGCGCCAGGATCAGGACCGCGCCCCGCCTCACGGGCCGCGCCCGGCATCGCGCTGCAAGGCATCGTGCAGCAAGGCCCGGGCGCGCCTGAGTACGTCGCCGAGTTCGCGCGTCGTCGGCAGGCCGCCAAGACGCAGCGGATCGGCCCACATCACGGCGCCGGCCTCCGGCCCGGTCGTCGGCTCGCCCGAGAGCCATTCGCCGACGAAGGAGGCGACGACGAAGTGATGCGTGACGCCGCCCTTGGCGTCGCGGCCGAAGATCTCGACATGGCGGTTGAAGCCGAGGATGCGTGCGGTGACGCCGACCTCCTCCTCAAGCTCGCGCAGGGCGGCTTCTTCCAGGGTCTCGCCGGGCTCGACCTTGCCGCCCGGCAGCGACCAGAGCTGGTCGGCCGGCGGCTTGGTCCGCGTCGCCAGCAGGACCTTGCCGTCGCGGAATACGGCGACGGAGGCCGCCAGAACCGGCCTTGCCGGCGCCTTGCCGACGGCTGGAAACCGGATGACCTGGCCGCTGTCGCCCGTCACACGTGCTGCCCGCCATTGATATGGAGCTCGGAGCCCGTGACATAGCTTGAGGAGTCGGTGCAGAGGAAATAGATCGCCTTGGCGACTTCGTCGGTCTTGCCGAGGCGCTGCAGCGGCAGGGTCGCGACGATCTTCTCCGTGCCGGGCGAGAGGATGGCGGTGTCGATTTCACCGGGCGAAATCGAGTTCACGCGGATGCCGAGCGGCCCGAAATCGGCGGCCATCTCGCGGGTCAGGCTGGCGAGCGCGGCCTTGGAGGTGGCGTAGGCCGCGCCCGCGAAGGGGTGGACGCGGGAGCCGGCGATCGAGGTCACGTTGACGATCGCGCCCTTGGCCGTCGTCAACTCGTCGAGCAGTCCGCGCGCCAGCATGATCGGCGCGAAGAAATTGACCTGGAAGACCTTGTGCCAGTCGTTGAAGGAGGTCGTCGCGGCGCCCAGCCGGCCGCCCTGCGGCCCCTTGGGCGAAATACCGGCATTGTTGACCAGCGCGTTGAGCTTGCCGCCCTCGGCGGCCAAGCGCTTCTTGATCTCGGCGATGCCGCGCATCGTGTCTTCGGGGTCGCCGAGATCGATCTGGACGTGATCGGCAGCGCCCGAGGGCCAGGGGCATTTGTCGGAAAAGGCCTGGCGCGAGCAGGACAGGATGCGCCAGCCCGCCATGGCGAACTGCATCACGGTCGCATGGCCGATGCCACGGCTGGCGCCCGTCAGCAGCATGACCGGACGCTTGCCGGCCTCGGTCTTGGGAAAATCGAATTTTGGCATCGCCATGGAGACTATCCTCAGGGGTAGAGGCGCGTGCGCGACCAGGGCTCGGCTGCCGAGGGGCGACGGAACACGACGCGATCATGCAGACGGAATGCGCCGTCGCGCCAGAATTCGATATAGACGGGCTCGATCCGGAAGCCGGTCCAATGCGGCGGCCGCGGGATCGTGCCCAGGCCGAATTTCGCAGCATAGCTCGCGACCGCCTTCTCCAGCGCAAAGCGGCTTTCCAGGGGGCGTGACTGCTGGGAGGCCCAGGCGCCGATGCGGCTGTCGCGCGGACGCGACTGGAAATAGGCGTCGGCCTCGGCCTCCGTCACCAGCGAAACCGAGCCGCGAATCCGGACCTGCCGGCGCAGGCTCTTCCAGTGGAAGAGCGCGGCCGCCTTGCCCTGGCCGAGCAGCTCCTGCCCCTTCTGGCTTTCGGTGTTGGTGTAGAAGACGAAGCCGGCCGCATCATAGCCCTTCAGCAGCACCATGCGGCTATTGGGCATGCCGTCGGCGTCGACCGTCGACAGCGCCATGCCGGTGGGATCGTTCGGCTCGGATTTCGTCGCCTCCTGCAGCCAGTCATGGAACAGAGCAAATGGCTCATCCGCCTGGGTGAAGTCACCGGTCGTTAACGGTTCCACGTGCTTAATCCTTGCTGGTTCTGGGTAGGCGTCGGGCGAGCGCGATCTGTGATTTGGGGTGTGAGAGCAAGT
The DNA here is from genome assembly GCF_002917105.1 of Allobosea psychrotolerans. Lineage (GTDB taxonomy): Bacteria > Pseudomonadota > Alphaproteobacteria > Rhizobiales > Beijerinckiaceae > Allobosea > Allobosea psychrotolerans. The sequence continues at coordinate 51,647 of NZ_PQFZ01000001.1, forward strand.
CTGTATAGGGCAGCGGCGGGGGCGATCCAAAGCCCTCCTGCGCGCTATGCATCCATGCGTTCGGTCCTGGTCGGCGGGGCGCTCGGGCTGGCCGTGTTCAGCGGCGGCTGCTCGGTCTCGTTCCCGATCCTGGGATTGTCCTCCAAGAGCGAGGACGAGGTCGCCACGACATCCTCGATCCCGCCGATACAAAGCCCGGCCAAGGGCGGAGCGCTCGCCTCGCTTGCCTCCGATCTCGGACCTGAGGACATGCGCCGGGCCGATGGCGCGATGGCCGTGGCGCTCGATCCGCAGGGCAATGGCGCGGCGGTGTCCTGGGACAATCCCCAGAGCGGCATCAAGGGCTCCTTCATCCCTGTCGGTGGCCCGTTCCTGCGTTCCGACGAGATTTGCCGCGCCTTCATCGCCAGTGTCCAGTTGCAGGCCAAGCCGGCCAAGCTGCAAGGCACGGCCTGTCGTCCCTCGGGCGGCGACTGGGCGGTCAAGGACGTCCAGCCCTGGAAAGGCCTGACCTGAGCGGCAGGCGGAGGATCGTCGATCGCGATCTTTGCGCTGGATGTTGCGTTCGGGCCACACCATTCCCAGATATCGGGTTGTTGGTGAGAGGCTGCCGGCGGCACGTAGTCGCCTGGCCGTCTCCCTCGTGCGAATGGGGTCTATGAATGCGCGATCCGTATCAGGTTCTGGGCGTCGCCCGGTCGGCCAAAGAGGACGAGATCAAGAAGGCTTACCGGAAGCGGGCGAAGGATCTGCATCCCGATCGCAACCGGGACGATCCCAAGGCGCAGGACCGCTTTGCCGAACTCAACGGCGCCTACGAGATCCTCGGCGACGAGACCAAGCGCAAGCAGTTCGACCGCGGCGAGATCGATGCCGAGGGCAAGCCGAAATTCGCGGGCTTCGAGGGCATGGGCGCCGGGCGCGGCGGCCGCGCCGGAGGCTTTGAATTCAATTTCGGCCAGGGCGGCGGCCAGCCCTTCGGCCGCGGCGGGCAGGATGCCGGCTTCGATCCGGCCGATATCTTCGGCTCGCTCTTCGGCGATGCGGCGCGGCGTGGCGCCCGGGCCAGGCCGGAGGCGCACAAGCCGCCGGAGCAGAGTTTTACGCTGGAGGTGACGCTGGCGCAGGCGGTGGCGGGAGCGTCGCGGCGCGTTCGGCTGCCCGGCGGGCGCGAGGTCGATGTCACGATTCCCGCGGGCGTCGCCGACGGCAAGGTCATGCGCCTGCGTGGTCTTGGCCAGGTCGACCCGCATTCGGGCGAGGCCGGCGACGTGATGATGGCGATCAAGGTCAAGCCTGATCCGCGCTTCACGGTCGAGGGCAATGATCTGCGCACTCGCGTGCCGGTGCCGCTGGCCAAGGCGGTGCTTGGCGGCCCGCTGCATGTGCCGACGCTGACCGGCGCCGTCGAGATGAAGATCCCGCCCTTGACGGGCACGACCCGGCAGTTCCGCCTGCGTGGCAAGGGCCTGAAGGGGGAGAAGGGCGCGGTCGGCGATCTCTTCGTCGCCATCGACATCGAGATGCCGGCGACCGACGACGAACTGACGGCGCTGATGAAGGCGCGCACGCCGTAAGAGGTTGTGCTCGCGCTCTTTACCAGAGTGCGCGGGCCCGCGTCGGCCATCGAAGCGCCGCAACAGGCGAAAACCGGTTTCCACTTTTCGGCGTCCTGTTCTATGAGACCCCTCCTTTTGTTTCGTTCCAGGGTCTCCGATGCCTGACGCCATCACCGCCGTCCTTCCGACCGCCAATCTGCTCAAGGGCAAGCGCGGCCTCGTGATGGGTGTCGCCAATAACCGCTCGATCGCCTGGGGTATTGCCAAGGCCGCCGCCGATGCCGGTGCGGAACTCGCCTTCACCTATCAGGGCGATGCGCTGAAGAAGCGCGTCGAGCCCCTGGCGAAGGAACTCGGCGGCCATGTCGTCGGCCATTGCGACGTCACCGATTCGGCCTCGATCGACGCCGTCTTCGCCGAGATCGAGAAGCTCTGGGGCAAGCTCGACTTCGTCGTTCACTGCATCGCCTTCTCCGACAAGGACGAGTTGACCGGGCGCTATGTCGAGACCAGCGAGGCGAACTTCACGAAGTCGCTCCTGATCTCCTGCTACTCCTTCACCGCCGTGACACAGCGCGCGGAGAAGCTGATGAGCGATGGCGGCGCCATGCTGACGCTGACCTATTACGGCGCCGAGAAGTGGATGCCGCATTACAACGTCATGGGCGTCGCCAAGGCCGCGCTCGAGGCGAGCGTGCAATATCTCGCCGCCGATCTCGGCCCCTCGAAGATCCGCGTCAACGCGATCTCGGCCGGGCCGATCAAGACGCTGGCGGCGTCGGGCATCGGCGATTTCCGCTACATTCTGCGCTGGAACGAGTACAATTCGCCGCTGCGCCGCACCGTGACGATCGAGGAGGTCGGCGAGACCGCCGTCTTCCTGGTCTCCGACATGTCGCGCGGCATCACCGGCGAGATCCTGCATGTCGATGCGGGCTATCATGTCGTCGGTATGAAGGTGCCGACCGCGCCGGATATCTCGCTCGAACGCAGCGAGTGAGCGGGCAGCCGTCCCGCTCCAAAGTTCTGCCATCGATCGAATCGCGGAGCGCTATCGGCTCGGGGCCTGCCCCGAGCCGATAGCGCTTTACGAGATGGCGTTCAGTTGATCGCCTTGATGCTTCCGAAGATCGCGTCGAGTTCCTTGCCATGCGACTCGCGCTCCTCGTCGGAGCCCCAGACCGTCAGCATGATCATGCGGTTTTCGCCGGCGGGCAGCAGGATGAAGTCGACCTTCGTCGGGCCGTTCCCGTCGGTGGTGCGGTACTGGAAGACCGTGGCCGGAATGCCGTTCAAGGGAGCCTCGGCCTTGATCGGCTCGACCTTCTTGATCTTGTTGTCCTTCATCCAGGCATCGTTGTTGGCGAGCATCTTGTCGATGTTGCGCGCATCGGCAAACTCGACGGAGAAGAACACCGACTCATCCTGCGGGCGGGCGGAATAGCCGTAGTCGATCTCCTGGGTCTTCCAGTTGTTCGGAACGGTGATGGTAACGGCCGGGTTCTTGGTGGGGACGGCGAAGTTTTTCGCATATGCCGGCGCGATCATGAGAAGCGCGGCGACGACGGCGGCGAGGGGACGAGCGAGTGTCATGGTAGGTTCTTTCAAGCCAGGCTCCATCTTGTCGCCTGCAGCGCTTTTCTCCTGCGCCGATGATCGAGATGACGCAACGTTGCTCGCGCGGCACTTTGGATAACGGTTAATTAACCCAAGGGCAGAAGAGCGCGTGCCGAGCGTTGCATTGTTCAGGACTGGGCCGCGACCAACGCTGGCGAACGGAGACCGCCGCGATTGCGAGCAGGTGGCGGGACGATTTCCGTCTTGCCTGGAGCAGTTTCGGATCCGATTGGATCGTTCAACAGCTCCTGCTCTTCGTTTCAACGCGCCTTCTTCACGCAAGCAGGTATCCGCTTCGCTCGAAAACGCTCTAGTCCAGTACGCTCCGCAAGCGCTCGGTCGCCTCCGCGTCCCGCCTGACAGTGGGGTCGGCGAGCTCGTCGCGGAGCTTGGCTGCGGTCCGGCCGCCGATTGCCAGCATGGGCGCGATCTCCGCCAGCGGCGCCAGGGCAAAGGCGCGCTCGGCCAGGCGCGGATGCGGCACCTGCAGGCCGGGCTGGTCGATCTCGGCGTCGCCATAGCTCAGAATGTCGATGTCGAGCGTGCGCGGCCCCCAGCGCTCGAGGCGCTCGCGACCCTGCCGCTTCTCGATGTCGAGGACGAGGGTAAGCAACTCGGTTGCAGGCAGGCTGGTTTCGACCAGTACGGCCATGTTGAGGAATTCCGGCTGGTCGAGCCGTCCCCAGGGCGGCGTCCGGTAGACCGAGGAGATCTTGCCCAGCCTGATCCCGGGATGCGCGGCGAGCGCTTTCAGCGCCGCCGCGAAGGCTGCGACCGGGTCGCCGAGATTGCCGCCGAGCCCGAGCGCGGCCTCAATCGCCACGCTGGTAGCTCAGCTTTATGCCGACGCTGGCGAGCGTGGCATGGATCGGAGGGGCAGGCTTGCGCAGGGTAACTTCGACGCGATTCACCGGGGGAAAGCCGTCGAGCACGGCCATTGCGACGGCGCGCGCCGCTGCTTCCAGGAGGTTGAAGCGCTTGGCGGTGAAGGCATCCGTCACCACACCGACGACCTTGCCGTAATTCACCGTGTCGGCGAGGCTGTCGCTGATCGCCGAGGAGCGCAGGTCGGTCTCCAGCAGGAGGTCGAGCGTGAAGCGCTGCCCGAGCCGCTCCTCCTCCGAGAAGAAGCCGTGATAGGCGTAGATATCGAGCTTCTCGATCAGAATGCTGCCGGTTTCGCTCACGGGGCGCCCTTTGCGGAGTTCAGGCTGGCGGAATTGGCGATGGCGGCCCAGACCTGGAGCGCCTCGCGATGGACGCGCACGTCATGGGCGCGGATGATGGCCGCGCCCTGCGAGACGCCATAGAGATGGCTGCTGATGCTGCCGGCGACGCGCTCGGCGGCAATTTTCTGGCCGGTGATCCGGCCGATCATCGATTTGCGCGAGGCCCCGAGCAGGATCGGGCAACCCAGCTCCTTCAGCCGGCCGAGATCGCGGATCAAGGCGAGGTTCTGCGCTGGGGCCTTGCCGAAGCCGATGCCGGGATCGACGACGATCTGGCTGTGCGGCACGCCGGCGGAGGTGGCGATGGCGATGGAGCGCTCCAGGAAGCGCAGCACGTCGTCGAAGATGTCGATGTCGGGATCGATCGTGTCGCGGTTGTGCATCAGGACCATGGGCGCGCCGTAGCGCGCCGCGACCTTGGCGATGGCGGGCTCGCGCTGCGCGCCCCAGATATCGTTGACGATGGCGGCACCTGCGCTCAGCGCGGCTTCGGCAACTTCGACCTTCCATGTGTCGATCGAGACCGGCACCGAGAGCGCGTTGGCGAGACCCGCGACCACGGGCCGCACCCGCGCGATCTCCGTCGCGGCGTCGATGGCGGCATGGCCCGGCCGGGTCGATTCCCCGCCGACATCGATGATGGCAGCCCCCTCCATCGCCAAAGTGAGGCCATGAGCGATCGCCTCCTCCGCATTGGCGAGCAGGCCGCCATCGGAGAAGGAATCGGGCGTGATGTTGACGACGCCCATGATGAGCGGCCGCGCATCGAGGGCGAGGCTATGGCCGTCGGGCAAGGTGAGAGCCAGGGACATTCAAACCTGCTGCAGCAGCGAAGAGCCGCCTATATACGGCGCATCGGGCCTCGGCCAACAGAAAGCGATGGGGCTCGTCATGGCCGCGACGCATGACCGCCGCCCGCGAGGGCCTTTGACGGGCAAAGCGCCAGCGTGCATGAGCCCCCGCATGGTCCCGATCACGCTCCCGCAACGGCTCATTCTCATTCGCCACGGCGAAACCGAGTGGAATCGCGAAGGCCGCCTGCAGGGCGCCCAGGATGTCCCGCTCAACGCTTTGGGGCGGACGCAGGCCGCGGAGGCGGCTGAGCGACTCAAGGCTCTGGCGCCGGATTTCGCGGCGTTCGACTACATTGCTTCGCCGATGGAGCGTGCGCGCGAGACCATGGACATCCTGCGCGGCCAATTGCAGCTGCGGCCTGGGGCTTACCGCATCGACGAACGCTTGCGCGAACTGACCTTCGGCGAGTGGGAAGGCTTCACCTGGCGCGAGATCCGCAAGAGCGAGCGCGAACAGGCGCAGATGCGCGAGCGCGACAAATGGGGCTTCGTCCCGCCGGGCGGCGAGAGCTACCGGATGCTCGCCGAGCGCATCAGGCCCGTGCTGGAAGAACTGCGGCGCGAGACGGTCATCGTCAGCCATGGCGGCATTGCGCGTGCCGTCCTGGCATTGGTTGGGGCGGTGTCTCCGCAGAAGGCCGCGCTGGTCGATATCTGGCAGGGCAAGATCCTGGTGGTGTCGGGCAATCAAGCCGACTGGCTCTGAAAATGCCGTGGGAGTAGTCTGCTGTTGCGGCAGCGTGGTGGAACCCAAGCGTTCATCACGGGTTCAGTCAGGGTTTGGCAAGGTCGATCTGCTAAGGCAGTTTCGTGCAGCGGTGGCATGCTCGGCCGGTAAGGCACAGCGGGAAGAGCGCATCGGGGGGTGTGGCTCGCCCGTGTTTTTTTGAAGGTGCGTCGCAGGGGTGCGAGTGCCTGGTTCGAGGGTGCTTTCCGCCTCGCTCCGGGATGTCGTGGTTCTGAGCGCAGCGGGGCGCGATGAACGACATCAGCAATCTGTCGGCAAAGACGGCCGTGTTGGGCGCGCAGCCGCTCGCGACTTTGACGGGCGAGAAGCGCCTGGATTTGATTCGAGACGAGGTTCTGGGCGAGATCTTCGCCGCGACCGTCGCAGTGCGCGGCGGCGAGACCGCCTTGCGTGATGGCGCGCGACGCTTGAGCTATGCCGAGGTCTGGGCGGCTGCCGGGCGGCAGGCGCGTGGATTGTCCCTCGCGGGCGTCGGTCCCGGCGACATGGTCGGCCTGTGGATGCCGCGCGGCATCGATCTCCTGATCGCGCAGATCGCGATCGCGCGTTCAGGTGCGGCCTGGGTGCCGTTCGACGCCGAGGCGCCTGTCGAGCGGATCGCCGTTTGCCTGAAGGACGCCGAGGCCAAGGGCATCGTCACCTCCGCGGATTGGCAAGGCAGGGCAGCGGGAACGGACCGCACCGTCTGGAGCCCAGAGGATCTGGCGGCTGGCGACGACGGCGCTGAGATGCCGGCGCGGGCAGCCGGCCTGACCAAGGACCATCCCGCCTATCTCATCTACACCTCCGGCTCGACGGGCACGCCCAAGGCGATCGTCATCAGCCATCGCAACATCTGCCATTTTCTGCGCTCGGGGAACGCCTTCTACGGCATCGGCCCCGACGACGTCGTGTTCCAGGGCGCTTCCGTCGCCTTCGACCTGTCGATGGAGGAGATCTGGACGCCTTATCTGGTTGGGGCGGCTCTGTATGTCGCGAGCCCCGAGACCATGGGCGATGCGGAGAAGCTCCCGGCCCTGTTGACCGAGGCCGGCGTGACCGTGATCGACACGGTGCCGACCCTGCTCGGCATCCTGCCCTCGGACGTGCCTTCGCTCAGGCTGATCCTGCTCGGCGGCGAGGCTCTGCCGCCGGCGATCGTCCAGAAATGGTCGCGGCCGGGACGGCGCATCCTCAACACCTATGGCCCGACCGAGGCGACCGTGGTCGCGACCGCGGCCGAGGTCCTGCCGGGCGAGGTCGTGACGATCGGGCGGCCGATCGCCAACTACACCGCCTATATCGTCAATGAGGCCATACAACTGGTTGGCCCCGGCGAGCAGGGCGAATTGCTGATCGGCGGCCCCGGCGTCGCCAAGGGCTATCATGGCCGCCCTGAGCTGACGGCCGAGAAATTCATCGCCAATCCCTTCGGCGGGATCGACGATCCGGTGCTCTATCGCTCCGGCGATGCGGTCAGTCTTGATGTCGACGGCAATATCGTCTTCCACGGCCGCATCGACGATCAGATCAAGATCCGCGGCTTCCGGGTCGAACTCGGCGAGATCGAATCGAAGCTCGCCGACGAGCCGGGCGTCAGCCAGGCCGCCGTGGTGCTGCGCATCGATGACGAGATCGAACGGCTCGTCGCCTTCGTCGTGGCCGAGCCCGGCGTGGCGGTCGATGGCGCGGCCTTGCGCGCGGCGCTGCGCGACAAGCTGCCGCCCTATATGGTGCCGGCGCATTTCGAGGCTGTGGGCTCGCTGCCGCGCATGGTCTCCGGCAAGGTCGACCGCAAGATGCTCAAGGCGGCGCCGCTGACGGCGCCGAGCGCGGCTGGCGAGCAGGAGCCGCCGCGCAACGCGACGGAAGCGGCGCTGCTGGACGCCGCCAAGCGCGTACTGGGTGCGGCCAGCCTGCCGCTCGATGCCGATTTCTTCATGGATCTCGGCGGTCACTCGTTGCTGGCCGCGCGCTTCATCTCGATCGTGCGCGAGACGCCGGCCTATGCCGGCATCACGCTGCAGGATGTCTATGGCGCGCGCACCCTGCGCGGCATGGCGGCGCTGCTCGACGGGCGCGGCATTGCGGAGGTCGAGGATCTTTCCTTCACGCCACCGCCGTTTCTGCGCCGTTTCCTCTGCGGCCTCGCCCAGGCCGCGGTGCTGCCGATCCTCATCGGCCTGTCGACTGCGCAATGGCTCGGCATCTTCGTCACCTACATGATCATGTCGGGCGAGGATCTGTCGCTGACCGGCCAGGTTTTCGCGCTGCTCGGCGTCTATGTCGCGATCACCATCGTGACCGGGCTGATTGCGATCGCGCTGAAATGGATCGTACTCGGCCGGACCAAGCCGGGCGTCTATCCGCTTTGGGGTGTCTATTATTTCCGCTGGTGGTTCGCGGCCCGCGTCGCCGGACTCGTGCACATCAAATGGCTCCAGGGCACGCCGGTGATGCGGTTCTACTGGCGCCTGCTTGGCGCCAAGGTCGGCCGCGACGTCATCATCTCGGATTATGAAGCCGGAGCGATCGACCTGATCGAGATCGGCGAAGGCACCGCACTCGGCTCCAAGACCACATTCGCCAATGGCGAGGCGATGGGCGACAAGCTGATCATTGGTCGGATCAGCATCGGCAAGGATGTCTCGGCGGGCGCCTCCGTCGTGTTCGGTCATGGCAGTGTCATCGGCGACCATGCCGAGATCTGCGATTTGAGCGCGATTCCGCCCCAGACCCATGTCGGCGAGGCCGAAATCTGGGACGGCACGCCCGCGCGCAAGACCGGCATGGTCGATCTCGCCTCGCTGCCGCCGCAGGCGCAGGCCAGCACCCGTCGGCGCGCTGCGATGACGGCCTTCTACGTCGCCATGCTGATCGTGCTGCCGCCGGTCAGCCTGCTGCCGATCTTCCCGGCCTTCTGGCTGTTCGACCAGATCGACGACTGGGTCGCGAGCTGGTCCGAAATCAGCTATCTCTGGTATCTGCCGCTCCTGACCTGGCCGACGGCGATCGGTCTGATCGCCTTCACTGTCTTCCTGATGGCGGGATTGCGCTGGGCGATCCTGCCGCGCGTGACCTCGGGCTCGTATTCGATCCATTCCGGCTTCTACGCCCGCAAATGGACCGTGGCGCTGGCGACCGAGGTGACGCTCGAGACGCTGTCCTCGCTGTTTGCGACGATCTATATGCGGGCCTGGTACCGCATCATGGGTGCGCACATCGGCCAGGGCGCCGAAATCTCGACCAATCTCTCGGGCCGCTACGACCTCACCGGCATCGGCGCCGGCAATTTCATCGCCGACGAGGTCGTCTTCGGCGACGAGGACATGCGGCGCGGCTATATGCGGCTCGACATGACCCGGACGGGCGATCAGGTCTTCGTCGGCAACGACGCGGTCGTGCCGCCGGGCGCGGTCATTCCCGACCGCGTGCTGATCGGCATCAAGTCGAAGCCGCCTGCCAACGAGTTGATGCAGCCCGGCGATACCTGGTTCGGCTCGCCGCCGATCCGCCTGCCGACGCGCCAGAAGGTCGATCTCGGCGCCGACTGGACCTATAAGCCGTCATTGGGCAAGCAGTTCGCGCGCGGCATCTTCGAGGCATTCCATACCTCGTTCCCGGCGATGCTGTTCATCACCTTCGGTACGATCGCGGTCGATCTCGTGCTGCAGCGTGAGATCAACCATCAGGATTGGCTCGGCCTTGCCGTTTCCTTCACCGTTGTCGCCATGATCATCGCAATCACGCAGGCGCTGATCTGCGCCGCGATCAAGTGGCTGATGATGGGCGTCTACAGGCCGGTGATGAAGCCGATGTGGTCTTGGTGGGCGATGCGCACCGAGGCCGTGGCGGTGCTGTATTGGGGATTGGGCGGCAAGGTGCTGTTCGACCATCTGCGCGGCACGCCGTTCCTGCCCTGGTTCCTGATGCTGTTCGGCGCCAAGTTCGGCAAGGGCTGCTGGCTCGACACGACCGACATCACCGAGTTCGACTGCGTCAAGATGGGCGATTTCTGCACCGTCAACGCCCATTCGGCCCTGCAGACGCATCTCTACGAGGATCGTGTCATGAAGGTCGGCCGGGTCCATCTCGGCAAGGGCGTCTGCGTCGGCGCGGGCGCGACCGTGCTCTACGACACCCATGTCGGCGACTACGCCCAGATCGGCCTGCTGACCGTGATCATGAAGGGCGAAAACCTGCCGGCGCATACGCGCTGGGAGGGCGCCCCCGCGGTGCCGGCAAAGGCGCTGGCGGCACACTGAGACTGCTGGGATAAAGATGGCCTCCGACAGGTGGCCATCTTGCAGAACACTGGGACAGGCGCCGCCACTCCATTGCTAGTGCGCCTTCACCCGCATAGCCTGAGGTCAGGTGCTGCGGGCGAGATCGGGTTCATGGGAAAATCGGTTGTCCTGGCGGCGGTGAGCGCTGTGCTGCTGGCGGGCTGCAACGCTCATACCGTCACGGTTCCAGCCGGTGGGAACGCGATCGTCAGCCAGCTCGCTATGTTCCAGCTTCATGCCTGCACGAGTTGGGAGCCGCCGCGCGCGAAGCTGGACCAGCTGCCCATCAATGGCACCGCTTCCATCGGGCAGATCAAGGGCGTCATCACCGCTCCATCTCACCCCTGCGCTGGGACGGTGCTCGACCGCACGGTGGTCAGCTACACGCCGCGCCCCGGCTTCGTCGGTCAGGACAGCCTCTCAGTGACCTATGACTACATCACCAATGATGCCGGTGGCCGTGGCAACCAGACGGATACGGTGACGATACAGGTTCGATGATCCGACATTCTGGGGCTATGTTTGACGTCCGGCGGTAGCTTCACTAAGTCCGCCACGTTGCTCCGCGTCAGGCTGCCCATGTCACACAATACCTTCGGCCATCTTTTCCGCGTCACGACCTTCGGCGAGAGCCATGGGCCGGCGATCGGCTGCGTCGTCGATGGCTGCCCGCCGCTGCTGCCGCTGACCGAGGCCGATATCCAGGTCGAGCTCGATCGCCGCCGGCCCGGGCAGTCGCGTTTCACCACGCAGCGCCAGGAGCCCGACCAGGTGCGGATCGTCTCGGGCGTCTTCGCGCGCGAGAGCGATGGCGTGCAGGTTACGACCGGGACCGCGATCGGGCTGATGATCGACAATGTCGACCAGCGCTCGAAGGACTATTCGGACATCAAGGACAAGTACCGGCCCGGCCATGCCGATTTCACCTATGACGTGAAATACGGAATTCGCGATTATCGCGGCGGCGGGCGCTCCTCGGCGCGCGAGACGGCGATGCGGGTCGCGGCTGGCGCGATCGCGCGCAAGGTCGTGCCCGGCATGGTGGTGCGCGGCGCGCTGGTGCAGATGGGGCCGCACAAGATCGACCGCAACAACTGGGATTGGGCCGAGATCGGCAACAACCCGTTCTTCTGCCCCGACGCCAAGGCGGCCCAGCTGTTCGAGAGCTATCTCGACGGGATCAGGAAATCCGGCTCCTCGATCGGCGCCGTGCTGGAGATCGTCGCGGAGGGCGTGCCGGCGGGCCTGGGCGCGCCGATCTATGGCAAGCTCGATGCGGAGATCGCCGCCGCCCTGATGAGCATCAACGCGGTCAAGGGCGTCGAGATCGGCGATGGTTTCGGTGCAGCCGAGCTGTCGGGGGAGGAGAATGCCGACGAGATGCGCGCCGGCAATGACGGCCGGCCGCTGTTCCTGTCGAACCATGCCGGCGGCGTTCTCGGCGGCATCTCGACCGGGCAGCCGATCGTGGCGCGCTTCGCGGTGAAGCCGACCTCCTCGATCCTGGCGACGCGGGCGACCGTGACGCGTACCGGCGGTGAGGCCGAGATGTTCACCAAGGGCCGCCACGATCCTTGTGTCGGCATCCGTGCCGTGCCGGTTGGCGAGGCGATGCTCGCCTGCGTGCTGGCGGACCAGTATCTGCGCCACCGCGCGCAGGTTGGCGTGATGGAGCCGCGCTGGCCGTTTCAGCCGTAGCGAGCCGTCATTCTCGGGCCGCGCCAGCGGACCCGAGAGGCTCTGGCAGAAGAGGGGCCTGTTCCGGGAAGAGATGCCCCAGGGCAGGCCCGAGCATGACGGCGGGAGCATGCGTTTCAGCAATACTGAAAATGCTCTCCCGCTTCATTGCAACTGAAGCCGCCGCGCATTAGCTTGCGCTCATGAAACTCGACGCCTGGCTCCAGCAGAACAAAATCGGCCGCAGCGCCTTTGCGCGGCAGGTCGGGCTGTCGCCGGCGAGCGTCACCGCGCTCTGCAACGATCAGAGCGCCTGGATCTCGCGCGAAAGCGCCGAGCGTATCGCCGCCGCCACGGGCGGTTCCGTCACCCCCAATGATTTTCTCGGCCTTGTCGGGCCGCGGGAGGCTGCCATGTCCAGCAATGTCACCCAGGCCATCGAGGCTTTCGCGCGCGGCGACATCGTCATCGTCACCGATGACGACGACCGTGAGAACGAGGGCGATCTCATCGTCGCCGCCTCGCTCTGCACGCCGGAGAAGATGGCCTTCATCATCCGCAACACCTGCGGCATCGTTTGCGCGCCGCTGACCGCGAGCGAAGCGCGCCGCCTGCGACTCGACCCGATGGTGTCGTCGAACGATGCCCCGCTCGGCACCGCCTTCACGGTCACGGTGGACGTCAAGCATGGGCTGACCACCGGCATCTCGGCCGAGCAGCGCTGCAATACGGTGCGCGCGCTCGCCAACGGCAATATGGGCGCGGCCGACTTCGTGCGGCCCGGCCATGTCTTTCCGCTGATCGCCAAGGATGGCGGCGTGCTGATGCGCTCGGGCCATACCGAAGCTGCCGTCGATCTCTGCAAGCTTGCGAGCCTGCCGCAGGTCGGCGTGATCTGCGAGCTCGCCAATGACGATGGCACGGTGATGAAGGGGCCACAGATCACGGCCTTCGCCCAGAAGCATGGATTGCAGCAGATCACGGTTGCGGATCTGATCGCCTATCGCCAGTCGCGCGAGAAGCTGGTCGAACGGGTGCACAGCTTTCCGGTGAAGACCGCCTTCGGCGAGATGACAGGGCATGTCTACATCACGCCCTTCGAGGATACGCAGCATTTCGCCTTCGTGATGGGCAAGATCGGCGATGGCGAAAAGGTGCCGGCGCTGTTGCACCGGGCCAATGTCGTCGCCGATGTGCTCGGCGGCGCGCCCTCGATCCAGTGTGCGCTGAAGCGCTTCCAGCGGGATGGCCGCGGCGTGCTGATCTATCTGCGCGACGGCTCGGCTGGCGTGCCGATCAAGAGCGTCGAGGATGGTTCCGACGCGCAGCGCACGCAGCAATGGCGCGAGGTCGGGCTGGGCGCACAGATCCTGCGCGACATCGGCGTCGGCTCGATCGTCAACCTTGCCTCCTCGCCGCGTTCCTTCGTGGGGCTGAGCGGCTTCGGAATCGAGATCGCGGACACGCAACCGCTGGAGTAGGGCTCGTCATTCCGGGGTCTCGGCTGCGCGAAGACCCCGGAATGTCGCTCTAACCGCGCATCAGTGCCATGACATGAGCCGCGGCCGAGCGCGACAGGCCCTCGAGGTCGTAGCCGCCTTCCAGGACCGAGACGATGCGCCCCTTGGCGTGGCGGTCGGCGATCTCCATCAGCTTCTGCGTTGCCCAGGCGAAGTCGGATTCCTTCAGATTGATATTGGCGAGCGGGTCGCGCCAATGCGCGTCGAAGCCGGCCGAGATGATGACGAGGTCGGGTGCGAAGGCTTCGATCCGCGGCAGCAGCGCTGCCTCGAAGGCCTCGCGGAACTCCTCGGAGGCGTCGCCGGCCCGCAAGGGGGCGTTGACGATGGTGCCGTGCTGGCCGCGCTCCGAGGCTGCGCCGGTGCCGGGATAGAGCGGCATCTCATGGCTCGAGGCGTAGAGCACGCTCGGATCATCCCAGAAGATCTCTTGCGTGCCGTTGCCGTGATGCACGTCCCAATCGACGATGGCGACGCGCTCGACGCCATGGGCCTTCTGGGCGTGGCGGGCAGCTATCGCGGCGTTGTTGAAGAAGCAGAAGCCCATCGCCTTGTCGCTCTCGGCATGGTGACCAGGCGGGCGCGTGGCGCAGAAGGCGTTGGCGATGGCGCCGCGCATGACCTCGTCGACGGCGAAGGTCGCAGCGCCGACGCCGCGTAGCGCAGCCTCGACCGTTCCCGGCGACATCAGCGTGTCCGCGTCGATCTGGACGAGGCCGGTTTTGGGGCCGGCTGCGATCACGGCCTGCGCAAAGGTGGGCGGGTGGCAAAGCGTGACCTGCTCCAGCAGGCCCAGCGGCGCGGTCGCGCGAATCAGGCCCGCGAAGCGCTCGTCCTCCAGCGCCTGCTCGACGGCGCGAATGCGCTCGATGCGCTCGGGATGGCCGGCGGGAGTCTCATGCAGGAGGCTGGCCGGATGCGTGATCAGGAGGGTCGTCACGGAAAAGGCGCCTCGCATTGCGGGTTACCGGGGATCAGCGTGGCCGCTTTGCAACGGTCCGCCGGGAAGAGCACGAATCGGCAACCACGGCGGGAACGAGATTGCGCCATCTATGTTACCAGCCTAGTCGTTCGCTCGTTTTTCCGTGCCGCGGCCTGTGTTTGGCGTCACAAAACGTTAACCTTCGATTCATCATAAAAGTCGCCGCAGGGCCGCTTGGATGGAATGCATGAAACAGACTGTGATCGTATCTCTGGCACTGTCGGTCCTTCTGGGCGCCTGCCAATATAAAAGCGTGAATGCGCCGGCCTTGTCCGCACGCGACGCCGAATATATCGCGCTGGTGCCGAAGTTCGAGCATTACGTCACGCAGCTTCCTTATGAGATCACCGATCCGACCGGGCTCGCGCCCGGCACGATCCTGATCGATACGACCGAGAAATATCTCTATTATGTCGAGCCGAACAAGAAGGCGATCCGCTATGCGGTCGCCACGGGCGACGAGGCCTTCGGCTGGACCGGCGAAGCCGTGATCCAGCGCAAGGCCGAGTGGCCGCGCTGGACGCCGCCGGCCGAGATGCTGGTGCGCTGGCCGCATCTGAAGCCCTTCGCCGGCGGCATGGAAGGCGGCCCGGAGAACCCGCTGGGTGCGCGCGCGCTGTATCTCTACCAGAACGGGCGCGACACGCTTTACCGCATCCATGGCACCAACGAGCCCGAGACGATCGGCCATTCCGCCTCGTCGGGCTGCATCCGCATGCGCAATATCGATGTGGTCGACCTGTTCAACCGCGTGCCGGTCGGCACGAAGGTGATCGTTCGCTGAGGGTGCGGCGGCGCCTGGAGCTGGATGCGAAAAAGTGGGAACCGGTTTTTCGCATTGATCCTGCTCTAACTCCTTGATGAGAGACGGATTCAGATTTCAGATGGAGACACTTTGTGACTCCGTCTGAAATCATCCGGCTCTAGCGCGCCGCGTATCCTTGGGACCGCGCTGTCGTTCCGGACGCAGAGAAGCGAAGGTCTGGAATCTATCGTAGAGTTCCGGAGTCCTTTGATGGAGTCCGGATCTGCGCCGCTGACGCGGCTTGTCCGGAATGACGGCGCGTTTCTGAGGCAAAGCAGAAAACGCTAGCCCAGCTCCACCATCACGATCTCCGGCGGCATGCCGAGCCTGACCGGCAGGATGCTGGTGCCGATTCCCCCCGAAACGATCAGGTCGCGCCCGTCACGCTCGCGGATATGGCCGTAGGCGTAACGCTGGCCATAGCGCGAAGGCACGACCGGCGCCCAGCCGAACAACCTGACCTGGCCGCCATGGGTATGGCCCGACAAGGTCAGCGCGATGCGCGGCGGCATGCGCACGAAGGCGTCGGGCTCATGCGCCATCATGATCACTGGCGCGCCGTCGTCATCGATCTGGGCCAGTGTCCCGGCGAGGTCGTCGACGCCATGGGGCAGGCCCTGGACGCGCTGCAGGAAGGCGATCTGGTCGCCGAGGCCGGCGAGCCAGAGCGGGCCCGCCGCCGTGTCGAGCTTCATTGCACGGTTTTCCAGCACGGCGATGCCGTTGGCTGCCAGCGCTGCGCCCACCTGGGTCGGACCCGAGCGGGCGGTTTGCGTCGGCCTGTCGTGCCACCAGTCATGGTTGCCCAGCACGGCGTAGACCCCGTCCTTGGCCTGAAGCCGTGCGAGCTCTCCCGCCCAGGCCTGCATGGGCGGGTCCGAGGCGCGGCGCTCGCGGCTCGCGACGAAATCGCCGAGCAGGAGCGTCAGGTCAGGTTTCAAGGCGTTGGCCTGCGTCACGATGCCGGCGACGCGCGCGAGCGGGACGTGAAACCCGCCGATGTGCAGATCGGAGATCACGGCCAGACGCAAGCGCCGGCGGGCCGGCCAACCGCGCGGCGTCAGGCCATAGCGCGTCACGCGCAGCTGCTCCGGCTCCCAGCCCGCGGCATAGCCGGTTGTGCCGAGGCCGGCAAAAAAAAGACCGGCGAGAGCTTGGAGAACTCTGCGCCGGTCAATCATTGAGGGTCTCGAAGAATCTTCGAAGATCAGTCGTCGATGCCATCGCGAAGGACACCGGCAAGCCGGGATGGTTCATCCTTCGCGTCGTCATCCAACGCGGCTGATATGCATCTCGTTCCATCGGCAACTGCGGGAAAGGCGATTGGACGGAAACGAAAAGCATCGACTTCCCTAGCGGAGGTAACGTGGAAGCCCGCGCTCACTTGCGTCGTTGCACGAGATATTGGGTGAAATCATGGCCGCGGACGTTGTCGATTTTAGCAGGCCGATGGTTCCTGGCCATCGGTCGACGCCATACTGGCGAACGATCCCGCCGCTGGCGCGGCGTGATCGTGATCTCTCCGTGTCAAATTGTATGCTGCCGTAACCGGCCGCCACAATGATGAACGAGGAGGCTCAGGCGGCCAGCAGGCCCTCGGCCTTGGCCCAGTCGAGGGTCTTGTTCAGGGCGCGCTCATAGCGGTTGAACATCTCCTCGATCTCGGCCTCGGTGATGATCAACGGCGGGCAGAACGCGACGCGGTCGCCCATGGCGCGGGTGATCAGGCCTTCTTCCTGCGCGAAGACCACCGATTTGGCGCCGACGCCCTTCTTGGCCTCGAACGGGGCCTTGGTCTGCTTGTCCTTGACCAGCTCGACGCCGCCGATCAGGCCGACGCCACGCGCCTCGCCGACCAGCGGATGCTCGCCGAGCTTCTCCAGCCGCTTGACGAAGGTCGGGGAGACCTTGCGGACATGGTCGACGATCTTCTCGCGCTGGTAGATCTCGAGCGTCTTGACCGCGATCGCGCAGCCGACGGGATGGCCGGCATAGGTGTTGCCATGGCCGAAGACGCCGATCTTGCGGCTCTGGTCGACGAGCACGTCATAGACCGGCTCGCTCAGCATCACCGCACTGAGCGGGAAATAAGCCGAGGTGATCTGCTTGGCGAGCGAGATCGTATCGGCCTTCATGCCATAGGTCGTGGTGCCGAACATGTTGCCGGTGCGGCCGAAGCCGGTGATGACCTCGTCCGCGATGAAGAGGATGTCGTATTTCGCCAGGATCGCGTTGATCTTCTCGAAATAACCTTCCGGCGGCAGAATCGCGCCACCGGCGCCCATCACCGGCTCGGCGAGGAAGGCGGCGACCGTGTCGGGCCCCTCGCGCAGGATCATCTCCTCGAGCTCGGCGGCAAGCCGCGACGAGAAATCCTGCTCGCTCTCGCCGGGTTCGGCGAAGCGGTAGTGATGCGGGCAGGAGGTGTGCAGGATACCCGGCAGCGGCAGATCGAAATCGATATGGTTGTTGGGCAGGCCGGTCAGCGAGGCCGAGGCGACGGTGACGCCGTGATAGCCCTTCAGCCGCGAGATGATCTTCTTCTTCTGCGGCCGGCCGAGCGCATTGTTCATGTACCAGACGATCTTCACCTGGGTGTCGTTGGCGTCCGAGCCCGACGCGCCATAGAAGATCTTGGAGATCGGAACCGGAGCGATTTCCTTCAGCTTCTCAGCCAACTCGATCGCCGGGTCATGGCTGCGGCCGCCGAAGATATGGGTGAAGGGCAGCTTCTTCATCTGCTCGGTGGCGGTCTCGATCAGCTCCTGATTGGAGTAGCCGAGCGAGGTGCACCACAGCCCCGCCATGCCCTCGATATATTCCTTGCCGGCGGTGTCGTAGACATAGACGCCCTTGCCGCTCTCGAGCACGAGCGGGCCGACCTCGCGATGCGTGGCGAGGTTCGTATAGGGATGGACGAGGGTCTCGATATCGCGGACGGCGAGGTTGGACAGCATCGTGCGGTTCCCGATCCTTATGGATTGCTTATGCGAGCATAGACCGGGTGCGGCGCAAAAGCTGAGCGATTTTCATGCAGGCCTGCGCAGACTCTGGCGCGGAGCGGCATGGCTGCGTCAGGATATTGAGCGGGCCCCGGGCGGGGCGCGAAAGCCGGCGCCGGAGCGCTCCAGCATGGCGCCGACGGCGATCGCCATGCGGTCCTCGCCGGCCGCCGCGATGACCTGCACGCCGAGCGGCAATTCCGCCTTCGAGAGGCACACCGGCGCGCTCAAGGCAGGCAGGTCGGCTCCTGTGGCAAGCGAGGCCCAGAGCAGGAAATCGAGATAGGGGCGCGGCTCGCCGTTCACGCTCAACCGCCTGGCATGGATGTCGGGCGCATGGTCGTGCGGGATCGCAGCCACGGGCGCGGGCGGGCAGAGCAGCACGTCGTAACGCGTGAAGAAGCTGGCCCAGCGCCGCTTCAGCGCCAGCCTGCGCTGGGAAAGCTGCTGATACAGCCCCGGCGTCATCCGCGCGCCGCGCGCCTGCAGGGATTGATGCGAGAGATCGTTGGGGCTGAAGCCTGAGGCCTGCGCCTGGATGCGGGCGCGTATCTTTGGCGGCAGGCCATAGGCGACGACGGCGTGGTTGAGCAGCGCATAGACTTCGAAGGCCTCCGCGAAGCGCAGCGAGGGCCGGGCGGTCTCATCGACGGTCGCGCCTGCAGCCTGCAACTGCCGCGCCGCCTCGCGCACGGCGTCGGAGACTTCACGATCGGCCGGGGCGAAGGGGTCCTCGGCCCAGAGCGCCACCCGCAGGCCGTGCGCCGTCTCGCGCCGGGGCGGTGTCAGTACGGGACCGGGCGTGGTCGCGTCGCGCGGGCCGGCCAGCACCGGCAGGATCATGTCGAGATCCCCGGCCGCCCGAGCGATCGGCCCGGCGACAAGGAGGTCGGGATTGCGCAGCGTGCGCCGCTCGGGCGGCGGGGGAATGGCGCCCCAGGTCGAGACCAGCCCCCAGCTCGTCTTGAGACCGAAGACGCCGCAGGCATGGGCAGGCCAGCGGATCGAGCCGCCGAGATCCGAGCCGAGCTCGAAGGCGCACATGCCGGTCGCGACGGCTGTCGTTGCACCGCCCGACGAGCCACCGGGCGAACAGGCCGTGTCCCAGGGATTGTTCGTCACGCCATGGGCGGGGTTATAGCTCTGGAAATCGCCGGAGAAGACCGGGACATTGCTCTTGCCGATGATGACGACGCCGGCAGCGCGCAGCCTTGCGACGGCGGTCGCATCCTCCGCCGGGATGCGCTCGCGATAGGCCGGCAAGCCGCCGGAGGAGGGCAGGCCGGCCACGTCGAAGGCGTCCTTGATCGTGATGGGCAGCCCTTCCAAGGGGCGGGCTGCGCCGGAGGCGATACGCCTGTCGGATTCGCGCGCCGCGGCGCGGGCGAGGTCGCGATCCTGGGCGATGATGGCGTTGAGGCCGGGATTGAGCGCGTCGATGCGGGCGAGGCTGGCTTCGAGCAGGTCGCTCGCGGTGAAACGGCGCGCGAGAAGCGCTTCTCTCAGGCTCGTTGCGGGGGCTGTGAGATCGATCGTCGCGCTCATCTTACAGCCTTCTTCATGCCGTGCTGGCCGGTGGCGTCAGCTGGCGTCGACGGCGCGGGCCAGATCGCGCCATGCCTTGACGAGACGGTCGAGCTCGGCGAGGTCGTCGCCCGGGAGCTTGCCCAGCGTGTTGGCGACGAAATCGCGCTGCGCGGCGATACCGGCCTCGGCCAGCCTGCGACCTTCCGGGGTCAGATGCATTGCATAGGAGCGCCGGTCGCCGGCGATCGCCCGACGTTCGACGAGGCCGGCCTGGACGAGGCGGTCGGCGAGGCCCGAGACATTGCCCTTGGTGACATAGAGACGCTCGGCGAGTTCGCTCTGGCTGATGCCCTCGCGCTCGGTCAGCGTCGAGAGCAGATCGAATTGCGGGATCGAGAGCCCGAGCGTCCGGATTCGCGCCGTCATCTGCATGAGCATGCGCTGGTGCAGCCGCATGAAACGGAACCAGACGCGATCGGGCTCGGCAGGCTCAGGGCTCGGGGCGAGGTTGGAGGCGGACACGGGCTTCGGGCTCTCCGGGCGGAATTGATACGACCTAAACCATCTCGCTCCCGGGCGCGAGCCCCGCTTTCATATCCGCGTGGCTTGCGCCTATTCTGCCCGCAACAACAAGCAAGAATTCGGGGGAGGCGCCGATGCTCGGGTTGATGCAGGACTGGCCGCTGCTGCTGCACCGGATCATCGACCATGCCGCGATCCAGCACGGTACGCGCGAGGTCGTCAGCCGGGCGGTGGAGGACGGAGTTTTGCGGCGCACGACCTATGCGCAATTGCGCCGCCGCGCCCTGCAGGTCGCCAAGCGGCTCGGCCGGGAAGGCATGGCGCCGGGCGACAGGGTGGCGACGCTGGCCTGGAACACGGACCGCCATCTCGAACTCTGGTACGGCATCAGCGGCATGGGGGCGATCACGCATACGGTCAATCCGCGCCTGTTCCCGGAGCAGATCGCCGGGATCATCGACCATGCCGGCGACAGGATGCTATTCCTCGACCTGACCTTCGTAGCCCTGGTCGAGCAGCTGCAGGCGAAGATTCCGAGCGTCGAGCGTTTCGTCATCCTGACCGATGCCGCCCATATGCCCGAGACGTCGCTCAGGGGCGCGGTCGCCTATGAAGACTGGCTCTCCGAGGCCGATGACGATTTCGCCTGGGCGAAGCTCGACGAGGATACGGCGGCCGGGCTCTGCTACACCTCGGGCACCACGGGCGGCCCCAAAGGCGTGCTCTATTCGCACCGCTCCAACGTGCTGCACGCCATGGCCTGCGCGACGCCAGACTATCTCGGCCTGTCCTCGCGCGACACGGTGCTGCCGGTGGTGCCACTGTTCCACGCCAATAGCTGGTCGCTGGCCTATTCCGCGCCGATGACCGGGGCCAAGCTCGTCATGCCGGGCGCCAAGCTCGACGGGGCTTCGCTGCTGGAGCTGCTGGAAACGGAGGGCGTGACCTGCACGGCGGCGGTGCCGACGGTGTGGCTCGGCCTGCTACAGCATCTGGAGACGACAGGTGCGGGCCTCTCCACGCTGAAGCGCGTCGTCATCGGCGGTTCGGCCTGTCCGCGCGCGATGACGGAGGCCTTCGAGCGCAAATACGGCGTCACCGTTTCGCATGCCTGGGGCATGACCGAGATGAGCCCGATCGGCTCGTTCTGCTCGGTCAAGCCGATCTATCAGCATCTCGAAGGCGAGGCGCTCTACGACCTCAAGGTCAAGCAGGGCCATCCGCCCTTCACCGTCGAGTTCCGCATCACCGACGACGCGGGCAAGGACCTGCCCTGGGACGGCGCGACCTTCGGCCGGCTCAAGGTGCGCGGGCCCGCTGTGGCTGGCGCTTATTTCCGCCGCGAGGACGAGCCGATCCTCGACGAGCAGGGCTTTTTCGACACGGGCGATGTCGGCACTATCGACGCCGCCGGCTACATGCAGATCACCGACCGCTCCAAGGATGTGATCAAATCGGGCGGCGAGTGGATCTCCTCGATCGATCTCGAAAACCTCGCGGTCGGTCATCCCGATGTGCTCGAAGCCGCGGTCATCGGCGTCTGCCACCCGAAATGGGACGAGCGGCCGCTGCTGGTGATCGTGCCCAAACCCGGCCGGACGCCCGGCAAGGAGGAGATGCTCGCCTTCATGACCGGCAAGATCGCGAAATGGTGGCTGCCCGACGATGTCGTGCTGGTCGAGGCGATCCCCCATACCGCGACGGGCAAGATCCAGAAGACGGCGCTGCGCGAGCAGTTCAAGGATTATCGCCTGCCGGGTGTGTGACCGGGCCGCGCGCAGCCTATTCCGGGATGGCGGGTCGATGCCGGGGCGTGGCGGCATTCGCACGAGCGTGAGCTGAGGCGAGCAGTCACCGGGATGTGATCGCGGCGACGGATCCGGAGGCCGGATCATGGTTAACCTTCATTGTATGTTCATGCCAAAAGGCCGATATTTCCCACAGGGCGAGGCTCATTTGATGGGGGAATCGTCATGATCTCGACATTCAGCATCAGCAAGACGACTGTCGCCGCTCTCGCCGCGGCAGTGATGTCCGCAGGCATCGTCGCATGGTCGGCGCCCGCCGAGGCGCGTCCCCATGGCGGCGGCTTCTATCGTGGCGGCATGGCCTTCCACGGCGGCGGCTTTCATCGCGGCTTTGCGCGGCCGGCCTTTGCCGGTCGCGCGGCTTTCTTCCACGGCCGGCATGTCCACCGCGGTCGCTTCTTCTGGGGCGCTCCGGCCGTCGCGCTCGCCTTGGGCGCACCCTACTACTACGACAACTACTATTATGGCGGTGGCTGCTACCCGGTGTGGCGGCGCTATTACGCCCCTTGGGGCTATGTCGTGACGCGTCGGGTCATGGTCTGCAATTGATGGCCAGCGCTGTGACGCCTAGCGAAATCCGGCGGCGGCCTACGTGGCCGCCGTTCCAAGATGGTCCGTGATCACGGCAAGCTCGATGGGATATCCGGGGCTCTTCTCGCTTCGGAATTGTGACGCGGACGATTCCTGCTTCGCGGGCTTCCCGCGATGGGATCGAACGTCTCTACATACCTGCCAATGGGAAGTTACATCTGCCGGCGGAAAGTACTGTGGGCAGGGAGATGTTGCCGGTGCCGGTGATATAGGCGTCCTAAAGCAAGATTAAAATTGGCGGTTGCGCTGGCCGGTAACGCTGATGTTACGAGAAGCGGCGCGAATCTTCTTGGGCGCCTCCAGGGAAAAGAGCAAATGCACCAAGCGCTGCGAGGATAATCGGCCATGTCGCGCTGACGAATGCGATCGCGATCGCATCGCTCCAAGTGACGCGGCGAATCGGCAACTCCACGATTGAGTTCAGGCCGAACCACACACCGCCAGCTCCATAGATCAGCGCGAGCCAGATCATGAGAACGCTTTCGATATACCGCATTTCAACGATAACATTAAATTCCTGGTAATCACAGGATTGGTTTCCGTTTCGGCAGAGAACGGCCGGGGCCGGCACCTGCTTTGCGGGGCGTGCCGCCGACGCCCGGACATTCAGGCGCTGAGCGGCGGATTCTTGCCTTGTTCCGTCTCTAGAGGCTGGGCTGCCAGCAGCATGAGCTTCGTGCTAGTCAGCCCCGATCGTTCCTGCCCCAGGTTGTTCTTGCCCATAGTCTTCCCGCCCATCCGGAGTCAGCATGTCGAACGCGTTGCGGGTTCTCCGCATTGAGACGAGCCCCTTTCCCGATCAGGAGCCCGGCACGTCCGGCCTGCGCAAGGCGGTCCCGGTTTTCCAGCAGCCGCATTATCTTGAGAACTTCGTTCAATCGATCTTCGACGCCGTCCCGGAATTGCGCGGCGGCACGCTGATCCTGGGCGGCGACGGCCGCTTCCATAATGCCGAGGCTGTCCGCGTCATCGTCGCCATGGCGCTCGCCAATGGCGTCGCGCGCATCGTCGTGGGCCAAAGTGGGCTTTTGTCCACGCCCGCCGTCTCGGCGATCATTCGCAAGCGCGGCGCGCAAGGTGGCATCGTGCTGTCCGCGAGCCATAATCCAGGCGGGCCGGACGGCGATTTCGGCATCAAGTTCAATGCCGACAATGGCGGGCCGGCAGCGCCCGCTGTGACCACGGCGATCTTTGCCCGCACGCGCGAGATCAAGGCATACCAGATCGCCGACGGTCTCGCGCTCGCGTTGGAAACGATCGGGACCACGACGCTCGGCTCGGGCCAGGTCGTCGAGGTGATCGATCCGGTCACCGATTACGTCGCGCTGATGCAGACCCTGTTCGATTTCGACAGGCTCGGCGCCCTGTTGCGTTCGGGCTTCCGGATGCGGTTCGACGCCATGAATGCGGTAACCGGTCCCTATGGCCGGCGCATCTTCGAGGAGCGCCTGGGCGCGCCTGCGGGCAGCGTCATGAATGCGGTGCCGCTGCCCGATTTCGGCGGGCTGCATCCAGACCCGAACCCGGTCTATGCGGCCGAATTGATCGCGGCGATGGCCGGGGCGGAGAAGCTCGATTTCGGCGCGGCCTCCGACGGTGACGGCGACCGCAACCTGATCGTGGGACCCGGCGGCCAGGTCGTGGCGCCAAGCGACAGCGTCGCGATCCTTGCGGCCAACGCCCATCTTGCGCCGGGCTATGCCGCCGGCCTCAAGGGCGTCGCCCGCTCGATGCCGACGAGCCGCGCGCTCGACCGCGTCGCGAAGGGGCTCAACCTGCCGCTCTACGAGACGCCGACGGGCTGGAAGTTCTTCGGCTCGCTGCTCGATGCGGGGATGATTTCGCTCTGCGGTGAGGAAAGCGCGGGGACGGGCTCGAACCATATCCGCGAGAAGGACGGCGTCTGGGCCGTGCTGCTCTGGCTCTCCATCGTGGCGGCGCGCAAGCAATCCGTGACCGAGATCGTCGCCGATCACTGGCGCCGCTATGGCCGCGACTATTACCAGCGCCATGACTATGAGGAGATCGACAGCAAGGTCGCTGCCGACCTCGTCGCAGCGCTCAGGAGCAGGCTCGCGACCCTGCCGGGGCAGAGCTTCGCCGGCATGACCGTCGCTGCTGCCGATGAATTCAGCTACACCGATCCGGTCGACGGCTCCGTGACCGAGCGCCAGGGCCTGCGCATCCTGTTCGACAACGATGCCCGCATCGTCTTCCGGCTCTCGGGGACGGGCACCAAGGGCGCGACGCTCAGGATCTATCTGGAGCACTTCGAGCTGGACCCGGCGCGGCACGGGCTCGACCCTGCGCAGGTGCTGGAGCCCCTCGCGAAGGCTGCCGCGGCGATCACGGAGCTGGCGGAGCGTACCGGCCGGACGAAGCCGACCGTCGTCGCCTAGTGTTGGGTGGGGTCTGCAGGAACCGCGCCGTCCCGCTCGGAATGACGGTGTGGTTCCGAGTATAAGCAGCGCGCTTTAGATCACGTCGCATTCGGACGATTCCGTCCGAATGCGACGTGATCGATTCTAAAGTTTAGAGCATTGCTCTTGCGAAAAACCGGTACCCACTTTTTCGCGCAATGCTCTAACGCACCTCGTTGACGTAGATATGGGCGCGGGTGGTCGCGCGGTGCTGGCCCAGGATGGTCGGCACGCCGGCCTGGTCGTAGGCGACTTCCTCGATCGTCAGCACGGCTTCGCGCCCGCTGAGAGCGAGCAGGGCGATGTCCTCGTCATTAGCGAGATCGGCCGCGATCTGCTCGCGCACGGCCGAGATGCGGATGCCGTAGCGCTCCAGCAGATGCAAATAGAGCAGCTGGGGCAGGGCGGCGGGATTGCGCGGCAGGCCGGGCACGCGCTCTGCCGCGAGGACCAGACGGTCATGCATCACCGGCTTGCCGTCGGCATGGCGGATGCGGTGCAGCTTCACCACTTCGGCATCCGGCTTGGTCTGCAGCAGCGTGGCCTGCTCGGTCGTCGCCCGCGCATGCTCCACGCTGAGCATCTCGCTGGTCGAGCGCGTCAGGCTGCCATCGGCGCGATGCAGCCGGAAATACTGGAAGAAGAAGCGCAGGCTGTGATGCGGGCTGCGGCCGGTCACCATCGTGCCGGTCTTGCGCCGGCGTGAGAGCAGGCCTTCCGCGACGAGATCGCTCATCGCCCGGCGCACCGTGCCGACGGCAATGCCGAAACCTTGGGCAAGCGCGGTTTCGTTGGGAAGCACCATGCCCGGCTGCCATTCGCCGACCAGGATGGCCTCCGACATATGGCGCTTCACCTTCTCGTAAAGCGGGGCCGCATCGCTATTGGCCAGGTTGGGAAGCGTGGGCTGGGCGTTTGCCCGTTGCGTGGCGGGTTCTGAGGCAGCAGCCGTCGTTTTTTTGGCATTGACAGCAGGCATGCGCTCGTCCCTATTTCTATATAGTTTATATGAAAGCGAGGTTCTTGCAAATGGCGACGCCAGTTGGGCCCGCTCGACGTCTCCATTGCAGATCGCGCCTGCGCGCGACAAGCGCCGTCTCGGCGCGCTGATCGCAATGACCTCCGCTTCCGCCCCGAGACAGGATGCTTCCGCCTTGGCGCCGGCCATGGCGTGGATCGCCGGCGAGGTTGAAAGCGCTGCCAACGATCTCGGCGCGATGATCGCGGTCGATACCTCCTTTCCGCCAGGGCGGGGCTATGACGCCTTCGCCGATCTGATGGAGGGGCTGGTCGCGCCGCTCGGCTTCGCGCATGAGCGCGTCGTGGTGCCCGAGGTGCTTTGGCAGGTGCCAGGCGGCCCGGCATCCGGCCCCCGGACCAATCTCGTCGCGACGCGGCGCAGCGGCAGACCGGTCTGCGGTCTGTACTTCCATGTCGACACCGTGCCGGCCGCGCCCGGCTGGCAGGGCGATCCGCTGCGCATGGCGCGCGACGGCGACATGCTGATCGGGCTCGGCGCCGCCGACATGAAGGGCTGCATCGCAGCCGTGCTGCTGGCGCTGCGCGCGGCGGAGGCCTGCAATGTCGCTCTCGCCTATGATCCGATGCTGCTGTTCTGCACCGACGAGGAAGGTGGGCTCTATCCCGGGATTCGCTATCTCGCCGAGCAGGGCCGTCTCGAAGGCCATGTCCTGAATTTCAACGGCAGCGCGGAGGCCCGCATCTGGGCCGGCTGCTTTGGCCTGTTCAACCTGCTGGTGCGGGTGCGCGGCCAGGCGGTGCATGCCGGCGAGGGCAATCGCTCCGGTTCGGGCCTCAACGCGATCGAGGGCGCGCTGCCATTGCTCAATGCGCTGGCGGTGCTGAAGGCGCGCGTGGCGACGCGTGTCTCGGCCCTTCCGCCGCCGCCAGGCAAGCCGGCGCTCGCGGCGCAGCTCAACATCGCGACGATCAATGGCGGCACGGCCGGCGGTCAGGTGCCGGCGCTGCTCGAACTGACGCTCAACCGCCGTTACGCGCCCGAGGAATCCTTCGAGTCGGCCCTGGCCGAGATCGAGGAGACGATCCTGCGCAGCGTCGCCTCCGTTCCGGGCCTGTCGGTCGAAACCGCCCTGGTCGGTCATCTCGCCCCGACCTCCGATCCGACCGGGCCGCATTGGCCGCGCTGGCAGCATGCGATGGGACAGGGCTTCGGCTATGCGCCCGAAGAGTTTCGCAAATGGGGTGCTGCGAGCTGCTCCGATTTCGGCTGGGTCCAGCGCGCCACCGGAATGCAGGAGGTGCTGCTCGGCGGGCTTGGTCGCCCGAGCCGCAACATCCATGCGCCGGGCGAGCACACCACGACGACCGATGTGGTCGCCCTGGCGCGCAGTGTCCTGGCCTATCTCGCTGCCGATTTCGCGCCTGAACTGATCCCCGAAAACACCTCGTCCCGAAGCTGAAGGAGCGCCCCATGCCGAGCGTCAATCGTCGCCATTTCCTCGCCGCCTCCGCTGCGCTCAGCGGTCTTGCCATGACCGGCTTCGATGCCGTGGCGCAGGCCCAGGCTCCCCGCCGGGGCGGCACGCTGCGCGTCAGCGTCGACCAGGCCGTGGCCAAGCTGAACCCGCTCGTGACCCGGGTGAACCCGGAATATCTGGTCTCGGAACTGCTCTATTCCGCGCTCACGCGCCTCAAGGTCGATATGAGCGTCGAGCCGGATCTCGCCGAATCCTGGAGTAACTCCGCCGACCTGCTCGAATGGACCTTTGTCCTGCGCAAGGGCGTGACCTTCCATGACGGCAGCGCCTTCACGGCCGCCGACGTGGTCGCGACCTTCGAGGCGATCCTCGACGCCAAGACCGCCTCGCCGGCGCGCCAGAATGTCGGCCCTATCAGCAAGGTCGCGGCGAAGGACGACACCACCGTCGTCTTCACCCTCTCGGCGCCCTATGCCGACCTGCCGGTGGCGCTGGCCTATACCAACGCCAAGATCGTGCCCGCTGCCGTGATCAAGGCCGGGCTTGGCCGTCTCGACCGTGAAGCTGTCGGCACCGGCCCGTTCAAGCTGGTCTCCTTCGAGCCGGAGCGGCTCATCGTGGTCGCCCGCAACGACGCCTATTACGACAAGGCGCGGCCCTATCTCGATCGCGTCGATGTCGTGGTCTACCCCGACATCAGCGCCGAAAGCTCGGCCCTGATCGCCGGCGACACCGACCTGATCTCGACCGCCCAGCCGACCGAGTATGGCCGGCTGGCGAAGGCTGCCGGCGTCAAGGGGCTGCGCGTCGCCTCGGGTCAGTTCTGCAACGTCAATTTCGGCTGCGACACCAAGCCCTTCAGCGATGTGCGGGTGCGCCAGGCGCTGGCCCTGACGGTGGACCGCACCGCGATGGTCGATTTCGTCACCGAGGGCTACGGCACGCCGGGCAACGACACCCCGCTCAACGCCGCCTATCGCTTCTATTCCGAGCAGGCGCTGAAGAAGCCCGACATCGCCAAGGCCAAGGCGCTGCTGGCCGAGGCCGGCTATCCCAACGGCCTCGAGGCGACGCTGATCGCCTCCGACCGTCCGTCGCTGCGCACCCAGATGGCGGTCGCGCTGCGCGAGATGGCCAAGCCAGCCGGCTTCCGCATCAATGTCGAGACGATGCCGCATGCGACCTATCTCGACCAGGTCTGGAAGAAGGGCTCGTTCTATGTCGGCTTCTACAACATGCAGCCTACGGCCGACGCCATCTTCGCGCTGCTCTACACCTCCAACGCCGCCTGGAACGAGACGCGCTGGAACAACGCCGCTTTCGACAAGGTGGTGAACGAGGCGCGTGCGACGGTCGACGAGGCCAAGCGCCGCGAGCTCTACGGGCAGGCGCAGGCGCTGATGAACGCCGAGGTCCCTTCGATCATTCCGACCTTCTTCGATCTGCTCGCCGCCCGGCGCGACTGGGTGCAAGGCTATGAATTGCATCCGCGCGGCGCGGTGTTCCGGCTCGATCATGTCTCGCTGGGCGCCAACGCGCCCAAGCGCGCCTGAGAACGGGTCAACGCGCGTGTCGCCGGCCTATATCCTCAAGCGTATCGTGCTGGTCGGCTACACGCTGCTCGTCGTGTCGCTCATTGTCTTCGCGATCACCCAGATTCTGCCGGCCGACGCGGCCGTCATGATGCTGGGTGAGAACGCGACGGCCGAGGCGCTCAGCGCGCTGCGCGCCAAGATGGGCCTCGACGCATCGATCTGGGCGCAATACGGCCATTGGCTCGCCGGCGTGCTGCGCGGCGATTTCGGCGTCTCGATGCGCACCGGCCAGCCGGTCGGTCCGGTGATGATGGAGGCGCTCGGCCGCTCGCTGCTGCTCGCCTTGTTCTCGATCGTGCTGATGCTGGTGCTGGCCCTGCCGCTCGGCATCATCGCTGCGGTCAGGCGCGGCCGCATCGCCGATCTTCTGGTCAGCGTGATCTCCTATATCGGGGTCTCGCTGCCGGAGTTCGTCACCGCCACGCTTGTCGTACTGGTGCTGGCCGATTGGCTGCAATGGTTGCCGGCGACGGGCTATGTGCCGCTGACCGAGAATCCGTTGCAGGGCCTCAGGCATCTCGTCCTGCCGGTCTTGACCATCTCGGTGATCCTGATCGCGCATGTCTCGCGCATGGTGCGCTCGGAACTGGTCGATGTGCTGCACACCGACTATGTCCGCGCCGCCCGCCTCAAGGGGCTGCCGAAGCGCACGGTTCTCTACAAGCATGCGCTGCGCAACGCGCTGCTGCCGACGATCACCATCGTGGCGCTCGATATCGGCTATCTGCTCGGCGGCGTCATCGTGGTCGAGGAGATCTTCGCACTGCCCGGCATCGGCCGCCAGCTCATCGTCGCGATCCAGAGCCGCGACCTGCCCTCGATCCAGGCCGGCGCGCTGATCATGGCCGCGACCTATGCCATCGCCAGCTTCCTCGCCGACATCGCCTATGCCCGGCTCGACCGGAGAATCCAGTATGATTGAGCTGTTGCGCCGCGTGCTGCGCTCGCCGCAGGGAGCGCTCGGGCTCGTCCTGGTCGGGCTGATCCTGCTCGTGGTCATCCTGGGCCCATGGATTGCGCCTTACGACCCAGAAAGCCTCGCGCCGCTGCAGCGCTACAAGCCGCCGAGCGCGCTGTTCTGGCTTGGTACCGACCAATATGGCCGCGACATCCTGAGCCGCCTGCTGCATGGCGCACGCGCCACCGTGGTGATGGCGGTGTTCGCGACCGCGCTCGGCACGCTGGCTGGCGCCGTGATCGGCACGATCTCGGCCTTTCTCGGCGGCCGCAGCGACGAGGCGATCATGCGCACCGTCGATGCGGTGATGGCGATCCCGAGCCTGTTGCTGGCCCTGCTGATCGTCAACCTGCTCGGCAAGAGCAGCTGGAACGCGCTGCTTGCCATCGCCATCGCCTTCACGCCCGGCATGGCGCGGGTGACGCGTTCGGTCGCGCTTGCCGTGCGCAAGCAGGATTATGTCAACGCCGCCATCGCGCGCGGCGAGAGCGCGCGCTTCATCGTCTGGCGCGAGATGCTGCCCAATGTCGTGGCGCCGATCATCGTCGAGATGACGATCCGCGTCGCCTTTGCCGTGATGCTGTTCGCGACCTTGAGCTTCCTTGGGCTGGGCGCCCAGCCGCCGGCCTCGGAATGGGGGCTGATGGTCGCCGAGGCCAGGCGCTTCATGCATCTGAGCCCGTGGATGATCCTCTGGCCGAGCCTGGCGGTCGCCTTCGTTGCGATCGGCTTCAACCTGCTCGGCGACGGCCTGCGCGACGCGCTCAACCCGCGCACATGAGGTCGTTCATGACGCCGATCCTCGACATCGCCGGCTACAGCCTCGACTACGCCACGCCCGCCGGCTTCACCCGCGCGCTCGACGCGGTTACGCTCGCCGTCGCCAAGGGCGAGGTGCTCGGCCTCGTCGGCGAATCCGGTTCCGGCAAGACCTCGCTCGCCTGGGCGATCATGCGCCATCTGCCGGAGAGCGCCCGGGAGGCCGGCCGAATCCGGCTGGTCGACAAGGAGTTGACCACGACCAGCGAGGCCGAGATCGAGGCCATTCGCGGCCGGCGCATCGGCATGGTCTTCCAGGATCCGAGCACCTCGCTCAACCCGACCTTGCCGCTGGGCGAGCAATTGGCCGAGGTGCTGGAACATCATCGCGGCCTGACGCGCAAGCAGGCCTGGGCCGAGGGCGAGGCGATGCTCGCCCGCGTCGGCCTGAAGGTCCCGGCCGAGATGATGCGGCGCTATCCGCATGAGGCCTCGGGCGGCGAGAAGCAGCGCGTGGTCATCGCTACCGCCTTCGCCTGCCAGCCGGAATGCATCATCTTCGACGAGCCGACCACGGCGCTCGACGTCATCACCGCCCGCCAGATCCTCGATCTGTTCGGCGAGCTGCAGGCCGAGACCGGCGTCGCCTCGCTCTACATCTCGCATGATCTGGCTCTGGTCTCGCGCGTTGCCAATCGCGTCGCGGTGATCCATCGCGGCCGCATCGTCGAGCAGGGCAAGGTGGAGGAGGTCTTTGCCTCACCGCAGGATGCTTATACGCAAAAGCTGCTCGCCGCCGTGCCGCGACCGGACCATCGCCTGATCGAGGCGGGGCCGGGCCCAGAGGCGAAAGTGCTGGTCGAGGTCGACAAGGTCAGCGTCCGCTATGGCCGCAAGCCCTTCCTGGCGAAGCTGCTCGGCCGCGAGAACACCCAGTTCACCGGCAATCGCGACGTCAGCCTCTCCGTGCGCGAGGGCGAGATCCTCGGCATCGTCGGCGAATCCGGCTCGGGCAAGTCGACGCTCGCCAGGGCGCTGACGGGGCTGAACCCGTTCGAGGGCGAGATCCGTTTCGCCGGCCGCCCGATCGGCGGATTGAAGGATATGGACCGGGCCTATCGCCGCGACGTCCAGATCATCTTCCAGCACCCCGATTCCTCGCTCAATCCGCGTCAGCGCATCCGCGAGATCCTGTCGCGGCCGCTGGCGCTCTACGGCACGGTCGAGCAACGCGAGGACGCAAAGGCGATCGGCGAGTTGCTCGAACAGGTGCGCCTGCCGGCGGCTTATGCCGAGCGCTATCCCCACCAGCTCTCAGGCGGCGAGAAGCAGCGCGTGGCGATCGCGCGCGCCTTCGCCTCGCGGCCGAAGCTGGTGATCTGCGACGAGATCACCTCGGCGCTCGACGTTTCCGTGCAGGCCTCGGTGGTGGAGCTGCTGGTCGATCTGCAGAAGCGTTTCGGCACCGCCTATCTCTTCATCACCCATGATCTCAACCTGGTGCGCCAGATCGCGCATCGCATCGCGGTGATGTATCGCGGCGACCTCGTCGATCTCGTCGATGTCGCCGACCTCTCGGGCGGGCAGGTCCATGCCTATACCCGTTCGCTGATCGAGGCCGTTCCGGCCCCTGCTGCTCCCGCATCTGAGCTTCCAAGGATTTGACGATGGATCGCGCTGCCCTCCTGGCTCGTCTCGACGAGAAAGCCGCCCTCGATTTCCTCAGCGCCATGGTGCGCCACAAGAGCTATTCGGAGACGGAAGGCGAGCGCGTGCTCGCCGCCTTCATGGCCGATAAGATGCGTGAGATCGGCATCGAGGCCGAATTGCAGCCGGTCGTCGGCGAGCGCGTCAACGCCATCGGCCGCTGGAAGGGAACCGGCGGCGGCAAGAGCCTGCTGTTCAACGGCCATCTCGACACCAACCCGGCAACCGAGGGCTGGACGGTCGATCCCTGGGGTGGGCTGGTCGACAAGGAGTTCATCTACGGCATCGGCGTCTCCAACATGAAGGCCGGCGACGCCGCCTATTTCTGCGCGGTCAAGACGCTGATCGACGCCGGCGTGAAGTTGAAGGGCGATGTCGTGCTGACCTATGTGGTCGGCGAATTGCAGGGCGGCGTCGGCACGGTCGCGGCGATCAGGAACGGGGTGAAGGCCGACTATTTCATCAACTCCGAGCCGAGCGACCTGCAGGCCATCACGATGCATGCCTGCGCCTTCACCTTCGTGATCGAGCTGACCGGCAACACCCGCCATCTCTCCAAGCGCGAGCAGGCGGTCGATGCCATCGTCGCGGCCTGCGACCTGATCCCGCGCCTCAACGCCATGACTTTCTCCGGCGCGAAATCCGATGAGCACCGCTCGATCAACCGCGTCCATGTCGGCGTGGTTCGCGGTGCGCTTGGCAAGGAGCTGCACGAATGGCGCGCGCCGCAGGTCGCCGACTTCGCCCGGATCAAGGGGTCGGGGCGCTATGCGCCGGGCCAGACCGAGGCCGGCGCCATCGCCGACATGCGCCGCGAGCTCGATGCGCTGGAGGCGCGCTTCCCCGGCCTCAAGGCGACGATCCGCACCGAGAAGGAAGAGGGCCACCGGTCGATGCCGGCCTTCGAGGTCGCCAGGGACGCCCGCATCGTCAAGACGATCAACGCCGCCTATCAGGAGGTGCGCGGCGAGGCGCAGCCGACGGGGGCGATCGCGCCTCCCGGCTTCTTCGGTACCGATGCCGGCCATTTCTATGCCGAACTCGGCATGGAAGGCATCGTCTGCGGGCCGGGCGGGCGCTACAACACCATGCCCGATGAGCGCGTCGAGATCGTCGACTATCTCGCCATGATCCGGATCTACATGCTCTGCATCCTCGATATCTGCGAGATCGCCTGAGCGATGTTCGCGCCCGCGGAATTCGCCGGCCGCGTCGCCAGGGCGCGGGCGGCGATGGTCGGGGCCGGTGTCGATCTCCTTTTGATCGACCATGCCGAATGCCTGGCCTGGCTGACCGGCTACACCGTCTCGGAGACGATGTATCGCGCGGCTTTCCTGCCGCTCGAAGGTGAACCCTGGTTCGTGCTGCGCGAACTCGACGCGCAGCCCTGCCGCAACGCCTGCTGGTTTTCCGACATCCGGGGCTTTGCCGATACGGCGGAGCCACATGCGGTGATGGCCGAGGCGATCCGCGCCCGGGGCCATGCCGCCTCCCGGATCGGGGCCGACCACACTTCCTATGGCTTCACGGCTGCGACGCGCGACCGGCTCCAGGCGCTCCTCCCGGAGGCACACTTCGCCGACATGCCGGGCGCCGGCGACCTGCTGCGCCAGGTCAAATCCGAGGCCGAGATCGCGCTGCTGGCGCAGGCGGCCGGGATCGCCGACAAGGCCATGGCAGCCATCGTGGCGAAGGCGCGGCCGGGGTTGTCACCGCGAGCAGCGGCGGCGATTGCGGCTGCGAGCTTCCTGGAGAACGGTGCCGATACCGGCGAAACGGGGCCGATCGTGCCCGGCATCGGCGACCACGAGTTCCTGCATGGCGCGATGACCGCGCAGCCGCTCGCCGACGGCGATGTGCTGCATGTCGAATTGATCCCGAAGGTCGCGAATTATGGCGCAAGGCTGATGCGGCCGGTGCTGATCGGCTCGGACCGGCGCGGTCTTGCACCATTGGCCGAGCGGCTCGTCGCCCTGCAGGACCGGCAATTCGCAGCGATGCGGCCGGGCGCTCTCGCTGGCGAGGTTGACGCCGTCCTGCGCGAGGCGGTGCTCGCTGAGCGCCTGCGGCCGACTTACGACAATGTCAGCGGCTATACGCTCGGGCTGTACGCGCGGACGCCGCGCCCGAGCGATTTTTCGCGCGTCTTCCTGCCCAATTCGACATGGCGACTGGAGGAGGGCATGGTCTTCCACATGTATGTCTCGGCCGGCGGGCTCGGCTTCAGCGAGACCATCGTCGTTCGTGCCGGCGGCGGGGAGCGATTGACCGGGACGGCGAGGGCGTTGCTGCGGGCCGGCGGCCCGCAGCGCTCCTGACCGGCATCCAGCCTCTCAATCGATCCGTGACAGGGCGGCCTCGATCGTCGCGAAGATCGTTTCGATCTCGCCGGGCGCGATGACCAGTGGCGGCGACAGCACGAGCGTGTCGCCGGCATTGCGGATCAGGAGGTCCGCCTCGTAGCAGAGCCTGGCGCAGGCGCCGCCGCGTGCGCCCTCGGCGCCGGGGCGTGGCGTGAGATCGATGGCGCAGAGCAGCCCGGCCGTGCGGATATCCGCGACATGCGGCGCGCCCTTGAGACTGTGGGCGCGATCCTCCCACAGCGGCAGCACGCTGCGCAGGCGACCGAGCAGATCCTGTTCGGCGAAGACATCAAGCGTCGCGAGGCCCGCCGCGCAGGCGAGCGGATGGGCCGAATAGGTGTAGCCGTGGAAGAGCTCGACCGCCTCCGGCGGCCCGGCCATGAAGGCCTCATAGACATGGCCGGCGACGAGCACGCCCCCCATCGGCACGGCGCCGTTGGTCATGCCCTTGGCGCAGCTCATCAGATCGGGCTTGACGCCATAGGCCTGCGCCGCGAAGGGCGTGCCAAGCCGGCCGAAGCCGGTGATGACCTCGTCGAAGATCAGGAGGATGCCGTGCTTGTCGCAGATCGCGCGTAGGCGTTCGAGATAGCCCTTGGGCGGCGGGTAGACGCCGCCCGAACCGGTGACGGGCTCGACGATGACGGCGGCGACGGTCGAGGGATCATGGATCTGCAGCAAGGTTTCCAGGGCCTCGGAGGCGCTCGCCCCGCCCTCCGGCCGGCCGCGCGAAAAGGCCATCGTGGCGCGGTCATAGGGCAAAGGCAGATGGGCGACATCGGCGAGCAGCGGACCGAAGGCCGCCTTGTGGCGGCCGATGCCGGCGACGGAGAGGCCACCAAAGCCGACGCCATGATAGCTCTTGTGGCGTCCGATCAGCTTTGTGCGGCCGGCCTGGCCCCTGGCATGGTGATAGGCGCGGGCGATCTTCAGCGCCGTATCGACGGCCTCCGAGCCCGAATTGACGAGGAAGACATGGTCGATGCCCTCGGGCGCGAACGCGCAGAGCCGCTCCGCATAGGCTTCCGCGGCCGGGTGGCTCATCTTGAAGGAGGAGACGAAATCGAGCCGGCCGGCGGCCTCGCGAATGGCCTCGACGATGCGCGGCTGGCCATGGCCGGCGTTGACGCACCAGAGCCCGGCCATGCCGTCGAGGATGCGCCGGCCTTCCGGCGTGACGTAATGCATGCCCTCAGCGCTTTCGAACAGCATCGGCTCGCGCTGGAAGTCGCGCATCGGCGTGAACGGCATCCAGAAGGCGTCGCGCCGGTTGGCGAGACGGGGCTGGGGCGGGGCGGCATGGGCGGTCATGATCAGTCCTCGGCGAAGCGGGACGGCCATGATGTCTTTATTAAATACAAAAGACAATATCTGTTCGATGGCGCCGTTTCGCGGTTCAGAGCCGGATGCGGAAAACCGGTTCCCGTTTTTCGCGTCCTGATCTCGGTTTTTGTTTTGACGCGTTTTCTCCGCGCAAACGCTTCGCGTTTGTCGCGAGGGAACCGGTATCCACTTCGCGTGAAAACGCTCTAATCGAACCCGTTGGCGCGGCGGAGTTGGCTGGCCCGCTGGAGATGGCTGCGCATCAGGGCGGAGGCGAGTTCGCGGTCTCCCGCTTCGAGGCAGTCCAGCATCTGCAGATGTTCGCGGCAGTTCACGACCACGCGCTCGAAGCCGAAGACCCAGTCGTAATTGGACAGGCGGCGCAGCTGGTTCTGCCGCCGGATTGCCGAGTGGATGTAGCGGTTGCCGGATGCCGCCGCTAATCCTTCGTGGAAATCGGCGTTCATCTCGTAGAAGCCGATGCTGGAGGCTTCGCGCCAGGGACGTTCGAGCGTCTCGCGATGGCGCGCGCGCATCTCGTCGATCCAGCCCTGTTCGAGCGAGAAACCGGGCTCCAGCAGCGCCATCGGTTCGATCAGCAGGCGGAAGCGGTAGCGCTCGTCATGGGCTGAAGGGTCGCGCGGATCGTGCAGGAAGCGCCAGCCATAGCCGGGCTTGCGCTCGACCATGTCGAGGTCGGCGAGGCGGGCGAGGAGGCGCTGGACCTCCGGCCGGCCGAGCTCGTAGCGCCGCATCACCTCCAGCTCGGAGATGTCGTCGGGAAGTTGGCCGGTCTCGCGGTCATGGGCGATCTTGACCATGGCGAGCTCGGTGGCGTCGGGATTTCCGCCATTGCCCGCAGTCGTCGTCGGCGTGCTCAGCAATTCGACGCCCTTGTTGGGATGGCGCCGAACGACGCCTTGCCCGGCGAGATAGTCCAGGGCGGCGCGGACCGGCGTGCGCGAGACATTCAGGCGGCGCGCGGCGCTGTTCTCGTTCAGCCAGGCGCCGGCCTCCAGGCCGTCCTCGCGCACCATCTGGAGAATGCGCTCGGCGATGTCCTGCTGCAGCCGGGTGGGGGTCGTCATTGAAAAACTCTTGATTGTCTTAGTTGGCAATGAAATACATCAAGGATTGACGGTGCGCCAGCGCGCTACTGCGGAGTCCCGACCATGGTTGAACCTTGCCCCTTCGTCGACGTTTCCGGCACGCCCTATGAGCGCGGCCGCCAGCATGGCGCCGCGGTGCCGCAGCGCGTCAAGCGCTCGATCGAGCTCTATGGCAGCCAGCTTGGGGATCTCGGCTATGACGCTGCCGCGAAATCGGCCCTGATCGCCGAATTCGCCCGCGAGATCGAAGCCTTCGGCGCCCATTACATCGAGGAGATGCGCGGCATCGCCGATGGCGCCAAGGTGCCGCTCGAAGACATCGTCATGATCAATGCCCGCACCGAGGTCATCGCCAAGGCCAAGCTCATCAAGAGCACGCCGATCGCCGAGACCGAGGAGCTCGACGATGGCTGCACCGGCGCGGTGATCCTGCCCGAGCGCAGCGCCAGCGGCGAATTGATCCACGGCCAGAACTGGGACTGGAAGGCCGAATGCGCGGAGACCGCGATCGTGCTGCGCGTGCGCCGCGAGGACGGGCCGGATTTCCTGACCTTCGTCGAGGCCGGCGGCCTCGCCCGTTGCGGCACCAATGCGGCCGGCATCAGCATCACCGCGAACTATCTCGAATCCGAGCGCGATTTCACGCAAGTGGGCGTACCGCTCGCCCTGATCCGCCGCAAGGTGCTGGAGCAGGAGCATCTCGCCTTCGCGATCAAGGCGGTCGCGACCACGCCCAAGGCCTGCTCGAACAACATGATGCTCTCGACGGTGAAGGGCTTCGCCATCGATTTCGAATGCGCGCCGGACGAGGCCTTCCCGATCTTTCCGAGCGAGGGGCTGATCGTGCACGCCAATCACTGGGTCGGGCAGGTCGCGCTGACGAAACTGAAGGATACGGGTACGCCGCGCGTCCCCGAGAGCTTCTACCGCGACTGGCGGGTGAAGAAGCTGCTCGACGAGGCCGGCGAGAAGCTGACGGTCGCTGATCTCAAGCACGCCTTCTTCGACGATTTCCTCACCCCCCATTCGGTCTGCCGGCCGCCGCGCCTCAACGATGCCGGCAATCTCTCGGCCACCGTCGCGATGGTGATCATGGAGCCCGCCAAGGGAAGCATGGAGGTCGCACTGCTGCCGGCGCTGAACCGGGTCTTCACGCGCTACAGCCTGACGGACGAGCCGGTCACGCTCGCGCAGGCCGCCGAATAGCGCAATCCACACGCCGGCCGAACAGCTCGCCAAAAAAGAGGGGAACATGCCGATGCGTCGATGGAATCCGTGGTTTACCGGCCGTGCTGCGAGTCTCGCTGCTGGCCTGGCGTTCGCTGTGGCGATCGCAGCTTCGGCGCAGGCGAGCAGCCTGCGCGTGCAATTGCCCTTCGACATCCGCTCGATCAATCCCGGCGTCAATCGCGACCACAACACCGACGGCGTCGTGCTCCACATGGTCGAAGGGCTGGTCGCCTATGGCGAGGACGCCTTGCCCAAGCCGCTCTTGGCCGAGAAGATCGATATCTCCGGCGATGGCAAGACCTACAGCTTCACGCTGCGCCAGGGCGTGAAGTTCCATAACGGCGCCAGCCTGAGCTCGGACGACGTGCTCTGGAGCTGGAACCGCTACATGGATCCGAAGACGGATTGGCGCTGCCTGTCCGAATTCGACGGGCGCGGCACGGTCAAGGTCGAGAGCGTGACCGCACCCGACGCCCGCACCGTCGTGTTCACGCTGGACAAGCCGAGCGCGCTGTTCCTGACCTCATTGGCGCGTACCGACTGCGCCATGACCGGCATCCTGCACAAGGATTCCGTCAAGGCCGACGGCAGCTTCGACAAGCCGGTCGGCACCGGCCCGTTCAAGCTCGGCGAGTGGAAGCGCGGCGAATATATCAAGCTGGAGCGCTTCGCCGACTACGCGTCGCTGCCGGGCAAGATCGACGGCTTGACCGGGGCGAAGCGGCCGCTCGTCGATGAGCTTCGCTTCGTCATCATCCCCGACAGCGCCACGGCCAAGGCGGCGCTGGAGCGCGGCGATGTCGATGTCGTCCCCGATGTCGCCAATGCCGATGTCGGCGAACTCAAGAAGGGTGGCAAGGTTTCGCTGTCCGTCGTCTCCAGCATGGGCCTTGTCGGTTTGATCATCCAGACGCGCGACCCGGTGATGGGCAACGTCAAGCTGCGCCAGGCCATCGCGGCGGCAATCGATGCCGATGAGCTCGTCGGTGCGGTGACGGACGGCATCGGCAGGCCCAATCGGTCGATCGTTCCCGCGCTTTCGGCCTATCACGGCCCGGTCGAGCGGCAGGGGGTGAAATACGATCCGGCTGCGGCGAAGAAGCTGCTCGCCGAGGCCGGCTACAAGGGCGAGAAGATCGTGATGCTGGCCAACAAGCGCTACACCAACAGCTTCGACGCCGCCGTCATCGCCCAGCAGATGCTGAAGACGGCCGGTATCAATGTCGAGATCGAAGTGCTGGAATGGGCGACGCAGCTCGACCGCTACAACAAGGGCAATTACCAGATCCAGGCCTTCCCCTATTCGGGGCGGCTCGACCCGTCGCTCTCCTTCGAATCGATGACCGGGCCAAAGGACAAGCAGCCGCGCAAGCTCTGGGACGATCCGCAGGTGCAGGCGCTGCTCGAGAAGTCGATGGTCGTTGCGGGGAAGGCCGAGCGCCAAGCGATCTTCGACGAATTGCACAAGCGCTTCATCGCCGATGTGCCGATGGTGATGCTCTATAACGGCATCGTCAGCGGCGCCTTCTCGAAGCGGGTCAAGGGCTACACCTCGTCCCTGACTTCGCTGCCCCGGCTCTGGGAGGTCTCGGTCGATGGCTGAGCGTGCGCCTGGGCCTCGATCATGTCCTTGACGATATGATGGGCGATCAGCTCGGCAAGGCGCGTCGCATCGCCTGCACGCAGCGCCTCGACCATGGCGTGGTGGTCGCGGTCGCTGTTGAGCAGCGCCTGATGCGAACTCCAGACGGTGACGGAGGAGCCGCGCGAGCGGTCCCTCAGCCCCCAGATCGTCTCTTCGAGCACGGGGTTGCCGCAGACCGCGTACATCAGATGGTGGAAGGCGCTGTTGATTTCGCTCTGCTCGATGCGCGTGCCGCTCAGGACCGCCTGGCTGAAGCGGTCGGCGAGTTCGCTCAAGCGCGCGATCGTGGCGGCATCAATGCCGGCCATGATGCCGGGCACGGCGGCAGTCTCCAGGATGATGCGGGTGTCCCGGATCGCGCGCTGGGTCTTCAGGTCGATCTCGGCGACGCGGTAGCCGCGATTGGGCACGTGCTCGATGGTCTTGCGGACAGCCAGCTCGTCGAGCGCGCTGCGCACGTCGAAACGCGTCGCCTTGAACGCCTCTTCGAGATCGATCTGGCGCAGCCATTCGCCCGGCCGGTAGGCGCGCATATGGATCGCTTGCGCGATCTCGCTGGCCAGCGCGCGCTTCTCTTTTTGGCGGGTCGGACGAGTCGTCATCGGGTGTCTTTAGCAGATTCCAGATTTGTCGCATCGGGCCGTTGCGAGCCTCACAATAACATGCGACATAATTGGCGCCAATTATTACGCCAATCGAAAGGCGCGCCATGACCGCTCCCGCAACCGCCTCCTCCCAGCTGGAAGACGCCGCCGCGATCGCCCGCGCGCTCTACGATCTCGGCCCGACGCCGGTGATCGCCTGCAAGGCCGATCCACGCTTCAGCTATTGCCTCTATGTGCCCAAGACGCTGGGGCAGGGTGGCGAGCCGCCGGAGCTCGTCGTCGCCATGCACGGCACCGGGCGCGGCTTCACCGGTTATCGCGACGCCTTCGAGGAATTCGCGCGCTGGAACAACTGCGTCGTGCTGGCGCCGCTGTTTCCGATCGGCGTGCTCGGCGACGATAATCGCGACGGCTTCAAATATATGCGCGAGGGCGAGATCCGTTATGATCACGTCCTGCTCGCCATGGTCGACGAGGTCGCGCAGCGCTATGGCCTGAGCTTCGATCGCTTCGCCCTGTTCGGCTATTCCGGCGGCGGCCATTTCGCCCATCGCTTCCTGTTGCTGCAACCGCAGAAGCTCTGGGCCTGCTCGATCGGCGCTCCGGGCTCGGTGACCTTGCTCGACCCGACGCGCGACTGGTGGGTCGGCACCCGCAACATGGCGCAGCTCTTCGGCGTGGCTCCCGATATCGAGGCGATGCGCCAGGTTCCGGTGCAGATGATCGTCGGTGCGGCCGATCTCGAGACCTGGGAGATCACCCACAAGCAGGGCGGCCGCAACTGGATGCCGGACGCCAACCATGCCGGCGCGACGCGCCCCGAGCGACTGGCGAGCCTGCAGAAATCCTTCGAGGCCGCGGGCGTGTCGGTGCGCTTCGATCTCGTGCCCAACATGGCCCATGACGGACTGAGGGCCGTGCCGCGCGTGCAGGATTTCTTCGCCGATGTGCTGGCCCGCCGACGCGGCGGCGCGGCCAAGGCCGCCTGACGATTGCCGATGGGGCAGGGAGAGAGACAGATGGATTGGAAAGCGACAGCTGCCCTTGCCCTCCTGCTCGGCACCGCCTCCGCAACGGCGCAACAGCCAATCACGGTTGCGCTCAACGCCGACATCCGCTCGACCAATCCCGGCGTCAACCGCGACGACAACACGGACGCGATCGTGCTGCATATGGTCGAGGGGTTGGTCGGCTATCGCGAGAATGGTGCGGTCGCGCCCCTGTTGGCTGAAGCGGTCGAGGTCTCGCCGGATGGCAAGACCTACAGCTTCCGGCTGCGCAAGGGCGTGAAATTCCACAACGGCGCCGAGATGACCTCGGCTGACGTGATGTGGAGCTGGAACCGCTACATGGATCCGAAAACGGATTGGCGTTGCCGCTCCGAATTCGACGGCCGCACCGGGATGAAGGTCGTCGAGGTGGCGGCGCCCGACGCTGCGACCTTCGTCATGACCCTGGATAAGCCGAGCGCACTGTTCCTCGACACGATGGCGCGCACCGACTGCGCCATGGTCGCGATCCTGCACAAGGATTCGGTCAAGGCCGATGGCAGCTGGGACAAGCCCATCGGCACCGGCCCCTTCATGCTGGGCGAATGGAAGCGCGGTGAATCCGTTTCGCTCAAGCGCTTCGACGGCTATGTCTCGCCGCGGGGCGATGGGCGCGATGGTTATGTCGGGCGCAAGCGCGCGCTCGTTCCGGAAGTGCGTGTGCTAGCCATTGCCGACGGCGCCACTGTCAAGGCGGGGCTGATGTCGGGCGCGATCGACGTTGCGGACGTACCCGATTCCGATGTGGCGGAGATGCGGAAGAGCGCCGCGGTTCAGGTCCTGACCGCGCCGAGCGCGACCAAGCCCGCCATCCTGTTCCAGACGCGCGATCCGCTTCTCGGCAACGTCAAGCTGCGCCAGGCGATCGCGGCCGCGCTCGACCTCGACGAGTTGGTCGCGCAGGCCTCCAACGAGCTCGGCAAGACGAATAATTCGGCGATCTACGTGACCTCGCCCTATTACGACGAGGCGCAGAGCAAGCGCTATCAGGCCGACCCGGCCAAGGTGAAGCGCCTCCTGGCTGAGGCCGGCTACAAAGGCCAGCCGATCAAGATCATCGCCAATAAGCGCGCGACCGTGCCGAGCTTCCCGGTCGCGGTCGTGACCCAGGCCATGCTGCAGGCCGCCGGCATCAAGGCGGAGATCGAGGTGCTGGAATGGGCGACGCAACTCGACCGTTACAGCAAGGGCAACTATCAGATGATGTCCTTCAGCTATTCGGCCCGCATCGACCCGGCCCAGAGCTACAACCAATTCAGTGGTCCCAAGGACCAGTTCCCGTCCAAGGCCTGGGATAATCGCCGCGCCGACGAGCTGATCGAGCAGGCGACCCTGATCTCCGACTCGGCCCGGCGCCAGGAGCTCTTCGATGAATTGCACGAGCTGATGCTGGCCGATGCACCCTTGATCTTCCTCTACAACCAGGTCGACACGGCGGTCGTGTCCAAGCGCCTGCGCGGCTTCGCGCCCTGGGTGGCGTCCAAGCCCAGGCTCTGGGAGGTCAGCGTCGCCCCCTGAGCGACGGCACTCCCGGAAGCCGACCAAAAACAGATAACAAAACTGGGGAATTCTCGACATGAACCGTCTGCCCGCCCATCTGATCGGCGCTGCCGTCGCCGCCACGCTTGCTGGCCCTGCGCTGGCGCAGTCGCTCACCGTCTCGGTCGCCGCCGACGTCCGCAGCATCAATCCCGGCGTCAACCGCGACGACAACACCGACGATTTCGTGCTGCAGATGGTCGAGGGCCTCGTCGGCTATGACGAGGGCGGCACGCCCGGCTCCCTGCTCGCAGAAAAGATCGACGTCTCCGCGGACGGCAAGACCTACATCTTCACCCTGCGCAAGGGCGTGAAGTTCCACAACGGCGCGCCCCTGACCTCGGCGGACGTCTTGTGGAGCTGGAACCGCTACATGGATCCGAAGACGGACTGGCGTTGCCTGACCGAATTCGACGGCCGCAACGGGCTCAAGGTCGAGGCGGTGGAAGCTCCCGACGCCAATACCGTGACCATGAAGCTGAATGCGCCCAACGCGCTCTTCCTCGACGCTCTGGCCCGCACCGACTGCGCCATGGCCGCCGTGATCCACAAGGATTCGGTCAAGGCCGACGGCTCCTTCGACAAGCCGATCGGCACCGGCCCGTTCAAGATGGGCGAGTGGAAGCGCAACGAATTCTACACGATGAGCGCCTTCGAGGACTATGCCTCGCCCCGGGCCGACGGCAAGACCGATGGCTATCTCGGCTCCAAGCGCCCGCTGGTGAAGGATGTGAAATTCCTGATCGTGCGCGACCCCGCGACGGTCAAGGCCGGCCTGCTTTCGGGCGCCATCGACATGGGCGGCAT
Source organism: Allobosea psychrotolerans (assembly GCF_002917105.1). Taxonomy (GTDB): domain Bacteria; phylum Pseudomonadota; class Alphaproteobacteria; order Rhizobiales; family Beijerinckiaceae; genus Allobosea; species Allobosea psychrotolerans. The sequence goes on from NZ_PQFZ01000001.1 coordinate 95,921, forward strand.
CCTCAACAGCGATGTCGATGAGCTGCGCAAGGCGCCGAGCCTGACCGTCCAGGTCGGGACGAATGCCGTGCGCCATGGCCTGCTGATCCAGACGCGTGACCCGCTGCTCAAGAACGTCAAGCTGCGTCAGGCGATCGCCGCCGCGATCGATTATGACGAGCTGGTTTCCGCGGCCTCGGCCGATCTCGCCAAGCCGAACAACTCGCCGCTCTACCCCGGCTCGTCCTATTTCGGTGATGTCGAGAAGCAGGGCTTCAAATACGACCCGACGCGAGCAAAGAAGCTGCTTCAGGAATCCGGCTACAAGGGCGAGACCATCACCATCCTCGCCAATAAGCGCCCGACCGCGGTGAGCTTCCCGCAGGCGGTCGTCGCCCAGGCCATGCTGCAGGCCATCGGCATCAAGGTCGAGATCGAGGTGCTGGAATGGGCGACCCAGCTCGATCGCTACAACAAGGGCAACTACCAAATGCAGGCCTTCTCCTATTCGGCCCGCTTCGACCCAGCCTTGGCCTTCGAGCAGTTCTCCGGCAACAAGGACAAGCAGCCGCGCAAGATCTGGGAGGAGCCGCAGGCGCTGGCCCTGATCGACAAGGCGATGACGGTCGCCGACAAGGCCGAGCGTCAGAAGCTCTTCGACGAATTGCACAAGCGCTATATCGCCGAGGTGCCGATGATCTTCACCTTCAACGGTGTCGAGCCTTATGCCCTGTCCAAGCGCGTCAAGGGCTTCCAGGCTTGGCAGTCCAAGCAGCGCATGTGGGAAGTCACACTCGCCAACTGAGCCATCCCCGACAGTCCTGAACCGGGGAGAGCCCGATGCTGCGTTTTGCACTGACCCGGATCGTGATGGCGATCCCGACCCTGCTGATCGTGGCGGTGTCGGTCTTCGTCCTGATCCGCCTGATACCGGGCGATCCGGCCTCGCTGATGCTGGGCGATCTCGCGACGCCCGCTTCGATTGCTGACCTGCGGGCCCGGCTTGGGCTCGACCAAAGCCTGTTCACGCAGTTCGGCATCTGGTTTAGCCATCTGCTGAAGGGCGATCTCGGCGTCTCGATCAATTCGCAGGAGCCCATCCTGCCGCTGATCCTGTCGCGTTTCTGGGTCAGCGCCCAGATCGTGCTGGTCGCGGTGTTCTTCGCCAGCCTGGTTGCGGTGCCGGCTGGTGTCATCGCCGCCTGGCAGCAGGATTCGACGCTCGATCTCGGCCTCGTCGGCGCTGCGACGCTCCTGCTCTCGATCCCGACCTTCTGGCTCGGCCTGCTGCTGCTGCTGTTCTTCGGCCTCAAGCTCGAATGGCTGCCGGTGGTGGGCTATGTCTCGATCGGCGACGATCCCTGGCGCGGCATCATCTATCTGATCATGCCGATCCTGACGCTGTTCCTGCATGAGATCGGCGTGATCCTGCGCATGGCGCGGGCCTCGACACTCGAGGTGCTGCGGCTCGACTACATCACCCATGCCCGCGCCAAGGGGCTCTCGGAAGGCGCGGTGCTCTGGCGCCACGCCTTCAAGAACGCCTTCGGGCCGACCTGGACGCTGATCGGCCTCGTGCTCGGCAATCTGCTCGGCGGCATCGCGGTCGTCGAAACCGTCTTCACCATTCCAGGCCTTGGCCGGCTCCTGGTCGATTCGATCTTTGCCCGCGACTACCCCGTCATCCAGGGCTGCATGCTCTTCGTCGCCTTCTGTTACGTGCTGGTCAATCTCGTGATCGACCTCTGCTATCCGATCTTCGACCCGAGGGTGACGGCGCAATGAGGCTCCCCGCATTCAATGCGCTGATCGGGGGCGGCCTCATCGGCGGCCTCCTCATCGCCGCCGGCACCGGCGCGCTCTGGACGCCCTATGATCCGCTCAAGCTCTCCTTTCGCGAGAAGCTCGCCGCGCCCAGCGCCGCCCATTGGCTGGGCACCGACGAGTTCGGCCGCGACGTGCTCTCGCGCCTGATGGCGGGCGCCGCCACGAGCGTCTGGATCAGCCTGCTGACGGTCGTGCTCGCCGTGATCTTCGGCACGCTGATCGGGCTGTTCTCAGGCTATGTTCGTGGCTGGGTCGACCGGGTCATCATGGCCTTCAACGACGCGTTGCTGGCCTTCCCCGGCATCCTGCTGGCGCTCGGCCTGCTGGCGGTCGTCGGCGCCAACAAATACGGCATCATCGTCGCGCTCGGCATCGCCTATACCCCATCGGTCGCGCGCATCGTGCGCGGCACGGTCTTGTCGTTGCGCGAGAAGGAGTTCATCGCCGCCTCGCGCGTGATGGGCAATTCGGAGGCCTTCACCATGACCCGCCATATCCTGCCGAACTGCATCGCGCCCCTCACCGTGCTGGCGACCTCGATGTTCGGCTATGTGCTGCTGGCCGAGAGCTCGCTCTCCTTCCTGGGGCTGGGCGTGCCGCCGCCGGCTCCGACCTGGGGCAACATGCTTGCCGGAGCGCGCCCCTATATCGGCCAGGCGATGTGGCTCGGCATCTTTCCCGGCCTGTGCATCTCGCTGACGCTGCTCGGCATCAACCTGCTCGGCGATGCGGTGCGCGACCGGCTCGATCCGCGGATGAGGGGCATGCGATGAGCGCCGGCAATCCCGTGCCCGAGAGCAAGCCCTTGCTCACGGTCTCCAATCTCACGCTCAGGATCGGCGTGTCCGGCAGGACCGTCGTCAACGATGTCGGCTTCTCGGTCTCGCCGGGCGAGATCGTCGGCATCGTCGGGGAATCCGGTTCAGGCAAGACCTTGGCCGCGCGCGCCATCATGGGCTTCGTCCCGCCGGCGGTGAAACTCGTTTCCGGTTCGATCCTGTTCGACGGCGACGAGATCACCACGATGGCGCCCAAACGCCTGCGTGCGGTGCGCGGCGCCAAGGTCGGCATGGTCTTCCAGGAGCCGATGACCTCGCTCAACCCGTCGATGACGATCGGACGGCAGCTCGAAGAGGGCCTTGCGCTTCATCGTGATCTCAATGCCGCCGGCCGGCGGGCGCTGATCCTCGACATGCTCCGGCGCGTCGGCCTCTCCGATCCCGAAGGTGCGCTCCACGCCTTCCCTCACCAGTTCTCCGGCGGCATGCGCCAGCGCATCATGCTGGCCTCGGTGATGCTGCTGAAGCCCGCCTTGCTGCTTGCCGACGAGCCGACGACCGCGCTCGACGCGGTCGTCCAGCGCGACGTCATGGAGCTGATGGTCGACCTGACCAAGGAGAACGGCACGGCTGTCCTGCTGATCTCGCATGATCTCGGCATGGTCGCGCGCTATTGCAGCCGCATCGTCGTGATGAGCCAGGGCGACGTCGTCGAGCAGGGCGCGGCCGACGACATCCTGGCGCGGCCGCAGCATCCCTATACCCGCAAGCTGCTCGCCGCGATGCCGCTGCGCGGCCTGGCCCGCGAGCTCCCGCAGGCGAAGACGCCGATCGTGGCGGTGCACGACCTCGTCGTCGACTATCCAGGCCGTCAGCGTTTCTTCCGCAAATCGGCACCCAAGCGCGCGCTGCACGGCATCTCGCTTGCGGTGCAGCCAGGCGAGGTCGTCGCGGTGGTCGGCGGCTCGGGCTCGGGCAAGACCACGCTCGGCCAGTCCATCGCCGGCCTGGTCAAATCTAGCGGCGGCGAGATCCTGTTCAACGGCAAGCCGATCTTCAAGAGCGAGACGGCCTATTGGGACTACCGGCTGAACTGCCAGATGGTGTTCCAGGATCCGTATTCCTCGCTCGATCCGCGCATGTCGATCGGCGAGCTCGTCATCGAGCCGCTGCGATTGGTGCCGGGCATGGGCGCGGCCGAAAAGAAGGCCCGCGTCGCCGAGGTGCTGACCGAGGTCGGTCTTGCCAACGGTTTCGCCGATCGCTTTCCACATGAGCTCTCCGGCGGGCAGCGCCAGCGCGTCGCGATCGCGCGCGCCGTGGTGCGCCGGCCGAGCTTCGTCATCGCCGACGAGCCGGTCTCGGCGCTCGACGTGACCGTGCGGGCGCAGGTGCTGGAGCTCTTTGCCGAGCTGCAGCGCAAGCACGGCTTCTCCTGCCTGTTCATCAGCCATGATCTCGGAGTGGTCGAGCAGGTCGCCGACCGTGTCGTGGTCATGCAGGAGGGCCGCATCGTCGAGGAGGGCTCGCGCGACCAGATCTTCGACGATCCCAAGCACGCCTATACCCGCAAACTGCTCTCGGCCGTGCCGGCGCTGGAAAGCAGCGGGGATGGCGGGGTGAGGCTGTTCTGGCGCCTGGGCGAGCCGACGTAATTCCTCAACTGGGCGTCGGCGTCATGGTCTGGCTCGACCCGGCCATCTCGGAAACCAGCGTCATCTCGTCATGAGATTCTCGGGTCTCCACTTCGCTCCGCCCGAGGATGACGGTCACCTGAGCGCTATCCCAATGTCAGAGGCCAGTTCGATGAAGAACGGAATGATCGTCTGCCCGCAGCCCGAGGCCGCCGAGGCGGGGGCGGCGGTGCTGGAACGCGGCGGCAATGCGGTCGATGCCGCCATCGCCTGCGCCTTCATGCAGGGCGTGGTCGACCCGCTGATGAGCGGGATCGGCGGCTTCGGCTCGATGCAGCTCTACATGCCCGGTCGCGGCGTCCATCAGATCGTGGAATTCTACGCAAAAGCCTCGCTCTCGGCGACGCCCGAGATGTGGGCCGACAAATTGCTCGGCCAGTCGCGCGACGGCTTCGCCTTCCTGCTCGAGGGTGGCATCAGCGAGTTCGGCCATCTCGCCGTCTGCACGCCGGGCAGCGTCAAGGGCTATGACTACGCGCTGTCGCGCTTCGGCACGATGGACTGGGCCGATGTGATCGCGCCGGCGATCGCGCAGGCGCGGAGCGGCGTGCTGGTGCGCCCGCATATGCACTGGTTCTGGTCGCAGGATCAGAAGGGCTCGGGCCAGGTCAACACTGCCGACAAGCTGCGCTACAGCGAAACCAGCAAGAGCCTGTATTTCCGGCCCGATGGCAGCCTGAAGCGCGTCGGCGATCTGCTCGCCAATCCCGACATGGCCAACACGCTCGAACGTCTCGCCAAGGGCGGGGCGGAGCTGTTCTACAAGGGCGAGCTCGCCGAAGAGATCGCCGCCGACTTCGCGGCACATGGCGGCCTGATCTCGCGCGAGGATCTGGCGGCCTATTAGCTTTCGGTCGCCGAGCCGATCTGGGGTTCCTATCGTGGTCACCGCATCTCCACCAGCCCGCCGCCGGCCAGCGGTATGCTGATGCTGCAGATCCTCAACATGCTGGAGAATTTCGAGATCGGCGCGCTGAGCCATGGCGGCACGGAGCATGTCCGGCTGCTGGCCGAGGCGATGAAGCGCATGACCATCGACAAGGATCAGCATATGGGCGATCCGGCCTATGTCGATGTGCCGGTCGAGCGGTTGATCTCGAAGGAGCATGCCGCCGCCCAGGCCGACAGCATCCGCCGTGGCGAGCGCGCCGATGTGAAGCGGCTGGAGCGCTCCTCCTCGCGCGAGACCACGCATATCTCGGTGGTCGACTGCCAGGGCAACGCGGTCGCGCTGACGCATACGCTGGGCAGCCCGTCGGGCGCGATCACGCCGGGGCTGGGTTTCATGTATAATGGCACGATGAGCCGCTTCGACCCGCGCCCCGGCCGCGCGGGGTCGATCGCACCGGGCAAGCGCCGCTCTTCTTCGGCCGCGCCGACCATCGTCTTCAAGGACGACAGACCCTTCATCGTGATGGGTGCGCCGGGCGGCAGCTATATCGCGCCCGCCATGGCGCAAGGCATCATGAACGTGGTCGATTTCGGCATGTCGATGCTGGAGGCGGTCGCCGCGCCGCGCATCGTCGCAGTCTCGAATTCAATCGACATCTCGAACCGCATCCGCCGCAGCGTCAGTGCTGAACTCGCGGCTCTGGGCTACGACATCAAGCGCTCGGCCCAGAGCTATCCTTTCGCGGCCCTGCACGGCATCAGGATCGATGACGGACGCTGCTCGGGCGGCGCCGACCCGCAGCGCGACGGCATGGCGATCTCGGTCCCGGTGGGTTGATCCGCAGCACGCAGGTTTTTGCGATCGACTGGAGGGACGCAGGCTGCTCGGCGCCTCCGCCCCCCGCAGGGACGGCTGCGCGCCGGGCTTCTGAAACCGTCTCGCAACTAGGCGTGAGAGCAGGATCGATGCGAAAAACCGGTTCCCACTTTTTCGCATCCTGCTCTTGTGCCTTCACCGGAAGGGCGGGCTGTATTGCAGGCCGCCCTGCGTCCACAGGGCGTTGGGGCCGCGCGCCAGGCGCAAGCGGGATTTCTGGCCGAGATGGCGCTCGAAGCTTTCGCCGTAATTGCCGACGGCCGAGATGATGCGCACGACCCAGTCATTGCTCACGCCCATCGCCTCGCCGAATTTGCCGTCCTGCCCGAGGAAGCGCTTGATCTCGGGATTGGTCGACTTCGTCATCTCGGCGAGATTGGCCTTGGTGACGCCGAGCTCCTCGGCGTTGATCAGGGCGAACAGCGTCCAGCGCACCAGGTTGAACCAGACCTCGTCGCCGCTGCGGACCCAGGGGCCGAGCGGCTCCTTCGAGATCACCTCGGGCAGCACGACATGCTCTTCCGGCACGCGGAATTTCAGCATGTTGGCCGAGAGCGCCGAGATGTCGGTGGTGTAGGCGTCGCAACGTCCGGCTTCATAGGCGCGCAAGGCCTCCTCGGAGGTGGCGAAGGCGGTGGGCTCGTATTTCTGGCCGAGCTTGCGGAAATAATCGGCGAGGTTGAGCTCGCTCGTCGTGCCCTGCGCCACGCAGATCGAGGCGCCGCCGAGCTGGCTCGCCGAGGTCACACCGAGCTTCCTCGTCACCATGAAGCCCTGGCCGTCATAATAGTTCACGCCAGTGAAGGTGACGCCCTGGCTGGCGTTTCGCGACAGGGTCCAGGTCGTGGTGCGCGGCAGCACGTCGACCTCGCCGGCCTGCAGCGCGATCAATCGGTCCTTCGAGGTCAGCGGGACATAGGCCGCCTTGTCCGGATCGTTGAAGATGACGGCGGCGAGCGCCCGGCAGATATCGGTGTCGAAACCCTCCCAGCGGCCATTGGCATCCTGCAGCGAGAAGCCGGCGACGCCGGGGCTCGTGCCGCAGATGATCTTGCCGCGCTCGCGGATGGCTTTCAGCGTGTCGGCTGCCAAGGCGGGCATGGCGAAGCTCACGGTGAGCAAGGCCGCGCTCGTCATGCGGAGCAGTATGCGTTTCATTCCAGATCCCCTTCTTGTTGATTTTGGACAAGGCTCTCCCTGCGCGGCGATGCGTTGCCGCCGCGTTCGTTTCTCTCCCGGAGATGGTTTTGGCTCAGGCGACCTTGGCGGCCGCCGGGCGTTCGAGTGCGACGAGCAAGGCGTCGAGGTCGTTCCAGAGATCGTCGGGATCCTCCAGCCCGATGCTGATGCGCAGGACCGTACCCGGATGCGTCCAGGGCTTGACCGTGCGGTCGCCCTTCACTGCCATGGGTGCGATCAGGCTGCGCGTGCCGCCCCAGGACGCGCCGATCGCGAAGACCTTGAGCGCGGTCAGCGCGGCTTCGAGCTCCGCCTCGGCGACCGGCTTGAGCACCACGCTGAAGACGCCAGAGGAGCGGCCCATGTCGCGCTTCCAGAAGTCATGGCCGGGGCAGGACGGCAGTGCTGGATGGAGCACGGTCTCGACCGCCGGAGAATGCGTCAGGCGCCGGGCGAAATCCTCGGAGACGCGGCCCATATGGGCGACGCGCAGACCCATGGTCTCGATGCCGCGAAGCGCCAGCGCGCATTCGTCGGGCGAGACGCCGACGCCGAGCCCGCGCAAGGTCTCCTTGAGTTTTTGCCGCAGCGCCATGTCGGCGACCGTGACCGAGCCGAGCAGCAGGTCGGAATGGCCGCCGACATATTTGGTCAGCGCCTCGCAGGCGAAATCGGCGCCATGCGCCAGCGGCTTGAACAAGAGCGGGGTCGCCCAGGTGTTGTCGCAGCCGACGAGCGCGCCCTTGGCCTTGGCCGCCTTCACAATGGCGGGTACGTCCTGCACCTCCATGGTGCCCGAGCCCGGCGACTCGATCCAGACGAGCTTGGTCCTGCCGTCGATGAGGTCGGCGATGCCGGCGCCGATCAGCGGGTCATAGACGCCGTAGTCGATGCCGCGCGGCTTGAGGTACTCCTCGCAGAAGCTGCGGACGGGCGGATAGACATGGTCCGGGATCAGCACCTTGTCGCCCGGCAGCAGCACCGACAGCATCACGATGGTGACGGCGGCCTGGCCGGAGGGAACGAGAACCGTGCGCACACCGCCATGCAGCTCGGAGAGCTGCGCCTCCAGCGTGCGGGTCGTCGGCGTGCCGTGAAGGCCATAGGTATAGCCGTCGAAGCCGCGATATTTGCGGGCGGCGAAGCTTGCCGCATCGGGGTAGACGATGGTCGAGGCGCGGTGCGTCGCGACGGCGAGGCTGGCATAGCCCTCGTCGGAGACGGCGGGATGGTGAACGCAGCGGGTCAGGTCGTGCATGATGGGCCTCTTTCGATGCGTCAGGTTGACGACCCTGACAGCTCGAGACAATCGAGCCGGGATCATGAGATCATGAGCCTGGCTTATGGTTCGCGGGCTTATGGTCTGCGAGCGAAGCTCAGGCGCCCGGCGCCTCGGTGAGGGCGAGCTTGGCGACATGCGTCAGCCAGCCCACGGCCGCGGGCAGGATCGCGTCGTTGAAGTCGTAGCGCGAGTTGTGCAATTCGCCGCCGGGCCCGGCCGGGCCGTTGCCGATCCAGACATAGGCGCCGGGGCGCTGCTGGAGCAGGAAGGAGAAGTCGTCTCCGGTCGTGCTCGGGCGCAGGTCGCGGCGGACGGCCAGACCTGCCATCCCGGCGGCGGCGACGGAGAGATCGCCCTCGGCCCTGGTGTTGATCGCCGCACGCCCGGTCGAGAGGATCTCGACATCCGTGCGCATGTCATAGGCCTCGGCGATGCCCGAGATGATGCTTCTCATCCGCTTGATCACGGCCTCGCGCACCTCCGGCCGATAGGTCCGCAAGGTGCCGAGCAGTGAGACGCTGGGCGGAATCTGGTTGCTGACGACGCCGCCGCTGACCTGACCGATCGAGAGCACGACGGCGTCGATCGGATCGACATTGCGCGCCACGATGGTCTGGAGCGCGACGATGAGGTGGCCGGCGGCGACGATCGGGTCACGCGTCTGGTGCGGGATCGCGGCATGGCCCGCCAGGCCGTGCAGGGTGACGCTCCAGCGTCCGCCTGCCGCCATCACCGGCCCGTCATGGACGGCGACCGTGCCGGCCTCGAGCCCCGGCCAGTTATGGAAGGTGAAGACGCGCTCCATCGGGAAGCGCTCGAGCAGGCCGTCGGCGAGCATCGCCTTGGCGCCGACGCCGTTTTCCTCCGCCGGCTGGAAGATGAACTGTACCGTGCCTTTCCAGCTCGCATCGCGCGCCAATATGGCGGCTGCCCCGAGCAGGGAGACGGTGTGGCCGTCATGCCCGCAGGCATGCATCACGCCGGGCGTCCTCGAGGCATAGGGAAGGTCGTTCTCTTCCGCGATCGGGAGCGCGTCGATATCGGCGCGCAGACCGACGGAGCGGTTCGAGCCCGGCCGACTCAACGTCGCGACGATGCCGGCGCCGCCGATACCCGCCACGAAGGGAATGCCGAGTGCGGTCAGCTTCTCCTGCACGAAGGCGGCGGTGCCGTGCTCATGCTCGGAGAGCTCCGGCTGCGTGTGAAGATGCCGACGCCATTGCGTCAGCGTCGCGAGAAGTTCGGTGTCCATGGCGGGGCCTCGGATCGGGATGGCGGGGCGTATCGGGGGCTGTCACCGGCCGGGGAGGGCGAGACGCGCCTCGAAGCGGTGAATGAGCCAGGAGAAACTGACGGCGATGGCGAGGAAGATCGCGCCGACGACGGCGAGCGGCTCGCCATAGCGGAAGGTGTCTGAGGCGATATCGAGCGCCGAGCCGAATGATTCCGGCACGGCGATGACCGCGAGATAAGGCGTCGATTTGAAGATCGAGATGAAATAGCTGCCCATCGGCGCGGCGATGTTGCGCAGCATCTGCGGGGCGATGACCAGGATGACGGTCTGGAAGCGGCCAAGCCCGAGCGACTTGGCCGCCTCGAACTGGCCCCGCGCGATGCCGTCGATGCCGGCCTTGAAGACCTCGGCGAGGTAGCCGCAATAATAGATGCTCAATGCGGCGACGCCGACGACCAGAGCCGGCAGCTTGATGCCGTAGACGGGCAGCACGTAGTAGAGGAAATAGAGCTGCACCAGCACCGGCGTCGAGCGGATGAAGTCGATGACGAAGCGCATCGCGTAGCGCATCAGCTTGCTCGAGCGGCGGGCGATCTCGAGGCTGAAGCCCAGCAGCGCCGCGAAGATGCAGCTCAGCAGCGTCACTGCGAGCGTGGTGGTCAGCGCTTTGCCTATGACGGGAATGATCGACAGGGCGAAGCCGAAGTCAAACATCATGGACGAGCTTCCGTCCGGCGCCGACCTTGCGCTCCAGCCAGCGTCCGACCACGGTCGCGGGGTAGCAGATGACGAAATAGGCGACGAGCAGCCCGGTATAGACCTTCACCGGGTCGTAATGGAGCTGCGAGATCTCCTTGGCCCGGAAGGTCATGTCGCTGAGCGTGATCAGCGAGACCAGCGCCGTGCCCTTCACCAGCTGGATGAACTGGTTGATGAAGGTCGGCATCATCGCGAGCAGCGCCTGCGGCAGTTCGATCAGCAGCAGGATCTGCCAGCGCCTGAGGCCGAGCGAGAAGCCGGCCTCGACCTGTCCCTGGTTGAGCGCCTGCAGCGCGGCTCGCACCGCCTGGCTGCCATAGGCGCCGATGTTCAGCCCCAGCACCATCGCGCCGACGGTGAGGCCCGACAGCCGCAAGCCGAAGCCCGGCAGCGTGTAATAGAAGGCGTAGAGCAGGATGATGACCGGCGAGGAGCGCCAGAATTCGATGAGGGCGGTGACGGCGGCATGCGGCCAGCCCCGGGCGCTATACTGCGCGATGCCGGCGATGAAGGCGAAGGGCACGGCGTAGAGCATGCCCAGCAGGGTGACCAGGGCGGTGACCCGGAAGCCTTCGAAAATGCCGGCGAGAACCTCGGCGAATGTCATGATGATGCGCGGATCTCGTCAAAGAGTTGGAGCACCGCTCCTGCGAAAAGCCGGTACCCAGTCTTTCGCGCAGTGCTCTGGGCTGGGCGTCAGTTTTCCTGGCGTCAGCTCTTGGCGCAGAGTTCCGCCGAACTGGCGCGTGGCGGCGCCTCGGCATCGGTGAAGTTGTACTTGTCCATCAGCGCCTTGACCGTGCCGTCGGCCTTCAGCTTGGCGAGCTGCGCGTTGTAGATCGCCTGCAACTCCTTGTCCCTGGGGGCGAACACCACGGCGGTCGCCATCATGTATTCGCTGCCGTCGGGCCGGACATAGCCCTTGAATGGCAGGGCGCGCTCGATGCCGTTCATGCCGCCGGCTTCCATCAATCCCGACACGCTGGGTGCCGACAGGGTCGCGGCATCGACGCGGCCGGCCAGCATGGCGCTGACCACCGCCTCGTTGTTCGGGAAGAGCAGGAGACGGTCCTCGGGCACGCCGGCCGCGAGCGCATTCTTGGCGTTCTCCGTGCCGCGCCCGCCGCCGAGCTTCACCTTCGGATTTTTGACGATATCCTCATAGCTGTGCAGGTTCAGCGGGTTGCCCTTGAGCACGAGCAGCCCGTCGCCGGCCGAGAGATCGGGCTCGCCGAAGAGCACCTGCTGGCAACGCGCCGGGGTGATGGCGACGCCTGACGCGATGATGTCGAAGCGGTTGGCCAGCAGGCCGGGGATCAGCGCACCGAAATCGGCCACCGTGAACTCGATGGCCTTGACGCCGAGCGGGGCCAGAGCCGCGCGCACCAGATCGGGATGATAGCCGATCACATCGCCATTCTTGTCGCGATAGCCCCAGGGTGCACGGTTATGGATGCCGATGGTGATGGTCTTGCCTGCGAGGCTGGATTGCTGGGCTTGTGTCGCACACGGCGCAGCTGCGACGAGGCCGAGCGCCATGACAGCCATCGTGATGCGTTTGGAAAAGAACGGCATGGCATGCTCCCCTATGTCGGCCGTCTGCGACGATAGTGGCCGTTGCCCGGGCGACAATCGCGTCGCGGTAATGAGACGATGCCTGGGACTTATACTTGTTCGGTTCCGGCGCGGTCGCTTCAGCGCGCCGCCATCAGGCAGTCGATGAAATCGCGCACGAGCTGGGACTTAGGGCGGTCGAGCGGCAGGATCAACAGGCTCTTGCTCTGGACCACCGGCTCGAAGGGCCGCAGCACCAGGCGGGTCGAATCTGCTCCTGCGATGGCATAGGGGCTGACGAGGCCGACGCCGACGCCCTCGGCCACCAGCGCGCAGACGGTCGCGGCATAGATCGTCTCGACCACGATATTGGGGGTGACGCCGGCTTCGGTGAAGATCAGGTCGAGGCGCTGCCGGGCTCGATCCTCGGGGACATAGGCGACGAAATCGACGCCATCGAGATCATGGGGACCGATGATGTCCCTCGCTGCCAGGGGATGGCCCTGTGGCATGGCGCAGAGGACGCGCGGCGTGACGAAGGATTGATGCAGCACGCCGGTGACGTCGATCTCGTCCGCCGCCAGCCCGATGTCGAACTCGCCCGAGGCGACGCCGTCGCGCACGTCGCGGGAGGGCAGCACCATCAGCGTGACGCGGATATCGGGATGCACCACGCGGAAACGCTTCACCGCGCGCGGGACAAGCGAGGAACCCAATGCCGAGAGCGAGCCGATGCGCAATTGGCCCGAGCCATGGTCGCGGATGCGCGCGGCGGCCGCACGCAGCGTGTCCATGCCGAGGAAGGAGCGCTCGATATCGGCGTAGAATAATTTGCCTTCGGGCGTCGGAATGATGCGGTTGCGGACGCGGTCGAACAGCGAGAAGCCGATGGCGCGCTCCAGCTCCGCGATGGCGCGGCTGACGGCCGGCTGGGTCAGCCCGATCAGCTCCGCTGCGCGCGAGACGGTGCCGGCCTTCATGACGGCCGAGAAGATTTCGATCTGACGGTAGTTCACGCCAAGCAGCCCGCTAGTGGTTTGATTCCGACATTTGCTCCCCAATCTATATCGAGCTCGGAGCAAATGTCGGAATCACCAAAACCACTAGCAAATCTTTGGTTTTCTAGTGGAACTTATGAATTTGACATTTGCCTCGCGGCCGATATCGGGCGGGTCGCAAATGTCAAATTCGTTCCACTAGTCTCGGCCACCGGGCCGGCCTCTTCAGGCGCTCAGTCTCGCACAAGGCCGCCCGCTTCGCGAGTTGGCGCGTGCGTGGATCGACGGAGAGGTTTCTTCCGGTCTGACGGCAACCGTTCATCTTGGCCTCGATATTGCTGGTCTGGCGCGCCTTCGCGTTCTGTGCCGAATGGAGACGAGTTGATGACGGGAACGGATGGGACGGCTCAGTTCGCCTGCAGAGCGTGCGGCTCGCCCTCGATCGTCCTCCCCGCCGTGCTGGCCGATGAAGCCGTCGTGTCCTGCGGGCGCTGCCAGAGTGCCTTGGGCTCCTGGCTCGGCTACAAATCCTATGTCAGCCGCTCGATCCATGCGGAATATGAGGCGGTTCCGGCGCAGCCCATGATCTGTGTCGATCCGATCATCGCGCCGGCATTGGCGGGGGCGCTGTGATTGCGATCTTGCTTCCGCGATCTGTGGTCGTTAGCGGATAAGTCAGCCGGTCCGGGTAATCTCGGCTGATGGCGGCGTCGATTCGATGATCTGGCCGTGGCCGGCCGAGAATGCTGTGTTGGGGTTGTTCATGCGCGTCTTGAAATCGGCAGCCCTGGTTTGCGCCTGGATCGGGCTTGCCTATCTCGTCTGGGTTTCGGTCATGCCGATCGGATCCAGGCCGCATCTCTTCGACGGGATTCCGGACATCAGCCGCTTCCTCGGCTGGTTCGTCATTACATCGGCCTTCGCGATCGCCTATCCGCGCCGTCTCGGCCGGGTCCTGCTCGCGATGTCGGTCGCGATCGTCATGCTCGAAGCCGCCCAATATCTCGAGGTCACGCGCCATGGCCGGATTCACGACGCCGCGATCAAGGTCGCGGGCGCGGCGGTCGCGGTCGCGTTGGCCCTGGCCTATCTCGCCGTGGCGCGCAAGCGCGCGCTCGTGCAGGAGCGCTCCTGATCGGGCCCAGAGTTCCTAGAGCCTTTCCGCGTTTCTCCGAATCGCGAGAATGCCATAACTCTTTGTTTTATCGCATTTTCTTCACGCAAACCGGTGTCTACTTCGCTCGAAAATGCTCTAGCAGCCTCTCGTTCTGTGAGCCGGCGGGACGCTCTGATCAGCCGGCATTGGCGAAGGCCTTCTTACTGAAGACCGTCCGCAGCAGGATGCCGAGATCGAGCCAGAACGACCAGTTGTCGATGTACCAATGGTCGTAGGCGATGCGCTTGGCCATCTTCTCGTCGGTATCGGTCTCGCCGCGCAGGCCGTTGACCTGCGCCCAGCCGGTGATGCCGGGCTTGACGTTATGGCGGCGCGCATAAAGCGCGATCTTGCGCTGGAACTCGTGGTCATGCGCCAGCGCGTGCGGGCGCGGGCCCACCAGCGACATCTGGCCGGCGACGACATTCAGCAATTGCGGCAATTCGTCGAGATTGTAGCGCCGCAGCACGCGGCCGACGCGCGTGATGCGCGGATCGTTGCGCCGCGCCTGGCGGATGACGTCGCCGTCATCGGTCGTGGTCATGGTGCGGAACTTCAGGATGCGGAAGGTCTGCTGGTTGAAGCCGTAACGACGCTGCAGGAACAGGACAGGGCCCGCTGAATCGAGCCGGATGACGAGGGCGATCAGCAGCAGCAGCGGCAGGGTCAGGAGCAGGATCGTCAGCGCGCCGACCATGTCGAAAATGCGCTTGGCAGTGTTCTCGAGAGCGGACAAGGCCGGCCGCGTCAGACGGAGGCTGGCGAAGGTCCCGGTGCGAACGATATGGGGGTTGTCGAAGCGATCCATGATCCGCTCGGGGGCAAGGTGAATCGCGGCCGGCAGGTTCATGAAGGCGTCGATGCAGGCGTCGATCGCTTCCTGCTTCGACCAGGGCATGGCGATGTAGATCCCGTCCGGCTGCATCGCCCTGCAGCGTGCGACGGCGGCGCCGAGATCGGCTGCGAGCGCATCGGGATTGTCGGTGTCGCAGAGGAAGGCGACGTCGACGATGGCGAAGCCCATGTTCCAGGGCTGGTGCCTGGAGACGAACGACATCACGTCCTGCTCGCGCCCGATCAGGAAAATCCGCTCGGAGGTGATGCGCCCGCTCTTGCTCGCCATCGCGATGCTGCGGGTGATGGATGAGCGCGCCAGCGCGATCAGGAGGGGGGCGGCGAAATAGGTCGCGATGATCACGCCGCGGGAATAGTGATCGATGGTCTTGGCCATGAAGGTGATCGCGATGAAGGCGATCATGGTGATGTTCCAGACTGCGAAGGCCGCCGAAACCTGCCCCTTGGTCGAGAGATAATTGGCGATCTGGTAGCGGCCGCGCAGCAGGTTGCTGAAGACGAAGATGGCCGCCAGCATCATCGCCAGCTCCAGCATGATCCGGGGACTGCCGAAGTCGCCGAAAGCCAGCATATGGTACGCGACCGAGGAGAGGGCGACGATGGCCATGACCACGACGGCGTCGGTCAGCGCGGTGATCAGGCCGATCCAGTGCCGCAAGGGCGAGCTGCGCTCTGGCCTGACGCGCGCTTTCGCGGTTCGCGAGGTCGCGTAGTTCAGATCGTCGACGCTTGCCATCCTGCCCGACTCCACCATGGCGCGGGAGCCCGAAGGACCGTGCTGCATTCGGCGACCCGGATCGGAACACGTGTCCGGCCGGGAACGCTTTCGGCGGTGAAATCGCAAGCGCCATACCGCTGCGGACTGACCCGAAATGGGACGAAATTCGGCTGGAAGCGCCGTTCGCGGGATGGCCTCTCTCAGATTGGCTGATCGTGGCGGGCCGAATGTGCCAACTCCATCCGGTATGGCCAAACGACGGGTGACGCCCGCCGCGAACCAGGCCGCCTGGCGTGCCCGGTTTGAACGCCACGCCGACGCGGCGCTTCCTGCTGTCGTCCGCCGGCCTTTCCGCTGCGGCTGGAGGCTGTTATGACCGTCGTCTCCCGTTGTGAAACCTTGCCGATTATCCTCATTCAGGTCGACACCAGCATCATGGCTTCAGCGAACATCATACCCTTGATCATGGCTGGTGGTTCCGGGACGCGGCTGTGGCCTTTGTCTCGCGATACGATGCCCAAACAGTTCATCGGTCTGCTGGATGACGGTCTGTCGACCTTCCAGGCGACGCTGCTGCGCGTGAAGGACGCCTCCTTCGACAAGCCGATCGTCGTCACCAATCATGAATTCCGCTTCGTCGTCGCCGAGCAGATGCAGGCGGTCGGTGTCGAAGGCGACATCGTCCTGGAGCCGGAGCGGCGCGATTCCGCTGCCGCCATCGCCGTCGGCGCGCTCCTGGCGAGCAGCCGGGCGGGAGATGCGATCTGCGTCGCGCTGGCGGCCGACCATATCGTCGCCGATGTCGACGGCTTCCGCGCCGATTGCGCCAAGGCTGCAAGGCTTGCAGCCTCGGGCCTGATCATGACCTTCGGCATCGTGCCGACGAAGCCCGCGACCGGTTACGGCTATCTTGAGCCCGGCGGCGCGCTCGACGTGCCCGGTGCGAGCCGGCTGACTCGCTTCGTCGAGAAGCCGGATGCGAAGACGGCCCAGCTCTATGTCGACCAAGGCTTCCTCTGGAACAGCGGCAATTTCGTTTTTGCAGCCGCCGGTATGATCGAGGAGCTCGACCTCTATGCGCCGGAGGTGATCGCGGGCGCGCGCGCCGCGCTTGCCGAGGCCAAGCGCGACCTCGACTTCCTGCGGCTTGATGCGGCCGGCTTCGCGCGGGCGATGAAGGTTTCGATCGACTACGCCGTGATGGAGAAGACCAAGCATGCCGGCGTGCTCGCGGCGAGCTTCGATTGGTCGGATGTCGGCGCCTGGGACTCGATCTACGAGGTCAAGCCCAAGGACGGGGATGGCAATGTGCTGGAAGGGCCGGTGGTCGCGCTCGACACGCGCGGCACGCTGGTGCGCAGCGAGGACATTCTGACGACGGTGATCGGGCTCGATGACGCCGTCGTCGTGACGACGCGCGACGCGGTCCTGGTCACGACCAAGGCACAGGCCGGCAACGTCAAGGCCCTGGTCGAGCAGATGAAGAGCGACGGCCGGCGCGAGGCGAGCGAGCATCTGCGCATCTACCGGCCCTGGGGATGGTATCAACGCATCGATCTCGGGGCACGGTTCCAGGTCAAGCGCATCAACGTCAAGCCCGGCGGTTTGCTCAGCCTGCAGAAACATTTCCACCGCGCCGAGCACTGGGTCGTGGTCTCGGGAACCGCCGAGGTCACCCTCGACGGTGCGGTGTCCTATATCCACGAGAACGAGTCGATCTACCTGCCGATCGGCTGCACCCATCGCCTCGCCAACCCCGGCAAGATCGCGCTCGAACTCATCGAGGTCCAGGTCGGCTCCTATACCGGCGAGGACGACATCGTCCGCATCGAGGATGTCTACGCGAGAACCTGACACCACGGGCGGGTAGCGTCTTTGCCGCCCTCCATTGCGCAGCTTTTGTGGAATATCCTGATGACGTCACGAGCCCCTTCGCCGCCAACAGGCCGCATTGCGCGCGGCGGCAAGGCGATCTATGGCGCGCCGCTCGGCATCCTTATGCTGGAGGCGCGCTTCCCTCGCATCCTCGGCGATATGGGCAATGGTGCGACCTGGCCGTTCCCGGTGCTGTATCGCGTCGTGTCGGGTGCGAGCCCCGACAAGGTGGTGATGCAGGGCGCTGCCGGCCTGCTGCCGGCTTTCATCGATGCAGCCCGGGATCTCGTCCGCCTCGGTGCGGAGGCGATCACGACCAATTGCGGCTTCCTCTCGCTGTTCCAGCGCGAAATCGCGGCCGCCGTCGGCGTTCCCGTCGCGACCTCGTCGCTGATGCAGGTGCCCTGGGTGCAGGCGACGCTGCCGCCGGCCAAGCGCGTCGGGCTGGTCACGGTTTCGGCCAGGACGCTGAGCCCGGCCCATCTCGAAGGGGCGGGCGTGCCGCTCGACGTGCCGGTTGCGGGCACCGAGAACGGCCAGGAGTTCTTCCGCGTCCTGATCAAGGCCGAGAAGGACGACATGGATATCGACCTCGCCGAGCAGGATGTGGTCGAAGCCGCGCTCGACCTCATCGCGAAGAACCCGGATGTCGGCGCCATTGTGCTGGAATGCACCAATATGCCGCCCTATGCCGCGGCGGTGCAGGCGGCCACCGGATTGCCGGTCTACGACATCTACTCGATGATCACCTGGTTCCACGCAGGATTGCGGCCGCGCGTCTTCGCCTGATCACAGGCGAAGCGAGCTACTCGCTGACGAGTTTGCGTGATTTCAACAAGGCGAGCAGGCCCTCGTCGCGGCGCATCTCCAGTTCAGCGATCGAACGGCCGGCGGCTTCTTCCGCGACGCCGGCGATGATCGCGCGCTGGACCTCCTCGCCCAGGCCGGGATTGCCCAGCGCCTGCCAGCGCCGCACCTGGCTTGGGCCGAGATGGGCGAGGTAGCCAGCGATGCCGCCTTCGCCGCCGCCGAGATGATAGGTCATATGCGGCCCCATCAGAGCCCAGCGTAGGCCGGGACCATTGCACAAAGCCGCGTCGATTTCGGAGACGCTGGCGACGCCCTGCTCGACCAGATGCACCGCCTCCCGGTAGAGCGCCGAGGCCAGCCGGTTGGCGATATGGCCGGGCATTTCGCGGTTCAGGATTACCGGCCGGCGGCCAAGCTCGCGATAGAAGGCGGCGGCGCGCGCAACGACAGCCTCGTCTTCGCCGACGATCTCGACCAGCGGCACGAGATGCGGCGGGTTGAACGGGTGGGCGACGATGATACGGGCGGGGTTGGCGCAATCGGCGACGATGGCGCTGCGGACCAGCGCCGAGGTCGAGCTGGCGATGATCGCATCCGGCGGGCTGCCGGCATCGATGCGGGCGAGCAGCTCGCGCTTCACGGCCTCGTTCTCGGGACCGTTCTCCTGCACGAATTGCACACCGGACAAGGTCGCTGCGAGATCGGCGGAAAAGGCGATGTTGCCGGTGCCGATCAGGCCGAGTTCGGCGAGCTGCGCGCGAGCGCGTTCGACATGAGCGCGAAACTTTACCTCGGCTTCCGGCGCCGGATCATAGGCGGAAACGTCGAGGCCGTGGGCGGTGGCAAGCGCCGCCCAGCTCGCGCCGATCATGCCGGCGCCGACGATGGCGACACGCTGGATGGTTTGTGTCATCGGCGCCTAGTGAATCTCCGGCTCAGGGATCTTCGCCGTGCCTTCGAGATAGTCGAAATCGCAGCCCTTGTCGGCCTGGCGGATATGGGCGGCGGACATCTTGCCGTAGCCGCGCGGGTAGTCGCGGTTCGGCGGCGACCAGATCGCGAGGCGGGCAGCGATCTCTGTGTCGCTCAGATTGACATTGATGCTGCGCGCCTCGACATCGACGCTGATGATGTCGCCGGTCCTGACCGCCGCGAGCGGTCCCTTGATATAGGCTTCGGGCGCGACATGAAGCACGCAGGCGCCGTAGCTGGTGCCGGACATGCGGGCGTCCGAAATGCGCAGCATGTCGCGCACGCCCTGCTTCAGCAGCTTGCGCGGGATCGGCATCATGCCCCATTCCGGCATGCCGGGACCGCCGACGGGGCCGCAATTCTTCAGCACCATGACATGGTCGGCGGTGACGTCGAGGCTCTCGTCGTTCACCGCCTTCATCATCGCATCATAGTCTTCGAAGACCAGCGCCGGACCTGAATGCTTGAGCAGGCGCGGCTCGGCGGCGGAAGGCTTGATGACGCAGCCATCGGGAGCGAGGTTGCCCTTGAGCACGGCCAGCCCATTGGCGGTCGAGACGGCGCGGTCGAGCGGGCGGATGACGTTGTCGTCATAGATCTTGGCCAGCGCGATCGTCTCCGAGATCGGCTTGCCGGTTACCGTCATCGCGTCGGTGTGGAGCTTGCTCTCGAGCTGCTTGAGCAGGGCCGGCAGCCCGCCGGCATAGAAGAAGTCCTCCATCAGGAACTCGCCGGAGGGGCGTAAGTTGGCGATCACCGGCACCGTCCGTGAGAAGGCGTCGAAATCATCCGGCGTCAGCGACACGCCGGCGCGTCCGGCCATGGCGATCAGATGGATGATGGCGTTGGTCGAGCCCGCCACCGCCATATGCACCGTCAGCGCGTTCTCGAAGCTTTTCCGCGTCAGAATCCGGTCAGGCGTCAGATCCTCCCAGACCATCTCGACGATGCGCTTGCCCGCCGCCGCGGCCATGCGGGGATGGGCCGCATCTGCTGCGGGGATGGCTGATGCGCCGGGCAGCGTCAGGCCCAGCACCTCGGCATGGCTCATCATGGTAGCGGCAGTGCCCATCACCATGCAGGTGCCATAGGAGCGGGCGATGCCGCTCTCCATGTCGCGCCATTGATCGTCGGTGATGTTGCCGGCTTCCTTCTCGGCCCAGTATTTCCAGACATCGGCGCCGGAGCCCAGCACCTTGCCGGCCCAGTTGCCGCGCAGCATTGGGCCGGCCGGGACGAAGATGAAGGGCAGGCCGGCGCTGCAGGCGCCCATGATCAGGGCCGGGGTGGATTTGTCGCAGCCGCCCAGCAGCACCGCGCCATCCAGCGGATGGGAACGGATCGATTCCTCGGCCTCCATCGCCAGGAAGTTGCGATAGAGCATCGTCGTCGGCTTTTGGTACTGCTCCGAGACCGACATCACCGGGATCTCGACGGGAAAGCCGCCCGCGGCCCAAACGGCGCGCTTCACCGCCTCGGCGCGGTCGCGCAGATGGGTGTGGCAGGGGTTGATCTCGGACCAGGTGTTGAGGATGCCGATGACCGGCTTGCCCATGAACTCGTCATGGCCGAAGCCCATCTGCAGCGCCCGCGAGCGATGGCCGAAGGAGCGCAGGTCGCTGGCGCCGAACCAGCGCTTGCTGCGCAGGGTGTCGGGCGTCTTGCGGGGATGGGTCATGGCGGCGTGTCCTCGGATGGTTTCTTGATGATGCGTTGTCATTCCGGGTTCGGCCCTATGGGCAGCCCCGGAATGACAACGGTATTACTCCGCCGCTACGCGGGCCGGGCTCCAGCCGGAGACGATGCGGCGCAGTTCCGCGCGCTCGGCCTCGTTCAGTTCGGGCAGGCCAGGCAGGCGCACCGGGCCGACAGGAGTGCCGAGCAGGCCGAGCGCCTCCTTCACCACCGTGACATTGGCGCCGTTACCGTATTTCGTCCGCATCGTCTCGAAGCCGGCGATCTCGCTGACCTGCGCACGCGCCTTGGCGAAGTCGCCCGCCTCCAGCGCCTGCCAGATCGCGAGCGAGCGTTCGGGCGCGACATTGACCAGCCCCGAGGTGAAGCCGCGGGCGCCCAGCGCGTAGAAGGGCGCGGCCCAACCTTCGGCCAGGCCGCAGATCCAGTTGGCGCTGCTGCCTTCCGTGGCGCGGACGCATTCGGACAGCAGCATCACATTGGTCGAGGCGAATTTCACGCCGGCGACATTGGCATGCGTCGCCACGCGGACGAGATCCTTCACGCCGATCGCATCCGAGCGGATATAGGCGACGACGGGCAGCGTCAGCGCCTCGGCGATGGCGATGATGTAGTCGGCCTGCGACTGCGGCGCGGCGAAGGGGTCGAGCGGGTGATGCACCATCACCGCGTCGCAGCCCGCGGTCGCGGCGAGCCTGCCGGTCGAGACGGCTTCGCGCAGCGAGCGGCCGATGCCGGCGGTCACCAGCGCCTTGCCATTGGCGGCCTGCGCGGCGACGGCATGGCTGCGCACGACCTCGTCGGTCGTCATCGGGTAGAACTCGCCGGTGTTGCCGGCGGAGACGATGTTGTGGATGCCTGCGGCAGCGATGCGCGCGACGATCTTGGCCGTCACCGCCCAATCGGCCTCGCCATCTGCCCCCCAGGCGGTGACATGCACGCCGGAGATGCCGCGCAAAGCCTTGCGCACTTTGTTTTCGTGTTTTTGGCTTTCGTGTTTTTGGTCATTCGTCATAGGCCAGTCCCTCCGCATCCGCGCCGAACACCTGGCGCACATGGGCTTTCGCCGAGCGCACGATGTGGCGTCTCATCCTCGTCTCGGCGAGCGCCGGATCGCGTCCCGCCAGCGCCTCGAAAATCGATTTGTGTTCCTCAAAGCCCTGGCCGCGCTCGGCAGGCTCGGAGAGCAGGGCGATGCGCTGGGCGTGATCGTACATGCGCTGGCCGTCGAGCCGGCGCTCGAGATAGGTGCAGCCTGAAATCCGGTGGATCGCGCCGTGATACGCCTCGTTCAGGGTGACGAGGTCCTCGAGCGCGCTATGCGCCGTGGCATGCTCCATGTCGTCGATCAGGCGCGCCATCTCGGCGATGTCGGAATCGCGCAGCCGGTTGGCTGCGATATGGGCCATGACGCTTTCGAGTGCGGCGCGGCCGAGGGCCATTTCCAGAGCCTGCCGGGCCGAGAACTCGACGAAGACGCCGCGCCGGGGTTCCGTCCGGACCAGGCCCTCGCTTTCCAGCTTGCGGATCGCGTCCTTCACCGGGGTGGTGCTGACGCCGAGCATCTCGGCGAGCTGGCGCTCGTTCAGGCGCTCGCCATTGCGGAAGCGCCCGGCGACGATCGCACGACGCAAGCGCTCATGCACATGCTCGCGCAGGGAGCGCAGCAGATGCGGAGCGACGGGCTCGATGGCGATCGATTGCGACACTGCATTCCAGGACATGGCGATTCCAAGACATGGTTTCACGGCCGACGAATCCCGGATGGGAGTTGAGGCCGGCCAGGAGCCCATGGCGGCACCAAACATCACAAACCGCAAGTGCAGGCAAGTCTGAAATTTCAGATTTCAAATCCCGAATGCCGTGCTATGTCACCCTTAAGGCCAAGCCAAGGGCCGCACCGGCGCAACGAGCCGGGACTGGAAAACGCAATGGGAGGATCGCCGACAATGAGACTGACACGCAGGGCCATGGTCGCCGCCGCTTGCCTGGCTGCCGCGCCGGCCGCGATGGCCCAGGGAGATTATCCCTCCAAGGTGGTGACGATCGTCGTGCCCTTCGCCGCGGGTGGCACCACCGACATCCTCGGACGTCTGCTCGCCGAAAGGCTGGGCGCCCGGATGAACGGCCGCTTCATCGTCGAGAACCGGGCCGGAGCCGGCGGCAATACCGGCGTCGCCGCCGTCGCCCGCTCGACGCCCGATGGCTACACGCTGACCATGGGCACGGTCTCGACCCATGCGATCAATCCCGGCGTCTACGCCAAGATGCCCTATGACCACGTCAAGGATTTCGCGCCGATCTCGCAGGTGGCGAGCGTGCCGAACATCCTGATGGTCAATATCGACCTGCCGGCCAAGACGGTGCCGGAGCTGATCGCGCTGTTGAAGGCCAATCCCGGCAAATACTCGTTCGGCTCGTCGGGTGCCGGCACCTCGACGCATATGGCCGCAGAGTTGTTCAAGGTCGCGACCGGAACCGACATGGCCCATGTGCCTTATCGCTCCAGCGGGCAGGTGACGCAGGATCTGCTCTCGGGCCAGATCCAGGTCTCCTTCGACAACATCACCATCGCCTGGCCGCATGTCGAGGCCGGCAAGATCCGCGCGCTCGCCACCGCGACGCCGGAGCGGCTGGGCGTCGCCCCGGACCTGCCGGCGCTGGCCGAGTTCATCCCGGGCTATGCCGCGACCTCCTGGCACGGCTTCTTCGCGCCGTCGGGCGTGCCCAAGGAGATCGTCGCCAGGCTCTCCACCGAGGTGCAGGCGATCATGCGCGAGCCCGGCACGATCGAGCAATTGAAGAAGCTCGGCGTCGATCCCGTCGGTTCGACGCAAGAACAATTCGCCGCCCATATCGCCGCCGAGACCAAGCGCTGGGGCGAGGTGGCGCAGAAGGCGAATGTGAAGATCGAATGATCGAAGGGCCGATCATTCCGCCAGCGCGGCCGCCCGACGTGGCGGTCTGCGCTTCCGGTGCTCACGTACTCGAGTACGCTCCGCTCCGGTTCTCGACCGCCACGCCATCCGTCTCAAGCTGACGAAATGCTCGACCCTTCGCTGGAGCCCCGCTCAAGATCATGACGACCCTCACTCCCGAAAACCGCACCAAGCTGAAGCGCGTCTCGACCGCCACGCTCACCACGGCCCTGTTCAAGCGCGGCTTCCGCAACGTCTTCATTCAGGATGTCAGGCCGCTCAGCCAGAAGTCCGGCTCGATGGTCGGGGAGGCCTTCACGCTGCGCTATATCCCGGCGCGCGAGGATCTCGACCTGCTCTCGGCCTTCGAGGGCACGCAGCATCCGCAGCGGCGCGCGGTCGAGGACTGCCCGCCCGGCCATGTCATGGTCATCGACAGCCGCAAGGATCCGCGCGCGGCCTCGGCCGGCGGCATCCTGGTTTCGCGCCTGATGCAGCGCGGCGTTGCCGGCGTCGTCACCGATGGCGGCTTTCGCGATACGCCGGAGATCGCCGCGATGGCGATCCCCGCCTATCACAACCGTCCGAGCGCGCCGACCAACCTGATCCGCCACCATGCGCTCGACATCAACGCGCCGATCGCCTGCGGCGACGTCGCGGTCTATCCCGGCGACATCATCGTCGGCGACGGCGAGGGCGTCTGCGTCATCCCCGCCCATCTCGCCAACGAGATCGCGCCGGAGGTCTATGAGCAGACGGCCTATGAGGATTTCGTCGCCGAGCGCGTGCGCGCCGGGCAGGGCATCTTCGGGCTTTATCCCGCCGATGCCGAGACCAAGGCAGAGTTCGCCAAATGGCGGCCGAGCTGGTCCTGACCGTTCGCGCCGCCCGCTGCTGAGGCGGCGCGCAGGCTCCAGGACCATATTCGGCGGAAGGCCGGCGAAGACCGGCTGCCGCGTTCCAAGACCATCAACGACAAAAAATCTGGGGGAAACAATGGTTGAAGCATCTCGTCGTCATCTGCTCGCGGGCGGCCTGGCTGCCGTCGCCGGCTCCGCGCTGGCCCGGCCCGCTCTCGCGCAAGCCTTCCCGTTCAAGCCGAACCAGCGCTACCCGGATCCCGCGGTCGAGATCCTCGATCCCAGCTTCGCGAAATACCGGATCTATTCGAGCTCGATCGAGCAATTGGCGACCGGCATGCGCTGGGCCGAGGGGCCGGTCTATTTTCCGCAGGGACGCTACCTGCTGCTGAGCGACATCCCGAACAACCGGATCATGAAATATGACGAGGTGAAGAACAGCTTCACCGTCTTCCGCGAGAATGCCAACTACGCCAACGGCAATGCCCGCGACCGCCAGGGCCGCCTCGTCACCTGCGAGCATTCGGTGACGCGCCGGATCACCCGGACCGAGAAGAACGGCAAGATCACCGTTCTGGCCGACAGCTATGAGGGCAAGCGCCTCAACGCGCCGAACGACATCGTCGTCAAATCCGACGATACGATCTGGTTCACCGACCCGCTCTTCGGCATCAGCGGCGAATGGGAAGGCTTCCGCGCCAAGCCGGAGCAGGCGACGACCAATGTCTATCGCATCGGCACCGACGGCAAGCTCACGGCGGTGATCACCGATCTCTTGAACCCGAATGGCCTCGCCTTCTCGCCCGACGAGAAGAAGCTCTATGTCGTCGAATGGCGCGGGACGCCCAATCGCAGCATCTGGAGCTACGACATCGACGCGCAGGGCAAGGCCGCGAACAAGACCAAGGTGGTCGATGCCGCCGATTTCGGCGCGCTGGACGGCTTCAGGGTCGATCGCGACGGCAATCTCTGGTGCGGCTATGGCAGCAATGGCGCGCTTAACGCGGAAGCGGCCGACGCCGGCGGCCGCAAGGTCTTCTCGTTGAGGGGCAAGCCGGAGGATCTCGACGGCGTCATGGTGTTCAGCCCCGCCGGGAAGCCGCTCGCCTTCATCCGCTTGCCGGAGCGCTGCGCCAATCTGTGCTTCGGCGGCCCCAAGGGCAATCGCCTCTACATGGCGAGCAGCCACTCGCTCTATGCGCTTTACGTCGAGGCGCATGGCGCGGTGTAGCAGGCAGAGTTCGCCAAATGGCAGCCGAACGGGTCGTGCGGCGAGATTAACCTAGTCTTGAGCTCGCGCGTCCAAGCTGTCCATGGGGGAACAAGCGCACGACAGCAAAGCATGGCATGGAGAGAGCGTATCAGCAGCGCCAAGTGCCGAAGATCATAGCGCTTTTGGCGCGCTATCAGATATGGATCAGCAGATTGCTGCGCCTGCCTCTCCTGAATGAGAGGGAGGCGGCGCTGCTGCGGCAGTCGCAGGCGGGCACCTTCGTCACTGTCCTGCCGCCGATCCTGATCTCGAATGTGCTGGCCGCCTGGGTCATCGCGCTCGCGGCGCTTTATTACGGCTGGATCCTGCTGCCTGTCTCCTGGGCGGCCAGCGTTGCTGCCATCGGCTTCCTCGGGATTCGGCAGATCAGGCAGATCAAGGCGCGCCAGCGCAGCGAGCCACCTTCGGAACGCTTCGTCGCGCGCATCATCGCCGACTCGGCCATCATGGCAATGCCTTGGCTGTTGATCGCGGTCGGGCTCAATCCGGGCGTCGCGCCGCAGATGGAGGTGCTCTTTTCGACCATCCTGGCGGGCCTCATCTTCGCGGGCATCTTCACGATGGCGAGCATGCCGGCCGCCGCGTTGATGTTCTCGGGGCTGATCATGGCCGGTCGACTGACCCAGCTCGTCTTCACGGGGCTCGACCAGGCAGTCGCCAACCTTGCCATGCTGCTGATCTACAGCACCGTTCTGGTCATCTCGTTACGGGCCTTCGCGCTGCTTTATATCGAGCGCGTGCGGGGCTCGATCACAGCGGCAACGCTGCGCGAGGAGGCACAGGCGCGCGCGCTGAGCGAGGAACGGCGGCGCCTGCAAGTGGAGGCGCAGGCCGCGGGTTTCCGCGATGATGTCGGCGACATCCTCGGCGCCTTCTCGCAATCGGCGAGCCGCATGAACGAGGCCGCCGAGGGACTGCGGACCATCGCCCGCAGCTCGCACGAATCACTGTCGGGAGCGCTCGGACGGGTCGGTTCGGCCAAGAGCGACATCGCCTCGGTCGAGTTCTGTTCGCGCCGGCTGACGGAGACGATCGGACTGATCCGCCACGAGACCGATGCGACGACGCAGCTCGTGCGCATGGCGGCCAGCGATGTCGTGGCGTCTATTGCTATCAAGACAGGGCTGACCGAGGCGGTGCGCGATATCGGCCAGGTTTCCAACCTGATCCGTGACATTGCCGCCCAGACCAATCTGCTCGCCCTCAATGCGACGATCGAGGCGGCTCGCGCCGGCCCTGCAGGCCGCGGGTTCGCGGTCGTCGCCAGCGAGGTCAAGGATCTCGCCGCGCGTACCGGAGCGGCGACGGAAGACATCGCCCAGCGTATCGAGGAGGTCCGGCTGGCGACCGAGCGTTCGCTCGCGGCTGTGATGAACATCAGTGCCTCGACGGATGCGATCGTGGGTGCGACCGGCGGCATCGTCATTGCCGTCGACCAGCAAGCCGAGGCCATCGAGACCATGTTGGCCCTGCTGGCGCGCGCCGTTTCCGAGGCCGAGCAGGCGGCGCAAGCGATCGACCGCGTCGTGGCCGATGCCGCCCGCACGCTGGAGAGCGGCGAGGAGATTTCCCAGGCCGCGGCCGGAATCGATGTTTCGGCGATCCGTCTCGACGAATCCGTCGCCCGGTTCTCCCGCGACGTCGTCAGGGGCTGATCAGCCGGGTGTTCCGATGCGGTAGAATTCGCGGTACCAGGCGACGAAACGCGCGATGCCGGTCTCGATCGGCGTGTCCGGCCTGAAATCGACCTTCGCCATCAAGGCGGAGACATCGGCGAAGGTCGCGGGCACGTCGCCGGGCTGCATCGGCAGGTGATGCTTGATCGCGGGCTTGCCGCAGGCCTGCTCGACCGCCGCGATGAAGCGGTCGAGCCGCACGGGCGTGTGGTTGCCGATATTGTAGATGCGGTGCGGGGCGGCTGCCGTCGCCGGATCCGGGCGGGCCTGGTTGAAGGCAGGATCGGCCTGGGGCGGCGCGGCGACGAGCCGGACGATCGCTTCGCTGACATCGTCGACATAGGTGAAGTCGCGGCTCATCTCGCTTTCGGCGTAGACGTCGATCGGCCGACCCTCGAGGATCGCCTTGGTGAACTTGAAATAGGCCATGTCCGGCCGACCCCAAGGGCCGTAGACGGTGAAGAAGCGCAGGCCCGTCGCCGGGATGCCGTAGAGATGGGCGTAGGAATGCGCCATCAGCTCATTGGCGCGCTTGGTTGCTGCGTAGAGCGAGACCGGATGATCGGCGCCGTCATGCTCGCTGAACGGCGTCTTGGCGTTGGCGCCGTAGACCGAGCTCGACGAGGCATAGATCAGATGATCGACGGGGTTGTGCCGGCAGGCCTCCAGCACCGACAGGAAGCCGTCGAGATTGGCGCTGGCATAGGCGCGCGGATTGTCGAGCGAATAGCGCACGCCGGCCTGGGCCGCGAGGTGAATGACGGCGTCGGGCCGGTAATCCGCGAAAGCCGACAGAAGCCGGTCGTAATCGGCGATATCCAGCGCTTCGAAGGCAAAGTCCTTGCGCGGGGTGAGCCGGTCGAGCCGGGCCTGCTTCAGCGCCGGGTCGTAATAAGGCGTGAGATTGTCGATGCCCAGAACCTGGACGCCCTGGGCGAGCAGCGCCTCGGCGACATGGTAGCCGATGAAGCCGGCGGCTCCAGTCAGCAGGATGCGTTGCTGGCGAGTGTTGGTCATCTGGCGACGCGCCGTCCCTTGCCGCGGAGATGGCTGGCAGCGGGAGAATGTTTCGCCGCCGGCTCCCCCATAGCGCCGGCAGCGAATGGCGGCCTGCGGGCCGCGACCGGGTTCGATTGCAGCCTCGTCCTCTTCGGATGATTTGCGGCGTGAGGCAAGAGCCCGAAGCTGCCGCGCCGCGCCGGTTCCGCGGGATTCCCGGCCATGACGGCCTATGGCAGACCGGCGATGAGCCGGGAAGAACCGGCAATTTCTGCCTCCTGGACCTCGCAACGTGGCAAAAGCTGCCGGATCATTATGGCAAATAATTGATTAATCAATTGATTCAATTGCGTTTTTCTCCGGCTCGGCAATTGCGTGCCGCTTGCCAAGGGGGCCGGTACCGATGCGGCCCTCGCCACCGGCATCGATGACCCAGAGGGGCCAGTCAGGAGAGCGTTCCATGAGTAGCGTATCGTCCAGCGCGCAGAACTATTCCCGGTTCGAGACGCGCGTCCAAAGCCGGCTGAGCGCCGACATTGCCTCGGGCAAGATTTCGGCAGCGGACGGGACCGCGCTCGGCAGCGCGCTTGGCGACATCCAGCAGCAGCTCACCGCCAGCTCGACCCAAAACAGCTCATCGTCCACCAGCGGGAAGCTGGGAACGACGGTCGGTTCGCTCATCGATGGCGAGGTGTCGTCGGGTAAGCTGACCAGCGCGCAGGCCGACGAACTCAAGAGCCTGCTCGGGGGCGGGCACCGCATCGGCGGCGGGCATCATGGCCACAAATCCCAGGCGGCCAAGAGCGACCGCAGCGATCAGGATAGCGACGATACCCAGACGGAGCTCGCCGGGGTGCTGAACGCGGCCTCCTCCAACGCGGCGGATTCCAGCGCCGCTGCCGATCCGCTCGCGGAATTCCTCAAGATCCTGCAGAGCGCCCAGCAGACCTTGTCCAGCTCATCCTACAACGCGGCCGGCGCAAGCGCGACCAAGACCCCCAGCGCAAGCCTTGGCCTGGTCGACACCACCTGCTGACGGGCGCGGCGGCAAAATAGAACGGCAGGGATGGAAACGGGACGGGCCGATGCATGTTGGCCTGGTCCCTCATCGATGTCATCTGACAACCGCACCCCGTTTGGGGAAAGCGTTGGTAGCGGGAGAGGGCGCCATACCGCTGCCCCGAGCGCCCAGGCAATTTCGGTTAGCAACCGAGTCGAGTGAAGAACAAGCTCCGACCTGCGCGCGCCAACTTCTCGGCGATGAGGGAGCGATTCCGGCTTGGACGACGTGATCATTGCATGTTGGGCCAAGCTGAAGTCCGCCTTACCCAGAACGAGCTGTTTGGGAAGCTGACTTGGTTGACAATAAGATCGGAACGGCCGGAACATGTCTGAAATCGCATGCAAGCGATGGCGTCGCTGCCCTCGGCCTCAAAAGACATGCGAGGCGGGTGGAAACGGGTGTCAGGCATGGCTGAGACGGGACGGGCCCATCACGCCAATCGGATATATTCGACCCTGAGCAACGCGGCTGCCGTCGGGCAGTCTGCGGTGGCGGCGTCCTGGTCGCGCTCGGTCGTGAAGTACGGCCTTGATCCTGAGCACACTCGCCCGCCTTGGCGCCTCGGCCAGGCCGAATTTGATGCTGCCTTCGAACGCCTGGATCCGTTGATCAGGCTGGCGCAGACCTCCCTGGATCGCCTCTTCCAGTCTGTCGACGATGCCGGCTGCTGTGTGCTGCTGACCGATCGCGAAGGCATTCCGCTCGACCGACGGGGTGCTGCCGGAGACGATCTCGACTTCCGCAATTTGGGCCTCTGGACCGGCATGGTCTGGAGCGAGGCCAGCGAGGGCACCAACGGCGTCGGCACCTGCGTCGTCGAAGGTCGCCCGCTGACGATCCATCGCGACCAGCATTTCCTCACACGCAATATCGGCCTGAGCTGCACCGTCGCTCCGATCTGGGATGCGCGGGGACGGCTGATCGCGACGCTGGACGTGTCGACTTGCCGCGCCGATCTGACACCGGCCATGCTGAAGCTGGTTGCCAGCGCGACGGTCGAGGCGGCGCACCGGATCGAGGCTCATCATTTCCGGATGGCCTTTCCGAAAGCGCGGATCGTGGTCGCACAGGACGGCGCCGGTGGAGGCGGCGGGCTTCTGGCGGTCGACAAAGGAGACCTCGTCATCGGCGCGAGCCGCGCCGCGCGACTGGCCTATGGTCTGACTGACGAACGGCTCGCGCAGCCCTTTCCTGCGGAAGACCTGTTGATGGGCCACGAGGCCAAGCCGGGCGAGGAGCTGAGCGTCGCCGAGCGCGGCGTCGTGCAGAGAGCGCTGGCCCGGGCCAATGGCAATGTTTCCGCCGCTGCGCGCGCGCTCGGCGTCAGCCGCGCAACCATGCACCGCAAGCTTGCGCGGCTGGGGCTTGAACGCGCCCGATAAAGCCAATGCGGCGATCTCTTCCGCGATCTGTCGCAAAGCTGAGACAGTTCTGCTGTCGAAAATGCGGGTCTGATCCTGACAGCGGCGCCGAATAGGGCCGATCCTCCGTCTCAGGGCGCGGCCTCAATGCGCCGAAAAGGAGGACACCATGAACAAGCCAGAATTCATCCGCTCGTCCGCGACGCCGTTCAAGGCGCGCTACGGCAATTTCATCAACGGCAGATGGGCCGAGCCGATCTCGGGGCGCTATTTCGAGAACACGTCGCCGGTGAACGGCCGGCTGCTCTGCGAGATCGCGCGCTCCGACGCCAAGGACATCGAGGCGGCGCTGGATGCCGCGCACGCCGCCAAGGATGCCTGGGGTCGCACGAGCGCAGCCGAACGGGCGCTCCTCCTCAACAAGATCGCACAGGTGATGGAGGACAACCTCGATCTCCTGGCGCAGGCCGAGACCTGGGACAACGGCAAGCCGATCCGCGAGACGACCGCTGCCGATATGCCGCTGGCGATCGACCATTTCCGCTATTTCGCCGGCGCGATCCGCGCGCAGGAAGGCGGCCTCTCCGAGATCGACCACGACACCGTTGCCTATCACTTCCACGAACCGCTTGGCGTCGTCGGCCAGATCATTCCCTGGAACTTCCCGATCCTGATGGCGGTGTGGAAGCTGGCGCCCGCGCTGGCCGCCGGCAACTGCGTCGTGCTCAAGCCCGCCGAGCAAACCCCTGCCTCGATCCTGATCTTCGCCGAGCTGATCGCCGACATCCTGCCGCCGGGCGTGCTCAACATCGTCAACGGCTTCGGCCTGGAGGCGGGCAAGCCGCTGGCCTCGTCCAACCGCATCGCCAAGATCGCCTTCACCGGCGAGACCACGACCGGCCGGCTGATCATGCAGTATGCCAGCCAGAACCTGATCCCGGTGACGCTGGAGCTGGGCGGCAAGTCTCCGAACATCTTCTTTAAGGACGTCGCGGTCGAGGACGACGACTTTCTCGACAAGGCGATCGAGGGGTTCGTCATGTTCGCGCTGAACCAGGGCGAGGTCTGCACCTGTCCCAGCCGCGCGCTGATCCATGAGAGCATCTACGACCGATTCATGGAAAAGGCGCTGAAGCGCGTCGAGGTGATCAAGCAGGGCGACCCCCTGGATGCCTCCACCATGATCGGAGCGCAGGCGTCGTCCGAGCAGCTCGAGAAGATCCTGAGCTATTTCGACATCGGCCGTCAGGAGGGCGCACAGGTGCTGACGGGCGGAGAACGCAGCCTGCTGCCGGGCGATCTGGCTGGCGGCTTCTACGTCAAGCCGACGGTCCTGAAGGGCCACAACAAGATGCGGGTCTTCCAGGAAGAGATCTTCGGGCCGGTGGTTTCGGTGACGACCTTCAAGGACGACGAGGAGGCGCTCGCGATCGCCAACGACACGCTTTATGGGCTCGGCGCCGGCGTCTGGACGCGCGATGGCAGTCGCGCCTATCGTTTCGGCCGTGCCATTCAGGCCGGCCGGGTCTGGACCAACTGTTACCATGCCTATCCGGCCCATGCAGCCTTCGGCGGCTACAAGCAGTCCGGCATCGGCCGCGAGAACCACAAGATGATGCTCGACCACTACCAGCAGACCAAGAACATGCTGGTCAGCTATTCCCCCAAGAAGCTCGGCTTCTTCTGAGAGACCTCTCCAAGGCCTGAAGCAGGGCCACTTCCCGGCACGATCGCGGGCGCCCGTCGCCAATACATCGTGCCGGGCCTTCGCGATCCGTCACGGCAAGATGTTGCCGGCGGCGGCTCCAGATGCAGGAGGCTTCGACATGAGCCAGCATGAGATTAAGCAGGTTTCGGCCACGCCGGCCGCGCTCGACCTGATCGCGAGGCTGCAGGCGGAAAACGGCCCTGTGCTGTTCCATCAATCCGGCGGCTGCTGCGACGGCTCCTCACCGATGTGCTATCCGCAGCACGAGTTCATCGTCGGCGCTCATGACGTGAAGCTCGGAGAGGTGGGCGGAGCTCCGGTCTATATCAGCGCATCGCAATTCGCAGTCTGGCGGCATACCCAACTGATCATCGATGTGGTGAAGGGGCGGGGTGGCATGTTCTCGCTTGAGAACGGCACCGAACAGCGCTTTCTGACGCGCTCGCGCGCCTTCTCCGGCGAGGAAATGTGCCGTCTCGATGCCAGGTGCCTTGACTTGGCGGACGAACGCGCGCCGACGGCTTAAGCATCGATCGCCGCCATCTTTGCGACCGCAGAACCCGAGGCAGTCAATTGTCGCGTTGGTTGCTGCGACGCCAACAAGGATAGGAACCGGACCGAAGCACGCCAACCGCTCGGGTCGGACAGTCAGGGACCTGCGTGGTCAGCGAAACTTCCCTGAAAATGGGCAATTCGTACGCCCATGGCCGATATCGGCCTCGATTTTGGTAGCGGGAGAGGGACTCGAACCCCCGACACGCGGATTATGATTCCGCTGCTCTAACCAGCTGAGCTACCCCGCCCCGAGACGAAGGCTTGCCGCTGACGGCGTGCCTTTGTGAGGGCGCGTATAGGGGGCGAAGGGTGATGCCGTCAAGCCTCCGGATGGCATGAGATATAATCATATGACATGCGCATTACGCTGTTCGCGGCGGGTATCGTAGGCTTGCCATGCGTTCATTGCATTGGCGCAGTCTTGAAGCCCGGATGCGACGGCTTAGCTGATAGTCAGGCCGGCGTCAGGGGCCGTTGCGGGAATGGCCGACGATGATCGCCGCCATCGCTCCGCTGCGCAGCCGGTCATTTCGGAGGCCGCTTTTCATGGCAACGCTCATTTCATCCTTCACGGTTTCGTTTACGCAGTCCCTTTTTACGCGTGTTAGGCCGCGTATCGCCCAGACCGTGGCGGCTATCGCTCTTGGCGTCGCGGCGTTCGGCGCCATGGTGAGCGCTCCGGCTGCCGCTGCCGAGCGCCCCGCCTGGGAGACCGCCTGCGCCTACAAGCAGCCCTCGGGCATGTTCGGCAACGGCTATGCGGTCGTGACCGACATGTGTACGCGCCTGCGCTCCTGCCAGGCCATCTCGGATCGGGGCGGCGACCTCGCGCAGGCAGGCTGCTTCGGCTTCGAGGCCGCGCCGCGCCCGGGCGACCGGCGTCCCTGAAACACCCTTCCGGCCCAGCAGGCGCCATGCCTGCCGGGCCGGAATCATCTTAGACTGTGGCGGCTTGACGCGACGCGGTCTTGCGCAGGCGGACGACCTTGAAATAGCCCCGGCCGACATGGACGGTCTCGTAGCGTCCGGTGCGCGCCGCCCAGTCGGTCAGGCGGCTGACCTTGAAATCCGTGCTCCAGCCGATCGCCTTGGCGAGGGGGGCGAGCGCCGCCCAGACTGGCGCGAGCAGGCCGCCATCGTCGACGAGGCGGCTCGAGATCACGATCTCGCCGCCGGGTTTCAATACGCGGTCCATCTCGGCCAGGGCCTGCTCGGGGTCGGGCACCAGCGTGATCACGAATTGCGCGGTCACGGCGTCGAAGCGCTCGGCCTCGAAGCCCAGGCGGCAGGCATCCATCACCATCAGCCCGCGGACATGGGCAAGCCCTTGGCTCGCGACCTTGCGGTTGGCGACCTTGAGCATGTCGAGGGAGAGATCGACCCCGAGCACGCGTGTGCCCGGCGTGAAATAGGGCAGGGTCAGCCCGGTGCCGACGCCGATCTCCAGGATGTCGGGGCCGCAGGCGCAGGCCGCCGCGACGGCCTCGCGCTGCGGGCGGGCCAGCATGCGCAGATAGACCTTGTCATAGAACTTGGCCCAGGCCGCATAGGCGCGCTTCTGGGCTTCGAGGTGAGGCACCGACATGGAGCGGCTCGCGGCGATTGAGGTTGCAGGAAAGCCGGGGCGGCGGCGTCGGGCTCAGGGCTGCGCGTGGGCGAAGGCAGGCGCGCGCGCCAGCATAGCGAGCGGCGGCCGCAGGATCGTCCCGCCGCCGAGCACGCGCGCATCGGGGCCGGCATCGGTGTAGATGACGCAAGCCTGACCGGGCGAAACGCCCTCTTCATCGTTGGCGAGCTCGATCTTGAGGCCGTCCTCGTCGCGCACCAGGCGGGCTTCGCGCGGCGCCCGGGTCGAGCGCACCCGGACGGCGACATCCAGCCCCTCGGCCGGGAGCGCATCCAGAGACAGGTCGCCGAGCCAGTTGACGTCGCGCAGCCTGATCTCGCGCACGCCAAGCGCCTCGCGCGGGCCGACGATGACACGGGCGAGATCGGCATCGAGGCGCAGCACGTAGAGCGGCTCGGTCGCGCTGAGGCCTAGCCCCTTGCGCTGCCCGACGGTGTAACGAAGCACGCCGTCATGGCGCCCGAGCACGCGCCCGTCGAGATGGACGATCTCGCCGGGGCGCGAGGCGCCGGGCTTCAGCTTCTCGATCACATCGGCATAGCGGCCATTGGGAACGAAGCAGATGTCCTGGCTGTCGGGCTTGTCGGCGATGCCGAGCCCGAGTTCGGCGGCGAGCGCGCGGGTCTGCGCCTTGTCGATGCTGCCGAGCGGGAAGCGCAGCAGATCGAGCTGCTCCTGCGTCGTTGCATAGAGGAAATAGCTCTGGTCGCGCGAGGCGTCGGCGGCGCGGAACAGGCCACGATGGCCGGTGCCGAGGTCGCGGCTGACGACATAATGGCCGGTCGCCAGCGCGTCGGCGCCCAGCTCCCGGGCCAGGCCCAGGAGGTCGCGGAACTTCACCGTGCGATTGCATTCGACACAAGGAATCGGCGTCTCGCCGGCGAGATAGCTCTCGGCGAAGCGCTCGATCACGGCGTCGCGGAACCGGCTCTCATAATCGAGCACGTAATGGGGGATGCCGATGGCCTCCGCGACGCGGCGGGCGTCGTGGATATCCTGGCCGGCGCAGCAGGCGCCGGCGCGGTGCACGGCTGCGCCATGATCGTAAAGCTGCAGCGTCACGCCGATGACATCATAGCCCTCGCGCTTCAGCAGCGCGGCGACGACGGAGGAGTCGACGCCGCCGGACATCGCCGCGACGACGCGCGTGGCCGCAGGCGGCTTGGCGATGTCGAGGGAGTTGAGGGGCGTGGTCATGCGATGGTCCGGTCCGGGACGGCGGCGGATGCGATCGGCGGTTCTATAACGGCTTTGCCACGCGCCTGCCAGCGCGCGATCGGCAAATCCTGCCGGGCTAGGATGCAAGACCGGAGCTTCTTGCCGCCATGCTGAGCGCGATAGTCATCTAAGTTATTGATATAAATCAGGCATTACATGGCGTGGGACTTGCTCCGCGGAGGGGCGGGCGTTGTGTTGCCCGCGTCCGGAAACGCCGATGTCTGTTCAGTCGCTCACGCTTTCGTCTGCCTTGACCGAGCCCGCTCCCGTGCGTCGCCGCGCGGCAGAGCCGGATTCCGGTCGCGCGGCTGAGGCGTTCACGCTGCCAGACGATCCGTCTCGCGAGACGGCGTCCCGCGCGCAGGACGCCTCGGCGCCGCGCCCTAAACCCGAGCGGGCGCAGACCGAGGATCAATCGTCGCCGCAAAAGCCCGATGCCAAGACGAACGCCACCCAGACGAGCGAAGACAAGGCCATTGAAGACAAGGCGAGCGCGGGCAGGACGGATGCTGCCAAGACGGACACTACAAAGACCGACGCTGTAAAGACTGACGCGGCAAAGACGAATGCCGCCACGCCGGCGCCGATTGCCGTCAAGCCGGGCGAGACCACGCCTGGCGCTCAGGCCGCCACGGCCTCGCCTCCGGTGCAGCAGGATGTCGGCGCGCTTGTCAGTATCGCCGTCGCCACGCAGGCCGAGGCGCAGACGGGTGGCGACGGCGTAAAAGAGAAGGACGCCGAGGGCCCCAAGGACAAGGCGGCCGAGACGCCGGCGGCGGATGCCTCCGCGCTTCCCACCACGCCAGCCGAAGGCGTCGTTGTCCTGGCATTGCCGACCATCGATCTCTCCGCCGCGCTCGTTCCAGCTGCCGTACCCGCCGCTGCAACCGAAGCGGCTGCGCCTGCTGCGGGCGCCGTCCCGACTGCCGGTATCGCAAAGGCCGGTCTCGCCTCGCCGAAATCGGCTGTCGCCGCCTTCCTGCAGGGCGATGCCGCCGTCGGCGGCGCGGGTGCGGATGTTGGCGCTCCCGCGAATGGCGAAGGCGGCAAGGCTCAGCTTGCAATCGGCGGGCAGCAGACTGCGCATGCGGCCAAGACCGCCAAGGAGGAGCCTGCTGCATCTTCGACCGCGCCGGCTGCGCCGCAGGCCGATTTCAAGCCGCTCGAATTGCTGCAGACGCCGCAGAACCTGGTCGATCTTTCGGCGCTGGCCCAGCCGCGCGCCGGTAAGACGGGGGCTGCCGCTGACCTGGCCACCCCGGAACAGACTGCCGCGGGGCAGGCCACGACCGCCCATGGCCAGGCTGCCGCAGCCACGCAGACGACGCCACTCCACATGGTTCCGATCGAGATCGGGATGAAGGCGCTTGCGGGCTCCCGCTCGTTCGACATTCGGCTCGATCCGGCTGAACTCGGCCGCGTCGACGTCAAGCTCGAGGTTTCCGACAAGGGCGAGGTCAGCGCCAGGCTGGTCGTCGACCGGGTCGAGACGCTGCACATGCTCCAGCGCGACTCGCGCACGCTGGAACGGGCCTTCGAGCAGGCCGGCCTCAAGCCGTCGGATGCGGGTGTCGACATCAGCTTGCGCGATCCCGCCGACCAATCCGGCTTCCGGCAGAACCGGCAGCAGGACGACGCGCCGCGCCGCCCGCCGACCGTGTCGGAAACCGGCGAAGACATCGTCGCACCCGCCAAGCCGATCCAGACCCGCCGCCTCGTCAGGCTCGGCGGCGTCGATCTCAGCATCTGACGGCAAGGAGAAGCACCATGGCCGTTTCCAACACCTCCTCGACGACGGGCGCGGGGTTCCAGAACACCTCCTCGACGACGAACAGCACCAGCACCGTGTCCGGCTCGCAGACGGCGATCGCCGGGAATTTCGACCAGTTCCTGTCGCTGCTGACGACGCAGCTCAAGAACCAGAGCCCGCTCGACCCGCTCGACACCAACCAGTTCACCGCCCAGCTCGTGCAGTTCGCCGGTGTCGAGCAGCAGCTCAAGATGAATGACACGTTGAGCGCACTGCTCACTCTCAACAAGGCGACGACGACGACGGATGCGGTCGGCTTCATCGGCGCGACGATCACCGCCGATGGCGCAACGGCGCCGCTCAAGAACGGGGTGGCCTACTGGTCGGTGAACATGGCGAGCGCCGGCACCGCCAACATCACCGTGAAGGATTCCAGCGGTTCTGTGGTCCGGACCCTGACGACGAGCCTCGCCGCCGGCGAGCAGACCGTCCAATGGGACGGCAGCACCTCGACCGGCGGGACAGCGCCCGCCGGCGACTACACCATCACCATCGACGCCAAGGATGTGTCCGGTCAGGCGGTGGTCGCCAAGACTGAAATCATCGGCGTCGTCGACAGCATCGATCTGAGCGGGGACACGCCGATGCTCAAGATCGGCACGATCAGCGTCCCGATCGACAAGGTCAAGAAAGTGATCAAGGGCTGATGGCGGCCGGCGCGCAGATAGGGAAAGCCGTCCGTTTCGCTTTAGGTAAATCTTAAAGCCGGACGCCTATGCTCAGCAGAAGTAGGTCTGTTGAGTTGTGTGAGTGTACCATGACCGAGCCTTTGCGACCGCGGGTGAAGTACGTGATCGGACCGGACGGAAGTCCGTTGACGATCGCCGATCTGCCGCCCATGAATACGCGCCGCTGGGTGATCCGGCGCAAGGCCGAGGTGGTCGCGGCCGTTCGCGGCGGCCTTCTCAGCCTTGAGGAAGCCTGCCAGCGCTATACGCTGACCGTCGATGAATTCCTGAGCTGGCAGATGTCGATCGATCAGCACGGCCTTGCCGGGCTGCGGACGACGCGCATCCAGCACTACCGCCAATAGGATCCCTTTTCCGGTCCATTGCCCGGTTCATTACCAAGGCGTCGGTTCGATCGGACCGGCGCCTTTCGCATTTTCGGTGGCTATCGCCATCAATCCACCATTCGTTAACCCGGCGCTAACCATGCACTGGGAAAAACTTGCCTAGTGCGTCGTGCCTCGTGTGCGGCGATGTCGGTTTTGTGGAACGGATGGCTGCGTGAACGGCATCGTCGGTCAGTTTACGAAATTCGGAGCGGCGCGCCTGGCGGCGATGCTGGCGGTGACGCTTGGCCTTGTCGGCTTCTTCGGCTTCGTCATGCTGAGGATGTCGCAGCCGGCGATGAGCGTGCTGTTCTCCGACCTGTCGAACCAGGATGTCAGCGCGATCCTGAAGGATCTCGATACGCGCGGCATCAAATACGAGCTGCGCGGCGACGGACAGACCGTACTCGTCGCCAAGGCCGATGTGCCGCGGCTGCGGCTCGACCTCGCCAGCAAGGGAATCCCGTCCGGCGGTGGCGTCGGCTATGAGATCTTCGACAAGGGCGACGCCTTCTCCTCGACCAGCTTCGTCCAGAACATCAACCATCTGCGCGCGCTGGAGGGTGAACTCTCGCGCACCATCCGCTCGATCAGCCGCGTCCAGGCGGCACGCGTGCATCTCGTCATCCCGGAGAAGCGCCTGTTCGAGCGCGATCGCGAACCGCCGCGCGCCTCGATCGTGCTCAAGCTTGCCGGCGAACTCGACGCGGCGCAGGTGCGCGCCGTGCGCCATCTCGTCTCCTCCGCCGTTGACGGGCTCAAGCCCGAGCGCGTCTCGATCGTCGATGAGCGCGGCAGGCTCCTGGCCGACGGCGCCCAGGGCGAGCAAGGGCTTATCGGGCTCGGCATCGACGAGCGGCAGGTGGGGATCGAGAAGCGCGTCAAGACGCAAGTCGAGGATATCGTCGCCAGCGTCGTCGGGCAGGGGCGGGCGCGGGTCCAGGTCTCGGCGACCCTCGACGCCAATCGCATCGAGAGCCGCTCGGAGACCTATGACCCGGAAAGCAAGGTCATCCGCTCCAGCCAGAACCGCACCGAGAATGCGACGACGACCGATGGCGCGAACGGGGCCGTCACGGTCGGCAACGAACTGCCCGGAGCCCAGGCGGGGCAGGGCACCCAGCAGAATCAGAAGGACGCCTCCTCGAAGAACGAGGAAGTGGTCAACTACGAGATCTCGCGTACGACCCGCACCGAGGTGCTGGAGGGCGGGCGGGTCAAGCGGCTCTCGGTCGCGGTACTGGTCGATGGAAACTACACCCGCAACGGCACCGAGGTCGCCTACCAGCCCCGCAGCAGCGAGGAGCTGGACCGGATCGGCCAGTTGGTGCGCATGGCGATGGGCTATGACGAGGCGCGCGGCGACAAGGTTGAGGTCGTCAATCTGCGCTTCGCTGAAGCGCCGCAGGCGATCGTCGAGCTGCCCGAACAAACCTTGATTCAGCAGCTGCTCTCCTTCACCAAGGAGGATCTGATCCGCTTCGCCGAACTCGGTGTCATCTCGCTGCTGACGCTGATCGTGCTGATGGTGGTGGTGCGGCCGCTGCTGAAGCAGGCCCTTGCGCCCGATCCGAGCATGCGGGCGATCCCGAGCTTCATGCGCGAGGGCTTGGCCCTCGTTCAATCCGACGGCACCGGCGACCCTGCAAGCCCGCGCTCCGTGGTGGGGGCGGACGGCTCGCGCGACATGGACGTCGAGGCGCCGTCCGAGCGTATGCTCGCGGTCGCGCAGATCAAGGGACAGCTCAAGGCCCAGTCCGTCGAGAAGATCGGCGCACTGGTGGCGCAGAACCCCGCCGATTCGGTCGCGGTGCTGCGCGGCTGGATTCACGAAAAGTCTGCGGCATGACGGGTCTTTGAGCCATGGCCGCTGAACGTTCCATCGCCACGCGCAACTCCAGCAACCGGGACAGCGAAGCCGCGAGCTATGGCGGCGTAACCACGATCGCGGAAATGAACGGGCCGCAGCGCGCCGCGGTGATCCTGCTCGTGCTCGGGGAGGATCATGGCCGCACGATCTGGCGGGAGTTCGATGATGAGGAGATCCGCATCATCACCCGCGCTATGGCCGAGCTCGGGACCGTCGACGCCGACGAGGTCGAGCGGCTGATGCTGGACTTCGTCGGCCGGCTGTCGAGCGCGGGCGCGGTCACAGGTTCATTCGATCGGACGATCTCGCTCCTGGAGAAGATCCTGCCGAGCGATCAGGTCGCGCTGATCATGGAGGAGATCCGCGGGCCGGCCGGCCGCAACATGTGGCAGAAGCTCGGCAATATCGATGCGGTCGTGCTCGCGAACTTCCTCAAGAACGAATATCCGCAGACGATTGCGGTCATCCTTTCGAAGATCAGGGCGGAGCACGCCGCCAATGTTCTGCGCAACCTGCCCAATGAACTCTCGATCGACGTCGTCAGCCGCATGCTGCGCATGGAATCGGTGCAGAAGGAGGCGCTCGACCATATCGAGAACACCCTGCGCACAGAATTCGTCTCGACCTTGACGCAGACCCGTCGGCGCGACCCGCATGAGATGATGGCGGAGATCTTCAACGGCTTCGACCGCCAGACCGAGATCCGCTTCCTCGCGGCGCTCGACGATTCCAACCAGGAATCGGCCGCCCGCATCAGGGCGCTGATGTTCACCTTCGAGGATCTCGGCAAGCTCGATCCCGCCGCGCTGCAGACGCTGATGCGGCAGGTCGACAAGGATACGCTCGCGCGGGCACTCAAGGGCGCGAGCGAGGACATGCGCAACTTCTTCTTCAGCGCGATGTCGCAGCGCGCCACCAAGAACATGCAGGACGACATGCAGGGCCTTGGCCCCTTGCGCCTCAAGGAGGTCGACGAGGCGCAAGCCAAGATGGTGGCCTTGACCAAGGAGCTCGCCGACAAGGGCGAGATCGTCCTGGCCAAGGGCAATTCCGAAGACGAATTGGTTTATTGACGATGCGTACCGCCACGAAATTCACATTCGGCACCGATTTCCGCGAGGGCGGCCGGCGCGCGGCCGGCGAAGCCGATCTCGCCGCGGCGAAGTCCGAGGCGTTCCGCGCGGGCGAGGCCCAGGCGCGGCGTGACGCCGAGGGACAGCTCAACGGCATGGTCGCCCAGCTCGCCCGCACGGCCGAGCGCCTGCTCGCCCAGGAGGACGCCCGCACCGCCGCGATCGAGGCGCAGGCTGCCCATATCGCCATCGCCACGGCCAAGGCGCTGGCGGGCGCGGCGCTTGCCGAGAAGCCGCTGGCCGAGATCGAGCACGCCGTACGCGAATGCCTTTCACATGCGCGGCTGGCGCCGCACCTCGTCTTGCGGGTGAACGACAGCGCGGCGGAGGCCGTAGAGGCGTTGATTGCTCGTCTGGCGCGGGAGAGCGGCTTTGCCGGCCGTCTCGTCGTGCTCGGCGAGCCGGAGATTGCTCCCGGCGACGGGCGCATCGAATGGGCCGATGGCGGCTTCGTGATCGACGCGCAGCGGCTATCGCAACTGGTCGAGCAGGCTGTGACGGGCGTTTTCGGCCATGCCGGTCCGCGCAGTCTTGCCGAGTGAGGACACCAAGATGACCCAAGGCAACGACTTGAACCTGCCACCACTGAACCCGGCCGATCTCTCCTTCGATCGCGAGGCGCCCTCGGTGGCGCGCTCGGGGCCGGTCCCGGTCAAGACCGCCGAGGATCTGGAGCAGGTGTTCGACGTGCCGGTCACGGTCTCGGCGGTGCTGGGCTCGTCGCGGATCGCGGTCGGCGACCTCCTCCAGATCGTGCCTGGCGCCGTGCTCGAACTCGACCGGCGCGTCGGCGAGGCCATCGACATCTTCGTCAACGAGCGGCTGGTCGCGCGCGGGGAGGTCGTCGTGGTCGAGGACCGACTCGGCGTCACCATGACCGAAATCATCAAGGCCGACCGGTGAAGACCGGCCGCCCCATCACGCTCTCATACGGAAAGGCCTGAGCCATGCGCCTCATCATCGTCGGCGGTCTCAAGGGGCAGATCATCGCGGCCGCCCGGATCGCGATCGCTCATGGCGCCAGCGTCACGCATACGGAGAGCCTCGACCAGACGCTCGCCGTGCTGCGCGCCAAGGGCGCGGATCTCCTGATGATCGATGTCGCGCAGCCGATCGCGAAATATGTCGCGGCGCTGGAGGCCGAGCGCATCCGCACACCGATCGTCGCCTGCGGCACCTCGACCGATGCGCGCGCCGCCGTTGCCGCGATCCAGGCCGGGGCGCGCGAATATGTGCCGCTGCCGCCTGATCCCGAACTGATCGCTGCCGTGCTGGAGGCCGTCGCGGCTGATCAGTCGAGCCTGATCTGGCGCGATCCGGCGATGGAACGCGTCGTCCAGCTCGCGGCCCAGATCGCCCGCTCGGATGCCCCCGTGCTGGTCACCGGCGAAAGCGGCACCGGCAAGGAGGTGATTGCGCGCCATCTGCACCAGAAGTCGCTGCGCAAGGACAAGCCCTTCGTCGCCGTGAACTGCGCTGCCATTCCCGACAACCTGCTGGAATCGGAGCTCTTCGGGCATGAGAAGGGCGCCTTCACCGGCGCGGTGGCACGACGCATCGGCAAGTTCGAGGAAGCGAGCGGCGGCACGTTGCTGCTCGACGAAATTTCCGAGATGGATGTGCGGCTGCAGGCCAAGCTGCTGCGCGCCTTGCAGGAGCGCATGATCGACCGTGTCGGCGGCACGCAGCCGGTCAGGGTCGATCTGCGCATCATCGCGACCTCGAACCGCAATCTGGGCGATGCTGTCCGCGAGGGCTCGTTCCGCGAGGATCTGTTCTA
Source organism: Allobosea psychrotolerans (assembly GCF_002917105.1). Lineage (GTDB taxonomy): Bacteria > Pseudomonadota > Alphaproteobacteria > Rhizobiales > Beijerinckiaceae > Allobosea > Allobosea psychrotolerans. Next base: position 139,960 of record NZ_PQFZ01000001.1, read on the forward strand.
CCGGCTGAACGTGGTGCATCTGCGCCTGCCGGCGCTACGCGAGCGGCCGGCCGATATCCTGGCGCTCGCCGACCACTTCACCAAGAAATATGCTGAGATCAACGGCCTGCCGCTGCGGCCGCTGGCGAGCGACGCGCGCAAGCTCCTGCTGACCAATTCATGGCGGGGCAATGTGCGCGAGCTGGAGAATACGATCCATCGCGCCGTGCTGTTGGCGCAAGGGCCTGAAATCGGCACTGAGGCCGTGATGACGCCGGAGGGCGAGACGCTCGGCCCCGCCAGCGGCAGGGACCCGGCGGCGCGCGCGGCGCAGACGGCGGAGGCGGTGACGCGCTCGCTCGTCGGTCACACGGTCGCCGATGTCGAGCGCGAACTCATTCTCGACACGTTGGACCACTGCCTCGGGAACCGCACACATGCGGCCAAGATCCTGGGGATCTCGATCCGAACGCTGCGCAACAAGCTGAGCGAATACGGAGCGGCCGGCATCGCCGTGGCCGAGCCGGGTCAGGCGCGCGTGAGCGCGGCCTGACCCGCTCCCGTCAGCTCACCAGCGGCGATAGCGGCGATAATAGCGGGGCCGACGATAATAGCGCGGGCGGTAATAGTACCGTGGGCGACGATAGTAGCGCGGCCGGCGGTAGTAATAATACTGGCTGAACTCGGCGTCGGTCTTGTCCAGGCCGTCCTTGACCTCGGCGGCGATCTGGTCGTCGGCCCTGGCCGGCTGTGGTTCCGGCAGCGGTGCGGGCTTGGGCTGGGCGGCTTCGGCAACAGCCATGCCGCCGAGGCTGGCTGCGGCCATGCCGCCGATCAGGGTCATGATGAATGAGCGTCTATCCACGACATCCTCCGAAGACTGGTTTTCCATTCCCTATTGGTACCCGCATCACAGCGCGCAATCGGGGCCGAAAGATAACGCATTTTCGTGGTCTGGGTTCCCATTCCCCAAATTTCTCTGATCATGGCTAAAGCTGCCCGGGAGCGGGCTCGTCGACCGCGCTGAGAGGGCGAGTGACGTCTTCAAGCGATCTGCGCTCGGCGCGGACGGCAAAAAGCGCAGCTATCAAGGCCGCGGTCAGCATCAGGGCGGCGCCGAACAGGTAGCCGCCGAAGACGCTCAGGCGCGAGCCGGTGTCGATCAGCGCGCCGAACAGCCAGGGGCCGGCGACGCCGCCGATGCCGGTGCCCACGGCATAGAAGGCGGCGATCGCCAGGGCGCGCATTTCGACCGGGAAAGTTTCGCTGACGGTGAGATAGGCAGAGCTCGCGGCGGTGGAAGCGAAGAAGAAGACGATGCTCCAGCAGGCCGTCAATTGCGCGGCGCTGACGAGGTCGCGCCAGAACAGATACCCCGTCGCGGCCAGCAGCAAGCCCGACATCGCATAGGTGAAGGCAATCATCCGCCGCCGCCCCAGGGTGTCGAAGAGGCGGCCCAGGATGATCGGCCCAAGCACGTTGCCCGCGGCGAAGGGCAGGATGAACCAGCCGATCGCCTGCGAGGGCACCGCGTAGAAATCCGTCAGGATCAGCGCATAGGTGAAGAAGATCGCATTGTAGAAAAACGCCTGTGCGGCCATCAACGCCAGCCCCACCAGCGCCCGCTGCCGGTGCCTGACGAACAGCGCGTGGAAGACCTCTCGAAGCGGGGTCGCCGCGCGCGGACGTAGGTGGATCTTCGGCAGGGGCCGGTCTGGGTTGTAGGAAACCCCGGCACGCCGTTCGATCCCGGCGACGATCATGGCGGCTTCGTCCGGGCGGCCATGGCTGATCAGCCAACGTGGGCTCTCCGGTATCCATTGCCTGAGGACGAGGATGACGAGGCCGAGAGCCGCGCCGATGAAGAAGGCGAACCGCCAGCCCAGTTCGGGATCGATGACCCCGGGATCGAGCAGGATAATCGCGCCGACGGCGCCCAGCGCCGCGCCTATCCAGAACGAACCGTTGATCACGAGGTCGACCCAGCCGCGCATCCGCGCCGGGACGAGCTCCTGGATGGTCGAGTTGATGGCCGTATATTCGCCGCCGATACCCATGCCGGTGAAGAAGCGGAAGATGATGAAGCTGGCAAAGCTCCAGGAGAAAGCGGTCGCCGCCGTCGCGACGAGATAGACCAGGAGCGTGATCGTGAAGAGCCGTTTGCGGCCAAGCCGGTCGGTCAGCCAGCCGAAGAAGAGCGCGCCGAGAACTGCGCCTGCGAGATAGGCCGCCCCGGCGATACCGATCTCGGTGTTGCTGAAGCGCAGCGTCGGGCTTTGCTTCAGGGCGCCGGCGACCGAACCGGCGAGCGTGACCTCGAGCCCGTCGAGGATCCAGGTGACGCCGAGCGCCACCACCACCAGCGTATGGAACCGCGACCAGGGCAGGCGGTCGAGCCGGGCCGGGATATCGGTCGAGATCGTCGGCTGCAAAGCCATGTCCGGCGCTGTCATGCCGGTGCCCTCCCGATGGTCACGAGGCCGCTATCGGTTGAACGGCCTCTTCATGAAAAAGGCGGCGCCTTGCGGACGCCGCCTCGTTAGGTCAGGGCGCCTGGGTCCGGGCGCTGACGTCAGCGCACGTAGATCGGGCGTCGGCGGATGACGCGATGCGGGCGCCGGACGATGACGCGCCGGCGCACGACGACGGGCCGGCGCACGATGACCGGGCGGCGATGACGCGGGACGAAGGGCCGGTGTGGACGATGACGCCCGACATATTGGCTGAACTCAGCCTCGGTGCTGTCGAGCGCGGTCTTGCTTGCGGGGTCGATCTCGTCGGTTGCCGGCACGGCCGGGGCAATCTCGGGCTTGCGCGAAGCGGCCTGCGCGATCGCGGTGCCGCCCAGGCTCGCGGCAGCCAGGCCGCCGAAAATGCTCATCACAAAGGAACGTCTATCCAAGTCTTCCTCCAATATCTGCGGTCTTGCAAAACCAGTTTTGTCGACCTGTGCAAAGTTACCTGGTGCAATGCGGCGACAACGCGGCAGTTCGATAACGGTCTGTTCAGGGAAAGGTTCCCGGGGCAGTTTTTTCGACCATCTTAACCACTCGTTCACCATGTACCCGGCAAGAATTGCCGGGTTATGCCTCTGTCGGGGCATATGTCCGCATGCGGACGGGTTCGCCGTGGCGACGGGAGTGGGTTGGTCGATGACCGATGTGACGGCAGGCCAGGGCGGCGGCTTCAACATGCCGAGCCGCGGCGCGATGGGGAAGCTCCTCAATCGGCCGGACCTTTTCCTGGCGATCGGCGTCATGGGCATCCTGGTGGTGCTCATCTTCCCGCTGCCGGCACTGATGCTCGATCTGTTGCTGGCACTCTCGATCATCCTGTCGGTGCTGGTCCTGATGACGGCGCTCTTCATCGAGGAGCCGCTGGAGTTCTCTGCCTTCCCGACGGTCCTGCTGATCGTCACCATGCTGCGCCTGTCGCTCAACCTCGCCTCGACGCGCCTGATCCTGGCGCATGGGCATGAGGGCAGCGCGGCCGCGGGCCACGTCATCGAAGCCTTCGGCAACTTCGTGATGAGCGGCAATTTCGTGATCGGGGTGATCGTCTTCACCATCCTGATCATCGTCAATTTCGTCGTCATCACGAAGGGTTCGGGCCGTATCGCCGAGGTCGCGGCGCGCTTCGCGCTCGACGCCATGCCGGGCAAGCAGATGGCGATCGATGCCGATCTCTCTGCCGGGCTGATCGATCAGGAGGTCGCGAAAGTCCGGCGCAAGGCGCTGGAGGACGAGGCGAACTTCTTCGGTTCGATGGACGGCGCCTCCAAGTTCGTGCGCGGCGACGCGATCGCCGGCCTGCTGATCACCTTCATCAACGTGCTCGGAGGCATCATCATCGGCGTCGCGCAGCAAGGCATGAGCTTCGGCGCCGCCGCCCACAACTACACCCAGCTTACGGTCGGCGACGGCCTTGTCAGCCAGATCCCGGCGCTGATCGTCTCGACGGCGGCTGGCCTGCTCGTCTCCAAATCGGGCGTGCGCGGCGCGGCCGACAAGGCGCTCGGCAAGCAGCTCTCAGGTTACCCCAAAGCGCTCGGCATGTCGGCGGCGGTGATGCTGCTGATCGCGATCCTGCCCGGCATCCCGATGATGCCCTTTCTCGTGCTCGCCGGCGGCTCGGGCTGGCTTGCCTATCATTTCGGCAAGCTGGCCAAGACCAAGCAGACGGAGGAAGCGGTTGCGGCGCAGGCTGCCTCGCCGCTCTCCGCCGACGGCACGCCGAAGGAGGAGACGCTCAACGACCTGCTCAAGCTCGACGAGCTCAAGATCGAGATCGGCTACGGCCTCCTGCCGCTGGTCAATGCGGCGGGGGGGCAGGACAGGCTGACGGACCAGGTCCGCGCGCTGCGGCGCCAGCTCGCGGCCGAGCTCGGCTTCGTCATGCCGGCGGTACGCATCGTCGACAACGTCCAGCTCGAGGCGAACTACTACTATATCAAGATCAAGGAGATCGATGCCGGGCACGGTATCGTCTATGCTGGCCAGTACATGGCCATGGACCCGATGGGTGGCGCGGTGAACCTGCCCGGACACAATGTCCTGGAGCCGACCTTCGGTCTGCCTGCGACCTGGATCGACGCCGCCTTGCAGGACGAGGCGCAATTGCGCGGCTTCACTGTGGTGGACGCCGCGACTGTGATCTCGACGCATCTCACCGAGGTGCTGAAATCGAACATGCCCGAGCTGCTCTCGCATGGTGAGGTGCAGAAGCTGCTGCGCGAGCTGCAGAAGGACCATGCCGACCTGCTCAAGGAGATCGTACCGAGCCAGATCTCGACCACGGGCATCCAGCGGGTGCTGCAATTGCTGCTGGCGGAACGCGTCTCGATCCGCGATCTCGCCACCATCATCGAGGGCATCGCGGAGGTTGCCGGCAGCGTCAAGAATCCGCGCGACATCGCCGAGCATGTCCGCACGCGCCTGGCCCGTCAGATCTGCGCGCAGTTCTCCAACGCCCAGGGCAACCTGCCGATCATCACCCTCTCCTCGGCCTGGGAGAGCATCTTCGCCGAATCGATCATCGGCCAGGGCGAGGATCGCCATCTCGCCATGCAGCCCTCACGGCTGCAGGAATTCGTGCGCCATGTCCGCGACAAGTTCGAGGAAGCGGCGCGCATCGGCGAGATGCCGGCGCTCGTCACCTCCGGGCTGGCGCGCCCCTTCGCGCGCCAGATCATCGAGCGCTTCCGCAGGGAGACGCCGGTGCTCTCGCAGGCCGAGATCCATCCCCGCGTCAGGCTGAAGACGGTCGGCAGCGTCTGAGACGGCTGTCGGCGACACCGGCTATCGCCTGACCCCGCTCGGGCTTGTCTCCTGGAATTCGCGTCCCGGCCGCGGGCGCCCAGCCAGCTTGACGCTCGATTGTTCACTATAATAGTATATCGTACCCTATAGTGGACGATTGAGAACGCGAGCATGAGCATCCGACCGGCCCTTGCGGCCGACCTGCCGGCGATCCTGGCGATCTACAACGCTGTGATCGCGACCTCGACCGCCGTCTACACGGAGACGCCGGCGACCCTGGTGGATCGACAGACCTGGTTCGCGATGCGGAGCGAGCAGGGCTATCCGGTGCTGGTCGCCGATGAAGCTGGCGAAGCTGTCGGCTACGCGAGCTTTGGCGATTTCCGGGCTTGGCCGGGCTATCGGCACACCGTCGAGCACAGCGTCCATATCCGCACCGACAGGCAGGGCAAGGGGCTCGGCAGGGAGCTGGTCTCGGCACTGTTCCCCTATGCGGCCCGGCTCGACAAGCATGTGATGATCGCGGGCATCGACGCGGCCAACGAAGCGTCGCTGCGGATGCATGAGCGCCTCGGCTTCACCCAGGCGGGGCGTTTCAACGAGGTCGGGCGCAAGTTTGACCGCTGGCTCGACCTCGTCTTCCTGCAGCGCTTCATATGATGGATCTGCGCAGCAGTGCCGGGGCATTCGTCGCGCCGGCCGCGACCCAGGCACGGGGCCGCGTGGCCTGGCATCGATATCTATCCCTGAATGCTTTTCTCTTCGCCGCGATGTGCCTCGCCTGGGGGCTCACCTTCCTGCCGGTCAAGATCGCCGTGGCGCATGTGCCGCCGATCTTCCTGGCGGCGGCACGCTTCAGTCTCGCCGGCCTGCTGCTGCTCGCCTGGGCCGGGCGTGACGCGTTCAAGGTTCCGGTGCAGGCATGGCTGCGGCTTGCCGGCACGGCACTGCTGGTCAACAGCTGCAATTACGCCTTGCTGTTCTGGGGCATGGCGCATGCGCCCTCGGGCCTCGCGGCGATCATCAACATGGCGACGATCCCGATCTATACCGTGCTGGCAAGCCGCGTGATCGAGGGGCAGCCCATCAGCGGGCGCCGCATCGCGGCGGTCTCTCTCGGAGCCCTCGGGCTGGGCTTCCTGTTCGCGACGCGGGCGCTGGGTGGCTTGAGCGCGGCAAAGGGCGATGGGCTGGAACTCTGGGGCCTGGCGGCGATCGCGCTGGGTACGTTCTGCCACTGCGTCGGGGCGGTGCTGAGCCGCAAGGTCGCCGGCACGATGCCCACCCTGACGCTGGCGGGCTGGCAGACCGCGATTGGCGCGCTCGGTTTGATTGTGGCCTCGCTCGCGCTCGAGCCTGTCGGCGTCGCGCATCTGCGCGCGCTTGTGCAATGGCCGACGGCACCGGCGCTCGCCTTCGTCGTCATCGTCGGCTCGCTGATCGGCTTCACCATCTTTCTGAGGCTGCTGCGCGATTGGGGCGCGTTCTATGCCGGGCTCTTCGCCTTCGTCAGCCCGGTCATTGCGGTCGGCGCCGGCGTGGTCGCGCTGGGCGAGCCCTTCGGATGGCCCGAGGCGGTCGGCGCGCTCCTGATGTTCGGCGCGGCGGCGATCGCGCTCAGGAAATAGCCCGGCCGGCCTTCGCCTAGTGCAATTTCCGAACCAATGGGATCGGAAATCGATCCAGATCTTTGTTTCAACGCGTTTTCTTTCAGGGCGAACCGGCTTCCGCTTCGCTCGAAAACGCTCAAGAGCCTCAAAGGATCGGCGGGTCGGCGCTTCGGGCCTTGGCGTCGGCCTGCGCGACCGCAACCGCCAGCTTGTGTTTCTTGAGCTGGGAACGCTCGAAGGCGAGCACCACCGGCAGCGACACGACCAGCGGGAGAATGAGGTAGAACAGACGCCAGATCAGCAGTGCGGCGAAGACGGCGGGTGCCGGCACGCCCGGCATCACGGCGAGGAAAACCGCCTCCATCACGCCGACGCCGCCCGGCACCTGGCTCAGCAGCCCGGCCGAGAAGGACAGCAGGAAGGCGCCCAGCACGATCATGAAGCCCGGGTTGCCCTGCTCGGGCAGGGCGAAATAGATGATGCCGGCCGCACCGGCGAGCTCCAGAGGCGCCGCCAGATATTGGCGCGCGACGATCGGCAGGCGCGGATAGATCAATTCGAACTTGCCGATCTTGAACGGCTTGAACTTCAGCCAGGAGCCGATCGTGTAGAGCACGACGAAGCCGAGCATGCCGAAGCCGATCAATCGTGCCGTCTGATCGCCGATCGCAAAGCGCGTCGAGAGCTGCGTCAGGGGGCGCAGGATTTCGGGTTCGATCACCAGGACGAGCCCGAGCAGCAGGATCGTGCCGAACGCGAAGGTGAAGGAGCACAGCGCCACCAGCACCGCGACATCGGCGGCCGTCAGCCCCTTGGCCGTATAGGCGCGGAACCGCACCATGCCGCCGGAGAAGACCGACGCGCCGATATTGTGGGACAGCGCATAGGTGACGAAGGAGCACAGCGAGATATAGGGCCAGGAGATGCCCTTCTCCTTGCCGATATGGATGAGCGCGATGCGATCGTACCAAGCCAGCGCGGCATAGGCGACGAGGGTGGCGAGCGCGGCATGCAGGAAGGCGTCGGGCGAGATCAGGCCGATCTTCTGGCCGATGCGGATCGCGACGATCTTGATGTTGTCCCAGAGGCTGCCTTGCTCCAGCAGGGCCTGGATCGCGGCGTCGGTGCCGGCCTCGGTCTTGAGCTTCTCCCAGAGCAGGTCGACCGACCAGACGACCGCGAGAAGCCCGATGATCGGCCAGAGATAGTCGAGATACTTTTTCATTGGACCCGCGGCTGCGAGGAGACGAAAAGCCATAGATGCGCCATGGCTCGCACATGCGGGAAACGCGCGAGCCGGAGGCTTGCATCTTCTCTGCCAGCCGTCGCGCGCCAGGGCAAGCGGCGCTTGGCTGGATGCCCCTTTGGGAGCGGACTGGGCACTAGAGCCGGATGATTTCAGATGGAATCACGAAGCGATCCCATCTGAAATCTGAATCCGTCTCTCATCAAGGAGTTAGAGCAGGATCAATGCGAAAAAACCGGTTCCCACTTTTTCGCATCCTGCTCTTGCGGCCGGCTCATGTGCTGATCACGGGGACGGCTCTTGTGTCACGGGCGAAATCCCCCGACCCTGCCGCCGCGATCATGTCATGATCGTGGCATTGTCCGTCCCACCTTGTCGCATCAAGAAGCCAGCATGTCCGAAAGCCTTTCCATCAGCCTGACCGGCATTACCGATCTGCCGCCGGGCAAGATCGCCGCCATCGTCACCTCGCTCGAAATGTTCGAGGCACCGCCGCTACGCTCCGACCCGCCCGGCATGGAGGGGTTCGCACTCGATCCGATCGGGCGCGAGGATGTCGCCCGCTATCTCGCGATCTACCGCGCGCTGGGCGAGCGCTGGATGTGGTTCAGCCGGCTGGTCAAGCCGGTGGCGGAGCTCCAGGCGATCCTGGCCGATCCGGGCGTGGAGTTTTTCGCCGTCCGGCATGATGGCCGCGATGTCGGCTTGCTCGAACTGGATTTCCGCGTGTCCGGCGAAGGTGAGCTTGCCTTTTTCGGCCTCGATGAGAGCGTGATCGGGCGCGGCGCGGGACGCTGGCTGATGAACCGGGCCCTCGCCAAGGCCTGGGCAAAGCCGATCGGCCGTTTCTGGGTGCACACCTGCACGCTGGACCACCAGGGTGCGCCGGAGTTCTATCAGCGCTCCGGCTTTACCGTGTTCAAGCGCAGCGTCGAGGTCGATGACGATCCGCGGCTGCACGGCCATATGCGGCGCGATAGCGTGCCGCATCATCCCGTCATCGCCTGAAACGAACGAAGCCCTCATCCCGGCGAAAGCGAGCCATGCTCACCTCTCGCTGGAATGAGGGCTGATCGCTGCGGGCCTCGCTTAGAGCGCTTTCGAGCGAAGTGGCTGCCGGGCTGCGTGAAGAGAACGCGCTAAAACAAAGATCGAAAGCAATTGAACGATCCAATCGGATCGGAAGTTGCGCTAGGCGCCGGCGCGGGCGCGCAGTCCAATCGAGTCCATCACCGCCTGGTCGCGGGCGGCCTCGGCGGCGCGCTCCGTGGCGCGTTCGCGATCGTCGAGAATCTCGACTTTCTTCATATCCTCGAAGGCTTCCTGCAATTCGGCCTTGGCCTCGTCGAGCTGACCCTTCAGATTGTCGGCCGACTGACGCAGGTTGTCGCGACGGCCGAGAGCCGCTTTGGCATAGGTCGGGTAGGCGAAATGCGCGGGATCGGAAATTCCGGCCCGGGTTTCTTCGCTCTGGATCTCGCGATCCAGATCGGTCGCCATCCGATGAAACTCGGCGATCATCATCTCAATCTGGCTAACCCGGCGACGCTTTTCGTCCACCTGGAAGCGTTTGAGACGCAAAAGGGTCTCTCGCGACTTCATGTTGTGTCCAACTCCTGATTACGCTTGGTCGCGCGCCGACCCCTCGACACGCAACCGGAACTCCATCCGCGAGACAAAAAGCACAATGGGGCAAGGAGGTTGACCGTTCCTTACCGAAATCGGTTGCTTTGCGCGCATGTTGAGACCGCGTCGCGGCCTCTGCCGCTCCTGACAGGCTTCAGCTAAGGCTTCCGCGACAGAGTGGGGCACTGTTCCCGCCATCGACGGAAACGCCTTCTTGCCCGCCCCTTTCCTGTCTGCCCCCTCGCGCCTGTCCAAGCATACACCGCTGCTCTGCGGCCTGGCGCTGACCCGCATCATCGGCTGGGGGTCGACCTATTACGCACCGTCCGTGCTGGCGGGCTATCTCGATCGCGAAATGGGGCTCGGGCCCGAACTCGTCTTCAGCGGCATCACCATCCTGTTGCTCACCGGGGCGTTCGCGGCGCCGGCCCTGGGCAAGCATCTCGACGTGCATGGCACGCGCCGCTCGATGTGCGTCGGCGCGGTGATCTGCGGGCTCGGCCTGGCGACGCTGGCCCTGGCGCAGGGGCCGGTCAGCTATCTCGCGAGCTGGTTCGTCATCGGCATCGGCCATGCGATGACGCTGGCCAATGTCGGCAACGTCACCGTGGCCCAGGTCATGGGCGAGCGCACGCGCCGGGCGCTCGGGCTGATGATGCTGGTGACCGGGTTCTCCTCGAGCGTGTTCTGGCCGCTCGCCGCCTTCCTGTCGCAGGCCTATGGCTGGCGCGTCGCCTGGCTGATCTTCGCGGCCATGCAGATCGTCATCGTGCTGCCGATCCATTTCGCCATCCCGGCCTATCATCGCTCGCCGGCCGTGGAGGCGGTGGCTGAACCGGCGAAGACGGTCGATGCGGGCAGCGCTCCCCATGCGCAGCGCCGCGGCATCTTCTGGTTGCTCGCCCTGATCTTTTCCGCCAGCGGGCTCGTCTCCTGGGGCTTGCCCCTGAATCTCATCGCCCTGTTGCAAAGCTCGGGGCTGAGCCAGGCGAGCGCGGTCGGCATCGCCTCCCTGGGTGGTCCGGCGACGCTTTTGGCGCGCCTGGTCGATGCGGTCGCGGGCGAGCGTTTCCCGGTCGAGCGCGTGGCGTTGGGCGGGCTCGCGCTGGGGCCGCTCGCCTGCCTGATCATGGTGTTCGCGCCGGGCTCAGCGATGACCGCCATTACCTTCGTCGTCTGCTTCAGCGCCGCGATGGGAGTGATCTCGGTCGCGCGGGCCACGCTGCCGCTGGCGCTCTTCGGCCGCCAGGGGTTCGGCGCGATGCTGGGCAAGCTCGCGGTGCCGCAGAACATCGCCTTCGCCGTGGCGCCCCTGCTGTTTGCGGTGATGATCGAGAGCATGGGCAACCGCGCCACGCTGGTCGCCTCGGCGGCGATCCAGCTCGTCGGCTTCCTGGCGATGCTGCGGCTGGTGCGCCTTATGCGACGTGCCTAGCTAGACGTTCCGGGCACGCTTCAGATCCTGATCAGCAGCGCCAGCAGGGCCAGGGCGGCGGGGGCGGCCTGAATGTAGAGGATCTTGCGGCTCGCCGTGGCCGCCCCATAGACGCCCGCGACGATGACGCAGGTGAGGAAGAAGGTTTTGAGCGCGAAACCCGCCTCGCCGAGCCACAGGCCCCAGACCAGTCCCGCGACCAGGAAACCATTGTAGAGGCCCTGATTGGCGGCGAGCGTCTTGCTTTGACTCGAGAACTCCGCCGTGGTGCCGAATGCCTTGCGGCCGCGCGGGGTGTCCCACCACAGCATTTCCAGCAAGACGATATAGGCGTGAATCAGCGCGACGACGCAGATCAGGATGGTCGCTGTCATCGGGCTTGCTCCAGTCATGCTAGGTTCGGCGGCAGGCGGCAATGAACGTCCATTCGCGCAGATTCAGCAAGCGGCCAGCCAGGTCCTCCCCAGACTCCATAGCGACCTCGAAAGCTGCGCGCGCTCGTCGCAGGCACGGCCGTCGCCCGCGCCTCAACCGTTCATGATCGCCGACAGCATGGCGTAGCATTCGGGCAGGGAGGTCGCTTCGTCCTTGGCCTGCTTGAGGAAGCCTTCCAGCGTCGGGTTGAGGCGGATCGCCTCGTCGACTTCGGCCGATGCGCCCTGGCGGTAGGCGCCGAGCCGAATCAGCTCCTCCATGTCGGCATAGGTCGCGAGAGTCGCGCGCGCTTTCTGCACCACCGGATAGAAAGCCGGGTCGCAGGAGCGCGGCATGGTGCGCGAGACCGATTTCAGGATGTTGATCGCCGGATAGCGCCCGCGCTCGGCGATCGAGCGCTCCATCACGATATGGCCGTCGAGGATGCCGCGCACCGCATCCGCCACCGGCTCGTCATGGTCGCCGCCATCGACGAGCACTGTGAACAGGCCGGTGATGGCGCCGTCCCCGATGCCCGGCCCGGCACGCTCGAGCAGGCGTGGCAGTTCGGCGAAGACGGTTGGCGTATAACCCTTGGTCGTGGGCGGTTCTCCCGCAGCGAGGCCGATCTCGCGCATCGCCATGGCGAAGCGCGTGACCGAATCCATCAGGCACATCACCTGCTTGCCCTGATCGCGGAAATACTCGGCGAGCGTCAGCGTGGTCATGGCCGCCTGCTTGCGCATCAAGGCGGGCTCGTCCGAGGTCGCGACGACCACGACAGAGCGCGCGAGACCGGTGGGGCCGAGATCGTCCTGCAGGAATTCCTGCACTTCGCGGCCGCGTTCGCCGACGAGCCCGATGATGTTGACGTCGGCCTTGGCGTAGCGCGCCAGCATCGAGAGCAGCACCGACTTGCCGACGCCCGAGCCGGCGAAGATGCCCATGCGCTGGCCGAGACAGCAGGTCAGGAAGGCGTTGAGCGCCCGCACGCCGAGATCGAGCGGCTTGCCGACGCGGCGCCTGGAGTGAGCTGGCGGTGGATCGTTGCGGAAGGTGCAGAGCTTTTCGCCCTCGGGCAAAGGCGGGCCGCCATCGACAGGGCGGCCAAGCGCATCGACGACGCGACCGAGCCAGGCGGAGGTTGGTTTGATGCCGGGCTGCGCCTTGTCGACATAGGCGGGACAGCCGCGGCGCACGCCGTCGAGCCCGCCATAGGGCATCACCAGCGCCTTCTCTCCGGAGAATCCGATGACCTCGCAGGGCACGCGGATACCCGGCGCGATCTCGATCTGGACGCGGCCGCCCAGGCTCATCGCGCCGATCGGTCCCGAAATCTCGACGAGCAATCCCCGGACCGCGGTGACACGGCCGTAAACCGTGACGCTGTCGAGGCCGCCAATGACGGCAGCGAGGTTGGAAAGCCGGTCTGGGCCGCGCGAGGCGCTGTTCATAACTGCTTCCGTCAACCTTTCATTTACCTGTGTGATTAACACTGTGTTTCGAGGCTGCGTCGTTTCGCAGGGCCTTTCAGCCCTGTTCCACGACGCTGGTCTCCGCGAAAGGCGATTTCGCGGGTGAAGGCTTCACGATCCGTGTCAAATTCGACTCACCTCGACAAGGATCGTTCACTTTCTCCCAAGAAGCGCTTGCGCTCGGGAATCACGGTTTGTTAACCATTTCTCCGTAGCGTGTCGCGTGGCGTTTCATCGGGCAAGCACGTCATCGTCCTGAGCCGCGGGGGCCCGGATGAGAAGAACGATCAGCTTGCCTGCGGGCGGAATTGGGGACGTGACATGCGGGTTCTGCTGATCGAGGACGATAGCGCAACCGCTCAAAGCATCGAGTTGATGCTCAAATCGGAGAGCTTCAACGTCTACACCACCGATCTCGGTGAGGAAGGCGTCGATCTCGGCAAACTCTACGACTACGACATCATCCTGCTCGACCTGAACCTGCCCGACATGTCGGGATACGAGGTTCTGCGCTCTTTGCGTGTCGCCAAGGTGAAGACGCCCATCCTGATTCTGTCCGGCCTCGCCGGCATCGAGGACAAGGTGAAGGGTCTCGGCTTCGGCGCCGACGACTATCTGACCAAGCCCTTCCACAAGGATGAGCTCGTCGCCCGGATCCACGCCATCGTGCGGCGCTCGAAGGGCCATGCCCAGTCGGTCATCACGACGGGCGACCTCGTGGTCAATCTCGACACCAAGACCGTGGAAGTCGACGCCGCGCGCGTCCACCTCACCGGCAAGGAATACCAGATGCTGGAGCTGCTCTCGCTCCGCAAGGGCACGACGCTGACCAAGGAGATGTTCCTGAACCATCTCTATGGCGGCATGGACGAGCCCGAACTCAAGATCATCGACGTGTTTATCTGCAAGCTGCGCAAGAAGCTCGCCAATGCGTCGGACGGCAAGAACTACATCGAGACCGTCTGGGGCCGCGGCTATGTGCTGCGCGAGCCGATGGACGTCGAGGAGCGTATCCCGGCCTGAAATGCGCTAGCCCGTTCCGCTCGTCATTGGGCGGTCATGAACGGATGTCAGAACGCCCTTGGCCTGATCGTCGGATGTACACGACAGGTCGACGGGGACCCCGCCGAGAGGCGGGGTTTTTGTTTGGGCGAACCCCGGTTTTCGTCGGGAACTGCGCGGCGATTCTAAAAGCTCAGAGCATTGCTCGGGCGAAGAAACCGGTTCCCACTTTTTCGCATCCGGCTTTTGCGCACCGACGAGAGTAGTCTCAACCGCGGACGCTGCTCAGCGTTGGCGTCCTCGTCCGGTCGAAGGGCAGGCCGAGGCCGGCGCTTTGCGCATTGCTCGAGCGGCTTTCGCGATAAAGACCGCGATGGCTCTTGTCGGGCACGATGGTCGTGGTGATGCCGATGACGGTTTCGGCGGCGCCGAGCACGAAGACGCCGTCCGCCGTCAGGCGCTGGGCAAGCGCCGCCATCACCTTGGCCTTGGTTGGTACGTCGAAATAGATCAGCACGTTGCGGCAGAAGATGATGTCGAATTGCCCGAAATGGCTGTTCGGCAGCAGCAGATTATGGGGTTTCAATTCGACCATGGCGCGGATGCGCTCGGACACCTGCCATTTGTCGCCATCCTGCCGGAAATGCCGCAGCAGCATCTGGATCGGCAGGCCGCGTTGCACTTCGAACTGGCTATAGATGCCGGCCCGCGCCTTCTCCAGCACCTCCGAAGAGATGTCCGTGCCGAGAATCTCGACCTTCCAGCCAACGAGCCGTGCGGCCATCTCGTCGAGGATCATGGCAAGCGAATAGGCCTCCTGGCCGGTGGAGACCGCCGCGCACCAGATGCGCAGCGTCCGGCTGGCCGCGTTGGCGGTGAGCTTTTCCGGCAGGATCACGTCACGGAACAGGTCGAATGGCGTCCGGTCTCGAAAGAACAGGGTTTCGTTGGTCGTCATCGCCTCGATGACGGCGTTCTCGAGCAAGAGATCGGTGCCCGGGCGCAGCGCCTGCACGAGCGTGCTCAAGCCGTCGATGCCGCGGCGACGACAGAGCATGCCGAGGCGGCTCTCGGCGAGATAGCGCTTGTCCTGACTCAATGAGAGACCGGAGCGCTGATGCAGCAGGGCGCGCAGGAAATCGAAATCCGCCTCGGTCATGAGGGTCTGCCCCCACGCACCAGGTCGCGGATCGCGTTGCCGATGCCGTCGAGCGGGATCACGGCACTGGCATGCCGCGCCCGCACCACGGAGCCCGGCATGCCCCAGATCGTGCTCGACAATTCGTCCTGGGCGATGACGGCAGCGCCGGCCCGTCGCAATGCGCCGGCTCCCTCCGTTCCGTCGCTGCCCATGCCGGTAAGGATGAGGCCGAGCGCCGCGGAACCGAGATGGCGGGCGCCCTCGGTGAAGAGAACGTCCACGGCGGGCCGGCAGAAGCGTACCGGCGGCGCATCGCTGATACTGGCGACGAGATGGCCGAGCTTGCGGTCGATGCCGAGATGCCGGCCTCCGGGCGCGACGTAGATCGTTCCGCGCGAGAGGCGCTCGCCGTCATAGGGTTCGCGCGCCGGCATGCCGATCTGCGCGCTGACCTGCTCGGCGAAGGAGGCAGTGAAGAGCGGCGGCATATGCTGGACGACCAGGGTCGTCAGGTCATTCAACGCATCGCCGATATCGGAGAGGACCTTGGCGACGGCGCGGGGGCCTCCGGTGGAGGCGCCGATCATCAGATAGCGCGGCATCACCGAGACGAGATTGCGCAGGTTCACCGGCCCGACTGGGGCGAAATCGAGGTCGATCTCCGGCGGCAGCGCTCCCGCGCGGGCCGAGGACTGGGCGATGTTGCCGAGCTTGAGCAGGAATTCGCTGCGGAAGTCGAGCGACAGCGTCATGCCGCTACGGCTGTCCGGCTTGGAGAGCACATCCATCGCGCCCTTGGTCATGCATTCCAGCGCGATGCGGGCGTTGCGCTCGGTCAGCGTGGTGGCTAGCAATACGCCGGTATGGGGGCTTTCCCTGAGGATCTGGGGCAGGGCTTCGGCTCCGCCGAGGCCGGGCATGTCGAGGTCGAGCACCATCACGTCCGGGTGGAAGCGCCCGGCATGGGCCACCGCCGTTTCGCCGTCGCCAGCGACGGCGACGACATGGAACTGCCCGCTCTCGCCGAGCCAGCGCGCGAAGAGGCCGCGCACGACGACGGAATCATCGGCGATCACGACCGTCTTGGGTCGCTGCGCCGCTGCTCTCGCTGGTGAGAGGCTCGTCATGTGTCGCGCCTCCGGCGGACTTGTCACAGGTCGTAGAGGCACCAGGCAGCGGCGAGGGAACGCGCCGCGCTATGACTCACAACAGGCCAACTTGATGGAATTTTGAGGCGACGATTTCCTTGTCGAAGGGCTTCATGATGTATTCGTCGGCGCCGGCATGCATGGCCCGTGCGATATGGGCGATGTCGTTCTCGGTCGTGCAGAACACGACCTTGGGCCGTTTGCCCCCCGGCATCTGCCGCAAGGTGCGCAGAAAATCATAGCCGTCCATGATCGGCATGTTCCAGTCGAGCAGGACGGCGTCCGGCATCTCGCCCTTGCAGGCGTCGATCGCGCGCGCGCCATCCTCCGCCTCGGCGATGCGGAACTGCAGGCCTTCCAGAATACGGCGGGCGACTTTGCGGATCACGGCGGAGTCGTCGACGACAAGACAATATTTCATGGTTTTTCTCCAGAAATCGTAGGGCGGCGCCTCAGGCGGCCACCGGCAAATCAAGTTTCAGGACGGCATCGACATCGAGGACGACGAGCAGACGCTCGTCGAGACGATGCACGCCGGCCGCAAGCGCGGCCCAACTGGCATCGAGATGCACGGGAACGGGTTCGAAGGTCGACTGGTCGAGGCGCATCACCTCTCCGACCGCATCGACGATGAGCGCATAGGCCTCGCCGCCGAGGTCGATGCCGACCGCGACGAGTTCGCAGGCTTCGTCACTGTGCGTGGTGGCTGCGACCGGGTGGCCGAGACGCCGGCGCAGGCAAATGGCGGTCACGACACGCCCGCGCAGGTTCAGCAGGCCGACGATCTCGGAGGGCGCGCGCGGGACGGTCGTGATGTGGTTGGCGATGAAGACATCGTGGACGCGGCCGATCGGCAGCCCGAGCAGCTGCTCGCCGACCGTGACGGTGACATAGTCGAGTGATTCGCCGAAAGCTGCAGCCGCCGAGGCGGCGCCGGGTGCGGGCGCATTGGCTTCATGCTTGCTCATGCGGCCTGCCTCATGCCGGATTTGCGTTCCGCCAGCTCGCTCAGCAAGGCGCGGCGATCGAATTTGGCGATGACTTCGTCGAGCCGCACCTGTGCTGCGCGCATATGCAATTCCGGGGTGGCGAGCGAGGTCAGGCCGAGGATCCGGAGGCTATCGCCGCTTGCGGAGGCGCGCAGCGCCGCGGCGAAGGTGAAGGCGGCGTCCGGGGTGCGGTCGAGATCGATCAGCACGCAGGTCATCGCCTCATGCGCGGCCAGCCGCGTCGCGGTCTCGAAATCGGAGGCGAAGGCGATCTGCCGCCCCGAGGCTTTCAACACAGGGCCCAACATCTCGCGCAGGAAGTCGGAGGGCTCGACCAGCAGGATTTGCGCGGCATCGATCGGCCGTGCGTCGGAGCGGCGGCCGCTTAGCCAGCCCGGGTCGTCCTTCGGCAGGTAGTGGGCGAGGTCGAGGATGTCGGTGGCGCGGCCGCGAATGACGGCCGAGCCGATCACGCCGCGGTCGCTCATCGAGGCGATCTCGACATCGAGCACTTCATCGACGATGTCGACGATGGCATCGACCGCGAGCCCGAGGATCAGTTCGCCGTCGGAGATGATCACGAGCGGCTGCAGCCCTTCCGTGCGGATCGCGGCCTCGCCGACCGGAATGATCGGCATCAGCCGGTCGCGATAATGCAGCAGAACGCGACCGCCGCTGTGCTGGAATTCGCCGGCGTCGACCTCTTCGAGCCGGGTCACCAGCGAGAGCGGCACCGCCTTGACGCCTTCGAGCCCGGCGCGGAACACCAGCATCGTCGTCTTCTCGGCAGCCGGCGGCTGGGCTTGCGCCGGCGTCTCGACACGCAGCGCATCGACGGTCGCAGCCGCGCCGACAAGCCGGGCGATGCCGTTGGGATCGACGATCAGCACCACTGCGCCATCGCCGAGGATCGTGTTGCCGGAGAACAGCGGGATATGCCGCAGTTTCGTCGACATCGGTTTGACGACGATTTCCTCGGTGTGGAAGACACCGTCGACCAGGATTCCGAACTGGCGCTCGCCGATCTGCGTCACCACGATGAAGCCGTCATCGGTCGGCGCGCCGGCTGCCCCCATCAGGGCGGACAGGGCGATGATCGGCAGCAGGCGGTCGCGCAGGCGCAGCACCGGCGCCCCGTTGATCTGTTCGACGCGATGGTCCGCGCCCGCCTTCACCCGGACGAGCTCGCGCACCACGATCTGCGGAATGGCGAAGCGCTGCTTGCCGGCCACGACGATGAGGGCGGAGACGATTGCCAGCGTCAGCGGGATCTTGATGGTAATGGTGGTGCCGACGCCGGGCGTGCTGGCGATGTCGATGATGCCGCCGATGGCGTCGACATTGACCTTGACGACATCCATGCCGACGCCGCGGCCCGAGACCGCTGTCACGCTTTCCGCGGTCGAGAAGCCGGGGTGAAAGATGAAGCGGCTGATCTGCGCGTCGCTCATGCGCTCGAGCTCGGCCTCCTGGGCGAGACACTGCTGCAGGGCCTTGCGCCGGATGCGGGCGATGTCGAGGCCGCGCCCGTCATCGGAGACCGCGATCGTCACCGAGCCGCCTTCGTGATAGGCGGCGAGACGGATGGTGCCGTGTTCGGGCTTGCCAGCCGCGAGCCGCTCTTCCCGTGACTCGATGGCATGGTCGGCGCAGTTGCGGACCATATGAGTGAGCGGATCCTTGATCAGGTCGAGGATCTGGCGGTCGAGCTCGGTGTCTGTGCCCTCCATCACCAGTTCGATGCGCTTGCCGAGTTCGGCGCCGAGATCGCGTACGATGCGCGGCAGCTTCGACCAGGCGTTGCCGATCGGCTGCATGCGCGTCTTCATGACGCCGTCCTGCAGCTCCGCCGTGATCAGCGAGAGCCGCTGCAGCGGCGCCTTGAGGCCGACATCCTCCTGCTTGCGGGATATCTCCAGAAGCTGGTTGCGGGTCAAAACGAGCTCCGACACCATCGTCATCAGATGCTCTATGGTGTCGACGCTGACGCGCAGCGTCGCGGAGCCGCCGGGCCTGACCTCGCGTGGCGCTGCCTCGTCCGCCGCCTTCGCCGTGGCTGGCGCTTCGATGCGTCCGTTCGGACCGCGCTCCGGCCCTGGCGCACTGCGGAAGACGAGATCAAGCTCGTCCTCGCTCAGAGGCGAGCCATGACGGGTGAGATAAGCGGCGACGGGGTCGCTCGGCTCGCCGTTCTCCGGCAGCCGATGCGATAATTCGGCTTTTGCCTGGTCGGCCAGAGCCAAGAGTTCGGTGATCAGCACCTCGTCATTGCCGACGGGCTCCTGGCCTTTCTCGGCGAGCTCGGCGAGAATCTCCTTGATGCAGTCGATGGTTTCGAGAATGGCGGTGACGGCGATCGCGCTGACTGTGGCCCCATCCCGGAACTGGCCGATCACCGATTCGGCCGCATGAGTCAGCGCTTCCAGCCGGGGCAGGCCGATGAAGCCGCAGGTGCCTTTCACCGTATGCACCAGCCGGAAGATATTGCGCAGGATCTCGCGGTTGTTCGGCTCCTGCTCAAAGCGTACGAGTTCCCGATCGACCGTGTCGATGTTCTCGCCGGTCTCGCTCAGGAACTCTTGCAGCAGATCATCCATGCCGAAGACCATCACCCACGCAACAATACCGGGCGATCTAAGCAGCAGAAGGGTTTATGATCGGTTTCGATTGGACCCGCAGTGCAATGATTCGGCGCTCAATCAGCCTTTTGCGCGGTAATGCTGACCGTGTCGGCCTCGATGGCGAAGCTGATCGTCATGCCGGCGGCGCGGGCGACCATGCCGGTATAGAGCGGCTGGACGGCATGGGCGTCGATCGTGCCGGTCTCGGAATGGCCCGCGATCAGATCCTCGACATGGTTGGGAATGCGCGCATGCGAGCCCGTGGCGGTGATGACGAAGCGGCCCTGCTCGCCGTCGATCGTGGCGCGGGAGACCAGTTTGCCGCCGCGCGGCACCGCATGGGTCGCCAGAATGAGCAGGTTGAGGAGCAGCTTGACCTGGTTCTTCGGCAGCAAGGCGCGTGGCGCCTCCCAGTCGAGCGAGAGCTTGTCGTCGTTGAGGAAGCCGTTGGCGACATTGCCGGCATCGCCGAGGTCGATCATCGCGCCGGCGGAACCGGCCGCTCCAAAGGCGAGGCGGGCGAATTGCAAGCGCGCCGAGGCGCTGCGCGCGCTCTTCTTGATCAAGTCCAGCGCGAAATCACGCATGGAGGGATCGTCTTCCTCCAAGACCTCCAGCGCGTTGACAATGGCGCCGACCGGGCTGATCACGTCATGGCAGACGCGGCTGCAGAGGAGCGCGGCCAGGTCTAGCGGCTCGAGCGAGATGGCGGTCATGGCTTGGTGTCCTGCGATCGACGGTGCGGAGCGCGCGGTGTAAGGCGGCGCCATTCGTACAAAGATATGGTGCCATCTTGGTTTGCATGTGGTTAACCCTGGTTTTCTTGTCGAAGGGGCCTTCGGGACGATGATCGGCCAAGACGACCCCCGACTTTGCGACTGCAACGATCTGGCGCGCCGGCTCGCGGAAGCCGCGCGCCTGAGCGCGGCGGTGCTGCTGACGATGCGCATGGCGCGCGACGTCAAGGTCAAAGCCGACGGGTCGCCGGTCTGCTCGGCCGATCTCGCTGCCGACCACACCGCCAAGAGCGCGCTCACACGACTGCTGCCCGGCTTCCCGGTGATCAGCGAGGAAAGCGCCGACGCCGTCGCGCCCGCTCCGGTCTTCATCCTGCTCGATCCGCTGGACGGCACGCGCGAGTTTCTGGCCAATGGCGACAGCTATTGCGTGGCGATCGCGATCATCCGTGATGGACGGCCGGTCGCGGGCGCCATCGCGGCCCCGCAGCTCGGGCGGCTCTGGTTCGCCGGGGAGGGCGCCTTCTCGCAGCGCCTGGCATCGGACGGCGCGGCGCTGGGCGAGCCCAAGCGCATTCATGTCCGGTCGCTTCCGCCCGATGGGCCGGTCACCCTGGTCAGCCGCTTCCATGGCGACGAGCTCAGCGACAAGGTCGCGGTGGCCATGGGATCGCGCGCCACGATGCCGATGTCGTCGGCGGTCAAGTTCGGGCTCATCGCCTCGGGCGAGGCCGATCTGCATGTGCGCGCCGGCCAGACGATGGAATGGGACATCGCGGCCGGAGACGCGATCCTGAAGGCTGCGGGAGGCAGCGTGCTGATGCTGGACGGGGACCTGCCGCGCTATGGCGCAAGCGAGCGCCAGTTTCGCAATCCGCCCTTCGTGGCGGCCAGCAGCGAAGCGCTTGCACGTCGCGCAATCTCGACGGCGAACGCCTCCCGGGGCTGATCGGGGCCGCCGGAATTAGTTCCGCGCGATGGTCCCGTAGACATCCTTCCACTGCGCTTCGGCGAGCTGGAACAGTGCGGCGTTGTTGAGGAAGCGCCGGCGGTTTTCCCCGGTCCGGAACAGGTAGAGCCGCGAATCGATCACGGCGAACAGGTGCGGATCGCTCTCGACCGCCCGGCCATCGGCGACGCCTGTGGCATCGAAACCGGCGAAGGCCGGCTCATAGACGTCAGGCGCGTCGCGGAACGCCTCGCGGTTGGCGGCGGAGGCGAAGCGCCAGACCGCACCGCCATGAACGAGTTCGTAATCCGGGAGGCCCGGCGTCGCGCGCCCCAGCAGTTGATAGGCAACGGGGTCATAGCCGTGGAGCGCGAAGCCCGAGCGCGTGTCGCGCTGCATCGTTTCGCCCAGCCGCGGCAACTGCGGCAGGCCCGAGGGCAGGCCGGGCATGACCGAATCCGCGGCGGCGAGGCTTGGCGGTGAAGAAGGGCTCGGCGCGGAGGCGAGCGGCTGCGTGGCCAGGGCCGGCTGGACCGCAATGGCAAGCACGAGCGCGCCGACCGCAATCGAGTTCCAGCCCTGCCATGTTACGGCCTTCATCGCGTCAAATCCTTTGGATGTCAGTTCTTCGGTGAGCCGTAGCGCGCCGGAATCTTCACGGGTTGGATACACTTGCGAGGTATCAAACCCGTTACCGAAATGGTGCGTATTTGCGCGGTGTCATGCTTCGCGTTCGAAAACCGCGCATTTCTGCGCGGTCCAGAACTCCCCTCCGACAGGGAGATCGGCACGGAACTGCAGTCGACTGCACTGCGGCCTCCACGGTCTTCCGGTCGGTTTGAATTCACGAACTGGCGCCCAGCCCGGAGATGATCTCGATGACACAGACACGCCGCAGCTTCGTCGCCGGAGGGCTCGCGCTTGCGAGCGCCGGCCTGGCGATGCAGCCCGCTCCCGCCCTCGCTCAGCAGAACTACAGCCAGAGCCGGTCATTCTCGCAAAACGAGCTCGTCACCTCCGGTCATCAATTCTTCGGAAACGTCTCGCGCGGCCTTGCCTTGACGATTGAAGAGGCTGTGCGGCGCTGGGGCGAGCCCAATGGCTATGTGCTGGGCCAGGAGGCCTCAGGCGCCTTCGTCGGCGGGTTGCGCTATGGCGAGGGCACGCTGTTCACCCGCAATGCCGGCGATCGCAAGGTGTTCTGGCAAGGGCCGTCCGTCGGCTTCGATTTTGGCGGCGAGGGCGCCCGCACGATGATGCTGGTCTATAACCTCCCGGCGGTCGAGGCGCTCTACCAGCGTTTCGTCGGCGTCGACGGCTCGGCCTATTTCATCGGCGGCTTCGGCTTCACCGCCATGGCGGCCGAGAACGTGACGCTGGTGCCGATCCGTACAGGCATCGGTTGGCGGCTAGGCGTCAATCTCGGCTATCTGAAGTTCACGCCCCAGGCGACCTGGAACCCTTTCTGAGAGGGGTCTGCCGAGAGGGGGGTGTCGAAGCGCTGGTCATGATGCGGCCGGCGTGGCAGGTTCACGTGTCTGATCATGTCCAGATGCGGAGCGGCAAGTCTTGATCGAAGCCGTCATGCTCGTGATGCTCGGCTTTCTGTCGGCGACGCTTCTTGCGTTGGCGGCGGTCCCGGCCTTGGCGCGCCGCGCCGACAGGCTGGCGCGCAAGCGGGCCGAGGCGGCTTTCCCGCTGTCGCTTGCCGAGATCGCTGCCGACCGCGACCATTTGCGCGCGGAACTCGCCCTGCGCGCGCGCGGGCTGGAGCAGCAGGCCGAGCGTGGCTTTGCCGCCAAGGCGGCGGCGATGCAGGATATCGGCCGGCGCGATATGAGGATCAGCCAGCTCGAACGCGATCTGCGCGCCGGTGAGGCGCGGATCGCCGATCTCGACGCGGATCTGACCGCCACGCGCGGCAAGCTCGTGGAGACGCAAGCCAGGCTCGCCGCCGAGAGCGCAAGCCATGTGGAGACGGGCCAGCTGCTCGACAAGCGCGTCGCGGACCTCGCCGTCCTCGAGCGCAGCCTCGCGGAGGCGCGCATGGCGCTGACCGGCACCAGCGCCGATTTATCTGCGCGCGCCGCCGAGCTTGACCAGGAGCGTGCGACTTTGGGCCGGGTTCAGGCGCTGCTGAGCGAGCGCGATGCGGAACTCGCCGCGCTGCGGGCGCAGAGTGACGTGATGCAAGCCTCGCAACTCAAGCATCAGACGCAGATGCTGGTGCTGGAAGGCCAATCCTTCGAGCTGTCGAGCCGCCTTGCGGCGGCTGAGCACGGGCTCGCTGTGACCAAGACCGCGCTCTCCGCGATGACGGTTGATCGCGACAGCGAAAGGCTGCGCGCCGACACTCTGTCCACGCGGGCGGCACAAGCTGAAGCCGGGCTGGCGGCGGCGGACGCCGCGAGCGCTGTGGCGGCGGCTGAGATCCGCCGCTTCCAAAGTTTGCTGAAGCAGGAGGCCGAGGCGCTCGCTTTGGAGATCCAGGCGCGCGAGGCGGCCGAGCGGCTCGCCGAGGAGATAAAGGCCGCGAGGCTCGGAGCCGAGCATAAGCTCAAGCAGGAAAACGAGGCTCTGCGCGGGTATTTGCGTGAGCGCGAGGAGCGCCTCGAGACGTTGCATGCAGAGATCCAGACCTTGCAGGGCGCGCTGGTGCAGGCGCGGACCGAACGAGATGTCCCGAAGCGCGATGACGTCAAACCGGCCGTGCCGGTCACATCCGCCGCCGTGCCCGCCAGCGGCAAGACCGCGCTCCGGCGCGACATCATGAAAGCCTCCGAGCGCTTGAAGACCGGGCGGCCGAAGCAGGAAGCCGCCGAATAGATCCCGCGACAGACCCGGTATGGGGTCGTCAGCTCTGGCTTCGAAAACCGCTTTCCACTTTCCCTGCCGATGCTCGAGAGGCGGATCAACGCGAAAAACCGGTTTCCACTTTTTCGCGTCCTGCTCTAGGAAAGCGCGCCCGCGCATCCCTGCGAGACCCCTGTCCGAAATGGTTCCTGCCGTGACCGAACCCAAGATCGACCTGCTTTGCATCGGCGAACCGCTGGGCGAGTTCAACGCGACGCGCGGCGAGCCCGGCGCCTTCCAGTTCGGCCATGGCGGCGACACCTCCAACTGCGCCGTCGCCGCGGCTCGCCAGGGCGCCTCGGTCGCCTATGCGGGTGCGCTGGGCGACGATAGTGCCGGCCGCTCCCTGCGTGGGCTGTGGCAGCGCGAGGGCGTCGATGATCGCCATGTCTCGACGCATCCAAGCGCACCGACCGGGCTGTATTTCGTCGATCATGGGCCAAGCGGACATGTCTTCTCCTATCTGCGGGCGGGCTCCGCCGCGAGCCTCTACGGGCCGCGCGATCTGCCACGCGACCTGATCCGCTCCGCGCGCATCATCCAGGCCTCGGGCATCAGCCAGGCGATCTCGGCAAGCGCCTGCGATGCGGTGTTCGAGGCCTTCGCGACCGCGCGCGAGGCCGGTGTGCTGACCGCCTACGACACCAATCTGCGCCTCAAGCTCTGGCCGCTGACGCGGGCGCGCGCGATCATCCACGCCGCCTGTGCGATGTCCGACATCGTGCTGCCGGGGCTGGACGATGCGACCCAGCTCACTGGTCTGAATTCTCCCGACGCCATCGTCGATTTCTATCTCGGTCTCGGCGCACGGGTGGTGGCGCTGACGCTCGGCCATGAGGGCTCGCTGGTGGCGACGCCTGTCCGGCGCGAGCGTCTGGTGCCGATCAAGGTCGATGCCATCGACGCGACCGGAGCGGGCGACTGCTATGATGGCGCGTTCCTGTCGGAATATATCCGCACCGGCGACGCCTTCGCGGCCGGGGCTTACGCCAATGTCGCCGCGGCGCTCTCGACGCAGGGCTATGGTGCGGTCGCGCCGCTGCCCCGCCGCGCCGATGTCGAAGCGCGGATGGCGCTTGAGGCGAAGGCTGCACAGTGATGGGTGTTCCGGTCCTGACCGAGGCGGGCGCGCTGCTCGCCCGCTATGATGTGCTGATCAGCGATGTCTGGGGCGTGGTTCATGACGGCGTCTGGGCGCTGCAGCCGGCCTGCGACGCCTTGATCCGCTTCCGCGAGGCGGGCGGGGCGGTGGTGCTGCTCTCGAACGCTCCCGGCCCCTCGCAACAGGTCGCCGGCGTGCTCGACAAGAAGCGCGTGCCGCGCCAGGCCTGGGATCGGCTGGTCACCTCGGGCGATGTGACGAAGGCGCTGATCGCTGCGAGCCATCACCAAAAGGTCTTTCACATCGGCTGGCATGACGACCGCTCGATTTTCGAAGGCGCCGACATCGTCCTGGTCGGGGAGGAGGAGGCCGATCTCGTCGTCGCCACCGAGCTCAATGACTACCGTACCGAGACGCCGGAGCAGTACCGCCCGCAGCTCGAACGTTTTGCCGCGCGCGGCGTGCCCTTCATCTGCGGCAATCCCGATCTCGTCGTCCATGTCGGCGAGGACCTCCTGCCCTGCGCCGGCGCACTGGCGACGATCTATGAGGAGCTCGGCGGCAAGGTCGCCTGGGCCGGCAAGCCGCACCGGCCGGCCTATGACCTCGCGCTGGAGGCCGCCCGTGCAGCGCGCGGCGGTCGCGCGGTCGACCCCGCCAAGGTGCTGGTCATCGGCGATGCCGTGCGCACCGACCTTGCCGGGGCGCGCATGATGGGTTTCGACAGCCTGTTCATCGCCGGGGGCATCCATCGCGACGAGACGATGCGTGGCGGCGAAGTGGACCCGGCCGGACTCGCCAAGGTGCTCGCCGGACTGCCTGTCCAGCCGAGGGCGGCGATGGGGGCGCTGGGCTGAGCCTGATGCGTTTTAGTGCGGCTCTCCTGGACGGGCGTCGCGCAGCACCGTCAGCGTGATGGCGATGCAGAACAGCATGCCGGCGACCGACAGGATAGCCGATGCGCGGAAGCCTGCCATGAAAGCCGCGCTCGCTTGCGCCAGAACCGGTCCCGCCTGATCGGGAGAAAGCTTGGCCGCGAGCGAGAGTGCCCCGCCCAGCGTCGCCCGCGCCGGGGCGAGCGCGTCCGCGCTGAAGCCGGGCACCACGATATCCGTCATGCGGCTGCGATAGAGCGCGGCGCCCAGGCTGCCCAGCACGGCGATGCCGAGCGCGCCGCCGAGCTCCGCGCTGGTTTCCGACATGGCGGAGGCTGCGCCCGTCCGCTCTGGAGGCGCCGACCCGACGACGATTCCGGTCGTCAGGGTGATCACCGGCGTGAAGCCGACCGAGAAGACCACCGATGCCGCGACGATCTGGACGAGATCGGGCGCGAAGACGAGCCAAATGAATCCAAGCGCGGAGACTGCCAGGCCGCTCGCCATCAGCGTCGCGGGTTTGCAGCGGGCGGCGAGCGCTGGCGTCACGAAGGAGGCGAGCGTGAAGGCGATGGCCGAGGGCAACGACCAGAGGCCGGCCTGCAGCGGCGTCAGGCCGGCGACGAGCTGGAAATACTGCGCCAGGAAGATGAAGCTGCCGAACATAAACAGGATGCTGGCGAGATTGATCGCCAGCGCAGCCCTGAAGGCGGGGATGCGGAACATGGCGAGGTCGATCATCGGGTCGGCCAGCCCTGCCTGCCGCCGCAGGAAGATCCAGGCGAGACCAAGCCCCGCCAGGATCGCGACCGCGGCCAGCAGCCCGAAGCCCGACTCGGCCCAGTGCTTGATGCCGTAGATCAGCCCGAGCACCGCCGCCAGCGAGAGCAGTGCGCTGAGGATATCGATGCGTCCGGCATTCGGCGCCCGGTATTCCGGCAGCAGAATGGGGCCGATGACCAGCAGCAGGAGCATCGGCGGTACGGCGATGAGGAACACCGAGCCCCACCAGAAATACTCGATCAGAAAACCGCCGACGACCGGGCCGATGATGGCCCCGGCAGAAAAACTCGCGATCCACATCGATATCGCGAAGGTCCGTTCCTTCTCGTCTTCGAACATCACGGCGATGAGCGAGAGCGTGGAGGGGGCAAGCGTTGCGCCGGCGATGCCGAGCACGGCGCGCATCGTGATCAGCATCTCGACGCTGTTCGAGAAGGCGGCGACGGTCGAGGCGAGGCCGAAGAACGCCGCGCCGACCATCAGCAAGCGGCGGCGGCCGATGCGGTCGCCGAGCGTGCCCATGGTCATCAGGAAGCCCGCGACCATGAAGCCGTAAATGTCGATGATCCAGAGAAGCTGGCTCGCGCTGGGCTTCAGCTCGCGTGTCAGCGTCGGGACTGCGAGGTTCAGCACCGTCAGATCCATCGAGTAGATCATGCAGGGCAGGGCGATCGCGATCAGGCCAAGCCATTCGCGGCGCGTCGCCTTTCTGCCGCCCTGCGGCGAGGCGGGTGCCGAAGTCATCATTCTCTCGCAGTCGTTCTGTCAGGGGCAGACCTTCTGCCACGAGAGTGCGGCTGAAGCTGGCAGGAGATCGTGTATCAGCTCTCCCTGCGACGAGTCTGCCAGCGCGCGTTCGAGCAGGCCTGAACGCGAAGCGCGATCGCTATGGTGAGGCGAGCGGTTCGGCCCGATAGGCCCGGTGCAGCCGTTCCAGGAAGGACGGCGCTTCGGGCCGGGGCATGGAGCCTCTCTTCACCCCTGTAGCTTTGTCCGCTCCGCGCGCAGCCGCTTGCCGATATCCTCGAACAGTCCTTCGAACGGTCTGAACACGAAGCGCACGGTCGAGCGGCCGGGAGGCACCGCGACGGCCCGGAACAGCACATTGGCGCGCAGCAATTCGGCCGGCTTGCCGTTGATCTCGGCCTGCCACCAATGGTGCCAGACATCGTTGAGCACGACGAAGCCGCCGCGCGGCGCATCGACCCTCAGCGACACCTCGGTTGTGCCGTAGTCGGTGATGATGACCGAGCCGGGCTGGGCCGGGCCGGTCGGGACCGGGGGCGGGGTGCGGTCGAGCAGCACGGTCGCCTTCGGATCGAAACCCTGCGGCCATTTTCCGCTCGTCAGGATCGCATCGAAATCCACCTTCTGCGCCTGGGTGACGAGCAGCACGCGCGGCAGCGCGCGCGGGTTCTCGTAGACATAGGCGTCCTTGGTGCGGGCGATCTGGATGAGGTCGCCAGGCTTCAGGTTTTTGTCGATCTGCTCGACGGGAACGCCGGTCGCGATGAAGCGCAGGCCCAACATATCGGCGAGCAGCGAGCGATAACCCGGCATCAGCGGTGAAAATTGGCGCTGCTCGGGCAGGGCGACATGATCCTCGGCCCCGGTCGCCTTGCTGTAGAGGCGAAGCCGGAGCGGGTTGTAGCCCAGCGTGTTGTCGAGCTCGTGCACGAGGCTGGCATTGGGCCAGTGGAAGCCGATGCCGGCGAGTTCGATGCGGTCGCGCCGGTCGGGCGCGGCGGTGCGGGCGGTCTCGCGTTTGAGCAGGGCGATCGTCTCGTTCTTGCTGTCGGCGCGCAGCACCTCATAGCTCTGCGATGGCAAGGCGGTCGATTCGCTGGGTCCGTTATTGACGGACAGATCGACGGTCAGCGTCGCAGCCAGCACGATCGCCGCGGCCAGCCCCGAGCCGCGCAGGCTCAAGCCGCGCGCCGCAACCAGCGCGCCCAGGCTGAGCACGGCGCAGAGCAGCGCGATCAGCAGCGGCATGGCCGCAACCGGCAGCCGGCCGACGGTCCAGGCAAGCCAGAGCGCAAGGCCAAGCGCGCCAAGGAAGATCGTCGCTTCAACGACATAGTGCCAAGGCCGGGCGCGCGGCGCGGTGTCGGTCATGACAAGATGAATGAGGTAGCCGCCGAGCAGCGCGAGAAGCGCGCCGAGAATGAACAGAGCATCGGCCGGCCTCCGGTAGAAATCGATGCCGGGCAGTTCGAACAGCAGGCGGAAGCCCGGTGTGTAGCGGCCGAGCGCATAGACCAACACGATCGCGGCGGCTGCGCTCAGCGCGATGATCTCGCGCCTGAGCAGTGCCCCGCGCACGATTCCCACGGTGAGGATCAGCAGCATCGGCAGGAGGCCGAGATAGAGCTGGCTCATATTGCGCGCGAGATAGAGATCGAGCGGCCCGAAACGCGCCTCGAAGGCCGGGCTCGGCGCGCCCCAGAAATTTTCCAGCGGGCCGGCCGCACCGTAGAGATTGGCGAAAAGGGCGGTGAGCAGCGCGGCTGGATGCAGCGAGCCCTTGCCCGCCCCGACCAGATCGATCTCGGGCCGGTTGGATTCCTGGGCGAAGAAGGCGGTGAGCAGGATCGGTACGGTCGCGACCAGGGCGGCGCCGAGGACGCCGGCCATGAGCGGCCACAGGCTCGCGCGCAGCGCCCGCCAGGGATGATGCGCCATCGCGATCGCAGCGATGACGAGTCCGATCAGCACATAGACGCCGATCAGCGCGACCTGATCGCGCCCCAGCACCATGAAGCCGGCCATGACGCCCGCCGCGAAACCAT
The DNA here is from genome assembly GCF_002917105.1 of Allobosea psychrotolerans. Classification (GTDB taxonomy): domain Bacteria; phylum Pseudomonadota; class Alphaproteobacteria; order Rhizobiales; family Beijerinckiaceae; genus Allobosea; species Allobosea psychrotolerans. The sequence goes on from NZ_PQFZ01000001.1 coordinate 169,995, forward strand.
AAAGCGCCGAGCCGCGTTCCAGCGCGCGCGCGACCAGCAGCAGCGTGATCGCGAAATAGCCCAGGCTCAACACCTGCCCGACATGCTGGATGCGCCAGGCTGCCGAGGCGCCGAAGGCGAAGGCGAGCGCGGCGACGACGGCGCCCGCGGGGTGCCAGTCGCGGTCCCGGAACAGCAGGACGATGGCGAAGGCGCCTGCCAGCAGCGTGCCGAGCACAGCGCCGTCGCTCCAGCGGAAATCGGGCGTCGGGTTCAGCGCCGCGATCAGGGCGAAGGAGGGCGAGAAGATCAGCGATTGCGGATCGGCGACCTGCGGCGAACCGGAAAAGACGTAAGGCGTCCAGAACGGCGAGAGCCCCTTGTGCCAGGCGCTCGCCAGGAACTGGAGCTGCGGATGGAAATGCGCCTTGGCGTCCCAGGGAATCGTGACGGCGCCGGACAGCCACGGCCAGGACAAGGCGAACCAGGCCAGCGCCACGATGCAAAACACGCTGGCGAGCGGCCAGCGTGCGCGACGAAGCGAGGCGTGGTCGAGCGCGGGCTCGGACATCGGTCGACTCTGCCCGGAGTCGCGCTTGCGATCAATCCTTCGGCGCGGCCCGCGCCATCAGCGCGTCCATGTCGATGATGTGGCCGGCACGATCGCGCTTGGAGGCGAGATAGCGGACATTGTGGATATTGGGGCGGCCGAGCACGCGCTGGGTCGCTGCGACCTCAAGCCCCGCCGCCTTGATGGCGCCGACCTTGAGCGGGTTGTTGGTCAGAGCGGTGACCCGGGTCACGCCGAGCTGCTTCAGCATCGTCGCCGCAAAATCGTAATGGCGCTGGTCAAGGTCGAAGCCGAGGACCTCGTCGGCGTCATAGGTGTCCCAGCCCTGGCTCTGCAGCTTGTAGGCGCGCATCTTGTTGGAGATGCCGTTCCCACGGCCCTCCTGGTCGAGATAGAGCAGGATGCCGCCATCGTTCTGCGCCATCCACTGGACGGTTTCGCGGAGCTGGTCGCCGCAATCGCATTTCAGCGAGCCGAACAAGTCGCCGGTCAGGCAGGCCGAATGCAGCCGCACAGGGACCGCCTCGGACAGGTCAGGCTTGCCGACGATGATCGCGACCTGGTCGCGCAGGCCTTCGCCACCACGGAAGACGACGAATTCGGTGTCGGGTGCGCCCTCCAGCGGCACGGGCGCGCGGCCGACGATCGTCAGCGAGGCGGCCTGCGCGGCGCGGTAGGCGTTCACGGCTTCGATCGAAACCTCGATCAACGGTTCGCCCGAAACGGCTTCGGCGCTGACCGGCACGAGGATGACAGCCGGCAGCACAAGCGCCAGGCGGGCAAGCTCAAGCGCGACATTGTCGACCTCGGAGGTGGGGGCGACGGGCGCATCGACCTTGCCGTCGGTCTTGAGGGCGAGCGTCTCGACGCGGTCCAGATCGATCCGGGGCATTGCGAGCACGCCGGTTTCACCGCGCCCCTTCGCGCCCAGGCGGCGTAGCCGCGCAGCGCTCAGGACGAGATGGGCATGGCCCTTGGCAAGCTCGTCGAGGCGCTGGACCAGCACGGCGTCGGCGAGTTCGGCGGAGAGGGCCAAGGCCAGATGCTCGCCGGCGCGCAGCAGTACGGGGCGGCCGGCGCGGAATTCCGAGATCGCGCGATCGACGGCCACCAGGCTCGTCTCATGCGGGCGTCCGAAGAGCGTACGCGACTTGGGCATCGGGATTGTATCCGTCAGATTGCGCCGGTGATCGGCAGTGGAGTGTAGCTTCTACAGACGAAAGGTCGATATGGATGCGACCGCATGGCCGTCTCACCAAACCCGCCGACTGCGATGGGGTTCCCGCCGCCGGCATTATCTCGTCGCCCGACCCCGCAGCCATCCCATTCCATGACGTCGCCAATGACGTCGCGTATAGGGTTGCGACGTTGAACGTGAGATGAATGCGAAGGCATCGACCCGGCCCGGAGAGTTGCATGACGCAAGATCACGACCCGTTCGCGACCATGGCTTCGCCACCGCCGACATATAGTGCAGCCGCGCGCCATTTCCATTGGGCTACGGCCGCGGCCGTGCTCGTCATGCTGCCGCTCGGCTTCGCGATGACCTATCGCGGCAATACGCTGGATATCTGGGACGGGCTGACCGATGCGCTGTTCAGCACGCACAAGCTCATCGGTTTCCTGCTGATCTGGCTCGTTGCCGGGCGGCTTGCCTATCGGCTGTTGCGTGGCGCTCCGCCTGACGAGCCCAGCCTGCTCTGGTGGCAGAAGGCGGCTTCGCATCTGGTGCACTGGCTGCTCTACGGGCTGCTGTTGATCGTACCGCTGCTCGGCTGGATCGGCGTCTCGCTTTATCCGTCGCTGACGCTCTTCGGCCTGTTCGACCTGCCGCGACTGGCCGCGCCCAACCAGCCGCTGGCGGAGAATGTGCTGCGCGTCCATGGCAAGCTCGCCATCCTGACGGCGCTGCTCGTCGGCGGGCATATCGCGGCCGCGCTCTACCACCATCTGATCCGCAAGGACGGGGTGCTGCGCCGGATGCTGCCTGGGCTGCGATAGAACATTGCGCGAAAAAGCGGGCACCGGTTTTTCGTGGGGAGCAATGCTCTAGGCTCTTAGAATCGATCACGTTTTTCGCATTCGGCCGAATGCCGTCCGAATGCGACGTGATCGAGGGGCTTCAGACCGGGCGCGCCCAGAGATCGTTGTGCCCGATCAGGCCGGAGGCCGCCTCCCCCGTGTGGGCGCCGAGCCAGTCAGCGACGATGCCGGCCTCGACATGGCCGGTCTCCAGAACGGCGGCGGCGATGCCCTGTGTCAGGGCCCTGGTAAGCTCGCGCTGCCCCGCATCGAGGGTCCAGGCGCTATCCGCGGTCGAGACCGCGAAACCGGATTTGCGGAAGGCTTCCGCCATGACCTCCGTTGCGTCGGGGCCGGCCGCCGGGCCGAAACCCTTGTCGGTGCGCTGGTGATGCGCGAAGGCGGCGAGCATCCTGGCGTCGGCCTCATGGGCTGGCTGCCATTTCTCGCGCCCGTCATAGGTCAGCACGGTGTAGAGCGGCAGGCGCTGGCTGGCGAGCGCCGCGACGAAGCGCTCGATCCAGCGTTTCGAGGTCAGGTCGAACAGGGCGGCGGCGGTGACGAGATCGGGCTGCCAGCCGAGAACCCATTCCAGGTCCTTCATCAGGTCTGCCTGGCGGAAATCGACCGTGATCGACTTGCCGGCCTTGGCGAGGACGAGTTCCTCGCCTTGGTCGCGCGCCTCGTCGGCCCAGAGGCCGAGGGTTTCACGCGCGGCGTCGAGCAGGCGCTGGTCGAAGTCGACCAGCGTCCAGTGCTGGCGCGCGGGCAAGGCGGAGAAGGCGCCGCGCAGATTGGAGCCGGCGCCGCAGCCGAGATCGACGATCGAAATCGAGGTCTTGGGCGCAAAATGCGCACCGACGGCCGCAAGCAGCTCCGGATTGCGCGCTGCATGGTCGGCCGGCTCGCGCAGCGCCAGCCATTCGGGGGAGAAACCACCCATCACATCACCTTCCGACAGGTTTGCGCGACGATCGTCGCGGTATCGCGCCAGCGCGGTAAATCGTCAGCCGCGGCCCAGGCTGCATTCGCCATGCCTTCGCGAAGCGCATGATCGTCGATGAGCTTGCCTAGCATCTCAGTGAAGGCAGCGATATCGCCGGGTGGAACCTTGAGTGCGGCAGCATCCGGTGCGGTCTCGGCGGCCGCCCCGCCGGTCGTGCACAGGATCGGCAGAGCGCGCGCCAGCGCCTCGGTCAGCACCATGCCGTAGCCCTCAAACAGGGAAGGCATGACGAAAAGGTCAGCTTTGTCGTAGGCCTCGGCCAGGGTGTTCGCGTCCACGGCTCCGACCAGCGAGATGCGGTCCTCAAGCCCGACCGCCTCGATCTGCGCTTGGAGTGCGCGGGCCGTATCGGGTGCGCGGTCGGAGGCGCCGATGATCGTCAGCCGCCAGTTCCGGTCCTTGAGATCGGCAAGGGCGGCGACGAGCACGTCGTATCCCTTGCGCGGGACGAGCGAGCCGACGGCGAGCAGGGCAAGCGGGCTGCCATTGGCGCTGCCGCTGGCGCGGGGCGCGCGATCGACGCCGGGCAGCGCGACGGTGATCCTGTCCTCGGCGAGGCCGAAATCGGCGACCAGGATGCGCTTGGTAGCCGGGCTGGTCACGATGACGGCGCCAGCATAGCGCAAGGCAGCCGCTTCGCCCGCCAGCAATGCGCGGGCCCGCTCCGGGCGCAAGCCCGTTTCCAGCCCGAGCGGGTGGTGGACGAGCGCCACGACGCGGCCGGCGAGACCTGCCGCGATGCTTTCGGGGAAGGCGCCATAGGCCAGGCCGTCGATCAACAGGGCCGCATCGAAGGGCTGCGACAGGATCAACCGCCCGGTCTCGGCGAGGTCGCCAGGCGTCGGGTTCGGGAAGGAAGAGGGGAGAGCGAGGTGGCGCGCCGCGATGCCCATCTCGCGCCATTCGGCGAGCAGCCGGCGATCATAGCCATAGCCGCCTGTCGGCAGGTCGATGTCGCCGGGGACGGCGAGGACGATGCCGCTCACGCGAGCGCGCCCTCATAGCTAGCGCGCGCCAGATCGGTCTCGTGCAGCGTCACCTTGATGCGGGACAGGCCGGCTCCATCCTCGCCGAGCGCTCCGGAGGCCGCGGCCTGCGCCATCGCGTCGAAGATGTGCTTGCAGAGGAATTCTGTCGTGGTCAGCACGCCGGCAAATTGCGGCAGCGCGTCGAGATTCTGATAGTTCAGCGGCTTCAGCGTCCTGTTCAGCACCTCGAGCGCGGCTCCGATGTCGACGACGACATTATGCCGCGTCAGCCGCTCCCGAAAGAAGGCGACATCCACGATGAAGGTCGCGCCGTGCATGTTGCGGGCCGGGCCGAAGAACGGATCGGGCAGCGAATGGCCGATCATGATGCGGTCGCGAACTTCGACGGAAAACATGGATGCGACTCCTGCAGGCCGGCGGCTAGAGACGGATCAATGCGAAAAGCCGGTTCCCGCTCTTTCGCATCCTGCTCTTGTCAGCTGACCGGCCTGTCTTGGCCAAAGCCGCGGGGTCAGGTCAATAGCGCAGCACGGCGGTCAGGCCCGACCAATCGGCGGCAAGGATGCCTGGAAGCAGCGCCGGGGCATCCGCGAAGGCGATCTCCTGGCTGATCAGCGCATCCAAGCGATCGTCGCCGAGAAGCGCCATCGCGGCCTGGCTGCGGCGCGCATAACTCCAGCGGGGACGGCGCGAAGGCGCGACCTGTCCGACCTGCGACGAGATCAATTGCAGGCGCCTGGAATGAAATGCGCCGCCCAGCGAAACGGGGACGGCGCCCTCGCCATACCAGCTCAATTCGACGATACGGGCCTCGAAGCCGGCGGCATTGATCGCAGTCGCCAGCCCCGCGCCCGAGCCGCTGGCATGAAAGACGAGATCCGCGTCGCCGGGCGCATCCGCTGGCAGAGCAAAGCCGAAGCCGAGCGTGGCGGCAAGCGCGGCGCGGCCGGAATCGATGTCGACCAGCGTCACCTGCGCGCCCGGCAGCCGGGCCGCGAGCCACGCGACCAGCAGCCCGAGCACGCCGCCGCCGACCACGACGATCCTGTCGCCGGGGCCGGAGCCCGCATCCCAATGCGCGTTGAGCGCGGTTTCCATATTGGCGGTGAGTACGGCCCGGCGCGCCGGCACATTCTCGGGCACGAGCGTCAATCGGTCGCTGGGCGCGGTGAAATGGTCCTGATGCGGATGCAGGCAGAAGACGGTCTTGCCGAGCATGCCGGGCGGGCCTGCATCCACCTGGCCCACCGCGCAGTAGCCGTATTTCACCGGAAAGGGGAATTCCCCGTCCTGGAAGGGGGCACGCATGCGCTCATATTCGCAGGCCGGCACGCGGCCCTCCAGGACGAGACGCTCCGTGCCGCGACTGATGCCGCTCCAGAGCGTGCGGATGCGACAATCTTGCGGGCCGGCCTCGGGAAAAGCATCGGCGTTCAGGGCGCATTCACGCGGCGAAATATACCAGAGAGCGGTCGCCTTCGCGCTTGCGCTCGCTACGGTTGCCGGCTTTAGCTCCTTCGCCATATCGAGCCGATCCCTGTTCCCGACCAAGCCTTTACCGCAAGCCTTTACCGACCGCAGGCCTTTCGACTGATATCATGACAGAGACCGCCATGAACCAGCGCCCCGCTCCGACCACGTTCCAGTCGGCGGCGCAAGAGGCCGAGAGCCTGCGGGGCCTGACGCCGACGGGGGTGCAGGCGACGGCGACGCTGAGCGCGCGGCGCTGGCTCGTGCTGGCGCTGAACATCGTCACGCTTGCCGCATTGCTGCTGGGGCTGGGGCGTGTGCTCGGGGTCGGCGGCTGGACGGTGACGGATGTGGCCATCTTCGTCGCCTTCCTGTTCGGTGCGCCCTGGACGGTGCTCGGTTTCTGGAACGCGGTGATCGGCCTCTGGCTCCTGCACGGCGCCGACGATGGGCTCGACCAGGTCGCACCCTTCGCAGCCGACGGCGAGGCCGCAACGCCAATCGCGATCCGCACCGCCATCCTGATGACCTTGCGCAATGAGGATCCGGAACGCGCCTTCCGCCGGCTGCGCGTGGTCAAGGACAGCGTCGAGGCGACGGGCCAAGGCGCCTGGTTCGATTATTTCGTGCTGTCGGATACGAGCGATGCCGCTGTCGCGGCGACGGAAGACCGGCTCGCGGCGCAATGGGCGAGCGAGATCGGCGCGACCGCGCGCCTCACCTATCGCCGCCGCACCGACAATGCCGGCTTCAAGGCGGGCAATGTCAGGGATTTCTGCGAGCGCTGGGGCGATCGCTACGAGGTCATGCTGCCGCTCGACGCCGACAGTGTCATGTCGGGCGATGCCATCGTGAAGCTGGCGCGGATGATGCAGGCGCATCCGAAGCTCGGTATCCTGCAAAGCTTGGTCGTGGGCATGCCGAGCCGGTCGGCCTTTGCCCGCATCTTCCAGTTCGGCATGCGCCAGGGCATGCGGCCCTACACCATGGGCTCGGCCTGGTGGATCGGCGATTGCGGTCCGTTCTGGGGCCATAACGCCATGGTGCGGATCGCTCCCTTCCGCGATGAATGCCATCTGCCGGTTCTGTCCGGCGAGGGGCCGCTCAGCGGGATGGTGATGAGCCATGATCAGGTCGAGGCGACGCTGATGCGCCGCGCCGGCTATGAGGTCCGTGTCTTGCCGCAGGAGATGGGAAGCTGGGAGGAAAACCCGCCGACCATGCTCGAATTCGCCAAGCGCGACCTGCGCTGGTGCCTCGGCAACCTGCAATATCTCAAATTGCTCGACCTGCCCGGCTTGAAGCCGATGAGCCGCTTCCAGCTGGTCTGGGCGATCCTGATGTTCCTGGGGCTACCAGCCTGGACGCTGATGATCGCGCTCGTGCCGGTGAAGGTCATCGAGGATGCCGGCATCGCGGGCTATCCCGCGGGCCTGGCCGCTTCCCTTTATGTGCTGTTTTTCGCGATGTATCTGTCGCCGAAGCTTGCAGGCTTCATCGACATTCTGCTGACCAGGGGCGGCACCCGGCGCTATGGCGGTACCGGGCGCTTCGTCGCCTCGGCGCTGATCGAGATCGTCTTCGCCTTCCTGCAAGGCGCGGTCTCGACCTTCCGGACGACGCTGTTCATGGTCGGCCTCGCCTTCGGACGCGCCAGGATCGGCTGGAACGGCCAATCGCGCGATGCGCATGCCTTGTCCTTCGCCACGGCCCTCGCCGGCTTGTGGCCGCACCTGCTGTTTGGGCTCTACATCTTCGGCGCGCTGATGCTGCTCTCGCCGACCGTGCTGCTCTGGTCGCTGCCGCTGACCGCAGGCTATGTGCTGGCGATCCCCTTCGCCATGCTCACGGCCATGCCCGCACTGGGGAGATGGTTCGCGCAGAGCGGGCTTTGCGGGATCCCCGAGGATTTCGACCCGCCGGTCGAGCTCTTAGCGATCGCAAATCTCCCGGCGATCGCAAATGAGGCGTCACGATGAGGCCAGCTACTTATCCGAAGGGCATGGCCAAGGCGGTTTCGCGCTCCTTGCGGGTCTATCACGGGGATACTGCGCGCAACGCCGCGATGGACGCGCTGTATGCGCGCTTCCTCAAACCAGGCGATCTCGCCTTCGATATCGGCGCGCATGTCGGGGACCGGGTCTCCTCGTTTCGCCGGCTGGGCGCGCGCGTCGTGGCGCTGGAGCCGCAGCCGGGGCCGGCGCGCGCGATCCGCCTGATTCATGGCCGCGACCCGCAGGTGACGCTGATCGAAGCCGCCTGCGGCGACAATGAAGGAGCCGTGACGCTGCAGATCAACAGCGCCAACCCAACGGTCTCGACAGCCTCGCCGGCTTTCGTCGGCGCTGCGCAAGGGGCTGGTGGCTGGGAAGGGCAGGTCTGGGACCATGAGATCACGGTTCCCTGCACGACGCTCGACAAGCTGATCTGGCGCCATGGCCTGCCGGCGCTCATCAAGATCGATGTCGAGGGCTTCGAGGCGCATGTGCTGGCGGGGCTGACCAAGGCCGTGCCGGTGATCTCCTTCGAGTTCACGACGATCCAGCGCGACGTTGCGGAGGCTTGCCTGGCGCTGCTGGATACGCTTGGACCTTATCGCTTCAATGTCGCGCTCGGCGAAAGCCAGAGCCTCGAACTCGCCGAGCCGGCGAGCGCGGAGGCGATCGGCGGCTTCCTGCGCGACCTGCCTCATTCCGCCAATTCCGGCGATGTCTACGCCATGCTGACGAGTTGATATCGATGATGACCCTTCTCTCCCGCTTGCGCTCCGTGATCCTGCCGCTCGCCTTGGCCTGCGCCGCTTGTCCGGCTCTCGCCGCCGGCGATGTCGCCGTCGAGGTCAAGAACGAGTCCGAGCCGGTGCTCTGCGCCGAGAAGGACAACGTCACCATCAAGGCGATCTCACCCGAGGTGCGGCGCTTCCAGATCGAGGCGGCGCATCCTGCCTACAATGCAGGTCTCCTGCGCGATAACTGGGATGCGGACTGGACCGATTGCGAGATGAAGGGCGATCCCTCCTTCGCAGCCCCGGTGCCGCCCCGGCGCGTCACCTTCTACGAGAGCATCGACTACTGGCTCGTCGGCTACACCTTCCCGACCTTCTGGCGCCCTGCCGATACCACCTTCAGGGTCGGCGACCGGGTCGAGAAGGGCCTGCACCTCGTCCAGCTCTGGAAGCTCGGCAAGGATCGTTCGCATGAATTGCTCGTGGTCTATCCGCAGGACGGCTATTGGCGCGCCAGACCGATGCCGCCGCAGCAGCTCGCGTCTTCGGCCTATGGCTCGTCCTTCCTGTTTGGGCCGATCGAGACCGATGGGCGCCCGGTCGTGAACATCAAGGAGATCGAGTTCGATCCCAAGACCACCACCTTCAAGCTGAGCTTCAAGGACGGTTCGTCCGGCAGCCTGAAGCTCGACAGCGTCGACGAGAACCGCATGGTGCTCGACGCGGTGCTCGACAAGCCGGTGACCGGCGGCAAGGGTTTCGTGGCGCTGCGCTCGATGTATGTCACCGAGTTCAACAACGACGTTGCCCGCATCGCGGTGCGCGAGCCCGGCGCCAAGGGCTGGCGCGAGGAGCCGCTGATGCCGTTCACCGGGGGCAAGGCGACCGATATCTGGATGGGCCGAACCACCCATTCGCGCCACAACACCTCCTCGCCCGACATGGTCTTCCGCAATTTCTCGAAGGACCCGAACCCGCCGGTTAAGGCGGAGAAGAAGTAGATCTGCTTCTACATCCGCACCGTCATCCCGGGTCGGCGCGGCTTCGCCGCTTGCCCGGGATAGCGGCGCGGATGGGATTGGCGGACGGAACGCAAGCTGCCCGGTTGCGTTTGATCATGACGGCCGCGGCGCTTCGCGCTAGCTTGCCCACCCTGATCCAGCCTCGAGGCCGACATGCCGCGCTTTGCCGCCAATCTCTCGATGATGTTCACCGAGTGGGACTTCCTCGACCGCTTCAAGGCTGCGGCCGATGCCGGTTTCGAGGCGGTCGAGTTCCTGTTTCCCTATGAGCATGCGCCTGAAAAAATCGGCCTGGCACTCGCCGGCGCCGAGGTCGAGCAGGCGCTGTTCAACCTGCCGCCGGGCGACTGGGCCAAGGGTGAGCGCGGCATGGCAGCGATTCCCGGCCGCGAGGAGGAGTTCCGGGCGGGTATTGAGGCTGCGCTGCCCTATGTCCATGAAACCGGCGTCAAGCGCCTGCACATGATGGCGGGCCATGCCGATCCGCAGGACCCCGCCGCGCAGAAGGCCTATCGCGCAGCGCTCGCCTATGCTGCCGACAAGCTGGCCGAGCACGACATCGATCTGCTGCTGGAGCCGATCAACGGCAAGGATATGCCCGGCTATTTCCTCAATGATTTCGACCAGGCGGCAGCTTATGTTCGCGAGTCGGGGCGCCGGAACGTCAGGCTGCAGTTCGACATGTATCATTGCGAGCTGATCCATGGCGACGTCTCCGGCAAGCTGAAGGCGCTCTATCCGCTCATCGGCCATGTCCAGATCGCCCGTGCCAATGGCCGCCACGAGCCCGACGCTTCGGGGCCCGACTATCCGCGCCTGTTCGATGAGCTGGACAGGCTCGGCTATGAGGGCTTCGTCGGCTGCGAGTACCGGCCGGCGGCCGGCACGCTCGAAGGGCTCGGCTGGTTCTCCGATTTCAGGAAGCCGGCGTGACCTCGCCTTTCGCCCATCCGGTTCTGGTCGCCGATATCGGCGGCACGAATTGCCGGCTTTCGCTCGTATCCGCGCAAGGGGCGCAGCACGAACCCCTGGCGCGGATCAGCACAGGCGTTCACCCGACGCCGGAGGCGGCGTTGGAGGCTGTGCTGTCGACGCTGGTGCAGCGGCCGCGCAGCGCCATCCTCGCCGTTGCAGGTCCTCTGGACGGGCGGGAGGCGCAGCTCACCAATGCCAATTGGCATTTCGACGGTCCGCGGCTCGCCAAGGCGCTCGGGCTCGAACAAGGCCTGCTGGTCAATGATTTCGAGGCGCTGGCGGCTTCGCTCGCCGTATTGCGCGAGGCGGATTTGACGACGCTGGTTCCGGGCCAGCCGGAGCCTGAAGGGCTCCGGCTCGTGCTTGGGCCTGGCACGGGCTTCGGCGCCGCCGCGCTCCTGATGCGGGGCGAGCGCGGCGTCCTGGTGCCGACCGAGGCCGGCCATATCGGCATCGGCCCGGAAGACCCGACCGAGCACAAGCTCTGGTCGGCGCTTGCCGCCGAGCAGCCGCGCGTCACGGTCGAGGGGCTGCTCAGCGGCGACGGGTTGTTGCGTTTCCATCGCGCAGTGGCGAAGCAATCGGGCATGCTGGAGGCCGATGTCAGCGCCGCTGATGTGACGACGCTGGCGCTCGACGGCGACCCTGCCGCGCTGATGGCGGTGATCTGCTTCTGGCGATTGCTGGCGCGGGTCGCAGGCGATCTCGCGCTCGCCTTCAAGGCGACGGGCGGTGTCTATATCGCTGGCGGCATCGTGCCGCGGCTGCTGCCGCTGGCCGATCTCGCGACGATCCAGGCCGTGTTCCATGGCAAGCCGCCGATGGAGGATCTGGCGAAGCGTTTCGCTTTGCATGTGATCACGACACATGATGCCGCCGAGCAGGGGCTGGCCGCCATCGCCGCCGCTCCGGCGCGGTTCGGACTGGACGACCCTACGCGGCTGTGGTTTGCGTGAACGCGTCGGTTTCGCGCGTCTGAGGCTCTTTCCGGTTTGTTCCAGCTTTACGGCATCCAGGCCCTGCGCGCGGCTGCGGCCTTCATGGTCGCCGTGCACCATGTCCAGTATGATGCGATTGCGCTGGCGGCGCGCAGCGGCACCGGATTCTCGCCTTCGCTGCTGTTGCCCTGGATGGCGGGCGTCGACATCTTCTTCGTCGTCTCCGGCTTCATCATGGTGCATGCCTCCGCCGATCTCTTCGGCCGGGCGGATGGTGCGAGGCTCTTCCTGCAGCGCCGGCTCGCGCGCATCGTGCCGCTCTACTGGGCCGCGACGACGCTGTTCCTGCTCGTTGGCCTGGTTCTGCCGGGCGCACTGAATTCGGGCGCGCCGGATCTGGCGCAGATCGCCGGCTCCTATCTGTTCTGGCCCACGATCTCGACGATAGGGCTCGTCCAGCCGGTCTATTCACTGGGCTGGACGCTGAACTACGAGATGCTGTTCTACGCCCTCTTCACCCTGGGGCTATTGCTGCCGCGCGCCTGGACGCTGCCGGCCATCACCTTGGCCCTGGTGGCGCTGGTCGCGGCCGAGAGACTGGCCGGACCGCTGGCCGTGCCGCTGCGCTTCTGGGGCCAGCCGATCGTGCTCGAATTCGTGGCCGGGATGGGGATCGCCCTGCTGTGGCGGCGCGGCTTTCGACTGGGGCTCGCCGCGCGCGCCGCGGTCGCGGCGCTGGGCGTGGCGCTGCTCCTGGTCGCGGCCCAGATGCCGGGCAGCGATGCGCCCTGGGCGGCGCTTGCATGGCGCGGCTCGGCCGCGGCCCTGCTCGTGCTGGCGGCAGCATGCGGCAGGCGGCGGGAGGAGCCCTCAATGCCGGTTCGCTGGCTGGCGCTCGTCGGCGACGCGTCCTATGCGCTTTATCTGGTGCACCCCTTCGTCATTCGGGGCCTGCGCGAGCTGTTCCAGCGCCTAGGTCTGGGATCGCCGCCGCTCTTCATCATCATGGCTCTGGCGGGCGCAGTCGTTGCGGCGCTCCTGGTCCACCGCGCCTTCGAGAAGCCGGCGACGCGCTTCATGCGGCGAAAGTTCGGCGCCTGAAAGCTCAGAGACTTGCTCCTGCGAAAAAAACCGGGTTCCCCATCTCGGGTGGTTGCTCTATTTCAAGCGCAATCCCTTCAGCGACTGGCCGACGACACCTCCGGAGCGGCGTCTCTCGGCGCGCTTGGCCTTGATGCCGGCAACATCCTCCGGCTGTGGATGGCGGCCGCGCTCCAGCAGTTCGAGCGTATATTCCTCATAGGTCAGGCCGAGCGCCTCGGCGCGCTCCTCGCGGCGCAGCGCGATTGCCGGCGGCTTGCGCCAGGCCCGGCGATGGGCCGTGCGCCATTCGAAATAGCGGTTGATCTCACCCTTGCCCCATTCCGGCTCATATGGTGGCGGCTCATCGAGCGGTGGGCCGCCATTGTCGCCCATGCGGGCCGGGCGTTCATCTCGCTGTCGCTTCGGTCTGGCCAAGGGGCACTCCGGGTGGGCGCTCGTTCGAAAGGGGCTCCTGCGCTTACGATAATCGCGGTTGTGCGCCGCACCAAGATCGAACTCATCGCAGCACGGCGCGTGACAGAGCCGCCGCGCCGGTCTATCCCGCCTGCATTCCCCTCACGGACACCCCATGGCCCCCTTGCTCCATCTGCGCGACGTCGCGCTCACCTTCGGCGGACAGCCGCTTCTCGAGGCGGCGGAGATTGCTGTTTCCGCCGGCGAGCGCGTTTGCCTGGTCGGCCGCAACGGCTCGGGCAAGTCGACCTTGCTGAAGATCGTGGCGGGGCTCGTCGAGGCCGACAGCGCCGACCGTTTCGTGCAGCCGGGTTGCACGGTCCGCTATCTGCCCCAGGAGCCGGATTTTACCGGCTACAAGACATCGCTCGCTTATGTCGAGGCGGGCCTGGGACCGGGCGACGACGCCTATCGCGCGCAATATCTGATCGACGAGCTCGGCCTGACCGGGCAGGAGGATCCCGCCACGATGTCGGGCGGCGAATCGCGCCGCGCGGCCTTGGCGCGGGTGCTCGCGCCCGAGCCCGACATTCTGCTGCTCGACGAGCCGACCAACCATCTCGACCTGCCCGTGATCGAATGGCTGGAGCAGGAGCTGAAATCCTTGCGCTCGGCCATGGTCCTGATCAGCCATGACAGGCGCTTCCTGACCTCGCTGTCGCGCGCCACGATCTGGCTCGATCGCGGCCTGACGCGGCGCATGGACAAGGGGTTCGGCGAGTTCGAGGCCTGGCGCGACGAGGTGCTCGCCCAGGAAGAGCTCGACCGGCACAAGCTCGACCGCAAGATCGCCCGCGAGGAAGACTGGCTGCGTTACGGCGTCAGCGCGCGCCGCACCCGCAACCAGCGCCGCCTCGGTGAACTGCATGGCCTGCGTGAGCAGCGCCGCACGGCCCGCAATGTCGTCGGCAATGTCCGCCTCGAGGCGAGCGAGGCGCAGACCTCCGGCAAGCTCGTGATCGAGGCGATCGACGTCGCGAAATCCTTTGGCGACAACGCGGTGGTGAAGTCGCTGTCGCTGCGCGTGGCGCGTGGCGACCGGATCGGCATCGTCGGCCCCAATGGCGCCGGCAAGACCACGCTGATCAACCTGCTGACCGGCGCGCTCGCGCCCGATTCCGGCAAGGTCAAGCTCGGCGTCTCCTTGAACATGGTCACGCTCGACCAGCGCCGCGAAAGTCTCGACCCTGCGACGCCGCTCGGCGATGCGCTGACCGGTGGTGGTTCCGACCAGGTCATGGTCGGCGACACGCCGCGTCATGTCATCGCTTATATGAAGGACTTCCTGTTCCAGCCGCTGCAGCGGCGCACGCCGGTGGGAGCGCTTTCGGGTGGCGAGCGCGGTCGATTGATGCTGGCGCGGGCGCTGGCAAAGCCTTCCAACCTCCTGGTGCTGGACGAGCCGACCAACGATCTCGACCTCGAGACGCTCGACCTGCTGCAGGAGCTTCTGGCCGATTATCAAGGCACGGTCCTGCTGGTCAGCCATGACCGTGACTTCATCGACCGTGTCGTCTCGGCGACGCTGATCTCGGATGGCGACGGCGTCTGGACGGAATTCGCCGGCGGCTATTCCGACATGCTGGCGCAGCGCGGGCGCGGCGTCGGCGCGAAGGTGAGGGCGGTTCCCGGGAAAGCGGCGCCGACCGAGGACAAGTCCATGGTGGCAGCCGCTCCTGCGCCGGCCGCGAAGCGCAAGCTTTCCTTCAACGAGAAGCATGCGCTGGAAACCTTGCCCAAGCGCATCGAGGTTCTGCAGGCGGAAGCCGCCAAGCTCAGCCAGGCGCTCTCGGGCGATCTCTATACGCGCGATCCCAAACTTTTCGCCAAGGCGACGATGCGGCTGGAGGAGGTGACGCGCGAGATCGCGCAGGCGGAAGAGCGCTGGCTGGCGTTGGAGATGTTGCAGGAAGAGTTGGGGGCGTGAGACCCAGCCTTTGCCGAGACAAGCGCGGGGAACCCTCTCCCATCCAAGTCGGATGTTTCCGACTTGGACCACGATCTCTGCCAATCTCGGGCAGGCCCGAGATTGGTGGGAGAGGGCAGGGTGAGGGGTCGGCCGTTTGACGCTTTGGCTGTGACCTCACCGCAGCCACGCTGTGAGGTTTTTACTCCACTGGTCCAGGGGCCTACACCTCACCCCTGCCCCTCTCCTTACAGGAGAGGGGTTCCCCGCGCCCTGTCCGCCATACAATTTCCGTCTCCGCCCAATCGCGAAAACGCATTTGTTGCCGGCGGCAAATCTCACCAATGTCGCGGACCCCGAGAAAAACGGATCCCAACAAAACCTGAGGAAGCATGATGAGATTGAAGGGCAAGACGGCGCTGATCACCGGCGCGGCACAGGGGTTCGGGCTCGGCATCGCCGAGACCTTCGTGCGCGAGGGCGCGCGGGTGGCTGTGCTCGACATCAATGCCGACAAGGCCAAGGAAGCGGCCAAGGCGATCGGCCGCAAGGCCTTCGCCGTCGGCTGCGATGTCGGCAAGGGCAAGAGCGTCGACAAGGCGGTGGAGCGCGTGCTGGCGAAGTTCGGGCGGCTCGACATCGTCATCAACAATGCCGGCATCAGCCATCGCAACCAGCCGATGCTGGATGTCTCCGAGGAGGAGTTCGATCGCGTCTTCGCGGTGAACGTGAAGTCGATTTACCTGATGGCGCGCGCGACCGTGCCGCATTTCCGCGAGCATGGCGGCGGCGTCATCCTGAATATCGGCTCGACCGCCGGCATTCGGCCGCGCCCGGGCCTGACCTGGTATAACGGCTCCAAGGGGGCAGTGAACCTGCTCTCGAAATCGATGGCGGTGGAGCTTGCGCCCGACCGCATCCGCGTCAACGCGATTGCGCCTGTTGCAGGCGAGACGCCGCTGCTCGCGACCTTCATGGGCGAGGACACGCCGGAGAAGCGCGCACAGTTCAAGGCGACGATCCCCTGGGGCCGGCTCTCGACGCCGCAGGACATGGCCAATGCGGCGCTCTATCTCTGCTCGGACGATGCCGAGATGGTGACGGGGACGGTGCTGGCCGTGGACGGCGGGCGCTGCATCTGAGAGGGCCTGCCAATCCGCCATCGCGGCCGCCTGACGCGACGTTCTGCGCTTCCGGTGCTCACGGAGGTTGATGGGGGGGCGTTGCGTCTGATGCAGAGCGTCATCCCGTGCGCGTCGCGGCGCGAAGTGCCGCTACGCAGACACGGGACCGTCATCAGGAAAAGGCGCCCTTATCGTCGCGCGGTCCCGCATCTGCGCGGCGGCATTGCATGCCGCAGCGCGTGCGGGATGACACCGCTCAGACCGGTTTCGCGTGCAGCGCGATGTCCTGGCGCAGCATCACGGTGCCGTCGGCCTCGAAGCCGCGCTGCTCGACGCTGATCTGGGGGGCGCTTGCGTCGCCCTCGATCTTGAACAGATGCCAGGTCGCCCTCTCGCCATGGCCAAGCGGGCCGATCGAGGCCGAGGGCACGCCGACGATGGGCACGTCGCGGCCCAGCCCCGGCCGCCAGGCCAGCGAGAATGTATGGTTGTGGCCGTGCAGGATCAGATCGGCGCCGCTGCGCGCGAGCATCGCCTCGAAAGCCTCGGCATCGACGAGCTCGCGCGCGCGCCGCGCCCCGCCGACATAGGGAGGATGATGGATCAGCACGACACGGATCAGCCCCTCGTCGCGGGCCCGATTCAGCAGGACCTCGGCCTTGGCGATCTGCGCCTGGCCGAGGCGCCCCGTCGCCATGAGAGGCAGGGTCGGAATGCCGCTGTTGAGGCCGATCAGCGCGACCGGGCCACGACGACGATACCAGGGATAGCCGGCCGCGCCCTCGTCATCGGCGCACCACGGGCCGAGATGGCTGGCAAGCGGCTTCAGGGATGAGGGGGCATAGGCGTCGTGATTGCCCGGCACGAAGCTGACGGAATCGCGGGGGCCGAGCGTGTCGAGAAAGGTGACGGCTGTCTTGAATTCGTTGGGAAGGCCGATATGGGCGACATCGCCGGTGCAGGCGACATGGTCGGGCGCCTGTGCACGGATATCGGCGACGATCAGCGCCAGCACGTTCATGTCATGGGCGTGGCGCCGCTTGCGCCGCCAATTGACATAGCCCGTCGCACGCTTGCCCAGGAGCTGGTGCAGCGAAAAACCGGCGAGAGGGCCGAGATGGGGGTCGGACAGATGCGCGAGCTTGAACACAGCCTAAGCGCTTGCCCTTGCCGCCCGCCAGCCGTCAAGCGCGAAAGATGCGTCGATAGCGACGCAAGCCTCGCGCTGGTCGGCTCAGTTGGCGGTGCCGGTCAGTTCGGAGACGATGAACGAATCGGTCAGGGTGACGGCGGGCTTCCAGACATAGGCCGGCTTGGCGCGCAGGCGAGCAATAATGAAAGAGAGTAGCATGACGGGAGTTCCTGTTTGTGAGGCTGTCTTCTCTGCCTCGTTTGCGGCGCGTTTGTGACGTAACGGAACCGGAAACGGGCCTCTGCCATGCGTTATTTGCATAGACAATTAGGAGTTCGTTTGGATTTGACGAGTCCATGACCGTGGAACGCACATCAGAGCCCCCTTCTGACCGGCCGCCGGGGGCCGAGACCGGTCGAAGCTTGCCGCAAAAGATGCTTGGCCGGCTGCTGCACCTCTATTTCCGCATTGTGCGAGGCATGACGCTGGGCGTGCGGGCCGTGGTGCTGGACGACGAAGGCCGCGTCTTCCTGGTCCGCCATACCTACACCCCCGGCTGGCACCTGCCGGGTGGCGGCGTCGAGGTCGGCGAGACGCTCGAGGCGGCGCTGGCCAAGGAGCTGCGCGAGGAGGGCTGTATCCGGCTGACGGGGCCAGCGATGCTGCACGGCATGTTCTTCAACAGGGCGATGTCGCGGCGCGACCATGTCGCGGTGTTCGTGGCGCGGGAGTTCGTGGTGGAGAGCGTCAAGCAGCCGGACCTGGAGATCGCCGAGTCGGGGTTCTTTCCGCTCGACGCGCTGCCGGAGGGGACGACGGCGGGGACGCGGCGAAGGCTGGGGGAGGTCGTGGAGAGGCGTATGGCGGGTGTGGACTGGTGAAGTCCGTTCAGCATGGGAATTGGCCGCCCGCTTCCCTGCTGTTCGATTTGCAACGGGGACTCGGAAGATGTCGATCAAGGCTGAAGAGTTCGACGACCTTAGGGCTTGGTGCGCTCTCATGATCGAGCTTGCTATACCGTTGCCACCCGGTCTTCCGTTGGAAGCGCACCCGATTACGCTGCTAGACGCAATGGCAAACAAGGCGCCATCACGTGCACGGCAGGGGCTCGCAATGGCAATTGGTGATTTAGTCGAAGCGACGGCTCATCTTGCACCTGCCGATATTGCAAACGTTGACGCACACTTTTCCAAGGCCAATTTGCCGACGCTTTCCACCATCCGGCTTCGCTTTCAGAGGCAAATAAATGGCATCCTGAGGCGGGGGGCGGTTCGGAACGAAGTTGAATACCACGCCCTTCGCAATGTGGCGGAAAGCGCTATCGACGAAGGAGACCAGCGGCGGCTTTGGGCATTGCTCGACGCTTACAAGGGGGAGCGGACAGAGCGGCGAACTTGAATGTCTGCAATGGCCCGGAGCCGGACCCTTCCATCCGAGGCAATCCCGATGGACGCCCGCCCGCCACTCTGCTACAGCCCGCCGCCATGACGAACGGGCAACGCCTTTCCACCCTGCGACGACCGGCGCGCTGAGCGCGCCCTCGAGGCATGCCGCCGATGCGCGGCCATGTCCTCGCCATCCTCTCCGCAGGTTTCTGCCCGCCCGCAGGTTTGCCCGTCATGACCTCCTTGCCTTTGACCATTCGCCATGAGCTTCCCGCCGATGCCGCCGCGATCGAGCGCCTGCATGAGCGCGCCTTCGGGCCGGGGCGTTTCGCGCGCACGGCTTTCCGTCTGCGCGAGGGCGTGCCGCCCGATGCGAACCTGACCTTCGCCGCCCATGTCGGCACGTTTCTGGTCGGCTCGATCAGGGTGACGCCGGTTTCTGCGGGCGGCAACACCGCTCTTATGCTGGGGCCGCTGACGGTCGATCCGGCTTTTGAGGGACGCGGCATCGGGGCGGCCCTGATGAACCGCTCGATCGAGGCGGCGCGGGCCGCAGGGTACGACCTGATCATGCTGGTGGGGGATGCACCCTATTATGCCCGCTTCGGCTTCAGGCCGATCCCGCCGGGCCAGCTCGTCTTGCCGGGGCCGGCAGACCCGGCGCGTTTCCTCGCGCTCGAACTGGTCGAGGGCGTGCTGGCGCAGCGCAAGGGCGCCGTCATGGCGTATCGCTGAGGGGCGTGTCATTCCGGGGCTCGGCGAAGCCGGGAACCCGGAACCCATGACTGGGTGAGGCCTTGGCTATGCGCCGTCGAAAACGCTCGCCCGGTCGTGGGTTCCGGGTTCGGCCCTTTGGGCCGCCCGGGAATGACAGGGTTATGCTGTGTCCGGGCGTCGATTGAACCTGCGCCCGCTCTCGCCCAGCCAGCCGGCGACGAGCGCGCCGAACAGCAGCGCCAGACCGAGCAGGCCGATGAAGAGCGGCGAGATCTGGACGCCGCGCACGATGCCGGAATCGCTGATGCGCAGGCCGATCCAGTCAGAGCCGGCGAATTGCGATCCGGACCGTATCGGCACGATGCGCGGAATGGTCACGTTCGAGCCGATCTCCTGGCCGATCCGTCGTGACGAGCCGCCGCTGGCCTCGGCCAGGGTCTGAAGCTGGGCCGGGTTGCTGACCACCTCCATCAATTCGCGCGGATTCTCGGGGCCGACACTGGCGAAGGCGGTGAGATTGTCGGCCGCGACGCGGTGCAGGCCGAATTCGCTGGTCGGGATGCGCGCGGTGAAGAGGCCGGGCCGGCCGGCTTCGAGCGGCACGGAGCGCGATTGCCCGTCCGGTCCCGTGATGGTCACGGGGGAAGGCGTGTCGCCCAGCGTCTGGCGCTCGACTTCGATGACGCCGCCGCGGGCCGAGGCGCGCAGCGCTTCCTCTTCCAGCTCCGGTTCCTTCATCAGCCAGTGGCTGAGCCGGCGCAGCAAATCGAGATAGGGGCCGCCATCGCGAAAGCCGCGCGCCCAGAGCCAGGCATGGTCGGAGAGGAAGAGCGCGACGCGGCCCTTCTGCTCGCGCGCCAGCATCAGCAAAGGCCGCTCGCCGGGGCCGGTCATCACGGCCGAACCGGTGCGGGCGCGGGCGCCGACCATGCGCAGCCATTCGCCCCAGCGCGGCGGCTCGACCTCGGAGCCCGGCAGGTCGCGGGTGACGGGGTGGCGCTTGCCGGGTTCGCTGACATGGGCGCGATAGGCCTCGTCGATCACGGAGCCATCCGGCACGGCAGGCAGGATCTGGCCCAAGGGCGTGCGCGACAGGCTTTGCGAGCCGGCATATTCCGGCCCGGCCGCGATCAGCAGCGCGCCGCCCTCGCGGACATAACGGACGATGTTGTCGAAATAGATCAGCGGCAGGATCGATTGGTTGGCATAGCGGTCGAAGATGATCAGGTCGAATTCCTTGATCTTGACCTGGAACAACTCGCGCGTCGGGAAGGCGATCAGTGAAAGCTCGTTGATCGGCGTGCCGTCCTGCTTCTCCGGCGGGCGCAGGATGGTGAAATGCACGAGGTCGATATTGGCGTCGGCCTTGAGCAGGTTGCGCCAGGTGCGCTCGCCCGGATGCGGCTCGCCCGAGACCAGGAGCACGCGCAGCTTGTCGCGCACGCCTTCGATGGTGATCACGGCGCGGTTGTTGGCGAGGGTGAGCTCGTTCTCGAGCGGATCGGCTTCGATCTCGACGACATTGGGGCCGCCGCGATCGATCCGGATCGGCACCTGCACGATCTCGCCGGCGGTGACCTCGCGGCGCGCGATGATCTCGCCGTCGCGGCGGATGGTCAGCCCGGCCCGGCCCGGTCCGCCTCTCTCGACGACGCGCAGGCGGACGTTCTGGTCCTTGCCGACGATGCCGAAGCGCGGCGAATCGACCAGCACGATGCGGCGGTCGATCTCGGCGTTGCGCCCCGTGGTCAGCACATGCAGCGGCGCGCGCAGGCCGAGCGCCTCGGCATTAGAGGGGGCGTCATGGGCGAGGCCGTCGGTGATCATGATCGCGCCGGCGACGCGCTCGGAGGGCACGTCGGCAAGGCTTGCGGCCAGCGCCTCGAACAGGCGGGTGCCGTCGCCCGAACCTTGCGCATCGCGAACCTCGACGATACGCGATTCGACATTGTTCAGGCCGCGCAATTGGCGCTCGACCTCGGCCTGGGCGGCCTGCGTCTGTGCCGCGCGGTCGGCCAACCGGTTCGAGCCGGAGCGGTCGACCACGACCGAGACCACGTCCTTGACCGGCTCGCGGTCCTCGAAGACGAGCGAGGGGTCGGCCAAGGTCAGCGTCAGCATGACGAGCGCGAGCGCGCGCAGGATGGCGCTGCGCCCCGCCAGCACGATTGCCGCGCCGGCTGCGAGCGCAGCCAGCAGGCTCAAGCCTATCAGCAGCGGCAGCGGCACCAGCGGGGCAAAGGAGAGGCTCCACATGACCTATTGTCCCAGACGCTCGAGGAGGGCCGGGACATGGACCTGGTCGGCCTTGTAGTTGCCGGTGAGCGCATACATCACAAGGTTGACGCCGGCCCTGAGCGCCATTTCGCGCTGGCGCGGATCGGAGCCCGACAGCGGCACCAAGGCGTCGCCGCGCCGGCCGACGGCCCAGGCGGAGGCGAGGTCGTTGGAGGTGATGACGATCGGCGAGACATTGTCGCCGGCACGCGCCGGGCGGCGGCCGTCCTCGCCGGCAGGGGGCAGGATCTCGACCCAGGTCGTGCCGGTGTCGTAGCGGCCGACGAAGCCGTCGAGGATGTAGAAGGTCTTGGTCAGGACATGGTCGCGCGGCAGCGGTTCGAGCTCGGGAATGTCGAGCGTCTGCAGCATGCGGCGCAACTGTTCGCCCTCGGGAGTGGTGCCGCCGCCGGGCCGTGCGCTCATCGCGTCGCGGGTGTCGAAGATCACGAGCCCGCCGCCCTTCATATAGGCTTCGAGCTTGCGCAGGGTCTCGGCGGCGGGGATCGGGCGGCCCGCCACGATCGGCCAGTACAGCACCGGAAAGAAGGCGAGTTCATCGCGGTCGGCATTGACGCCGACGGCCTCGCCGGGTTCCAGCGCGGTGCGCGCGCCGAGCACGATGTTGAGACCGGCAAGCCCGGCCCTTGACATGTCGTCGACGGCCTTGTCGCCGGTGACGACATAAGCCAGCCG
Source organism: Allobosea psychrotolerans (assembly GCF_002917105.1). Classification (GTDB taxonomy): domain Bacteria; phylum Pseudomonadota; class Alphaproteobacteria; order Rhizobiales; family Beijerinckiaceae; genus Allobosea; species Allobosea psychrotolerans. Next base: position 192,486 of record NZ_PQFZ01000001.1, read on the forward strand.
GGTCACGGCACCCGCTGCGAAAAGCTCGCGCGGGATCGGCGGGCGGTCGTCCGCCGGGGCTGCCGGCACGGCTTGAGCGCGCGCCATTTCCGGCGTTGCGGTGCCGACGAGCACGAGCGCCAGCAGGATCGCTGCCGGCGCGGCGCGCCCTGCACGGCGCGCAATGTTCAGCCGGCCGCCGAGCCAGAGCGTCGCCAGCGTGTCGGCGATCAGGCACAGCAGCGCCAGCACCAGCAACTGCGGGCGGATGTCGAACGCGACCGGCTTGTCGACCGGCAGGATCGGCGCGCCGAGCGCTGCCAGATCGATCGCGCTGAGGCTGTCGGCCGGGTTCAGGGCGTTCACCGCGAGCGAGCCGTCGGTGGGGCCGTAGATGCCTGGCGGATGCGCCAAGGTCGCCCGTCCGGCGAAGGTCCGGGCCACCGGCTGGGCGGTCGCGGGCGGACTGCGGAAGGCGCCGTGGCCATCGAGCACACGGGTCGGCGACAGCGTGTCCACGCGCGCATCCTCTCCTTTAGCCTCGCTCGGCCCGGTTCCGGCAAGGTTGACGACTTTGCGCAGCATATCGACGAACAAACCCGAGAGCGGCAGGTTCGACCATGTCGTGTCGGCGGTGACATGCATCATCGCGATCATGCCGTCGCCACGGCGTTCGCCTGTGACGACCGGCGTGCCGTCCTCCAGTGCAGCCCAGGTCTTCCTGGCGAGGTCAGCCTCGGGCTCGGCCAGGATTTGCCTGGAGACGCGGACATCGTCGTTGATGGCGATGCCGAAGAAGGGGCTCTCGCGCGTAAAGGGGGCGAGCTTGCGCGGGGTCTCCCAGGAGAGGCCGCCGCCGAGCGTGCGGCCGCCACGGCGCAGGCGCACCGGCGTGAGGTCATCGGTCGCTGCCGCCAGCCGCGCTCCGGCGAAGCGCAGCAATACGCCGCCGCGCTGGATGAAGCTGTTGATCTTGCCGACCGTGTCACCATCGAGCGCGCCGATATCGGCGAGCACCAGCACGGAGAGGTTTTGCGCCAATAATTCGCCGATCGGGTCGGTCGAACCCGGGCGCGGCTCGCGGATCTCGGCGAAGGGGGAAAGCGCGCGCGAGACGTAGTAGGTCGGTGAAAGCAGCGGCTGGGCCGTGTCGGTGGTGGTGCCGGAGACGATGCCGACGCGCCGGCGCTTGGCGCGGTCGTCGAGCAGCGCCACGGCGGCCGCGCTGCGCTCGCCCACGATCTCGATCCGGGATACGGCGTTGCGAACCTCGATCGGCAAGGTCAGGCGCGCCGAGGTCTGCAGGTCCGAGCCGTTGAAGATGAAAGGCGCGTCGCCGAGCGGGAGCCCCTTGAGATCGAGTGCGCGGACATGGCCCGTGGCAGTGGCGGCGCCGGTGGGGCGCAGCACCTTCACGGCAAGCGCGCCGGCGAGGTTCTCGGGCGATGTCAGGGCGAGCTGGCCGGGGGAGCCGGCATGGATCGAGAGCCGGCGGGCATCGGCTTCCTGCTTCAGCCGGGCGAGGAAGGGGCCGTCATCCGCGATCGAAAGGCCATCGCTGACCCAGACGGTCTCGGCCTCGGGCGCGCTGCGCAGGAAGGCCTCGATACGCTGGAGATGGGCGGAGCGGTCGGGCGCATGCGGCTGCAGCGCCAAGGCGCGCAACCGGTCGAGCGCGGCACGAGGCTCCGACAAGGTGATTTCACCGGGCGCCTCGGCAAGGCCGACGATGGCGACGGGGCGGCCTTCGCGGGCGGCGGCGGCGAGGCGGGATTCGGAGATCGCCTGCCGTTCGGGCCAATCCGTCGCAGCGCCGAAACCGTTATCGATCAGCAGCAGCATCGGGCCGCGCATCGGGCCGGCCTCACGCGGCGGATTCCAGACCGGGCCGGCGACGGCGAGGATCGCGAGCGCCGCGACGGCCATGCGCAACGCCAGCAGCCACCAGGGCGTATGGGCCGGCATTTCCCGTTTGGCGATGAGGTCCGCCATGATCTTGAGCGGCGGAAAATCGATGCGTCTCGGGCGCGGCGGGGTCACGCGCAGGATCAGCCACAGCGCCGGCAGCAAAGCCAGCGCGGCGAGCGCCAGCGGGGCGGAGAAGGCGATCGGCAGGGAGCTCAACATGAGGGCTGCTCCCTCTCACTTGCCGGTTTCTCACTGAAACACCGCGTCCCGGATGCAGCCCTCGGGTCCGATCTTCGATCGGCCCAAGGATAAACTCCGCGAGGATCCGGGAGCCACCGTAGAACTCCGGAGTCCTTCCATGGATCCCGGATCTGCGCCGCTGCGCGGCTTGTCCGGGATGACGTAATGGTTCCGGGCAAATCTGTCATGGCCTAGCGCCCCGGGCCACGCGAAGCGGCGATCAGGCTGGCGATGCGCAGCACACCTTCGCTCGCCGGCCGGTCGGTGCGATGCAGCGTCAGCGTCCAGCCCGCCTTGCGGCAGGCTTCCTTGATCGCGTCACGATGGGCTTCCAGCCGCTGCCTGTATTCCTCGCCCCAGGAGCCGGCATCGCCGACCCTGAGCGACAAACCGTCTTCCAGGTCGAAGAGTTCCGCCTGGCCGGTGAAGGGGAAGGTCTCCTCGATCGGATCGGCGATCAGCAGGACATGGCCGCGCGCGCCCGATGACGCCATCGTGGCGATGCGCTTGGCCAGCGAGGCGGCGGGGGAGAGGCCGTCGGTGATGATGATCGCATCGGCCAAACGCGGCAGCGGCGCGTCCGGCGGCAGGTCGGCGTCTGCGCCCTTGGCGTCGACCAAGATCGCTTGCGCCAGCGTCTCGACGATGCGGCGCGAGGCAAGCGCGCGGGTCAGGCCGAGATGGCCGACGCGCTCGCCGCCCTCGACCAGCGTCTCGGCGAGGGCGAAGCCGGCGATGAGCGCACGGTCGACCTTCGAGGCCAGGGCGAGCGAGGAGGCAAACCCCATCGAGGCCGAGCGATCGATCCAGAGCCAGATCGCATGCGAGGCTTCCCATTCGCGTTCGCGCACGAAGAGATGGCCGTCACGGGCCGAGCGGCGCCAATCGATGCGCGAGGCGGATTCGCCGGTGACCAGCGGGCGATACTGCCAGAAGGTCTCGCCGGGGCCGGCGCGCCTGCGCCCATGGATGCCGTGCACGCTGGCCGAGACCCGTCGCGCCTCCAGGATCAGCCGGGGCAGACGCGCGGCGAGATCGAGCGAGGCGGTGAGAACCGGTCGGGCCGGTTGGCGTTCGGAGGTCCCGAGAACGCGCATGCGCAGCATTGTCGTGTCGCCTCCTATCCCAACCGTTCCACCAGCTTGGCGATGATGCCCTCGACGGTCTCGCCATCGGCGCGCGCGGCGAAAGTGAGCGCGATGCGATGCTTCAGAACGGGAATGGCCAGCGCCGCAACGTCGTCCACCGACGGGGCGAGGCGGCCTTCGACCAGCGCCCTGGCGCGGCAGGCCAGCGTCAGCGACTGGCTGGCGCGAGGCCCCGGGCCCCAGGCGAGCTTGTCGGTGATGGCGGCGTCGCCGCCCTCGGGCCTGGCCGAGCGCACGAGGTCGAGGATCGCATCGACGACGGTCTCGCCTACCGGCAGGCGGCGCACCAGTCGCTGCGTCGACATCAGCGTCTCGGCGGTCATCGCCTGGACGGGCTTGTGCTCGGTCGCGCCGGTGGTCTCGAGCAGGATGCGGCGCTCCGCCTCGCGGTCGGGATAGGCGACGTCGATCTCGAGCAGGAAGCGGTCGAGCTGGGCTTCGGGCAGGGGATAGGTGCCCTCCTGTTCGATCGGATTCTGGGTCGCGAGCACATGGAAAGGCGCCGGCAGGTCGTAACGCTCGCCGCCGATGGTGACATGGTGCTCCTGCATCGCCTGCAGCAGCGCCGACTGGGTGCGGGGGCTGGCGCGGTTGATCTCGTCGGCCATCAGCAATTGCGCGAAGACCGGACCCTTGATGAAGCGGAAATGACGCTTGCCCTCCGGGCTCTCGTCGAGCACCTCGGAGCCGAGGATGTCGGAGGGCATCAGGTCCGGCGTGAACTGGACGCGGCGGGCGTTCAGGCCGAGCACCGTGCCCATCGCCTCGACCAGCTTGGTCTTTGCGAGGCCCGGCACGCCGACGAGCAGGCCGTGGCCGCCGGCGAGCAGGGTGATGAGCGAAAGATCGACGACCTTCTGCTGACCGAAGATGACCTGGCCGATTTCCTTGCGCGCTGCACCGATGGCGCCGAGCGCGGCCTCGGCCGCTTCGACGATGCCGGTGTCGAGATTGATCGGCGGGTTGCTCTCCGCCGCACGGACTTGCGCCACCATGTCGATCTCCTTCACCCTTGTCGTCGCAGCTTGCGTCTTCTGGTCCCGGCGTCTTTGCTTCCGGCCCGTCCCGAACCCACAAGGCCTTGAGCCGTTGAGTGTGGACGGGTCGCCATGCCGGCTCAAGGGGCCCGATGGCGCGGTGCACATAAACTCCGCTTCACGATTATGTGGAGTTCAAGGCAAGAACACGATGCAACCAATATGCCGCATGCGGTGCAGCCGGGGTTTTCGATGACAGAATCCGTTTCCGCGATGGACCGGCTGCTGACCTCGCTGCGCGATGGCAAGGGCCGGGGGCTGCCGCCGGTCGAGCGCTGGAATCCGCCTTTTTGCGGCGATATCGACATGCGCATCGCTGCCGACGGCACCTGGTTCTATCTGGGCACGCCGATTGGAAGGCCGGCCCTGGTCAAGCTTTTCTCCTCCGTGCTGCGCAGGGATGATGGCGCTTACGTTCTCGTGACCCCGGTCGAGAAGGTCGGGATCACGGTCGAGGACGCGCCTTTCCAGGCTGTCGAGATGGCGGTGGACGGCGAGGGGGAGGGGCGCTCGCTGGCGTTCCGGACGCAAGTTGACGATGTCGTGAGCGCGGGGCCCGGCCATGCGATTCGTTTCGAGCGCGCGGCCAAGGGTGGGCTCAAACCCTATATTCACGTCAGGCACGATCTTTGGGCGCGGGTGACGCGGGCCGTGACCTATGACCTGCTCGCGCTCGGCGAGGTGCGTGAGGTCAACGGCTTGCCGATGTTCGGCGTGGCTGCTGGCGGCGTGTTCTACCCGGCGGTGCCGGCCAGCGAGATCGAGGACGGCGAGGCGGAATGACGGCGTTGAACCTGACAGCGGATGCGTTCGCGGCACTGGCGCTCGAACGGCTGCGCCACGAGCCGCCGGCACTTGGCGACCTGATCAGCCGTCTGCGCGGCGACCATGAGATGCAGCCCGAAGACTTGCAGTGCGAGCCGTTTGCCATGCCCGACGAGGCGACCGCGATACAGGCGGCGGTGCTGATCGGTATCGTGGCTCGCCCGGAGGGGCCGACCGTGCTGCTGACGCAGCGTGCGGCGGCGCTGCGCAGCCATTCCGCGCAAGTCGCCTTTCCCGGTGGGCGGGTCGATGCCGTCGACGGCTCGCCGGTGGTCACGGCGCTGCGCGAGGCGGAGGAGGAGATCGGCCTGCCGCGCCAGCAGGTGCGGACGCTTGGCTTTCTCGACGCCTATCTGACCGGCACGGGCTATCGCATCGTGCCGGTGGTTGCGCTGATCGAGCCGCCATTCTCGCTGACGATCAACCGGTATGAGGTCGATCAAGCCTTCGAGACGCCGCTCGCCTTTCTGCTCGACCCCGCCAATCACCATCGCGAGGGGCGCCTGTGGGAAGGCCGCTATCGCACCTACTATGCGATGCCGTTCGGGGAGCACTATATCTGGGGTGCAACCGCTGGCATGATCCGCAACCTCTACGAACGGCTCGCCGGCTGACCTGACTGGGAAGAAGCGCCGATGCTGCGTTCGCTGATCGAGGAGTTCCTGCTCTTCGTCCTGCCTTTCTGTGCCTTTGCGGCCTATCTCGTGATCAGGCGGCGCAATCCGCTCGATGTCGAGCATTGGAGTCCGCATCTGTTCCGGCTCTCCGTCGGGGGGCTTGCTCTGGGGATCGGCTTCTTCTTCGTCGCCGGATGGATCGCACCGCGGAACCGGGGCGCCTATGAGCCGCCGCATATGGAAAACGGCCAGCTCGTGCCGGGACGGTTCAAATGAACCAAGCGGCGACAATGCGGATCGCGGCCTTCCTGGCCCGCCCCGCCGTTGCTGCCGTGCTCGCGGCGCTGAACCCGGAGGGCGAGGAGACCCGCATCATCGGCGGGGCCGTCAGGAATCTCCTGCTCGACGAGCCCATCGGCGATGTCGATCTCGCCACCACGGCGCTGCCGCAAGAGACGATCCGGCTTGGGCGAGCGGCAGGTTACAAGGCGGTTCCGACCGGCATCGAGCATGGCACGGTGACGCTCGTCCGCGACGGGGCGAGCTTCGAGGTGACGACGCTCAGGCGCGATGTCGAGACCGATGGACGCCGCGCCAAGGTCGCCTTCGGGCGCGCCTTCGCCGAGGATGCGCTGCGGCGCGATTTCACCATCAACGCGCTGGGCCTTGATCGGCATGGCGGCCTTCACGACTACGGCGATGGGCTGGCCGATCTCGCCGCGCGGCGCATTCGCTTCATCGGTGATCCGGCCGAGCGCATCCGCGAGGATTACCTGCGCATCCTGCGCTTCTTCCGGTTTCATGCCCAGTATGGACATGGCGGCCCCGATCCGGCCGGGCTCGCCGCCTGCATCTCGGGACGTGCCGGGCTGGAGGGGCTGTCGCGGGAGCGTGTGCGGGCCGAGACGCTGAAGCTGCTGATCGCGCCGGGCGCCGCGTACGCCGTTATGGCGATGGCTGGAGCGGGTCTGCTGATGCCACTCATTGGCGGCGTGCCCTACCTCTCGCGTTTTGCGGCGATCGCGGATGGGGGCGGGCGGAAGCGAGGAGCGGCGGCACCGTTTCATCCCGCTTTCCGGCTGGCAGCCCTGGCTGTCGCTGTTGGCGAGGATGCGCTGCGGCTGCGCGAGCGATTGCGCCTCTCGAATGAGGAGTTCGACAGGATCGAGCGCATCGCGGCCGCGCTGGAGGCGTTGTCGGGGCAGGTACCCTCGCCGATGCTCGCCGCCCTGCGTCACCTGGCGCAGCGGATCGGGGTCGATGCGGTAGCCGCGGGGCTCATCCTTCTCACGGCGAATGCCGGCGAGCCGCAGCGGCTGGAGGCGCAGGCGCTGATCGCCGATCTCGGCCGGACGCCGCCTTTCCTGCCGAACGGCCGCGACGTTCTGGTGCATGGCGTTGCGGCCGGGCCGAAGATCGGGCGCGTTCTGGAGGCGGCGCGGAGCGCCTGGATCGACGCAGGCTGTCCGGCCGGGCAGGTTGAGCAGGCGGCTTTTGTCGAGGCGGCTGTCGAGATACTCGAGGGTGCCGCGACAGAGGCGGAGTTTACCAATCGGCAATCATGAATTGAAGCAATGGTCGTTTAGGCGCCCGCAACGCCAAGTTTTATCTGACCAAGGTTTGCGACTTCATAGATTGTTCTGCAACCTCCGGTAGGGTCGATGTATCGCTTCGCCAGGATGGTTGCAGGCTAATGATGAGTCGGATTCATTCCATCGATGCGGCTCGAGGACTCTGTCTTCTCAATATCTTTATCAACCACATCACTCTTGGTTTCAGTAAAGAAATATCGTTCTCCAAACTTGGCTTGTCGGATGCCGCCGAAATTTTCGTGCTGGTTTCGGGAGTTTCGACTTATTTGTTTTATGGAACGCTCCAGATCGAAGCCATGACTCTTGGCCTTTGGAGGCGCGCTATAAGATTGTATTTCGTCAATGCCATCATCGTCTTATCGACGTTGGGTGTGATAATGTCGATCGATCATTTCACGGGAGACCTTAAGATATTCGATCAAGACATTGTTGATGCGCTTCGATCGAACGAAGTCGAGCGTTCATTGTGGCTTATTTTCAGTTTTCAGCAAAGTGTCGGATATTCGGTCGTATTGAAATTATACATGTATTTTATGCTGTTGTGTCCGGCCCTGATATGGCTCTCTTCCAGAACATGGTGGTACTCGCTTCCTCCAGCGGTCCTCATCTGGGCTGTGGCCGGGCAGTTCGATCTGGTCCCGCGCAACAGCCTGACCGGGGAGCCGTTTGCGCTGACGATCCTGCCCTGGACATTGATCTTTACATGCGGAATTGCGCTCGGAGCCGCGATCAAGCAGGGCGTCGAAGTGCCGCAATCGCGCTTTCTCAAGATTTTGGCGTTCGCCTATGTGCTGGGATATGTGGTTTTCGTCACGCTGATAGCGCCTCATTGGCCGGCGGCGATTGATTGGTTCGCAACGCGCAACGATCATTTCTGGCTGGGCGGAAGCAAGACCTACCAGTCACCATTGCGGCTGCTGCACGCTCTGTCGCTGGTCTATCTGTTCATTTCCTGCCCAGGGGCACCTTTGATAAGGCTACTGCACCAGGCCAATCCGCGGGGCTTCCTTTGCCGGATGGGGCGCAGATCGCTGCCGATCTTTGCATTTGGTGCGGTGGTTTCGGTTGCCGCGGACGAGGCGCTTTTCGCCGCCCAGCATTTTTTCGGGGCAAGGTCTCTGCCATCGATCGCTGTCGAGCTTGTTTTCGTTGCGCTGGGCATCGCAGCCATGATCGCCATCGCAGATCGTCGATGGCCATTCCAACGGCCAAACCGCATCGTTGCAGAGCAGCCGATATCGCCTTAATCTTTTGCGCGACCGGGCTGCGGCGCACGGGCGCCGCTCACTTTACGGCCATCGGACGGTCGGCGGCAGCGATGAGAGGATCGAGTCGACATTGCCGCCGGTTTTCAGCCCGAAGATCGTGCCGCGGTCATAAAGCAGGTTGAACTCGACATAGCGGCCGCGCCGGACCTGTTGCTCGTGGCGGTCAGCCTCCGTCCAGGGCGTCGTCATGTTGGCGCGCAAGATGGCGGGATAGGCTCCAAGAAAGGCCTCGCCGACCGCTTGCGTGAAGGCGAAATCGCCTTCCGGTTCGCCCGACCAGACATAGTCGTAGAAGATGCCGCCGATGCCGCGTGGCTCGTTGCGATGCTTCAGGTAGAAATATTCGTCGCACCATTGCTTGAAACGGCGATAGTCGGCGATGGGCGCGAAGCGCTCGCAAGGGCCGCGCATCGCGGCGTGGAAGGCGATCGCATCCGGATCCTCCTGCGAGCGTCGCCGGTCCAGGACCGGGGTGAGGTCCGCGCCGCCGCCGAACCAGGGCTTCGTCGTCACCACGAAGCGCGTGTTCATGTGCACGGTCGGTGCATGCGGATTCCAGGGATGGGCGATCAGCGAGATGCCTGTCGCATGGAAGCGCGGATCCTCGGAGGCGCCCGGAATCTGGCCGGCGAATTCAGGCTGGAAGGTGCCATGTACGGTCGAGACATGGACGCCGACCTTCTCGAAGACGCGGCCCTGCATCACCGACATGACGCCACCACCACCCTCGGCACCGTCATGGTTCCTGCGCTGCCAGGGCGTGCGCACGAAGCGTCCCGGGGTCGAGGTCTCGGGCGGGAAAGGGCCGGTCGCCTCATCCTCGATCGCCTCGAACGCGGTGCAGATACGGTCGCGCAAGCTGGCGAACCAGGTGGCCGCGCGCGGCTTCATCGCCTCTGCAAGCGCCATCTGGGTTTGTTTGGCGCGGTCTTCCGCCGCCGTAGCCTCGGTCATCGTCCGTCCTCGCGGGCGGCTGGATAGCCACCGACCTGCCGCAAGGCTTCGCCCAGAACGATGGCGGCCGCAACCGCTACGTTGAGCGAGCGCAGGCCGAAGCGCATCGGCACATGCACGCTTGCCTGTGCCGCCGCATAGACCTCCGGCAGGACGCCGGCGGATTCCCGCCCGACCATGATGATGTCGCCCGGCTGGAAGGCGAAGGCAGTGTGCGTGGTTGCCCCGTCGGTCTCGGCCAGGATCAGGCGGTGGCCGGCCGCGCGCCGCCAAGCGTCGAAGGCAGCGAAGGAATCATGGCGCGCGATCGCGGCTCGTTCGAGATAATCCATGCCCGAGCGCCGGAAATGCCGATCAGAGACGTCGAAGGCTGCGGGCTCGACGATGTCGACGGTGACGCCGAGACAGGCGCAAAGCCGGATCATCGTGCCGGCATTCTGCGGGATGTCGGGCTGGTAGAGGGCGAGGCGCAACATGGCCGCCGTCATGGGCCGGTGGCTCGACGGGCGTCAAGAAGGCCGAAGGCGATTTGCAAGGATGGAGGCTTGGCGCCCGGTCCGCATGCCTGGCGCAAAGCGCCGGCCGTGGGCGGCGCGCCCCTTGGTTTAACCAAGCATTAACCGTTTTCTCGGCCTCATCCGGCTTTCCTGAGCTGGAGCTGGGGGCTCTCGAAGGACAATGTGATGCACGATTTCAACCCCGATCCGCACGCCACGGACCATCTCGTCGGGCGTCCGGTGGCCGATGTCGAACGTGAGCTGATTCTGGCCACGTTGAGGGAAACCGGCGGCAACCGCACGCATGCGGCCAATATGCTCTGCATATCGATAAGAACCCTGCGCAACAGGCTCGGCGCCTATGCGTCCGAAGGATATGACGTACCCGAGCCCGGGCAGGCGTCGCAATAAAGCAGGCTTTTTATCGCTTTCTGCCGAAAACACGCCGCCGTCCCGGGCCTCCCTTCAGGCGTCCGGGATGATGGCGTGTTTTCGGCCTGAGCCAGTCTGCATCAGCGCGCATTGGCGACGGGCATGGCTGTCGGCTGCGCATGTCGAGACGCTCATTCCCTTCAGACCGGGGCGGGCGCTGTCCGTGCCCGGCAACGATCCGGCCGCGCTTGCGGCGCGGCTTGGGAGTTGTATTGCCCCTTGCCGGACAACACATTGCGGGCGCGGCTGCCGAGTGGCGGCTCCTGACGTGATTGGCCTTTGCTTCAGCTGATACTCGACCGTCTCACCCCGGTGTGGCCGGGGCTAGTCTTTTTCCAGAACGGTTTACGCCTTAATTTCAAAGATATACGGGATTAATCAGACGATTATGTTCGCCGCCCTGTTCCGCTATCTCGAAACCCGCATCGATGTGTTCGCGCCTTTCGACGAGCGCGAGACGCCGCCGCGTGGCGTGTGGCCCTTCATGTGGCACCATATCAAGGGCGTGAAGGGCTGGATGGCCCTGATCATGCTGACGGGGCTCGCCTTCAGCGGCATCGAGGCGCTGATGTATCTGATGGTCGGCTGGTTCGTCGATCTCCTGGCAACGCAGTCGCCGCAGACGATCTGGAGCGACCACGGCTGGCTTCTGGCCGGCGCGGCCTTCCTGCTCGTCGTCGTCCGGCCAATCGTCTATTTCGCCAACCACGCCATCGTCGACCAGGTCGTGGTGCCGCAGATCACCAACCAGATCCGCTGGCGCAACCATGTCTATACGCTTGGCCACGCGCTCTCCTATTTCCAGAATGATTTCGCCGGGCGCCTCTCGGCGCGCGTCATCCAGGCGGGTCAGTCGATCCGCGGCGCGACGATCGAGGTCATCGACGACCTCTGGTACGCGTTGATCTTCGTCGCGGTGGCTCTTGGCTTCTTCGGCAAGACCAGCCCCTGGCTCGCCTTGCCGGTGGTCGCCTGGCTTGCGGCCTATGTCGCGCTGCTGATCTATTTCGTGCCGCGCGCAAAGAAGCGCTCGGAGGCCAATTCGCTCGGCCGCTCCTCTACGACGGGGCGTATCGTCGACGCCTACACCAATATCCTCACCGTCAAGCTGTTTGCGCGCGCCGATGCCGAGCGCTCGTCGGTGCGCGATTCGCTGACGCGCTGGAACGCCTCCTTCCTGCATCTCTCGCGCCTGATCACCGGCGTCAGCGTCATCCTGCAGACGATGAACAGCTTGCTCGTCGTGGTGACGGCCGGCCTGAGCCTCTGGCTCTGGAGCCATGGCGAGATGACGCCTGGCGCGGTTGCCGCTGCGATCGGCCTCGTGCTGCGGCTGGTGCAGATGTCGGGTTGGCTGATCCATCTCGTGCGCGGCGTCTTCGAGAATATCGGCTCCGTGCAGGAAAGCATGGAAACGATCGCCAAGCCCCACGACCTGACCGACGCGCCCGACGCCGTGCCGCTCGTCGTGGACAAGGGCGGTATCCGCTTCGATCATGTGCGCTTCAATTATGGCCGTCAGGCCGGGCTCTTCGAAGATCTGACCCTCGACATCAAGCCGGGCGAACGCATCGGTCTCGTGGGTCCTTCCGGCGCCGGGAAATCGACGCTGGTGAATCTGCTGCTCAGGCTCTATCCGGTCGCCGGCGGGCGCATCCTGATCGACGGCCAGGATATCGCGCTGGTGACCCAGGACAGTCTGCGCGCGCAGATCGGCATGGTGACGCAGGACAATTCGCTGCTGCACCGTTCGATCGGCGACAACATCGCCTATGGCCGTATCGGCGCGACGGAGCGCGAGATCATCGCGGCGGCCGAGCGCGCCTCGGCCCATGATTTCGTGCAGGGCCTCAGCGATCAGGACGGCCGCCAGGGCTTCGAATCGCGCGTCGGCGAGCGCGGCGTCAAGCTCTCGGGCGGGCAGCGCCAGCGCATCGCGATCGCCCGTGTTCTGCTCAAGGACGCGCCGATCCTGATCCTGGATGAGGCGACCTCGGCGCTCGATTCGGAGGTCGAGGCGACGATCCAGGAGCAATTGACCAGCCTGATGCAGGGCAAGACGGTGATCGCAATCGCGCACCGGCTCTCCACCATCGCCGCGCTCGATCGTCTGATCGTGCTCGATCAGGGCCGGATCGTCGATTCCGGCAGCCATGCCGAGCTGGTGGCGCGGGGCGGGCTCTATGCCAGGCTCTGGTCGCGGCAATCGGGCGGATTCCTGGCCGCCACCGACTCCGAAATGGTTTCGGTTTGAATCTCTGCTGCATCGCCTCCAGCCTCGCGTCGCAAGAGGGAGGGGCGAGCGCACCGCAACAGTAGACTTCGTCCAAACTGCATGCCAAAGAGCGCGACAGTGACGTGCCGTCGCATTGCGGTGGTAACGACACGCCCGTAAGACCGGATTCAGGCGATAATTTCGAGTCATTCCAGACTTGGATGAATTGCCGGGCCAGAGCGACTTGCAGAGGATTGGATCGTGGCGCACGCGACCGATACGACATCGACCGAAACCACTCGCCGCGACTTCCTCATGCTAGCGACCGGCGCGGCCGGCGTCGTCAGCCTGGGCGCCGTCGTCGTGCCGCTGGTGAGCCAGCTCGCTCCCGACGCGCAGACGATCGCCGCCGGCGCGCCGATGGATGTCGATCTCGCCCCGATCGCCGAAGGACAGGCGATCAAGCTGTTCTGGCGCGGCAAGCTGATCTTCGTGCGGCACCGCACCAAGAAGGAAATCGACGAGGCGCTGGCGGTCGATATCTCGACCTTGCGCGACCCGCAGACGGACCAGCAGCGCACCAAGCCGGGCCACGAGCCCTTCCTCATCGTCTATGGCAACTGCACCCATCTCGGCTGCGTGCCGCTGGGCAACTCGCCCGGCGACCCGAAGGGCGATTTCGACGGCTGGTTCTGCCCCTGCCACGGCTCGCACTACGATTCCTCCGGCCGCATCCGCAAAGGCCCCGCGCCGCTCAACCTGCCGGTGCCTCCCTACGCGTTCAGCGCCGACACCAAGATCAGGATCGGCTGAACCATGCCGGCTTCCTCTGGTTTCCTTGCGGGTCTTCCCTGCCCGACGCGCCTTCGCCAAGACGACACAGCCCCGAGGCATTCCTCATGAGTGGTCATAGCTCCTACGTTCCGAAGTCGGGCATCGAACGCTGGCTGGATGTGCGCCTGCCGATCGTGCGGCTGATGCATGATTCGGCGGTGTCCTACCCGACGCCGCGGAACCTGAACTATTTCTGGACCTTCGGCGGCATCCTGACCTTCATGCTGGTGGCGCAGATCGTCACCGGCATCATCCTGGCGATGCACTACACGCCGCAGTCGACGCTGGCCTTCAACTCGGTCGAGCACATCATGCGCGACGTGAACTATGGCTGGCTGCTGCGCTACCTGCACGCCAACGGCGCCTCGATGTTCTTCGTCGCCGTCTATGTCCACATCTTCCGCGGCCTCTATTACGGCTCCTACAAGGCGCCCCGCGAGGTGCTCTGGATTCTCGGCGTGGTCATCTTCCTGCTGATGATGGCGACCGCCTTCATGGGCTACGTTCTGCCCTGGGGCCAGATGTCGTTCTGGGGCGCGACCGTCATCACCAACCTGTTCTCGGCGCTGCCGGTCATCGGCGAGACGATCGTGACCTTCCTCTGGGGTGGTTATTCGGTCGACAATCCGACGCTGAACCGCTTCTTCTCGCTGCACTATCTGCTGCCGTTCATGATCTTCGGCGTGGTGATCCTGCACATCTGGGCGCTGCACGTCGTCGGGCAGAACAACCCGACCGGCGTCGAAGTGAAGAACGTCGCCAAGGACACCGTGCCGTTCACGCCCTATGCGACGATCAAGGACATCTTCGCGATGGTGGTTTTCACCATCGTGTTCTCCTGGTTCGTCTTCTATCAGCCGAACTTCATGGGCCATGCCGACAACTATATCCCGGCCAACCCGGCGGTGACGCCGTCGCATATCGTGCCTGAATGGTACTTCCTGCCGTTCTACGCGATCCTGCGCGCCATCCCCGACAAGCTCGGCGGCGTGGTCGCCATGGGCTCGGCCATCGTGGTGCTGGCCTTCCTGCCCTGGATCGATACCTCCAAGGTTCGCTCGATGTCCTATCGGCCGATCGCGCGCCAGCTCTTCTGGGCCTTCGTGGCTGTCTGCATCGGTCTCGGCTATCTCGGCGCCATGCCGGCGGAGGGTGGCTATGTCACCGCCTCGCAGATCTTCACGGTGCTGTATTTCGGCTTCTTCGTCGCCCTGTTCATCATCGGCTTGTTCGAGCGGCCCCAGGCGCTGCCCAACTCGATCGCCGACTCCGTGCTGGACACGCTGAAGGGTGGCTCGGGAGCGCGCCTGGCCACCGCCACCGCTTCAGAACCGAACGCCAAGGGCTGACGAAACCATGACGACCACTTCGTTTCGCCTGGCTCTCGCCGGCCTCGCCGCGGGCCTCTCGCTCTCCCTGACGGTCCCGCCGGCGCTTGCCGCCGAAGGGCGCGTCGAGCCGCCGGCGCAGAGCTGGTCCTTCTCCGGGCCCTTCGGCAAGTTCGACCGCGCCCAGCTGCAGCGCGGCTACAAGGTCTACAAGGAAGTCTGCTCGAGCTGCCACTCGGCAACGCTGGTCCGCTTCCGCAATCTGGCGCAGCCGGGCGGTCCCGAGTTCTCCCGGGGGCAGGTCACGGCGCTGGCGGCGACCTTCCAGGTCAAGGACGGCCCCAACGATCAGGGCGAGATGTTCGACCGGCCAGGCCGGGCTGCGGACGCCTTCCCGTCGCCGTTTCCCAACGAGCAGGCGGCGCGCGCGGCCAATGGCGGCGCCTATCCGCTCGACTTCTCGGTTCTGGCCAAGGCGCGCACCTATGAGCGCGGCTTCCCGCGTTTCATCTTCGACATCTTCACCCAGTATCAGGAGCAGGGGCCGGACTATATCCACGCGCTCCTGACCGGCTACAAGGATGCGCCGCAGGGCTTTCCGCCGCTCCTGCCTGGCCAGAACTACAACGAGTACATGCCGGGCCATCTGATCGCGATGCCCAAGCCGATCTCTGATGGGCAGGTCGAGTATCCCAAGGGGGCCGACGGCAAGTCGCCGGTGCCTGAGACGGTCGATCAATACGCCAAGGACATTGCGGCCTTCATGGTCTGGATGGCCGAGCCTCACCTCGAGGAGCGCAAGCGCATCGGCCTGTTCTGGATCAGCCTCATGGTGATCCTGGCAGGGCTGCTCTACTACACCAAGAAGAAGGTCTGGGCCCGCATGCCCGACGGCTCGCCGCTTCACTGAGCGGGTCGTGACGATCAGGAAGGCCCCGGCGACGGGGCCTTTTTTGTTACGGCGCGCTCTTTGCTCATTTTTGCGCAATGCTCTGGCTGCCCGGTTGTCGTCACAACCGTCATACAAAGCTGATCTGTCCTGCCCATGGATCTCTCCCGTCTGACATCGAGGAATCACGCATGAGCGAAGCCGTTCTGGGAATCATCGGCGGATCGGGCATCTACGATCTGCCGGGTCTGACCGATCTGCGTGAGGAGCGCATTGAAAGCCCCTGGGGCGAGCCTTCCGACGCCCTGCGGATCGGCCGCATCGGCAAAACCAAGATCGTCTTCCTGCCGCGCCATGGCCGCGGCCACGCGATCCCGCCCTC
Organism: Allobosea psychrotolerans; assembly: GCF_002917105.1. Taxonomy (GTDB): domain Bacteria; phylum Pseudomonadota; class Alphaproteobacteria; order Rhizobiales; family Beijerinckiaceae; genus Allobosea; species Allobosea psychrotolerans. Next base: position 208,631 of record NZ_PQFZ01000001.1, read on the forward strand.
GGAGATCAACTACCGCGCCAATATCGACGTGCTGAAGCGCGCCGGCGTCACCGACCTCGTCTCGCTCTCGGCCTGCGGCTCCTACAAGTCGGAGCTTTATCCCGGCCTGTTCGTCCTGGTCGACCAGTTCGTCGACCGCACGTCGCGGCGTGAGAGCACCTTCTTCGGTACGGGGTGCGCTGCCCATGTCTCCTTCTCGCATCCGGTCGGTCCGGTGCTGCAGGCCCGCATCGCCGAGGCCGCCACGGCCGAGGATCTCGCCTTCGTGCGCGGCGGCACGCTGGTGACGATGGAAGGGCCGCAATTCTCGACCTATGCCGAATCCCTGACCTATAAGGGCCTCGGCTATGACTTGATCGGCATGACCGCGATGCCCGAGGCGAAGCTCGCTCGCGAGGCCGAGATCACCTATGCGACCGTGGCAATGGTCACGGATTTCGACTGCTGGCACCCCGAGCATTCCATCGTCGACGTCGCCTCGGTGGTCGCGGTGCTGCACGGCAACGCCGAGAAGGCGCGCCGGCTGGTGGCGCGGCTGGCGCTGGATTTTCCGGCTGAGCGCGAGCCCTGTCCGGCCGGTTCGCACAACGCGCTCGACTACGCCATCATCACCGCGCCGGAGTATCGCGACCCGGCCTTGCTGGCGAAGCTCGATGCGGTGGCCGGGCGGGTGCTGAAGGCCGGCTAAGCGGCGCGCTCTTGACGTCGAGCCTTCAAGGCCCGACCAAGGCGGCGCTGCCATTCCGTTCGAGACGGTCTTTCATGAACCTCGCCGACACGATCCGCGCGATTCCGGACTACCCCAGGCCCGGTATCATTTTCCGCGACATCACCACGCTGCTGGGGGATGCGCGCGCTTTTCGCCGCGCCGTCGACGAGCTGGTCCAGCCTTTCGCCGGGCTGAAGATCGCCAAGATCGCAGGCATCGAAGCGCGCGGCTTCATTCTCGGCGGGGCGGTGGCGCACCAGCTCTCTGCCGGCTTCATCCCCGTGCGCAAGAAGGGGAAGCTGCCGCATGAGACGGTCAGCGTGACCTATCAGCTCGAATACGGGACCGACGAGATCGAGGTGCACAAGGATGCGGTCAAACGCGGCGAGCGCGTGCTGCTGGTCGACGATCTGATTGCGACCGGCGGCACGGCGGAGGGGGCGGTCAGCCTGCTCTCCAGCTTGGGCGCCGAGGTCGTGGCCGCCTGCTTCATCGTCGACCTTCCGGATCTGGGCGGGGCCGACAAGGTCAGGCGGCTCGGCGTGCCGGTGCGCACGCTGGTCTCCTTCTCCGGACATTGAGCCCATGAAGATCCACGGCCAGCCCTATCGCACGATCTGGCTCGCGCAGGATGGCTGGCGTGTCTGCGTCATCGACCAGACCAGGCTGCCCTTCCGCTTCGAGACGGTGACGCTGGGCTCCGTCGAGCAGGCGGCCGACGCGATCGCAACGATGATCGTGCGGGGCGCACCACTGATCGGGGCGACGGCGGCCTATGGCGTGGCGCTGGCGATGCGGAGCGATCCGTCCGATGCCGCATTGGAGGCTGTGATGGCGCTGCTGGGCGCGACACGACCGACCGCCGTCAATCTGCACTGGGCCTTGAACCGCATGCGCGTCCGGCTCGTGGGCCTGAAGCCCCGGGTGCGTGCCCAGGCCGCGTACACCGAAGCCGCCCTGCTTTGCGACGAGGACGTCGCGCTCTGCCGGGCGATCGGCGATCACGGCCTGCCGCTGATCCGCGAGATCGCGTCGCGCAAGCCTGCCGGCGGGCCGATCAACATCCTGACCCATTGCAATGCCGGCTGGCTCGCCACTGTCGATTGGGGCACGGCGCTGGCGCCGATCTACCGCGCTCATGATGCCGGCCTGCCTGTCCATGTCTGGGTCGATGAGACGCGCCCGCGCAACCAGGGAGCGGCGTTGACGGCCTATGAACTCGGTGCCCATGGCGTGCCCCATAGCGTGATCGTCGACAATGCCGGCGGCCATCTGATGCAGCGCGGCCAGGTCGACATGGTCATCGTCGGCACCGACCGCACGACCGCGACCGGCGATGTCGCCAACAAGATCGGTACCTATCTCAAGGCGCTCGCCGCGCATGACAATGGCGTGCCCTTCTATGTGGCGCTGCCTTCGCCGACGATCGACTGGAGCCTGCGCGACGGCTTCAGCATTCCGATCGAGGAGCGCGCGGCGCGCGAGGTCACGCACCTCTCGGGCCTGAATGAAGATGGCGAGGTCGCTTCGTTCCGCGTCGCTGCGCCCGGCAGCCCAGCGGTGAATCCCGCCTTCGACGTCACGCCGGCCCGGCTCGTGACCGCGTTGATCACCGAGCGCGGCGTCGCCCCGGCCACGGCCGAGGGGCTGGCCGCTCTCTTCCCCGACCTCGCGCGCGGAGCCGCAGCATGAATGAGGCAGCTCTGCGCTCGCAGATCGTCGCGGTCGCCCAGGCGATCGACAAGGCCGGTTTCTGCCCGTCGAAATCCGGCAATGTTTCGGCTCGCTTCGGGGATGGCTTGCTGATCACGCCGTCAGGTCTGCCCTATGCCCAGACGGCGCCTGACGACCTGATCCATCTCTCGCTGGAGGGAGTTGTTGTCGGCGGGGCGCGCAAGCCCTCTTCGGAATGGCCGTTCCATGTCGAGATCTACAAGGCGCGGCCGGATGCGCAGGCGATCGTGCACACGCACTCGCCGCGCGCGACCGCGCTCTCCTGCACGCGGCGCGGCATCCCGGCATTCCACTACATGATCGCGCTTTGCGGTGGGGTGGATGTCCGCTGCGCGCCTTACGCAACCTTCGGTACGCCGGAGCTGGCGGCAAACGCGGTCAGAGCTCTGGAAGGTCGCAAGGCGGTCCTGCTCGCCAATCACGGCGTCATCGCGCTGGGCGGCTCGCTTGCCGGCGCGCATCAGATCGTGGCCGAGGTCGAGAACCTTGCCGGACAGTATCTCGACATCCTGGCGGCGGGGCTGGAGCCGGCGATCCTCGACGACACGGAGATGGCGCGGGTGAGCGCGAAATTCACGGGCTACGGCAAGGTCGGCTGATCCGACGAATGCATCTTACTGCTTGTTAAGGCCTCTCGCCTAATGACTGGGGGATGAAGCTCTCGCGCTATCTGTACGATTCGCTCGACATGCTCGGCATTGCCGCTTGCGAGTACGATGAATGCATGAACGCTATGGGCTGGAACAGCACCTTCCTGCAATTCTTCCCCGAGGATGATGGCGAGATCTTCGTCGGGGAGTCCTATCGCGACAATCTGCGGCGGTTTTATAGCGGCCGCCTGTCGCCCGAAGAGATGCCGGAGATCGAGCGCTACATCGCGGAGGGCGTCGCTCGCCACGAGAACCAGACGCAGCCGTTCGAGTTCAAGCATCATGGCCGCCGCCTGCGCGCCTCTTCGCTGCGCGCGCCCGATGGCGGCCGCGTGCGCTTGTGGCAGTGGCTGGACAACGAGCGCCACGCCGGCAGCTCGCCGGCATTCGCGCTGCCGATCATCGACGCGCTGCCCTTCATTCCCGATGGCGCCACGATTCTGGACGCGTCGGATCGCATCATCGCGGCCAATGATGCCTTCGCCCGGCTCTACGATCTGCCGCGCGGCCACACCGTCGTCGGCCGTACGCTGGACGAGATCATCGCCTGGTGCTGGCGCGATGCCTCGCCGGCCGGCGCCTGGCGCGCCGCCATCCGTAACGGCCTGCGCTATGATGGTGCGCCTTTCGAGATCGAATTGCCGGGGCAGCGCTGGCTCAGGGTGATCGCGCGGCACAGCGCCGACGGCGTCGGTTTCTTCACCCATGCCGACATCACTTCCGCAAAACGCCAGCAGATGGAGCTGCTGGAGGCGCAGGAGGCCCTGCGCCAGGCCAATGCGGCGCTGGCGGAGCTTGCCGAGACGGATGGGCTGACCGGCCTTGCCAACCGCCGCCGCTTCGTAACCGGCCTTGCAGAGGCCGTTGCGCTGGCGCAGCCGCTTGCGCTGATGATGATCGATGTCGATCATTTCAAGACGATCAACGACCGCTTCGGCCATCTGGTGGGCGATGCCTGCCTCAAGGCCATCGCCGATGTCGTGGCTAGGCAGGTCTCGTCGGCCACGGCGCTCGTCGCGCGGATCGGAGGCGAGGAGTTCGGCATCCTGTTCGGTGGCATGCGGATCGAGGCGGCCTATCAGATCGCAGTTGCCATCCGCACCGCCCTGGCGCGGGCGCCATGGCGAGCGTTGCACCCGAATCTGGCTGATGTAACCGTGTCGATCGGACTTTGCGCCGATGAAGGCCCGCTGGATGGTACGCGCCTCCATGCCTGCGCCGACGAGGCCCTCTATGCGGCCAAGCGCAACGGCCGCGATCGCATCGAGATCCTGGATCTGCCGCAGATGCCGCTGCAGATCGCGGGCTGATCAGGAGCGGCGCTCCACGAAGGCGCAGCCGTCGAAGCTGAAGACCTCTTCGCCATGCTGATTCACCCCGGTGTTGTGGTGGAAGAACAGCCCCCATTGCGGGCGCGAGGCGCTGGCGCGCTTGTCGGTCACCGCCGAGTGATAGGTGATGCGGTCACCGACGAAGACCGGCCTCGACCAGCGCAGATTGCTGAAGCCGGGCGAGGGGCCCAGGCGTGGCGCCGTCTCGGGCAGGCTGGCTGCGACCTGGCGCTTGCGATGGGCGACCATCGCCGCCATCCAGACCGAGCCGGTATGCCAGCCTGAGGCGGCAAGGCGCCCGAAGGAGCTCTTGGCGGCCGCCTCCGCATCCATGTGGAAAGGCTGCGGATCGAAGGAGCGGGCGAAACCGATGATCTCTTCATCCGTGAACAGGAAGCTGCCGAGCTCATGGCTGCTGCCGATCTCCAGCTCCTCGAAGAAACGCGCCGGCTCGATCTCCGCGCGCGGTGCTTCGAGCGAGCTCTCTACGGTCGGGCGGACATAATGCGACGAATGCGCCAGCCAGTTGCCGGGATAGGGGGCGATGGAGGAGCCGCGACGGCCGAACATGATCCAGTTGGTCTGTTCGAGCACGGGTTCGTCGCGCTGGTTCAGGAGCTCGAAGCGGAAGCGCACCAGCCCCATCTCCGGCCGTGAGCGCGAAGCCTTGCTTTCGAGCACGGTGCGGCGCGCGCTCAATCGATCGCCCGGCTTGACCGGCCGTAGCCATTTGACCTCGTCGATGCCAGGTGCGCCCATCGCGGTCGAGTCGAGCAGGACATTTTCCGCGATCAGCCGCATCAACAGCGAACAGCTGTGCCAGCCCGAGGCGATCAGGGTCCCGACGAAGCTCTGCTTGGCGGCGATCGGGTCGGTGTGGAAGTCCTGCGCGTCATAGCGTGAGGCATAGGCGATGATGTCGGATTGCGAGATGCCGATACTGCCGGCCTGCGCCGTCTCGCCCGCAATGAAATCCTCGAAACAGATCATGAAGCGCACCCTCGGCTTGCAATGCGCCGAGGGTGTATCACGCCGAAACGGGGGTGGAAGGCCTGTCCGTGCAAATGCCGCGTGCAGGCTGCGCCGGCCGCTCACAGATGCCGAGGCTGATGCTTTGTATCGGTTGCGTCGTCCCTGCGTCCGGTGACAAGCCAGATGATCAGCCCAAATGCCACGCCCAGGCCAAGAACCAGCTCATTGGAGACTATTGCCAGGATGCCGGCAAAGCCGCTTGCGGTTTCGAACACGGTCTCGAGAGTGTCCATCGGAACCTCCCTTGCTGCGTTCATGAGATATCTGCCTGACGAAGAGGCAATTCAACTTACAGTTTCGTCATCTTTCATGAGCGCGGCGCATAGCTGCCCCGCCCGACGCTCCGGAAAGCCGACTCAGTTGGCGAAACGGAAATGCAGCACGTCGCCGTCGGCGACGACATAGTCCTTGCCTTCGAGCCGGAACTTGCCGGCCTCACGCGCGCCGGCCTCGCCCTTGTTGGCGATGTAGTCGGAATAGGCGATCGTCTCGGCGCGGATATACCCCTTCTCGAAATCGCTATGGATCACGCCGGCGGCGGCCGGCCCCTTGGTGCCCTTTTCAATCGTCCAGGCGCGGGCTTCCTTCGGGCCGACGGTGAAATAGGTCACGAGGTCGAGCAGGGTGTAGCCGGCGCGGATGACGCGGTTGAGGCCAGGTTCCTCCAGGCCTACCGCCTCCAGATAGTCCCTCTGGTCGGCCGCCGGCAGGACGGCGATCTCACTCTCGATCTTGGCGGATACGACGACGGCGACCGCGCCTTCCTCGGCCGCGCGCAGCTTCACCGCTTCCGAGAAGGCGTTGCCTTTGTCGGCGCTGGCTTCCTCGACATTGCAGACATAGAGCACGGGCTTCGACGACAGCAGGCCGAGCGTCTCGAACATCTTGCGCTCGTCGGCAGCGACCTGCACCAATCGTGCAGGCTTGCCCTCCCGCAGCAGCACGAGGCAGCGATTCATCAGATCGGCCAGCTCCTTGGCCTCCTTGTCGCCGGCCTTGGCCTTCTTCTCCAGCGGCAGCACGCGCTTCTCGAGGCTTTCGAGATCGGCGAGCATCAATTCGGTCTCGATGATCTCGATGTCGTTGATCGGTGCGACCTTGCCCTCGACATGGGTGATGTCGCCATCCTCGAAGCAGCGCACGACATGGGCAACGGCATCGCACTCGCGGATATTGGCGAGGAACTGGTTGCCGAGCCCTTCGCCCTTCGAGGCGCCGCGCACGAGGCCGGCGATGTCGACGAAGGTCAGCCGCGTCGGGATGATCTCCTTCGAGCCCGCAATGGCGGCGAGCTGCTCAAGCCGATCGTCAGGCACGGCGACGTCGCCGACATTGGGCTCGATCGTGCAGAAGGGATAGTTCGCGGCTTGTGCCGCCGCCGTCTGCGTCAGCGCGTTGAACAGGGTCGACTTGCCGACATTCGGCAGGCCGACGATACCGCATTTGAAACCCATGATGGCTGGTCCGTTGCGTCGCCGCCAATATCGCGGTCGCGCTGATGCTCTCGTGAATGGTTCGCGCCTTATTGGGGGCGAGGCGCGATAAACACAAGATGCCGCGCTGCAATAGGCTTGAGCAATTTCCGATCCAGTTGGATCGTTCAACAGCTCTAGCTCTTTGTTTTGACGCGTTTTCTTCACGCGAACCGGTGTCCGCTTCGCTCGAAAACGCTCTCAGCCTAGAGGCTCACGCGAACGTGCATGGCGACGATGGCGGGAGCATGCACGACATAGGGCAGGCTGTGGCGGCATGCCGGGCCGCATTCGGAGACCTCTGTCATGCGCCGTGTTCCCGCCAGCCTGCTTGCCGCCGGCATCATCTTCGTGTCCAGCCTGGTGCAGGCCCAGGCGCCGACCACGCGCGTCCGGGGTACGGTCGAACGGGTCGAGGCTTCGGCCTTGAGCCTCAAGACCCCGGCAGGGGATGCCGTCACGGTTGCCCTGGCCCCGGGCTATGCGGTCGGCGGCGTGGTCAAGGCCTCCGTCGCCGACATCAAGAAGGGCGGTTTCATTGGCGTCGGCGCGCGGCCGCAGGCGGATGGATCGCTGCTCGCCGTGCAGGTCTTCATCTTTCCCGAGGCGATGCGCGGCACCGGCGAGGGCCACAGGCCCTGGAGCGTCCTGCCCGAATCGACCATGACCAATGCGACGGTGGCGGAGACGGTTACCCGCGTCGACGGCGCCAATATCGTGCTGAGCTATCCCGGCGGCGAGCAGAAGGTGACGATCACCGCCGATGCCAACATCATCATGGCGGCGCCGGCGCAGGCCTCGGATCTGGCGGCGGGCGCGCAGATCGCGCTGACGGCGAACCGGCAGCCGGATGGGAGCCTCGTTACCAACCGCATCACGATCGCCAAGGCAGGCGCGCAATTGCCGCTGTGACGGGCTGAGGCCTCGACCTCTCGATCTATTCGGGGGTCTTCTCGCCGAGCCGCTTCACCGCGCCATGGCCGCGCGCATCCATGAAGAGATGCACCTTGTTCTGGAAACCGGCATCGTCATGGGCGGCGAGCAACGTCGCATTGTCGGCGCAGGCGATGCAAAGATCCTCGACCCAGGGCTGCTCCGCCTTGCCGAAATCGTTCAGCACATAAGCGTGGACGAGCTCCTTGAGGCCGGGATGGCCAATGCCCATCCGGACGCGGCGATACTCGTTACCGATCGCACCCGTGGTCGAGCGCAGGCCGTTATGGCCGGCATTGCCGCCGCCGAGCTTCATGCGCAGCTTGGCGGGGGCGAGGTCGAGCTCGTCATGGAAGACGATGACATCCTCAGGCGCGACCTTGAAGAAGCGCGCCGCCTCGCCGATCGCGCGGCCGGATTCGTTCATATAGGTCTGGGGCTTGAGCAGGATGACCTTCTCAGAGCCGATCGTCGCCTCGCAGGCCTCGGCCTGGAAGCGCGCGCGCCAGGGCGAGGCGCGATGGGCGCGCGCGATCGTCTCGACCGCCATGAAGCCGATATTGTGGCGGTTGCGCGCATAACGCGCGCCTGGATTGCCGAGTCCGGCGAAGATCAGCATGGCGATGGGTCCGGCAGATGGCGAAACGGCCGGGAAAACCCGGCCGTTCCTGTCGTATCAGGCAGTGCTCGTGCCGGTCGGGCCCGACTTGTCAGGCCTTCTTGGCCTCAGCGGCGGGAGCCTCGGCAGCGGCCTCAGCCGCAGGCTCTGCTTCCTCGCCCATCGGCGGGACGATGGTCACGAGCGTGATGTCGGCGCGCGAGAGCAGCGTGGCGCCGGCGGGCAGGGTGAGCGCGTCGCCATGCAGCGAAGCGCCGATCTGCAGCCCGGCTACCGAAACCTCGAGGAATTCCGGGATGCTCTCGGGAGCGACGTCGATCTCAACGGCATGCTCGACGATCTGCATCGCGCCGCCAGCCTTGAGGCCGGGGCAGGCATCCTGGCCGACGACGTGCACCGGCACTTCGACCTTGATGGTCTGGCCTGCCGCAACGCGCAGGAAATCGACATGGATCGGGAAATCCTTGACCGGGTCGAGCTGATAGTCGCGTGGGACGACGCGCGTCTTCTTGCCGTCGACGCTGACTTCGAACAGCGTGGTCAGGAAATGTCCGCCATAGATCAGGAGGCGGGTCTTGTTGGCATCGAGAGCGATGGCTTCGGGAGCAGCGCCCCCGCCATAGATCACGGCAGGTGTAAGGCCTTGACGACGAACTGCACGGGCGGCCCCCTTGCCGACCTGTGCGCGCGCCGAAGCCTCGATTTGCTTCACGGCGGTCATGATTTTAGTCCTTGCTTCAAATGACAAGGCCGCCAGCTGGCGGCCTCTTTCGGTTCGCGCCCGTGCCTCCAAGGGTGTCAGTCGGGTGCTGGCAGGCTCATAAGCGAATTGGCCGGCAATCTCAAGTCCGTGACGGGAGATCCGCGCGCTCAGGCGGCGGAGGCCGTGATGGCGGCAGGCTGCTGTGTCTGCGCCCGGGGTCTCTCGCCGAGATGCTGCAGCAAGTCGGTGACGATCCCAGCGGGAACCGCGCGCGAGTAGAGATAGCCTTGGCCAAGGCGGCAACCGATCACCTGCAATCGCTCGGACTGCCCTTGCGTTTCGATCCCCTCGGCGATGACCTTCATGCCGAGGCGGTTGGCGATCCCGGCCAGCGCCTCGACGATCACGCTGCTCCTGGCGCCGCTTTCGATGCCGCCGACGAAGGAGCGGTCGATCTTGATGATGTCGACCGGGAAATCCAGCAGATGCGTCAGCGACGCAAAGCCGGTGCCGAAATCGTCCAGCGCCACGAGAATGCCCCGTTCGCGCAGCGCTGCCATGGTGCGGGCGACGCTGTCCTTGCGGTCTCCCATGAACACCTGCTCCGTGATCTCGACGACGAGATGTTCCAGCGGGAGATTGAAGCGCTCGAAGGTCTTGCTGATGCGCTGGACGAGATCGCCCTTCTGGAAGTCTGCGGAGGTGACGTTCAGGCCGACATGCTGGACGTGGATGCCGGCCTGCTTCCAGGCGGCCATGTCGGCCGCGACGGCGGCCAGCATCTGCCCGGAGATCCGGTAGGCGATCTTGGGATCGAGCATGGCCTCGTGGAATTCGCCGGCCGCGACGGTCCTGCCATCGTCGAGGCGCATCCGGGCCAGCGCCTCGACGCCGACGATCTTGCCGGTGTCGAGACGGATGATCGGCTGGTAGTAGGGGACGATGCGTCCTTCGGTCAGGGCGTCCGCAACGCTGCGGATCGTCTGGATGCGCCGCGTCATCGAGGTACGCAGGCCGTGCCGGAAGTGGACATAGCCGCCGCGTCGCGTCTCCTTGGCATGGTAGAGCGCGAAATCTGCATTTTGCCGAAGGGTCGTGCTGTCCGTGCCGTCCTCGCCGGCGAGGACTCCGCCGATGGTGACGCTCGGGATGATGCTGTGCCCGTCATGCTCGAATGGTGTGAGCATGGCGGCGAGAATGCCGCAGGCCACCGAGCGAAGCTGCGTCGTCTGGGAGCAATCGGGCAGCAGCACGGCGAACTCGTCGCCTCCGATCCGGCAGGCCATGCCGTTGACGGCGACCCGCGCGAGCCGCGCGCCCACCGTCTCGATCAGCGCGTCGCCGACGACATGGCCCATGGTGTCGTTGATCGTCTTGAGGTGATCGATGTCGATCAGCATCAGGCCGAAAGCCAGGGGCGACGCGGCGGTCATGCGGGCGATGGCGTCATTGAAATGCACGCGGTTCGGCAGGCCGGTCAGCGTGTCGTAATAAGCGAGCCTGTGATTGCGGGAGCCGACCTCCTCATGCTCGATCGCGATCGCGCAGAGATGAAGGCAGGTCGTCACGATCTGGCGCTCGAGATCGTTGGGGCCGCGTCGCTGCTTGTAATAGAAGGCGAAGCTGCCGATCACGCGGCCGTCCCGCGCCGTGATCGGGCTCGACCAGCAGGCGCGCAGCCCGAGCGGCAAGGCCAGCGCCTTGTAATCGGCCCAGAGCGGGTCGTTCTCGATGTCCGTGACTTCGACCGCTTCACCGCGATGGATCGCCGTGCCACATGAGCCGACCGTCGGACCGATCGGTGTTCCGGTGATCGCGGTCGAGTAGTCTTGCGGCAGGCTCGGGGCGGCCAGCGTTTTGAGCCTGTATTCGGTGTCCGCCGCGATCACGGTGCAGATCACGCCGGGTGCGATCACCTCGACCTGCCGGCAGAGGCTGTCCATAATCGCGGCCAGCGGTTCGCCGCGCGCAATCGCCTCAAGGGTCTCGTTCTGCAAGGATTGTAGGCGTTCGACCGAATCCATCACCCGCATCGCGGTACTCGTTTCCTATGAGGAAGCGACTATGGGACCGGGGCGTGAAACCCGCGTTGCGGCGTTGTGTCGAATTGTCTGCTTCGAGCGAACGACTTCAGGCCGGCATCAGCCCCAGCCGCTCATCGCGGCGACGCAGCAGATGCATCAACGGCAGTGCGAACAGCACCATCCAGGCTTTGCCGATGATCTGGCCGGCGACGAAATCCAGGCTGCCGAAGGCGAGCCAGAGAAAGACGATGCTGTCGACGATGAGGCCGACAATGCTCGATGCGACGACGGCCGTGACGAAGCGGCGGCGCTGAAGCGGCGTATAGACAGCGAAATCCGCCAGCTCGGAGAGGAGGAAGGCGGCGACCGAGGCGAGGACGATGGCGGACGGGGCGAGGAAGGCGGAGATCGCGGCGCCGACGGCGATCGCGCCGAGGCCGGCGACGGGGCCGAGCCGGCGCTGGACGATGTCGCGCAGCACGAGCGCGAGGCCGATCATCAGCACGCCGCTCGGCGCGGCGATGCCGGGCGCAACCGGCACGAGGCATGGGCCATTGGGCACGCAGACCGTGCCGGCATTGCCGATCAGCCAATTCGCGGCGGGGATGGTGAGGGCGAAGAGGGCGAGGGCAACGAGACCCTCGGTGCGGCGCTGCTGGTCAAGTGTCATGGCTTGGTCCGGTGTCGTCGGGAGAAATCAGATAGGCGGAGTAGCCGTTGGCGCGCAATTCGCAGGCCGGGCAATGGCCGCAGCCATGGCCCCAGGCATGGCGCGTCGCCCGGTCGCCGAGATAGCAGCTATGGCTGTCCTCGACCACCAGCTCGAGCAGGGGCTGTCCGCCGAGCGCCTTGGCCAGAGCGAAGGTCTGCGCCTTGTCGCGCCACATCAGCGGCGTGTGCAGCACGAGCCTGCGGTCGAGTCCGAGTCCGAGCGCGACCTGCATCGCCTTGATCGTGTCGTCGCGGCAGTCGGGATAGCCGGAATAGTCGGTCTCGCAGACGCCGAGCACGATGTGCCTGCAATCGCGGCGATAGGCCAGCGCCGCGGCGAAGGAGAGGAAGATCAGGTTGCGGCCCGGAACGAAGGTGGTGGGAAGCCCGGTCTCAGCGAAAGCGATCTCGGTCTCGCGCGTCAGCGCCGTGTCGGAGATCGCGCCCAGCGCCCTGAGGTCGACGAGATGATCGGGGCCGAGCCGTTCCGAATGGAGCGTGGGCAGGGCGGGCAGCTTGTCGCGAATGCTCTGCCGGCATTCCAGCTCGATGCGATGGCGCTGGCCATAGTCGAAGCCGACGGTCTCGACGTTGGCGAAGCGCTCCAGCGCCCAGGCGAGAGCGACGGTCGAATCCTGGCCGCCGGAGAACAGCACGAGCGCCCGGCTTTCACTGGCTGAGGCCGCTGCCGCCATCAGACCACTCCTTGCCTCAGTCGAACAGGCTGGAGACGCTCGATTCACTTGCCGTGCGCTCGATCGCCTCGCCCATCAGGGAGGCGATCGAGATGACGCGGATATTGCGCGCCACCTTCACGGCCTCGGTCGGCAGGATGGAATCGGTGATCACCAGCTCCTTGAGCTTGGAGTTGGCGATGCGAGCCACTGCACCGCCTGAAAGTACGCCATGGGTGATGTAGGCGTAGACGTCCTTCGCCCCCTGGTCGAGCAGCGCTTCGGCGGCATTGCAGAGCGTGCCGCCGGAATCGACGATGTCGTCGAGCAGGATGCAGGAGCGCCCCTCGACCGAGCCGATGATGTTCATCACCTCGGATTCACCGGGGCGGTCGCGGCGCTTGTCGACGATGGCCAGCGGCGCGTCGATGCGCTTGGCGAGCGCGCGCGCCCGGACCACGCCGCCGACATCGGGCGAGACCACCATGGCGTTCTTCCAGTCGAGCCGCTCCTTGATGTCGCGCGACATCAGGGGGGCGCCGAACAGGTTGTCGGTCGGGATGTCGAAGAAGCCCTGGATCTGGCCGGCGTGGAGATCGAGCGTCAGCACGCGGTCGACGCCGGCATGGGTGATCAGGTTGGCGACGAGCTTGGCCGAGATCGGCGTGCGGCCGGAGGCGCGGCGGTCCTGCCGTGCATAGCCGAAATAGGGGATCACCGCCGTGATGCGCCTGGCCGAGGAGCGGCGCAACGCGTCGGTGATGATCAGCAACTCCATCAGATGGTCGTTGGTCGGGAACGAGGTCGACTGGATGATGAAGACATCCTGGCCGCGCACATTCTCCTGGATCTCGACGAAGACCTCCATGTCGGCGAAGCGCCTGACGGAGGCCTTGGCGAGAGGAATGCCGAGATGCGCGCAGATCGCCTCCGCGAGCGGCCGGTTTGAATTGCCGGCGACGACTTTGATCGAAGAGGGCATGCCGGGGCGCACCGTTTGAGACTTGGCTGGGCTGGACCAGCAGAAAGCTGGCTCATTTCGCAGGGCTCATAACAGCGAGATGACAGCGAGTCGACCGCTGCACTGCAACAGAAGCGTGCAAAACCGCCTATCCCTGGGCGCTTTATCGCGATTGCGCGGCGCCAGGGTGGCTCAGACCCGTGGCCGAGGCGCGGCCGCAGCCCGACCGTCAGCACAATGCCAGGATCCAGCTGGCTGAGGTGGAAAGCGTCGAGCCCGCCCAGAGAGGAACTCGAATCCTAGAGCTTCTTGCTGCCTGTTGCCGAAGCGGTCTTGGCTCCCGCCGCAGTCTTGCCCTTGGTCTTGTCGCTGGGATTCAGCGCTTCCACAGCGGGCGCCGTCACCAGGAAGCTCGCGATCGCATCCATCGATTCGGAAGCTGCCTTGGCGACGATGGTCTGGTCGAGGCCAGCCCAGGGATCGGTGCCGCTGCCGCGCCTGCCGAGGCTCTCGCCCTGGACGCGCTGGGCGCGCTTCTTGCCCGCATCATAAACGTCCCAGACGAAGGCGAGCGAGGTCTGGCCGTCCTCTGTCGGTTGTGCCGTGAGATAGCCGCGCACCCGGAAGCGGGCGGGCTTGTCGCCGGGCACGATCTCCATGCTGCGCTCGGCCGCCGCTTCGCCGAGCAGGCCGGCAAAGCGAGTCGTCACCGAATCGGGTGCGCCGGTAATGCTCTGAACCGACACGGGCACGCCGGGCGCATCGACCCGCTGCCGTGCCGCCGTCGTGGTTTCCTGGCAGCCAGCGAGTGCAAACGCTGCCACCGGCCCCAGGACGAGGCCGCTCAAACGTTGGATCATGACGCCTCCGCTCGGTTGGTTCGAGCTTGGATTGCTGTTCACTGCGCCGCAGGTTGTAAGCTCAACCGATGGCGAGGTCCAGTTCGGGGAGATTTAGGGCCTCAATGCGGTTTTCGCCCATGAAATCGACCCGTCCCGGGCGTGTCGCCAGCTCGGTCGTCGAATCGATCAGAGCCCCACAAGGCGGCTCCGGGGCGGGCTGATCTTGTCGGTGAGCGCTCGGGCGGATGCGGCATGGCGGTCGGCATGGGCGGTGCGCGAAAGATTGCGGGTTTTGTCCTTGTCGCCCATATGTGGGCCAGCGCGGGCTGACGAGGCCCCTTTTCGGAGAGCCCCATGGTCACCACCAGCAACCGCTTCCTCGACGACATCGCCCGTCTCGCCACGGATGCCGCCGGCGCGGCCCAGGGCGTGCGCCGCGAGGTCGAGACCGTCGTGAAGACGCAGATCGAGCGCCTGCTGCGCGACATGGACGTGGTCACCCGCGAGGAGTTCGAAGCCGTGCGCGAGATGGCGCTGCTGGCGCGAGAGGAAAACGACAAGCTGGCGCAGCGCCTGGCGGCGCTGGAAGGCAAGAAAGCCAAATCCTGAAAAGCCAAGTCCTGATGCCAGATCTCCGAAACCAGGCCCGATGCCTGGCCGTGAAGGTTTCGCGCCCTGCGTGCCCTTAGGTCGCGCCATCCACAACCATGTGCTGTGGACAGGCGTGGCCGGGTCTTGAGCCGCGCCCCCGAATCCGAAGAGCTTCACGCCGTGTTGGGAGCGTCACAGCGCCTGCGCTATCGTCGAGGAAGAGAGTTGATTCGACGGTCGGTCCCGCGCCTCGGGATCTGCCGCCGGAAACGGGGCGCAGACTAGCGCGTTCCGGCAGTCGGGTTGTGTCCGTTGCGCTTTCCAGTCGCCGTGTTCCCGTTCTCGAACGTGCCGTCCCCGTCAGCCGATGGGCAGCGGCAGTTGGACCTTAGGGCATGATGGATCTTGACCTGGATGCTGAACTCGACCGGCCTTCCAACCCCCTCGACCTGATCGAACGCTTAGCCGCCCTCAACAACTGGACCTTCGACCGGGACAGCGACGACGAACTCTCCGTCGCGGTCACGGGCGGCTGGGCCGATTATCATGTCGCCATCACCTGGCTTGCCGAGGTCGAGGCGATCCATATCGCCTGCGCCTTCGACCTGAAGGTGCCCGACCGCCGCCGGGCCGAGGTGCTGCAGCTCGTCAGCCTCGTCAACGAGCAGCTCTGGCTTGGCCATTTCGACCTCTGGAGCTCGGAAAACGTGGTGATGTATCGCCACGCCCTCCTGCTCTCGGGCGGGGCGGAGCCGACCGACGAGCAGGCCGCCGCGTTGATCAAGGCGGCGATCGAGGCCTGCGAGCGCTATTTCCAGGCCTTCCAATTCGTCGTCTGGGCGGGAAAGACGGCCAAGGAAGGCCTCGAGGGCGCGATGCTGGAAACGGTCGGCGAGGCCTGAGCTTTCGGTTTTCGTCATGCCCGGGCTTGACCCGGGCGTCTCATGACGAGAAGGCTTCCTGAAAGAGAGATGCTCGGGGCAAGCCTGGGCATGACGTCCGTTACCGCCTTGCGAGAGACCGCCATGTCCAACCCCTTGCCGCAGACCCTCGTCCTCATCGGTGCGGGCAAGATGGGGGGCGCGATGCTGGAGGGCTGGCTGCGCATCGGCATGAATCCGGCCGGCATCAGCCTGATCGATCCCAAACCCTCCGACGAGATGGTGGCGTTCGCGACCGAGAAGGGCATGGTGCTCAACCCCGCGCCGGGCGCCATCGCTCCGGCCGAGGTCGTGGTGCTCGCGACCAAACCGCAGATGCTCGACACGGCGGCGCCTGCCGTCCAGGCCTTCATCCATCCCAAGACGCTGCTGATCTCGATCCTCGCCGGCAAGACACTGGGTGATCTCGCCGCGCGCCTGCCGAACGCGACCGCGCTGATCCGCGCCATGCCGAACCTGCCGGCCTCGGTGCAGCGCGGCGCCACGGCGGCGGCTCCCGGACCAGGCGTCAGCGCGGCGCAGCGGGCGATGGCCGATGCGCTGCTCGGCAGCATCGGCAAGGTCGAGTGGCTCGATAACGAGAACCTGATCGATGCCGTGACAGCCGTCTCCGGTTCCGGCCCGGCCTATGTCTTCCATCTCGTCGAATGCCTGGCGGCCGCGGGGGCGGCGGCGGGTTTGCCGCTCGATATCGCCGAGAGGCTGGCGCGCGCTACAATCGAGGGGGCGGGCGAGATGCTGTTCCAGTCGTCGCTTTCGCCTGCGACCCTGCGCCAGAACGTGACGTCTCCGGGCGGGACCACGGCCGCGGCCCTCGAGGTCCTGATGGCCGATGACGGGCTCAAGCCCCTGATGGGCCGGGCGGTGGCTGCCGCTAAACGTCGCGCCGAGGAGCTTTCAGGCTGATCGGCCTTTCAACGGTCGCGATCGAGACCTAGTTTTATCGGATCGCGTCGCGAGAGGAGATCTCCTATGGCCCGCAAACCCGTTTCCCCGACATCCGAGACCGCCGCGCCGCCGAGCGACGACCCGCGCAAGCGGGCAATCGAGGCGCTGATGCGGCTGGCCGCCAATCGCGCCTGGAGCGAGATCGAGCTCAGCGACATTGCCGCGGAGGCTGGCCTGTCGCTCTCCAGCCTGCGCGGCCTCTTTCCCTCGAAGCTCGCCATGCTCGGCGGGCTGACGCGCCTCGTCGACGACGCCGTACTGGCGGGCTCTTCCGACGATCTCGCGGGCGAGCCCATCCGCGAGCGGCTGTTCGATCTCGTGATGCGCCGGCTCGATGCGCTCGCGCCCTATAAGGAGGGGTTGCGCCGGATCGTGCCGGTCATCCGGCGTGATCCGCTGACACTTGCCGCCCTCAATCGTGGTGCGGTGAACTCCTGGCGCTATATGCTCGCCTCGGCTGGCATCCCAACCGAGGATGCGCTTGGCGGCCTGCGTGTGCAGGGCGCGGTGCTGTTGATGGCGCGCGTCGGCGAGACCTGGCTCGGCGAAGACGAGCCCGAGCTGTCACGGACGATGGCGCGGCTGGATCGCGAATTGAAGACGGCTGGCGCGATCATGGCGCGCGTCGAGGACGTTCACAGGCTCACCGCGCCGCTGCGCGGGCTGGCGCGGGCGCTGTGCTCAGGCAAGCGGCCACATATCCGCCGCCGGGAACGCAGTGATGAGCGCCCGCGCGGCGGTGATGCCGAGGACTACGTGCCGGCAATCTGAGGCCTGCCGGAATCATGGCGAAAACGAGGCATCGTTAAGCGGTCCTTAGCCATTTCTCGCAAATGTGGGGAATCTCACTTTGCGCGGGGGCCGCGGTGTCGCTGATGAAGAAATTTGCCATGTTGTCGATCGGCCGCTCCTTCGGGCTGGTCGCGCTTCTCGCCGCGATCATCGCCATCGGCAGCGTGAGCTTCACGCTGTTCGAGGCGCGCAAGGAGATGATCGAGCTCAAGCGCGCCGAGATGAAGAATGCAGTCGAAGCCGCGGCCTCGACCGTCAACAGCTATCTCGCGCGCGCGGAGAAAGGCGAGCTGAAGGAGGCCGATGCCAAGAAGATGGCGATCGACGCGATCTCCAATGCCCGCTTCGACAACGGCAACTACTATTTCGTGGTCAACTTCGACAGCATCAGCGTCTCGCATGCCAACAAGAAGATCGAAACGACCGACATGTCGCCGCTCAAGGATTCGACCGGCAGGTTCTTCGTCAAGGACATGGTCGAACTGGCCAAGACGAAGGGCACAGGCTTCATCGACTATGGCTGGACGAAGCCGGGGGACAAGGAGCCTTCGCTCAAGATCTCCTATGTCATCGCCGTGCCGAAATGGCAGTGGGTGATCGGCTCTGGCCTGCATGTCCACGATGTCGACGCCGCGTTCAACAGCGTGATCGGCGACGTCGCCAAGGTGCTGGTGCCGCTCGGCCTCGTCATGCTCGGCGTCGTGATCTTTCTCAGCCGGCGCGCCTCCGGCATGCTCGCCTCGATCGCCAGCACGATGAACGGCCTTGCCGCCGGCGATTTGCAAACTACGATCGCGCATCAGGAACGGTCCGACGAAGTCGGTTCGATGGCGCGGGCGCTCGTCGTGTTCCGTGACGCCGGCCTCGCCAAAGCCGAGATGGAGGCCGACAAAACCCGTGTCGAGGCGCAGGCGAATGCCGAGCGCGACGCGGCCGACAGCGCGCGGCGGCACAATGAAGCCGAGCGCGCCGAGGCGTCCAGGACGCAGGAGGGCGTCGTCCAGGCGCTCGGCGCCGGGCTCGAGCGGCTCGCCGTGGGTGACCTAACCTACCGGATCAACGAGGCCTTCAGCGCCGACTACGCCAAGCTGAAGGACGACTTCAACGGCACCATCGCGACGCTGCAGGAGACGATGCGGCAGATCGCGACCAACACCGAGAGCATGAAGGCGGGCTCGGTCGAGATCAGCCAGGCGGCCGACGACCTCGCCGGGCGCACCGAGCAACAGGCCTCCTCCGTCGAGGAAACCGCCACGGCGCTGGACGAATTGACCGCGACCGTGCGCCAGACCGCCGAGAGCGCTCGCCTCGCCAGCCAGGTGACGAGCGAGGTCAAGGCGGAGGCCGAGCAGTCGACCTCGATCGTGCGTGACGCGGTGCTGGCCATGGGCGGCATCGAGAAATCGGCGGACGAGATCTCGCAGATCGTCGGCGTCATCGACGAGATCGCCTTCCAGACCAATCTGCTTGCGCTGAACGCCAGCGTCGAGGCGGCTCGCGCCGGCGACGCCGGCAAGGGCTTTGCCGTGGTCGCCTCCGAGGTGCGTGCGCTGGCGCAGCGCTCGGCGGAAGCCGCCAAGGAGATCAAGGGCCTGATCTCGGCCTCGAATGTCGAGGTCGAGAAGGGCGTCACGCTGGTCGGGCAGACCGGCGGCGCATTGCAGAGGATGGCCGAGGAGATCACGCGCGTGACCTCGCTGGTTGCCGAGATCGCCAGTGCAGCGCAGGAGCAGGCGGCGGGTCTGCAGGAGGTTAACGCCGCCGTCAACGAGATGGACCAGGCGACGCAGCAGAACGCCGCCATGGCGGAGGAATCGACCGCCGCCGCGCATTCGCTCTCGCAGGAGGCCGACAGGCTCGCCGGGCTCGTGGCACGCTTCCAGCTCGGCGGCGATGTCAGCGGGCTCAAGGCCATGGCCAGGACGATGCAGGCGGCGGTGGCCGCCGCGCCGCGCGCGGCTGCGCCCAGGGCGGTGCGGACCATGGGCGCCGCTGCGGCGGCGACCATGTCAAAACGCGACCATGACAAGGCTTGGGAGGAATTTTGAGCATCTCTTCGGAACCCGCCGCCACGATCGGCTTCGACGACTTCCTCAAGGTCGACATCCGTGTCGGCACGATCGTCGAAGCCTTGCCCTATCCCGAGGCGCGCAAGCCCGCGATCAAGCTCGTGATCGATTTCGGCGGCACCATCGGGCTGAAGAAGTCTTCGGCCCAGATCACCAAGCATTATCGGCCTGAGGATCTGCCCGGTCGGCAGGTCCTCGCAGTGGTGAACTTCCCGCCGCGCCAGATCGGCAAGTTCATGTCCGAGGTCCTGACGCTCGGCGTACCGGACGCCGATGGCGAGGTCGTGCTGCTCGCGCCGACCCTGGCCGTGCCGAATGGCGGGCGGCTCTATTGAGCCTGCGACGCGGTTCTAAGGGAAAGGCGCATGTCGGAGCCTTCGCAGCAGCATGAGGCCGTAGCCTCCCGCCGGTCCAGCCGCCTCGTGCTGCGTATCCCGCGGCCCGACGATCTCGACTTCCTGGTCGCGCTGTTCCAGCGACCCGAGCTCGTGGCGCATCGCCCACACCCGGTTCCCGACACGCCCGCGGCGAGCGCCGAGCGCCTGGCGCGCGACATCGCGCATTGGCGCCAGCATGGCTTCGGACGCTGGGCGATCGAGCAATCGGGAGCGCCGATCGGCTTCGGCGGCCTGACCGCGAAGCCAGGCGTCGAGGGGCTCAACCTGTCCTATCATCTCGATCCTGCCTCCTGGGGGCGGGGCTTCGCATCCGAGTTCGTGGCGGAGGCCCTGGCGGTCGCTTTCGGCCCGCTGCGGGCTGGGCGCGTCATCGGCCTGGTGCGCCCGGCCAATCCGGCTTCACGCCGCGTGCTCGAAAAATCCGGCTTCGTCTTCGAGCGCGAGATCATGCTCGAGGGTGCACCAACGCAGCAATTGGCGCGGTTTCCGCAGGCGAATTGAGGCGGGCGACGTCCCAGAGTTTTTCGCCTTGCTCCGAAATGCGGAAATACTCTGCCTCTTTGTTTTGGCGCATTTTCTTCACGCGAACCGGTATCCACTTCGCTTGAAAATGCTCTAGGCCCAGACTCCGGTCGCAAGCGTGGTCGCGGCCGGTTCGGGCGGCGACCATTGCAGCGGCAGGGCAGCGTGGCGCCGCCAGCCCCCGGTGATGCGCAGGCGCCAGATCCGCTCGGCGCCGGTCAAGCGTGCGACCTCGGGCCCCGACCAGACGATCTCGACGTGGCCCTGAAGCTGCAGCATCGCGCCGTTCTCGAAATCGATGAAGAGCAGGGAGGCGCGAGGATCGCGCAGCAGATTGCCAAGGGTGTTGAAATAGTTGTTGCCGGCGAAATCCGGCACGCTCAGCACCTCGCCGTCGATACCGACGAAGCCGGGCCTGCCGCCGCGATGCGAGATGTCGAGGCCGCCGAGCTTGCGCGCCCCACTCGTGCTGGCGACGAAGAAGGTGTCGGAACGGCCGATCAAGGCACACGCCGCGTCGTCGAGCCGCGCGATGGGCTCGATCGAGCCGCCATCGGCAGGCGCGATTGGCTGCGGCGTCCGGGCCTGAATGTATTTCGCGCAATTGCCGAAGCTCTGCGTCACCGCGACCGAGAACCCCCCGGGATCGCGCGCCGCGATCAGGCCGTTGGCGCGGTTACGCCGGCGCGTCGGGAATTCGAGGCCGAGCAGGCCGATCGGCTGGCCCGGCTTGAGGTGAGGGGCGGCGGGATCATCGGAAGCGGGGAGGGCGCGGATCGCGAGCGTTGTCGGCGTCGGGCTGCGGATGAAGCCGGGTTCGCCGCTCAGCACGGTTGCGATCGGATGCCCCGTCTCGTCGCCCAGTGCAGCGAAGAGCAGCGGCAGCTGCCCGAAGAAGACGCGGTGCTGTTCCGGCATGAGATCGCGGATGCCGGCGCCGCGCGTGCCCACCCCGGCGAGGGCTTGCGCCTCGAGCTCGCCTGGATGGAAGGGCGTCCCGTCCATGGCGTTCAACTCGCTTTGGGCAAGGGCGAGGCGGGCATCGCCTTGAAGAAGGGCAATGCCTCGATCCGGGCGATCCAGGTCCGCAAGGCGGGATAGGGCGCCAGCGATATGCCGCCTTCCGGCGCATGCGCGACATAGGAGAAGCAGGCGAGGTCGGCGAGGGTGGGGTGCTCAGCGGCGAGGAAGTCGCGCCCGGTCAGGTGCTCCTCCATGAAGCCGAACAGCTTGCTGGCGATCCGGCCGGCGCGTGCAGGGTCATCGATCACGCCGAACTGCGCGATCAGGCGGGCGCTGCCCGGCCCGTGCATGACCTCGCCAGCGGCGATCGAGAGCCAGCGCTGCACTTGCGCCGCCGCGAGCGGTTCCTCCGGCAGCCAATGGCTGCCTGCGCCGTAGCGCTTGGCGAGATAGACCATGATCGCATTGCTGTCGCAGACCGTGAGCTCGCCATCCTGCAGCACCGGGATCTGCTGCATCGGGTTCAGCTTGCGGAAGGCGTCGCTGCGGCGGATGTCCGCGGGAGCAGAGGCAAGCTCATAAGGCAGGCCAAGCGCCAGCAGCAGCAATTCGACGCGGTGGGCATGGCCGGAGAGCGGCGTGCCGTGGAGAACGATCCGGGGCTGTGTCATGGGAACCTCGCTGAAGGATGCCCGCAAGATGGTCGTTCCAGTCACCCAAGAAAATCTGCTATCCGTCGACTTCAGAATTTCATTCTTCGGAACAGTCCGTGGATCGTCTCGACGAGCTCGCGATCTTCGTCGCCATCATCGACGCCGGCAGCCTTGCGGGCGCGGCGCGGCGCCTGCGTCGCTCGCGCCCGGCCATAACGCGCGCGCTCGCCGGGCTCGAGGAGCGTATCGGCGCAAGGCTGATCGCCCGCACCACCCGGCAGCTCACGCCGACCGAGGCCGGGCTGGAACTGGCGGTCGCGGCGCGACGCATGCTGGCGGATTACGAGGAATCGCTGGGCGGCGTGGCGGCGGCGCCGGTTCGCGGCCTGTTGCGGGTCACCGCGCCGCTCGCCTTCGGGAGGAGGCATGTGACGCCGCTGGTCGCCGAGTTCCTCGATCTTCATCCCGAGCTTCAGGTCGAGCTCGTGCTGGCCGACCGCAATCTCGATCTGATCGAGGAGGATCTGCATGTCGCGCTGCGGATCGGGACGCTGCCCAATTCGCGGCTGGTCGTGCGCAAGGTCGGTGAAGTCAGGTGCGTATTGGTAGCGGCTCCGGCCTATCTGCAGCGCCGGCCCGCGCCCAAGCGCCTTGCCGATATCGCTGGGCACGATGTCATCGCCAATGTCGGCGCCGGCGGCGATCTGATCTGGCGTTTTGGGGGAGGGGGGCAGTCCTCGCGCATCGCGATCACGCCGCGCCTCATCATCAACGAGGTCGAGGCGGTGCTGATTGCGGCACGCGCCGGGCGCGGATTGGCGCGGTTGCTGTCCTATCAGGCGGCCGACGATCTCGCGGCGGGTGTGCTCGTTCGCCTGCTGCCGGAATTCGAGCCGTCGCCGTCACCGGTCCAACTCGTGGTGCCCAGCGGCCAGCGCCTGGCACCGAAGGTGCGCGCCTTCATCGATTTCGCGGCTTCCCGCCTGCTGCATACGAGCGTCATCCGGCCCGAGCCCGGCCGCTGAGGCGACCTCAGGAACACATCAGCGCAGCGATCCCGCAAAGCTCGTGATCGCGGAGACGACGGCGCCTTCGCGGCCGATGAAGCCGTGATAGGCTCGCGCCTGACAGGGATTGCCGGTCGAGGTGCCGCCATCGATCCAGACCGTCCTGGCGCGAATTCCAGCCCAGCTCTGGAAGGGCGCGACCGAGTCCGCCAGCGTCACGCGGCAGCTATCCTGGCGATGATGCACGACCAGCGTCGGCGGCAGGCGCGAGGGATCGCCCAGCGTGGCGCGGACGTCGTCGAGCATCGACGAGACGAAGACCACGCCGTCGGGCCGCGACGCGAGCAGGCCTGGAACCTTGAGCGAACCCCGGCTCATCGCGACAATGATGACGCGCGGCGCGATGCTGCGCATGACATCGATCGCCTTGCTCGGATCGGCGTCGCCATCGACGAGAATGCTGGCGATGCCGCTCCGGGCATAGGCGCCGCGCATGCGTACGATCCAGTTGCCTTGCCGGGCGACATCGCCGCCGCTGCTTATGCCGACATAGCCGTCGCCGCCGGTCAGCAGAACAAGCCCGGCCCGGGCCTTGCCGGCAGGCTTGTTGAGCAAGGCTCGGCCGCCCCCGAACAGGCCGCCGCCGAGTTCGACGACCTCTTCGGCTGAAGCAGCGCAGGGCAGCGCCAGCAGCAGCGCCGAGAGCAACAGAATCTTCGTCGCCACCATCATCTGTTCCCCCCGTCCCGATCGGCAAGCTGTGCTGCGCTCGCCACAGGCCATGATGCGATGAGCTGTGGCAGGACGCTACTGCCATTCGGGGCGGCGGCCGTGGCGCACTGGCTGCCCGCCGTGATCAGCGCAGATCGGCGTGCTGGGCGGCCTCTTCGCGGATCCAGCTGCGGAACGCGGCGATTGCGGGCCGCTCTGCGGAGGCCTCGGGGCAGACCACATAATACTGGAAGGAGCTCTGCAACTGTTGCGGAAACGGGCGGACGAGGCGCCCGGCGTCGAGATAATCGCCGATCAGGGCGCTCGTCGCCAGCGCGATGCCCTGGCCGGAGGCTGCCGCCTGCAAGGCGAGGAAGGTGTGCGAGAAGCGCGGTCCGTGCGTCGCGTCGATGTCGTCGACACCGGCGAAGGCGAGCCATTTCGGCCAGGTGACGTAGTCCGGGATGCCCTCCACGTGCTCGTGCAGCAAGGTATGGTGGCGCAGATCCGAGGGCTGGCGCAGCGGGCGCGCCGGATCGTTGAGCAGGGCCGCGTTGCAGACGGGAAAGAAGCTCTCCGCCATCAGCAGCTCCGAATGCAGGCCCTGGTAGCCACCGGGCCCGTAGCGGACCGCCACATCGACGTCCTCGCGCGCGAAGTCGGTCAGGTGCAGCGAAACCGAGATGCGAACCTCGAGCTCGGGATGGCGCTGCTTGAGCGTGCCCAGTCGCGGGATCAGCCAGCTCAGGGCGAAGCTCGGCATGGTGCTGACCGTCAGGACGTTCGACGCATCGGGCCGCAGCGCCCGCGCCGTGGCCTCGTCGAGCTGGTCGAGCAATTGCGAGATCGAGGCGGCATAGCGCTGTCCGATTCCCGTCAGCGCGACGCCCTTGCTCGGCAGTCTGATGAAGAGCGGTCGCCGGAGCCAGGCTTCAAGCGTCTTCACCTGCTGTCCGACCGCGCTGGCCGTGACGGCGAGCTCGTCGCCCGCCCGCTCATAGTTGAGGTGCCGCGCCGCGGCCTCGAAAGCGCGCAAGGAGGTGAGGGGTGGGAGCTGGCGGCGGGTCATCGTATGGCCAAGTTTTGCTTGGGCTGGGGCGAAGAACTTCTCATTTGCTTACGGGCTCCACAATCCCCAATTTATGGGCAGGAAATCTCTCACAGGAGGCCGCCATGCCGGCCATGACCACCACAGAAAATCTTGCCTTCACCACACACCGCAGCGCGCATGGGCTTTCCAGCCTGTTCCTGCGTCTGGAGGATTGGCTCGCGGCGCGGGCCAGCGCGCGGGCGCTATACCGCATGGACGACTCCGCGCTCTCGGACATCGCGCTGTCGCGCAGCGATGTGGAGCGGGTGAACGAGACGGCCCGCTGGGCGTTCTGGAAGCGCCGATAGCAGCAGGCCTGCTTCAGCGGGACATACAGGAATAACAGCTCGTCCCGGCTGCCGCTGGGACGAGCTGGCGTTTACCGACAGGCTTCCGGAGATGATCTACCGGAGCCATAGCCCCTTCAGCCTCTGGTCAGACGGGCAGCCGCACCGTCGCCCGCAACCCACCCAGGCTGGAATCCGCCAGGATGATGTCGCCGCCATGGGCGCGCGCGATGTCGCGGGCGATGGCAAGACCGAGCCCCGTGCCGCCGCTGTCGACATTGCGGGCCTCATCCAGCCGGAAGAAGGGACGGAAGACATCCTCGCGCTGCTCGGGCGGGATGCCTGGGCCGTCATCCTCGACCATCACGATCAGGTAGCGCGCGTCATGCATCGCGCGGATGGCGATGCGGTCGCCGAAGCGGGCGGCGTTGGAGACGAGATTGGTCAGCAGGCGGCGAAAGGCGTCGGGCCTGATCACGACGAGCGGGTCGCCGACGACCTCGAGCTCGGTCTGGTGACCCTGCCTTTCCGCGTCGAATTTCAATTCCTCGAGCAGAGCGCGGATGTCGGTTTCGACAGGCGCTTCGCCGGCGTCGCCGCGCGCGAAGGCGAGATAGTCCTCCAGCATGCGGCTCATCTCGTCGACGTCCTTTTCAAGCGCGTCGATCTCGGTGGAGCGCTCCAGAAGCGCGAGCGAAAGCTTGAAGCGGGTCAGGATGGTGCGCAGATCGTGGCTGACCCCGTTCAGCATCGTCGTGCGCTCGCCGATGGAGCGTTCGACGCGGCGCTTCATCTCGATGAAGGCGTTGCCGGCGCGGCGGACCTCGCGCGCGCCGCGCGGGCGGAACTCGGCGTCGCGGCCCTTGCCGAAGGCTTCCGCCGCATCGGCCAGCTTGAGGATCGGCCGGATCTGGTTGCGCAGGAACAAGACCGCGATCGTCAGCAGGATCAGCGAGGTGCCGAGCATCCAGAGCAGGAAGATGTGGCTGTTCGAGGCATAGGCCGAGTTGCGCCGCGTCAGGACGCGCATCACGTTCTTGCCGAGCTTGATCCTGATCTCGATCAGGCTGGAGCGGCCGACCGTGTCGAGCCAGAACGGGCGCGCCACCTGCTGGCTCAGCTCGGTCGAGAGCGCGTTGTCGAGCAAGGAGAAGAAGGGCCGCGGGCCGGGCGCCGGCAGATCGGAATCGGGCAGGATATCGACATCCATGCCGAGCCTGTCGGCCGCGATACGCGACAGGATCGTGGTGTCGGCGTCCTGCGGATAGCTCTCATAGACATCGATCAGCATGGCGATGTCGGCCGAGACGGCCGAGGACAGGCGCTGCGTCACGGTCTGCCAATGCCGCTCCATGAAGACATAGGCGATGACGGATTGCAGCAGCACGACCGGCGCGATCACGATGACGAGCGCGCGCGGATAGAGCCCCTTGGGCATGTAGCGCGCGACCCCGCGCAGCGGCCGGCCGGCGGTCCGCAGGATCGGCTTCAGTGTGCTGTTCAGGTTGGTGCGCCAGCGCGCGCCCGCCGCCAGCGCCCGGTTCAGGCCCAGCCCTGCCGCCCGGGCCAGGCGCGACCGGCGATCGGCGGGCTGCACGGGCGTCACGCGCGATCCGTCACGAGACGATAGCCGACACCGCGCACGGTCTGCAGATAAAGCGGATCGGCGGGGTCGCGCTCGACCTTGCGGCGCAGGCGGTTCATCTGCACGTCGACGGTGCGGTCATTGGCGGCGCTGCCCTGGGCGGCGAGCTGCTCGCGCGGCACGACCTCGCCGGCGCGTTCGGCGAGCGCGGTCAGGATTTCGCGCTCGCGCTCGGTCAGGCGGATCATCTCCTCACCCTTGTGGAGATCGCCACGCGCCAACCCGTAGACGAAGGGGCCGAAGCGGACGAAATCCGGGCGTGTCGCGGATTGCGCGCTATCGACGACGATCGTGCGCTTGAGGATGTTGCCGAGCCGCAGCAGCAATTCGCGCGGCTCGAAAGGTTTGGCGAGATAGTCGTCGACGCCCAGCTCGAGCCCGTTGATGCGGTCCTTGCTGTCGGCGCGAGCGGTCAGCATCAGGATCGGGATCGCGGAATCGGAGCGGAAGCGCTTGGCGAAATCGAAACCGTTCTCGCCCGGCATCATGATGTCGAGCACGATGGCGTCGAAGACGAAGTTGGCCAGCCGCAAATCGGCTTCCGCGGCACTGGCTGCGGTGGTGATGCGGTAGCCATTGTCGCCGAGGAAGCGGCCGAGCAGATCGCGCAGGCGGCGGTCGTCATCGACCACGAGGATATGGGGCGCTTCGTCGGGGAGCGGTTGTCGCGCGCTGGCGGCGGCCATCGGCTGTTCACATCCTTGTTTTCGGCCCGGGGCGGCCCCGGCATGCCGGTCAAGCCATCCTTCTGGCACGCCATGGTGGCGCTGGCGTGTTGCTGGCCCCCGGCCCCCTCCCTCATCGAGGCTTGGCGAGGAATCCCAGCACTTTGTGGCGTTCCGATGCGTCGATCAACCCCGCGAGATAGCGTGCGACGATTGGGGCCGCCTCGGGACCGATGCCGTCGAGAGCGGCGTTGATGCGCTTGGCCTGCAATTGCACCAGGCTGAGTGCGAGCTTCTCGCCCGCCGGCGTACTGTGGAGATGGCGCTGACGCTTGTCCTGGACGCCGGTGCGCTGCTCGACATAGCCGGTCTCGACCAGCTCCTTGAGGACACGGTTCAGGCTCTGCTTGGTGATCTGGAGGATGTCGAGCAGCTCGGCAATCGTGAGGCCGGGTCGCCGCAGAACGAAATGCAGGACGCGATGATGGGCCCGTCCGAAGCCGTATTCGGACAGGATGCGGTCGGGATCGCCGACGAAATCGCGATAGGCGAAGAACAGCAATTCGATCAGATCGAAGGGCACCTCTTCGGTCGTTGCCGGGGCTTTCGCCGGGTCGATCGGTCGAGCCTGCGTGTCCGTCACCAGAAGCATCCCCGCTATACGTCAGTGATGTTGACATATCTCAGACGTAAGATTACCGGTCAAGCGTGCATGGCGACGGAATATGTCGCAATAGGCCGCCGTCGCGCATTTTTTGGTCCGGACTTGCGCGGTTTGCGCCGTTGTGGCGGTGTTTGGCCGAACCGGATGTTCAAAATCGGATGTGCAAGAGGAGCACCCCATGTCAGTCATTCCTTTCGACCAGCGCGACGGCGTCATCTGGTTCGACGGCAAGCTCGTGCCGTGGAAGGACGCCAAGGTGCACGTACTGACCCATGGGCTGCATTACGGCTCCTGCGTGTTCGAGGGCGAGCGCTCCTATGACGGCGTCATCTACAAGGGCACCGAGCATTCGCAGCGCTTCCACAAATCGGCCGAGATCATGGATTTCACGATCCCCTATTCGGTCGCAGAGCTCGACGCCGCCAAATATCTCTGCCTGAAGGAAAACGGACTGAAGGACGCCTATATCCGCCCGGTCGCCTGGCGTGGCTCGGAGATGATGGCGGTGTCGGGCATGAACAACACGATCCATACCGCGATCGCGGTCTGGGAGTGGCCGAGCATGTTCGACATGGCGCAGAAGCTGAAGGGCGTGCGCCTCGACGTCGCGACCTATCGCCGGCCTGATCCGGCCTGTGCTCCGGTCCATGCCAAGGCTGCGGGCCTCTACATGATCTGCTCGCTGTCGAAGCATAAGGCCGAGCGCGCCGGCTATGCCGATGCGATGATGCTGGATTGGGAAGGCAATGTCGCCGAATGCACCGGCGCCAACATCTTCTTCATCAAGGACGGCGTGGTCCATACCCCGCTCGCCGACCGCTTTCTCAACGGCCTGACCCGCCAATCGGTGATCGAGCAGTGCAAGAAGCGTGGCTTCGAGGTGATCGAGCGCCGCATCCGCCCCGAGGAGCTGGAGAGCTTCAACGAGTGCTTCATCACCGGTTCGGCCGCCGAAGTGACGCTGGTCTCCGAGATCGGGCCTTATTCCTTCATCACCGGCAATATGGGCAAGGTGATCATGGAGGATTACTCAGCCGCGGTCAGGCCGCAGTCCAAGGCGGCGTGAGGCAAACGCTCTATGCTCGGGCTTGTCCCGAGCATCTACCCCCGGAGATTCTCGGTCTCCGCTGCACTCCGGCCGAGCATGACGGCCGGAGTGATGCAATCTACTTCGCGACCTTCACTTCGCTGCGGAACAGGGTGATCCAGTCGTCGCCGATCAGGCCCTTGCATTCGTCCATCGCCTGGAAGGCGGCCAGCGCGAAGCCTGACCCGGTCCAGGCATAGCTGCCGCTGGCGCCGCAATCGCCTACGCCCCGCCCCTTGCTGAAGAAGCTGACCTGCCCGCTGGCGGGGTCGAACGCCGCGTTGACGAGGAGATTGTCCTTGCCGCCGTCGAGCTGGGGGAACACGGCCTTGCGCGCCTTGGCGACATCCGTGCCTGGCACGATCCAGAAACCCGTCGAGAGATTATAGGCGCCGCGCGAGCAGAGCAGGCCGACAAGCCGGGTCGCTGCGTCCAGCGGCCAGGCATTTTCGGTATCGGCCAAATCCTCGGGATTGTCCTCGCAGGCGTCGCGATCGAGCTGCTTCAGCTGCTTGCGTAGCGCCACGGTCAGCGCTTTCGCCGCCTTGGGCGGGATGGCGGGCAGGGCTGAGCCCTTCGCCGTGATGACCGGCAGCGCCGGCGCGGCCGGAACGGTCGTGCCGGGTCCCTTTCGGATCAGCGCCGAAGTGGTGTTGAGCCTGCCCTGCTGCTCGTCGATCCAGAGCATCGCGGCGACCGAGCCGGCAAGCGAGACGCCATAGCTCTTGCCGGCGAGCTTCACGGTGAGCTTGGTGCCTTTGCGCGCGGCGGCGATCAGCGCCTCGGTTTCCGTGGGCGAGAGCGCGATCGTCGCGTTCTCGTCGTCGACTATTGCGGCGGTGAGGCGCTTTCCCGCTGCGGGAAAGGGCGCGCCGTCGATCGCGAGATCGGCGGCAAGCGGGGCTTTCAGCTTTTCGCTCCGGACCTTGATCGCGAGGTTTGCGATGCCATCCGGTCCGGCCGGCCGTTCGAGCTTGAGGAAGGCGATCTGTTCCTCTGCCTCGCCCGGCAGGGACAGGGCCGTGCAACTCTTGACGTTGTCGCAACCGGCGACCCAATCGCGGAATGTCTTGCTCGCCGGGCCAGCGGCCCAGGCCGCGCCTGAACACAGCAGAGCGAGAGCCAGCCCTCCAGCCAAAGAATGTCCCAACCGAACCATATCCTAATCCCAGCGTTGCGCTGCGGCGTCGTCTTCCGCCTTGGCCTCGACCCAGCCGCCAGTCGTGCCGTCGACCAGATGCTCGCGTTTCCAGAACGGCGCGCGGGTCTTGAGATAATCCATCAGGAACTCGGCCGCCTCAAAAGCGGCGCGGCGATGGGCGGAAGCCGCAATCACCAGCACGATCTGCTCGCCTGGCGCGACCAGCCCATGACGATGGACCGCAACGAGGCCGGAGAGCGGCCAGCGCCGCGCCGCCTCCTCAGCGACGCGGGCGATCTCGGCCTCGGCCATGCCGGGATAATGCTCCAGCTCGAGCGCCTTCAGCCGCCCGCCCTCGTCGCGGCAGAGCCCGGCGAAGCTGACGACCGCCCCGATATCGCTGCGGCCGGCCGTGAGCGCCGCGATCTCGGCCGAGAGATCGAAATCCTCGCGCTGAATGCGGATGATGGGCGTCATGGCCATAGCGTCATTCCAGGGCGCGCCGCAGGCGCGAGCCGAGTACCCGCGACCGGGCGAGCGAACCTGGATGGAACCTGCCGTCCCGCCCAGTCATGGGTTCCGGGTTCTTCGCTCCGCGAAGCCCCGGAATGACAGAGGGGCGGCTCACGACTCATCCTCCCGTCATCGGGGGGAAGAAGGCGATCTCGCGGGCGCCGGTGATCACCGCATCCGGCTTGACGTGATGGTGGTCGATTGCGGCGCGCACGATCGCCTCGTTCTCGAAAGCCGCCTCGTAACCCTCGTCGCGCGTCTTCAGCCAGCGCACCAGATCGGCGATCGTTTCCGTCCCGGCAGGCGGCGCGACGGTCTCCTCGGACACACCGATGCGCTCGCGCACCCAAGCGAAATAAACCAGCTTCACAGTGCGAGCCTGGGTCGGCGCTTGCGTCATGGCGTACGCGTATCCTCCTCGACGAGGTGGCGGATGCCGGCATTGAAATAATCCCAGCCGGTATAGATCGTCAGTCCCGCCGCGATCCAGAGCATGACGATGCCGATCTGCGTATTGTGAGGCAGCACCGTGTCGCCCGCGGGGCCGGCGACGAGGAAGCCGAGCGCCAGCAATTGCGCCGTGGTCTTCCATTTCGCGACCCTGCTGACGGGGACACTGACCTTGAGGTCGGCCAGGAACTCGCGCAGGCCCGAGACCAGGATCTCGCGGCAGAGAATGACGATCGCGGCCCAGATCGCCCAGCCCTTGATCGTCTCGGTATGGACCAGCATCAAGAGCAGCGCGCAGACGAGCAATTTGTCGGCGATGGGATCGAGCATGCGGCCGATCGCCGATTGCTGGCTCCAGGCGCGCGCGATCCAGCCGTCGAGATAGTCGGTGACGGCGGCAAGCACGTAGACGGCAAGCGCAATCCAGCGGACCCAGTCGTCCTTGGGCCAGAATAGCAGGCCGACCAGCGCCGGAATCGCCAGGATCCGGCCGTAGGTCAGGAGGTTTGGCAGCGACCAGGGGCCCCGCCGCCTTATGGCGTCTGGAAGAATCGTCACGGAAGACACCAAAGCAGTGCGGCTGTGACAGCGTCAACACGCAAGGACGCGAGGTCGCAAATACGTTCAAGCATCATGAAAGAATTCATGCACAGCCTTCGCGGTGGCGGCGTTGACGCCGGGCGTGCGCATCAGGTCGTCGAGCTTGGCGCGCTGGATCGCCTTCACGGTGCCGAAATGCAGCAGCAGCGCGCGTTTGCGCGAGGGGCCGATGCCGGGAATCTCGTCGAGCGGGTTCTTCATCGTGTCGCGCTTGCGCTTGGCCCGGTGGGTGCCGATGGCGAAACGGTGCGCTTCATCGCGCAGCCGCTGGATGAAATAGAGCGCCGGATCGCGCGGCGGCAGCTTGAAGGGCTCGCGGCCGACCATGAAGAAGGTCTCGCGCATGGCGTTGCGGTCGGCGCCTTTGGCGATGGCGACGAGGGGAATGTCGGCTGCGCCGAGCTCGGCCATGATTTTCCGCGCCGCCTCGAACTGCCCCTTGCCGCCGTCGACGATGACGAGATCGGGCCGCGAGGGGAAGACGGCGTCGCCTTCGGGCTCCAAAACAGCCGAGGAGTTGGTAGCGGGAGAGGGACTCGAGCCCCCGACATCTCCCTCTTCGGCGGCCGGACCGGCTCCTCCACTCTCCTTCGCCAACCGCGCAAAGCGCCGCTGCAGCACCTCCCGCATCATGCCGAAGTCGTCGCCTGCGATGGTGTCCGTCGAGATGTTGAAGGTGCGGTAGTGGCTCTTCATGAAGCCGTCCTTGCCGGCGACGATCATGCCGCCGACCGCATTGGTGCCCATGATGTGCGAATTGTCGTAGACCTCGACGCGGCGCGGTGGCCTCTCCATGCCGAAGGCGGCGCCCAGCGCTGCCAGCAGCGATTGCTGGCCGGCATTGTCGGCAAGCTTGCGCGAGAGCGCCTCGCGCGCGTTCTTCTGGGCATGGGCGACGAGATCGTATTTCTCGCCGCGCTTGGGTGCCGCGACCTCGACCTTGCGGCCGGCGCGGGTCGAGAGCGCCTGGGCGATCAGCTCGATCTCCTCAAGAGGGTGGGAGAGCAGCACGAGGCGCGGCGGCGGCTTGTCGTCGTAGAACTGGCTGACCACCGAAGCCAGGACCTCCGCCGGGGTCAGGCTCTTGTCGGCGCGCGGAAACAGCGCCCGGTTGCCCCAGTTCTGGTGGTTGCGGAAGAAGAAGATCTCGACGCAGAACTGCCCAGCCTGTTCGTCGATGGCGAAGACATCCGCCTCCTCGACGTCTTGCGTGTTGATGTCCTGCCCGGCCTGCACGGCCGAGAGCGCCGCGAGCCGGTCGCGATAGCGCGCCGCCTTCTCGAATTCGAGCTCCTCGGCCGCCTCCTGCATGCGGGCGGACAAGGTCTGCTTCACCGTCGATGAGCGCCCCGACAGGAAATCGCGGGCCTGGCTGGCGAGCCCCTGATAGTCGGGGATCGAGATCTCCCCGGTGCAGGGTCCGGAACAGCGCTTGATCTGGAACAGCAGGCAGGGCCGGGTGCGGTTCTCGTAGAATGAGTCGGTGCAGGAGCGCAGCAGGAAGGCCTTCTGGAGCGCATCGATGGTGCGCGTCACCGCCCAGACCGAGGCGAAGGGCCCGAAATAATCGCCCTTGCGCTGGCGCGAGCCGCGGTGCTTGGCGATCTGCGGCGCCTCGTGGTCGCCACTGAGCAGGATATAGGGGAACGACTTGTCGTCGCGCAGCAGCACGTTGTAGCGCGGCCGCAACTGCTTGATAAGGTTGGATTCGAGCAGCAGCGCCTCGGCTTCGGTGCCGGTGGTGACGAACTCCATATTCGCCGTCTCGGCGATCATGCGCGCGACGGCGTTGGTGTGCGCCATGCCGCGGGCATAGGCCGTGACCCGGTTCTTCAGGTTCTTGGCCTTGCCGACATAGAGCACCTCGCCTGCACGATCGAACATGCGGTAGACGCCGGGCTTGCCCGGCAGATGCCTGGCGAAGCCGGCGATCACCTCAATGCCGTGCTTCAGCGCGCCGGGAGTTGCCTCGGTGAGATCAGCCGCGGGGGCGGGAAGCGGGAGGCTTTCCTCCTCATCCTCCATCTCGGCATCCGGCAGGTCGTCTGGACGTTCGCGATTCATCGCCTGCATGTAGGGTGTCGGCGGCACTTCGTCATGTCAGGAGTGTAGTGAGTTGCGGGCATGACTGGGCGGGATAACAAATCTAACTTTAGCGTCGACGAACGCTTGGCGACTCAACGGAGCAGCCGCTGCTATGGTGGCCCAGTGCTGATTCGGTGTTCGCTTGGTCTTTTTTTGCTTTTTGACATTTTTGATGAGTAAATTCATTGAAATTGTAGTATAATCAACGTTATAGCAGCTTTTTAGGAAGTTTATTAAATGAAGAAGCCGCATCAGATCGCTTTTTTTAATCACAAGGGTGGCGTTTCAAAGACGACGTCAGCCTTTAATATTGGCTGGAAGCTCTCAGAGATGGGTAAGAGAGTGCTTTTGGTCGATTGCGATCCTCAATGCAACCTGACGGGGCTTGTTCTAGAGTATGGGCACGAGGAAGAGTACCCATTTGAAGGGCCTCGAAACCAACCCCCAAAGAACATACGAGATGGGCTCGCGCCCGCCTTCGAGGCAAGGCCAATCCCTATTGTGCCGGTCGAGGTTCAGGAAGTCGTATTGAGGCCGGGGCTTTTTGTAATGCCGGGCCACGTAGGGCTGTCTGAGAACGAAAACTCGCTTTCGATAGCGCATGAGTTGTCATCGTCTCTTACGGCCTTTCAAAATATCCCTGGATCATTGCGATATTTATTCGATCTTACCGCGGCTAAAAATAATATAGACTACGTCATAGTTGATATGAGTCCAAGTCTTGGCTCGTTGAATCAAAATATATTATGTACGAGTGATAGTTTTATTGTCCCCATGGCGCCGGATTTCTTTTCTGCGATGGCGCTTCGGTCGTTGGCGCGCGTCTTGCCCCGCTGGCGTGCTTGGTCGTTGAAGGCGCGGGAGCTGGATATCTTGAAGGAGGCGGATTACGCGTGGCCGAGTTCGGATCCGAAGTATCTTGGTTCTATCGTTCAAAATTATCGTCGGCGGTCGCGCGGCGGTCAGGAAGCTCGACCTACCCAGGCCTATCAAAAATGGTTCGATGAATTGAAGAGAGCGAATTCTGCTCATCTGATCCCTGCCCTTCGGGAGATAGGGTACCTGCTCCCAGATAATGCGTATGAAGCCGCCAGTGCGAGCATCGACGATTTTCTGCTCGAGGTGCCCGATTTCAACAGTCTGATCGCGGT
Source organism: Allobosea psychrotolerans (assembly GCF_002917105.1). GTDB lineage: Bacteria > Pseudomonadota > Alphaproteobacteria > Rhizobiales > Beijerinckiaceae > Allobosea > Allobosea psychrotolerans. The sequence continues at coordinate 243,999 of NZ_PQFZ01000001.1, forward strand.
AAGTCAGATTGTTTCAAAGCCTGTATTCGCCCTTACTCAGGCAGATATAGGCAGTAGCGGTGTCGTTTTTGAAGCTCAAGATAAAAATATTCAAGATTTTAACGGAATATATAACGTCGGCGCAGAAAAAATTATAAGTATGACGAATGGATGAGTTTTCTAATTTTTTGACATCGTTTAAGTCAAGTTTAACTAGGGCTAGAGGTCTTTGTGATATTCATGATTATCTATCCAAAAATCATACTAGCGCGCTAGATATGACAGACATGTTGCGAGCTTCTGTTGTTTTGAGTGTGAGTGCGTTTGATTATCTTGTTCATGAGATTTTTCGTGTCGAGGCTATAAGAAGACTTAAGGCGAAGCGGCCGGTTAGTCGATTTACTGTGCCTTTTAATATTTTAAATCACGATAATGCCGATTTCGAGATGCATTTGGATGCGCATATTCGAGAAATTAATTCATACAAATCTTTCGTTGATCCAAAGAAATTCTCGGAAGCATTGGGGTGTTTTGTTGCTGACCCGTGGACAAAAATTGCTACCCAAATTGGATCGAGGCCTGATGAATTAAAAACCAGAATCCGTGCAATATATCGCTGGAGAAACAGAATAGCGCATGAAGCTGATATTAATCCAGTTCTTTCTGGAATCGGCTTGTGGCCCATACATAAATCTGACGTTGTGGGCGCAATAGAGGATATTGAACTTGTTGGCGTTGCTTCCGTTAAGTTGTTGCGTGAAAGCTAGTATTTTATATAGGAGGCGGAGTGCGCAAGGGCGTCAGGTAACGTTGATTCGTTAGATGGAACGATTCATGTGCGAAACCGACAAACAGTGCCTCGTTCTGGCCTCTCGCCCCGTGGGCCGGCAGCGCCTGAGCGATTTCCGGCTTGAGCTCGCCGCGATCCCTACGCCAGCTGAGAGAGAAGTGCTGCTCCGCACCCTCGATCTCTCGCTTGATCCCTATATGCGCGGGCGGATGAGCGCCGCGCAATCCTATGCCGCGCCGGCCGGTCTCTAAGGTGTGACGACGAGGCGCTCACACCGCGGCGATGCAGTCGATCTCGATGTCGAACGGTCCGAACCAGGCCGGCACGCAGAGAAAGATGCGGGCGGGCGGATCCTTGGGGAAGTAGCGCGCATAGACAGCGTTCACGGCCGAGAACTGTTCGACGGAGGTGCAATAGACATTGCATTTCAGCACATTCTGCAGCGACGAGCCGGCGGTTTCGAGGCAGAGTTTCATCTGCTCCAGTACGATCTCGGTCTGGCGTTCGATCGAGGCCTGGACGATCTCGCCGGTCGCCGGATCGAAGGGCGGAATGCCCGAGAGATAGAGCGTGTCGCCATGGCGGACGAGCGTCGAGACCGGCACCTTCAGGCGCTCGCCCCAGCTCGAGAACGGTTCGACGCGGATGACTTCTCGTTTCATGGGGCAGCTCCGAGTCATGTGTTCTGGAACGTCTTGCGTTCCGGCGGTGTCGTGCCGAGCTTAGTGGAAAGCGGCATCGTTGCGACGCCGAACGCTACGGCCTGCGCCGAAGGATGGGAGATCGATCATGACTGCAGCGGACAACCGGCGCATCGTTCTCGCCTCCCGCCCCACCGGCCGGCCGACGCCCGGCAATTTCAGGCTTGAGACGGTCGCTTGCCCGAGCCCGGCCGAGGGGCAGGTGCTGCTGAAGGTCCTCTATCTCTCGCTCGACCCCTATATGCGGGGGCGGATGAGCGCGGCAAAATCCTATGCCGCGCCGGTCGAGATCGGCCAGGTGATGGAAGGCGGCACGGTCGCGGAGGTGCTGGAGAGCCGCCATCCCGGCTTCAAGCTAGGTGATATCGTGCTCTCCCATTCCGGCTGGCAGTCCCATGCGGTGGCCAACGGAGCGCAGCTGCGCAAGCTCGATCCCGCTGTGGCGCCCGTCACGACGGCGCTTGGCGTGCTCGGCATGCCGGGTTTCACTGCCTATGCCGGCCTGTTGACGATCGGCCAGCCCAAGCCGGGCGAGACCGTGGTCGTGGCGGCGGCGAGCGGGCCGGTCGGCTCGGCCGTTGGCCAGATCGCCCGGATCAAGGGCGCGCGTGCGGTGGGCATCGCCGGCGGCGAGCAGAAATGCGCCTTCATCCGCGAGACCTTCGGCTTCGATGCCGTCATCGATCACAGCGCTCCCGATTTCGCAGAGCAGCTGGCGGCCGCCTGTCCTGACGGCATCGACGTCTATTTCGAGAATGTCGGCGGCAAGGTCTGGGACGCTGTCTTCCCGCTATTGAATACCTTTGCGCGGATTCCGGTCTGCGGTCTCGTCGCCCAGTACAACAGCGAGGGCGATTTCGAAGGTCCCGACCGATTGCCGGTCGTCATGCGGCAGGTGCTGTCGAAGAGCCTGACGATCCGCGGCTTCATCCAGCGCGAGTTCGTCGCTCAGCGCCCGACCTTCGAGCAGGAGATGTCGCGCTGGCTCGCGGAAGGGGCGGTCAAGTACAAGGAGGATATCGTCGAGGGGCTGGCCAATGCGCCCGAAGCCTTCATCGGCCTGCTCGAAGGCAAGAATTTCGGCAAGCTGATCGTCAAGCTCTGAGCGGGGCGGGCGAGATAGGCGCCATGTGCCTTTTCGCTTGACCGCGCGGCAGACGGGTGACCATCACCTTGCGCCCGTCCACCGGACCCTTTGCCCATGCCCGTCTTCGCCATTCCCTTTCCGGTGATCGACCCGGTTGCGCTGTCGATCGGCCCGCTTTCAGTGAAATGGTACGGGCTTGCCTATGTCGCGGGGCTGCTTGGCGGCTGGTGGTATTCGCGCCGGCTGGTCTCGGCTGATCCACTCTGGGCTGGGCGGTCGCGGCCGAAGGCGGAAGAGCTCGACGACATGATATTGTTCGTGGCGCTGGGCGTCGTGCTCGGCGGGCGACTCGGCTTCGTGCTGTTCTACGATCTGCAGCGCTACCTCGCTCGCCCGCAGGACATCATCGCGATCTGGCAGGGCGGCATGTCCTTCCATGGCGGGCTGCTTGGAGCGGCGACCGGCCTGTGGCTGTTCGCGAAGCGGCGCGGCTATCCGGTGCTGGCAATGTTCGATCTCGCCTCCGCCGTCGTGCCGATCGGGCTGTTCCTCGGCCGCATCGCCAATTTCATCAATGCCGAGCTCTGGGGCCGGCCGGCGCCCGGGCTGCCCTGGGGCATGGTCTTCCCCAATGCCGGGCCGTTGCCGCGCCATCCGAGCCAGCTCTACGAGGCCCTTGGCGAGGGATTGCTGCTGTTTGCCCTGCTCGCGCTCGTCGTGCGCCTCGGCGGCTTCAAGCGGCCAGGACTGGTCGCCGGCATCTTCGGCATGGGCTATGCGGTCGCGCGCATCGTCTGCGAGTTCTTCCGCGAGCCCGATCCGCAGCTCGGCTTCCTGTTCGGCGGCAATGTCGATGCGCTGAGCGGCGGCGTCACCATGGGCATGCTGCTCTCGCTGCCGCTCTTTTTCGCGGGGCTCGTGCTGGTGCTGCGGTCGAGGCGCCCCCATCAGATGTCGTCCGGCGCCAGCGCGTGAGCGCGCTCAAGGCCGAGCTTGCCGGCCTGATCCGCGAGGAGGGGCCGATCAGCGTCTCTCGCTACATGGCGCTCTGCCTCGGCCATCCCAGCCACGGCTACTACATGAAGCGCGATCCCTTCGGCGCGCAGGGGGATTTCACCACTGCGCCCGAGATCAGCCAGATGTTCGGCGAATTGATCGGGCTCTGGGCGGCGCATGCCTGGCAGGCGATGGGCGCGCCGGCCTCGCTGCGCTTGATCGAGCTCGGGCCGGGGCGCGGCACGTTGATGGCCGATGTCCTGCGTGCGACGACAATCGTGCCCGGCTTTCGCGAGGCCGTCTCGGTACATCTCGTCGAGACCAGCCCGGCGCTGCGCGAGGTGCAGGCGCGGACGCTGGCAGGGCAGACCGAGCCCGTCTGGCATGACGGCATCGCGACGGCGCTGGACGGCCCGGTGCTCGTCCTTGCCAATGAATTCCTCGACGCGCTGCCGCTCGACCAGTTCGTGATGACGCCGCAGGGCTGGTGCGAGCGTCTGGTCGGGCTCGATACGGCGGGCGAGCTGAGCTTTGGCCTGTCGGCAATCGACGCCGGGCTGTCGCTGGCTGCGCCACAGGGGGCGCTTCTCGAGCAGCCGCTTGCGGCGCTCGATATTGTCGCAGGGCTTGCCCGTCACCTTGCCGAGGCTGGCGGGGTGGCGCTGCTGATCGATTACGGCTCGACCCGGTCCGGCTTTGGCGACACGCTCCAGGCTATGAAGCGCCACGCCTTCACGCCGCCGCTCAGCGAGCCCGGCGAGGCTGATCTCACCGTCCATGTCGATTTCGCGCGTATGGCGCAGGCCGGCCTGTCGTCCGGTGCAGCGGCGCATGGTCCGGCGACCCAGCGTGATTTCCTGCTGGCGCTGGGCTTGGGGGCGCGCGCGCAGGCGCTGTCGCGCAGGGCCAGCGGCGACCAGGGGGCCGCGATTTCTGCCGCCTTCGACCGCCTGACCGAACAAGGCGCGACCGGCATGGGCGAATTATTCAAGGTTTTGGCGCTATCGCATCGGAGCCTGCCGCCACTGCCCGGATTTGACCTTCATCGGCTGCCAGAGCAGGTCTGAAGCCAGCGGCTCCAGCAGATGAAACCGGATCAGACGATGTTCATCACCTCTCCCGATCTCGCCAATGAACCCGGCATCCGCCACGCCTTCTTCACTCGCGAGGGCGGCGTTTCGACCGGGATCTTCGCATCGCTCAACGGCGGCATGGGTTCATCCGACGAACCTGCGGCGATCGCCGAGAATCGCGCGCGCATGGCGGCGCATCTCAAGGTCGCGCCCGATCATCTGCTCAGCCTCTACCAGGTGCATTCGCCCGACGTGGAGGTGGTGACCGGCCCCTGGCCGGGCGAGAGGCCCAAAGCCGACGCGATGGTGAGCATGGCCCATGGCGTTGCGCTTGGGGTGTCGAGCGCCGATTGCGGGCCGATCCTCTTCGCCGATAGCGAGGCACGCGTCATCGGCGCGGCGCATTCGGGCTGGAAAGGCGCCTTCACCGGCGTCGTCGCCGCGACGGTGACGGCGATGGAGAAGCTCGGAGCGAGGCGCGAGCGCATCCTGGCCGTGCTCGGCCCGACGATCAGCGCCCAAGCCTATGAGGTGGGTCCCGAATTCGTCGAGCGCTTCAAGGCCGCGAATCCGACCTATGCGCGCTTCTTCGCTGCCTCCGAGCGGCCGGCCCACGCCATGTTCGATCTGCCCGCCTTCATCGGGCTTAGGGCGCAGGAAGCCGGTATCGGCCGATTCGTCGATCTGGGTCTTTGCACCTATGGCGATGAGCAGCGCTTCTTCAGCTATCGCCGCACGACGCATCGGGCAGAGGCGGATTATGGCCGGCTGATCTCGGCGATCGCGCTGGATTGACCGGTAAGGGCGAGTCTTTTCATCTTTTCGATCTGGAGTTGCATCGTCCGGCGGACGGAGTCATCGTCCGTTCGCCACATGGCGTGGCCTCTTGGGGGGAAACATGGAACAGATCTTGATGAACCTCGTCGCCGGTGCCATCGGCGGAAATGCGGTGGGCAAGGCCACTCCGACCTTCGATCTCGGCACATTGGGTAACACCATCTCCGGTCTTGTCGGCGGCGGCGTTCTCGGTCAGCTCATCCCGCTCGTCCTGCCGGCTCTCTCCACGGCGATGCAGGGCGGCAGCTTCAGCGTGGGCAGCATCCTCACGAATCTGATCGGCGGCGGTGCCGGCGGCGCCATCCTGACCGCCATCATCGGTGCCGTGAAGAACAAGGCGGCCTGAGCCTGGGCCAGCGGCGGCTGGACTGGCCGGCTGCCGGTTGAAAGATCCGAGGCTGATTTTGTCGGGCGGTAGCGCATCAAGGGCGCGCTCCTGGATTGGGTGCGCCCTTGTTTCGTCGTGCTGAAGGATCGTAGCTTCGTTTGCCTCCAACGAGTTGAAACCAGCATGCCCCGCTCCATCGACTATTATTTCACGCTGCTCTCGCCCTGGACCTATCTCGGTCATTCCGCTTTCGTCGCGATGGCGCGGCGGCATGGCTGCGAGATCGTGTACAGGCCGACGCCGTTGCGCATGGTCTTCGACGAGACCGGCGGCCTGCCCTTGCCGAAGCGTCATCCGGTGCGCCAGCGCTATCGCATCCTCGAACTCCAGCGCTGGCGCGAGAAGCGTGGCTTGCCGCTGGTGCTCTACCCCAAGCATTTTCCATTCGACGTCTCGCTGGCGGACCGCGTCGTGATCGCGATTCAAGAGGCTGGGGGCGATCCTTCCGGTTTCGTCGGAGAGGTGCTCGCCGGCGTCTGGGCGCGGGACGAGGATCTATCGCAGCGGGATCTGCTCTCCGGCATCGCCGATGCGGCGGGCTTCAACGGCGCCGCCCTGCTTGAGACCGCCGATAGCGAGGCCGTGCTTCAGATCTATGCGGCGACGATCAACAGCGCCATCGCAGCCGGCGTGTTCGGCGCGCCGAGCTATGTGCTGGATGGCGAGGTGTTTTGGGGGCAGGACCGGCTCGAATTGCTGGACGATGCCTTGAGCAGCCAGCGCGCGGCCTATCGCGTCGACGCGCAGGTCTGACCGACGCGCGAGTCTGACCGAGGCGCAAATCCGACGCTGATCCGAAGCTCAGCGGAGGCTCGGTCAGCCGACGATATCGGGCGTACGCCAGCCGAGATGCTGGCCGGCGTCGACCGCTATCATCTGTCCGGTCACCGAGCGCGCCCGGGCGAGGTAGAGCACGGCCTCTGCGATCTCTGCCGCGTCGACCTTGTGCCGAAGCAGGGTTCCGGCGATCTCCGCTTCCATCAGCGCGGCGCCGTCATGCGAATTGGGCAGGGTCGGACCGGGGCCGACGGCGTTGACGCGGATATGCGGCGCCAGCGCCTGCGCCATAGTCTGCGTCGCCGTCAGCAGGGCGGCTTTGCTCAGGGTGTAGGAGTAATATTGCGGCGTCAGCTTCCAGACCCGCTGGTCGATGATGTTCACGATCGCGCCGTCGATCCCGGTGGGCAGGCGGTTGGCCATCGCGCCGGCGAGCACCGAAGGCGCACGCAGGTTGATCGAGAACTGACGGTTCCAGGTCGGCACGTCGATCGTGCGGACATCGTCGAGCAGGAAGCTCGATGCGTTGTTGACGAGCAGGGTGACCGGGCCGAGCACCGCCTCGACCGCTGGCAGGATCGCTTCGACGGCTACGGGATCGGCGAGATCGGCGGGAATCACGCAGGCCTGGACACCTTGCGCCACCAGGCTGGCGGCAAGCGCGTCCGCCTCCTCGCGCGCGCTGCTGCAATGGATCGCGACGACATAGCCGGCCTCCGCCAGGCGCTCGACGATGGCGCGGCCGATCCGCTTCGCGCCCCCCGTGACCAGTGCGACCTCAGCCATCGCGGCCATCCGGGCGTTTCGCGGAAGAGCGGCGCTGCAGCCGCCGCTCCCAATGCTTGGCGACGCGCAGATAACGATAGAAGGCGTAGTTCATCGCCGTCATGAAACCGTAGACGCCGCGCAGCGCATGGCGGCGGCCGATATAGGCCTTGATGAAGTTGGCGGGGAATTCGGCTACGAGCCGGAACACGGACAAGGTCGCGTTGCGCCGGTCGAGATCGTCAGCCTGCGCGTCGCTATAGCCGTTGAGCTTGTCCATCTGCTCGCCGAGCGACCGGACGGAATAGTGATGCACCGTGCCCTTCAGCCGCGCGACGCGGGCATCGGGGGCAAGGTCGACGCGGTCATGGACCGGGGAGGGGGAATAGCGGCCCTTCGCCTTGCGGTAGAGCCGCACCGGTGAGAGTGCGTAAGCGAAGCGATGCGGCGCGGGCTCGCCGGGAAAGATCTCCGCGATGCGCAGCTTATAGGCGTCGGCGGCCGGCTGGCCCTGGCTGAAGAGCTCCGTGATCTCGGTCGCGAGATCGGCTGGGACGACTTCGTCGGCATCGAGATTGAGCAGCCAATCATGGCGGCAGAGATCCTCGGCGAAGCGCTTCTGCGGGCCGTAACCCGGCCAGGGATTGAAGACGACGCGCGCGCCAAGGCTCTCCGCAATGGCCTGCGTGCCGTCCGTCGAGCCGGAATCGACCACGAGGATGTCATCGCTCAGCGCGCGGACCGCCTCAATTGTCCGTGCGATGCGATCGGCCTCGTCGCGCGTGATAATGAAAATCGAAAGAGGCGGCACCCGCGGTATCTCATTCTGTGATTGGTCGTTTCCGGCTTAAGCACGCGTCGCCGATACCGGCAAGCGGGTCGATGAGACCCCCGCGCCAGGAGCAACGGAACCTTACGACAAGGCCGGCGTTATGCGTTTGGAAGGGTGGGGCGTTTCAAAAGTGTATTAGTATTCAATTTACTATTCAGTGTGCTTTAACAGTGATTAATCTGGATTAATGCTTTTGCCGTAGTCATCCCCATTCGTGCCGCATTTCTGCCGCGGTCTGCAAGCCTGATGTGCTTCTGACGCAACAGACAAAGGCGCGGCGACGTCTTATATACGGTTCATCGAATTCACCCGCCGCGCCTCAAGCCGGCACTAGCGACGACTAAGGAGTATACCATGAAGAAATATCTGCTTTCGAGCGTCGCGGCTCTGGGCCTCGTCGCCGCCGGCGCCGCCTCCGCCGCTGACCTGCCGTCCCGCAAGGGCCCGGTCGTCGCTCCGGTCTATGCCCCGATCTTCACCTGGACCGGTTTCTACGTCGGTGCGAACGCCGGCTACGGCTTCGGCCAGGTCGACTCGACCAATCTCGGCGTCATCGGCAAGTACGACGATCCGGATGGTTTCGTCGGCGGCGGTCAGATCGGCTACAACTACCAGATCGGCCAGTTCGTCCTCGGCCTCGAGGCTGACTTCCAGGGCGCTGATCTGAAGTCGCAGACCGCTCTCGTCGCCTCGGGCATCCGCGCCTCGAACGAGCTGAACTATTTCGGCACCGTCCGTGGCCGCGTCGGTTACGCGTTCGACCGGTTCCTGCCCTACGTCACCGGCGGTTTCGCTTACGGTCAGGTGAAGAACAAGATCACCACCCCGGTTGCGTCGTTCAGCGACGACAACACCCAGTATGGCTGGACGCTCGGTGGCGGTCTTGAATACGCCTTCACCAACAACTGGACTGCCAAGATCGAGTACCTCTACGTCGACCTCGACAAGGAGTCGCTCAATGTTCCCGGCGGCACCTTCACCTCGAAGGTCGAGACCAAGTTCTCGGTCGTCCGCGCTGGCCTGAACTACAAGTTCTAGTCTCGATCCCCTCACGGGGTTGATGAGCCCGGTGGCTACGGCCACCGGGTTTTTTATTGTCTGGAGCGCTGTCGCCGTGTTCGGGCTTGCGTCATCCCGATACGCGCCTCGGAATGCGAGGGTCTAACACGGAAAACGCGCCGTCATCCCGGATGACAGCGCGTTTCCAGTAGAAGACAAGCCGCGTTGCGGTCGTTCAGCCTTTGAAGCGGGTTGCCTCGAAGGCCGGCACCTTTGCCGCGAAGGCATCGAGCCAGGCGACAAGCGCCGGATACTCGGCACGCCAGGCCCCGGCAAAGCGCAGATCGAGATAGCCGAGCGCGCAGGCGAGCGCGATCTCGCCGATGCGCGGCCGGTCGGGATAGGCGGGAGGCGCGACTTCCAAGGCGATCAGCGCCCGCGAGACCTTGCCCGCTTGATTGGCGACCCAGGCCGCGTTGCGGCCTTCCTCGGGACGGAAGCGGGTCTCATAGACCTGCAGCAGCGCAGCGTCGCAGATGCCGTCGGCCAGCGCCTGCAGGCGCAGCTGAGGGAACCTGGCCACGCCGGCTGGGATGATTTTGCCGCCGCCGGCGAGATGGTCGAGATAGTCGACGATGACGCGCGAATCGAACAGCGTGGTGCCGTCCTCCAGCACGAGCGTCGGGATCTTGCCGAGCGGGTTCTGCTGGCGCAGCGGGTCGGCCGGGTCGTTGGTGTCGGCGGCGACGATGTCGATTGTGTCGATCAGGCCGAGCTCGAGCGCGGCGATCTTGACCTTGCGGCCGAAGGGAGAGGCGGGCGAGGAGCGCAAGGTCAGCATCGGTCGTATCCTGGTCGTGGGAAAAAGGCAGGCGAGGGGGAATGTCAGCCGTCCGGGCGGATCGGCTCGCAAAGGTAGCGCGGGCTCGGCCCCTGGGCGAGGCGCTCGGTCAGGGCCGGCAGCAGAATCGCGGCATCCTCCGCCAGCTTCCAGGGCGGATTGACGATGAGCAGGCCCGTCGCGCTCAGACCCCCGGCGGCTTCGGGGCGATCGACATCGATCTCGAGACGCAGCAGCCGCCCGATTCCCGCAGCCAGAATGGCGCTGGTGAGATTGGCGACGGCGACGCGGTCCTTGACCGGATACCAGAGCGCATAGATCCCGTTGGGCCATTTGCGGTGAGCGGCGATGAACTCGGCCTCCAGCGTCGCGAACTCGTCCTTCTCCTCGAAGGGCGGGTCGATCAGCGCGAGGCCGCGCCGTTCCTTCGGCGGCACATTGGCGCGCAGCACGTTCCAGCCGTCGATCGCCAGCGCCTTGCAGCGCGAATCGCGTCCAAGCACGGCGGCGAGCTTCTTATGCGTGTGCTCGTGCAGTTCAGCTGCGATCAGCCGGTCGTCGGCGCGCATGGCGTGGCGGCAAAGCCAGGGCGAACCGGGATAGGCGTCGGCGCCATAAAGCGCGCGCGCGCCGGCAAGCGCATTGCGCCAAGGCTTCAGCAGCTCTTCGACGGCAGGCGACAGCAGCGATCGGTCGATTCGGGCGACGCCGTCCTTCCACTCATGGGTACGCAGCGCTTCTTCCGAGCCGAGATCGTAGCGGCCGGCTCCGGCATGGGTGTCGACGACGCGATAGGGCGTGTCCTTGGCGTTCAGATGCGTCAGGATGCGCGTAAGAATCACATGCTTCAGGACGTCGGCGAAATTTCCGGCATGGAAGCCGTGACGATAGTTCATTGCGCGCTCTTACGCGGCTTTTACGCGCGTGTCAGCGTGGCGCGACGACGGTGATGTCGCGGGCGCGGCAGCCGGAGCGGTCGACCTCCTGGCAGGTCTGGAAATTGCGCAGATCCTTGCTGAAGCAGATGCGCACCTCCTGCAGCACGCCGCGCTTGCAGCCGACCGACATCATGTCGGTGCGCAAGCCCGGATTGGCGGCCACAAAGGCGCGTTCGATGTCGAGCGCCGTCCAGTTCTGGTCGCTATCGGCTTTCGCCAGGGAGGGCGGGATCACGACCTTGTCGCGGGCGCGCCGGATGTCGGCGAAATAGTCGCTCGGGCTCGATCCCGAACAGGTGCCGTGCTTGCGCCATTCATACCGGGCGAGGCTTTCGCTCGGGAACAGGCCTTGCGCCTGGTCGAGTGCGATTCGCGACGGGGTTCGGCCGGACGGTCCGCAATCGCTGGGGTAGCCGCGCTCATATTGCGGCCACAGGCCATGCACGACGAAACGCAGATTGGCGCCGCTGGCGCATTGCTCGCGATTGCGGTCGCTGCCGCCGTCGAGTTCGCAGAAGCCGGGCGACCAGGACAGGGCCAGTACGTAGAAATCGAAATCGCCGGGCTCGGCGCCGCGGTTGTTGCGGCCCTGCGCCAGTGCCGGCAGGCCTGAGAGAATCAGGCCGGCGAAGAACAGGGCGATGAGGCGCCGCTTCGTCATGGCGCGCGGTCGGCCGTTCAGGGCCGCGCCATCTTGCAGTCCGGTGCATAGGAGCGGTGCCGGTCGAGCCCGCTGACGCACCAGTTGACGTTCCAGGTGTAGCCGAACAGGCCGAGGCTCTCGCGCACGGAATAGTCGACGCGGTGCAGGCTGCCATCGTTCAGCGCGACGCGCCCGGTGCAGAAGCGGCGCGGAATGAAGTCGTCGCCCCAGGGCCTGAAGGCGACCGGCGCGATGCGGTCATAGGTCACGACCTGGAGCGGCCCCCAGAACTTGGCTTCGCGCGAGTTGAACCAGCTGCTGATCTGGCCCAGCACGGCAGGGTCCTCGCAAGCCGGCAGGTTGCCGTACATCGGGATGACCCGGTTCTCGGCGATGTCGGGCGGCGCGACATGGCGGCGACTCGATGCCTCGGCAGGCAATACAGCCGTCAGGCAAGCGAGAGAGAGCAGGGCGGTTCGCAGCAAAGCGCGGCGCATGGGAGCAAAGCCTCGTGCAGGTGGGCCAGATTATGACGCACGATGGCTGGCGGCGGAGTCGGGGTCAAGGCGCTCGCATGCGCGCGGGTGTCTCTGGGCATGCGCTGTTGCATTTCGATCCGGTCTGGTGCGGCTGATCGGATCGTGGAAACTAATTACCTTAGCGCAGCTGGAGGGCAGAATGACCGCGACTTTCGATGATCCCACGGCCCGGATCGAGGATCCGGCGCAATTGCGCAGCCATGTGGGGGCGGTCGCTCCGCTCGCCGAGCGCAAGGTCCTCGATCACCTCGATCAATTCTGCCGCGATTTCATCGCGCTCTCGCCCTTTCTCGTGTTGGCGAGTGCGGACGAGGCCGGGCGTGCCGATGCCAGCCCGCGCGGCGATGCGCCGGGTTTCGTTCGCGTGCTGGACGACAAGACCCTGCTCATTCCGGACCGGCGCGGCAACAACCGGGTCGACAGTTTCGCAAACATCCTGTCGGCGGCCGGTGTCGGCCTGATCTTCATGGTGCCGGGCATCAGCGAGACCCTGCGCGTGAACGGAACGGCGCGGGTGACGCACGACCCGGCGCTGCTGGAACCTTCGACGGTTCAGGAGCGGACGCCGACGATCGGCCTGCTGGTCGCGGTCGAGGAGGCGTTCTTCCATTGCGGGAAGGCGCTGATCCGCTCGAAGCTTTGGGATCCGGCGTCACAGGTCGAGCGCGGCAGCTTCCCAACGCTTGGCCGCATCGTCGCAGAGCAGACGAAGGTGATCGGCGTCGCGGAGCTGGAGGCGACCCTGGAAGAGGGGTATCGGACCCGGTTGTACTGAGCGATGCTAGCTGAGCGTGGTCTCCGGGCCGCGTGCGACGCGCCCCGGAGCTTTGTGCTGTTCGTCAGCGGCGGCTGCGCGAACGGATCTGGTAGGCGTCGTAGTTGAACTCGGCGACCTGTTGCCAGAGCAATTGCTCGTTGCGATACGCCATCATGTGGTCATGCAGCTTCTTGAACATCGGGTTCTTGGCGCCGATCTCTTCGTAGAGTTCGTTCGCCGCCTTGGCACAGGCATCCATGATCTCGGGCGAGAAGGCCCGCAACTGCGTACCCGACGCAATCAGGCGCTTGATCGCAGCGGGGTTGACGTCGTCATATTTGGCGATCGTCAGCGAATTGGCCTGATGCGCGGCGGCGACGAAGATCGCCTTGTCGGTAGCGCTGAGTTCGTTCCATTTCGACCGGTTGATCATCAAGAGGATGGCGGATGCGCCTTCCCACCAGCCGGGGTAGTAATAATAGGGCGCGACACGGCTGAAGCCGAGCTTCTCGTCGTCATAGGGGCCGACCCATTCCGCCGCGTCGATGGTGCCGCGTTCCAGCGCCGGATAGATGTCGCCGGCGGCGATTTGCTGGGGCACGGCGCCGAGCTTCGCGATGACCTGGCCGGCGAGGCCGCCTATCCGCATCTTGAGGCCCTTGAGATCGTCGACCGTTTTGATCTCCTTGCGAAACCAGCCGGCCATCTGGGCATTGGTGTTGCCGATCGGCAGGCCGATGACGTTGAACTGAGCAAGCAGTTCATTGAAGAGCGCGAGCCCGCCACCCTGGAAGAACCAGGCATTCTGTTGGCGCGTGTTGAGGCCGAAGGGGACTGCCGCGCCGAAGGCGAAGGACGGATCCTTGCCGACATAGTAAAACGAGGCGGTGTCGCAGCATTCGACAGTGCCGTTCTGGACGGCGTCGAGCGCCTGCAGGCCCGGGACGATTTCGCCCGAGGCGAAATGCTGGAGCTGGATGCGGCCTCCCGACATGTCCGAGACGGCCTTGAGGAAGATGTCGCCGGCTCCGAAGACGGCGTCGAGCGCCTTTGGATAACTCGACGCCATCCGCCAGTTGACCGCTGCCGCGGTCTGCTGGGGCTGGGCCGAAGCGGCCGTCGTGGCGAGGGCCGCGCTTGCGCCGGCCAGCCCGCCCACGAGCATATCACGTCTGTTGGTCATCTCGGTCTTCTCCCTTTCTCGGCCCTTCGGGTCTTGGTGTCGGCGGGCCTTGTGCTCGACGGTGCGCAGGCCGGCATGGCCTGCGCGGTATGCGACGGAGGGGCTCAGCCGAAGGAGGCCTCCAGCATGGCGGCATAATCGGCGGCGCTTGCGGCGCGCGGATTGGTGGCGCTCGAATGGTCCTTCACTGCGGCCGCGGCGATGGCGGGGATCACGGCATGCGGCAAGCCCATCTGCGACAGGCTGGCTGGCATGCCGAGCCGTTTGACCAGGTCCGCGATCCAGGCGGCGAGGTCGGTCTCGGGGGCAAGGCCGAGCGTGCGGCGGATCTCGGCGTACTTCGCCTTGGCCTCGGGCTCGTTGAAGCGCAACACAGCCGGCAGCAGCACGGCGTTCAGCGTGCCGTGATGCAGCGAGACCTCCTTCAGCCCGCCGAGCGGGTGGGACAATGCATGCACGGCCCCCAGCCCCTTCTGGAAGGTCAGGCCGCCCTGGAGAGCCGCCATCATCATTTCCTTGCGGGCTTCGCGGTCGGAGCCGTCCCTCACAGCCGCCTCGATGAAGGTGATGGCGCGCTTCAGCCCGTCGAGCGCGATCGCCTCGGCGGGCGGATTCTCGCGCGGGCTGAGATAGGTCTCGATGCAATGCGTGACCGCGTCCATGCCGGTCGCTGCGGTGAGCCAGGCCGGCAGACCCAGCGTCAATTCGGGGTCGCAGATCGCCAGCCGCGGGATGAGATGGGGCGAGATGAAGCCGAGCTTGCGCCCATCGTCGAGCGTCACCAGCGCGGCGCGGCCGACCTCGCTGCCGGTGCCGGCGGTCGTCGGCACCGCAACGACTGGGGCCACGGCCGGCGTGATCCTGCCGATGCCGCCGAGAATCGCCGCATAGGTCTCCAGTTTGCCGTCATGGGTCGCGAGTAGGGCGACGGCCTTGGCGAGATCGATCGGAGAGCCGCCGCCGATCGCGACGAGGCCGTCGCAGCCATGCTGCCGGTAGATGGCCAAAGCGGCGAGGGTCGCGCCCTCGGTGGGGTTGGTCGGCGTTGCGTCGAAAACGGGGGCCGCGGTGAGCAGGGGCGAGTGCGCGCAGATGCCGGAAATCAATCCGGCACCGACGATCCCCTTGTCGGTGACGATCAACGGCCTGGTGATGCCGAGCCCGGCGAGATCGGCCTCGATGCCGGCGATTTCGCCAAAGCCGAATTTCACGGTGGTGAGATAGGTGATCAAAGCCATGATGGTCCTCGCCAGGTGCCGGCGACCACGCGCATGGTCTACGCTGCCTTGTCGGGCTTTGGTCTTACCGGTATGGCCACGAATTGACATGCGTCACCGGTGCCGTCAACGGCTATGATGGGATGAGAGGGGAGAGGACCATGCGCGTCGAGAAGGACAGGCGGCCGGTCACCACTCAGCTGGTCCAGCAGATCCGTCGTCTGATGGCCGAGACCGGGCTGAAACCGGGCGACCGCGTTCCCCCGCAGCGCGAGTTGGCACAGCGCCTGGGCGCGAGCCGGCCGACCGTGCGCGAGGCGGTCCTGCAACTGGAGGGAATGGGGCTGATCCGGATAGAGCCGGCCCGCGGCGCCTTCGTCGCGGAGGGCTTCGACCGGCCCGACGCCGACCTCACGGGCTGGACCTTCGAGCAGCGCTTCTCCGAGGTCGAAATATACCAGCTTCGCTTTGCGCTCGAGGGCTTCACGGTCAAGCTTGCCGCGCGCCATGCCTCGCAGGACGATATCGCTCGCCTCTCCGATCTGAACGAGGCGATGCGCGAAGCGATCGAGCAGGCCCGCTTCCTCGATGCGATGGAATGTGATTTCGCGCTGCACATGGCCATCGCCGAGATCGCGGGCAACCGCTCCATCAGCGACATCATAGGCCTCTATCGGCCGATCATCACCCGGACCCAGCGGCCGCCGGTCCTGGAACCTAGTCGCCTGTCAGAGGCTTTCAACGAACATGGCGCCATCCTGCGCGCCCTGAGCCGGCGCGATGGCGAAACCGCCGCCATCGCGATGCGCCATCATATCGTCCAGTCTTCGGACCGGATGAAGGTGCCCTTCATCGCGAGCTGAGGTCCGGCGAGGAGGAGATTTCGACCTCCTTCGCAACGAGCCGCGTCGCCACGCGGCGTTCGAGCAGGAGCAGGGCAAGCCCTGCCGCGACGATCAGGGTCGAGCCGAACAGCATCGCCGGCGTCGGCCAGTCGCCGAAGACGAGCCAGCCGAAGAGCAGGGCCCAGACGATCAGCGTGTACTGATAGGGCACGACGACCGAGGCTTCGGCGAGCTTGAGCGAACGCGTGACGCAGAGATGCGCGACCATCGCGACGACGCCGAGCAGGCTAAGAAGCGCGGCATCGGTCAGCGTCGGCTTGACCCAGCCGAAGGGCAGCAGGACAAGCCCCATGATCAATGCACCCAACGTCTGCCAGGCGACGAGGGTGACGTCGGGTGTGCCGCGCAATTGCCGCCCGGCGATCATCATCGCCGCGAACAGGAGGCTGCCGGCGAGCGCGATCAGCGCCGGCAACGAGAGGCTCGCGCTGGTGGGATTGAGTGCGATTGCGACGCCGATGAAGCCGGCCGCGGCGGCAAGCCAGCGCGCGGCGTCGACGCGCTCGCCGAGCAGGACCGCCGCCAGCACCACGACCCAGATCGGGGCCGCGAGCCAGATCGTCATCGTGTCCGCCAGCGGCAGGTAGGAGACGGCAAGATAAAACAGCGCGACCTCGCCGGAGCCGAAGATCACGCGCAGGAGCTGAAGGCCCGGCCGTTCGGGCCTGAGCGTGCGCATCACGCCCTGCTTGAAGACGAAAGGCAGCAACAGCGCGAGGCCCGCAGCGCTGCGCAGCAGCAGGACCTGGCCGACCGAATAGGTGGCGACCAGCCATTTCCCCATCACATCGTTGAGCGAGAACATCAGGATGCCGATGAGCATCATGAAGATGCCATTCAAGGTCGCATTTCGTGAAGGCATGGCGGGCGGCAGGCAGCTCCGGAGCGGGCCGCTGCTTTGGCGCAGAGACCGGCTGGATGCAATCCTGCGGTGCAGCATGGCCGGCGGCGTTTCATCCTCAGCCCTCATCCTGAGGAGCCGCGCAGCGGCGTCTCGAAGGATGCTCCAGCTCATGCTGGAATCGCCTTCTGGAACATCCTTCGAGACGCGCTTCCTCCGGAAGCGCTCCTCAGGATGAGGGCTGAGAAGGCTTTATTTCGTACTTGACTTAATTAAGTGAATGCCGAATTATAAGAGCATGGATCGTTTCGCCGCCCTTGCCGAGCCGACACGCCGCAGCATCGTCGAGATGCTGGGGCAGGGGGCGCTGTCTGCCGGCGAGATCGGGGCGCGGTTCAAGGTCAGCGCGCCGGCGATCTCGCAGCACCTCAAGGTGCTGAAGGAGGCCGGGCTGGTCAGGGTCGAGGTCAGCGGTCAGCGCCGCATCTACCGGCTCGATCCCGCAGGTCTCGATGAGTTCGACGCCTGGGTGCGCAAGGTCCGCGGCTTCTGGGGAGCGAAACTCGACGATCTGGAGCAGGAACTGGCGAAAGCCGAGACAATGAAGGGAGAGAGCGATGCCAATAGCGGCACATGAATACGGTGTGGTTCTGGAAAGCGGCGCGGTGCGCTTCGAGCGGCTTCTGCCTGGCCCGATCGAACGGGTCTGGGCGTATCTGACCGAGAGCGACAAGCGCGCGACCTGGTTCTGCGGCGGCGAGACCGAGCCGCGCAATGGCGGCCATGTCGCGCTGTTCTTCAAGCATTCGCAGATCACCAAGGAGACGCCCCCCGAAGGCGCACGGAAGATGAACGACGAGGGCGCGCTGATGGGGGGCACGATCACCGCCTGGGAGCCGCCGCATCGCTTCGCCTTCACCTGGGACGGCATGGGCGATCCCGACTCGGACGTCGAATTCGTGCTGTCGCAGGCCGGCGACAAGGTCCGCCTCGTCCTGACCCATCGCAGGCTCGCCACCAAGGACCGGATGGCGATGGTCTCCAGCGGCTGGCACCTGCATCTGGGCCTGCTCGAGGACCAGCTTACGGGGCGGCCGCCAAGCGGATTCTGGTCGCTGCATGAGGCGCTGAAGGCGGAGTATGCGGAGCGGCAGAAGGGCGCGCAGGCGTAGGGGGGCGATTGCCGGCTTAAGGTGTTTCAGGGGCGGCCTGGCGAGATGCCGGGCCGCTTCGTGTTGCGTAGGCGGCTGCGGTCGTGGGTGCCGCGCTGCTCAACAGGCTTGCCGCCGCCCACGCCGCCTGGTCGTAATGGCCGAGAGCGAGCGCATCGAGGGGCGATCGCGGAGAGGCTCGCCGGGCCCTCTCATGCTGCGCGTCAGCTTTGGAAGATTGCCCCGTCTACGCCGGCAGAAGCCCCGCCAAGCGATAGCTGTCGATCAGCGCGTCATAGAGGGAAATATCCGAGCGGCTTCTCGCAATCAGCTGGGCGCCGACGATCGCCGCGAAGATGGCGCGAGCCCGCCCTTCGCTTTCCTCGGAACTGACCACGGCCGTCGCCAACAGGACCTTGCTCAGCCAAGCCACATTGACATCGGCAAAGGTCTGGACCTCGTTTTTCACGGCTTCCGGAAGCCCGTCATATTCGGCAGCCATGAAGCTGCACAGGCAGATGCGGTTATCATTCTCGAGCGCCTTGCGAAAAATATCGGGATATCGACGCAGACAGTCGGCCGGATCCGAGTTTTCGGCCAGCATAGCCTCCAGGCCAGTGGCTGTGTCTTCCCAATAGCGTCTCGCGACCGCTGCGCCGAGATCGGCCTTGCTCGGGAAATGATAATGGATGCTTGCGGCCTTGATGCCCACATCTTCCGCGAGTTCCCGGAAATTCAGACCGCCATAGCCATGCGCCTGTGCCGTCCTTCTGGCGGCCGCCAGGATGGCCTCCCGAGAGCTCGAACTCATTTTGCCGCCTCAACGCTTTGTAGCTTGCAACCTACCAAGTGACAGATAGGCGTTGACCAGGGCAGTGTGAAGCTCTACGTTTTGCCTACCAAGTGGCAGGTAGACGGAATAAGATGGCGATGAAGATTTACGATTGGCCCACCGGGCCTTACCCCGCCCGCATCCGTATCGCTTTGGCCGAGAAAGCCCAGCGATCGCGCGTCCAATTCGTGTCGGTCGATCTCTGGAAAGGCGAGCACAAGACGCCCGAGTTCCTAGCCAAGAACTACTCCGGCACGCTGCCGGTGCTCGAACTCGATGACGGGACCTTCATTGCCGAGTGCACCGCCATTACCGAATACCTCGATGCGCTTGACGGCGCTCCCACGCTCACCGGCAGAACACCGCGCGAAAAGGGCTTGATCCATATGATGAGCAAGCGCGCCGAGCTGGAGTTGCTCGACGCCATCAGCGTCTACTTCCACCACGCCACACCGGGGCTTGGACCCGATGTCGAGATTTATCAGAACGCCGAGTGGGGCTTCCGTCAGCGCGACAAAGCCCTGAAGGGCATGCACTATTTCGACGGCATTCTGAAAACACAGCCATTCGTCGCCGGTGAGGTCTTCTCGATGGCCGATATCACGGTCATAGGCGGCTTGATCTTCGCGGGGCTCGTGGAGCTTCCGGTGCCTGCGGAGTGCGAGGCGCTTCAAGCCTGGTATGCAAGGATGCAGGAGCGTCCAAGTGTCAAGAACCGAGTGACGATGTCAGAGCCGGCCGAGGCATCTGTCTGAAATCGTTGTCTGACCGGGCGTATCGGCACGCAGCGGCGCCTGCGACGGCACCCGGCTCCGGCATCCCCTTGGATGCGTGCAAAGACAGAGCTGAAACCCTCGCGGCCGGTGGCCCGCGGGGCTTTCGGTGCGCGCTTCCCTTCTCCACTGGCGGGAGAAGGTGGATCGGCGAAGCCGAGACGGATGAGGGGGCGCTGTGAGCTTTCCATCTAGCCGAACACGACGCCAACCGGACAGGGCACGGCGCCCCCTCATCCGGCGCTGCGCGCCACCTTCTCCCGCCAGGGGAGAAGGGAAAAGGCCGCTCTACAGGCTCGCCGCCGCCCGCGCCGCCTGGTCGTAATGGCCCGAGAGCGAGCGCATCGCGGCGGCGATCTCGGAGAGGCGCGCCGGGTCGAGGCCGGTGCCCAGCACCGATTTGACCAGCAGCTGCTCGCGGATCTGGGCGTAGCGCCTGCAGGCGTCCTCACCGGCCTGGGTGACCTGGACGGTCTTTTCCTTGCCCTTGCGGCCGCCTTTCAGGAGCTTGAGACGCTCGAGCTTCTTGAGCGAGTAGTTCACCAGATGCGTGTCCTCGATATTGAGGACGAGGCAGATATCGGCGAGGCGCTTGGGCTTGGCGCGATGGTTGACGTTGTGCAGCACCAGCACGTCGAGCGGCGACAGATCGGCCAGCCCGGCAGCCGCCATGGCGCGCACCATCCAGCGCTGGAAGGCGTGCGCCGTCATGTTCATGGCGAACTCGAACTCCGACAGCGCCGGCATCGCGCCCGAGGCGAGATGGCCGGAGGAGACGATGGGTCCGAGATCGTCGGGGGGAATGGAAGACATGCTCGCAACCCGAATGAGGCGCGGGGAACCCTCTCCCGTAGGGAGAGGGCAGGGTGAGGGGTCGGCCGTTGGACGCGCTTGCTTTGACCAAAACGCCGCCATTGTGGGCCGGCGCTTGACTGGTCCAGGGGCCTACACCTCACCCCTGCCCCTCTCCTTGCAGGAGAGGGGGCTCCGTTGCGGTTCGCCTACCTGGCCGGATGACGGCCTCACATCTTCCTGTAGGCGTCGACGATCGCCTGGCCGTCGGCGCCGGCCTTCTTCAGCCAGTCGGCGGTCAGGGTCTCGCCGGCCTTCTTGAAGCCGGCAGAAAGCTCCGGCGAAGGGGCTTGTACCTTCATGCCCTTGGCCTTGAGCTGGTCGAGATACCAGCCGGCTTTCTCCTGCCACATCTTCCAGCCGCGCTCTTCGGCGGTGGCGGCGGCCTTGAGGATCGCATCCTGGGTCGGCTTGTCCAAGGCGGCGAAGGCGGCCTTGTTGACGAAGGTGGCGTCCTTCGGGATCCAGGCCTGGACATCATAGAAATGCGTCAGCGACTCCCAGGCCTTGGAATCATAGCCGGTGCCGCCCGACGACATGAAGGAGTTGACGACGCCGGTGGCCAGCGCCTGGGGCAGTTCTGCCGCCTGGATCGTGACGGACTGCATGCCCAGGAGCTCGCCGAGGCGGGCTGTACCGACATTGTAGGAGCGCCATTTCAGCCCCTTCATGTCCTCGACCGTGTTGATGTCCTTCTTGGCGTAGACGCCCTGGGGCGCCCAGGGGACCATGAACAGGAGCTTGATGCCCTGGGCGTCGAGCTTCTTCTCGACCGCGGCTTTCGAGGCTTTGTAGAGCTTCAGCGAGTCGGCAAAGCTCGTCGCCAGGAACGGCACGACGTCGATGCCGAAGATCGGGTCCTCGTTCTCATGGATCGACATCAGCACCTCGCCCATCTGGGCCTGGCCGCTGGCGACGGCGCGCTTGATCTCGGGCGCCTTGAACAGCGAGGCGTTGGGGTGGACGGTGATGACGAGCTTGCCTGACGTCGCCGCCTCGACCTCCTTGGCAAACAGCGAAAGGTTCTCGCTGTGGGGATTGTCGAATGGGTAGGCGCCCGGCAGGTTCCACTTGGTCTGAGCTGCGGCGGGAGCCGCGAAGGCGAGTGCGCTGACGCCGAAGGCGAAAGCCGCGGTGGTCAAGGTTCTGCGATTGATCATGATGTCATTCCCTCTCTGTTGTTTGCTTGTGATGGTCTGTCAGTCCGGGAAAGCGAGTTTCGGCAGATAGAGCACGATCTGTGGGAAGGTGGTGATGATGATGACGGCGACGTTGAGCAGAAGGAAGAACGGAAAGGCCGCTTTCGCAATCGTCATGGTGTCCTTGCCGCTCATGTTCTGCAGCACGAACAGGTTGAAGCCGACCGGCGGGGTGATCTGCGCCATTTCGACATGGATGACGAGATAGACGCCGAACCAGACCAGGTCGAAGCCGGCTTCCTTGACCATCGGCAGGACGATCACGGCGGTGAGCACGATCATCGAGATGCCGTCGATCAGGCAGCCCAGGATGATGTACATGCAGGTCAGCGCCAGCACGAGCATGTGGGGCGAGAGCGACTGGCCCTTGACCCAGTCGGCGAGCGCCGCCGGGATGCCGGTATAGGCCATCGCCGCCGTGCAGAAGGCCGCGCCTGCCAGGATCAGCATGATCATGCAGGTGAGCCGCGTTGCGCTCATGATGCTTTCGAACAGCGTCTCCCGGGTCAGCGTGCCGCTCCACCAGGCCAGGAAGAGCGCGCCAGTCACGCCCCATGCCGCGCATTCGGTTGCGGTTGCGAAGCCGAGGACGAGCGACAGGAAGACGGCGGCGATCAGGAGGAGGCAGGGCGCGAGCTTGGCCGATTGACGCAGCTTGGCGAGAAAAGCCATCGGAGGATCGCGCGGAGGAACCTTGTCCGGATTCAGCCAGGACCAGATCATGACGTAGCCCATATAGAGCGCCATCACGAGCAGCCCGGGCAGGAAGCCGCCGAGGAAGACCTGCAACACGGAGACGTTGGCGGTGACGGCATAGACCACCATCGGGATCGACGGCGGAATCAGCAGGCCGAGCGTGCCGGAGCCCGCCAGCGTGCCGATGCTGATGCTCTCGTCGTAGCCGCGCTTCTTGAGCTCGGGCAGGGCGATCTTGCCGATGGTCGCGCAGGTCGCGGCGGAGGAGCCGGAGACGGCGGCGAAGATGCCGCAACCGATGATGTTGGTGTGGATCAGGCGCCCGGGGAGCCATTGCAGCCAGGGCGAGAGACCCTGGAACATCTGCTCCGACAGGCGCGTCCGGAACAGGATCTCGCCCATCCAGATGAAGAGAGGCAGCGCCGCAAGCGTCCATGAGCTGGACGCGCTCCAGACGGTGGTCGCGAGCACCTGGCCGATCGGCACATCCGTGACGAGGACCATCGACAGCAATCCGACGAGACCGAGGCCGACGGCGATCCAGACACCGCTTGCCAGAATGGCGACGAGGAAGCCGAGCAGGACGATCGAAAGAATGGGCAGGCTCATGATCAGACGCCCCCGCCCTGCGCGATGCGCTCGATCAATTCCTCTGTCGTCTGGGGCGGTTCGGCCTCATAGGTCGGTTTGCCCCGACGCAGAACGATTACCAGCTCGTCGACGATTGCGATGAGCAGGATAGCGAGGCCCGCGACCAGGCCCATCTGCGGAATCCAGAGCGGGACGGAGACCACGCCGGTCGACATGTCGAAATACTGCCAGGAATCATAAGCGAGCTTGCCTGCCTGGACGGTGAAGTACCCAATGAAGAGCGTGGCGATCGTCAGCGAGAACAATTCGGCGGCGCGCTTTGCGGGGCCGTGCAGCCGCTCGAGCAGCAGCCCGACCCGGATCATCTCGCCGCGCTTGAAAGTGTGCGCAAGGCCGAGGAAGGCCATCGCCACCAGAGACCAGCCGGCGAAATCGTCGCCCGAGGGCACGTTGAAGTTGATCTCGCGACCGACCGACAAGAGCATCATCAAGACGAAGATCGAGACGAGGAAGAAGCCTGCGGCATAGCCTGCGGCAAGATAGAGGGCATCGAGCGCGCGGCGGATCATGAGCGAGCCCCCGTCGCAGGCGCGCGCCAAGCGCGGCCCATTGCCAGGATTGAGCCTGTCATCGCATCCTCCACTCTCAAAGGCGGCCGTCTGGCCCCTCAGCCATGTTCCGGTCACAATTGGGATCGTAGCCGTCGAATCCTGCTTGTCAACGTTTCATCGACAATTTATCGATGAAACGTCATCGGGCCTCTCGCCCGCTTGTTCACGCCGGGGGGAGGCTTCGCATGACGACGGGTCGCTGGGACTTCTGGATCGACCGTGGCGGCACCTTCACCGACGTGATCGGCCGCGATCCCTCAGGCAAACTTCACGCCAGGAAGCTCCTCTCCGAGAATCCGGGCGCCTATCGCGATGCGGCCGTGCAGGGCATCCGCGACCATCTCGGACTGAAGGCGGGGGAGCCGATCCCAGCCGGGCTGATCGACGAGGTGCGGATGGGCACCACGGTCGCCACCAACGCGCTGCTCGAGCGCAAGGGCGACCGCACGCTGCTGGTCATCACCAAGGGTTTCCGCGATGCGCTGCGCATCGGCTACCAGGCGCGGCCCGACATCTTCGCCAAGGAGATCATCAAGCCCGAGCAGCTCTATGACGCCGTGGCCGAGATCGACGAGCGTGTGCTGGCCGATGGTGAGGTCGAGCGCGCGCCTGACGAGGCTGCGATCCGTACTGCGCTTCGGGCGCAGTTCGATGCCGGCTTCCGTGCCGTCGCGATCGTCTTCATGCACGCCTATCGCTATCCCGCCCATGAGCAGGTCGCGGCCCGCATCGCCCGCGAGATCGGCTTCCCGCAGGTTTCGGTGAGCCATGAGGTCTCCCCCCTGATCAAGCTGGTCGGGCGCGGCGATACGGCGGTGGTCGATGCCTATCTCTCGCCGATCCTGGGCCGTTATGTCGCGCAGGTCTCGGAGGAACTCGACATCGCCCGCACCGGCGCGCGATTGATGTTCATGATGTCTTCGGGCGGGTTGACCGCCGCCGAACTGTTCCAGGGCAAGGACGCGATCCTGTCCGGCCCGGCCGGCGGCGTCGTCGGCCTTGCCGAGACCGGCCGCTCGGCCGGCTTCGACAAGGTCATCGGCTTCGACATGGGCGGCACATCGACCGACGTCGCCCATTTCGACGGCGAATATGAGCGTGCCTTCGAGACCGAGGTCGCCGGCGTTCGCATGCGCGCGCCGATGATGCTGATCCATACCGTTGCGGCCGGCGGCGGCTCGATCCTGCATTATGACGGTGCGCGCTTCCGCGTCGGGCCCGATTCCGCCGGCGCCAATCCGGGGCCGGCCGCCTATCGCCGTGGCGGGCCGCTCGCTGTGACCGACGCGAACGTCATGGTCGGCAAGCTGATCCCCGCCTATTTCCCGCCGATCTTCGGCGAGCAGCGCGATCAGCCGCTCGATGTCGAGACCGTCAAGGCGAAGTTCGCGGCGCTCGCGGCCGAGGTCGGCGATGGCCGCTCGCCCGAGGAGGTCGCCGACGGCTTCATCCAGATCGCGGTCGCCAACATGGCCGAGGCGATCAAGAAGATCTCCGTCCAGCGCGGCTACGACATCACTCGCTATGCGCTGAACTCCTTCGGCGGCGCCGGCGGGCAGCATGCCTGCCTGGTGGCCGATGCGCTCGGCATCAAGACCGTGCTGCTGCATCCGTTCTCCGGCCTGCTCTCCGCCTATGGCATGGGGCTCGCCGAAATCCGCTCGACGCGGACGGCGGCGCTCGATGTGCCGCTCGATGATGGGGCGAAGGCTACCATCGCAGGCGTTGCCGACAAGCTCGCGGCCGAGACCCGCTCCGAGCTGACGGGGCAGGGCGTGCCCGCTGGGGCGATTGCCATCCATGTCAGAGCTCATATCCGCTATGCCGGCACCGACACGGCGATCGCCGTCGCGGCCGGTACCCGCGACGAGATGAGGCAAGCCTTCCAGCTGGCGCATAAGGCACGCTTCGGCTTCATGGATGAGAGCAAGGCTCTGGTCGTCGAGGCGGTCGAAGTCGAGGCCGTCGGCGGCGGGGCGAAGTTCGAGGAGGCATCTTCGGCGGAGAGAGCGGGCGAGCCGGTGACGGCGGAGCGCACCCGCCTGTTCTCGAAGGGGCAGTGGCATGAGGCGGCGATCGTGCGCCGGGAGGCGATGTCGCCCGGTCAGCAGATTGCGGGGCCCGCCATCATCATCGAGCCGAACCAGACCGTCGTGGTCGAGGAGGGCTGGTCGGCCAGGCTCACGGCCAAGGACCATCTCGTGCTGGTGCGCTCGAAGGCGCTGGTCCAGAACGCCGCGATCGGCACCAAGGCCGATCCCGTGATGCTGGAGATCTTCAACAACCTGTTCATGTCGATCGCCGAGCAGATGGGCGTGACGCTGCAGAACACGGCCTATTCCGTGAACATCAAGGAGCGGCTCGATTTCTCCTGCGCGGTCTTCGATACCACCGCCTCTCTCGTCGCCAACGCGCCTCACATGCCGGTGCATCTGGGCTCGATGGACAAGTCGGTCGAGACCGTCATCAAGAACAATCCGGCGATCATGCCGGGCGACGTCTATTGCCTGAACGCCCCCTATAACGGCGGCACGCATCTGCCCGACATCACCGTCTGCACTCCGGTCTTCGACGAGGCGCAGAAGCAGATCCTGTTCTGGGTGGCGAGCCGTGGCCATCATGCCGATGTCGGCGGCGTGGCGCCTGGCTCGATGTCGCCGCTGGCGACGCATATCGAGGAGGAGGGCGTCTATATCGACAATTTCAAGATCGTCGATCAGGGCCGCTTCTGCGAGGATGAGCTCGTCAAGCTCCTGACCGGCGCGCGCTACCCCGTCCGTAACGTCGTCCAGAACGTCAATGATCTGAAGGCCCAGATCGCCGCCAATGAGAAGGGCGTGGCGGAGCTCAGGAAGATGATCGCCTCCTTCGGGCTCGACGTGGTCCAGGCCTATATGGGCCATGTCCAGGACAATGCGGCCGAGAGCGTGGCGCGGCTTTTGACCAAGCTGCACGACGCCGAGTTCACCTATCCGATGGACCAGGGCTGCGCGATCAAGGTCAAGGTCACGATCGATCGCGAAAAGCGCGAGGCGACGGTCGATTTCACCGGCACTTCGGAGCAGCGCGGCGATAATTTCAATGCGCCGGCCCCGGTGACGCGCGCTGCCGTGCTCTATGTCTTCCGGGTCATGGTCGATGATGCGATCCCGATGAATGCCGGCTGCCTCAGGCCGATCAGGATCATCATCCCGGAGGGGTCGATGCTCTCGCCGCGTTATCCGGCCGCCGTGGTGGCGGGCAATGTCGAGGTGAGCCAGGCGGTGACGAACACATTGTTCGGGGCGCTGGAGGCGATGTCGGCCTCGCAGGGCACGATGAACAACCTCACCTTCGGCAATGACGAGTATCAGTATTACGAGACGATCTGCTCGGGCTCGCCTGCGGGCCCGGGCTTCAACGGCACCTCGGGCGTGCATGTCCATATGACGAACTCCCGCCTGACCGATCCGGAAATCCTGGAGACGCGTTTTCCGGTCGTGCTGGAGGATTTCCACATCCGCGTCGGGTCCGGCGGCAAGGGGGAGTGGAGCGCCGGCGACGGCACCAGCCGCACCATCCGCTTCCGCAAGACCATGGACTGCGCCATCCTCGCCTCGCATCGCAAGGTCCGCCCGTTCGGCGTGAAAGGCGGCGAGGCCGGGCAAGTGGGCAAGACGACGGTGCGCAGGCTGTCCGGCGTGGTCGAGGAGCTGAAGCCCTGCGACCAGACGCTGCTGCAGGCTGGCGAGGCGGTGACGGTGATCACGCCGACGGCCGGGGGATATGGCAAGCCGAAGGTGTAAAGTCTTCCCATCGTCAGATGCGCGCTGGCGTCATGCCTTTCACGGCGTTGGCGCGCGCGACATAGGACACGCGGCCGGCTTCGCCGACCGTTACGCGTGCCCTCACTTTCTCTTTCAGGAGCGTGACATCATCGAGCGCCATGCTGGCAATCAGCGGGCCGATCGTCGCTCCCAACAGGCCCGTTCTCCAGAAGTCGTCGAAATCGGCGAAGTCGCGTTGGACGACAATTTCCCGCGTCTCGACATTGATCAGGCCGGCTTCCGTCCAGAGCCGCGCCAGGGCGTCGATACGCGAGACGTCGGCACTTGGCGGACGCAGCGGCTCGAACCCGAAGGCCCTCATCTCCGCCTGGATCGGCTCGAGCGGGAAGCCGCCGCCGGGAATGTCCCAGGCATAAGCCGCGACCAGCCCGCCCGGGCGCACCACCCGGACCATTTCCGCGACGCCTTTGGCGGGGTCGGGAACGAAGAAGATCACCAGCGCCATGATGGCCACGTCGAATTCCGCAGCCGCAAATGGCAGTGCCATCGCGTTGCCGAGCTCGAATTCCGCGAGCTGAGCTGACGGCCTCGTCCGCGCGAACTCCAATTGCGCTGGCGATGGATCGATTCCCTTCAACACCGAGGGGGCGCAGCGATCATAGATCATCTGGGTCGAGGCACCGTTGCCGCAGCCGACATCGACCCAGCGCAGGCCCTGGGCCGGGCCGAGCCAATCGAGGAAGACCTCGCCGGCGAGGCGGCTCCATTTGCCCATCATCTGTTCGTAGGCAGCTCCGTCGTTGAAGACGATCTGCTGTTCGGCCATTGCAGTGACCCTCCGGGCGCGGGGAGCGATAAATCATCCGACTGGCAAGTCGCAGGTGCAAGGTCTAATTGCAGTCTCAACCACGGAGACCCCTCATGCCCCAGACTTGGATGATCACCGGCGCCAATCGCGGCATCGGCCTAGCCATCACGATGGAATTGCTGCGCCGTGGCGACCAGGTCGTGGCGGCGGCGCGCAACCCCTGGGGCGGGGCGCTGGCGGAACTTGCAGCCGAGCACACATCGGCGCTGATCCCGCTCGAGCTCGACGTCACCTCCGATGACAGCGTCGCCGCAGCCAAGGCCGCGCTCGGCGATCAGCCGCTCGACGTGCTGGTGAACAATGCCGGCCTCTACGGTCCGCGTGACAGGCAGACCGGGCTGAGCGTCGATTTCGACGCCTGGCGCGAGGTCTTCGAGGTCAATGTCTATGCACCTGTGCGGGTGGCGCAGGCCTTCCTGCCCAATGTCGAGGCCGGCGCCGGCCGCAAGATCGCGACCATCTCCAGCCGCATGGGCTCGATCGGCAGCAATCCGTCGGGCTCGCTGATCTATCGCTCGTCCAAGACGGCGGTGAACATGGCCATGGTCGTGTTCGGCAACGCCATCCGCGAGCGCGATGTCAGCGTGCTCCTGTTCCACCCCGGCTGGGTCCAGACCGATATGGGCGGCGGCGCGGCCGACATCACGCCGACTGAGAGCGCCTCCAGCCTGATCCGCACGATCGATGCCTCGGGCATGGCCCAGACCAACAGCTTCCGGAGCTGGACGGGCGAGGCGATTCCCTGGTGAGGCGCCGCCTGCCGCCGCTCAGCTCGCGCGCGCCGAGGCCAGCCAGAGGCCGCCGCCGATCAGGAAACCGCCGCTGACCTTGGACAGCAGCCGCACGCGTTTCTGCGAGAGCAGGCGTCCGGCCCGGCTGGAGAGCAGGGCGTAGGCGCTGTCGCTGATCGCGGCGAAGAGCATGGCGGTTGCGCCCATGATCGCGATCTGGGTGACATGGTCGCGGCCTGCGTCGAGAAACTGCGGAAAGAAGGCGCCGAAGAAGAGCAGCGTCTTCGGGTTGCTGAGCGCGACCAGCACGCCCTGCAGGAAGAAACCGCCGCGCGGCGCCTTGGCCGGCGCCGCACCGTCCTCGCTGCCGCCGGCTGCGCGGAACATCTTCCAGCCCAACCAGATCAGATAGGCTGCGCCGGCAAGACGCAACCAATCGAACCAATGCCCCATCGCCGCGATGACCGAGCTCAGGCCGATGCCGACGATGCCGATCATGATCGCGAGGCCGACTTGCGTTCCCGCCACATTCTGGAGGCCGGCGCGGGTACCGTGCTTCAGGCTGTTGGCGATGATCAGCGTGACGGTCGGGCCAGGCACGATGATGATGACGAGGCAGGCAACGAGATAGGCGGCGTAGAGTTCGAGCGACATGGCCGGTGGCCTCCGATGGGACCGGCTCTTGCTCTGCCGCTCCATCATGCGAATCTAGCCTTGTGATCTGTCGAGAGGAAGAGAGGTCGGAATGGGTGAAACCGGTATCAAAGTCGTTCCGCTGACGCCGGAGCACTGGCCCGATCTCGAAGATCTCTTCGGCCCCAAAGGGCCCTGCTATGGCTGCTGGTGCAATCACTTCCGCATGCCGCAGAAGCTGCGCATGCCCCTGCTGGGCGAGGGCGCGCGGCTGCTGTTCGAGGAGCGGGTGCGAAAAGGGCCGCCGCCCGGCTTGCTCGCCTTCGCGGGCGACATGCCTGTCGGCTGGCTGCAGGTCGGCCCGCGCGCCCATATTCCCGAATGGAACAACCCGCGCCGCGCCTCGACGCCGCTGCCGGACGCGCCCGCCGAAGATGAGCGCAATTGGGCAGCCTCCTGCTTTTTCGTGCGCAAGGGCTTTCGCGGCAAAGGCGTGACCGCCGATCTGCTCGACGGAGCGATCAGCTTCGCGCGTGACAGCGGCGCACGGCTGCTCGAGGCCGCACCGATGGATCACGAGTTCAAGCGCAGCAACGAAGGGCTCTATGTCGGAGCCGAGCGTGTCTTCCTGCGGGCGGGCTTCAGCGAGGTCGCGCGGCAGAAGGAAGGTCGGCCGCTGATGCGCCTGGTCCTGTGACGGCTTCTCAGGCGCCGGCGAGAATGAAGTCTCGGATCGCCCGGTCGTAGCGCTCCGGTTCATCCTCCACGATGCCATGGCCGCAATCGGCGAAGCGCTCGAACCGAGCGAGGCCGGCGGGACAATGCTGCATGATCTCCTCATTGAAGGCGATCGGGGTGATCGGGTCGGATTCTCCGGCCATGACGAGCACTGGGCATCCGATGCAGCCGAGCGCCTCGCGGAAATCCATGCGGCCATGCTCGTTGGCTGGGCCGTTGAACCATTGGCCGGTCTCGTTGCGCAGGATGGCGCGCTGGACCCAATCGGGCGGCCCGCGCCGTTTGGTCCGGTAGAGCGGGGCGCAGCGTTCGAGATAAGGCGCGCGTGTTTCTGGCGAAGGATTCGACCAATAGGCTTCGGCGATGCGGCCGGCCTCCGGGCCGCCGAGCCTCTCGAATGCCTCATAGATGGCGGGAAAATCGACTTTCGCCGCCGTGCTGATCAGGATCAGCTTGCCGGGATGATCTGGATGGCGCGTGGCGTAGGACTGGGCCACGAAGCCGCCGAACGAGGTGCCGAGCACGATGGGCTTTTCGATGCCGAGCGCGTCGCAGAGGCCTTTCACGTCATCGCCCCATTGCGCCAGCGTCCAGTTTTCGCGCGGACCGTCCTCGCTGCGGCCGCAGCCGCGATGGTCGTAATAGACGATCTGCGCGATGTCGCTCAGCGTGGAGAAGGCGGGTTTGTAGAGGCTGTGGTCGGCACCGGGACCTCCATGCAGCAGGATCAGCGTCGGCTTTTGCCGCATGCGTGGGCCGTCGGGCACCAGGGCCAAGCCCTCGACGTCGACATACAGCCTGACGCCATTGACCTTGACGAACATGGCCGCGCTCCCTTGCCTCAGGCGATGGAGCGACGATAGTCACGCCCCGGATTCGCTCAAGCCCGCGGCTCCGTTGTCATTAGAGCAATTTCCGATCCGATTGGATCGTTCAATTGCTCTAGATCTTTGTTTTAACGCATTTTCTTCACGCGAACCGGTATCCACTTCGCTCGAAAATGCTCTGAGGAGCCCATCCATGATCCGCATCACGCTCGCCGGCTGCACCGGCTGGGTCGGCAAGGCGCTCGTCGCGGCGATCATGGCCGCGCCCGATCTTGAACTGGTCGCCGGCGTCTCGCGCAAGGCGGCGGGGCATGATCTCGGCGAGGCGGCTGGGCTTTCCGCCAACGGGCTGCCGGTGTTTGCCAGCATGACTGAAGCGCTGCGCGTGCCCTGCGATGTGGTGATCGACTACACCAAGCCCGACAGCGTGAAGGGCAATGTGCTCGCGGCGGTCGCGGCCGGACGCCATGTCGTCGTCGGCGCATCCGGCATGACGGGCGAGGATTATGCCGAGATCGATGCGGCGGCGAAGGCTGCGGGCGTCGGCGTGCTCGCCGCCGGCAATTTCTCGATCACCGCGACATTGCTGCGCCGCTTCGCCCGCGAGGCGGTCAAATATGTCCCCGATGTCGAGATCATCGATTACGCCTCGCCCTCCAAGCCCGACACGCCGTCCGGCACCGGGCGCGAATTGGCCGAGACGCTCGGGGCCGAGCGCATGGCCGCGACCTCCAAGCCGGTATCCGAGCTCGGCGGCGTCCGCGAGACGCGCGGCGGCGCGATCGGCGCGCCTCATCCGGTGCAGGTCCATTCTGTGCGGATGCCGGGCTTCGTGCTCTCCTGCGAGGCTGTGTTCGGGCTGCCCGATGAGCGCCTGGTGATCCGCCACGATGCCGGCACCTCGGCGGCGCCTTATGTCGGCGGGACCTTGCTGGCGGCGCGGCGGGTCTCCGATCAGACCGGCCTGAGGCGCGGGCTCGACAGCCTGATGGGCTGATGATGCCATTGCGAGGAGGCCGCGCCGCGCAAAGATCGATAACTGGCTAAATAACTGATATTATTTGATTTAAATGCGCTCTGTTAACCGCTCGTTCGTCCGGCTCTGCGAAACCTCGCGCCAATCCGGCGAAAGTGGCTTTGGCGATGCGGCGAGTGGGTTTGACGGCGAAGATCACGCTGCTGTTTGCGCTGCTCGGCGTTGCGGCGGGGCTTGGCCTGGTCAGCGCGGTGAAGGGCCTCGACGAGGTGCGCGAGATCGACCGGCAGGCCTTCACCAGCCTGGCATTGGCGAACAAGGCCGCCTTGCTCTCGAACCGGGTGGCGAATGCCTCCTTGCTCAGTCAGTTCGACGAGACGGCAAGCCCGCGCTCCGTCGAGGCGGCGCTCGATACGCTCGACGGCGCGGTCGATCTCGTCGATGCGGCGCGGGCAAGCCTGCTCTCGGCCTTGCCGGACGCGATCCGCCAGGCCAACCCAACACTCGACCCGAACATCCACACCTTCATCGCCTTCAAGAAGGACATCGTCGAGATCGGCCGGCGTATCTCGCCTAAAGCCGCCTTGCTCGAAGCGAGCGCCGATGCGGCCCGCGAGAACGTTCGCCAGATCATCTCCGTCACCTCAAAGCTCACCGACGATCTCGACAAGCGGGCGCAGCTCAGTGCCGCGCAGGCGGGTGCGCTGGCCCAGGCGCTGCGCCTGCGCGCGATCGTGACCGCGCTGTGCCTGCCGCTTGGGGGGGCGTTGCTGGCGGTCTATCTGCTGCGCACCCATCTGACGCGGCCCCTGCGCGAATTGATGGCGGCGATCGGCGTGGCGACCTCCTCATCGCAGGTCATCGAGGTGCCGCATACGCAGCGACGCGACGAGATCGGCCAGCTCGCCCGCACGGTGCGGACATTGAGCGAGGTCCGCGCCACGCTGGTGACGCGCGAGGCCGAGGCTGATCTCGCACATTCGCATGCGGGCGCACGGACGCAGGAACTCGGCCGGATCGCCGAAGCCTTCGAGGACAGGATCGGCGTCCTGCTGGCCGATATCGCGGGGCTCAGCGAGGTGCTGCATGGCGCGTTGCAGGAAGCGGCCGTGCGCGCCCAGCAGGTTTCGGCGGCCTCGGGCACGGCGGCGGCTGCGGTCGAGGGGGCCGGTGCGGATGCGCGCGGCATCACCGAGGCGGCCTTGCGGCTCGAACATGTCGTCGGGCAGATCAACAGCGAGGTCGGCCGAGTTTCGCAGACGGCCTCAGCGGCGAACCGGGACGCGGAGGGCGCCGTCCATCTGGTCGGCCGCCTGACCGAGAACGCGGCGCAGATCCGCGACGTCGTCGGCCTCATCGAGGCGATCGCACGGCAGACCAATCTCCTGGCGCTGAACGCGACGATCGAGGCGGCACGCGCCGGCGTGCATGGGCGCGGTTTTGCCGTGGTCGCCAGCGAGGTCAAGGCGCTCGCCGGCCAGACGGCCGATGCGACGGCGCGGATCGTGCGCCGCATCGGCATGGTCAACAGCGCCTTGTCGGACGCGGCCCAGGCGGTCTCAGGCATCGTCGCCAGCGTCGGCGCGGTCGAGCAGACCAGCACCGAGATTTCGACCATGGTCGGTTCGCATGCCGAACTGCTCGGCTCGCTCGGCGACACCGTCGCGCGGATCTCCTCCGTCACGGGTGCGGCCGCCGGCGCCATGGCCGAGATCGCCATGGCCAATGCGCAATCGGTCGCCCAGGCCGATATGGGCGCAGCCGGCGCTCGCGACCTCGACGCCCGCATCGCGGCGCTGCAGGGCGAGGCCGAGGAGTTCGTTCGCCGCTTGCGCGCGGCCTGAAGCCCATCTGTTTGGAAACTCCGCGAGCCCTCATCCTGAGGAGCCATTCCCCTGGGAATGGCGTCTCGAAGGATGCTCCAGGAGGCTCCGGAACCATCTGGAGCATCCTTCGAGACGCCGCTGCGCGGCTCCTCAGGATGAGGGCTGGAATTTCCAAATACGCTCTGAGGTCGCGCTTGCCATTCCGGCGCGACTCGCGGCGTTGTGCGGCATGATCCGGATCCGCTCTTTTTCCCGCCGATGAACTGGTCGCCGCAGCAGGATGCCGCGCTGACCGCGGTCGCGCGCTGGCTCCAGGCCGGCGATCCGCAGCTTTTCCGGATGTTCGGCTATGCCGGCACCGGCAAGACTACCTTGGCGCGCCATATTGCCGAGGCCGTCGACGGTGACGTCGTCTTCGCCGCCTTCACCGGCAAGGCCGCGCTGGTGCTGCGCAACAAGGGCTGCGTCGGCGCGCAGACGATTCATTCATTGATCTACCGCTCGCGCGGCGTCGAGGAGGAAAGCCCGACCTTCGTGCTCAACCGCGAGAGTGTTGCTGCCAAGGCCAAGCTGATCATCATCGACGAATGCTCGATGGTCGACGAGGATCTCGGCAAGGATCTGCTCTCTTTCGGCACGCCGGTGCTGGTGCTGGGCGATCCGGCGCAGCTTCCCCCGGTCAAGGGCGGCGGCTTCTTCACCGAGGTCGAGCCCGACATCATGCTGACCGAGGTGCATCGCCAGGCGGCCGACAACCCGATCGTGCGGATGTCGATGATCATCCGCGAGGGTGGCCGGCTCGATGTCGGCGATTACGGCCAGAGCCGCGTCATTCGGCGCGATGAGGTGACGCCCGAGATCGTGCTCGGCGCCGACCAGGTGCTGGTCGGCATGAACAAGACACGGCGCAACTACAATGCCCGCATGCGCCAGCTCATGGGCCGCACCGAGACCGTTCCCGTCGCCGGCGAGAAGCTGGTCTGCCTGCGCAACGACAAGAGCAAGGGCCTGCTCAATGGCGGCTCATGGATCGTACAGGAGCTGAAGACCTCGAAGAAGGGGCTCGTCACCATGCGCGTGACGCCGGAGGACGACACCGGCGGCAAGCCCGTCAAGGTTTCGGTTCTGCCGAATTTCTTCGACGGCACCGAGGATGAGGTGCCCTGGGAGCTGCGCAAGCATACCGACGAATTCACCTTCGGCTACGCGCTGACCGTCCATAAGGCGCAAGGCTCGCAATGGGACGACATCGTCCTGTTCGACGAAAGCTTCGCCTTCCGCGAGCACCGGGCGAGGTGGCTCTACACCGGACTGACGCGGGCGGCGGAGACGATCACGGTGGTGGTGTAGGGGTGGGCCCAATGCCGAAGATGACGATGTCGGAGCCCGATGAAAGCGCGACGGCCGCAGGCGCGGTCGACCTTGATCTCGCCGATATCGACGAGAGTTCGTATCTGCGATTGGTGGGGTCGACACTTTGCGAATGGCGCAGCGCTGCCGACGCGGAAGCGTATGACGGCCTTTTGGAAACGATCGGCGTTGCCCCAAGTCGCGACGTCATCCCGGGCTTGACCCGGGGTCCATCATAGGGATCGACGGCGCCTTACGATGGATCCCGGGTCAAGCCCGGGATGACGTAGTGTTTCCGAACTTGACCAGTTTTGCCGCTACGGATTCTCTTGGAGAATCGCCTCACAACGCCTGCGCCGTCGTTCCCTTCGCCACGATCGGCCCGGTCGGGCGGCCGGTCGGCGAACCTGTCGCCGGCTCCAGCGTGATCTCGAAGAGCTGATCCTTGCCGAGCGGGAGCTGGTCGAGCCTCAGCTTCGTCGTGCGGGCGCGCTCGATCAACCCGACCGAGCGCGGGCCGACGGCGCGATCCCAGAGCGTCCAGATTTCCAGCGCCTTGCCCTCGGGCACATGGATCGCCTGCAGCGGCACCATCTCGACGCGGCCATCGGCGAAGGTGTTGACCACGGCCGCCGCGACGCTGGCCTCGGTCAGCAGCACCGCGACCATGACCGGCTGGCGCCTCGCCCGGTCGAGCGCCCCGTCGAGGCCGATGGCGAGCGGGATGGCCGCGAGCGCTCCGGCGAAGGCCGCGCCGCGCCAGACGAAAAGGCTGTTCCACCAGGCCGACAGGCGGCTGCCGGCATAAGGAGCGGTCTTGCGCAGGATTGTCGTCGTTGCCGCTCGCGCCGGGGCTGCGTTCTGCGCCAGCGTCGCCAGTTCGGCTTCGATCCGGCTCCATAGGGTTGGCGATGGAGCAAGCGGTGTTGCCGTCGCGTCGATGCCGGCGAAATGGCGACGCCAGCTTTCGACGGAGGCAGCGAGCTCGGGATCGCTTTCGAGCTGCTGCTCGAAGGCGGTGCGATCGGCCCCCTCGATCAAGCCGAGGACATATTCGCCCGCCTGGGCCGTGCGCTCGTTGGGCGTCAGGTTCATCTTGGCGGAGGGACTCATCCGAGGCACTCCTTCAGCGAGATCAGCGAGCGCCTGATCCAGGATTTCACCGTGCCGATCGGCATGTTCAGCCTGCCGGCGATCTCGCCATGGGTCAGGCCCTGGACGAAGGCGAGCAGCACGATGCCGCGCCGCTGCGGCGGCAGCGTCTCGAGGCACGTGCGCAGGGCTTTGGCGTCCGACAGCTTCGACATGATCGTCTCGGGATCGTCCTCTTCGCTCGCCATTTCCTCGGCGACAGGTTCCTCACGCGTTTCGGTGCGCTTCTCGTCGCGCAGGATCGAGAGCGAGCGGTTGCGCAGGATCGCGTAGATCCAGGTCAGGCCGCTGCCGCGCTCGGGGTCGAACCGCGCCGCATGCCGCCAGATCAGGACAAAGGCGTCCTGCACCGCCTCCTCGGCCAATGCGCGACGCTTCAGCAAACGCAGCGCCACACCCAGCATACGCGCGGACTCGGCATCGTAGATGCGCCGGAGCGCAGATTTATCGCCGGAAGCACAGGCGCGCAGCGCGGATTCGATCTCTGCAGCCTTCGCCGTCAGCGTGGCGTCGCTCGCCATTCCGGTCTCCCTTGCTGGCGCAACGCCCTGCCGGCCGTGGCCAGCCTCTTGTTACACATCTGGGGCCGCTGCGGATGCGCCAGGATTCTTTATTTTTCCTGCCGCATCCGCAAGCGGCAACGCAGCGTTGTCGCATCCGAGTGCCGCGGCCGAACAGAGGCCGACGGCACCGGAACAGACAACCGGAGGATAACGGCATGGACCGCAACACACGCCTTGCACTGATTGCTTCGACGATTCTTGGCGCATCCCTTGTCGCGCCGCTGGCTGCCCAGGCCGGCATGCTGGCCGTGCTCAGCGGTGACGAGACCCTGACGATGATCGACACTGCGACCCTGAAGGCCGGCAAATCGATGAAGGTCAGCGGCATCACCGGCAAGATCGCCGGCATCGACGTGCGGCCGGCCGACGGCATGCTCTATGCGCTGACGACCGACGGCACGATCTATACGGTCGATGCCGCCGGCAAGGCGACGATGAAGTCCAAGATGGATACCGTGCTGTCGGCCGGCGCCATGGCCACCGTCGATTTCAACCCGGTCGCCGACCGCATGCGCGTCATCGGCTCGGACGGCACCAATCTTCGCGTCAATGTCGATGACGGCAAGACCACCGTCGATGGCAAGCTGAAATTCGCCGAGACCGACATGCACAAGGGCGAGGCGCCGATGATCGTCGGCGGTGCCTATATCAACGCGGTGAAGGGCGCCAAGGAGACGGTGCTCTATGACATCGACGCCAAGATCGGCGCCCTGATCAAGCAGGCTCCGCCGAATGATGGCGTCCTTGGAGCGGTCGGCAAGCTGGGTGTGATGCCGAAAACCATCGCTTTTGATATCGAAACAGCGGCGGACGGAACCAATACCGGCTGGCTGCTGGCGGATGGCGCCCTGCACAAGGTCGATCTCGCTACCGGCAAGGCCACGACGGTTGGGCAGCTTACCGGGTTGACCGCGCCTGTGCGTGATATCGCGGCGCTTCCGGCGTCGTAAGTCCGGGACGACCTGATCCGGCCATTCGGTAGGGCTGCCGCCTCGCAAGGGGCGGCGGTCCTTCTCATGGTTCGGTCGCTGGCCCGGACGTGAGACAAGGACGTCGATGTCGCCATCAAATGGCGCGATGTCCCCCAGCTTTTCGCCATTATTTGCATCGACCTTGTATCATGATGTTTCGGTCGAATCCCGATCGGAGATGCAGATATGGCGACCCCGGACGGCAGCCGCGCCGGCGGCATCGGGCTCCAGCGTTTCGGCCTCGGCGCAAGGCCGGGGCAACCGCGCGACCAGCGTGATGCGGCGCGTGAGAGCATGCTCGCCGAGGTCGCGCGCGGGGTCGTCGCGCAGCCGTTGAACCCACCGTTCTCGGGCGCGGCCGAGATTGGCGGCGCGCTCTTCGCCTTCGAGGACAAGGAGCGCATGGAGCGCGAGGCGAAGCGCCTCGCCGGGCAGGCGCAGGCGCAGGCCATTCAGGTTGCAGCCGCGCCGCCCAATCCGCAAACCGCGCCAAACCCGCAAGCGCCTGCCGCTCCGCAGGCTCCGCAGAACCAGATGGCGCAGCCGGCCAAGCCGGCCAACGAGCCGCCGCTGCCCTTCAAAACCTATCGCGACGAGGTCGTCGCCAGGGTGCAGCTCGCGCTCGATGCCGAGAGCGGCTTTGCCGAGCGATTGGTGCAGTTCTGGTCGAACCATTTCTGCATCGCTGCAACCAAGAGCAATATCGGGCGCAGCATGGCGGGCGCCTATGAGCGCGAGGCCATCAGGCCGCATGTCTTCGGCCGTTTCGAGGAGATGCTGGTCGCCGCCGAGAGCCATCCGGCCATGCTGGATTTCCTGGATAACCGGCTCTCGATCGGGCCGGGCTCGCCGGCCGGCAAGCGGCGTGGGCGCGGCCTCAACGAGAACCAGGCACGCGAAATCCTCGAACTGCACACGCTTGGCGTCCATGGCGGCTATTCCCAGGCCGACGTCACCAATCTTGCGCGCATCATCACGGGCTGGACCATGGTCGGGCGCGAGGCGGTGCTGGGGTTCCCCGGCTCCTTCGCCTTCAATGTCGGTTTGCACGAGCCCGGGGCGCAGCCCCTGCTGGGTAAGGAGTACGCCCAACCCGGCAAGGCCCAGGGGCTGGCGGCCTTGACCGACCTTGCGCATCATCCCGCCACCGCCGATTTCATCGCGCTGAAGCTGGCGCGGCATTTCGTGGCCGACGAGCCGCCGCCCGCCCTCGTCGGTTCGCTGTCGCAGGTGTTCCGCCGGACGCAAGGCGATCTCGCCGCTGTCTCGCGCGCGCTGCTCGAATCGAACGTGGCCTGGAATGCCGAGCCGACTAAGATCCGCTCGCCGCAGGAGTTCCTGATCGCGAGCTATCGCGCGCTTGGCCGCAAGGCCGATCCCGGCCAGATTCTCGGACCTCTCGGCGTGATGGGACAGCCCTTCTGGCAGCCGTCGGGACCCAATGGCTATCCCGACACCAACGCTGCCTGGGCCTCGGCCGAAGGCATCAAGACCCGCATCGACGTCGCCGCCGGCTGGGGCCGGCAGGCGGCCGGCAGCGTGCCCGATCCGCGCGCGCTGACCGAGGACATTCTTGGCCCGCTCGCCTCGCCCGAGACCCGCCAGACCGTGGCGCGGGCGGAAAGCAAGCCGCAGGCGCTGGCGCTGCTGCTGATGTCACCCGAATTTCAGCGGAGATGAGCCCGATGATGGACATCGACGACGATTGCGAAGCGATGACGCCCTCGCGGCGGGCGGTTCTGGGCGCGGCGGGGGCGCTCTTCGCCTGGTCCTTCGTGCCGAAATTCGCCTATGCGGCGGCGGGCAGCCGCGATCCGCGCTTCCTGCTTGTGGTGCTGCGCGGCGCGCTCGATGGCCTCTCGGCGGTGCCGCCGATCGGCGATCCCGACTATGCCGGTCTGCGCGAGGGCATTGCCCTGACCAAGGATGGTCCCGATGCCGCCTTGCCGCTCGACGGCTTCTTCTACCTTCATCCCGCCATGCCGAATCTGGCGCGGCTCTATGGTGCCGGCCAGGCCTCGATCGTGCACGCGGCGGCGACGGGCTATCGCGAGCGCTCGCATTTCGACGGGCAAGACGTGCTCGAAAGCGGGCAGGCCGGTCCCGGCCGTACCGATAGCGGGTGGCTCAATCGCCTGATCGCGAGCCTGCCACCCGGCGAGACGGTGTCGCGCCATGGCGTGCTCGGCGTCGGCGTGGTGCCGCCCTTGGTGGTGCGCGGCCCGGCGCCGATCCTGGGCTGGTCGCCGCCGCGCATGGCGCGGGCGGGGCCTGATCTGATGCAGCGCCTGTCCGATCTCTACGGCCAGCGCGATCCCGGGCTGGCGCGCGCGCTCTCGCAGGCGATCGAGACAGAGGGCATCGCCCTGCGCAGCAGCATGAATGGCGAGACGCGTGGCGGTGGCGGGCCCGACAGCGCGGACGGCATGAAGCGCATCGCCGAGGGCGCGGCGGGACTTGTCGGTGCCGATGACGGGCCGCGCATCGCCGCGCTCGCCTTCGAGGGCTGGGATACGCATGCCAATGAGGGCGGCGCCAAGGGGCGCCTTGCGCAACTATTGGGAGGGCTCGACGGCGCGCTGGCTGCCTTCGAGCAGGGCCTCAAGCCGGTCTGGAAGGATACGGTGGTGATGATCGTCACCGAGTTCGGCCGCACCGCGAAGGTCAACGGCACAGTCGGCACGGACCACGGCACCGGTACGATCGCCTTCCTCGTCGGCGGCGCGGTCAAGGGCGGGCGGATGGTCGTGGACTGGCCGGGGCTGAAGCCCGAGCAACTCTACGAGAAGCGCGATCTCAAGCCGACGACGGATATCCGCGGCGTGGCCAAGGGCGTGGTGTCGGAGCTGTTCGGGCTCTCGGGGCCGGTGCTGGCGGAGAGGGTATTTCCGGGCACCGGCGAGCTTGCGCCGATGCGGGGGCTGGTGGGGTAGGGCGGATCGTCATGCTCGGGCAAGCGAAGCGCAGACCCGAGCATCTCGTTCAAGAGCTTCCCGGGTCACTGCTTCGCAGTGCCCGGGAATGACGCTGTCGTTCAAGCCCATTCGCGCTTGGCGAGCTTTTCCTCGTAGGCCTGGATCTTCGGGGCCTTCTCCATGGTCAGGCCGATATCGTCGAGGCCGTTGATCAGGCAGTGCTTGCGGAACGGGTCGAGGTCGAACTTCACCGTGCCGCCGTCGGGACCCTTGATCTCCTGCTTTTCGAGATCGACCGTCAGCGTCGCGTTCGAGCCGCGATCGGCGTCGTCGAACAGCTTCTCCAGATCCTCCGGGCTGACCACGATCGGCAGAATGCCGTTCTTGAAGCAATTATTGTAGAAGATGTCGGCGAAGGACGTCGAAATCACGCAGCGGATGCCGAAATCGAGCAGGGCCCAGGGTGCATGCTCGCGCGACGAGCCGCAGCCGAAATTGTCGCCGGCGACCAAGATCTCCGACTTGCGATAGGCCGGCTGGTTCAGCACGAAATCGGGATTCTCCGAGCCGTCCTCCTTGTAGCGCATCTCGGCGAACAGGGCGGTGCCGAGCCCGGTGCGCTTGATCGTCTTGAGGTACTGCTTGGGGATGATCATGTCGGTGTCGACATTGATCACCTTCAGCGGGGCAGGCGTCGAGGTCAGCGTGGTGAAGGGCTGCATGGCGGGAACTCCGATGGGTCTTTCTGGCAGTGCTTTTGCGGGGTCTAGAGCTGCGAGGTCAGCAGCTTGAAACTGGCGAAGGTGAAGAAGGCGGCGAGACAGGCCTCTGCGCGGCGGCGGATCCGGCGATAGCCGGAGATCATCGAGGCGGTCGAAAACAGCACGGCGTAGAACTGGTTGATCCCCAGCGAGATCAGCATGCAGCCGATAATGATGGCGTAGAGCACGACCGGCGGCGTATCCGGGCGCAATCCCAGCGCGATGATCGCTGTCCAGCTCAGGATCGCCTTGGGGTTGGTCAGGTGCATGAGGTAGCCGCGCAGGAAGCTGCGGCGCCCCGAGATGGCGGCTTTCGGCGGCGGCATCTCGACCCGCATGGCCGAGCGCGCCGAACGCCAGGCCAGGAACAGCAGATAGACCCCGCCGACGATCTTGACGGTGTAGAGCGCTTCGGGATGGGCCACGACCAGGCCGGTGACGCCGATCGCGGCCAGAATTCCCCAGGTCAGCGAGCCGGCGGTGACGCCGAGCGCCAATATGGCGCCCGCATCCCGGCCGCGTTCCATCGAGGTCGCCATGACGACGAGGTTGCTCGGGCCGGGGCTGGCGACAGCCAGGAAGAAGGCCGAGTAGACCAGCGCCAGATCAGGCAGGTGGCGGATCAGGTCGTCGATCATCGTGCAGTGTCCGTTGTGAGGTCCACGGCAGGCTGCGGCGCTGCGCGGACGATCCGCGTGCTGGCCCAGATGTCGTGCAGCGGGGCGCGCGGCAGGCTGCGGCGAAGCTCGAATGGCCGCCACCAAGATAGTGCCACGATAACGGCGGCAAAGAATGCCGGCGCAAGAAGCCAGGCGCTAAGATTGTAAGCACCGACGAGTAAGAACGTGCCGATGCCCAACGCTATAACCAGCACGACGGGAATGTAGGCGTAGACGAGACGCAGAAATACAGCCTTCAGTCCGGCTCTCTCGCCATCCGCAGTCACGAGCTGGAGACCCATCAGCTTCATGCCGGGTGTGGCGCGCAAACGTGAGGCGAGGAAGATGAGGCCCGCAACCAAGAAAAGCAGAAGGCCGAGCGAGTCCAGATAGAATGGTGATGCGGGATTGCCTGCCGTATCAACTGGTACGGAGACGCTGTGTGTAATCACGACGCTGTTCTTCTGCTTCTCGCTACGAGCCAAGACGATGATATGATTCTGCGTGATGCCGAAGCTACTGATGTTGCATTGTGCGGCGGTAGTCCAGTCCACGCCAGGCATTGCCTCGTTGCCGGCTGCCAATACAGCCGGCGATACCTTAGCGGGGCCGCAACTGCGGGTGACGATGCCGAACCCGCTGAGGCGCAGCGTATCGCTCGTGCCGCTGGTCACGAGGGTGAAGGCGAGCACGAAGATCAGCGAGGCTGCGACGAAGTCAATCGCCACCGCGAAGCTGCGGCGCCAGAACCAGAGTTTCTGCGGCTCAGCCATGCTTCATCCCGCCTCGGCTTCGATGGCGTCCATGTCTTCATCGGAAAAGCCGAAATGATGGCCGATCTCGTGAACCAGAACATGGGTGACGATCGCGCCCAGGCTCTCGTCGTTCTCGGCCCAGTAGTCCAGGATCGGGCGGCGATAGAGATGGATGGTGTTGGGCATCTGGCCGGTCTGTGGGGCATAGCCCTGCTGCGGCAGGCCGATGCCGCTGAAGAGGCCGAGGATGTCGAAGGGGCTCTCGGCCTCGAGCTCCTTCAGCACCTCGTCCTCGGGGAACTCGGTGACGTTGAAGACGACGTCGCTGCAGAGCGCGCGGAAAGCATCCGGCAAATGGTCGAAGGCGGCCTGCGCCAAGATCTCGAACTCGGCGATGGAAGGCGCTTTCGCGCCATCCCAACCGATGCTGGAGCTGGCTTGCGCATGAGCGCTCGCACTGGCCGTGGCCGAGACTGAAGGCACGCTTCCCATCACCAGATCTTCAATTGATGGCCGAGCCAATAGGCCAGCACGATTACGCCAAGCAGCGACAGGGACCGGCCGATGCGCCGGCCCCAGAGCTCGATCTTGTCGCCATCAGGCGCATCGCCGCCGGAAAAATGCTCGGCGGCGCGGCCCATGGAGGAGCCGAGCAGGCTCTCGCTGTCGCGCTTGACGCGGTCGAGCGCGGCCTGGGCCTCGGCGGCGCGGGCGGTTTCGCGGGGGTCGTTCGACATGCTCGTTACCCCCGCTGACCGGGTCTCACCCCAACTGCCTGACATCGACGAAGTGGCCGGCCAGAGCGGCAGCGGCGGCCATCTGCGGCGAGACCAGATGCGTCCTGCCCTTGTAGCCCTGGCGGCCCTCGAAATTGCGGTTCGAGGTCGAGGCGGCGCGCTGGCCCGGCTTGAGCTGGTCGGGGTTCATCGCCAGGCACATCGAGCAGCCCGGCTCACGCCATTCGAAGCCGGCGGCAAGGAAGATCTTGTGCAGTCCTTCCTGCTCCGCCTGCTGCTTCACGAGACCCGAGCCCGGCACGATCATGGCGTAGTCGAGCGAGCTCGCGATCTTCTTGCCTTCGACGATCTTGGCGACGGCGCGCAGATCCTCGATGCGACCATTGGTGCAGGAGCCGATCCAGATCACGTCGAGCGGGATGTCGGTGATCTTGGTGCCGGCGGTCAGGCCCATATAGTCGAGCGCGCGCTGCTTGGATGTGCGCTTGGTCTCGTCCTCGATCAGGGCGGGATCGGGCACTGCGCCCGCGACCGAGATGACGTCCTCCGGGCTCGTGCCCCAGGAGACGATCGGCGGCAGGTTGTTGGCGTCGAGCCGGACGATGCGGTCGAAATGCGCGCCCTCGTCGCTGTACAGCGTCTCCCAATAGCGCATCGCCGCATCCCAGGCCGCCCCCTTGGGCGCCTTGGGACGGCCGTTCAGATAGGCGAAGGCCTTCTCGTCAGGCGCGACCATGCCGGCGCGCGCGCCGCCCTCGATCGACATGTTGCACAGCGTCATGCGCCCTTCCATCGAGAGCGCGCGGATGGCGTCGCCGGCATATTCGATGACCGAGCCGGTGCCGCCGGCCGTGCCGGTCTCGCCGATGATGGCCAGCGTGATGTCCTTGGCGGTGACGCCCTTGGCGAGCGTGCCGTCCACCTGGACGAGCATGTTCTTGGCTTTCTTCTGGATCAGCGTC
This sequence comes from Allobosea psychrotolerans, assembly GCF_002917105.1. Lineage (GTDB taxonomy): Bacteria > Pseudomonadota > Alphaproteobacteria > Rhizobiales > Beijerinckiaceae > Allobosea > Allobosea psychrotolerans. The sequence continues at coordinate 288,983 of NZ_PQFZ01000001.1, forward strand.
TGGGTGGCGAGCACATGCTCGACCTCCGAGGTGCCGATGCCATGCGCCAGCGCCCCGAAGGCGCCATGCGTCGAGGTATGGCTGTCGCCGCAGACGATGGTGGTGCCGGGCAGGGTGAAGCCCTGCTCGGGGCCGACGATGTGGACGATGCCCTGGCGGATATCGAGCTCGTTGAAATACTCGACGCCGAAATCCTTGGCGTTCCTGGCCAAAGCCTCGACCTGGATGCGGCTTTCCTCTTCGGTGATGCCCTTGCTGCGGTCGGTCGTCGGGATGTTGTGGTCGACGACGGCCAGGGTCTTCTCAGGCGAGCGGACCTTGCGGCCGGTCAGGCGCAGCCCCTCGAAAGCCTGCGGGCTCGTGACCTCATGGACGAGGTGGCGGTCGATATAGAGCAGGCAGGTTCCGTCCTCCTGACGATCGACGATGTGGTCGTCGAAGATCTTGTCGTAGAGCGTGCGTGGGGTGGCGTTGGACGTCATGACGTGGTGGCCTCTGTCGGATACCCAAGAATGTCTTGGCTGATATCGGGAATGTCTTGAACGGGTCCGGCTCATGCCGGAGGGCGCAGCGCAACGGCCTGTCGCCGGCCGAAAACGGCCGGTCTCAGGCGCGCGTAAGGCCTGCGGCGATCGACGCCGTGAAACGTCCGAAAAAGCGCCAGGGCAGGCGGGCGTGATCGTCGAGCGCGACAAAGTCCTGCGTCGTCGGCAGGGCAGGCAGATGGCCTTCACCCTGGACGGCGCAGACGCGCAGCATCGATCGATCGGAACGCAGTGACATGAGGGAGTGTCTAGCAGTTCTAAGGTGGCGCGACAATCGAGATGCGGCCTTGCGAGATACAGCCGCGCGTGGCGCGCATGCCGCGAGGGGATAGATGCCTCGCGACCGCCATGCTGATAAGCAGAGGCGGTGCGCGCGGGCAGGGGCTCAGGCGACGAAGCGAGGTATGGCGATGCTCAGGTTCTTTCCCTTCATGGTGCTGGCGGTCTTGGTATACGCCGTCGTCATCGCCGTTTTGGGGCAGCCGCTGGGGCGCGAAGTCCTCGGCTTCGGTCTGCCGTCGGGCGTGCGCTTTTCGCTGACGGTGAGCGAGCTCCTGCTCTTCGTCGCGACGATCGTGCTGTTCTTCGAGGTCATGAACGCGGCCAGCGCCAAGACGAACTCTATCCTCAATCATGGCCTGTCGATGCTGGTCTTCCTCGCCTGCTTCATTGCCTTCCTGCTGCTGCCGGCCTTCGGCACCGGGACGTTCCTGATCATCACGCTGATGTGCCTGGTCGATGTCATCGCCGGCTATTCGATCAGCATCCTGACGGCCCGGCGCGACATGACCTTCGGATCGCAGGAATAAGCGTTCCTCACCAGGGAGACTCCGCGTCATTGCGTCGTCGGTCGGCGGATTGCCAAAACAAAAACGCGGCCCCGAAGGACCGCGTTTCCAAATCTCTTGCGATTGAAGCCGAAGCTTACTTCGCGGCGGCCTTGTCGGCCTTCGGCGCGCGGGGCTCGACGCGCTCGGCGATACGGGCCGACTTGCCGCGGCGATCGCGCAGGTAATACAGCTTGGCGCGGCGCACCTTGCCCTTGCGGACGACCTTGATGGAGTCGATGTTCGGCGAGTAGAGCGGGAAGACGCGCTCGACGCCCTCGCCATAGGAAATCTTGCGGACGGTGAAGGCCTCGTTCAGGCCGCCGCCATTGCGCGCGATGCAGACGCCTTCATAGGCCTGGACGCGGCTGCGCTCGCCTTCCTTGACCTTGACGTTGACCTGCACGGTGTCGCCGGGCTGGAAATGCGGGATCTCGCGGCCTGCGCTGAGCTTGGCGATCTGCTCTTTGTCGAGCTGTTCGATGATGTTCACGGGTCTCTCCAATAGCCGTTGTCGCGCTTGAGCTGCGCGGGCGTTCGGCACGCTGTTTTCAGTTGTGAGCGGGGCCATACAGCAGAGTCGGGCGCTTGTCGAGCGCGGGTCTTGCGCAGAGCGGCTTGGCCGGCGAAGCGAGGCCTGTCGAGACTTGGCGAGGCCCTTGCCGAGGTGCATAGCGGTACGCAACAACAATGACAGTATCCCGGGTCGGAAACCATGCCTGAAAACCTCGACAAGATCGCCCTCGTCACCGGCGCCGCGCGCGGCATCGGGCTTGCCACTGCCAGGCGCTTTCTCTCCGAGGGCTGGCGGGTCGCGCTGCTCGATATCGACGTCGAAACCCTGGACAAGGCGGTAGCCGAGCTGGCGCAGCCCGAGGCGACGCTGGCACTGGCCTGCGATGTCTCCGACCCTGCCGCGGTAGCAGTCGCCTTCGCCGCGCTGACAATCCGCTTCGGCCGGCTCGATGCGCTGGTCAACAATGCCGGCACGGCCGTGTTCAAGCCTTTGCTGGAGACCAGCTATGAGGAGTGGCAGCGGGTGCTGGCGGTCAACCTCACCGGGCCGTTCCTGACGACGCAGCTTGCCGCCCCCCTGATGGCCGATACCGGCGGCGGCGCGATCGTCAACATCACCTCGATCTCGGGCCTGCGCGCCTCGACGCTGCGTGTCGCCTACGGCACCAGCAAGGCCGGGCTTGCCCATCTCACCAAGCAGCAGGCGGCGGAGCTCGCGGGCTTGGGCATCCGCGTCAATGCGGTCGCGCCGGGCCCGGTCGACACCGCCATGGCCAAGGCGGTGCACAGCCCCGAGATCCGCGCCGATTATCACGATGCTATCCCGCTCAACCGCTACGGGCTGGAGGAGGAACTGGCCGAGGCGATCTTCTTCCTGTGCAGCGACAGGTCGAGCTACATCACCGGCCAGGTTCTGGCGGTCGATGGCGGCTTTGATGCTGTCGGCATCGGGCTGACGACGCTGCGCGGGCAGCGGCGGAATCGCTGACGGGAGGGTTCGGGTCGGCTTCAAGCCCTGATGGACGCTTGGCGTTGAGCACCGAGCCCTGTCCACAAGACCCCACCGTCAAGCTGCGAGGCTGAGCGTGATGAAATCCAGGAAAGCGCGCACCTTGCCCGGCAACTGGCGGCGCGACGCATAGTAGGCATGGAGCGGGAAGCGTTCCTCCGCCCAATCGTCGAGCACGGTGACCAGACGCCCACTGTCCAGCCAGGGCTCAAGCCCCAGTTCAAAGCTCTGGAACAGGCCCAGCCCCGCCTCGCAGGTTGCCAGGGCCGCGGAAGGATCGTCCAGCACCAGGCGGCCGGCGACCGGGACTTCGATTGTTTTGCCGCCTCGATGGAACTCCCAGGTGAACGGCCGCCCGGACTGCGGATCCCGGAACAGGATCGCGTCATGCCGGGCGATGTCGGCGGGCGCGCGAAGAGGAGGGCGGCCGACCAGGTAAGCCGGCGTAGCGACCGTAAGGACCCGTGTGTCCAAGAGCTTACGGGTGATCAGGCCTGAAATCGGCGGAGGACCGAAGCGTATGGCAAGGTCAACGCCTCCTGCGAGCATCTCCTCAAAGGCGTTGGTGACCCGAAGTTCCAGCGAAAGCTCCGGATAGCGGGCCAGTAGAGCCGGCAGCCGTGGCGCGAGCACGATGCGCGCGAACCACGGATCAACGCTCAGTCTCAGTCGGCCGCGAACCTGAGTGGAGTCGGCGGCGGCTGTCTCGGCAGCCTCGGTGATGGCGGCAAGGAGCGGCGCAACCTCAGCATGGAAGCGCGCACCGGCTTCGGTGAGCGCCATCATACGAGGATGCCGGTCGAACAGCCGGGCCCCGACCTGCGCCTCCAGCCGCGCCACGGCTCGGCTGACCCCCGATGGTGTCAACCCGACGGCTTCCGCCGCGCGCGCGAAGCCGCCGTTTTCGACGACGGCGGTCATCACACCGACGCCTGAGAGCAAACGCGCGTCAAATGCCATGAGTGAGTCTCCGTCAACATTGCCGTGACAAAGATGCGTTGGATTCCGGGCCGGGCAAAGCGGATCTTGCGTCTTCCCATCCTCAGGAGTTCGCCATGACCTTGAATGAACAACGCATTGTCGTGCTCGGCGGCACGTCCGGCATAGGCCTCGCGGTCGCGAAGGCCGCCTCTGCAGCGGGAGCCCGGGTCGTGGTCGGCTCAAGCTCCCAGACACGGGTGGCGGCGGCGGTCGCCGCCCTGGGGGCGGACGCCGAAGGGCGGACGGTCAACCTCTCGGACGAGACGGCGACGCGAGCGTTCTTCGAAGAGGTGGGTGAGTTCGATCATCTCGTCTACACGGCAGGTGAGCCATTGCAGCTTCTCGGATTGGAGGCCGATCTCGCCGAGGTCCGCCGATTCTTCGAGCTGCGGTACTGGGGCGCGCTCGCCGCGGCGAAGTACGGGTGCAAGACGATCCGGGAAGGCGGCTCCCTGGTGTTCACCTCCGGCACGGCGGGGGCTCGGCCGCTTGGCCCCGGCTGGGCGGCGGCGTCGAGCATCTGCAGCGCGATGGACGGGCTCACCCGGGCGCTCGCCGTGGAACTGAAGCCCCTACGGGTGAACTGTGTGGCGCCCGGTGTCGTGAAGACCGACCTCTGGGCCGGCATGGGCGAGACGCAACGCGACGCCTTCTACGCCTCTGAGGCCGCACGCCTGCCTGTCGGCCACGCCGGCGAGGTGGAGGAGATTGCGGAAAGCTACCTCTACCTCATCCGCCAGACCTATGTGACGGGCCAAGTGCTCTACGTCGACGGCGGGGGCCTCCTCGCTTAGTCGTTGTGCTGCGGCTACACGCCTGAGCAAGCCAGCCACGATCCGGCCGTGGCGTCCAATGCACGCCACGGTGCAGCAGACAATTTACTTGCGCCGCCTCCCGAACGGCGCGAACCTGCTCCTCGAAATCCCTCTTCGACGGCCGCCCGACCCTTGTCGGGCCTGAGCGACCGCCGCCCTTTCGGCGTGGGTGCTTCACTTGTCTTCCCGCGCCGGTCCCTGCCGCGTCGGAGCCCTGAGCCCAACGGCTTCTCGCCCCTTCGCGGCCAATGACCGAAGGAGGAAGCCATGGCTGCGACATCCCGGAACGAAGGAAACGCAAACGGAGTCAGAGGCGGGGGCCCGCGATGCATCGCCATCGTCGGCCCCTTCCAGAGCGGCAAGACGACTTTGCTCGAAAGCATCCTGGAGCGCTGCGGCGGCGTCTCCCGCGCGGGCTCGGTCAAGACCGGCAACAGCGTCGGCGATGCGAGTGCGGAGGCCCGCGCGCATCAGATGAGCACGGAGCTCAACGTCGCCTCCGTCGAATTTCTCGGTGAGCGCTTCCAGTTCGTCGATTGTCCCGGCTCCGTCGAGTTCCTGCACGAGATGCGCCATGTCCTGCCGGTGGTCGACGCCGCGGTGGTGGTCTGCGAGGCGGATGACCGCAAGGCGCCGGCGCTAGAACTCGTCCTGCGCGAGCTCGAGGAAGCGGATATTCCGCGCTTCCTGTTCCTGAACAAGATCGACACCGCCTCGCGCCGGGTGCGCGAGACGCTCGGCATCCTGCAGCGCGCCTCGCGCACGCCCCTGCTGCTGCGCCAGATTCCGATCTGGCAGAAGGGCATTGCGGTCGGCTTCATCGATCTCGCGCTGGAGCGCGCCTTCATCTACCGCGAGCATGCGCCCAGCGAGATCGTGCCGCTCGGCTCCGAGGAGACGGGGCGTGAGAAGGAAGCGCGCTTCTCGATGCTGGAGAAGCTCGCCGATTACGACGACGCGCTGATGGAGGATCTGCTCGGCGACATGGAGCCGCCGCGCGACCGCATCTTCGACGATCTCGCGCGGGAATTGCAGCATCGCCATGTCGTGCCCGTACTGATCGGCTCGGCCGAGCGCGGCAATGGCGTGACGCGCCTGCTCAAGGCGCTGCGGCACGAGGCCCCCGGCCTTGGCGAGACGCGCGGACGCATCGGCGTCGTGGCCGAGGGCGCGCCGCTCGCGCAGGTGATGAAGACCTGGCATTCCGGCCAGGGCGGCAAGGTCTCGCTTGCCCGCATGCTGCGCGGCAGGCTGGCCGAGGGCGATGTCGTGACCTCCTCGGGCGGCGTCGAGGCGCGGATCGCCGGCGTGCTCGCGGTCAAGGGCACGGAGCAGACGCGCAAGCCGGCGGCGGAAGAGGGCGAGATCGCAGCCTTCGCGCGGCTCGAAGGCGTGGTGACCGGGGACGCGCTGACGCTCGGCAAGCTGCGCGCGAGCGTGGTGAACTCGGTCGCGCCGCCCGAAGCGGTGCATGCGCTGGCGGTCTCGGTGAAGGACCGCAAGGACGATGTCAGGCTGGCGGCGGCGCTGGCGCGATTGGCGGAGGAGGATACCGCGCTTTCGATCACGCATCTGCCGGAGTTCGGCGAGATGCGCCTGTCCGGTCAGGGCGAGATGCATCTGCGCGTCACGCTGGAGCGGCTTGCCGGCCGTTATGGCGTATCCGTCGAGAGCGGCCCGCCGCAGATCGGTCATCGCGAGACCATCCGGGGCAAGGCCGGCGCACGCGGCCGGCACCGCAAGCAGAGCGGCGGGCACGGGCAATATGGCGATGTCGTGCTGGAGGTCGCATCGCTGCCGCGCGGCGAGGGCATTCGCTTCGTCGACCGCATCACCGGCGGCGTGGTGCCCCGGCAATATATCGCCTCTGTCGAGGCCGGCGTGCGCGACTTCTGCCAGAACGGGCCGCTCGGCTTTCCGCTGGTCGATATCGAGGTTACGCTGACCGACGGCTCCTATCACACGGTCGATTCCTCCGACATGGCGTTCAGGCAGGCGGCGCGTATCGCCATGAGCGAGGCCGTGCCGCAGGCGAAACCCGTGCTGCTGGAGCCGATCCTGGCGGTCGAGGTGGTGATCCCTTCCGAAGCGATGTCGCGGGCCTCGGCCATCGTCTCGAGCCGGCGCGGACAGATTCTCGGCTATGATTCGCGGCCGGGATGGCGCGGCTGGGACCAGATCAATGCGCTGATCCCCGAGGCGGAGATGCCGGGGCTGATCGTCGAGCTGCGTTCGGCGACGGCGGGCGTCGGCTCGTTCAGTGCACGCTTCGACCATCTTGCCGAACTCGCAGGCAAGCCGGCCGAGGCCATCGTTGCCTCGCATGCTCTGGCGCAGGCACGATGAAAAGCCTGTGACCCGAAAGGTTCATATCTAAACCTTTTGGTGTATTCTTGGGGGCGGGCGCTTGCGCCCGCCCATTCGGTTCAGCACTGTATGGTCATGAAAAAGCACTGGCACGGCTGCTCCTGCGGTCGCAAAGCCGGCGAGATGGGAGGATGACCATGAATGCGATGAGCGCCGCCGCGGCGAAGCCGGATCCGCGTCCCTGGTTGGCGCACTATCCCGCCGCCGTGCCGCCGGAGCTCGATCCTGCCAAGGTCGGCACATTGGCCGATCTCGTCCACACCGCCTGCACGACCTATGCCGCGCGCCCGGCCTTCGAGAGTTTCGGCAAGGCGATCAGCTTCGCCGAGACTGGCCGCTCCGCACAGGCCTTCGCCGCCTGGCTGCAGGCGCAGGGCTTCAAGAAGGGCGACCGCATCGCGCTGATGATGCCCAACATCCTGGCCTATCCGGCGACGATCTTCGGGGCGCTCATCGGCGGCTTCACCGTCGTCAACATCAACCCGCTCTACACGGCGCGCGAGCTGACCCACCAGCTCAACGATTCCGGCGCGCGCGTGCTGGTGGTGATCGAGAACTTCGCCCATGTCGTCGAGGAGGCCAAGCCCAACCTCAAGCTCGATGCCGTCGTCATCGCCACCGCCGGCGACCTGATGGGCTTCAAGGGCACGATCGTCAATTTCGTCGCCCGCAAGATCAAGAAGGTGGTCAAATCCTTCAATCTGCCTGGCTCGATCCCGCTCAAGGATATCCTGGCGGGCTCAAGCGTGATGGCGCCGGTAACGGTTACTCCAGACGACGTCGCCTTCCTGCAATATACCGGCGGCACGACCGGTGTCGCCAAGGGTGCGACGCTGACGCATCGCAACGTCGCCTCCAATGTCGAGCAGTGCGCCTTATGGCTGGGCTGGGCGCTGGAGCCGCCGCTGGGCCGCAGCGACTACCAGCACGTCATGGTCACGGCCCTGCCGCTCTACCACATCTTCGCACTGACCTGCTGCTGCATGTTCATGCTGCGCATCGGCGCCAAGGGGCTGCTGATCGCCAATCCGCGCGACATCGCCGGCTTCGTCAAGACCCTGAAATCGAGCCGGATCACGCTCTTCTCCGGCGTCAACACGCTCTACAACGCGCTGGCGAACCATCCCGAGATGAAGGAGGTCGACTTTTCCGAGCTGCGTTTCGCGGTGGCGGGCGGCATGGCGACGCAAGCCGCCGTCGCCAAGCGCTGGAAGGATGTCACAGGCCGGCCGATCGTCGAGGGCTACGGCCTGTCGGAAACCTCGCCGGTGGCTTCGGCGAACCGGCCCGATATTTCCGAGTTTACCGGCACGATCGGCTATCCGCTGCCCTCGACCGACTTCGCCATCCGCGATGCCGAGGGCCACGACATGGCGCCTGGCGAGCCTGGCGAAATCTGCATCCGTGGACCGCAGGTCATGGTCGGCTATTGGAACCGCCCCGACGAGACGCAGAAGGTGATGACCGCCGACGGCTATTTCCGCTCGGGCGATGTCGGCGTGCTGATGCCAGACGGCCAGATCAAGATCGTCGACCGGATGAAGGACATGGTCCTGGTCTCGGGCTTCAACGTCTATCCCAACGAAGTCGAGGATGTGCTCGCCAGCCATCCCGGCGTGCTGGAGGCCGCCGTGATCGGCCTGCCCGACGAGCATTCCGGCGAGGCCGTCGCCGCCTTCGTGGTCAGGAAGGACCAGGCGCTGACGGCCGAGGCCCTGCGCGCCTTCTGCAAGGACAGCCTGACCGGCTACAAGGTGCCCAAGCAGATCGTCTTCCGCGACAGCCTGCCCAAGACCAATGTCGGCAAGGTGCTGCGCCGTGCGCTGCGCGAGGAGGTCGCCTCCCACAAATGAGAGGGTCGGCGGCTTGATCGCGGAGAGGGCGATGGCTAGTTTGCCCCGCCAAGGCCGAAGGCCTGCGCCATCCGCCGCGTGCGTCCGCGCGCCGACGAAAAGGTTGCTGATTGCCCCGTCGCCTTCTCGAATTGCCGCTGCTGCGCCGGCTGAAGCCCGGGCTCTATGTCCATGACGAGGAGGCGCTGAACGCGGAGCCGGCGCTCGATCTGCTGGCCGAACCGATCACGCCGATCGACGCCTTCTTCATCCGCAACAATGGCGATCTGCCCGAGACAGGGCCGACTGAGGCCTGGCGATTGACGATCGATGGCGAGGTCGAGCGGCCGCTGGTCTGGTCGATTGCCGAACTGCGCCAGCGCTTCGAAACCGTCACCGTCACCGCCGTGCTTGAATGCGCCGGCAATGGCCGCTCGCAATTCTCGCCCGCGACCGACGGCTTGCCCTGGCGGCTCGGCGCCGTCGGCTGCGCGCGCTGGACCGGCGTCAGGCTGAAGGATGTGCTGGAGGCGTCCGGTGTGAAGGCGGGCGCGGTCTATACCGCGCATTACGCGCCCGACCGAAACTTGTCGGATCCATCGCGGCCGGCCCTGTCGCGCGGCTTGCCGATTGCAAAGGCGCTGGCGCCGGAGACGCTGATCGCCTTCGCGATGAACGGCGAGCCTCTGCCGCCGCTGCATGGCGGACCGCTGCGCATCGTCGCGCCCGGTTTTCCCGGCTCGGCCTGGCAGAAATGGCTCGACCGGATTTCGCTGCGCGATGTCGAACATGACGGCGAGAAGATGCGCGGCACGGATTATCGGATGCCCCTGGTGCCGGTGAAGCCGGGCGAGGCGATCGATCCGGCCCGGTTTACCATCATCACCGACATGCCGGTGAAGTCGCTGATCACCGCGCCGGCACAGGGGTTCAGCGTCGCTGTGCGATCGAGCCTCGTCGTCGAGGGCTTTGCCTGGAGTGGCGCGATTCCGCTGGCCGGCCTGCGCGCCTCCTGCGATGGCGGGGCAAGCTGGCTCGAGGCGGAGCTTGGGGATAGCGAGGGGCCGTTCGCCTGGCGGCGCTTCCGCCTGGGTTTCGCCATCGAGCGGGCTGGACCGCTTTCGGTCGTGACGCAGGCGCGCGACGTCGAAGGGAATGTCCAGCCTTTCGAGACGCCCTGGAATCCGCGCGGCTACTGCAACAATCAGGTGCAGCGGGTGAGCGGCACGGCGCGTTAGCGCTTTGATCTTGCGTCGGCTAAGCCGCGATCAACGCCTTTTCATCCGCCGCTTCCGCCGCCACCGCCACGATCTCGCCGGGCGCGACGTCGTGTTGGAAGCGCACCAGCGTGAAATCTTCGGCGCGGCCGGTATTGCCGCGTTCGGTGAGCACCGAGAGAGGCCGGCCGAGGCGGGCGTCGAGGTGCCGTCTGTGCGCGTCGCGAGCGGCCTCGCGCAGGCGGCCCGCCCGTTCCGAGACAATGCCGCCGGGCAATTGCGGCATGCGCGCGGCCGGCGTGCCCGGGCGCGGTGAATAGGGGAAGACATGGACGAAGCTCAGGCCGCATTCCTCGACCAAGGAGAGCGAGCGCGAGAACATCGCCTCGTCCTCCGTCGGGAAGCCGGCGATCAGATCGGCACCGAAGACGATGTCGGGCCGTAAGCTCCGCATCTCCGCGCAGAAGCGGACCGCATCCTCGCGGCCGTGCCGGCGCTTCATCCGCTTCAGGATCAGATCGTCGCCGGACTGCAGCGAGAGATGCAGATGCGGCATCAGGCGCGGTTCGATCGCGATCGCCTCGCAGAGTTCGTCATCGACCTCCACCGCATCGATCGACGACAGGCGCAGGCGCGGCAATTCGGGCAAGGCGCGCAGGATCGCCCGCACCAGCCGGCCCAGCGTCGGCGCGTCCCGCAGGTCGCGGCCATAGCTCGTCAGGTCGACGCCCGTCAGCACGATCTCGCGCGCGCCGGCCTCGCTCAGCCTGCGGCATTGCGCGACCGCCTCGGTCAGCGCGAGCGAACGCGAATTGCCGCGCCCAAACGGGATGACGCAGAACGTGCAGCGATGGTCGCAGCCGTTCTGGACCTGGACGAAGCCGCGTGTATGGGCGGCAAAGCGGCCGGTCCGGGCATCGGACAGGATCGTCTGCGCCATGATGTCGGAGACGGCGATCTTGGCGTCGGCTGCGGCTTCTGCGTCGCCGAGCAGGCTGTTGGAGCGGGCGAGCGCCGCCCATGTCCCGGGCTTCATCTTCTCGGCATTGCCGAGAACACGCGCGGTTTCCGGCATGGCGGCGAAGCGGGCGGGCTCGATCTGCGCGGCGCAGCCCGTCACCACCACCGGCCGGCTGGGCTGTTCGCGCTTCAACCGGCGGATCGCCTGCCTGGCCTGGCGCGTCGCCTCGCTGGTGACGGCGCAGCTGTTGACGACGGCGAGGTCATCGAGGCCTGCGGCCAGTGCGCGCTCACGGATCGCCTCGCTCTCGACGATGTTGAGGCGGCAGCCGAAGGTGACGACCTCCAGCGCCATCAGGCCGCCCTCTCGAACCAGTCCGGCTCGAGCACGCCCTCCCATTCGAAGGCGACCGGTCCGGTCATCAGCACATGGCCGTCGCGCTCGCGCCATTCGATGGTGAGATCGCCGCCGGGCAGGCTGACGACCGCCTTGCGGGCGGATAATTCGCGCCGCACCGCCGCGACCAGGGCCGCGCAGGCGCCCGAGCCGCAGGCCTGGGTGATGCCGGCGCCGCGCTCCCAGACGCGCAGCACGATATGATCGGGCGCGGTCACTGCCGCGAGCTCGATATTGGCGCGGTCGGGGAAGATCGGGTGGTTCTCCAGCAGCGGCCCGATCTGCTCCAGATTGAAGCGGTAGGGATCGTCGACGAAGAAGACTGCGTGCGGGTTGCCCATATTGACCGCGCAAGGCGTGTGCAGGATCGGATCGTCGATCGGGCCGATCTGCAATTCGAAATGGGCGGTGTCGTGGAACGGTTCGGCGAGCGGGATCTCGTCCCAGGCGAGGCGTGGCGCACCCATATCGACCGTGAAGACGAACTCGCTCTCGCGCACGGCCGGCAGGAGGCCGGCCTTGGTCTGGAGCGTCAGCCTGGTCTTGGACGGATCGCCCATCGCAGGGTCGGCCATCATCGCCCAGGCGACGCAGCGCGTGCCATTGCCGCAGGCGCCGGCTTCCGAGCCGTCGGTGTTGTAGATTCGGACATAGGCATCGGTGCCGGGCGTCGTGGCGTCGTGCAGCACCATGAGCTGGTCGAAGCGGGCGCCGGGTTGCGCCGCGATGGCGCGGGCGTCGGATTCGCTGACGCGCAGCTGCGATCCGCGCAGGTCGAGCACGGTGATCTGGTTGCCCAGACCGTTCATTTTCAGGAACCGGCGGGTTGCCAGAGCGTTCATTCGGTCACACGTCCACAAACTACGGCGTCTATGATGGAACCGACGCGAAAAAGCCACCCTTCGCCCGTTCCTGCGTGAAGGTGGACATTCTATGTTGCGCTGCAAGGGCGCGAATCGTTCTTTTTGGGCAGGACCATGATGATGCGGCATTCCCGGATTGGTGTTCTGGCGCTGGCAGCGCTGCTCGGCGCCTCCATGCCTGCCTTCGCGCAGACGCGCGTCGCGCCTCCGACGGCTGTCGATTCTGCGCCGCTCGCGCCGCCGCCGGGCGCGGCCGCTCCTGCTCAGGCGCAGGCCGTGCCTCCGGTGGCCGAGCCGCAGCCGGTTCAGCCGCCCCCGGTGCTGCAGGGGCCGGCCGCGCCGCAGCCCGTCCAGCCACCGCCGGCGTCGCCGCTTCCGCCTGAGCCGCAGCCGGTCCAGCCGCCTCCGACCCTGCCGGCTCCCGGTCCGGCGCTGCCGGTGCCGCCTGTGCCGCAGCAGCAGACGGGCATGCCCGATCCGAACGCGACGCTCGCCGGCAAACGCGGCGATGCGAGCGATGTCGATGCCGTCCTGCTCGTCTCCAAGCCGGTGCTGTCGCTCGCCGGCCAGTCGAGCTGGGATCAAGGCTTCCAGCGCCTGAACGAGAGCTTCAAGATCCTGCGCGAGGAGGCGGCCAAGGCCGGGTTGCCGATCGCCGGCCGACCGCTGACGCTGTTCGTCGAAACCGACGACAACGGTTTCCGCTTCGAGGCGATGCTGCCGGTCGGGCAGGCGCCGGAGGGCTCGCGGACCTCCGAATTCGCACGCGGCGTCAAGGTCGGCCTGTCGCCGGCCGGCCCGTCGCTGCGCTTCGTCCATGTCGCGCCCTATGACGACATCGATTCGACCTATGAGACGATCACGGCCTATCTCGAGGCCAAGAGCATCGTGGTGAAGGACGCCTTCCTCGAGGAGTATGTCAGCGATCTGAACGATCCGGGCGACCCGAACCTCGAGATCAACGTCTACGTCCAGCCGCGCTGAGCGCGGGGCGTATTCGGGTTCAGAGCTTCATTCTCGGGCTTGTGCCCCAAGAATCTCGTGACCGGAGCGCCCTGGTTTACGAGATGGTCGGGTCAAGCCCGACCATGAGGCGCTTCGGATTCCGGGTCTGTGCGGAGTTTATCCTTGGCCCGATCGAAGATCGGACCCGGGGGCTTTGCCCGGGATGACGCGGTGGACAAGCTCAGGCCGTCCAGCTCAGCCCCGGCCGCATCGGCCTGAAGCGCTCCTCCGGCAGGCCGGCTTGCGCCAGGGCCGCCTTCAGCGCCTCGGGCGGACGCTCGATGCCCTCGTCGGTAAGCTGGAACGTGCCCCAGTGATGGCCGATCGCCTGGCGCGCCCTAAGCGATGTCATCACCTTCACGGCCTCTTCCGGGTTCATGTGGTTGTCCGACATGAACCAGCGCGGCTCATAGGCGCCGATCGGCAGTACGGCGAGATCGAACGGACCATGCTCCTGGCCGAGCCGTTCATAGAGCGAGCCGTCATGATAGCCGGTGTCGCCGATATGGAAGACCTTCGTTCCGTGGGTCTCGATAACGAAAGAGCACCACAGCGCCATGCGCCGGTCGAGCGCGCCGCGCGCCGACCAGTGATAGGTCGGAACCAGCGTCGCCGAGATCGTATCCGACAGAGCAACGCGGTCACCCCAGTCATAGGCCTGCGTCAGCGCGTCGGGAATGCGCGCCTTGACGATCGTGTCGTTGCCGAGCGGCATGATCATGCGCGGCATGTCGCGGGCATGGATGCGGGCCAGCGTCGCAAGATCGAGATGGTCGTAATGGTTATGCGTGATCAGCACGATGTCGATCTTCGGCAAATCGTCGAAGGCGACGCCGGGCTCGTTCACGCGCTTGGCGCCGGCAAAGGAAAGCGGGCTGGCGCGCTGCGCATAGACCGGGTCGATCAGCAGGTTCAGCCCCGCGACTTGGTACAGGAACGAGGCGTGGCCGAGATGGACGATGCGAACGCCGTCGACCCGCGCCGGCGGCTTGTCCTGCGGCGGGGCCGGGTAACGTGCGGGAAAGGCCTCGCGCTCGCGCCTGGAGGTCTGCCACCTCCAGACATCGAGCAGCCCCTTGGTGACGGGGCGCCCGTCGCTGAAGCTCAAGCCATCGAAATGAGCGGTGACGGGGCCCTGGTAATAGGGATTGCGCGAGCGCGTGAGCGTCGCCCAGGCGGCACCGGTCGAGCCGAGCAAGGCGGCGAGGCCGAAGAAGGAAAGGAGCTTGCGACGATTCATGGTGTCAGAAGTGGGGCGTGAGTACGCTGGATCAAGTCCAGCGATCCTGATGCATGCCGATGCCTCCGCCCAGAGGAGGATGGCCCATCGTCACGGCATCTTGAACGCGAGCACATGCAGCCATCGGGTCGGCTCGCCGTCATAGCCGCCGCCCATGTCCTCGTCGATGTCGAGCTTGCGCCAGCGCTCGGCATCGTACGCGCCGCGCAGCCAATCCGGTGACGGATAATTGTAATAGCGTCCGAAGCAATCGCGCCCCTCAGCGGTGCCGGCCTTGAAGCTGGCACAGAACACGCCGCCCGGTTTCAGCGCAGCTTGTATCTTGCCAATGATCGCCGGCAGGGCTTCGCGCGGCACATCCAGCAGGCAGGCATTGGCCCAGATGCCGTCGAAGGCATCGGTCTCGTCCAGATCTTCGAACAACAGCACCTCGACCGGCCGCCCAAGCCGCCGCGCGGCCTGGCTCGCGAGTTCCTGCGAGCCATCGGTCGGCGTCACCGCGAAGCCGCGCGCCAGCAAGGCCTCGCTGTCCTGCCCGCCGCCGCAGCCGAGTTCGAGAACGCTGCCGCCGGTCGGGAGTGCTGTGGCGAATGCATCGAGGCGGTCTAATCTGACCTTGCGCGTCCGCCGGCATAAGTCCCGGCCTCGACCCCGTAGAAGTCGAGGGTGGCGGTGTCTTTGCCAGAGCAGGATGCGAAAAAGTGGGAACCGGTTTTTCGCATCCTGCTCTAACTATTTGCTCCAGGCATCGATTGCGCCTCAGTTGCTGCCCGAGCGCACCGCGACCGTCGCGATGCCGGCCCCGACCAGCAGCGTGCCGCCGGCCTTGTTGAACAGCCCGATCGCGCGCGGATTGCCGATCAGCGAGCGGGCGCGCGAGGCGACCAGCGCGTAGCCGAAGGCATTCATGAAGGCGAGGGTGATGAAGGTCGCCTCGAAGATCAGCATCTGCGTCCAGAAATCGCCCTTCGCATCCAGGAACTGCGGCAGGAAGGCGACGAAGAAGGTGATGCTCTTGGGGTTCAGCGCCGTCACCAGCCAGGCATGGGCGAGCATCTTCCAGGGCGAGACGGCGTCCTGGCGCGGCTTGGCGTCGAGCGCGCCGCCGGCGCGGAAGAGCTTGATCCCGAGATAGATGAGGTAGGCCGCTCCGGCCCATTTCAGCGCGGTGAAGATGGTGGCCGAGGCCGCCAGCAGCGCGCCGACGCCGAGCATGGAGAGCGTCATCGCCGTGAAATCGCCGAGCGCGACGCCTACCGCCATGGGGAATGCCGTGCGCCAGCCCTGGCCGAGCGCATAGGAGATCACCAGCAGGATCGTCGGGCCGGGAATCACCAGCAGGACGGCGGTGGCGGCGGCAAAGGCGGCCCAAGCTTCAAAGGTCATGACGGCAGGCTCCGGTGGTCGAGGGCCGGAGCAATCCCCAAGTGCCGCCAGTTGTAAAGAGGGCTAGCGGATGGCCGGCGCGCCCGTGCCGAACGGTCCTGCGGTGATCTCCCGTCGCCTTTCCGGCTCGCCGGCGATCACCAGCGCCCACCAGGCCCCGTATTGCGTCTGCGGGGCCTTGGCCAGTGCGATGCCGAAGCGCGTCGCCTCGGGCATGCGCAGATTGAGGTCGTGGCCCGACGACGCCTTCCAGCCCGCGAAGGCCTCCTCTGTCGAATAATAGCCGCCGCCGACATTCTCCGCCGTGCGTCCCGCGTTCAGCCCGGCGCCATGGACGCGGGAGACGAAGCTGCCGCCGGCATCGTGGGAGAGCGTGTTCGCCGCGGCCATCGCATTGGCCTGGCGCTGGGCCATCGCGGTCAGCGTCGGGTCGAGCTTGACCGGGCCGAGGCCATGGCTGGCGCGATAGGAATTGAAAATGCGGGTGGCGGCAACGGTGTCGAGCTTGACGGTGGCCAGGCGCGCGGTGGCCGTGGCGCCGAGAGGGGCGGCACCGCGCGGATCGCTGGCACAGCCGGCGGCGAGCAGGGTCATGGCGAGCGTCGCCATGCGGAAAAGATGCTTATCCATCGTCGGCTTTCGGTCTGTCGGGTACGCTCGGCTTGTACCGTAGTCTCAGCAATTATACGACGATCTCAGCCGCGGCCTCCGGCGATGACGCGGCAGAGCGCGTCGCGGACATAGCCTTCCGGTGCGATCTGGCCCTGCTGGACGACAAAGGCGGCGTCGACGCGCGTGGCCGGCCCGCTCTTGCGGGCGGTGACGCGCAGGGTCTGCGGCCGGCCCGAACCGGTGGTCTCCTGGATCGCGACGACGGAACTCGTGGCATTGTCGACGCGGATACCGGCGAAGCCCTCCGCGGCGACGGCGGCCGCCAGGTTCTTCAGCACGGCTGCCGGTGCGCGATTCGTGACGAGATCCCAGCTGCGATAGGTCAGGCCTGTCACCATCGGAACGCCATCGGTCTTGAAATTATTGTAGCAGGCCTGCTGCGCCTGGGCTTGCGACAGGCTGAGGAACAAGGCGGCGAATGCAAGGGCTGGGAGGGTCGTCGTGCGCGCGGCCATGGTTCATTCCCTGATGAAAATTTGGGCGCGCCTATAAACCTCAGGGTTGTGTCTCGGGCAAGCGTTCAAGCCCTGCAGCTAGATCGGTTTCCGATCCAATCGGATCGGAAACCGATCTAGCTTTTTGTTTTGACGCATTTTCCACACGCGAGCCGGTGTCCACTTTGCTCGAAAATGCTCTGACCCGATGGGCCAACCTTGACTTTCGCCACAATCTTCGGCTTTAACCCGCGCATTCGTTTCGCCGACATCGTCGAGACCACATCAGCCGACCGGGCCGCTCATCAGAGCCTCGCGAGCCCGGAGGTCAACGCCCGACAGCGCGTCTGCGCCCTCGGGCGCGAAACCGTTTGGCGATAGGGCTTTTCGTTTCGGCTCGTTGAGGCACAGCATGTTCGGCACTTTGAGCGACAGGCTATCGGGCATCCTCTCGGGGCTCACCCGCAGGGGTTCGCTGACCGAGGAGGACGTCAACGCCGCGCTGCGCGAGGTGCGCAAGGCGTTGCTCGAGGCCGACGTCGCGCTCGAGGTCGTGCGCTCCTTCACCGAGAAGGTGCGCGAACGGGCCGTCGGCGCGGAAGTGCTGAAATCGGTCACGCCCGGCCAGCAGGTCATCAAGATCGTCAATGACGCGCTGATCGACATGCTCGGCGGCGAAGGCGAAGGCATCACGCTCGATGCCGTGCCGCCGGTGCCGATCCTGATGGTCGGTCTTCAGGGCTCGGGCAAGACGACCTCGACGGCCAAGATCGCCAAGCGCCTGACCGACCGCAACAAGAAGCGTGTCCTGATGGCCTCGCTCGATACGCGGCGACCCGCCGCGATGGAGCAGCTCGCCATCCTGGGCAAGCAGGTCGGTGTCGAGACCTTGCCGATCGTGGCCGGCCAGAGCGCCGTGCAGATCGCGCGCCGCGCGATCGAGGCCGGCAAGCTCGGCGGCTACGACGTCGTCATGCTCGACACTGCCGGCCGCGTCACGCTCGACGACACGCTGATGGCGGAAGTCGCCGAGGTGAAGGCTGCGACGAATCCGCATGAAGTGCTGCTCGTCGCCGACGCGCTGACCGGCCAGGACGCCGTCAACACGGCGCGCGCCTTCGATGCGCGCGTCGGCCTCACCGGCATCGTCCTGACCCGCATGGATGGCGATGGCCGCGGCGGTGCGGCGCTCTCGATGCGCGCCGTCACCGGCAAGCCGATCAAGCTCGTCGGCACCGGCGAAAAGGTCGATGCGCTCGAGGATTTCCATCCTTCGCGCGTCGCCAATCGCATTCTCGGCATGGGCGACATCGTCGGCCTGGTCGAGCGCGCGGCCGAGACGGTCGATGCCGACAAGGCCCAGGCGCTGGCGCAGCGTCTCGCCAAGGGCAATTTCGACCTCTCCGACATGCGCACGCAATTGCAGCAGATGGAGAAGATGGGCGGGCTTGGCGGCGTCATGGGCATGCTGCCCGGCATGAAGCAGATGCAGGGTCAGCTCGCCAATTCCGGCGTGAACGACAAGATGATCAAGCGCCAGATCGCCATCATCGATTCCATGACGGCGGCCGAGCGCAAGAACCCGGACCTGCTCAAGAACAGCCGCAAGAAGCGTATCGCAGCGGGCTCGGGCACGTCGCCGGAGGCGATCAACAAGCTGCTCAAGATGCATCGCGGCATGGCCGACATGATGAAGGCGATGAGCAAGCAGAAGGGCGGCATGCTCGGCAAGCTCGGCCAGATGTTCGGGATTGGCGGCGGCGGCATGGGCGGCTTGCCGGGCGGGCTCGACCCGTCGAAGATGGATCCGGCGCAACTCGCCGAACTGCAGAAGCAGATGGGCGCAGGCGGCGGCATGCCGGGCCTTCCGCCGGGCGGTTTCCCGGGGCTGCCCAAGGGCGTCACCCCGCCTGCCGGCATGATGCCGAAGCTGCCGGGGCTTGGCAGCGGTCTCCCTGGGCTTGGGGGCAACAATCCCTTCGGAGGGAAGAAGAAATGACCAAACCGACCGATATGCGCGTCGGCATGTTCGACGTGTTCAAGCAGGTGAAGGCGCGTCTCGACGATGCCAACCTGTCCTACGAAACCTCATCCTACCGGGACGACGCCTTCTCCTTCTTCGTGCATGCGCCCGGAGAATACTGGGAGATCGACGTTCTCGAGGACGGCTCCATCGATCTCGAAGTCTTCACGTCGACCGGCATGAAGGACGATCCCTGGGCCATGATCGATCAACTGGTCGACGACAACAAAGCCTGAGTTCAACCCAACCCAAACGATACCCAACCAAGGAAGACGCGAATGTCCCTCAAGATCCGCCTGACCCGTGGCGGCGCCAAGAAGCGCCCGTACTACCGCATCGTCGTCGCCGATGCCCGCTCGCCGCGCGATGGCCGCTTCATCGAGAAGATCGGCTCCTATGACCCGATGAAGGCGAAGGATTCGGCCGAGCGCGTCGTGCTCGATCTCGAGAAGGCCAAGGATTGGCTCGCCAAGGGCGCCCAGCCGACCGACCGCGTGCTGCGCTTCCTCGACGCTGCCGGCCTCGCCAAGCGTCCGGCCCGCAACAACCCGAACAAGGCTCTTCCTGGCGAGAAGGCCAAGGAGCGCGCCGAGAAGAACGCCGCCAAGAGCGCTGCCCCGGCTGAAGCCGAGGCGTGAGCTTGATGCGGGTCCAGGCGTCATTCTCGGGCGAAGCTCAGCTTCGATCCGGGAACCTCTGGCAGGAGATGGTCGGGTCAAGCCCGGCCATGACGCCTGATGGCCGCTGATACCGATCTCGTCCTGCTCGGCGTCATCGGCGCAGCCCATGGCATCAAGGGCGAGGTCCGGATCAAGGCCTTCACCGGCGACCCGCTGGCGATCGCCGATTACGGCCCACTCAGTGACGAGGCGGGCCGGCGTTTCGAGATCGCCGATATCCGCCCGGCCAAGGAAGTCGTCGTCGCCCGGCTCAAGGGCGTGACCAGCCGTGAGGCGGCCGAGAGCCTGGCCGGGGTGAAGCTCTTCGTCGCCCGCGACAAGCTCCCGCCGGTCGAGGATGAGGACGAGTTCCTGCAGGCCGATCTGATCGGCTGTGTGGTCGTCGGACCCGATGGCGCGGTGCTCGGCACGGTCACGGCCGTCGCCAATTACGGCGCCGGCGATCTGCTAGACATCGCGACGCCTGACGGCCGCTCGGTGCTGATGCCCTTCACCAGGGCTTTCGCACCGCGCATCGACGTCGCGGCCCGCCGCATCGAGGCCGAGCCGCCCGAGGGCTTGTTCGAGGTCGACGATGACAAATAACGGTCCCGTCGGCGCGCTGATCTTCGATATGGACGGCACGATCGTCGACAATATGCGCTTCCATGAGGATGCCTGGGAGCATCTGCATGTGACGCATGGATTGCCCTTCGACCGCGACAGCTTCTTTTCGCACACTGCCGGCATGGCAGTCGGCGAAATCATCAGCCCGCTCTTTCCCAATGCCACTCCGGCTGAGATCGAGGCGATGGGCAGGGAGAAGGAACTCTTCTACCGGCGGAACTACGGCCCGCATGTTGCGCCGATGCCCGGGCTTCTCGAGCTGATGGCGCGGGCCGATGCGGCCGGCGTGCCGATGGCTGTCGCCACGGCGGCTCCCCCCGGCAATATCGACATCGTGCTCGACACGCTGGGCCTGCGCTTGCGCTTCGCCACGATCATCGCGCCGTCCCAGGGCTTTCGCGGCAAGCCGAATCCGGACCTGTTCCTCGGGGCTGCCGAACGCATGACGGTCGCCCCCGAAGCTTGCATCGTCTTCGAGGACGCGCCCAACGGCGTCGAGGCCGCACGCCGCGCCGGCATGCGCGCGGTCGCGATCCTGAGCATGCTCGGCGCCAGGGATTTCGACAGCTTCGACAACGTCATCGCCAGCGCCAAGGATTTCGCGGCACTGGACGGGCTGCCTGCGCTGCGCTTTGCTTGAGCGATGGCTTTTCGCGCCTCTGTCCTGACGCTCTATCCCGAGATGTTTCCCGGCCCGCTTGGTGTTTCGCTGGCGGGCGAGGGCTTGCGCAAGGGCCTGTGGTCGCTGGAGACACACCAGATCCGCGACCATGGCATCGGCCGCCATCGCAATGTCGACGACAACCCGGCCGGTGGCGGGGCCGGCATGGTGCTGCGCTGCGACGTGCTGGCTGCGGCGATCGATGCGGCGGTTCCCGCTGACGACGGCCGGCCGCGCCTGCTGATGTCGCCGCGCGGCCGCAGGCTCGACCAGGGGCAGGTGCGGGAATGGGTGGCGGGCGAGGGCGTCGTCATCGTCTGCGGCCGTTTCGAGGGCGTCGACGAACGCGTCATCGAGGGGCGCGGCCTGACCGAGATCTCCGTCGGCGACTATATCCTGTCAGGCGGCGAAATGGCGGCGCTGCTGCTGCTCGATGCCTGCGTGCGCCTGATCCCCGGTGTGATGGGCAAGGAATTGTCGGGCCAGGACGAAAGCTTCGAGAACGGGCTGCTCGAATACCCGCACTATACGCGCCCCCGCGAATGGGAGGGCAGGGGCCTGCCCGAGGCGCTGCTTTCGGGCGATCATGCCCGCATCGCCAGATGGCGGCGCGAACAGGCGGAGAAGATCACGCGCGAGCGGCGGCCGGACCTGATCGGCAAGGCCTGACCGGCAAGGTTTGATGGACAAGGCTTGATCGGCAAGCAAGCTCTGCCGAGGTCCTCGCGCCCCGGTTCTGTCCGGGCCGCTATTCCAGCCCGAGCATGAAGACCGCATAGGGCACGGCGAAGACGAAGCCGATGATCAGCCCGAGCATGAAGATGATCAGCCCGGTGTTGAGGTCGAAGCTTGCTGCCTCCTGCGGGCCCGCTGTCACCTGGCGCGCAGGCTGAGCCTTGCGATTGGCCGGTTCGAACGCGTTCATCGAGAAGACCCGGTTGGCGGAAGCGACAGGTTCAGCGCGCATGGCTCTGCCACAGGAAGACGAGATAGGGCGTTGCGAAGGCGCAGCCGAGCCACAGGCAGCGGCCAAGCCGGGCAAGCCCGGCGTGGTGGCTCGGTTGCGAGGCTGGGCGGTCGATCGTGAGGGGAGGCTCTGCGGCGAAGCTGGCGGCGACCATGTTTTTCTCGAAGTGTTTTGTGTGGGTATATTTCCCACATACAAATCCAGGCGAGCTGCCCGCGTCAAGAGTGCGGCGCAAAATTTTGTGGGATTGTGTCCCACGTCGTGATTGAGTAAGTGAGAGCGATGACATTCGTGCCGCCGCGTTCCGCCCCGGAAGCCGCCGCGCTGCAGGGGCCACTCGCTCGCCTGCTGCGGCCATTGGTGCGATTATGCATCCGCAGCGGCACGACCTTTCCGGCGCTGGCCCAGCTCCTGCGCGAGCTTTACGTCAATGTGGCCGAGCATGATTTCGGCCTGCCGGGCAAGGAACAGACGGATAGCCGCGTCAGCCTGCTGACGGGCATTCATCGCAAGGAGGTCAGCCGGTTGCGCGGCGCCGGGGCTCCGGTCGCGACCGTGCCGGCCTCTGTCTCGCGGACCTCCTCGATCGTCTCGCGCTGGCTGGCCGATCCGGCCTTCAGCGCGCCTGACGGCAAGCCATTGCCGCTGGCGCGCCTGGCGGGCGATGCCGAGCCCTCCTTCGAGGCGCTCGTCGCTTCGGTGACGCGCGATGTCCGGCCGCGTGCCGTGCTCGACGAATGGCTCGACAGCGGCCTCGTCAGCCTCGATGGCGAGGGGCGGGTCGTACTCGCCGAGGCGGCCTTCATCCCGCGTGGGGACGATGAGCGGAAGCTGTATTATTTCGGCCGTAACCTGCACGATCATGTCGCCGCGGCGGTCTCCAACGTGCTTTCCGCCGAACCTCCCTTTCTGGAGCGCGCCGTGCACTATGACGGTCTCTCGCCGGAGCTTGCCCGCAAGCTCGAGCAGCGCGCCCGCGTGCTGGCCCTGGAGGCTCTGCAGACGGCCAATCGGGAGGCGCACGCTGCCTGCCTGACGGATCCGGGCGGTTCGGCGCGCTGGAATTTCGGTGTCTATGTCTATGGCGAGGCGACCGGCGCAGACGCCGGCGAGCCGCGGTGAGGCGCGCTTCCCTGCTCTCGCGCCGCCATTTGCTGGCCCTGCTCGCCGGCGGCTTTGTCTTGCCGGAAACGGTGCAGCGCCTGCAGGCGCAGGCAGTCGGAGACCGGGGCATTGGCGGCACGGGAGCTGCGCCCTCCACCGAGGCCAGCGGGGATCGCGGCATTGGTGGCACCGGCTTCGTCGGCACCATTCGCCGTTTCGGCAGCATCGTCGTCAACGATGTCCGTATTGCCTATCCGCCACGCGTTCCGGTGACGATCGATGGCAGGGCCGCATCGTCGCGGGATCTGCGCCTCGGCCAGATCGTGCGTGTGGCGGCCAGGCCGGGAAGGGCCGGGCCGGTCACCTCCCGGATCGCGGTGGTGCACGAGGTCGTCGGCCGGATCCGCGAGATCGCAGATGGGACGATGAATGTGCTCAACCAGCGCGTCGATGTGTCCGGGCTGGAGCAAGCTCCCTGGTGGCGTCCGGGCGCCTATGTTGCGGTCAGCGGCCTGCGCCGGCCCGACGCGGTCATCGTGGCGAGCCTGGTCGAGCCTGCCAAGGCGGGGCGCGATCATGTCACCGGGACGGTCGAAGCCGATGATGAGGGCTTCTGGATCGGTGGGCTGAAGCTCGCCGGGGCCGACGCCGCCTGGGTCGGGCAACGCCTCGTCGTGACCGGCCGGCCGAGCGCAGCGGGCTTCGTCGTCGCGCATATGGCGCCCGAGGCGCTGCCGCTCGAACCGGGCGTGACGCGCCTGTCGCTCGAGGCCTTCCTGCGTCGCGAGGGTACGAATCTGCGCTTCGGCAGCGGCCTCGCCTTTGCCGACGCTGCCGGCGTAGCATCGATCCCCGATCTGACGACGGCACGTGCAGTGGTCGAACTCATGGTCGATACACGGGGCGGGCTGAGCCTTGCCGCGATCCGGGTCGAGGGCGGCGGCAACGGCTCGGAAGGCGGTGGCGGCTCCGGCGGCGGTGCACCCGGATCGGGTGGTGCGGGGCCGGGTGGTCCCGGAGCTGGCGGCCCCGGAGGCGGACCGGGCGGTGGCCCGGGAGGCAATGGCGCCGGTGCCGAGGGCGGCGGTGGCGGCCCCGGCGGCGGAGGTGGTGCTGGTGGAAGTGGCGGTGGTCCCGGTGGCGGAGGAGGTGCCGGTGGAGGTGGTGGCGGCTCCGGTGGCGTAGGTGGGGGGCCGCGCTGAGCCTTCAGGACAGGGCTGCCGCAGGCAACCGTCGAACGGGCCTGGTGATCACCGCGCCGGGCGCAGCCTCAGCACCTTGCCTTTGGCGTCGTCGCTGAGCAGATAGAGATAGCCGTCGGGTCCCTGGCGGACATCGCGGATGCGCTCACCCAGCGTGGTCAGCAGCCGCTCCTCGCCGCTTACCGTCTCGCCGCTGGTTGAAAGCCGGATCAACATCTGCCCGGCGAGCGCCCCGACGAAGAGCGAGTTCCTCCAGGCGGGCCAGATGCTGCCCGTATAGAAGGTTGCTCCCGAGGGCGCGATCGACGGGTCCCAGTAGAACAGCGGCTGCTCCATGCCGGACTTGGCCGTGCCCTCGCCGATCTTGGCACCGGAATAGTCGACGCCATAAGTGATGACGGGCCAACCATAGTTCAGCCCGGCCTTCGGCGTGTTGACCTCGTCGCCGCCGCGCGCGCCGTGCTCGGCGGTCCAGAGCTGGCCGGTGTCGGGGTGGAGCGCCGCGCCCTGCACATTCCGGTGGCCGATCGACCAGATCTCCGGCTGCCAGCCCGGCTTCTTCGGATTATCGGCGGGCGTGCCGCCTTCGGGACGGATGCGGATGATCTTGCCGAGGTGGTTCCCCGGATTCTGGGCCTGGTCGCGCTCGCTGTAGCGATCCCCGACCGTGACGAAGAGCGCGCCGGTGCGGTCGAAGACGAGCCGCGATCCGAAATGCAAGGTGCTGTTGATCGCCGGCATCTGCCGGAAGATGACGGCGACATTCTCCAACCCCGTGCCGTTGGCATTGAGCCGGCCGCGCGCCACGCTCGTGCCGTTGCCGCCGACGCGAGGCTCGGAGAAGGAGAGATAGATCAGCCGGTTCTCGGCGAATTTCGGATCGAGCGCCACATCGAGCAGGCCGCCCTGGCCTCGGCCGGCGACATTGGGCACACCTGTCAATGGCCGCGAGAGCGTGCCGTCGCCGGAGGCGATTCGCAGCCGGCCCGGGCGCTCCGTCACCAGCATGCGGCCATCGGGCAGGAAGGCGAGGCCCCAGGGATGCTCCAGCCCGCCTGCCACGGTCTCGACCAGAAGCTCGCCTGCGCTCGAGGGAAAGCGCTGCTGGGCCCGGGCCGACGGGAAAGGCAGGGACAGTGCGGCCGCGAGCGCCAGGGCGAGAACGGGTCGATGCATCATGGCGCTCCTGATCCGACGTCAGACAGTCAGATAGGAACAACCGCGCCGATCACCACTCGGTTGCTTCCAACTCACGCTGACGTGAGTTGGCGTGCGTCATTCCGGCTTCACGCCGGCATCGGCGATGATCTGCTTCCAGGTCGCGATCTCCTGAAGATGATAGGGCCTGAAGGTGTCGGGATCGCGGACCTTCAGCGTGAAGCCGAGCTTCAGGATCGACTCGGTGATCGCGGGCTTGGCGATCGCCGCCATCACCGCCTTGGAGAGCTGGTCGAGAACAGGGGCGGGCGTCGCCGCGGGGGC
This sequence comes from Allobosea psychrotolerans, assembly GCF_002917105.1. Classification (GTDB taxonomy): domain Bacteria; phylum Pseudomonadota; class Alphaproteobacteria; order Rhizobiales; family Beijerinckiaceae; genus Allobosea; species Allobosea psychrotolerans. The sequence goes on from NZ_PQFZ01000001.1 coordinate 314,774, forward strand.
GAAGAACGCCGCCCAGCTGTCGGCATCGGCATTGCTCACGCCCTGTTCGCGCAAGGTCGGGATGTCCTTGGCGCGCGGGTTGCGCTCGGGGCTCGCCAAGGCAAGGGCGCGCATCGTGCCGGCGTTGATCTGTTCAAGCACGCTCGGCAGCGTTGAATTGGCGATGTCGATGCGCCCGCCGACGATCTCCTGCACCAGGGGAGCGGCCCCCCGGAAGGGCACATGCGTCATCTTGATGCCGGTGCGCTGCATGAACAATTCCATCGCAAGATGCGAGCCTGAACCGACGCCGGTCGAGCCGTAGTTCAGCTTGCCCGGTTCGGCCTTGGCCAGCGCGACCAGTTCCGCGATGGTCTTTGCGGGCAGGTCGTTGCGGACGACGAAGGCGTGCTCGAAGGCGCCGACGCCGCAGAGCGGGGCAAAATCCTTGACGGCGTCATAGCCCGGCTCCTTCAGCAGGAACATGTTGTTGCCATGCGTCTGGTTGTTGCCGAAGACGATGGTGTAGCCGTCGGCTGCACCATGGGCGACGGCGCGCGTCCCGACCGCGCCCGAGGCGCCGGCGCGGTTGTCGACCAGCACGTTCTGGCCGATCGAACTCGACATCTCCTGCGCCACGAAGCGGGCGATGGCGTCGGTGGGGCCACCCGCCGGATAGGGCACGACGAGGCTGATCGGCCTGGCCGGAAAACTCTGCGCCCGGACGATCGACGGCGCGAAGACGGCTCCGGCCATCAGGCCGAGCGCGGAACGGCGGGTCAACGACATGAATTTCCTCCCCAGCGCCCGTCTTGGAGACGGGCCTTGTTGCCTGGTGATTTACGGACAAAGGCGTCATGCGTCCAGCGGCAGCTCTATGCGCAGCCAAGGCCTGTAGCCTGTGCGAAAATCAGACCCTCGACGACAAGGGACAGGGAGGAGATCGGATGGCCATCCGCATCGAACGCGCCGGCAAGGTCGCGACCGTGATCCACAGCCGGCCCGAGGCGCGCAATGCCATGGACCCGGAAAGCGCTGAGGCGTTGACCAAGGCATTTCTTGAACTCGACGCGGAGGCTTCCGTGTCGGCGATCGTATTCTGGGGCGAGGGCGGGGCGTTCTGCGCCGGCTGGGATTTGAAATATGCGCAGGCCTTTACCGACGCGGCGCGATTCCAGGCCGAGATCGTCGAGGGGCTCGCTTTTCCCGCCGACGGAACCATGCCGCCGCGCGGGCCGATGGGGCCCTCGCGGCTGGAGATGAGCAAGCCGTTGATCGCGGCGATCGAGGGGCCGGCGGTGGCGGGCGGGATGGAGCTCGCACTCTGGTGCGATGTCCGCGTGATGGCGGAGAATGCCTATTTCGGGGTCTATTGCCGGCGCTGGGGCATCCCGCTGATCGATGGCGGCACAGTGCGGCTGCCGCGCCTGGTCGGGCAAGGTCGGGCACTGGAGATCATCATGACCGGCCGCAAGGTGGAGGCGCAGGAGGCGCTGCTGATCGGGTTGTGCGAGCAGACCGTGCCGCACGGGCAGGCGCGTGCGGCCGCCGAAGCGATGGCGCAGCAGATCGCTCGCTTTCCGCAGGGCGCGATGCTCGCCGACCGCCGCAGCGCGATCGCCGGCCATGGTCTGCCCGTGCGGGAGGCGCTGGCGCGGGAATGGGCCGGTGGCGTTGCTACAATTGCGACGGAGGGCGCGGCTGGAGCGGGACGGTTCGCCAGCGGCAAGGGGCGCGGCGGAGATTTCGGGGATATCTGAGACTGAACGTCATTCCCAGGCGGAGCGAAGCCTCGACCCGGCAGCCGTCTGGGCGCCTTCTTCGGGCAAAGGCGGTCGGCTCAAGGCCAGCCATGGCGATTTTGACTGGCTACCCTGCGAGCCCCGCCCGCTTCAGGCGCTGGATCGCCAGGTCGAGCGCCTGGAGGAAGGCCGAGCGGTCCTTCGGCGAGAAGGGTTTTGGTCCGCCGCTTGCCGCGCCCATCGCCCGCAGATCCTCCATCATGTCGCGCGTTGCCAGCGCCATGCCGATCGAGGCCTCGGTGAAGGGTTTGCCGGTCGAGCCGATGACGTCCGCGCCGGCCTTGATGCAGCGGTCGGCGAGCGGGATGTCGGAGGTGATGACGATCGACCCGCGCGAGACACGTTCGGCGATCCAGTTGTCGGCGGCATCGAAACCGTCGGAGACGATCACGCGCTCGATCCAGGGCTCGCGCGGCACCGCCATGAAGCTGTTGGCGACGACGAAGACCCTCAGGCGATGGCGCTCGGCGACCCGGTAGATCTCCGGCTTCACCGGGCAGGCATCGGCATCGACATAGATGGCGATCGTTTTGGGATGATCCGTCATCGGTTCGCTATAGCAGGCCTGTCTTCCCGGTGAAGGGTGATTGCGCTCGGCTCACGCTGGTGCCATCGCATCCCCGCGCTTTGACCCCGACGCTGTCGGGAACAGTGCAGCCGCCCTAGAGTTGTCCAGCGTCCCGCCAACGGAACCATTCTTTCCATGCCCGCAATCTCCGCCGCGCATATCCTGCCGATCGTCATGCTGATCGGCTCCAATGTCTTCATGACCTTCGCCTGGTACGGGCATCTCAGCTACAAGAGCACGGCGCTCTGGATCGCCATTCTGGTCAGCTGGTCGATCGCGCTGGCCGAATACATGCTGGCTGTGCCCGCCAACCGCATCGGCTCTGCGGTCTATTCCGCCGCCCAGCTCAAGACGATGCAGGAGGTCATCACCCTGACCGTCTTCGCGCTGTTCTCGGTGTTCTGGCTGAAGGAGCAGCTGAGCTGGAACCACGTCATCGGCTTCGCGCTGATCGCAGCCGGAGCCTTCTTCATCTTCCAGGGCAAGGTCGCGTGACGGCGATTCCCTCGCCCGGGCACCCTGCAGTCGCTGCCTATCTCGCGCAGGGCTATGACGGTGTCGTCGGCATGTCCTCGCGCTTTGCCGCCGCGATCTGCGCGCGGCTGCTGCGGCTCCAGACGGAAGAGGGCCTGGGCGGGCCGCTGGCAGAGATCGGTGCGTTCGAGGGCCGCTTCTTCATCGCGCTGGCGCATGCATTGGCGCCCGGTGAGCTTGCGGTTGCGCTCGACATCTTCTCCTGGCCAGATGACGGGGTGAAGGACCGCTTCGAGGCCAATTGCCTGAAGCATGGCATCGAGCCCGAACGGCGCGTTACCGTGAAGGGCGACAGCGGCGCGATGACGCCGGCCGAGCTGATGGACCATGCCGGCGGTTCGCGCTTCCGCTTCATCCATATCGATGGCGAGCATTCGCGTGCGGCGCTGGGCAAGGACCTGGCGCTCGCCACGGCCTGCCTCACCGAGGGCGGGCTGATCGTGCTCGACGACATGCTGCATCCGGGCTACCCGACCTTGATGGTGACGGTGCAGGCCTATCTCGAGGCCAATCCGGAGATCGTGCCGCTCTGCGTGATCGACCGCGAGACCATCGTCGGAGCGGCCAAGTTCGTGCTCTGCCAGAAGGCCTGGTTCGAGCGCTACCAGGCGCGGCTGCTTGCGATCTTCGAGGATTTCATCTGGCCGCTGGGCGCCGATTTCGAGCCGCATTGGTGTCTGGTGCTGTCGCAGGACACAAGGCTGGCTGAGATCACCTGATCTGCAGGACGGTCAGGGCACTACCGGCAGCTTCTCCGAGAGCCAGCCGCCTGGCCCCAGCATGCCGCCGCGGACCAAGACGAGGTCGCGCCAGCCGCGGCCGGCGAGCTTCGCCTGGATGCTGGCTGCCAGCCCGCCGCTGCGGTCGATCAAGGCGATGCGCTTGCCGGGATGGTCGAGCCGTATGCCTGCGAGCCGGACCTCGAAGCCGGCCGACTCGGCGTCGAGCCGGACCGCTCCCTGCGGGATGCCGGTGTCGGTCCATTCGTCGGGCGTGCGGATGTCGATGACGAGCAGGGCGCCGGCTGCGAGGCCGTCATGGGCCTCGCGGGCCGACAGCGTGCCCGAGCTTTGCGCGCGGGCGGTTTCCGCCAGCACTATCGAGGACAGCGCCACCAGCAGATGGCGGCGGGACAGAGGGCGAGCGGCAGCCTGCAGCCGGCTCTCGCCCCCTGACATTGAGTCTCAGCGCAGTTCGGCGCAGAAGCGCTGGATGCGGCGGCAAGCCTCTTCCAGCTTCTCGTCGGAGGTCGCGTAGGAGATGCGGAAGTTGGGCCCGAGCCCAAAGGACGAGCCGTGCACGGCGGCGACGGCCTGATCTTCCAACAGGCCCATCACCAGATCCTCGTCGGTCTCGATCGTCTTGCCGTTGGGCAGCTTCTTGCCGATCAAGGCCGAGCAGTCGGGATAGACGTAGAAGGCGCCTTCGGGCTTGGGGCAGACCAGCCCGCGCGTCTGGTTCAGCATGGAGACGACGAGGTCGCGCCGGCGCTCGAAGGCCTTGCGGAACACCGGGATGTGCTCCTGCGTGCCGTCCAGCGCCTCGACCGCGGCCCATTGCGAGATCGCCGAGGTGCCCGAGGTCTGCTGGCCCTGGACGAGGTCCATGGCGTTCATCAGATGCTGCGGGCCCGCCGCGTAGCCGATGCGCCAGCCGGTCATGGCGTAGGACTTCGAGACGCCGTTCATGGTGAGCGTGCGCTCGTAGAGGCCGGGCTCGACCTGGGCGGGCGTGACGAATTTGAAGTCGCCATAGACAAGGTGCTCGTACATGTCGTCCGTCAGCACCCAGACATGGGGGTGGCGCATCAGCACGTCGGTCAGCTTCTTCATCTCGGCATGGCTGTAGGCCGCACCGGAGGGGTTCGAAGGCGAGTTGAGGATGACCCACTTGGTCTTGGGCGTGATCGCACGCTCGAGTTCCTCCGGCTGGAGCTTGAACTCATTCTCGATCTTGGTCTCGGCGAAGGTCGGCGTTCCCCCGCAGAGCGCCACCATCTCGGGATAGCTGACCCAATAGGGCGAGACGCAGACGACCTCGTCGCCCGGGTTCAGCGTGGCGAGCAGGGCGTTGTAGATGACGTGCTTCCCGCCTGTGGAGACGATGGTCTGGCTCGGCTTGTAGTCGAGGCCGTTCTCGCGCTTGAGCTTGCGCGTGATCGCCTCGCGCAATTGCGGGATGCCGGAAACCGGCGTGTACTTCGTCTCGCCGCGGCGGATGGCGGCAATGGCAGCTTCCTTGATGTGGTCGGGCGTATCGAAATCGGGCTCGCCGACGGAAAGCGAGATCACGTCCTTGCCCTGCGCTTTCAGATCGCGGGCCTTCTGCGTGATGGTGATGGTCGCAGACGGCTTCACGCGCTTCAGGGCGTCGGCAAGAAAGGCCATGGGACTGATCTCCGGGGAGCGGACAAGGTAGCGCCGATGCTGGCGCGCGCGTGGTTTAGGACTCAAGCGCCGCCACCGCAAGCAAGAGTGCTTGATCATTGCCAGCAACGAAGCGAATTTGACGGCGACGACCGGTCGACGTGCGGAGCGCGAGCGCGATTGCTATCGTGCGCCGCTATCGGCCGGCTCTGTCCACGAGATCGCCTCGCTGTGTCCGCGCCGCCCGGCCTGGCTCGATACGCCTGCGGTCGCGTCCCGCCTGCCCGGTGCGCCGAGCCAGGCCGAGCGGCCGCGCGAGCTGTTCCAATGGGCTGACCGTCTGCGCAATCAGCCGGGCCGGCCGGCTGCTTCGCCATGAAGCGCGCCAAGTTGGCCGGAAACGTGCATGATGGTCGCACCGGCTGAGGGGCCACTTATCACCAGCGCGCAATGTCGCGCGGAAGGAATCGCGTGAAACTTAGGATCGGCTACGAGCTCGACTACGACTTTCCGCAACCGACCCCGGTCATCCTGATGCTGCATGTGCATTTCAGCCGGGTCTCCGACCTCGCCGCGCCCGACCATATGCGCATCAGCCCCTCCGTCCCCGTCAGCGCCTATCGCGACGTGTTCGGCAACTGGTGCAGTCGGCTGCTTGCGCCGCAGGGCCATATGCGGATCACGGCCGATGCCGTGATCTCCGACACGGGCCTGCCCGAAGCCTTCAATCGCAATGCGGGGCAGGTTCCAGTCGAGCAATTGCCGGAGGAGTGCATCACTTTCCTGATCGCGAGCCGGTTTTGCGACTCCGACCGCTTGCTCGATCTCGCCTGGCAGCTCTTCGGGCACACGCAGCCCGGCGCGCCGCGCGTTCAGGCGATCTGCGATTTCGTCAACCAGCGCATCGCCTTCAACTACAACGACGCCAGCGTGACGCGTACCGCGTCGGACGCCTATCGTGAGGGACGCGGCGTCTGCCGCGACTACGCCCATCTCGCCATCGCCTTCTGCCGGGCGATGAACATCCCGGCGCGCTATTGCACCTGCTATCTCGGCGATATCGGCACGCCGAAGCCCTGGCCGCCCGGCGATTTCGCGGCGTCCTTCGAGGCTTATCTCGAGGGCGGCTGGCAGATGTTCGATCCGCGCAACAATGTCGCGCGCATCGGCCGGGTGCTGATCGCGCGCGGCCGCGACGCCGCCGACGTCGCCATCGCAACCACCTTCGGCCCCAATGTGCTGACGAGCTTCAAGGTCTGGACCGATGAGGTGACGGAGGCAGCGTAAACTCTGCTGCCGCCGCTACTTGTCGAAAAGCGGCGCCGCTTCCTGCCGCTTGGCCCGCAGCGGCGTCTTGCGGGTCATGCCCTTGGGCTTGGCAGCCGGCTCTTCGTCGTCGGTCGCCGGCTCCGGTGCCACGACCGCTGGCGGCGCTGCGACAGGCTTGTCCGCCGGCTTTTCGGCCTTGTCGGGCTCGATCGTCTTGAAGCGGATCATTTCTTCTTCGGTCCGCCTGCCGCTTTGGCGACGACGGCCGCGAAGGTCGATGGTGCCGCGGCCGCGACCTTCGGCTTGTCCTGCTTGGGCTTCTTGGCTTCGCGATTGCCGCGCTGTTCTTTGGACATCGTCAGGCTCCTGGGCTTGAGGTTGTTAGGGACTATGGGGTTCGCGGTCTGCGAACCTTGGGATGCGCACGCCAAGGCGCACCCGAGTCGAGCCGACGCGGCCGGCGCGCCGGGCGGCGAGGGGGGATCGCTGTATCCTGGGATCGCCACGTCATGGCTGGCCGGCTTTCGCCTGCTGCGGCCGAGCCTGGCGGAACGCCAAGCCTCGTCATATCGAAGCAGATGATGAGTCTAGGACAGTGGCGCGGGCAGCGCACGCTGTTTCTTCATGCCGCCGGTTCTTCACGCGGCTTCATCCCGGGCAAGCTTGCGCCGCAGCACGGACTTCACCGCGCCCGCGGTCCAGCGGGAGCGCCCATGGCAGGGGAAGCCGCGCCGATTGAGCCGGCGCGCGATATCGGCGGGATCGGTGATACCGACCCCGACGAGCTGCTCGATAATCTCGCCGGCTGCGCGGAGCAGGATTGTGGCGAGGTCGCGGTCCAGGCGGCGAGCCTGCCTGGCCGCCTGTTCGGCGTCGGTCAGCTGACACCCATGCCGAAGCTGGGCTCGACCGCGTTGGGCGAGAGCATCACGGCATTGGCGTGACCGCCCTCGAACAAGGCGAAGCGGACTGCGTCCTTCTTGTCGCGGAAAATCCCTTCCGAGCGGCCTTCGAGATCGCGCGCGACCCAGAAGCCGGCTGTCGAGCGGCCGACCAGGAAGAGATGGCTTGTGGTGTCGAGTTCGGGTTGGAACGGCTTGGCTTGGCCCATCGTGACGCTCTCAGTTCGCCACTGTGAGCCAGGCGCGCAGGCCGATGAAGCCGGCGGCAGCAAGGGCGATCAGGCCCAGCAGGCAGAGCTCCGCCGCAAACAGGCGCACCATCGGCCGCTTGCTGGGCAGCGTGCCGTAGACCGCTTTCGCGCGGTGCTGCCGGTTGGGGTTGGGGTAGTGCGAATGCGTGGTCATTTCGATCTCCATCGATGCCGGAGATGTAGGTCCATGCCGGTAAGCTTGCGATGTGGAAGACGCCGGCCCGCATAAAGCGGGCATAAAGACGGAACGACCGGCCTCCGTCAGGGTTAACCCCCGTTAACCGGCCAGCCCTAGATTTGCGCCAAGCTTGTGATTCGGTGGCCCCAGTTTTCGGTGAGATGATGCGCGCATTGACCTTGGCCCTGCCTCTGATCCTCGTCGCCTCGGCGGCGCAGGCGGATTTCCAGTCCTGCCTTGCGGGCCTGCGTTCGGAGGCGGGCGCCAAGGGCGTCTCAGGCGCCACTTTCGACCGCGCCATGGCGGGTGTTCAGCCCGACATGAAGGTGATCGAGGCGATGAACAACCAGCCGGAGTTCAAGACGCCGATCTGGGACTATCTCGGCACGCTGGTCGATGACGAGAAGGTCGCGGAAGGCCGCGCCATGCTGCGCCAGCATGCCTCGACGCTCGCCGCCGCCGAAAGCCGCTTCGGCGTCGACCGCCACACCATCGTCGCGGTCTGGGGCGTCGAGAGCGATTTCGGCAAGGCGAGGGGCAAGATGCCGCTCGTCCAGGCGCTCTCGACCGGGGCCTGTCTTGCGCCGCGCCGCAACGCCTTCTTCAAGGGCGAGCTGATCGCGACGCTGCAGATCATCCAGCGCGGCGACGTTTCGGCCGATCGGCTGTTCGGCTCCTGGGCTGGCGCCTTTGGCCATACACAGTTCATCCCCTCGACCTATCTGCGCCTGGCCGTCGATGGCGATGGCGATGGCCGGCGTGATCTGGTCGATTCCATCCCCGACGCGCTGCATTCGACCGCGAACTTCATGGCCAAGGCGGGCTGGGTCACCGGCGCGCCCTGGGGCTATGAGGTCAAGGTGCCATCAGGCTATTCTGGTCCGACCGGACGCAACCCCAAGCAGCCGGTCTCGTCCTGGGCGGCGCGCGGCATCGCCAAATTCGACGGCTCGGCGCTGACCGGCTCCGGCAATGCGGGGCTTCTGATGCCGGCGGGGCGCGAGGGGCCGGCCTTCCTCGTCTTCAAGAACTATGATGCGGCCTACAGCTACAACGGCGCAGACTCCTATGCCCTGGCCATCTCCCTTCTGTCCGACCGTATTCGCGGCCGGCCCGGCGTGCAGGGCCGGTGGCCGACCGACGATCTGCCGCTCTCGCGCGAGCAGCGCCGTGAGCTCCAGCGCCTGCTGATCGCGCGCGGTTATGATGTCGGCGAACCGGACGGTGCGGTCGGCGCGCTGACGCGAGCGGCGATCAAGCAGATCGAGGCCAAGATCGGCATGGCGCAGACCGGCCGGCCGGGCGAAAAGGTGCTGCGGGCGCTGAAGAGCGGGCGGGTGTGAGGGGCTGAATCCGGTGCTTTCCGCCGCGCGCAGAAATCGGGTGTCATGACGCGCCGCCCGATTCCAGACAGGGCGGGTGATCTCATCGGAGCCATCGCATGACCCGCCGCCTCATCTCCACCGGTTCACCCTTCGAGAGCGCCTTCGGCTATTCCCGCGCCGTGATCGACGCAGATCTCGTCTTCGTTTCCGGCACGACAGGCTATGACTACACCAGCATGACGCTGCCGGAGGATGCAGCCGAGCAGGCGCGCAATATTTTCCGCACGATCCAGGCCGTGCTGGCGGAGGCCGGCTCGTCGCTTTCGCAGGTGGTGCGGGCGCAGTATTTCGTCACTGACCGGAGCTATTGCGAGCCGGTGCTGGGCGTGTGCGGCGAGGTCTTCGGGCAGATCCGCCCGGCTGCCGGCATCTATGTCGTCGCCGGGCTGCTCAAGCCCGAGATGAAGGTCGAGATCGAGGTCACCGCGCGGCTGGTGCCGTGACCGCGCCTGCCGTAGCGGCAGAGGCCGTGCGGCGATGGCCGATGAGTGATTGACGTCTGGTATATCTCTTGCTTGAGTTGGGCAGATCAACGAGCTGACCCGGACAGCAGGAGGAGATGCCATGCCGATCAATCGCCGCAATGCCTTGAAGGGAGCGGCCGCGCTCGCTGCTTCTGGTTTCATGCCGAACCGGGCTTTTTCGCAAAGCCGCGGCAATATCCTGCGCTTCATCCCGTCGACGCCCCTGCCGTCGCTCGACCCGATCACGGCGACGAGCTATGTGATCCGCAATCATGGCTATCTGATATATGATACCCTGTTCGCGACCGACGCGCAGTTCGGCATCAAGCCGCAGATGGTCGAAGCCTGGGAGACCGCGCCGGACGGATTGAAATGGACCTTCCGGCTGCGCGACGGGTTGTTCTTCCATGACGATCAGCCGGTCCGGGCACAGGATTGCATCGCCTCTATCGCGCGCTGGTCGAAGCGCGACGCTTTCGGCCAGACCTTCGCGACTTTCGTTGAAGGTTACGACGCGCTCGACCAGCGCAGCTTCGCGATCCGGCTGAAGAAGCCGTTCCCGATGCTGCCGGCGGCACTCGGCAAGCTGTCGTCGAACGTGCCGTTCATCATGCCCGAGCGGGTCGCGGCGACCGACCACATGAAGAACATCACCGAGGCCGTCGGCTCCGGCCCCTGGCGCTTCATGGACAAGCAATGGGTGCCCGGCCAGAACGCGATCTATGAGCGCTTCGCCAAGTACAAGCCGCGCGAGGAAGCGCCGTCCTGGGCGGCGGGTGGCAAGGTCGCCAGGATCGACCGCATCGAGTGGGTGGCGCTGACGGAAGCCTCCGCGGCGGTCGGCGCGCTGATGCAGGGCGAGGTCGATTGGTACGAGCAGCCGCCGGTCGATCTCCTGCCCGTGCTCAAGGGCAACAAGGACATCGCCATCGAGAACGTGCCGCTCGGCCTGTTCCTGCTGATGCGCTTCAACCAGATGCAGCCGCCCTTCAACAACCCCGGCATCCGCCGCGCCGTGATGATGGCGGTCAACCAGACCGACTACATGGAAGCCGTGGTCGGCGACAAGGCGTACTATCAGGAGGCCAAGACCTTCCTCACGCCGGGTTCGCCGATGTCGACCGGGGCGGGCGGCGCGGAAGCGATGCAGGCCAATATCGAGAAGGCCAAGGCCATGCTCAGGGAGGCCGGTTACAAGGACGAGAAGGTCGTGCTGCTTGCGCCGGCCGACCAGCCGATCGCCTATCAGCAATGCCTGGTGACCGAGGATCTGTTCAAGAAGCTCGGCATCAATTCCGAGCTCGTCGCCACCGACTGGGCGAGCTTCATCGGCCGGCGCGCCAATCGCGGCGCGCCCGAACAGGGCGGCTGGTCGGCTTTCCACACGCTCTGGTCCTGCGCTGACACGCTCAACCCCGCGCTGCACCCGCTGATGCGCGCCAATGGCGGCGCCGCCTGGTTCGGCTGGCCGGACGACCCGGCGATGGAAGGCCTGCGCGATCAATGGATCGCCGAGCCGGATGCCGGAAAGCAGAAGGAGATCGCGGCCTCACTGGAGCGGCGCGCCTTCGAGTTCGTGCCCTATGTTCCTGCCGGGCTGGTGCAGCAGCCTATGGCCTTCCGCAAGAGCCTGACCGGCATGGTGCTCTCGCCGGCGCAGTTCTTCTGGAACATGGAGAAGAAGGCCTGAGGCGAGCCTGGTCGCCCTTGCAAGCGTAGCGAAGCAATCCGGGAGGTTCCGCTCCGTGCCCCTGGCTTGCTTCGTCGCTGCGCTCTTCGCGATGACGGATCTGCGCGCGCCGCGAGGCTGCCCGCAACGTGATGCGCTTGCCTCCGCGCGCTTCCGCTCGTAATCACGCCACGCTGGGCTTTCAGGCCGGAGCGAGACCAAGAACCACGCGCGAGGCGATCCATGGCGACCCACAAGCTCCTGCTCCTGCCCGGCGACGGCATCGGCCCCGAGGTGATGGCCCAGGTCGAGACCGTGGTCTCCTGGTTCGAGAAGCGGGGCCTTGCCGGCTTTGCGATCGAGAAAGGGCTCGTCGGCGGCTGCGCCTATGACGCGCATAAGCAGGCGATCTCCGAAGGCGACATGAAGCTCGCCCAGGACGCGGATGCCGTGCTGTTCGGCGCGGTCGGCGGGCCGAAATGGGCCGATGTGCCCTATCAGCACCGCCCCGAGGCCGGCCTGCTGCGCTTGCGCAAGGACCTGGGACTCTTCGCCAATCTGCGTCCCGCCATCTGCTATCCGGCGCTGGCCTCGGCCTCCTCGCTCAAGCCCGAGGTCGTCGAAGGCCTCGACATCCTGATCGTGCGCGAGCTCACCGGCGGCGTCTATTTCGGCGAACCCAAGGAGATCGTCACGCTGGAGGACGGCTCCAAGCGCGGTGTCGACACCCAGGTTTACACCACCCCCGAGATCGACCGGATCTGCCGCGTCGCCTTCGAGCTGGCGCGCACGCGCCGCAACAAGGTCTCCTCGGCCGAGAAGCACAATGTCATGAAGACCGGCGTGCTCTGGAAGCAGACGGTCACGGCGCTGCACGCCAAGGACTATGCCGATGTCGAGCTCGAGCATGTGCTCGCCGACAACTGCGCCATGCAGCTCGTGCGCTGGCCCAAGCAGTATGACGTCATCGTCACCGACAATCTCTTCGGCGATATCCTGTCGGACGTCGCGGCGATGCTGACCGGCTCGCTCGGCATGCTGCCCTCGGCCTCGCTCGGCGCGGAAGATGCCGTCACGGGCAAGCGCAAGGCGCTCTATGAGCCCGTCCACGGCTCGGCCCCGGACATCGCCGGCAAGGGCCTGGCCAATCCGATCGCGATGATCGGCTCCTTTGCCATGGCGCTGCGCTATTCCTTCGGGGCGATCGAAGCCGCGGACCGGCTGGAGGGCGCTATCGCCGACGTGCTCGGCTCCGGCACGCGCACCAAGGACATCGCCGCGCCCGGCACGAACGCCGTCTCGACCAGCGAGATGGGGGCTGCGATCGTCAAGGCGTTGGAGGCACGGGGCTGAGGCTGTTGCGTGGGCAGCAGGCAGTAGGCAGTTAGGAACGGTCCGACTGCCGACTGCCCTTTCACCTCTCTCCCTCGTGAGTTGCGTGTGACCTCGGAGCGTGCGCTAGACTGATCGCATCTGAAACGGAGCATGTCCGTCCGATGTTGATCAAACGCCACGCTGGCTGGGAAATGCCCGAAAGCCAGGCCACGCCCGAGGCCGTCTTCATGAACCGCCGCGGCCTGCTCGGCGCGGGCGCGGGGCTGATCGCGAGCGCGGCCCTGCCGAGGCTCGCCGCTGCGCAAGGCGCCGACCCGACGCTCGATCTCTACCCCGCCAAGAAGAACGCCGCCTACACGCTCGACCGGCCGGTGACGGAGGAGGATCTGGCGGCGAACTACAATAACTTCTACGAGTTCGGCACGTCCAAGGATGTCGCCAGCGCCTCCAAGCGGCTGGCGACGCGGCCTTGGATGATCGCGATCGATGGCCTGGTCGAGAAGCCGATGGAGATCGGCATCGATGATCTGATCCGCAAGATGACGCTGGAGGAGCGGCTCTATCGCTTCCGCTGCGTCGAGACCTGGTCGATGGCGGTGCCCTGGACCGGTTTCACGGTGAAGTCGCTGGTCGAATTCGCCAAGCCGCTCTCATCAGCGAAATACGTGAAATTCGAGACCTTCATGAACCCGAAGGTCGCGCCCGGCCAGTCGCAGCGCTGGTATCCCTGGCCCTATACCGAGGGGCTGACCATCGCTGAGGCGACCAACGACCTGCCATTGATGGTGACGGGTATCTACGGCAAGCCGACCCCACCCCAGCATGGCGCGCCGCTGCGCCTGATCACGCCGTGGAAATACGGCTTCAAATCGGTGAAGTCGATCAGCAAGATCTCCTTCGTCACCGAGCGTCCCAAGACGTTCTGGGAGGGGCTGCAGGCTTCCGAATACGGCTTCTGGGCCAATGTGAACCCCGAGGTTCCGCATCCCCGCTGGAGCCAGGCGAGCGAGCAGGTGCTGGGTACGCGCGAGCGCCGTCCGACGCTGCTGTTCAACGGCTATGCCGAGCAGGTCGCGGGGCTCTACAAGGGCTTGGAGGGCGAGCGGCTCTATGTCTGAGCGCGAATTCTAGCGTTGCGGCGGTCTGACGCGGCTTTCTGCCAGGCGGCTCAGATGTCGGCGAACTCGTGAGAGCCTTCTGCGGCTGCCGCCATTGGGCTATAAGGCCGTCATGCAGCATTTCGTTTTCTTCGACACGGCGATCGGCCCTTGCGCGCTGGCCTGGCAGGGCGAGCGCATCATCGGCGCGCAATTGCCCGAACGCGACGAGGAGACGGCGCGCCGGCGCCTGACGCGGCGCTTTCCGGAGGCGAGCGAGGACGCACCCGTCGCCTTCATTACGAGCGCCATGGACGAAATCCGGGCGCTTCTCGAGGGGCAGCCGCGCGATCTTGCGCATCTGCCGATCGATCTCGACAGCGCGCCGGCCTTCAACCGCAAGGTCTATGACGTTGCACTGACGATCCCGCCGGGTGAGACGCTGACCTATGGCGAGGTCGCGGTCCGTATCGGCGAGCCGGGCGCAGCTCGTGCGGTCGGTATGGCGCTGGGCTCAAATCCGTGGCCGATCATCGTGCCCTGCCATCGCGTGCTGGCGGCCGGCGGCAAGACCGGCGGGTTCTCCGCCGATGGCGGTGTCGAGACCAAATTGCGTATGCTGACGATCGAGAAAGCGCGCACCAGCGCCGAGCCCAGCCTGTTCGGGGCGCTGCCCCTGGAAGCGCGGCGGCGGTAGCGGGCGACTTTCGGAGACGCGCAGCCGTCATGCCGCCTTTGTGGCGAGCGTCTTACGTTTGGACGCAGGTTTCGATCAGCGAAGACGTGGATGTCGGGGCAAGCGCCACCATGACATAAATTGTCTCGGCGCGTTTCAGGCATGCCGAAAATGCATGAAAAAAAGGCCGACCCCCGAGGGAGCCGGCCTTTGAAGTTTGAAACATCCAGCGCAAGCGCCAAACATCTCAGAGGGGAACGGCTGCAACGAACTCAACGCCGGGAGGAGGTAGCGGAGCCCGTTGCGAACAACCGTGTTTGCTATATCGGGCAGCAGCTGCCTTTTTGCAATGCAGCATAGATTGTATCGGCTATGCGCCTTGCGCATGATGATCGCTAAATAGTTGTAAATTGTCACGAATTTGTTGGAGTCTTATGCGTCTGACGCAGAAAAGCCGCCTCGCGTGATGCGCAAGACGGCTTTTGCCTGAAAGCCGGGCCCAGCTCATGTCGCACTCGGATAGCCACATCCGAGTGCAAAAACCGTGATCGATTCGAAAAGTCTGGAGCATCGCTCACGCGAAAAACCGGTAATCACTTTTCCGCGCAATCCCCCGGAGCCGTTTTCGATCCAATTGGATCGTTCAACAGCTCCAGCTTTTCGTTCTAGCGCGTTTTCTCCGCGCAAACGCTTCGCGTTTGTCGCGGGGGGGGGGCGGTGTTCACTTCGCTCGAGAACGCTCTAGTAGGTCCAGCGCTGCGCCTTCTGGATCAGGAAGTCGCGGAACACCTGCACGCGGGCGACCGACTTCATTTCTTCCGGATAGACCAGATAGCTCTCGAGCTGCGGCATTTCGGTCTCCCGCAGCAACTGCATCAGGGGCGAGCCGGTCTCGATCAGATAGTCCGGCAGCACGGCGATGCCGGCGCCCGAATCGACTGCGCGCTTCATCGCGGTGATGTTGTTCACGGTCAGATGGATCGGGCGCGGGTTGCGCTGGTCACGACCCAGCGTACCCAGCCAGTGCACGGCCGTGAGGTAGGATGGCGAGGTGCCGCCGAAGGAGAGGATGCGGTGGTTGTCCAGCTCCTCATAGCTCTTGGGCTCGCCGAAGCGCTTCACATAGGCCGGCGATCCGTAGACGTGGAAATGCACGGTGAAGAGCTTGCGCTGGATCAGGTCAGGCTGCTGCGGCTGGCGCAGCCGGATCGCGATGTCGGCCTCGCGCATCGAGAGATCGAGTTCCTCGTCGGTGAGGATGAGCTCGACCTTGATGTCGGGATAGAGGTCCAGGAACTCGGCGAGGCGGGGCGTCAGCCAGTGTCCGCCCAGGCCGCGCGTCGCGGTGACCTTGAGCTCGCCGGAAGGGTGTTCGCGCGTCTCCGAAAGCTGGGCGCGGGTTCGCTCCAGGCGCTGCGTCATCTCGCGCGCAGCACGCCAGAGCAACTCGCCCTGCTCGGTCAAGATCAGCCCGCGCGTATGCCGATGGAACAAGGGCGCACGCAATTCGCGCTCCAGCGCGCCGATCTGGCGGCTAACCGCAGATTGGCTCAGGCCCAGAACGTCTCCCGCCTTGGTAAAACTGCCGGATTCAGCGACGGTATAAAAAATCCTGATGCGGTCCCAATCCACCGCGGTCCCCCCGTTATGCGTTTCGTGCATGTTGGGGGGCAAAACCATTGCAGGTCAATGTCTGCGTGACATTGATGTTCTTTTTTCGCACTGAATCTGGTGACGAAATCCATCACAATTGGTGATCTATCGTGGTGTGATCTCACTCGGCCGCCTGCCGCCGTTCCAATTCGCTCGCCTGCAACCAGCGTTCGGCATCAAGCGCGGCCATGCAGCCCAGGCCCGCTGCCGTCACGGCCTGGCGGTAATGTTCGTCGGTGACGTCGCCCGCTGCGAAAACGCCCGGGATATTGGTCTGGGCGGTGCCGGGGACGACGTCGAGATAGCCCGAATCACGCATGGCGAGCTGGCCGACGAAAAGCTCGGTCGCAGGCTTGTGGCCGATCGCGATGAAGACGCCATCGGTCTTGAGTTCGCTTTCCGCTCCGGTCTTGAGGTTGCGCAGGCGCAGATGCGTGACGTTGGGCGGCTGCGTGCCGCCGCATATCTCGGCAATCTCGCTATCCCAGACCACGGCGACCTTGGGGTGCTTGAACAGCCGATCCTGCATCACCTTCTCGGCGCGCAGCGAATCGCGGCGGTGAACCAGCGTGACCTTGCTCGCGAGGTTGGCGAGGTAGAGTGCCTCCTCGACTGCCGTATTGCCGCCGCCGACGACCACGACCTCCTTGTTGCGGAAGAAGAAGCCGTCGCAGGTGGCGCAAGCCGAGACGCCGAAGCCCTGGAAGGTCTGCTCGGAGGGCAGGCCGAGCCATTTTGCCTGCGCGCCGGTCGCGACGATCAGCGCATCGCAGGAATAGGTCTCGCCGCCATCGCCCCAGAGCCGAAAGGGCCGCTGGGAGAGGTCGACCTTCGAGATGTGGTCGGAGACCATCCTGGTGCCCATATGCTCGGCTTGGGCGCGCATCTGCTCCATCAGCCAGGGGCCCTGGATCACATCGGCGAAGCCGGGATAGTTCTCGACGTCGGTGGTGATCATCAGCTGGCCGCCGGCCTGTATGCCGGAGATCAGCACCGGCTCGAGCATGGCGCGGGCGGCATAGATCGCGGCGGTGTAGCCGGCGGGGCCGGAGCCGACGATCATGACGCGGGCATGGGTATGGGCCATCGTCTCATATTCCCGTTTGCGCGGCCGATGCCGCGACTTCATTCAATCAGATACGGTCTCGATCGGCCGGTGCAAGGCCGCACCGGCTCAAGGTTCGGCAAGCCCGAGTGCCGCCCGATGCCTGAGCCAGCCCTGGCGGACTGCCTCTGCAATCTCGGCCGTCGAGTCTAGCGGCTCATAGCGCGCGCCAGCAAGATGCCCCTCGAAGTGATGCACAGCGCCTTGCCGCTTCAGCGCCTCCAGGAATTTCGCCAGCTTGCCGTGGCCGCCATGCGGTTCGAAGACCAGGATCGGCACCCCGGCGGCGGTCGCCTCGCCGATCATGTTGGTCGAATCGGCCGTCGTGACGATCGCGTCGGCATTGGCGAGCAGCGCGACGTAGGGGTTCTCGCCCGTGCCATTCCACCACCAGCCCTTGTGGCGGGCAAAGACCTCGGCGACCGCCGCGTCGAGCGCCGCCGATGTGCGCCGTGAGCGTGAGCCCATCAGCGCCACGCCTGATGTCGCGAGCAGGTCGAGCAGGCCGGCGAAGCGCGCGATATCTGCGGGCCGGAAGCTATGGTGCCGGCTGTCGCCGCCGACGATGACTGCCGCACGTGGCGAGGGCAGGGCCGCGATCGCGTCGGGCGGATGCGCGCGGGCCTGCGCCAGCTGCTCCGGCGCGAGCCGGTGCGGCGAGGTCGTGGTGACGAGCACGTTGCGTCCGCGCAGGCGGTCGTGCTCGGCGACCCAGATGAAGTCTGCTGCGGCGGTCCCCGTGCGCGGGTCCTTCAGGATGGCGGTGAAGCTGCGGCCGTTCGACGCCTTCTTGACAGCGCGCAGATAGGCGACCGCGCGCCGGCCCGAGGCGATGACGATGTCGGGGAAGGGGGGGCGAATCGGGCTGCCCTCCCGTTCCGGTCCTTCGCGAGGGTCGATCGGCCCGCGCGGCATCAACCAGACGAAAGGCGCGCGTGGCGCGACGCGCCTGATCTCAGGCACGACGCCGAGACGCTCGGCCACGCCGAGGCACTGCACCTCGTCGCCGGCCTTGCCATCGGTCAGGACCCAGATTGTCGGAAGCGGGTGTGCAGGCAAGGCGGGCGCGCTCCTAGAGCAGGATGCTAAAAAATGGGAACCGGCTTTTCGCATTGATCCGGCTCTTGGCTGGCACGGTCGATGCCTTGTATCGCGTCTGTGCTGCGTCTACACCAGCGCGACCTTCTTTCGGGGCCTTTCGTGCGTTCAAAACTCGACGACATCGACCTGCGCATCCTGCGCGAGCTCCAGGCCGATGGGCGCATGACCAATGTCGAGCTGGCGAGCCGCGTCGGGATCTCGCCGCCGCCTTGCCTGCGCCGCGTCCGCGCGCTGGAGGAGGCCGGGCTGATCACCGGCTATCGCGCCCTGCTCGACGAGCGCAAGCTCGGGCTGGATGTGGTCTGTTTCGCCTTCGTGCATCTCGCCAGCCAGGCGGAGCCCGATCTCGAAGCCTTCCAGGCGCGCATCCGGGCCTGGGATGCGGTGCGCGAATGTTGGAAGCTCTCGGGCGACATCGATTTCATGCTGAAATGCGTCGCGCCCGACCTCAAGGCCTTCCAGGATTTCGTCGGCGATCTGACGGCGTTGCCCAATGTCCGCAATGTCCGCACCGCGCTCGCCTTCGACCGGGTCAAGGACGAGCCGATCGTACCGTTCGGCTGAGGCGGCGATGCAGGTCATCCTCCGCAAGGCCGTTTCGGACGATCTTCCGGCGCTCCTGGCGCTCTATGCCGAACTCAGCACCGATGACGAGCTGCCGCGGCCCGAGGACGCTGCCGAGACCTGGGCTACGATTCTCGCCACCGAGATGGTCAGCGTCCATGTCGCTGAAGTCGATGGGCGCGCCGTCTCGACCTGCGTCCTGGTGATCGTGCCCAATCTGACGCGCAACCAGAGCCCCTTCGCCATGATCGAGAACGTGGTGACGCTGGCGGCGATGCGCGGGCACGGTTTAGGCAAGCGCGTGATCCAGGCGGCTTTCGCCCAGGCTTGGGCCGCCGGCTGCTACAAGGTCATGCTGATGACCGGGCGCTCGGACCCCGCCGTCCTCGCCTTCTACGAGTCCTGCGGCTTCGTGCGCGGCAAGACCGCCTTCCAGATCAGGCGGCCCCCCGATCAGCCACCGACATAGCGCCTGATCCAGCCCGCATTGGTGCGCACCATGCTGTCGATGCGCGCCGTGTCGATGCCGGGCGTGTACCAGTTGCCGGCCATGCCGGCCGAGGAGGAGGACAGCACCGGATAGGTCGCGATGACGCGTCCGTCGGGGCCGATCACCGTCGCTTCCGATTCCATGCCGTCATCGGCGCCCGCCCCGCCGAAGCCGGTCGCTCCACCGGAATAGCTCGGCATGCTGATGCCCAGGACCCTGACGACGAGCGAAGCGCCGCGGCCTTGGAGACTGGGGCCGAGTGCGCCTGCGAGCTCACGCTCCATTGCGAGCTTGATGCGCGCCGCATTGGGGCCGAGCCCTTGCGTGGCGAGGCGCGAGACATCGACCTGGACGGCGCCGGCGGCAAGGGCGGAGCGCCCGGTCGCGGCCAGGATAACTGGTGCGGCAAGCGCGGCGGAGAGAAGGACGCGACGATTCAACATGATCTGCTCCTGTCATCCCGACATCCACTCGCGACGCGACAGCGATGCCGACTGCAGAGACCTTAGATCAGGCGCAGGCGCCTCGCCATGGCGGTAGCGCGGTCGTGATCAGCCGGAGACGTAGCGCTTGATCCATGCGGCGTTGGTCTGGATCAGCCCGGTCAGGCGGCGCTGGTCGATATCGGGCAGATACCAGGGGCCGGCCGCGCTCGCGGGCACGGTGGTGAGCACCGGATAGGTCGCGATGATCCGGTTTCCGCGCCCGACCAGCGTGGCCTCGCTGTCGAAGGAATCGGAGCTTTGGCTCGCGCCGCTACCGACATGCCCGCCGCCACCGCCGCCGCCGGCATAGCTGTTCAGGAAGACGCCGCGTACGGCGACGTTCAGGGTCGGGCCGGCGCCGCGTCGCAGGGCCGGTCCCAGCGCTGCCGTCAGCTCCTGCTCCAGCCCGATCTTGATGGCGAGCGCGTTCGAGCCCCAGCCCTGCGCTGCCAGCCTGGAGACATCGACATGAATCGCGCCGATCGACGAAACCTGTGCCTGCGCCTCGGCGCGGCGCAGGGATGCCAGAACCATGGCAGGCGCCGCCAGCGAGGCGGCAAGGACGGTGCGGCGGGTGCTCATGAGCCTGTCTCCAGCTACTGGGCGGGAGGATAGCGCGCCGATCCGACGATTCCCATCCCCGGATGGTGTCTGCGTCACTTTTCGCGGAAACATTGGCGCGCCCCCAGGCATGAACGCGGGGCGCGCACACAAGTTCAAATCGAAGGGGCGCACCGGCGTCGCAAACCGCGCCGGGTGAGGGGGCACCCGTCAGCGGAATTGGACGCTGACGACCTCATAGGACTTGCCGCCGCCGGGTGTGTTGACCTGCACGGAATCGCCGACCTTCTTGCCGATCAGCGCGCGCGCGATCGGCGAGCCGATCGAGACCTTGCCGGACTTCACATCCGATTCCGGCTCGCCGACGATCTGGTAGATCTTCTTCTCCTCGGTGTCGTCGTCGATCAATTGCACGGTTGCGCCGAACTTGATCGTGTCGCCGCCGGCGAGCTTGGCGACGTCGATAATGTCGGCGCGGCCGATCAGAGATTCCAGCTCCTGGACGCGGCCTTCATTGAGAGCCTGCGCTTCCTTGGCCGCGTGATATTCGGCGTTCTCCGACAGATCGCCATGGGCGCGCGCTTCCGAAATCGCCTGGATGATGCGCTGACGCTGCACCTGCTGGCGATCCTTCAACTCCGCCTCGAGGGCAGCGAAGCCGCCCGCGGTCATGGGAACCTTTTCCATAGTCTCATCCCGAATTGCGAAAGCCAGAAGCCGCCGGCCGCCTGTTTCGCGGCCTGCGTCCGTGGCATTCGTTCATTTTTTAAAACTGCCGAACTCTATGTCCCGCGCGCCGCCGTCAGGCTGCGCGCACGAAATAGGATTGCAGCGATCTAACCTCGAGATCGCCGCTGCAATAGGCCTTGATGCCTTCCGCCGCTGCGATCGCTCCGGCCAAGGTGGTATAATAGGGAACCTTGTGCAAGAGGGCCGTTCGGCGAAGAGAGCGCGAATCCGCCAGCGCCTGCGGGCCGTCGGTGGTGTTGAAGACGAGCTGGATTTCGCCGTTCTTGATGGCGTCGACCACATGCGGGCGGCCTTCCAGCACTTTGTTGATCTTGGAAGCGGCGATGCCTTCATCCTGGAGCAGGCGCAGCGTGCCGCCCGTCGCGAGGATGCGGAAGCCGAGATCGGCGAGGATGCGCACGCTGGGCACGATGCGCGGCTTGTCCTCGTCGCGTACGGAGACGAAGACCGTGCCCTTGACCGGCACCTTCGAGCCGGCTCCGAGCTGGCTCTTGGCGAAGGCGATGTCGAAGGAGCGGTCGAGCCCGATGACCTCGCCGGTCGAGCGCATTTCCGGCCCGAGCAGCACGTCGACGCCCGGGAAGCGCGCGAAGGGGAAGACCGCCTCCTTGACGCCGACATGGTCGAGCTTCTCCGACTTCAGCGCGAAGCTCGCCAGAGTCTCGCCGGCCATGATGCGGGCTGCGACCTTGGCGACGGGGATGCCGATGACCTTGGCGACGAAGGGCACGGTGCGCGAGGCGCGCGGATTCACCTCGAGCACGTAGATGACGCCGTTCTGGATGGCGTATTGCACATTCATCAGCCCGCCGACATCGAGCGCCAATGCCATCGCCTTGGTCTGGCGCTCCAGCTCGGCGATGATTTCGGGCGAAAGCGAGCGCGGTGGCAGAGAGCAGGCCGAATCGCCGGAATGAATGCCGGCCTCCTCGATATGCTCCATGATGCCGGCGATGAAGGCCTCCTTGCCGTCGCTGAGGCAGTCGACATCGACCTCGATGGCATCGGACAGATAGCGGTCGAACAGCAGCGGGTTCTTGCCGAGCACGGTGTTGATCTGCCCGGTCTTGTCATTGGGGTATTTCGCCTTGACCTCGGAGGGGATCAGGCTGGGCAGCGTGCCGAGCAGGTAGTTCTCGAACTGGGTCTCGTCATGGATGATCGCCATCGCGCGACCGCCGAGCACATAGGACGGGCGCACGACGAAGGGCAGGCCGAGCTCGGCGACGATCATGCGGGCCTGCTCGACCGAATAGGCGATGCCGTTCTTGGGCTGCTTGAGATGCAGCTTGTCGAGCAGGCGCTTGAAGCGGTCGCGATCCTCGGCCAGGTCGATCATATCGGGCGAGGTACCCAGGATCGGGATGCCGGCCTCTTCCAGCGCGTTCGCCAGCTTCAGCGGGGTCTGCCCGCCGAACTGGACGATGACGCCATGCAGCGTGCCGTTCTGCTTCTCCGTGTCGAGGATCTCGAGCACGTCCTCGGCGGTCAGCGGCTCGAAATAGAGCCGGTCCGACGTATCGTAGTCGGTCGAGACGGTCTCGGGATTGCAGTTGACCATGATGGTCTCGTAGCCGGCGTCGCGCAGCGCGTAGCAGGCATGGCAGCAGCAATAGTCGAACTCGATGCCCTGGCCGATGCGGTTGGGACCGCCGCCGAGGATGACGACCTTCTTGCGGTCGGAGGGGCGCGCCTCGTCATCGGCCTTGCCGGCGAAGGGCATGGCGTAGGTCGAGTACATATAGGCCGTCGGCGAGGCGAATTCGGCGGCGCAGGTGTCGATGCGCTTGTAGACGGGCCTGACATCGAGCGAGCGGCGCAGCGCCTTGACCTCGGCCTCGGTCTTTCCGGCGACCGCGGCGAGGCGCTTGTCGGAGAAGCCCATCGCCTTGACCTGGCGGAAGGCGCCGGGCGTCTGCGGCAGGCCGTGGGCGCGCACCTTCTCCTCGATGTCGACGATCTCGCGCATCTGGGCGAGGAACCAGGGGTCGATCTTGCAGCTCTCATGGATCTGCTCGTCGGTGAAACCGAAGCGCATGGCCTGGGCGACATGCAGGATGCGGTCGGGCGTCGGCGTCGAGAGCGCGGCCTTGATCGCGTTCTTGTCGTCGCCATGGCCCATGCCGTCGACCTCGATCTCGTCGAGGCCGTCGAGACCGGTCTCCAGCGAGCGCAGCGCCTTCTGGAGCGATTCCTGGAAGGTCCGGCCGATCGCCATCGCCTCGCCGACCGACTTCATCGCGGTGGTCAGCGTCGGCTCGGCGCCGGGGAATTTCTCGAAGGCGAAGCGCGGGATCTTGGTGACGACATAGTCGATCGTCGGCTCGAAGGAAGCGGGCGTCGCGCCGCCGGTGATGTCGTTCTCGATCTCGTCGAGCGTGTAGCCCACTGCCAGGCGCGCCGCGACCTTGGCGATCGGGAAGCCGGTCGCCTTGGAGGCGAGCGCCGAGGAGCGCGAGACGCGCGGGTTCATCTCGATGACGATCATGCGCCCAGTTGCAGGGTCGACGGCGAACTGGACATTGCTGCCGCCGGTCTCGACGCCGATCTCGCGCAGCACCGCCAGCGAGGCGTCGCGCATGATCTGGTATTCCTTGTCGGTCAGCGTCAGCGCCGGCGCCACCGTGATCGAATCGCCGGTATGGACGCCCATCGGGTCGATGTTCTCGATCGAGCAGACGATGATGCAGTTGTCCTTCTTGTCGCGGACCACCTCCATCTCGTACTCTTTCCAGCCGAGCACGCTCTCCTCGATCAGGACCTCGCTGGTTGGCGAGGCGTCGATGCCACGCTCGACGATGTCGATGAATTCGCTCTTGTTGTAGGCGATGCCGCCGCCAGTGCCGCCCATTGTGAAGGACGGGCGGATGATGGCGGGAAGGCCGATGTCGTCGAGGGCGTCGAGCGCCTGGCCGAGCGTCTTGATCTGGTGCGAGCGCGGCGTGTCGAGGCCGATCTTGGTCATCGCGTCGCGGAAGAGCTCGCGGTCCTCGGCCTTGTCGATGGCTTCGGCGGTGGCGCCGATCATCTCGACGCCGAACTTCTCCAGCACGCTGATCGAGCGGCCTGATGCATCCGTCAGCGACTTCTTGTTGAGCGAGAGCGCGCAGTTCAGCGCGGTCTGGCCGCCCATGGTCGGCAGCAGGGCGAAGCCGCCGGGCAGGACGTGGCGCTCCTTCTCGATGATCTTGGCGACGACCTCGGGCGTGATCGGCTCGACATAGGTCGCATCCGCCAGATCCGGATCGGTCATGATCGTGGCCGGGTTCGAATTGACAAGGACGATGCGGTAACCCTCGGCCTTCAGCGTCTTGCAGGCCTGGGTGCCGGAATAGTCGAATTCGCAGGCCTGGCCGATAATGATGGGGCCGGCGCCGATGATCAGGATTGTCTTGATGTCTGTGCGCTTGGGCATGGTCTCTGGCCAAATGTTCGCGGGCGCGCGCAGCCCCGGTCCGATCGAGCGAGCGGAGACCAAGCGAGCGCCTGAATGAATGCTAGGCGCTCGCTATAGAGGTGAGGAGCCGTTGGGGGAAGCGGAAAGCGCGCCTGGCCCATGCCAACACACAGAGGGTTGAGCAGCGCGACCTTGCCGGCGTCGAGTGATTTGACGAGGAGGCGGGCTTCCACACCGAGCGACATCAAACCCGCATGACAGGCTCAGGCCGAGCCCAGGGGGATCAGTCCGCACCCCTGCGATTGTCAGCCATCAATCTAGAGCGGACGAGCAGCACGGAGAGGACGATCGCGAGAACGGGGCTTGCCGCGAACAGGACATTATCGATTTCACGACTGACCGCCAGGAATCCGGTAAGCCGCCAGAACACCCAGGTCAGCACCAGAGTGAGAAGGAAGGCGACTATGATCTTCTTAGCCATTGTTTCCTCAGGGGCTTTGTCACCGGAATCGATCTTCTGACCACTGATCTTGCCCCAGTCGGGACGACCGGACCAGTCCAGCTCTTTTCCCAAGTCAAACTTCAATCCGATACAACTCGGGTCAAGGAACTCTTGGGCGGCGGGCGCCCCGTTGCCGCTAGCGCGCAGGCGGAGCGGCGACTGCGATCTCGGTGATGTCGCTGTCGTCGCGCCCGACGGTGCGCTTGCGGCGCAATGCCAACCAGAGCACGGCGAGTGCTGCGACCTCGCAGACGGCTCCTACGAAGCCCAGCGGCCAGGTGCCGAGATGGTGCAATGTCAGCTGGCCGAGCGTCGAACCTGCTGCGATGCCGACATAGAGCGCGGAGGCATTGAGCGAGAGCGCAATCACGGCCGTATCGGGCGCCATCGCGGCAAGCCTGGACATTTGCGAGGGGTGCCCTGCCCAGCCCGCGGCGCTCCAGACCAGCAGGATCGCAGGGATGATGAAGATGGCGATGGAGGGCGGCAGCGTCACCGCGACCAGCGAGGCGGCGACGAGCGTGGCCGCCAGTACGGTGAGAACGACGACGAGCGTGCGTTCCGGCCCGTAGCGGTCGCTTGCGATGCCGCCAAGCTGGTTGCCGAGCGCCGAGCCGATGCCCGAGACGACCAGCACTGCGCCGAGCCAGGGGCCAGCGATGCCGGCATGGTTGGCGAGGAAGGGCGCGATGTAGCCGTAGAGCGTGAAGGCGCCGGTCGTCCACAGCATCGTCGTCGCCAACGCCAGCAGGATGTCGCCGCGGCGCGCCACGGCGAGCCGCTCGGCCATAGTGTTGGCGCCGCGCGGCAGGCCGACAGGCAGCCTCCACAGGATCCCGATGAGCGCCAGCGCGCCGAAGAGGCCGACGAGCAGGAAGGCGAGGTGCCAACTGCCGGCAGCCGCCGCCGCCGTGCCGAGCGGCACGCCGAGAATCAGCGCGACCGTCATGCCGCCGGTGACGAGCGCGATCGCCCGCGCCCGCCGTTCTGGAGAAACCAGTGCGACGGCGACGGCGTTGGCTGCGGGCATGTAGACGCCGGCGGCGAGCGCCATGACGACGCGCGCTGCCATCAGATGCGAGAAATCAGCGGCCAGGGTCGCCCCGAGATTGGCGAGGGTGAAGACGGCCAACGATCCGGCCAGGACGTGCTTGCGCTCGACATTGCCGAAAACGGTCGAGAGCACCGGGGAGCCGATTGCATAAGCGATGGCGAATGCGGTGAGCAGGAGGCCGGCAGTATCGACAGAGACGCCGAAGCCGGTGGCGAGATTGGGCAGGATCCCAGTGATGATCAGCGTGCCGGTGCCGATGGCGAAAGCGCCCCCGGCCAGCCAGAGAAGACGTGCGTCCATGGGACAGTCCTTCCAAATCCGGTTTTCCGGAATTTCAATGATCGTTGAACTTACGTTTGCAGATGCGAGATCGCAAGGGTAATTTCAACGAATGTTGAAACTTGTCAGGAGCGTCGCGATCTCCTATCTCGGCAGGGTCATGAAACCGGTGTTCCATCCCGATATAGACGATGTCGCCGCGGCCGATGTCTTCGCGGCGCTGGCCGATCCGATCAGGCTCGGCATCCTGGTCGCGCTTGCCGACGTGCCAGAGGTCGACAAGGCGCGTTGCAACAGCTTCTCTGAACTCGCCTCGCCGTCGCTCTTGTCCTATCACTTCGCCAAGCTGCGCGAGGCCGGCATCACGCGTTTCCGCGTCGAAGGCACGTCGCGCTATCTTTCGATCCGGCGTGAGGATCTCGACCGCCGCTTTCCGGGCTTGCTCGACAGCGTGCTGGAGGCGGCGCGGCGCGATCCCAACCTGCCGCGCTTGTCCGGCCCGCTGGCGGTTGGCTGAGCGGACGCGGTCCGGCTCTGCCGGAGCGCTTTCCGGTACCCATTCCGGTTCATTGACTCGGTCCGTGGGGGGTATAGCGTCCCTGCTTCCGCGATGGCGTCGAGCCGGTTCGCGTCAGACCCGGCTGCGCCCTATCCAGAGGAGCATGGCCATGCGTGAAGCCGACCCTCAGAAACTCGATGCGCTTGTCGGACGTCTGGTTGGTGATGTCGGAGCGTCGGTAACCGGCGCGCTCGTCGTCCTCGGCGACCAGCTCGGCCTCTACAAGGCGATGGCGGACGGCAAGCCGATGACCGCCGAGGAGCTCGCCGCCAAGACCGGCTTCAAAGAGCGCTATGTCCGGGAGTGGCTCTCGGCGCAGGCGGCTGCCGACTATATCGATTACGACGCCGACACGGACAGCTTCAGCCTCTCCGCCGAACAGGCGATGGCGTTTGCGGAGGAGGGCAGCCCCGCCTTCTTCGCTGGCGCCTTCGAGATCGTTCGGGCGATGTGGCTCGACGAGCCAAAGATCGCCGATGCCTTTCGGACCGGCGCCGGCGTGGGCTGGCACGAGCACAGCAAATGCCTGTTCCGCGGCACGGAGCGCTTTTTCCGGCCCGGCTACAACAGCAACCTCAACAACAGCTGGATCCCGGCGCTCGACGGGGTCAAGGCCAAGCTCGAAAAGGGTGCCCGCGTCGCCGATGTCGGCTGCGGCCATGGCGCTTCGACCGTGCTGATGGCGCAGGCCTACCCGAATTCGTATTTCTTCGGCTTCGATTACCACGGTCCGTCGATCGACCGGGCACGGGAGGCCGCGACCAAGGCGGGGGTCGAGGATCGGGTCGTCTTCGAGCAGGCCTCGGCCAAGACCTATCCGGCGCGGGGCTACGACCTCGTCGCGATGTTCGATTGCCTGCACGACATGGGCGACCCTGCTGGGGCTGGCCGTCACGTCAAGGAAACGCTTGCCGATGACGGCACCTGGATGATCGTCGAGCCCTTCGCGCATGACCAGCTCAAGGACAACCTCAATCCGGTCGGGCGGATCTTCTACGGGGCATCGACGATGATCTGCACGCCGGCTTCGCTGTCGCAGGAGGTCGGCCTCGGGCTTGGCGCCCAGGCCGGCGAGATGCGGCTGCGGAGGGTTGCGCTCGACGCCGGCTTCACCCGCTTCCGCCGCGCGACCGAGACGCCGTTCAACATGGTCTTCGAGGTCCGGGCCTGAGACCGTCAGGCCAACACGCGGCGGGCTCGTAAACTCGCCTTCGGCATGCCGGGTAACCGCATCGGATCAGATTATCATCCAGCCCGATGCGGTTGCTCCTCGATGAGGCATCGGCTTTTTTCGAAAATCGCATCCCACTTTTCGGGCCGATGCTTTAAAGGCCCGGCATGCCTTTCAAGCAGCACCCGCCTTTCAAGCAGTATCCGCGCCAGTCCCGCCAGCTCCTGGCCTATGTCTTCGCCGGCGGCATCACGGCCGTGGCGCATTACGCGCTGTTGATCGGCCTCGTCGAACTCGGCCATGTCGATCCGGTGCCGGCGACGCTGGCGGGCTTCGTGCTCGGCGCCATCGTCTCCTATTCGCTGAATCGCTGGCTGACCTTTGACGCGACCCACAGCCACGCCCAGGCGACCTGGCGTTTCGCATTGATCGCAGCCGGCGGTTTCGTCCTCACCGGCGTGCTGATGCATCTCTTCGTCGGCAAGCTGGGCTTGCCCTATCTGCCGATGCAGCTGGTCACCACGGGGATCGTGATGGTGTTCTCCTTCCTCGGCCACAAGTTCTTCAGCTTCGCCGACCGGGCGGCGTAAGGCCCGAAAGGTGCTTCGATGCATCTCGGCCTAAGAGCCGCCAATCCCGTCACGGCTGGGCATGTTCGGAAGCGCGAATACTCTCGGCGCTATGATGGAACATCGCTCAAGGACCGACGCCCCGAGGCCAAATCCGCGAGCAGCGCAACATGGATATCCAGCGCGTCGATGACCGGATATCCAGGGCTCTGCCCATCGAAGGCCAGATTGAGATCGGTCCCGGCGAGAACGATCGCGTCAGCCCCGGCCGCGGTCATGCGCCTGCCTGCGTCGAGGAACAGCTCGCGCTGCGAGGCTGAGCATGTGCCGGCAACCGCGATGTCCTGGTAGGTTTGACCGAGAAGCTCGATCTCGTCGTCCAATGCGATGGCGTCCGTGCGCGCGAGCTGGCCGTAAAGGCGTGTGCGCATGACGACCCGCGTTCCGAGAAGGCCGATCCGCTTAATGTCCTGTTCAACGAAATAGGCGTCAAGTGGAGCGACGGCGGAGACGATCGGCAAGGGCGACAGGGCCGCCAGCTCATCCAGACAGAAATGCGCCCCCAGCGATGACAGAGCGACGCAATCGCAGCCTGCATCCTTCAAGCGTGTGACGAGCGGGAGGAATGCCTGTGCCTGCTGGGACCTGCGGTCGGCGAGATTATTGCGGATGAGTTCCTGAATCTCGCCGTGGACGATCGTAAGCTCAAGCTTTGCTACGCCGCGGGCCGCGGCGGCAGCCGTCAGGCGCTGGTAATAGACCACCGTCGCCGCAACGCCGATGCCCCCGATCAAGCCGATATGCATGGGATATGTCCTTACAAGCGTGCCGACGGCGACCATGCCGGTTTAGCGCGCCGCGCGGCAGGGCGAAACCCGGCCCGGCCAGGTCGCTGTCATGAAGGCCATCGGCCATCATCACGCCGGTTTCGTCCCCGCAAAGGTCATCCGGGCCGGGTTGTGGCCGAAATTCGGCTGCCGCTGCACGGCATCGTAGCCGGCGGCCCGGATCAGGCCGACGATGTCAGCTTCCGCATAGGTCGAGAGTCCGTATTGCGCCCTGAGCTTGCGGTAGTCGGAAAAGGCGGTGCGTACGAGCCCGGCCAGCGCCGCCGCCAGGAACCCGCCGCGCCAGGCGAAGGCAAGGAGTTGCGAGGCGTCGGTGAGCGGGCTGACATCGGGCGGGATCACATCGGCGATGACGAGCTTGCCGCCCGGCTTGAGCTTGGCGAGCCAGCTGCGCAGCAGGGCCATGAGCTCCTCGCGGCTCAGATACTGGATCAGTGAGTTGGCCACGACGAGGTCGAGGGTTGCTTCCGGCAGCGCCTCGACCTCCTCCGGCGAGACCACGGCGACATGACCGATGCGTCCGAACATCGCGCGCAGCCTTTCGCGCACGTTCGGCGCCGCCTCGCAGAGATAGAGCTTGCCGCAGGCGGCGGCGACAAGGTCGGCGCTCAAAGCCTCGCCACAGCCATGGTCGAGCACGACGGCATCGGACGCCGGGATCTGGCCGACCAGATCCTTGGCGATCTGCCGGTAATGCAGGGTCTTGTGGCGCGGCGAAACGTAGATGGAATGCTCGCCGTTCCAGAAATCGCGCCAGGACATGGTCTCGCCGTTCGCCGCTTGCCGGCAGCCTCCTGCCGCCGGTCCCGCCACGACTAGAGCAGGATGCGGAAAAGTGGAAACCGGTTTTTCGCATTGCTCCGTGTCTCACTCCTGGATGAGAGACGAATTCAGATGTCAGGTGGGATCACTTGGTGCTTCCATCTGACATCATCCGGCTCTCGTCCGATGGTGAGCCGTTGCGCAACCCTGCGTCCAGCGGGGCGGGGGCTGCGGCCTCTCCCTCGGTTGCGTTCGCGTCGAGAAAGCGGATTCCGATCTCGCGCTTCCTGATCCAGATGAGGGCAGCCGGCGCGAAGACTTTGTCGTCGGCGTGATAGAAGAGCGCGAGCGGCAGCGGCCGGTCGCTCTCCGGCCTCAGCCGGGCGCCGCTTGGCGACAGGTCCATGACGCGACACTCGACGAGGAAACGCTGCGACGCGTCGAACAGCTTTGCCGAGCGCCAGCGCTTCGAGCTTCGATTTTCCATGCATGTCGCCTTCCTGCTGTTGCGCTTCGGCCTGAAAACCTGATCCAGTGGGGTTGCGCAGGGCTGGAGACAGCGCCTCCGCGAAGCGGCGAGTGCGTTCGGCTTGCCAAGCGCGGCGCCGGCTCTAAGCTTCGCGCGAATCTGAGGGCGACGATGTTTTTGCTACCCAAGCTGTTGAAGCGCTTCGTCCGGCAAGGCCGGCTGACCGTGATCACCCCTGACAACCAGCGCCATGTCTTCGGCTCCGGGCCGGCCGAAATCCTGTTTGCGGGCCAGATGAAGACGGCGCCAGCCGTCACCGTGCGCTTCCATGACGACAGGATCGAACGCGAGATCTTCCTCAATCCCGAAATGGCACTGGCCGAAGGCTATATGGATGGCCGGATCGATTTCGAGGACGGCTCGTCGATCCACGATCTGCTGTCGCTGTTCTGGATGCAGCGCAAGGAATTGCGCAAGCATCCGATCCAGAAGGTCGTCCGCAAAATCCGCTTCGGCATCCGGCGCTTCCGCATGCACAACCCGCTCGGGCTCGCCGGCAAGAAGGTCAAGCACCACTACGACATCCCGACCGAGTTCTATAAGCTCTGGCTCGACGAGACGATGACCTATTCCTGTGCCTATTGGCACAGCCCCGAGGTCGGGCTGGAAGCGGCGCAGAAGGCCAAGCTGCGCCATCTCGCGGCCAAGCTGAAGATCGAGCCGGGCATGACCGTGCTCGATATCGGATCGGGCTGGGGCGAGCTCGCGATCTATCTCGCCAAGGCCTGCGGCGCGAAAGTGACGGGGCTCAACGTCTCGCCCGACCAGATGGCCGCCGCGCAGAAGCGCGCAGAAGCCGCGGGCGTCGGTGATGCCGTCACCTTCATCAACAAGGACTATCGCGAGCTCAAGGGCAGCTTCGACCGTGTCGTCTCGGTCGGCATGATGGAGCATGTCGGCGTCGCGCATTACCTCGAATATTTCGAGGCCATACGTGACCTGCTGACGCCGGACGGGATTGCGCTGGTGCACTGCATTGGCCGCGTCGGGCCGCCGGGCTTCACCGGGCCCTTCTTCGACAAATACATCTTCCCGGGCGGCTACGCGCCGGCGATGTCGGAGGTCTTCGCCGCGGTCGAGCAGACCGGTCTGTGGTCGTCGGATTGCGAGTTCTGGCGGCGGCACTACCACTGGACGCTCCACGCCTGGCGCGAGCGCTTCATGGCCCATCGGCCGGAGGTCGTGACGATGATGGGCGAGCGCTTCGCGCGGATGTGGGAGTTCTATCTCTCGGCTTGCGAGATCTCCTTCGACATCGGCGGCGACATGGTCTTCCAGCTCCTGCT
This sequence comes from Allobosea psychrotolerans, assembly GCF_002917105.1. Taxonomy (GTDB): domain Bacteria; phylum Pseudomonadota; class Alphaproteobacteria; order Rhizobiales; family Beijerinckiaceae; genus Allobosea; species Allobosea psychrotolerans. The sequence continues at coordinate 346,914 of NZ_PQFZ01000001.1, forward strand.
CGGCCCGCATAAGAGCGCCGTGCCGGTGGTGCGCGACTACATCACCGATGCCGAGAGGGTGCTGGAGGCACGGGGATTCTAGAGCGGAGCCGCACGCTCAATCATCTGCCGGGAGCGAGAAATCCAGCGCCAGCAGCGCCTCGTCGAAAAGCGCGTCGTTTATGCGCAACGCCTTTGATTCGATGCCGTAGGGCTTGAAACCGAGGCGTTCATAGAGATGCAGCGCGACGCTGTTGGTCGTCACGGCGCGCGCTTGCAGCACCAGCACATGCTGTGCCGCATGTTGAACCACCGCCTCGACCAGCGCACGGGCTATGCCGCGTCCGCGCCAATCCGGCGCGAGATAGACGCCCCAGAGCATACCTCTGTGCCGGCTCTTCTCGGAGCTTCCGGCGAGGAATCCGGCGATGCCGACCAGCTCCGCATCCGCGAATGCCCCGAAGACGAGGCTCGGCGGAGCAGGCGTGATGCGCGCGATGAAGGTTGCGGGCGGGCGCGCCGCCTCCTCGGCATGGCTCGCGCCAAAGGCCTCGGGCGCCTGAAGCAGCGCCTGGAGGCGCAAGGTCCGGTAGGCTTCCGCGTCAGTAGCATCGAGCGGCCTGATGGTGATGTTGCCTTTGATCTCAGCCATGGGCGGCGACCTCCTCGGCCAGCGCCGCGAGCTTCGTCAGTGTGGTCCAGTTTCGCGCGGTGCCCTGGACGCCGAGATGCCTTTCGATCGCGGCATTGGTCAGCTTCGAGCGGCCGATGCCCTCGCTGTAGTGCAGATAGAGGTCACGGCCGCGCAGGCCGATCTCCTCGGGCCCTCTATGCCAGGCGCGCAGGCGGTCGATTGCGCCATCGGCGGGGGCCGCGTCGAGGGGCATCACCAGAAGCCAGTTCGGTTGGCGCTCGGCGGCCGGCAGTGGAGACTGTGTCAGGATGTCCTGCAGCTCGGCCTGGCTGCGGGCAATCACGCGCGGGCGCATCGGATGCGTGGCGGCGATAGCCTCTTCCAGCTTCAGGGCGATTGTCTCGCGCGCCTCGCCGTCATGGCAGGCGACGAGATTGCCGCTCTGCAGCAGGGTCGCGGCATGACGAAGGCCCAGCGGCGGGCAGAGCGCGCGCAGGGCCGCCATCTTGATGGTGCTGGCGCCACCGAGATTGACGGCGCGCAGGAGGAAGATCGTCACAGGCATGGCGGGGCAGTATCGCAGCCCCGCCGCCAGGTTGGAAGCGCGGCGTCAGCGCTTCAGGTTGACGATGACGACGCCGCCCAGCGCCATCGCGCCGCCGAGGATGCCGAGGAGGCTCGGCACTTCGCCGAGCCAGAGATAGCTGATCAGGAGAGAAACCGGCGGGGCGGCATAGAGCAGGTTCGAGGCGCGGCCCGCCGGCAGGCGCGAGAGCAGCGTCGTCCAGGTCGCATAGGTGATCAGGCTCGGCACGATGGCGAGATAGACCATGGCGTAGAGGCTGGCGGTCGAGGCTGCCTGTGCCTGGGCGATGCCGCTGGGCAGAAAGGGCGAGAGCAGCAGGCCACCGACCACCATGTTCCAGGCCGTCACCGTCAGCGGCTTGTGCCGGGCGAAGAGCGGCTTCTGCACGATGGTGGTAAGCGAGTTGCACAAAGCCGCGCCGAGCACCAAGAGCACGCCGATGCCCAGCTCGAGCGCCGCGCCGTTCTGCCCGAAGGCGATCACCCCGACGCCGGCGAGCGAGATCGCGCTGCCGAGCCATTGGCTGCGGGTGAAACGCTCGCCCAGCACCAGCATGGCAAGCGCAGCCGTGATGATCGGGTTGATGTTGATGATGAAGCTTGCCGCCCCGGCCGAGACCGTCTGCTGGCCGAGATTGAGCAGCACGGTGTAGCCCGCGACGAAGACAAGCCCGCCGAAGCCGAAGCGCCAGGCGTCGCGCCATTCCGGCAGCTTTGGCCGGGTGACGGCAAGGAACAGCGCGGCCGGCACGGCGGCGATGGCGAAGCGCACCGCGCCGAGTTCGAGCGCCCCGAAGCCGCCGAGCGCGGCGCGGATCGCGGGAAAGGCCGAGGCCCAGGCGATGATGGTGAAGATCGCCAGCCCCAGCGTCGTCGAGTCGAAGGCGGACTTGGCGGGGATTGGTGCTGCGGCGCTGGCGGCGGTCATGGCGAACCTCATCGAGGAAAGAGCATGACCCGGCATAGATACCTGCCCGAGCTGATTGACAAACGATGAATTCGAGGGTGAGCTGTGAGAATGGATCACAGCTCGAACCTTCCGCCGCTCGATACGCTGCGTGCTTTCGAGACCGCGGCGCGCACCGGCAGCTTCTCGGCCGCGGCCGAGGCGCTGAACCTGACCCATGGCGCCGTCAGCCGGCAGGTGGCCAAGCTGGAGCATTGGCTGGGCCTGCGCGTCTTCGAGCGGCAGGCGCGTGGGGTGGCGCTGACGCCGGAAGGCCAGCGCCTGCTCCAGCGCACGCAGGAGGCGTTTTCGCTGATTGCCGACACCTCGGACCGCTGGACCGAGGCGCGGGGCGCAGCCGTAGTGCGCTTCAGCGCGACGCCCTCCGTCTGCAGCCTCTGGCTGATGCCGCGCATGCACCGGCTCGAAAGCGGCGATCCGGCTCTGCGCATCGTGCTGCAGGTCGACCACCGTCGCGTCGATCTCGATGATGAGGGCATCGACCTCGCCATTCGCTGCGGGCGCGGCGGCGCGCCGGGGCGCGTCTCGGTGCAGCTTTTCGAGGAATGGTGCTATCCGATCGCCTCGCCGGAGCTGGCCCGGGCGATCGGGCAAGGCCGGCCGGAGCGCCTGCTGGCATATCCGCTGATCCATGATTCGGATGCCGCCGGCTGGCGGGCCTGGTTCGCGAGCCATGGGCTGGATTATCGCCCACGCCCGCAGGACCGAAGGTTCGAGGACTATAATCTCGTGCTCGACGCCGCCGCCTGCGGGCTTGGCCTGGCTCTCGCCCGCCCGCCTCTGGCGCATGCCCAGGTCGAGGCGGGCCGGGTCGCGATGGTCGACCCTCGCACCGCGCTGAACCCGGTCTCCTACTGGCTCGACCGCCCGCTCGGCCAGCTGCGCCCAGCTGCGCTCGCGCTGGCGCTGCGGATCGCGAAGGAGGCGGAGCTTTCGGCCAGCAAGCTCGCAGGGTTCCTGAAGATCGAGGCGAAGGCGGCGTGAGCGGCGCGGCCTTGTTCCGGTGCGAGCTGCCGCCTTCGGCCCTCAACCGATCTGCTGTTGCCTGAACGGCCAGGCTTCCACATCGCCATGGGCTCGCATGTCGCGCCAGTAACGCGCGTCTCGCGCTGTGGCGATCCGGTTCCAGAAAGCAAGCAAGCCCAAGGAAGCGACATGGCGGACCGATCCCGATCCGGGCCCTGATTGTATCGGCTTCCACATCGTCCGAGAATATCTCGACGCTAACAATCAGGTGACGAGCGAGCGGCCGCTGGCTGCTTATGTAGCTTTCGAGGCGCGGTCGAACCGCGACTGGCCGGCGCAGAAGGCCGTGGCAGGAAAGCGCCCGAGTTCCTCCAGCAGCATCGGCCAGGCCTGCAAGCCGAGCGGGATAGAGGCCAGATGGAAGAACTCGTTGGGCGCGTGCACATCCTCGTCGGGCAGATTGAAGCCGAACATCAGCGTATCGAGGCCCAGCGTCTCCTTGAAGATTGCGGTGATCGGGACCGTCGCGCCAAGCCGGACATGGACCGGTTCTTGTCCTGAGGACGTCCTCAGGACACGAGTGGCGGCCTGCACCAGCGGATGATCGGCCGCCAATGTCGAGGCGGGCGAGCCGCCCCCGATGGCCTCGAAGCTCACCGCAACACCGGGCCGCGCCGCGGCCAGGATATGCGCCTGGAGTGCCTGCGCGGCTTGGTTGGGGTCCTGCCCAGGCGCGAGCCGGATCGTGATCTTGGCGCGTGCCTCGTCGGGGATCACCGTCTTGCTGCCGGAGCCGGTATAACCGCCCCACATGCCGTTGACATCGATGGCCGGGCGCAGCGTCAGTCTTTCGCGGATGCTGTAGCCGGGCTCGCCCGCGGCGATTCCGCCGATATCGGCGACAAAGGCGGCCTCGTCGAAAGGCAAGGCTGCGGTGTCGTGGCGGTCGCGTTCGCTAAGCGGGCGCACCGCGTCCATCAGCGCCGGGATCGCGATCGCGCCATCCGCGTCATGGAGCGTGGCGATGATTGCCGCGAGCTCGTGCAGAGCATTGCGCACCGAGCCGCCATAGCGACCAGAATGCAGTTCCTTTTCGGCGGTGCGGACCACCAGTTCGAGCTTGGTCAGGCCACGCGCACCGACATTGATCGTCGGCACGGTCGGGCTGGCGCGACCACCATCGGCCGATATCATCGCATCGGCCTGCAGCAGTGGGCCATAGCGCTCGATGATGGCGTGGAGGCTCGGGCTGCCGGTCTCTTCCTCGCCTTCGATGAAGAGCTTGATGTTGACCGGGCAACGGCCGTTCACCGCGAGGAAGGCTGCGACCGTCTCGATCGCGATCGTGGTCGATCCCTTCACATCGGAGGCGCCGCGCGCATAAAGCCTGCCGTCGCGGGTCGTCGGCTCGAAGGGCGGCGTCTTCCAGAGGGCCAGCGGGTCGGGCGGCTGCACGTCATAATGGCCGTAGATGATGATCGTCGGCGCACCGGGTGCGTCGAGCCAGGCGCCGTAAACGGCCGGCTGGCCGCCGCCATCCAGCAGTTTCACATCCGACAGGCCGATCTCGTTCAGCCAGGCGAGCAGGAACCGACGCGTGTCCTGCATGCCCTGCGCATAGGCTGGATCGGTGCTCACGCTCGGCAGCCTCAGAAAGGCGTACAGCCGGTCGAGCACAGCAGCGTGCCGGGCGAGGAGATGGTCGATGACGGGCTGCACGCTCATCGCGGGCCTCCAATGGTTTCGCGATGATGGGGCGAGATGGGGACGGGACTTCGTGGGCAGGCCTGCAGATTGGGAGGCGAGGCGCCGGCGGCGTCAAGCCAGATCCCAGGGATTGATCGCGGACACGCCTATATCGTCGAAATCCGCGACATTGCGGGGGACGAGGATGAGATCGTGCGCGACCGTGGTGGCCGCGATCGACCTATCGACGTCGCGGCACGGCCGGATCGCGGCGATGCGGGCCCCTTACCGAAATCTGATTGCCCACCGGCACGATGGGATCGGCATGATCATGACGGCGGCGATGAACGGCGTGGAATTGATCATCGAGCGAGCTTAGTCGATGCGAAGACATTCGCCCGTTGCGGAATCCGACACGATTGGCGTGTTTATCGCGCTTATCGGCGAGATTCGATGTCCGCGCTCCAAGGTCTCGGTCAGCTCCTCCGCATAGCTGAAGAAGCGCTCGCGCACCGCCCGCGCATGCGGGTTGGCGCGTTCGATCGCGAGGAAGACGCCGGGCGCGTCATGGCGCACCATCTCGGTCGCCTGCATCAACAGCTCGAAGCTCTTCGTCGTCATGCGGCGCGGCATCGGCTCCATGCGGACGAGGATCTTCGCCACGAGATGGGTCAGCCCCTGCACCATCGCCATGTCGCGATCATGCGCATCGGGCGTGGTCAGGATGACGTCGAGCTTCAGGACATGGCGCAGGAAGGCGGCGATCCGGCGAAAGCCGTTTCCACGGATCGGGCAGAGCGCAATCTTCAGGCCCGCAATGCCATTGCGCGCGCTTTGCGGGCCGAAGAGCGGGTGCGTGCCGATGATCTCGACATCGTCGGGCAGTTCGGCGAGCAGCAGGCGCGCCGGCTCGATCTTCACCGAGCCGACATCGAGCACGATCGCACCGGTGCGCAGATGCGGGCGCAGGCTCGCTATGGCTCCCGGCAGCCGGTCGACCGGGACGGCGAGGATGACGATGTCGCAGGCGGCGACCTGCGCGATGCTGCCGGGAGCCAGGCCCTTGCCCGAGCCGTCGGCCTCAGGCGCATGCGCCGGATCGAAGACGACAAGCGGCAGATGCGGCTGGAGGTGCCGCGCCATCAGCTGGCCGAAGGCGCCGAAGCCCATCAGGCCGATGGAGGAGGAATGTCGCTGGGTAGGCATCGTTTGGTCCTCTCGGGGCCGCGATGCCGGGTGACTGCCTTTAGTTCATCCGCCAAACGCAGCGGTTGAACATGAAAATGCGCCCGCTCTTATGAAAAGAGCGCGTAATACTGCTGGGTGCGGAGCAGGGCGTGGCTGGTCATGAGCCGCTTAAATCCCGTGTCGGCGGGGCTGTCAACCGGGAAGCGGCCAGGCTCAGCTCGACAAGCCCCGGTTGAGCGCGAAGTCGACACAGCCCCAGATATGGGCGGATAGAATCTCCTGCGCCCTGGCGGATTGGCGGTTCAGGGCTGCATCCAGCAAGGCCCGGTGCTCGTCGGCGGCAATCTCGCCGCGGAAGATGACGAAGACCATCTGGTAGCGCAGATAGAGATCATAGACGCCCGAATGCAGGCCCAGCAGTGCGCGCGAGCCGCAGGCCGAGACCAGCGCCTGGTGGAACTCCCAGTCATAGCGTTTCCAGGGCTCGGCATTGGAGCGGTCGCCGGCGAGCAACTGGGCCTCCATCCGGGCGAGCTTGTGATGGGCGGCGACGACGCGGCCTTCCCATTCCATGTCGCCGGCCTGGAAGGATTGCTCCATCGCATGGCATTCGAGCAGGAGGCGCAGCGCGGCGATCTCCTTGAGGTCGGCTGCCGAACAGGGCGCGACCTGGAAACCGCGCTGCCCCTCGGCGACGACCAGGCCTTCCGGCACCAGGCGGTTGAGGATTTCGCGCAAGGTGCTGATGCCAACGCCGTAATCCAGGCGCAACCGCTCCAGCTTGAGCCGCTGCCCGGGCTGCAGGCGCCCGAAGACGATGTCGGCGCGCAGCCGGTCATAGGCTTGCTCGCCGGCTGTTCCGGCGTCGGTCTCGTCGCGCAGGATCTGGGCTGAAAGCTCGTTCATTCACAGTGCTCGCATTCGCAGGCTCGCCCCTGGGCCTCGCGCTCCGACATAGACCCAGGCTGGAAATGAGGCCAGCCGGGATGCAACGGCCGGTATCAACCCATTATATCTGATATTTTATGATTCATCAGTTGAAATTAGTTTCAGCAGATGAAAGATTAGCGCCTGGGCTACCCGTGGCAAGCGGGAGCGAGAGCCGATCACGGCTGCAAAGCGCCGTGCGACCTGTAACCCTGGGGAGGGAACACCGATGTCTGGACCGAAATTTCTGCGACGCGACATCCTGCTGGGAGGCGTTGCGCTTCTTGCCGCGCCGGCGATTGCGACCCGGCCGGCGCTGGCGATCACACCGGCCGAGATCAAGAGCCGGGGCAAGCTGGTGGTCGGGATTCAGGGCGACAACCCGCCCTGGGGCTTCGTCAACAGCGCCGGCAAGCAGGAGGGGCTGGATGCCGATATCGCCGAGCTCTTCGGCAAGGAGCTTGGCGTTTCCGTCGAGTTCGTGGCGCTGGAGGTCAACAACCGCATTCCTGCGCTGACGACCGGGCGCGTCGACCTGCTCTTCGCCACGATGGCGATGCTGCCGGAGCGGGCCAAGGCCGTGCAGTTCAGCAAGCCCTATGTCGCCAACACCATCGTCCTGATCGGCCCGAAGGCGGAAAGCATCAAGACCAATGCGGATATGGGCCGCTACACCATCGGCGTGGCGAAGGGCGCGGCCCAGGACACGCAAGTGACCAAGAATGCGCCGGCCAACACCACGATCCGCCGCTATGACGGCGATGCGCCGAGCATCCAGGCGCTGGTCTCGGGCCAGGTCCAGGCGCTGGGGGGCAACATCTTCTACCTCCAGCGGATCGAGCAGGCGCGGCCCGGCATCTTCGAGAACAAGCTCGAATTCCAGAACCTCTACAACGGCGCCTGCACGCGGCTGGGGGAGAAGGAGATCAACGCCGCGATCAATCTCTTCATCGACAAGATCAAGGCCAATGGCGAGCTTCAGAAGGTCTACGACAAGTGGATGAAGGTGCCGGTGCATAAATTCCCGGACAGCATCGAGAACATCCCCTTCACCGTCAGCTGATCGCACCCGCCGCGCCGCCATCCGGTGGCGGCGCGGGTTAGCCAGTTAGCGGCAGTCGCTACGGAGCCTGTCCATGAAGAAGCCGATCTATGTCCTGAACGGACCCAATCTGAACCGCCTCGGCCGCCGCCAGCCCGAGATTTACGGCCATACCACGCTGGCCGAGGTCGAGGTGCTCTGCCGGGCGGCGGTGCCCGAGCGCGAGATCGTCTTCCGCCAGTCCAACCGGGAATACGAGCTGATCGAATGGATCCACGAGGCGATCGACGAGGGGGCCGGCATCGTCATCAACCCGGCCGGCTTCACCTTCACCTCCGTCGCGATCATGGACGCGCTCAAGATGTTCGAAGGACCGATCATCGAGTTCCACATCTCGAACGTCCACAAGCGCGAGGCGGTCTACCATAAATCCCTGATCTCGCCGGTCGCGACGGCGGTGATGGCTGGCCTCGGCGCGCGCGGCTACGCCACGGCGCTGATCGCGATGCGGGATCTGTTGAGCCAGAGCTAGCGGCTTTCGACGAGACAAGAATCGTCATCCCGGGACGCCGTTCGGGCGCTCGGGGTGACAGAGAGATTCTGAGCGCAAGCCGTGGATTTCGAAAGATGGGATAGCGTTCGCGGCTGGCGCAGGGCGCCCGCAGCCAAGCCTCGCAGCCGGACCGAGGCTTGCACGCGGCGGGCCCCGGTCGGCGGCGTCCAATGCGGGCTCGGCGCCTGTTCTCAGGCGGAGATCGCGCCGGTCGGCGAATAATCCGTCAGCGTCATGATCCGGTCCTCGATTATGCCGACGAGATTGCCGTATTCGATCGAGGTGACGCGCTTGATCTCGATCCATTCCGGGTCGGCCAGGAACGTCGTCCAGCGCGCCGTCCGGGTCTCGTTGTCGGGCCAGGCGAGGATATAGGCGAATTCGGTGCGGCCGGCGCTTGCGGTCTCCCACGTCGCCACGATCTGGAAGCCGTGCCGCGCCATGATCCGCATCGCATGGTCGCGAAAGCGGGCGTGGAAGGCGGCCTTGTTGCGCTCGAAGATCTCGTAGATGCGCAGCTGGTGGATCATGCCCGGCTCCTTTGACGATAGTCGCAGCCCTCATCCCGAGGAACCGCGAAAGCAGCGCCTCGGGGGATCATCGAGAGCCTGCCGGAGCATCCTTCGTGACGTGGACTTCGTCCACTCCTCAGGATGAGGGCTGAATGCCGCACTCAGGCCGCCGTCTTGGCCTTTTCCGCCGCCATCATCTCGACGAAGCGGGTGAACAGATAGTGGCTGTCCTGCGGGCCCGGCGAGGCTTCCGGGTGGTGCTGCACGCTGAAGGCCGGGCGGTCGGTCAGGGCGATGCCGCTGTTGGAGCCGTCGAAGAGCGAGACATGGGTCTCGACCGCATGCGCCGGCAAAGAGGCCGGATCGACGGCGAAGCCGTGATTCATCGAGACGATCTCGACCTTGCCCGTGGTCTTGTCCTGCACAGGGTGGTTGGCGCCGTGGTGGCCCTGCTTCATCTTCATGGTCTGGCCGCCGATGGCCAGCGCCATCATCTGGTGGCCGAGGCAGATGCCAAAGGTCGGGATCTTCTTGTCGAGCAGCGCCTTGATCACCGGCACGGCATATTCGCCCGTCGCGGCCGGGTCGCCCGGTCCGTTCGAGAGGAAGATGCCATCCGGCTGCAGCGCCAGGATGTCCTCGGCGCTGGCGGTCGAGGGCACGACCGTGACCTCGCAGCCGGCCTTGGAGAGCAGGCGCAGGATGTTGCGCTTCACGCCGTAGTCGATCGCGACGACCTTGTGGACCACGCTCTCGCGCTTGCCATAGCCCACCGGCCAGATCCAGGGCGTCTCGTCCCAGCTATAGCGCTGGGCGGCGGTGACCTGCGGCACGAGGTCGAGCCCGGCCATGTCGGGCAGGGCTGCGGCCTCGCGCTTGAGCCGCTCGATGTCGAAGACGCCGTCGGGACTGTGGGCGATGATCGCATTGGGCATGCCGTTGTCGCGGATCAGGGCGGTCAGCGCGCGGGTGTCGACGCCGCTGATGCCGACGATGTTGCGGGCCTTGAGCCAGGCGTCGAAATGCCGGTTGGCGCGCCAGTTCGAGGGTTCGGTGATCGCGGCATGCAGCACGAGGCCGCGCACGCCCGAGGAGGCGGCTGCGTTGACCGTCTCGACGTCGTCCTCGTTGACGCCGACATTGCCGATATGGGGGAAGGTGAAGGTGATGATCTGCCCCGCATAGGACGGGTCGGTCAGGATCTCCTGATAGCCGGTCATCGCGGTATTGAAGCAGAGTTCGCCGGGCGCCTGGCCGGTCGCGCCGAGGCCGAAGCCCTCGAGCACCATGCCGTTGGCCAGTACCAGCAGCGCGGTCGCGCGCGGTTCGATCCAGCCGCCGGCGGCGGGGTTTCCTTCGGGAGCGGTCATGTCTATGTCTCGGTCCAGGCCGCGCTGGGCGGCAATGTTTCAAGGCGGGCAGCGGCTTTTTCGCTCCGCCGGTCTGGAGCGCGAGCCTTAAAGGCGCGCCTTCATGCCGTCAATCGATGCAGGCGCAAGCCTGCGGCACAAAAAGGGAATACCCACATGACAAGCCTGCGCGAGCGCTTCACGGCCGATCTCAAGGAGGCGATGAAGGCCGGCGAGAAGGGCAAGGTCTCGACCATCCGCCTGATCACCTCGGCGCTGAAGGACAAGGACATCGAGGCGCGCGGCCTGGGCAAACCTGAGACGACGCCCGACGAAATCCTCGCCTTGCTGCAGAAGATGATCAAGCAGCGCCAGGAATCGATCGCGATCTACGACGCCAATGGCCGCCCCGAGCTGGCAGCAGGCGAGCGCGCCGAGGTCGAGGTCATCAACGCCTATCTGCCCAAGCAGATGTCGGAAGACGAGGTCAAGGCGGCGATCGCGGCGGCCGTGACCGAGAGCGGCGCTGCGTCCGTCAAGGACATGGGCAAGGTCATCGCGATCCTGCGCGCGAAATTCGCCGGCCAGATGGACTTCGCCAAAGCGAGCGGGCTGGTGAAGACGGCGCTGGGTGGGTGATCACGGGGGCGGGCGCTTTACGCCCGCTCGATATCTGTCAGCGAAAAATCTTCGCCCTTGAACAGGAGCGGCCAGCCGCGCGCTTTGGCGAGCGCGTAGGCGGCGCAATCGCCCATGTTGAGACGGGCAGCGTGCCGGCCCTTGCCGAAGCGCCGGTACGCGTCGAAGGCGAGGCGCCCCATGTCCTCGTCGAGCGCAACAACGTCTATGTCCCATTTCGTGAGAAGGTCTTCGAGGCGGCCGACCTCGATTCCTCTGCCGAAGGTGATCACAAGGCGCGCTTCGAGCAGGTTGAGCGCGCTGACGCAGCGGCGCGACGTTGCGGCGAGGCTGTCCAGCAGGGTTTCGGCGTCATCCTCGCCGGAAATGATGGCCACGAGTGCGGATGCATCGATGACCAGCATCAAAGCAGGCCGTTTTCATCATAGCCGATGATGTCGTCCATCTCCTGCTTGCTCATGGAGCGGACGGGGCGCTCAACTTGGTACTTCTGGTAGAAGTCCGCGAGCCAGCGCCGTCCTTCGGCTATCCGCCGTGCTTTCTCCGGTTCCGGCAAGCCGTCGCTCTCGAGTTCGCTTTTTACAGCCTGACGCACCGCTTCCGTCAGGCTGACGCCGCGTCTGCGTGCAAGGGTGCGCACGAAGCGCTCCGTCTCTGGATCCTTGATGTTGAGGGCCATGGCTGTCTTCCTTTTGGCGAATTTTCTTTATCATGGCGCTGTGGATAGCGCCAATAAATCGGGCAGCCATGCTGGCTGCGATTGGCTTTCGACAGGGTTGAGCCCACATAGGAAAGCATGAAATTCCCGCCCTCCATCCTGGAAGAGATCAAGGCGCGGCTGCCTGTGTCGGCGGTCGTGGGCAAGCGCGTGCGCCTGGCCAAATCGGGCCGCGAATGGAAAGGCCTGTCGCCCTTCAACGCCGAGAAGACGCCCTCCTTCTTCGTCAACGACCAGAAGGGCTCGTTCTTCGATTTCTCCTCGGGCAAGAACGGCGACATCTTCAAATTCGTGATGGAGACGGAAGGGCTTTCCTTCCCGGAAGCCGTCGAGAAACTCGCTTCCGAAGCCGGCGTGACGCTGCCGAAGATCACGCATGAGGCGCAGGTCCAGGAAGAGAAGCGCAAGAGCCTGTATGAGGTCGTCGAGCTCGCGGCGCGCTTCTTCGAGGCCGAGCTCATGGGCGATCGCGGTGCGGCGGCGCGGCGCTATCTCTCGGGCCGGGGCCTGGAGGGCGAGGCGCGCAAGCTCTTCCGCATCGGCTATGGCCCGCCGGACCGCTTCGCCTTGCGCGATCACCTCGCAGCCAAGGGTGTCGACGCCGCGCTGATGATGGAGACGGGGCTGCTGGTGCATGGCGACGAGATCGCCGTGCCCTATGACCGTTTCCGCGACCGCATCATGTTCCCGATCCATGATGCGCGCGGCCGGGTGATCGCTTTCGGCGGGCGGGCGATGAGCGCCGAGGTCTCGGCGAAATATCTGAACTCGCCGGAGACGCCGCTCTTCCACAAGGGTTCGCTGCTGTTCAACCATCACAATGCTCGCAAGGGCGCGCATGACACCGGCCAGGTGATCGTCGTCGAGGGCTATGTCGACGTGATCGCGATGACGCTGGCGGGCTTTCCGCAGACGGTCGCGCCGCTTGGCACGGCGCTGACCGAGGATCAGCTCGGCCTGCTCTGGCGCATGGCCGACGAGCCGGTGATCTGCCTCGACGGCGACAAGGCCGGGCGCAAGGCGGCGAGCCGCGCGATCGACCTCGCGCTGCCCATGCTGGAGCCGGGCAAGTCGCTCGCCTTCGCGACCTTGCCTGACGGGCAGGATCCCGACGATCTGGCGCGGTCGGGCGGCAAGATGGCGGTCGCCGAGGTGCTGCAGGCGGCGCGCCCGCTGGTCGACATGCTCTGGACGCGCGAGGTCGAGGCCGGCCCTCTCGACACGCCCGAGCGTCGCGCCGCCTTCGAGCGCCGGCTGAAGGAGCCGCTCGGCCAGATCAAGGACGAGGCGACGCGCCGGCATTACCGCCGCGAGATGGATGAGCGCCTGAGTCAACTTTTCGCCAGCGCGGCCCCTGCGCGGGCCGAGCGTGGCCGTGACGGCGGCTTTCAGCGTGGCCGCCCTCAAGGCGGCGGCGCCGGGCGCGGTGGCTTCCGGCAGGCCGTGGCGCCCTGGGCCGTTGGCCCGCTCAAGGCGAGCAGCCAGTTGACGCAGTCGCGGTTGATGGCGGGCCGTCGCGGCGAGGATGTGCGCGAGGCCTTCATCCTACTGGCGCTGGCGAGCCATCCCGATCTGATCTTGCGCTGCGCCGACGAGATTGCCGAGCTCGCGCTGGATGGCCCCGCCGCCGAGCGCTTTCGCCAGGTGCTGCTCGAGGCTGCCATGGATGACAGCCTCGACGAGAATGCGCTTGCCGATCGCCTGCTCCAGCCGCGTGTGCAGGAGGCTCAAAGCGCGCTATTGGCGATCACCGGGCCGGCCGAGCGCCAAAAATTGACGCAAGCGGCTGATCCAGAATCGGTTTTCGACTCAATTCGACAGGCTATCGTCTTGCATCATCGCGCGCGGACGTTACATAGCGAGCTGAAGGCAGCCGAGCGCGCATTGGCTGACGAAGCGACCGAAGCCAATTTTGCCTGGATCAAGGACGTCAAGGCCCGCCTCGAGACGATCGAGGGCACGGAGGCCATGTCCGGAGATTGAGGATTAGCTGCTCCGGCTTCCGCGGTCATGCTGTGCGTGCCGATTGCAGGTGGTTTACGATTCATCAACGATGATCGGCGCCATCTGGCCGAAGTGATTTGGGTGGGGTGAGCGCGCCGGACCAGCGGCCGCGCCGCCCTTTTATGCGTCTGCATGTGGCTTCTTCCGAGCCGTGGCGACGCGCGAGTGCGGAGCGCTGATTGATGGCGACAAAAGCGAGCGAACGGGAAAAGACCGACCAGGTCGCGCCGGAAGCCCCCCCGACGTCCGATGGACCGTTGCTCGATCTGACCGATCAGGCCGTAAGGCGGATGATCAAGCTCGCTAAGAAGCGCGGCTATGTCACCTATGACGAACTGAACGAAGTCCTGCCCTCGGAGGAGTTCTCCTCCGAGCAGATCGAGGATGTGCTCGGCCAGCTCAGCGAGCAGGGCATCAACGTTGTCGACAATGAGGACCCCGAAGCCTCGGGCGAGGAGCGCGCGGCTGCGCGCACCGGCACGAACGGCGACGAGGAGGAGAGCGAGGGCGAGCTCGCCGAGACGCAGCGCTCGGCGCTCCCTGTCGAGGTCAAGCGCAATCTCGAGCCGACCGAGCGCACCGACGATCCGGTGCGGATGTATCTGCGCGAGATGGGCTCGGTCGAACTGCTTTCCCGCGAGGGCGAAATCGCCATCGCCAAGCGCATCGAGGCCGGCCGTGAGGCGATGATCGCAGGCCTCTGCGAGAGTCCGCTGACCTTCCAGGCCATCATCATCTGGCGCGACGAGCTCGTCGAAGGCAAGGTGCTGCTGCGCGACATCATCGATCTGGAAGCGACCTATGCCGGGCCTGACGGCAAGAACCCGTCGCAATTGCCCGGCGAAGGCGAGGAGGGTGAGCCCGGCGAAGCTCCCGCGCCCGCCGGCGAGGTGCCGGAAGGCGAATTGCCGTCCGACATGGACGACGACGACATCGAGAACAACGTCTCGCTCTCGGCCATGGAAGCCGAGCTCAAGCCGCGCGTGCTCGAGACCTTCGATTCGATCGCCGACAACTACAAGAAGCTGCGCCGCCTGCAGGACCAGGACATTGCCAACCGGCTGGAGAACACGAAACTCTCGCCGTCGCAGGACCGCAAATACAAGAAGCTGAAGGACGACATCATCACCGCGGTGAAGTCGCTCTCGCTCAACAACAACCGCATCGAGGCGCTGGTCGAGCAGCTCTACGACATCAACAAGCGCCTGATTTCGCATGAGACGCGGCTGCTGCGCCTGGCCGAGAGCTATGGCGTCGGCCGCGAGGACTTCCTCAAGCAGCATGTCGGCGGCGAGCTCGACCCGAAATGGGTTCTGCGCGTCTCCAAGCTGGGCTCGCGCGGCTGGCGTGAATTCGTCGGTGCCGAGCTCGAGCGGATCAAGCAGCTGCGCGAGGAGATCCATACGCTGGCCTCCGAGACCGGCCTGGAGATCCAGGAGTTCCGCAAGATCGTGCTGATGGTCCAGAAGGGCGAGCGCGAGGCCCGGCAGGCGAAGAAGGAGATGATCGAGGCCAATCTTCGCCTCGTGATCTCGATCGCCAAGAAGTACACGAACCGCGGCCTGCAATTCCTGGATCTGATCCAGGAAGGCAATATCGGCCTGATGAAGGCGGTCGACAAGTTCGAGTACCGCCGCGGCTACAAGTTCTCGACCTACGCGACATGGTGGATCCGCCAGGCGATCACGCGTTCGATCGCCGACCAGGCCCGCACCATCCGCATCCCGGTGCATATGATCGAGACGATCAACAAGATCGTCCGGACCTCGCGCCAGATGCTGCACGAGATCGGCCGCGAGCCGACCCCGGAGGAGCTGGCCGAGAAGCTCGCCATGCCGCTGGAGAAGGTGCGCAAGGTCCTCAAGATCGCCAAGGAGCCGATCTCGCTCGAAACCCCGATCGGCGACGAGGAAGACAGCCATCTCGGCGACTTCATCGAGGACAAGAACGCGATCCTGCCGATCGACGCGGCGATCCAGAGCAATCTGCGCGAGACCACGACCCGCGTCCTGGCCTCGCTGACGCCGCGCGAGGAGCGCGTGCTGCGCATGCGCTTCGGCATCGGCATGAACACCGACCACACGCTGGAAGAGGTCGGCCAGCAGTTCAGCGTCACGCGCGAACGTATCCGCCAGATCGAGGCGAAGGCGCTGAGGAAGCTGAAGCATCCCAGCCGCAGCCGGAAGCTCAGGAGCTTCCTGGACAATTGAGCTGATCGCAAAGGCGGGTCGAGAGACCCGCCTTTTTTCTTGGCCTTTTTTCTTGGCTGGTACGGTGCCAGGATGGCGGCTTCAGGGGGGCAGCTATGACCGACGAGCCTGATCCGGTGGAGATCGAAGCGGCGGTTCAGGCCGCCCGGGCGCAGGCCGAAGCGCAGAGGAAACGGCCCGCCGCGGCGAGCGATACGGGCAGCACGGCCACCGATGGCGTCGGCGACGTCGTCAGCGCCGTCCTTGACGGCACGCTCGACCTCGCAGGCAGCATACTCTCCGGTGCCGGCGAAGCCGCCGCTTCGGTGATCGGCGGCGTCTTCGAAGGTCTGGGTTCCTGATCTGACCTGCGGCTCCTGCGTTTGGACGCCCGGCGCCCTTTCCTATACGGCGTGAAGCGTTTTCCGGCGCTCTGCGTCAGGTCGCGCTGTCGTGCCGGAGCCGCCATGGTTTTGACAGGTTGGCGGTTGATCGCGACGATCGTGCTGTCGCTCCTCCCTGGGATACCGCTGGTGTCGTTCATGGGATCTTCCCGATCTTCGTTTTCGGGGCGTTCGGCATCTTCGCGAATGCCGGGCCGATCCTGACGGATGGCGGGGAAGGCTCCACCGCACCCGCGTGATGGCGCCTCATCCGAATCGGGATTCTGCGAGGTTTTTGAATGAGCGCTGATGTGACGATCCGCTACAAGAGGACCCGAGTGGCCCGGCTTGCGCTCGGCGGAGTCGCGATGATCGCGCTGTCTGCTTTCATGGCCGTCGTTCTGTATCGAAAGGGTGGGACCGGCTCCTTCGCGTTCTTCATCGCCTGCGTCGGCGTCGTCTTCTTCCTGGGTTGCCTGCTCATGGCGCTGCGCAACCTGTTCGATGCGCGCCCGGCCATCGAGATTTCGGCGCAAGGCCTGTTGGCGCCGGCGATCTCGCCGAGCCGGATCGCCTGGGCCGATCTGCGCAGCATTCGCCTGGTGCGATACAAGAACCAGCCGATCATCGAGCTCACGGTTTCCGAGGAAGCCGAGCGCAGCCTGCCGCTTACGCGCTTGGTGCGGTGGTCGCGGGTCGCCAATCGCGGCTTGGGTTTTCCGGGACTATGCATCAGCGCCGGTTTTTTCGACCAGTCGCCGGAGCGCACCGCGCAACTGATCGGCGAGGCGGCCACCTCCTATCAGCAGTTGCAGGGAAGGCCGCTTGGCATTTGAATGGGGGCTGACCTTCGCGCGGGCGATTTCGACCGCAGCTGCCGGAGCCGCCATGTCCCCCGAATTCCTCCTGACCTCGCTGATCATCGTCGCTTCGCCCGGCACGGGCGCGATCTACACCATCGCGGCGGGCCTCACGCGCGGCACCCGCGCCAGCGTGTTGGCTGCCTTGGCCTGCACACTCGGCATCGTACCGCATCTCATCGCTGCGATGATGGGGTTGGCGGCGCTGCTGCATGCGAGTGCGCTGGCCTTCGAGATCGTGAAATATGCCGGCGTCGCCTATCTGCTCTGGATGGCCTGGCAGACCTTGCGCGAGCAGGGCGCGCTCAAGGTCGAGACCAAGGCCGATCCGCGCTCAGGGTTGCGCGTGCTGACCGACGGCATCGCGATCAATGTGCTCAATCCGAAGCTGTCGATCTTCTTCGTCGCCTTCCTGCCGCAGTTCATCGCCGCCGACGACGCCGCGCCGCTCACGCGTATGCTGGAGCTCTCCGGCGTGTTCATGGCGATGACCTTTGCGGTCTTCGCGCTCTACGGTCTCTTCGCCGCGGCGATGCGTGACAAGGTCGTCAGCCGCCCGGCCGTGATGGCCTGGCTGCGCCGCAGCTTTGCCGCCGCCTTTGTCGCGCTGGGCGCCAAGCTCGCGCTGACCGAGCGCTGACGGCCGCGACGGGGATGATCTCGCAATCGGTCCTCGCCATCGAGACCCATGGAGCCGGGCTCTATGAGTTCACCGATCGCGTCGCGGCCTTCGTCCGCCCTGCCGGTGTCGAAAGCGGATTGCTGACGCTGTTCCTGCGCCATACCTCCTGCTCGTTGCTGATCCAGGAGAATGCCGATCCCGATGTGCGGCGCGATCTCGACGCGTTCTTCCGTCGTTTGGTGCCTCCCGCCGATGATCCGGCGATGGCCTATCTGACGCATCGCGCGGAGGGGCCCGACGACATGCCAGCCCATATCAAGGCGGCATTGACGCCGGTCTCCCTCTCGATCCCGGTCATGGACGGACGGCTTGCGCTGGGAACCTGGCAAGGCATCTATCTGTTCGAGCACCGCCGGCGGCCGCATCGACGAGAGGTCGTGCTGCATTTGGGCGCCTAGAGGTTGCTAGGCGCTCTGCCCTTAGGCTGGCGGAGCCACGATCAGCGCCATGATCCGCCGCACCAATGGCAGGACCAGAAGCAGCGTCGGGAAGGCGACCAGCCAGGACAGGCCCCAGGAGACCGGCCAAGTGGAGAGGAAGTCCGGGGAGGGGCCAAGTGCCCGCAGCGTCGCGATGGCCGAGACGACGAAGGTCATCACGATCGACAGCAGGAAGGGCAGCACGACAGTGCCATAGCGCGCCGGAAGCCGGCGACGGGACGATAGGTTGGACATGGGACGATACGCTTTCGTAAGCGGGCCGTGCCGCGGGGGCATTGCAAGACATCTTGGCAAGGCATCCTGACGGCGACAGCCGGGTTGGATGCGTTGCCTGACGTGAGACGCTTACGACCGGCCTGTCAGGCCGATGCCGCTTTCTAGCGGCTGCCAAGCTTGTCGCCAAGCCCTTCCTTGCGCCAAGTCCTGCCTTACGCCAAGTCCTTCCTCGCCGCGCCTCGCCCCTTCATTCGCGCCCGGCGAAGATGTCGGGCTTCGGCACCGGCTCCCAAGCCTCGCCGGCCGCAATGAAGCAGCTCATGCCTTGCGGCGTGGTGGCGATGAGGGTCCAGGAGCCGGACTGGCCGGCGAGGATCTCGAAGACGAAACCGCCATCGGAGAGGCCGCGGCCGATGACCAGCTCTCCGAAGGAACTGTGCAATTGCGCGATCAGCCGGGTGCGGTCGATGCAAGGCGGACCGCGCGGCGCCTGGGATTGCGCGGCGCAGGACAGGCTGAGCGCGATCAGGCCGAGCCCTGCGAACGACGAGGATTTTGCGAACGACAGAGATTTGATGAGTCTCATCGCCACCTCCCTATTCAGGGGGGGCCGCGCAAGCAGCTTGGGCGTAAAGGGGCCATGCGGTCGCCCTGAACGCCTTCAATCTGGAGATTTTGTCGCCGTTTTTCAAGTCTTGCGGATATTTCCGGGCTTGGGCGCCTCGATTCTTGGGGCCTCGATCGTGGACGAGCGCAAACCGGGCTCCCCTTGGCGTCAATCCTCTCGATCACGTCGCATTCGGACGGTTCCGTCCGAATGCGACGTGATCGATACTAAAAGCTTAGAGCAATGCTCGCGCGAAAAACCGGTACCCATTTTTTCGCGCAATGCCCTCGATCACGTCGCATTCGTACGGTTCCGTCCGAATGCGAGAAACGTGATCGATACTAAAAGCTTAGAGCATTGCTCCCGCGAAAAACCGGTACCCACTTTTTCGCGCAATGCTCTATATCAGGTCACAATGAATGCGGAGGCTCCATGTCGTTCCTGAAATCCCTGTTCGGCCTGGGCGGCAAGGCCAGCGCGACGCCGGCCGGCCCGCTCAAGAGCATCGAGCATAATGGTTTCACCATCCATGCGACGCCCTATCAGGAGGGCGGGCAGCACCAGCTCTGCGGCGTGGTCGAGAAGGAGATCGACGGGGAGCTCCGCCAGCATCGCTTCGTGCGGGCCGACCGCTTTCCCGGCGCCGAGGACGCCGCCGATTTTGCGCTGGTGAAGGGCAAGCAGCTTGTCGATGAGCAAGGCGATGCGCTCTTTAAATAAATCGGCCGCGACGCTGCTGCCGAGTGATGTCGATTACGTTAAGGCATATCGGTATGTTGCTCTGCGGCGCAGAAGATAATTTCTGGATCGTTTCTTGAGTTTTTTCAGAATTTTCATTTTTTATTGATGTTCTCGCTCCATTTTGCAGAGTGAGAGGCAATCCCGCTGAAGTGGCCCGCTGGGCTGCTGCTTTAAGCATTTGTTGTGATCTCTACGGCTTCTATCGAAAGCGCAGAGTTTCAAAAATGTTCAGCGGATTGCCCCGATGTCCAAGGCTGTCACCAGCCCCGACGCAACTGCCTATCGCCGGTTCTCCGCCGATCGTCAGATCGCGTCGGGCTTCGCTGCGCTGAGGGAAGGCGGTGTCGATCTCTCCCAGATCGCGGCCGCGGCGGCGAAGAACGACATGCCGGTCCGCCGCGACGCCTGGTTCGAGGGCGTGCTCGATCAACTGCCGATCTGCGTCTACATGACCGATGCCGGGGGGCGGGTCACCTATGTCAACCGCGCCGCCAGCGCCTTTGTCGGGCGCGAGCCGCGCATCGGCGCGGATCGCTGGTGCATCACGCACAAGCTCTTCACCATCGAGGGCGCGTCGCTCGCACCCCAGGACGGCCCGATGGCGGTCGCGCTGCGCGAAAGCCGGCCGGTGCGCGGCGTCGAGGCCATGCTCGAACGCCCTGACGGGACGCGGACGCCGATCCTGACCTATCCGACGCCGCTGTTCGGGGATGACGGCGCGCTGACCGGCGGCTTCAACCTGCTGGTCGACATCAGCAAGCGCAAGCAGGCCGAGCAGAAGCTGGCGGACACGCTGCATCATGACGGGCTGACCGGGCTGCACAACCGCCCGGCGCTGAGCGCCCATCTCGACCGGAGGCTGACGCAGGCGCGCCTCGCCGGCGAGGGGCTGGTCGTGATGCGCATGGACCTCGACGGCTTCAAGGCGCTGAACGACGAGCATGGCCATGCCGTGGGCGACGCCGTTCTGGTCGAGGCGGCTCAGCGTCTGCGGGCCAGTGCCGACGACGCCTTCCTGGCGCGGATCGGCGGCGACGAGTTCATGCTGGTCTCGGGCGCGCTGCAGACCGAGGGCGAGGCGCGGGCGCAGGCCGAGCGCGTATGCTGTGCCTTCGCGGACGAATTCTTCGCGGGCGGCCATTCCTTCAAGATCAGTGTCAGCGCCGGCTACGCGCGCTTTCCGGGGGATGGCGAGGATCAGATCCGCCTGATCGCTGCCGCCAACGCCGCCTTGAACCTCGCCAAATCCGAGGGGCCGGGCGCGATGCGCATGTTCGATCTCGCCGAGCAGGCGCGCGAGCAGGAACGCGTCACCTTCAGCCGGCACCTGCGCCAGGCGATCGAGCGCGACGAGATCCATCCGCATTACCAGCCGCTGTTCCGGGCCGATGGCTCGATCGCAGGCTTCGAGGCGCTGGCGCGCTGGAAGGACCCGGTGCGCGGCATCGTCGCACCGGCGAGCTTCATTCCGGCGGCGGAGGAGGGCGGGCTCATCGCCAGGCTCGATGCCTATGTGCTGCGCAGCGCCTGCATCGAGGCGGCGCGCTGGACACAGCCCTTGCGGATTTCCGTCAACATCTCGGCGCTGGAGTTCCAGTCCGGCGACCTGCCCGGACGTGTCGCGGCGGTGCTGGCCGAGACCGGCCTCGACCCCGAGCGGCTCGAACTCGAGATCACCGAGGGCGTCATGGTCACCGATGCCGACCGCGCCATGGCGACCTTCGGCAAATTGCGCGCGCTCGGCGTGCGCATCGCGCTCGATGATTTCGGCACCGGCTATTCCTCGCTCTCCTATCTGCATCGCTTCCCGCTGACGACGCTCAAGATCGACCGCAGCTTCGTCGCCAAGCTCGGTGTGACGCTGGAATCGGTCGCGATCACGCGCGCCGTCATCCAGCTCGGCCATGCGCTCGGCATCGAGGTGGTGGCCGAAGGAGTCGAGACGCCCGAGCAGCTCGACTTCCTGATCCAGGAAGGCTGCGACCTGACGCAAGGCTTCCTGCTCGGCCGCCCGCTGGATGCCAGCGCCTATGCGCATGTGACGGGCGCCTGAGGGGCACGCCTCCTCCACCAACGCCGTCCCGCCCTGCGGGGCCTGCGCTTGTCGCGCGCGGCGGCGCCGCCTAATCCTCGCTCCCAGAGCATTTTCGAGCGAAGTGGATACCGGTTCGCGTGAAGAAAATGCGTTAAAGCAAAGATCTAGAGCAATTGAACGATCCGATCGGATCGGAGATTGCTCTGGAAAAGTCGTTCTCTGAAAACGACGGCGCGAGGAAACATGGCTTCCCTGGATGCGCGTTATGCGCCGGATTCCTCCTATGCCTGGCTCAGGCTGGCGATGTCGCTGCTGCTCGGCACGGTCGCCTGCGTCGGCACCTGGTCAGTCGTGGTCGTGCTGCCTTCGGTGCAGGCCGAGTTCGGCACGCTCAGGGCAGGCGCTGCGCTGCCCTATACCTGCGTGATGATCGGCTTCGGCTTCGGCAACATCGCCATGGGCCGCATAGCCGATCGCTACGGCATCGTCGTGCCGGTGGTGATGGGGGCGCTCCTGCTCGGCAGCGGCTATATGCTGGCGGCGCTGGCGCAATCGCTCTGGCAGTTCGCGCTCATCCATCTCGTCCTGATCGGCATTGGCGGCGGGGCCGGCTTCTCCCCGCTGATCGCCGACCTGTCGCATTGGTTCCGCAGGCATCGCGGGCTTGCCGTGGTGTTCGGCGCATCGGGGAGCTATCTCGCCGGGGTGATCTGGCCGCAGCTCATCACCTGGGGCTTGGCGCATCATGGCTGGCGGGCGACGCATATCGGTATCGGACTGACGGCGCTCATCATCATGCTGCCGATGTCGCTGTTCTTCCGGCGCCGTCCCTCGGTCGAGCACATGGCGGCCGACGATGCGGCGAGCACCAGCGCGCGCGGCGATCTCGGCCTCTCCGCGAACCAGTTGCAATGGCTGCTCGCGGTGGCGGGGTTCTGCTGCTGCGTCGCCATGGCGATGCCGCAGGTCCATATCGTCGCCTATTGTGGCGATCTCGGTTACGGCGTCGCGCGCGGCGCGGATATGCTCTCGCTGATGCTGCTGCTCGGCATCATCAGCCGCATCGGCTCGGGCTTCGTCGCCGACCGCATCGGCGGAACGGCGACGCTGGCTTTGGGCTCGGCGATGCAGGGCGCGGCGCTGTTCCTCTATCTCTGGTTCGACGGCCTGACCTCGCTCTACATCGTCACAGGCATTTTCGGCCTGTTCCAGGGCGGCATCGTGCCGATGTATGCGGTCATCATCCGTGAATACCTGCCGGCCAAGGAGGCGGGCGTGCGCATCGGCATCGTGATGTCGGCGACGGTCCTGGGCATGGCCTTCGGCGGCTATGTCTCGGGCGCGATCTTCGACTATTTCGCCTCCTATCGCGTCGCCTTCCTCAACGGGCTGGCCTGGAACCTCGTCAATCTCGGGCTGGTGTGCTGGCTGATGATGCGTGCGCGACCGCGGAATTCGCTTGGCAGCTCTACGCCAGCGGCCGCCTGACGCGGCTTTCTGCGCGTCCTGGCTCACGGCCAAAAGTTCGCTCAGGTCAGGCGGTGGCGTGAGGGCTGCGGCCTCATCACAACCGCGCCGTCATTCCGGGCGCAGCCCCCGGGTCCGATCTTCGATCGGCCCAAGGATAGACTCCGCGGAGAGCCGGAATCCATCGTAGGGTGCAGCGCCCTTCGATGGATCCGGATCGGACCCGAGGGCGGCTTGTCTGGAATGACGGCGGGGCTGTGCTGACAGCGCGGTGCTTCAAGCCGGCTTGTCGCCCGGCCGGTACGTCCCAAAGCACCAGACATGGCCTTCCGGGTCCTTGCAGATGAAGTCGCGGCTGCCATAGGGCTGGTCGGTCGGCTCCATCAAGATTTCGGCTCCGGCTGCTCGCGCCCGCCCGCAGCGGGCGTCGATGTCGTCGGTGGCGATATAGGGCGAGGCGGTGGTGCCGCCGAGCTCGGCGGGGCTGGCGACCAGCTTGACGAATTCATTGTTCTCGGCCGAGCCCAGCATGACGAAGCTCTCACCCATGCGCAGTTCGCCATGCAGCAGGGTCTTGCCGTCCGCCGAGTAGTAGGCGGCGTGTTTCTCGAAGCCCAGGGCCGCGATCGGCCAGCCGGACATGCTCAAGAATATCGCGGCGACGCATCGCAACGTGCTACGACCGATGCGCCCACACCTTCTTCTCCGCAATCTGTATCGCGGCAGCCGTCATCTTCTGGCTCTGGTCAACGAGTCCTGAGCCAAGTTTCGGTCGGCAGGCGGCATGCGCAACCAGCTTCTCGGGCCAGGTGTCGAACCTGTCCTGGGTGCGCTCGATCAACCTGCGTGAGGAAGAGCCGACCGCCCGACCCTGACGCGACCGCTCGCCTATCCGAACAAAAAAAATCTCCCGCGCAAGTCGGCAGGACCGGTCGCTACCAAGGTTCCGGCGGGTTGATGCCAGTCGCCGATTTTACCCCGTTTTACAGCTGCGATCGCGACCGAGTGCTAGTCTTCCGCTCGACGCGGCCGAACGACGTCGTCGTTAACCCCGGAGAGACAGAAATGAGCAGTTTTCGGCAGATGCTTTTCCTGGCGGTCGGCGCGGCTGCGCTGATGGCCAGCTCGACCACGATCGCTCAGGTGGCGGCCAAATCCGTCGTCCTTGTCCATGGCGCCTTCGCCGACGGATCGTCCTGGCACAAGGTCATTCCCCTGTTGGAAAAGGCCGGCTTGAAGGTCATTGCCGTCCAGAACGCACTGCAATCGCTTGAAAACGACGTGGCGACGACGCGCCGCGCGATCCGAGATGCTGAAGCTCCTGTTGTTCTGGTTGGTCACTCCTATGGCGGGATCGTCATTACAGAAGCCGGCAATGACCCCAAGGTCGGAGCGCTGGTCTACGTGGCGGCCTACGCTCCAGACAGCGGAGAGGCCCAGAGCCACATCACCTCTCGATATCCGCAACAGGAAAGTCGTGCCGAGTACATCCGCGATGAAGACGGGTTCCTTAGGATCAGTGATGCGGGAATCTCCCGCTATTTTGCTCCGGACCTGACGGCCGGAGAGCAGAAACTGGTGACCGCCGTACAAGGCAGGCTGCACGCAAGAACTCTCACGACGCCGGTCGTCCGCGCGGCCTGGCGAGACAGACCCACCTTCATGGCAATTGCGACGAACGATGCCATCATTCCGCCGCAGCTCCAGAAGGATCAGGTGGAGCGATCACGGGCGATGTCGATCGAGGTGCCGTCCAGTCATGTCGCAATGCTGTCCTTTCCTGAAAGAATCTCTGAGCTGATCATCCGCGCGGCCAGATAGCCGCTAGGATACAGGACATAGAAGCACGGGCGGGGCGAGGCCTGACGGCCAGAGGCGCTCTTACACAAGGGTTCGCTTGAGGCGCTGCTCGGCTTCCGCAACTGGCGGATGCCGCCTGACTGAAGCTAAGATATTGCCGGGCCGGATCGCCTGCGATCGAAACCACGGCAATCGAAGATAGAATGGCCGAGCATGGTCCTGTTCGAGTCAATCCTCGTCATCATGTTCGGAGCTGTCATCCTCGCGGCTGGTTCGCGACGAACCGGCATCCCGTATCCGGTCGTTCTCGCCATCTGCGGGACAGCTCTCGCCTTCATTCCCAATGCGCCGCGCATCACGCTGGATCCGGAGTTGGTGCTCGCCCTCTTCGTCGCGCCGATCCTGCTCGATGCGGCCTTTGACAGCTCGCCGCGCGATCTGCGCAGGAACTGGCTGCCCATATCCAGTCTGGTTTTCGTGGCTGTCGGCGTCACCACCGCCGTCGTTGCAGTTGTGACGCGATGGTTCGTGCCCGATATGACCTGGGCCGCCGCGATCGCGCTCGGAGCGATCGTCGCCCCGCCCGACGCCGTTGCAGCGACGGCGATCCTGCGAAGGGTGCGGCCGCCCCATCGCATCGTCGTGATCCTCGAAGGGGAGAGCCTGCTGAACGATGCAACCGCGCTGCTGATTTACCGCCTTGCGGTGGGTTCGGTCGCGGCCGGCAGCTTCAGCCTCGCGAATGCATTGCCAGCCTTCGCCCTCGTCACGGTGGGCAGCATCGCTCTCGGCACGGTTCTCGGTTTGGCCGCGGTGCGGCTGCTCGTGTTGTTTCGCGATCCGGCAAGCGCCATCATCGTGCAGTTCGTTACGACCTTCGGCGTCTGGATCCTGGCAGAGCGGCTGCATCTGTCCGGCATCATCACTGTCGTCGTCTACGGCATCGTGCTTGCGCGGACGGCTCCTGCCGTGACCAGCGCGAGGTTGCGCATTCCTTCCTACGCAGTCTGGGAGACGACCGTTTTCGTGCTCCAGGTTCTGGCCTTCGTGCTGGTCGGCCTGCAGTTGCGACCGATCCTCGAAGGGTTCGATGCCGCGCAACGTGTCGGTTACGCCTGGATCGCGCTCGCGGTCCTCGCAACGGTCATTCTCGTGCGGCTGACATGGGTCGCGACCTACAGGGGGATCGCCCTTTTGGTTTCGGGTCGCTCTTCGGATGCGCGGGAAAGGGCGACTTTTCTCCAGAACGCGAAGGGCAGCGTCGTCGTCGCCTGGTGCGGCATGCGCGGCATCGTCACGCTCGCGGCCGCCTTCGCCCTTCCCGCCGATTTCCCCTATCGCGACCTGATCCTGCTCTGTGCCTTCACCGTCGTGGTCGGCACGTTGCTGATCCAGGGGCTGACGCTGACGCCACTGCTGCGCTATCTCGCGATCAGCGACGATCACCCCGTCGACCGCGAGTTTGCCCTCGCGCGGAAGGCCGCGCTGCAGGCCGCGATCGAATCGCTCGAAGGCGCGCGGAAGGCGGCTGCTGCGGCGGTCCGACAGGAATATCGCGACATGCTGGAGCAGACCGGACGGGCCGCGCAGCTCGACACCGACCATAATGCCCTGCGGCGGACCGCGCTCGAGGTGGCGCGGAAGACCGCATTCGATCTGCGGAAGCGCGGGACCATCGGCGATGACGCCTTCCACCGGCTCGAGGAAGAGCTCGATTGGCTGGAGCTCGGCGCCGCGCCGCGGGAGGGCAGCGCATGAAGCCGATCGATGTCGCGATCGTCGGGGCCGGAGCGGCCGGCGTTGCGGCGGGCCGGCATCTCGCCGCGTCCGGGCTCGACGTGCTTCTGATCGAGGCGACCGACAGGATCGGCGGGCGGGCGCACACCGCCTTCCACGACGGCCTTCATTTCGACCTCGGCTGCGGCTGGCTCCACTCGGCGGATCGCAATGGTTGGGCTTCGCTCGCACCGCAGCTCGGCTTCCATCTCGACCGGACGACGCCGCCATGGGGCGTCCAGTTTCGCGATCTCGGCTTTCCTGCGGCCGACCAGCGTGCCGCGCGGGCCGCCTTCGCCCGTTTCGAGCAGCGCCTGCGCGAGGCACCTCCCGGGAGCGACCGCGCCTCGGACCTTCTGGACGCAAGTGACCGCTGGACGCCCTATCTCGAAGCCCTCAGCACCTACATCAACGGCACGGAGCTGGAGCAGCTCTCGATCCGCGATTATCTCGCCTATGCCGATGCCGAAACAGGCGTGAACTGGCGCGTGACCGAGGGCTATGGCAGCCTCGTTGCGGCTGCGGCGCAGGACGTGCCGGTCGCGTTAAGCACAGCGATCACCGGCATCGACGCATCGGGGCATACATTGCGGCTGACGAGCGTGAGAGGTGAGATCGTGGCGGCGCGCGTCATCGTCACGGTCCCGACCGATGTGCTTGCCTCCGGCGCGATACGCCTGCCGCCTCGCGCATCGGATCACATCGATGCCGCCGGTGCGCTCCCGCTGGGCCTGGCGGACAAGATCATCTTCAAATTGTCTGATTGCGAGGGCTTCGAACCGGACACGCAGCTCCTGGGCAATCCGTCCCTGAAACGAACGGCGAGCTACCATCTAAGGCCGTTCGGCCGGCCGCTGATCGAAGGCTTCGTCGGCGGCGAGGCCGCGCGCGAGTTCGAAGCCGACGGCGATGCTTTTGCCGCTTTCGCGCGCGACGAGCTGGCCGGACTGTTCGGCTCCGGGATCAGGAGCCGACTGGAGCCGATCGCGCAAACACGCTGGGGACGCCAGCCTTTTGCGCGAGGCTCCTACAGCCACGCGCTACCCGGCCATGCCGAGGCGCGGGCGATCCTGGCCTCGGATGTCGATGGCAGGCTCTTCTTTGCCGGCGAGGCCTGCTCGACCCAGGATTTCTCGACGGCGCATGGCGCCCTTCAAACCGGGTTCGATGCGGCACGTGCTGTCCTGAACTCTTTGAAAACCTGATCTGGATGTCGAAAGCCTAACCGTTTGCGAGGGCAATACGAGAATCCAGGAATGTCTGCTTCTTGGCGAGCGACCAACTTCCGCTATTGGCGATCCGGGCAAGCTCGGTGTTGGTGACGAAGGACTGCAATTCCACCGCAATTGGGCCGTTGGCCGAATGATGAGAATGGTGCGGCGGGCGCCCGCCGTGCCTAGTGTCACAGGTCCGTTTGATCCGAAAGGAGAAGCGCATCGTCAACCTCGATGCCGAGGTAGCGCACGGTGCTCTCCAGCTTTGTATGACCGAGAAGGAGCTGACAGGCGCGCAGATTGCCGGTGCGCCTGTAGATCAGAGCGACCTTCGTTCTGCACGGACTGTGAGTTCCACGGAGCGCTGGATCCAATCCGATCAGAGCCACCCCGATGCGAGGAGACGGCCGTACTGGCGCGTTGTAATGTGATCGCCATACCGGCTACGGCTCGGGAAGAGCCAACCCTCTTCAAGAGGGCCTCTCTTTCTGAGCCACGCCGTGAGGGAGCGGCGATGAAGGGCCTGACGCAGTTCGAGTATCGCGGGCAAAACCTCATCCCCGTGCGCCGCTTCGCGCTGCGGCTGGGCCGTGCCATCCTGCTCTGGCTGGGCATGGCCGTCATCGGCATGGCGATCGGCATGGCCGGCTACATGTCGACCGAGGGCATGAGCGCCATCGACGCCTTCGTCAACGCGGCGATGATCCTCTCGGGCATGGGCCCCGTCGACCAGCTCAAGACCGATGGCGGAAAGCTCTTCGCCGGCGCCTATGCCTTGTTCTCAGGGCTGTTCGTGGTGATCGCGACCGGTTTTGTACTGGCGCCGGTGCTGCATCGTGTGCTCCATTCCTTTCATGTCGAAGAGGGGAAGAGCAACGATGATTGAGCCGGGCCTGACGCAAGATGAAGCTCCGCGCGGTAGTCTCACCGTGCGCGTCAACGCCATGCCGGCCGACACCAACGCCAATGGCGACATCTTCGGCGGCTGGGTGATGTCGCGCATGGACGCGGCCGGCGGCATCGCCGGGGTGGACCGGGCGCAAGGGCGCGTGGTCACGATCGCGGTCGATGCCATGACCTTCCACAGGCCGGTCAAGGTCGGCGATGTGCTCAGCGTCTATACCGAGGTCGAGTCCGTCGGGCGGACTTCGATGAAGATCCATGTCGAAGCCTGGGCGCGCCGCTTCCGCACGACGCTGCACGAGAAGGTCACCGACGCGACCTTCACCTTCGTGGCGATCGACGAGGAAGGCCGGCCGAGACCGGTGCCGGAACCGCAGGAGGCGTGAGGCGGAGGCTGCGCCTGCCGAGCCTTGCTTCCGCCGCACAGCCTAACGAATGCTGAAGCGTCGGTGCGGCTGAGTGATTCAGAAGAATCCGCCGGCTTAAACGTTCCTTAAGTGCATATCCGCGATCTTCTTCTTCGGAAGGCCTTGTCCTGCCTTCTGAAATCGGGGCTGTGCACGCATGCGCGATCGTCGCGAGGTTCTCGCTCTGCGCGAACTCGCGCCTGGTGGCCGGCGGCGCGGTCAGCCGCTTTCCGTCCTTATTTCCTGATTCTTTCCACGCGTTGCGTTAGCATTTCGGAGAGCGATTCATGACCAAGGCTACGAAGCCCGCGCGCCAGCGCACGCCGCTTCGCATCGGCATTGCTGCGCGCATCTATGCGGCGCTCGGCCTGCTCACGGTGCTGACGATCGTGGCCTCGCTGGTGGCATGGTTCTCCTATGATCGCGTCAACCAGACCGTCTCCGAGACGGTCGAGCGCAAGATGCCGACCGTGGAGCTTTCGCTCGAGCTTTCGCAGGCCGCGACGCAATCGACGGCGCTGGCGCCTCGGTTCATGGAGGTCACCACGGTGCAGCAGCGCGCGAAGCTGACCGGCGAGCTCGATACCATCGAGGCCCGCCAGTTCGACCTCATCCGCCGCATCGCCGCGCTCGACACCATCGACATGAAGCCGATCCAGACCGGCGTCGATGAATTGTCGCGCCAGATCAACGACATCAACGACCTGACCGGAGAGCGGCTGCGCAACGCGGCGGCGATGCAGGCCTCGCTCGAGCAATTGTCGAAGGCGCGCGGCGTTTTCGTCGGGGTGGTCGGGGCCGAGGCTGATGAGGCCCGGTTCAACATCCTGATGGGGATGGAAAGCGTCAAGGGCCTGAGCGGAGACGATCTCAACGCCTCGATCCAGGGGCTGATCGAGCGCGACTTCCAGGCTTTCGACCTGGCGCGGAAGCTGGAGGCGCAGGTCAACGAACTGATCGGCCTGCTGCGCGAGATCGCGCAGATCGACGACAAGGCGAAGCTGAGCGCGGCCCGCGACCGCTTCACCGCCATCGTGACGCGCATCCGCAAGGATTTGTCGGCGATCGAGAAGATCGTCCCCAACAAGGTGCGCGTCGGCGCCATCAACACGGTGATCGATGTCGGCGAGGGCAGCGAAGGCGTCCTCAGCGTGCGCCAGCGTGACCTTTCCACCCAGGAGGGGATCAATGCGAGCCTGCAGGGCGTCGGCCGCGCGGCCGAAGCGCTGCGCGCGCAGGTCGACAAGCTCGTCAAGAGCGCGCGCGGCGAGGCGCTCGCCTCCAGCGCCTCGACCCGCACGCTGATCGAGCAGAGCAAGCTCTGGCTCGGCGCGGTCGGCATCGGCTCGCTCCTCGTCGCGCTGGCTTTGTCGCTGCTCTATGTCCGCCCGATGATCGTCGGCCGCCTGAACCGGCTCTGGGCCGCGACGCGCGCGATCGCAGACGGCCAGCTCGAGACGGTCGTGCAGACCAAGGGCAATGACGAGATCGCCGACATCTCCAAGAGCGTGCTGCTGTTCCGCGACAATGCGGTCGCGCTGCGCGCAGCGGAAGCGGCCAAGATCGAGGACGAGGTAAGAGCACAGCAGCAGCGCCGCGCGATGATGCAGGAACTCGGCGCGGCCTTCGGCGAGGTTGTCGCCGCCGCCGCCGCCGGCGATTTCAAGCCGCGCGTCGCGGCGACCTTCGCCGATGCCGAGCTCAACGCGCTGGCCGATTCGGTCAATGCACTGCTCGAAACGGTCCAGGCCGGCCTGTCGGAAACCTGCGACGTGCTGGCGGAGCTCTCGGTCGGTCATCTCTCGACCCGCGTCGAGGGGCGCTATCAGGGCGCCTTCGCCGAACTCAAGAACGGCACCAACAGCCTGGCCGAAGAGTTCGAGAGCACGCTGGCGCGGCTCTCCAACACGGTCGCGGCCGTGCGCAGCGCCACCAGCGAGATCCTCGACGGCGTGACCGACCTCGCCGAGCGCACCAGCGAGGAGAGCAACGCCGTCTCGATGGCGACGAACCAGCTCACCGCCTTCGCCGGCACCGTCAAGAAGACGGCAGCCGAAGCCGCCCAGGCGACCGGCATGGCCGAGGGCGCCGAGGCCCGCGCCCAGCAGGGCGAGAAGGTGGTGGCCTCCGCGCTGGAGGCGATGCACCGCATCCGTTCCTCCTCGAACAAGATCTCCGAGGTCATCGCGATGATCGACGAGATCGCCTTCCAGACCAATCTGCTGGCGCTCAATGCGGCGGTGGAGGCAGCCCGCGCCGGCGATAGCGGACGCGGCTTCGCCGTCGTCGCGACCGAGGTGCGCAGCCTGGCCAAGCGCTCGGCCGACGCCTCCAACGACGTCAAGAAGCTGGTCGAGGCCGCCCATGGCGACGTCAAGGTCGGCGTCGGCCTGGTCGAGGAGACCTCGGCGATGTTCGAGGCCATCGTCGCCTCGGTCAACGACCTGACCGGGCTGATGAACGGCATCTCGCAGACAGCCAGGAGCCAGGCCACCGACGTCTCGGCGATCAACAGCGAGATCGACGGCATCGGCACCATGGCTCACCAGAACGCGGCGCTGGTCGAGGAGACCAATGCGGCGCTGGCCCTGACCGACGAGCAGACCCGCGCGCTGACCGAGCATATCGGCCGCTTCAAGTTCCGCGAGGGCCATATCGCCGACCATGGCGAGGAACCTCGGATGGCGGAAGCCGCCTGAGACCAGTAGCCGAACCCAAGGCGACGCTCTTTACGCCCCCGCTGCCGCAAGGCGGCGGGGGCGATCGTTTTGCGCTGGCCCCGATCCTTTTGCGCAAGCGCTCAGACTGGCCTTGCCCGAAGCGCAGCTGCGATGTTACGCGGGGTGTGGGCCGGTAGCTCAATGGTTAGAGCTCGCTGCTCATAACAGCGCCGGTGCCGGTTCGAGTCCGGCCCGGCCCACCATTTCCGATCAGAATTGCGAACCGGGCCGTGCCCGGCGGCATGGCTTCGAGGGTTCTGCTCGAAGTCGTCGCTTCTGCCGACGACCCGGATTGATCCGGGCTCGACGATTGTGAAGTCGACGCTGGCATGGCCAGCTGACGGGCGATCTCGGGCCCGATCCCTCTGTCGGCGCCGGTGACCAGCGCGATGCGGTGATTATTCGACATGGGACGTTCCTTGAAATGTGGCGGTCGAATAGATCATGACGATGGCCCTTGTCGGTGTGGTTGCAATGGCCGATGTCAGCCGACGATCTGTGCGACGTAGTCCCGATAGGACCGCAACGGACGTCCGAGCAGGGTCGTCAGCCGATCGACGTCGCCGGCATCGGGGAGCATGCCGTCGCTCAGGAAGCGCTCGGCCATCAGCCGCATGTCGAAGGCCATCCAGCTCGGCATGAACTGGCGCAGGTTCTGCTCGAATCCGGCGGTGTCGTTGCCGGGAAACGCGATCGTACGACCGAGGACGTCGCTCCAGATGGCGGCGGCGTCCGCACCGGTCAGCGTGTCCGGGCCGACCAGGTTGATGCGGTTGAGCGGCAGCGGCGTGGCCGACTGTTCGCGGCGCATCAGCTCGATCGCCGCGATCTCGCCGACATCGCGGGCGTCGATCATCGCGAGGCCCTTGTCGCCGATCGGCATGGGGTAGATGCCGTAGCCGGTGACCACGTCCTTGATGGTGATCTCGTTGTCCATGAAGTAGGCCGGGCGCAGGATGGTGGCGCTGAGCCCCATCTGCTCGATCATCCGCTCGACGCCGAACTTGCCCGCGAAATGCGGCACGTTCACATAGACATCGCTATGGATCACCGAGAGGTAGACGATCCGCTCGATCTTGGCCCCGCGGGCGATATTGAGAGCGATCAGCGCCTGGGTGTACTCATCGGCGACAACCCCGTTCAGCAGGAACAGCGTGGACACGCCGGAGAAGGCGCTGCGGAGTGCGTCGACATCGAGCAGGTCGCCTTTGACGACTTCGACGCCGGCGGGGAAGCTGGCCTTGGACGGGTCGCGGACCAAAGCGCGCACATCGGCGCCACGGTTCACGAGCTGTTCGACGACGTTGCGGCCGACATTACCGGTCGCGCCGGTCACGAGAATGGTCATGGAGGTAACTCCTGGGTTGAGCCGTTTGGCTGTCCCGAATTTAGCGATCCATATCCGCGCCAATAGACGCTATATCTGGACAGACCGTCTCAGTGGTGGAACACATGGACCTGCTTGCCCTTGCCGATTTCAACTTGGTCGCCCGTCACGGAGGGTTCGGAAAAGCCTCGCGCGCCGCAGGCCGTCCCAAGGCGACCCTGTCCCGCCGCGTCGCGGAACTGGAGGCCAGCCTTGATCTCCGCCTGTTCGAACGGGGCGCACGCGTCCTAAAGCTGACCGAGGAGGGGCGGGCGCTGTTCGAGCGGACGGGCCAGTTGCTCACCGAACTCGACGAGACGGCTGCGGCGATCGCCTCGGGTGGACATAGTCCCCGAGGACGGTTGCGGATCAGCGCGCCATTGCTCTTTTCCCAGACCGCAATGGGGAAGCTGGCCGCTGGCTTTGCGCTGAAATATCCGGAGGTCCGGCTCGAGGTCACGACCGAGGACCGGTCCGTCGACATGATCGAGGAAGCCTATGATCTGGTGATCCGGGTCAATCCGGAGCCCGATGAAAGCCTCGTCGGGCGGGTCTTCCTGCACGATCGGCTGGTGGTGGTGGCGAGCCCGGACCTGACGCCGCTCACAGACGGCTCGGCCATCCCGGCCGTCGTGCGTGGGTTAGCCCGCCAGGGCGAGGCCTGGGATGTGACGACGTCGAAGGGCAAGTTGAGGATCGCGGTCAATCCGATCCTGAGCCTGTCGTCCCTGGTCATGGTTCGCGACGCCGTGCGAATGGGCGTGGGTGCCGCGCGCCTTCCCGTGTCGCTCGTCAGCCACGACCTCGCCGCCGGCACACTGGTGCATTGGGGCGATGTGGAAGGACCGGACATCGCCTTGTGGGCGCTCTACCCGACACGGCGGCTGCTGAGTGCTCGCGTGTCGGCCTTCCTTGAGCATTTGAAGGCAGCTTTTCCGAAGGGAACGCCCGACGAACTGGCCGCGTATGTCGGGAGATGAAAGCCTTTCCAAGGCCGTGTAGGGCGGAGCCGCTCGCGCCAAGCAGGAGCCTCACTGATCAACCGGCCGACGCGGCAGACGCCGGCCTTACAGCGGGCCGACTGACCTGCTGTTTCGCAGCCGACGGCCCGTCGCTTGAACTCCAAAATCGTGTCTGTCGTTCCACTCATGAAACGATCTGTCCAAATATGATGCCTAGTTGGCACTGAAATGGGTCAGTAAACGATGCTGGAGAAACGGCGGCCTCATTGAGAGGCTCCCTTGCCGAGGAGGCAATCATGGCTGGTTCCGGGAACGACAAGATCCCCACTCCACATTCCAAGATTTTGATTCTCGGGGCGACCGGGGGCACCGGCCGCCTGATCGTCAAGGAAGCTCTGGCGCGAGGATACGACGTGTCGGTCCTCGTCCGCTCGGCCGAGAAAGGACGCGATCTCGGAGGTGTCAAGCTCGTCATCGGCGACGCTCGCGACGAGACTGTGATGCGCGAAGCTCTCAGGGGCCGCGACGCCGTCGTGAGTGCGCTTGGGACGCCGGCCAGCCCGTTCCGCGAGGTGACCCTGCTTTCGTCTGCGACGCGCAGGCTCGTCGACGCGATGAAAAGCGAGGGTGTTACTCGTCTCGTCGCTATCACCGGGATGGGCGCGGGCAACAGCGTCGGACATGGTGGATTTCTCTTCGACACCCTGATCTTCCCGCTGCTGCTACGCCATGTATATGCCGACAAGAACCGGCAGGAGGCCATCATCAAAGAGAGCGGGCTCGATTGGGTGCTGGTCCGTCCCACCATCCTGAACAACAAGCCCGGCCGCGGCACCGTGCGCGCCTTAGACGATCTCTCCGGCTTTCACGGCGGCAATATCGCCCGTGAAGACGTCGCACGCTTCGTAGTGGATCAGGTTGAGGGCGAGGCGTGGCTGCGCCGCTCACCGCTCATCACGTGGTGAATGTCTCCTGCTTCGTCGGAGATGGCCTGGTGACGCGCTCGATCCCAGTGCCGGACCTCACATGACCGCAAGGAGCGACGCCCGGTGGTAGCGGGCGTCGTCTACCGATTTGTGAAACTCAACCGACAATCGCGGCAGCACTAGGCCTCGCTCTTCAATTGGCCGGCGCGCCACCAGAGGAAGCCGGTAGTGGTCCCGCAATCTTCTCAATGTGAACCGGTGCCGACGCGTTGCAGCACCGAACTATCCGCGCATCGGTGCCATGTGGCGCCTCGCGACGCCATTTTGGCGATCCGGGATATTATGTGGCAATTTCAATTACATAAGTGTTCGCAGATTTGTCCGGCCCGGCCCACCATATCCAGCTAGCGCTGTTGATTTTGTTCTCGAGATTGCCTCCACCGGCTCCAGTTGGGCCGTAGGCGCATTGCGCCGGGCAGGGAGTCGATCGGGCTGTTAATGCCGGCAGAAGGCGGCCTCCGAGGGCTTGGCAGCAAGCTCCGTGTCGGCCGGTTCGCGCCTGACGCGTTTGTCTGGACCTCAGTCAAACATCTGCCAGGTTCGATGCAGGCCGCCACGGCGTGCTTGAAAACGAGGGTTACCTTAGGTTTCAATCCAGACGAGAGGCGTTCTGGATCGCAGCGACATGGCAAGCAAGGCGCCAGCGGACAGCCCAGACATCCCTCATCTCGAGGGCGACCGGAAAGCTGTCGCAGGACAAGCGGTGCGGTGGTCCGGCAGCGCAGATGCGTCGCCCAATGTCGATGGGCGCGATATGGACGAAGGGCTGTGTTTCGGCGATTTCGTTCTGTTTCCTCGCAGTCGCGCCTTGGTCGAGGGAAGCCGGCGGGTCCAGATCGGGAGCAGGGCGTTCGATATTCTGTGCCTGCTCGTCGAACGCGCCGGGCTATTCGTAAGCAAGCGGGACATCCTCGCTCATGCGTGGCCGACGACGCATGTCGAGGATGCCAATATTCGCGTCCAGGTCGCGGAGCTGCGCAAGGTATTGGGCGACGGGCGCGAGGGCAGGCGCTACATCGTCAACGCCCCGAGCCGTGGATACGCGTTCATAGCGCCGGTGGGACGCATAGTTGCGCCTTCCCAGGCCGGCCTGAAGCCGCCCGCGAAGAACCCGGCCTTGAGGTCGATGCCGGCTGCGCTCGGCAAGATCATCGGCCGGGCCGAGGCTTCGCGAACGCTTCTGGGGGAAATCGGGCATCGCCGCCTTGTGACGGTCGTCGGTACCGGCGGCGTTGGCAAGACGACGCTCGTGGCCTCGGTCATGTCTCAACTGATTGAAGGGCCGGATGCAGGCCGTTGGAGGAAAATATGCTTCGTCGATCTGGCCCCGGTATCCGATGAACGGGTCGTCCTGCGTGCCTTTGCGTCCGCGCTCGACATAGCCATAGTCAACGACGAGGCGACATCGAGCCTCGTTCAGCACATCCGAGACGAGGCGTGCCTGATCGTCGTAGACAATTGCGAGCACGTCATCGATGCCGTCGCCGATATCATCGAAGCAATCCTGCGGGACGCTCCAGCAATCCATGTCCTGGCGACAAGCCGCGAGCCCCTGCGTGCCGAGTGCGAGTGGGTCCACCGTCTTCACCCGCTTGAAGTGCCGCCGGCCACGAACGGTCTCTCCCTACGGGAAGCCATCGCCTATCCGGCAATCGAGCTGTTCGTCGAGCGAGCAGGCTTGCGATCGGGCGGCTACCAGCTGCACGAAGACGATGTCGAGCCTGTGATTGAAATATGCCGGCGCCTGGATGGAATACCGTTGGCCCTGGAGCTCGCCGCTGGACGTTTGGACGCCTTTGGCGCTCGCGGATTGGCGGCTATCCTGGATAATGCGCTTTCGGTCCTGACGAAGGGCCGGCGCCGGGCCATGCCTCGCCAGCAGACGTTGCGCGCCACCCTCGATTGGAGCTTCAGGCTGCTCAAGCCGCGAGATCAAATACTTCTGCGGCGGCTGGCGGTGTTCTCCAACAGGTTCACCTTGCAATCGGCGTCATCGGTGGTTGCCGGAGACGAATTGGCCGTATCCGATGTCGTCGAAGGCATAGCCGATCTCGTCGCGCAGTCTCTCGTAACGCCCGACATGCACGGCGACGACACCCATTTCTTTCTCCTTGAAACCACGCGCGCCTACGCGAGGGAAAAGCTCGCCCTGGCCCCCGAAGAGAACCATGTCTCGAAGCGGCATGCGGTCCTTTGCTGCGAGCTTCTCGCCGAATTGGTCGAATTGTTCGATGAGGACGATCAAGCCGCGCTCGCCCGGTCCTTCTCGATCCTCTCGGATACGCGGAGGGCGCTGCAATGGGCTTTCTCATCGACCGGTGATCGAGAGCTCGGGGTCGTGTTGACCGTCGAGACGGTCCCTCTGTGGCTGCGTCTCTCCCTCGTCAACGAATGCCATCAATGGGTGGAAGAAGCACTCGATCTTCGTGACGATCAGCCAAGGCCTGGCCAAAGCGAGGTGATGAAGCTGCAGGCCGCACGAGCATGGTCCTTGATGTACAAGGCCAGCACCGCACACCAGACAGGGGCCGCCTGGATCCTGGCCCGCGACCTCGCAGAGCGAGCAGGGGACAACGACTACCGCCTACGCTCGCTCTGGGGTCTTTGGGCCGGGCAGATGAAGAGCGCGGCCTTCGTCGATGCCAGTGAAGCCGCCGCCCGCTTCAAGCAAGTCTCCCAGCAATCGGCAGACCCCGATGATTGCATCATCGCAGACCGGCTGATCGGCACCTCGCTGCATTTTCTAGGGGATCAGGCGAGAGCCCGAAGCCATATCGAACGCATGCTCGCCAACTACAATGTGCCGAGGCATCGCCGACATATCGTCCGCTATCAGGTCGCTCCGCAGGTTGCGGCCCTGGTGACGCAGGCCCGCATCCTTTGGGTTCAAGGCTATGCAGAGGAGGCGATGCGTGCGGCTGATGCCAGTGTCGATGCAGCCCGCGCGATCGATCACCGCCTCTCACTATGCTTTGCGCTGGCCCAGGCAGCCTCGCCGCTGGCGCTTCTCGAGGGAGACCTCAATTATGCGGAGGAGCAAACCGATCTCCTTTTCGAGGAAACGGATCGGCATCGGCTGGATGTCTGGCACATCTACGCCACCGCTTATCGCGGCCAGCTCTTGCTTCGGCGGGGCGAGATTCAAAGCGGGCTGCCTCTCATCGAGACGGCTGTCGAGCAGCTTCGCAGCGCACGTTTCATGCAGCATTACTCCGCCTTTATGGTTGCGCTCGTCGAGGGGCTTGTTCTCGCGAACCGCCTGGATGCCGCGGATGCTGCTGTCGAGGGAGCCATAGCGCACGCGACGAGCGCCGGCGATCGCTGGATCGCCCCGGAAATATTCCGCCTCAAGGGTGAGATCGCGTTCCATCGGCATGACGTCGAGCAAGGCGAAATCTACTTCGCCCGATCAATCGAGCTGGCTCACGAGCAGCGGGCCCTCGCCTGGCAGCTGCGCACAGCGATCAGTCTTTCGCGAATACTGGATGCGAGCGGCCGGACCGGTCACGCCCGCAGATTGCTGACTGCGCGTCTGACGCAGTTGACGGAGGGCTTCGATGGGGACGGCTACATAAGTTTACGACGAGCGCTCAAGCGCATAACCAACTGACCTGATCCCTTGGAGCTGTGCGTGATGATGGCGTCTCTCGTCGCGCCGGGCTTGGCCGTCGCGACGCACCCCCACTTCGTCCTTTCCCCGCTGCGATCGCGGAGGGCGGCCCGCACCGCAAGTCGGCGCTCAATTTTACGTCTTTTTACACCGCACCGCACGGCTCTGGTGCTAGTAAAGCCTCAGTAACGATGCGGCGCGTGGGTTCCGGCGAGACCTGGGACAAGTGTCCGTCAATCAAGAAGAACATTGCGATTTTACGGAAGCGGCCGTGTGAGCGGCCATGCCGCGGATGTGCGCGGCCCGAAAACGATGCGACCCCGATCGAGACCAGGCGAGGACGACGATGCCGCGCTCCAGTTACAGCCTCTCGCTGTCCGAAGCGAAGCGGATTGTCGAGGCGGGTGAAGCCAAGGCCGCCAGCATTGGGGTCGCCTACAATATCGCGGTCGTCGATAACGGGGGCGCACTCATCGCTTTCGTGCGCCAGGACGACGCCCTGATCGGGAGCATCGATCTCGCCATCGGCAAGGCGGTCACGGCCAGGATATTCGACAAGCGGACGTCCGATCTGGCGGCGATGGCACAGCCCGGCGCGCCACTCTTCGGCATCGAGCAGAGCAATGGCGGCAAGGTCGTGATCTTCGGCGGCGGCCTGCCTGTGAAGATCGACGGCCAGATCGTCGGCGCGGTGGGCGCCAGTGCGGGTTCGGTCGAACAAGACATTGCGGTGGCCGAGGCGGCAGCCGCGGCCATCAGCGGACCCACGGAAGGCCGCATTCGCGACAACGACCGATAGATTGACGGAAGGAACGTATCGGCATGCTCGAACTGACAGTCAACGGGACCAGGCACCAGGTCGACGTCGTCCCAGAGATGCCGTTGCTCTGGGTTTTGCGCGATGAGCTCGGCATTACCAGCCCCAAATATGGCTGCGGAATAGCTCAGTGCGGCGCCTGTACGGTGCAGATCGACGGAGCAGCCGTTCGCTCGTGCCAGGCGCGTATGGCCGATGTCGCAGGCAAGGCGATCACCACCATCGAAGCGGTCGGCAACGGCAAGCTGCACCCTGTGCAGGAAGCCTGGATCGAGCATCAGGTGCCGCAATGCGGCTACTGCCAGACTGGCCAGATGATCCAGGCCATCTCGCTCCTCAAGGCAATTCCGAAGCCTACCGACGAGGACATCAACGAGGTCATGTCGGGCAATCTTTGCCGATGCGGAACCTATGAGCGCATTCGTGTCGCGATCCATGCCGCCGCCGCGAAGATGGGAGGGAAATGACATGGGCGAGATGCCAAGTCTTTCGCGCCGTAGCTTCGTCTTCGGCTCCGCCGCGGTCGCCGGAGGCGTTGCTTTCGGGCAGTACGCCCAGGCGCAGCAGGCCGCGTCTTCCGCCGCCGCGGCGAACCCGCTGGCAGCGGGCTTGGGTCCGAACTCGGTTACCTTCAATCCCTGGGTCGAGATCAGCCCGGACAAGATCACGCTGATCGCCCAGCATGCCGACAAGGGCCAGGGTGTCGGTTCGATCCAGCCCCTCATGATCGCCGAGGAGTTGGACCTCGAGCCCGGCCAATTCGAGATCCGCTTCGCCGGACCTAGCCCCGCCTATTTCAACACCGGCTTTGCCCACGAACTTGCGCCCTTCATGGCGCCGGACCAGAGCCCCGAAGCTGAGAAGGCTCGCGCGGCAGCGCTGGAGTGGCTGAGGCAGGCCGGGCTGCAGATGACCGGGGGCTCCAGCACGATCCCCGATACCTACGACAAGCTGCGCATGGCCGGCGCGATGGCGCGGGAAACGCTCAAGGCGGCCGCAGCCAAGCGCAGCGGAGTCGCGGCCGCCGAGCTACGCACGGCAGCGGGAAACGTGATCCTGCCTGACGGGACGAAGATTCCTTATGTCGCGCTCTCGGCCGATGCGGCGAAGATCGCGCCCATCGCGGTCACCAAGCTCCGCGACCCATCGCAATGGCGAATTCTCGGCAAGCCGATGGAGCGTCTCGACATCCGGTCCAAGGTCACCGGCGAGATGAAGTTCGGCATCGATCGGACGATGGACGGCATGGTGTACGCGGCCGTCAAGCTGAACCCCAACAAGGGGCAGCCGATCAGATCCTACGACGCGAGCAAAGCTCAGGCGATGCCAGGGGTCCAGAAGATCCTCAAGATATCGAACGGCATCGCGGTCATTGCGACGAACAGCTGGTACGCGATGCAAGCGGCCGAGCTTGTCGACTGCGTATGGGAGCCGAGCAAATATCCGGCCGAGCAGGCCGACCACTGGAAAACGGTGGCCTCGTCCTTCGTTCCGCAATTCCTCGGCAAGGAATGGCGCAATGACGGCAATATCGACGCCGGATTGAAGGAGGGGACGCTGGTCGAGGCGGAATATCGCGCGCCCTATGTCGGGCATCAGCCGCTGGAGCCGCTCAACGGCATCGGCATCGTGACCGACAAGGGCATGGAAATCTGGCTCGGGCACCAGACGCCGCAATCGGTGCAGTACCTCGCCGCGAAGGCAATCGGCATGAAGCCGGAGCAGGTGACCTTCCATAACGAGTGGATGGGCGGAAGCTTCGGGCATCGCCTTGAGTTCGAGAACGTCAAGGTGCTCGCCGAGATCGCGAACCAGATGCGCGGGACCCCCATAAAGCTCATCTTCTCGCGGGAGGAGGATTTCCTGCAGGACATCCCCCGCCAGATCGCGATGGGCAGGTATCGAGGCGCCGTCAAGGGCGGAAAGATCGTCGCGGCCGATGTCCAAGTCGCTGCGACAGCCCCGTTCAAGGAACTGTTGGCGCGGATGGATTCGCCCTCGAAGGATCCCGACGGCCAATTGGCGGTCGGCATCTGGAATGTCTACTACGACATTCCCCATTATCGGGCGACGAGCTTCGAGGTCCAAGGGCTGTCGCCGTCCACGACTTGGCGATCCGTGGGGGCTTCCGCCAACGGATTCTTCACCGAGAGTTTCGTCGACGAACTGATCCACGCCGCCGGGCTCGATCCTCTCAAGGCGCGGATCGAGATGTGCAAGATTCCGATCTACCGGAAGCTCCTGGAAACCGTCGGCGAGATGGCAGAGTGGAAGGGGCCGCTCGGCAACGGAAAAGGCCGTGGCGTGGCGTTCGTCGAGTCGTTTGGAACGGCTGTCGCCGAGATCGTCGAGGTCACCGCGACCGAGGCGGGAATCAAGATCGACAAGGTCTGGGTGGCGACCGATGTCGGCAAGATCGTCGATCCCGTCAATTTCGAGAACCTCGTCCAGGGCGGCGTCGTCTGGGGCCTTGGCCATGCGATGAACTGCGAGCTCACCTATGCCAAAGGGGGCGTGCAGCAGACCAACTACAACCACCACGAAGCCATGCGCATGTATCAGTGCCCGGTGATCGAGGTGCGCGGCCTGGAGAACGACTACACGGTCAGGGGCATCGGGGAGCCCCCCGTGCCGCCTGCGGCGCCGGCGCTGGCCAATGCCATCTTCGCCGCGACCGGCAAGCGCATCCGGGAAATGCCTTTCAACAAGTTCATCGATTTCGTGTGAGGGCGGGCCATGAGGAAGATGACTCTGATCGCGCTCACCCTTGCCGGCTCATCGATCGTCGCGCTGACGGGCTTCGTATTGGCCAAGGACGAGTCGAAGGATGCCTTGCCGCCCGGCAGCATCAGCCGGGCCGAGGGGCTACAGGCCTGGAAAAGGATCGAGGCGGTCGTGACGCATCCGCGCTGCGCCAATTGCCATGTCGATGCGAAGGCCGTTCCGATCTGGACGCCGGCCGGCGAAAGCAAATCCCGAGTCCACGGCATGAACATTCATGGCGGAAAGAGCCGCACCGGAGTAGAGACGGTGCCTTGTACGACCTGCCATGTCACTTCGACATTGCCGAACCCACCGGCGCCGGCGCCGTTGCATGCCGGCATCGACTGGCAGCTCGCCCCTGTGGAATTCATCTGGTTCGGCAAGAGCGGCGCCGAGATCTGCGCCCAGCTCAAGGACCCCAAGCGAAATGGCGGCCGCGACGCGGCCGGTCTCCTTCAGCATTTGAGGCACGATGCGTCGCTGAGCGGATTCATCCCCAGGGCATGGGAAGCCGGGGGCCGCTCGACGCCGCCCGGAACGTTCGAAGACCACGTCAAGGACATGGCTCGGTGGGGAGCGGCCGGGCAGCCCTGTCCGGGCTGAGAGCGCATACCAAGGCGAGGATGTCGATGCCGTTCCCCTGTTATGGCCTCAGTTTCCCGAAGCGGGGTTTCTTTGTGAAGCCAAGGTGGCCGCCAAAACGGGTGCCGTCGGCGC
This sequence comes from Allobosea psychrotolerans, assembly GCF_002917105.1. Classification (GTDB taxonomy): domain Bacteria; phylum Pseudomonadota; class Alphaproteobacteria; order Rhizobiales; family Beijerinckiaceae; genus Allobosea; species Allobosea psychrotolerans. The sequence goes on from NZ_PQFZ01000001.1 coordinate 390,324, forward strand.
ACGCAGCTGTCTGACTGCAGATTTGCGGTCAAGCTCCTCATCTGGTCGGATAGTGTCGCGCACGAGAAGTGGCATAAGCCCGATAGGGAGGTCACCCCATGGCAATCGGCGAGGCTCGGCGAGAGCAGATTTTTCCGACACTGTCGGCCCTTCAGGTCGCGACGGCGCGTCGCTTTGCGAGCGGCGCACCGCGCCGCTTCGGCCCGCGTGAGATCGTCTATGAGATCGGTGCCCGCGACGCTCCCTCCTGGCTGATGCTCGATGGCTCGGCTGACGCGATCCGGCGCGGCGCAGCCGGCGGGGCGTCGCTGGTCACGACCTACGGTCCCGGCCAGTTCACCGGCGAGACCAATCAGCTTTCGGGCCGCCCGTCCCTCATGTCGGTCGTGGCGGGGGAGGCTGGTGCGGTTGCTGTCCCCTTTGATGCTTCGCATCTCCGTGCGCTCGTCATCGGATCGGCGGATGTCGGTGAAACGATCATGCGCGCCTTCATCCTCCGGCGCGTCATGCTGATCGAGGAGGGGCAGACCGGTGGCGCAGGATCGATCCTGGTTGGACGTCGGGACGATCCTGACATCGTCCGGTTGTCAGGATTTCTCACCCGCAACGGCTATCCCCACACCGTCATTGCCGCGTGCGAGCAGGAGGGGCGCGAACTGGTCGAACGGCTCGGCGTCGCCCCCGAAGACCTGCCGCTGATGATCTGTCCGAACGGTACGGTGCTCAGAAGCCCGAGCAATGCCGATGCCGCGACCTGTCTCGGCATCACACCGGATCTCGATCCGAAGACCATCCATGACGTGGCGGTCATCGGGGCCGGGCCGGCCGGGCTTGCCACGGCCGTCTATGGCGCATCCGAAGGGTTGTCGGTCCTGGTCCTGGACAGCCGCGCCTTCGGCGGGCAGGCCGGCGCATCCGCCCGGATCGAAAACTATCTCGGCTTTCCCACCGGCATCTCCGGACAAGCCCTCGCGGGCCGGGCCTTCAACCAGGCGGCGAAGTTCGGCGCCGAGCTCGCCATTCCGCTGACCGTCGAATTGCTCCGCTGTCACGGAGCGGATGCGGAAGCCCCGTTCACCCTCGAGCTCAGCAACGGCGGCACGGCGCGGTCGCGCACGATCGTGATCGCCTCGGGAGCGCGCTACCGGCAGCCCGACATTCCCAACATCGCAGCGCTGGAAGGGGCCGGCGTTTCCTACTGGGCATCGCCCGTCGAGGCGCGGCTTTGTGCGGGCGAGGATGTCGTCTTGGTCGGCGGAGGCAATTCGGCGGGCCAGGCGGTCGCCTATCTCGCACCGCAGGTCAGGCACCTCCACCTGGTGGTGCGCCGCCCTCTCGAGCAGACCATGTCCCGCTACCTGATCGATCGGATCGCGGCCCTGCCCAATGTCGAACTGCATGTCGACAGCGAGATCGTCGATTTGCACGGCGACCGGGCGACAGGCCTGACCGGGACGCGGTTTCGGGACCGCCGGACCGGTGCGATCCGGGAGTGCACCTCGCGCCACCTCTTCCTGTTCATCGGCGCCGATCCCAATACGCACTGGCTCGATGGCTGCGTGGCGCTCGACGCAACGGGCTTCGTCCTCACCGGGGAGCGCGCCGGCGACGGCGAGCGGCTGCCGCTCGAAACCAGCTGTCCAGGCATCTTTGCCGTTGGAGACGTGCGTGCCGGCTCGACCAAGCGGGTCGCCGCCGCCGCCGGCGAAGGCGCCGCCGTCATCTCACAGATTCATTCCGTCCTGGCACGGAGCGCTGGACGCGCATGAAGGTTCGGCCGACTTCCAGCATCAGCTGGCCGGCAATCTCGTCGGCGCGGTCTTCCTAGGCGATGACCTCGGCGCATCCTTCCGGGACAGGCACCACGCCGGCAAGCAGTCCGTTCAAGGCCTCGGCGCTGGCCACGAGCGTTACAGGGTGGCTCTCGAACAGGTCGAAGAATGTGTTCTCCTTGGGAAGGCGTTTCTGAAAAGCGATCTTCGGGCCGATCCGGATCTCTCCGGCCGATGAGACAAGTCGAGGCGAGTACAAACGATCAGGGATCGTCGGAAAGGATGGAAGCGGCATCAACCGCCGACAATCCAACCACGTTTCATCACAAGGAGCAGGATGACATCGGGTCCGGTTTTGTGACAGTTTTATGACTTGCCGCTGCTTGGACATGCGGTCCGGCTATCTCGACCGACCTCGACGTCGGCGATGTTTAATAATTGGGAGGACGACATGATCACACGCAGGATCGCGCTCGCGACCGCGCTCGGCTTCAGCTTTGCGACCTCCGCCGCTTTCGCTCAGGCCCCGGCGGGCAAGGTCACGGTCGTTACATCCTTCTCGAAAGATGTCACCGACCCGATCAAGAAGGCCTTCGAGAAGGCGATGCCCGGCGTCACGCTGGAGGTCCAGAACCGCAACACCAATGCAGGCGTGAAATATCTGGAGGAGACCAGGGCCAACAACCAGGTCGACCTGTTCTGGGCCTCGGCGCCTGACGCTTTCGAGGTGCTCAAGGGCAAGCAGCTGCTCACCGCCTACAAGCCCAGGGCGACCGGCATCCCCGAGAAGATCGGCTCCTACCCGATCAATGATCCGCAGGGCTTCTATTCAGGCTTTGCGGCGTCGGGTTACGGCATCATGTGGAACGAGCGTTACGCCAAGGCTAACAAGCTGCCCGAACCCAAGGATTGGCAGGACCTCGCCAAGCCAGTGTTCTACGACCATGTCTCGATCGCCTCGCCTGCGCGCTCGGGCACGACGCATCTGACGATCGAGACTATTCTGCAGGGCGAAGGCTGGGACAAGGGCTGGCGCACCATCAAGGAGATGTCGGGCAATTTCCGCACGATCACTGACCGCTCCTTCGGCGTGCCCGAGGCGGTGAATTCCGGTCAGGTCGGCGTCGGCATCGTCATCGACTTCTTCGCCTTCTCGGCGCAGGCCTCGGGCTTCCCGGTCAAATTCGTCTATCCGAGCGTGACCACGGTTGTGCCCGCCAATGTCGGCATCGTCACGAACGCGCCCAACAAGGCCGCCGCCGAAGCCTTCATCGAATTCCTCCTCTCGCCTAACGGGCAGGAGGTGCTGCTGGAGCCGGGCATCCGCCGCCTGCCGGTCAACCCCGCCGTCTACGCCAAGGCCGGTGCGGACTATCCCAACCCCTTCACCGATCCGCGCTTCCAGAAGATGATTGGCTTCGATGTCGACAAGTCGGAGGCGCGCACGGCGGTCGTCGACACGCTCTTCGACCAGTTGATTTCGTTCCAGCTCGACGCGCTCAAGGGAGTCACCAAGACCCTGCATGAGGTCGATGCGGCGCTCGCCAGGAAGCCCAACCCGCAGGCCAAGGCCCTGGCCGACGAGGCCCGCAGCCTGATCGCGGCGCTTCCCGTCACCGAGGTGCAGTCCGCCAGCGCCGAATTGCGTGGCGCCTTCAGCGGAGCCAAGGAAAAGGGCGCGCGCCAGGCCGAAGTCGAAAGCCAGTGGGCGAGTTTTGCCCGAGACAACTACGGCAAGGCGAAGGTGAAGGCGGACGAGGCGCTGAAGGCGGCGCGGTGACGAGGCGTGTCGTCCCGCGCGCAGCAGCGTGGAACGCTGCTGCGCGGAAACGGGACCGCGCGACGAGACGCTACCGCTTTCTGATGACGCTCCCGCATCTGCGCCGCGGCACTGCGCGGGATGACACGTAACGACAGGCCCTCATGACCGCCATCCTCGCCACAGTCAGCGCTAAACGCCTCACGGCCACGCCCGGCCAGATCGCGCTGGCGCTCGCCATCGCGGCGTTCCTGGGGCTGTTCCTGGTGCTGCCGGTCGCGACGGTGCTCTACGTCGCCTTCACCGAGAAGGGGACGAGCACGTTCACGCTCGTCAATATCTACGACTTCGTCCGGACCGAGCTGTTCATGCGCTCGCTGTGGAACTCGTTCTATGTTTCGGCGATGTCGGTGGTCTGGGCCTCGGTCGTCGCCCTGCCGCTGGCCTATCTGACGACGCGCTTCGCCTTTCGCGGCGCAGCCCTCGTGCAGACGCTCGGCTTCTTGCCGCTGATCATGCCGCCCTTCGTCGGCGCGGTCGCGATGCAGCTCTTCTTCGGCCGCAACGGCTCAGTCAATCTGCTGCTCGACGACTGGTTCGACTTCAAGATCGGCTTCATGGAGGGGCTGAACGGGGTCATCTTCGTTCAGTCGGTCCACTACTTCCCCTTCATCCTGATCAATCTCTCGGCCGCGCTGCGCAACATCGACCGGGCGATGGAGGAGGCGGCGCAGAATCTTGGTTCGTCCGGTTTTCGGCTGTTCCGCCGCATCGTCTTCCCGCTCGCCATGCCGGGCTATCTCGCCGGCGCCTCGCTCGTCTTCGTCAAGGTCTTCGACGATCTGGCGACGCCGCTGCTGCTCAACGTCAAGGATATGCTCGCGCCGCAGGCCTATCTGCGCGTCACCTCGATCGGAATCGCCGATCCGATGGGCTATGTCATCTCGGTCGTGCTGGTCGTCGCTTCGGTCGCGGCGATGTGGCTCTCGGCGCTGGCGCTGAAGGGCCGCGACTACTCTACGACGCAGCGCGGCGGCGGCGGCCTTGCCCGGCGGGTGATGACACCCTTCGAGGCGGTGTACGGCTACGGTGTCGTCATCCTGATTCTGGCGCTGGTGCTGGCGCCGCATCTGGGCCTCCTGCTCTTGTCCTTCGCGACGATCTGGTCGTTTTCGCCTCTGCCGGACGCATACACGGTGGCGCATTACGCCCGCGTCTTCGGTGAGAGCTCGCTCTACATCAAGAACACGCTGATCTATGCCTCGATTGCCGGCGGCATCGATATCGTGCTGGGCGTCGCCATCGCCTATCTCGTGCTGCGTACGAAGCTCGTCGGGCGCGAATGGCTCGACTGGGCCGCGTCGGCGGCGCTCGCCATTCCCGGCGTCGTGCTCGGCATCGGCTATCTGCGGATGTTCTACGGCGTCACGTTGCCCGACGGCACGCCGCTCGCCTCGTTCTGGATCATGATCGTGCTGGCGCTCGCCATCCGGCGCCTGCCTTATGCTCTGCGGGCCTGTCATGCTGCGCTTCAGCAGATTTCCGTCTCGCTGGAGGAGGCAGCCGAGAATCTCGGCGCGACCAAGGCTCGCACGGTGCGCCGTGTCGTCGTGCCGCTGATGGCAGGCGGCATCCTCGCCGGCTTCGTCACCTCGTTCTCAACGGCCGCCGTCGAGCTCTCGGCGACGCTGATGCTGGTCCAGTCGAACTCTGACGCGCCGCTCGCCTATGGCCTCTACGTCTTCATGCAATCGGCGGCAGGCCGCGGGCCGGGCGCGGCGCTCGGCGTGGTCGCGGTCCTGCTTGTGGCGCTCTGCACTTTCCTCTCCCAGCTCATCATCGAACGCAGCCAGAAGGCCAAGGGAATGGGCCACTGACCATGAACGCCATCGCATCCATTTCCACGCCGGCGCTCGCCGTCGACATCGAAGGCATAAACCTCTCCTACGGCGCAAACCACGTCCTGAAGGACGTCAACCTCACCATTCGACCCGGCGAATTCTTCGCCTTCCTCGGCCCCTCCGGTTGCGGAAAAACCACGCTTCTGAGGCTTGTTGCCGGATTCAACCAGTCCGACACCGGTCGCATCATGATTGGCGGCAAGGACATCTCGAATCTGCCTCCCTGGAAGCGCGATGTCGGCATGGTTTTCCAATCCTACGCGCTCTGGCCGCATATGACCGTTCGAAGGAACGTCGCATTCGGTCTGGAGGAACGCGGCGTGGCGCGCGCCGAAATCGAGCGACGCGTCGATATCGCGCTTGATCTTGTCGGCCTGGGTCATCTCGGCGAGCGGCGCCCGTCGCAACTTTCTGGCGGCCAGCAGCAACGCGTCGCGGTGGCGCGCACAGTTGCGGTCGAGCCGAAAGTGCTCCTGCTGGACGAGCCGCTCTCGAACCTGGACGCCAAGATGCGCGTGCAGGTTCGCCGCGAATTGCGCGACCTGCAGCGAAGGCTCGGCCTGACCACGATCTTTGTCACGCATGACCAGGAGGAGGCGAACACGATCTGCGACCGCATCGCGGTCATGAATGACGGTGTCATCCAGCAGATCGGGACGCCGATGGAGCTCTACGAGCGACCGGCCAATCTCTTCGTCGCAAATTTCCTGGGCACGGCCAACATCCTCGCTGGCGGCATCGTCGACTCCGGCACCGGACGTCATTTCGTAATCGACGGCGGGATCAGGGTGCCAATAGCGAGCGACGCGACAGTTCCCAAGGGCGCAAAGCTGGTGTTTCGGCCGCAGCATGCCGGGCTGACTGGTCCAGAGTCACCCTCAGGCAATGCCTTGGCTTTGCCCTGCGTGATCGCACATCGCGAATTCCTCGGAGCGAGCATCCGCTACGGAGTCAGGATTGGCGCCACCGAGGTCGCCGTCGACGTGCCATTCCAATCTGGCGAGGAACTGTTGGAGATCGGGAAAGCCGCAACGCTTACGTTACCTCAACGCTTGCTGCTCTGGCTTGCTGCGTAGCGTTGTTCACCGTTCTCCGCGCCGGTCCCCTCCCAGCCTGCGCCCAGCAGCCCCGGCCCGTCGAGCCGAGGCTGCCTTGCTCCAAGATCTCAGCCCTTGATGAAGGCCAGTAGGTCCGGATTGATGATGTCCGGATGGGTCGTGCACATGCCGTGCGGCAGGCCTTCATAGATCTTGAGCGTGCCGTTCTTCACCAGCTTGGCCGCGAGCAGGGCCGAATCCGCGATCGGGACGATCTGGTCGTCGTCGCCGTGCATGATCAGGACCGGCACGTCGATCGCCTTCAGATCCTCGGTGAAATCGGTCTCCGAGAAGGCCTTGATGCAATCGTAATGGGCCTTGGCGCCGCCCATCATGCCCTGCCGCCACCAATTGTTGATGGCGCCCTGGGAAACCGTCGCGCTAGGCCGGTTGAAGCCGTAGAACGGGCCGGCTGGCACATCGATATAGAACTGCGCGCGGTTGGCCACGAGCGCGGCGCGGAAGCCGTCGAACACCTCGATCGGCAGGCCGCCGGGGTTCTTCTCCGACTTCACCATCACGGGCGGCACCGCGCCGATCAGCACCGCCTTGGCGACGCGGCCGGGCTTGGCGCGGGCGACGTAATGGGCGACCTCGCCACCGCCGGTGGAGTGGCCGATATGGACGGCGTTCCTGAGGTCGAGCGCCTCGGCAAGCTCGGCGACGTCGGCGGCATAGGTGTCCATCTCATTGCCGGTCGCGGTCTGGGTCGAGCGGCCATGGCCGCGGCGATCATGCGCGATCACCCGGTAGCCCTGTTCGAGGAAGAACAGCATCTGGTTGTCCCAGTCGTCCGCGCTGAGCGGCCAGCCATGGTGGAAGACGACCGGCTGCGCGTCCTTGGAACCCCAATCCTTGTAGTAGATTTCCGTGCCGTCACGGGTGGTGATCGTGCTCATCATCTGGTCCCTTCGATTGCCGGGGCGGTGGGATCGCCGCCCTCGATGTAGACGGTATAGCCGCGCCGTTGCATGCTGCCGCTTGGCGGAACCGACATTCTGCGAGGTAAAACTGACAGCATGACGACTGCTCAGACGATCAAAGCCGAAATCGGGCTCTTGCTCTATCCCGATGTGCAATTGGCGGCCGTCCATGGGCTGACCGACCTGTTCCGCATCGCCAGCGACATCAGCGCGACGCAGGGCGAACCGCAGGCGCCCGCGATCCGCGTCAGCCATTGGCAGCTGGCGGCAGGGGATGAGGCGGCAGTCGAATGCGTCTTCGACAGCCATCCAGGGCCGGCGCACAAGCTCGGCCATCTGATTGCTCCTCCGAGCCTGGTCATGCCGGCCAAGATGCAGCCCATGGCGGGTTTCGCGGCCTGGCTGACCAGGCGCCATGGCGAGGGGACGACGCTGTGCTCGGTCTGCGCCGGCGCCTTCGTGCTCGGCGAGACCGGACTGCTGGCGGGCCGCGAGGCGACGACGCATTGGGCTTTCGCAGAGGCGCTGGCGGCGCGCTTCCCGACGATCCGCGTCGACACCGACCGCATGGTGATCGACGAAGGCGACATCATCACCGCCGGCGGCATCCTGGCCTGGACCGATCTCGGCCTGACCCTGGTCGAGCGCCTGCTCGGGCCAAGCGTGATGCTGGAGACGGCGCGCTTCCTGCTGATCGATCCGCCGGGGCGGGCGCAGCAGCCCTATGGCCGCTTCGTGCCACGCCTCGATCATGGCGACGCGGCGGTGCTGAAGGTGCAGCACTGGCTTCAGGCGACGGGCGCCAGGGACCATGCCGTACCGGCGCTGGCGGCGCGCGCCGGGCTGGAGGAGCGGACCTTCCTGCGCCGCTTCCGCAAGGCGACAGGCCTGCGCCCGACGGAATATGCCCAGCATATCAGGATCGCCAGGGCGCGCGAGGCGCTCGAACGGAGCCGCCGCCCGGTCGCGCAGATCGCCTGGGAGGTGGGCTATGGCGATGCCTCGGCCTTCCGCAAGCTGTTCCAGCGCGTCACCGGGCTCGCGCCGGCGGATTATCGCCGTCGCTTCGGCGTCGCTGCCTGAATCGGGGGGATCAGGGTTGCCCCCGGCCAGGCCTCGGTTCCGCAGAGACCGGCCAGCAGGGCCTCGATTTCCGAGCCGAGCTGGCGCGCCAGCGGTTCGGCGAGCGTGCTCTGCCGCATGATCAGCGCCAGCGTCGCGAGGATCGGCGGGTTGTCGATGGCGCGGCGGCTGAGCTCGCCGCGCGCGACCTCGGCCTGGACGGAGGCATGGGTCAGGATCGTATAGCCTTGCCCGACCCGGACCATGGCCTTGGTCAGCGCGACGCTGTCGACCTCGGAGCGGATGGCGAGCCGGACCTCATGGCGCGCGGCCGCCTGTTCGAGCACACGGCGGTTGTTGTGCGGCAGGCTCGGCATGATCAAGGGCAGCCCGGCGATGTCCTTGATGCGGATCTCCGGCGTCTCGCCGATCCTGCGGGTGTCGCCGGGCGGGCCGACGAGCACCATGCGCTCGCGCAGCAGCGGCACGATCCGGAAGCCGTCGACCGGCATCGCATTATAGACGAGGCCGACATCGATGCGCTTTTCCGCCAGCCATTCATGGATCAGGGAGCTGACGCCCTCGCGCAGATTGAGGACGATCTCGGGATAGGCCTGCGCCATATGCGCGGCCAAAGGCGGCCCGAGCAGCAGGCCCGCCGCCGGCGGCAGGCCGAGCGAGACCGAGCCGCGCAGGGCAGGGCGGTCCTGGCGGGCGTCGGTCTTGATCTGCGCCAGCAGGTGCTCGATCTCCTCGGCCCGTTGCAGCACGCTCGCGCCCAGCGCCGTCAGGCGAACGCCGCGACCATGGCGGACGAGGAGCGGCTGGCCGAGTTCGTCCTCGAGTTCGCGGATGCGCCGGCTGAGCGCGGGCTGTGCGATCCGCAATTCCTCGGCGGCGCGGCTGAAGCTGCCGGCGCGCGCGACACTGGCGAAGTATCCGAGCTTGCGGGAATCCAAGCGCCCTCTCCGAATTGCCGCGGGAGCATAAGAGATCCAAGCCATGCCGTCACGGCATGGTCGGCCATTCCAACATGGTTTTGGCGTCGCTGCGTCTCTCCTGCCAGAGTCGGTGCCTCGATCGGGCCGCCGGAAGAGCGGCAAGACCAAACCCAGGGGGAGGGCAGATGATGCAGGCGAGATTTTGCGGCTGGCTCGTGATGGCCGCCCTATTGCTGGCCCAGGCGGCCACCGCGCAGACCTTTCCAAGCAAGCCGATCAGGCTCGTGGTGCCCTTCGCCGCGGGCGGCCCTGCCGACACGATCGCACGGGCCGTCGCCGAGAGGATGCAGGCGATCGTCAAGCAGTCGGTCGTCATCGACAACCGCGCCGGGGCGGGCGGGGCCGTGGGCACCAAGGCAGTCGCGATGGCGGAGCCCGACGGCTACACGATCGGGATCAGCACGGCGGGCGCGCTCGCGATCAGCGTCAGCATGCAGGAGGCGATCGGCTACGACCCGCGCAAGGACCTGCGGGCGCTGACATTGGCGGCAAGCGTCCCGGAGCTGCTGGTCGTCGGCTCGAAGGTGCCGGTCACGACCCTGCCCGAATTGCTGGCCCTGGCGAAGGCCAAGCCCGGCACGTTGAATTTCGCCTCGTCCGGCGCCGGCAGCATGCCGCATCTGGCCGGTGAACTGCTCAAGCAATATGGCCAGGTCGACATGGCGCATGTGCCCTATCGCGGCGCAGCCCCGGCCGTGACCGATCTGATCGCCGGGCAGGTCGAATTGATGTTCATGGATATCGCGGTGCTGCTGCCGCATGTCCAGGCCGGCACGATCAAGGCGATCGCGATCGGCAGCGCCACGCGCTCGCCAAGCCTGCCCGATCTGCCGACAACGGCGGAGCTCGGCCTGCCCAAGGTCGTCGCGGACAACTGGTATGGCATCGTGGCGCCGCGCGCGACGCCGCAGCCGATCGTCGACAAGCTCCATGCCGCTTTGGTCGAGGCGCTGCGCTCGCCCGAGGTCAAGGACAAGCTTGCCTTGCAGGGCGCGATCGTCGTCGCCAACAGACCGGAGGAGTTCGCCGCCTATATCGTGACTGAGATCGACAAATGGGCGGCCGTCGTCAAGGCGGCGAACATCAAGACGAATTGAGGCACTTGTGCCCATGCCGCATGCATCGCTCGGCTCCTGCGAGCTTCGCTACGAGATCAGGGGAGAGGGGCCGGATCTTGTGCTGATCCACGAACTCGGCGGGGCGCTGGAGAGCTTCGACGGGTTGCTCCCCCTGCTGACCCCGCATTTCCGCGTGCTGCGCTATGACCAGCGCGGCGCCGGCGGATCGAGCCGGAAGCCTGCGGCACTGTCGATCGAGGACCATGCGGCCGACCTCGCGCGGCTTGTCGCTGCGACCGGTTTCGGGCCACGCTGCCTGCTTGCCGGCGTCGCGGCCGGGGCTGCGATCGCGGTGGCTTACGCGGCGCGCGACGAGGCCGTCGTCGACGCGCTGGCCCTGTGCGCGCCGGCGCTTTCGGTTGCGCCGGAGCGCAAGGCCTATCTCGACCGGCGCGCCAGGCTCGCGCGCCGCGAGGGCATGGCGGCGATCGTCGAGGCGAGCCTGGCCCGCTCCTATCCGGAGGCATTGCGCACCGACGGGGCTGCGTTCGAAACTTATCGCGAGCGCTTCCTTGCCAATGATCCCGAGAGCTACGCGATGGCCAATGCCGCCCTGGCCGGGACGCGTGTGGCCGAATGCCTGCCCTTCCTGACGATGCCCTGCCTCGTCCTTGCCGGCCGGCACGACCTCTTGCGCCCGCCCGCCGAGGTCGAGGCGACGGCGCGCGCGATCCCGCATGCACTCTTCACGACGATCGAGAGCGGGCATCTGATGCCGGTGCAGGCTGCGCAGGCAATGGCTGCGCAGATCGTGCCATTCCTGACGCGGCATGCCGGCAGTCTCAAGTCCATCGCGGAGGGCGCCCATGCCTAAGGGGCTGCTGCTCGTCGCCATGGAGCCTCCCGCCGCATTCGAGGAGGAGTTCAACGACTGGTATGACAGCGAGCATTTTCCGCAGCGGCGCGGCCTGCCCGGCTTCGAGAGCGCCTCGCGCTGGGTCTGCCTGTCAGGCTGGCCGCGCTGGCTCGCGATCTACGATCTGAATTCCGTCGAGGCGCTCGCGACGCCGGAATATGCCGCCGTCTCGGGAGAAAATTCCACGCCCTGGAGCAAGCGCCTGCTGCCGCGCACCATCGGGCGGCGACGGGTCGTCGCCGAGCAGCTTCATCCCGGAGGCGCGCTGGCTCTGCCCGTGGGCGAGGTCGCGCGCCTTTGCGTGGCGCAATATCCCGGGGCCGGTGATGCGGCCGTCGCGGCGCTGCTTCAGAGCGCCGCCGGACTCGACGGCTTGTGCCAGCTGCGGCTGTTCCGCGACACGGCCGGCGCCCTGTGGCTGCTCGCCGCCTTCTCGCGTCCCGTCGGATCGGAGCACGTCGAGGCTGCGTTCGCCGTGGCGGGCGACTACGGCGCAAAGCTGCTCAATCTTTATGCCCCTTATCGACGCGATTGAGGCGAGCGCATGCGTATCAAGGATTTCACGCCAGACGAGATGAATGAGGCGCAGCGACGCGTCTCGCAGGAGGCGGCCTCGGGCAAGCGCGGGCGCGTTCCGGCGCCGCTGCGGGCCTGGCTGCACAGCCCCGAATTCGGCGCCCGGGCCCAGCGGCTTGGCGAATTCCTGCGCTACGACACCAGTCTCGGGCCGCTGCTCTCTGAGCTTGCCATCCTGGTGACGGCGCGGCGCTGGACCTCGCATTACGAATGGTTCGTCCATAAGCGCGAGGGCTTGAAGGCGGGTCTCGATCCGGCGGTCGTGGCGGCGATCGCCAGGCGGGAGAAGCCGGACTTCGCGACGCGGGCGCAGCAGGCCGTCTATGACTATGCGATGGCGCTGCATGAGACACACGCTGTCCCAGCGGCTGTGCATGCGGCGGCGGTGCGCGAGCTCGGCGAGGCCGGCGTGGTCGAGCTCGTCGGCGTGCTCGGCTATTACACGCTGGTCTCGATGACGCTGAATGCCTTCGAGATCGGCCTGCCCGAGGGCGAAGCGACGGAGCTCGAACCGTGACGGCGGGGGCGGGGCGTCTTGCCGGCAAGGTCGCGCTGATCACGGGTGCAGGCTGCGTCGGGCCGGGCTGGGGCAATGGCCGGGCGGCGGCGGTGCTGTTCGCAAGCGAGGGGGCGAAGGTCTTTGCGCTCGACCTCACGGCCGAGACCATGGCCGAGACGGTGACGCGCGCCGAGGAGGCTGGCGGCACGATCGCGACCCATCTCTGCGACGCGACCGACAGCGCGCAGGTCGAGAAGGCCGTGCAGGCCTGCCGCGAGACCTTTGGGACGATCGACATCCTCGTCAACAATGTCGGCGGCTCGGCGCCGGGCGGGGCGGTGGCGCTGTCGGAGGAGGGCTGGCGCCGCCAGCTCGACTTCAACCTGTCGAGCGTCTTCCTCGCCTGCAAGCACGTCATCCCGGTAATGGAGGCGAATAGCGGCGGTGCGATCGTCAACACCGCCTCGACCTCTGGCCTGCGCTGGACCGGCGCGGCGCAAGTCGGCTACGCCGCGGCCAAGGCTGCGATCATCCAGTTCTCGCGGGTCACGGCCGTCGAATACGCACCCAGGCGCATCCGGGTGAACACGGTCGTGCCGGGCCAGATGCACACGCCGATGGTCGAGGCGCGGCTGGCCGGCCAACGCGCCGATGGCGATGTCGCGGCGCTGCTCGCAGCCCGCGTCGCCCGCATTCCGCTCGGCTTCATGGGGGACGGGCGCGACACCGCCCATGCGGCGCTGTTCCTGGCTTCCGACGAGGCTCGTTTCATCACCGGAACCGAGATTGTCGTCGATGGCGGCATGACCGCGCGTTGCGATTGAGGATTTAACGATGACCCCGAAGCCCGACGGCCCGCCGCCGAACCCCAACCCGCGCAAGCCGGTGCTCGCGCTGCCGCCCGGCGCCTGCGACGCGCATTGCCATATCTATGGCCCCTTCGACCGCTTTCCGCTGCCGCCCGAGCGCAGCTTCACCCCCAATGCGGCGCCCGAGACGGCGCTGCGGCGATTGCACGACCATCTCGGCATTGCGCGGGCCGTGATCGTCCAGAGCCAGGGGCATGGCCTCGATCATCGCCCGCTGCTCGCCGCACTGACTGAGGGCGCGGGGCGCTATCGCGGCGTCGCGCTGCTGAAGCCGGATTGCACGGAAGGCGAGATCGCGGCCCTCGACGCTGGCGGCATCTGCGGCGTCCGCTTCAACTTCCTGACGCATCTCGGCGGTCAGCCCGACCTTGCGGCGATGCGGACGATCATCGCCAAGGTCGCGCCGTTCGGCTGGCATGTCGCGATCCATGTCGCCGGCCACGACATCGTCACGCAGGAGGGCTTCCTCGGCTCCATCGCCGCGCCTGTCGTGGTCGACCACATGGCGCGGCCGCCCTTGGCGGAAGGGCCGGACGGCCCCAGCATCGTGGCGCTGAAGCGCCTCATCGACACCGGCCGCGTCTGGCTCAAGCTCAGCGGCGCCGACCGGCTGTCGGTTGCCGGGCCGCCTTTTCACGACGCCTTGCCGATCGCGACGAGTCTCGCCCGGCACGCACCCGAGCGCATGCTCTGGGGCAGCGACTGGCCGCATGTGAACCTGCGTGGGCCGATGCCGGATGATGGCGATCTCGTCGACCTCCTGACGGAGATCGCGCCCGGCTCGCGCGAGCGCCAGTTGATGCTGGTCGACAATCCCCAGACGCTGTTCAACTTCGCCTGAACAGCGCGCGAGAGTCGGATGATTTCAGGTGAGATCACTGTGTGATCCCACCTGAAATCTGAATCCGTCTCTCATCTAAGAGTTAGAGCAGGATCGGCGCGAAGAACCGGTTCCCACTTTTTCGCATCCTGCTCTAGGAGGGCCGCGTTCAGGCCAGCCCTTTGGCGATGAGCCTGGTCAGCCGATCGGAGAAAGCCTTGGCGTCGGCCGGCCGCTCGCCATCGAGGATGCGCGCCTCGTCAAGCAGCAGATGGGCGATGTCGCTGCGCAGCGGCTCGTCCTGCGATCCGGCGAGGCGGATGATCAGCTCATGCTGCGGATTGACCTCGAGGACCGGCTTGTTGGCGCCGTCGAGGCGGCCGGCGGCGGAGAGCAGGCGCTCGAACTGCCGGTCGGGCCCCTTGTCGGTCGCGACGAGGCAAACCGCGCTGTCGGTCAGGCGGTCGGAGGCACGGACATCCTCGACCTCGGCCGCCAGCGTCTGCTTCATCGCGTCGAGCAGCGCCGCGACTTCGGTGCTGGTTTCGAGCTGCGGCTTCGCCTCGCCGTCGAGCAGCGGGATCAGGCCGAGATCGGCCGCGCCCTGCGTCACGGATTTGAACGGCTTGCCGTCATGATCGGGGGCGTTCGACACCCAGAAGCTGTCGACCGGGTCGCTCAGCAGCAGGACCTCGATGCCGCGGGCGCGGAAGCCCTCGAGCTGGGGCGAGGCGGCAATGCGCGCGGGATCGTCGCCGGCGATGTAGTAGATCGCCGTCTGGTTCTCCTTCAGCGCGGCGACATAGTCCTTGAGGCTGCGCCAGGTGTCGCCGGAGGCGGTCGTCTTGAAGCGTGACAGTCCGAGCAATTGCTCGCGCCGCTCGAAATCCTCATAGAGACCTTCCTTGATGACGGGGCCGAAATTCTCCCAGATCTTGGTGAAAGCCTCGCCATCCTGCTCCGCGAGCTTGCCGAGATCGCCAAGGATTCGGTTGGTCACGCCTTTCTTGATCGCGCCGAGCAGCGGGCTGTCCTGGATCATCTCGCGCGAGACGTTGAGCGGCAGGTCGGCAGTGTCGACGAGGCCGCGCACGAAGCGCAGATAGCGCGGCAGGAGCTCGGCCTCATCAGTGATGAAGACGCGCTTCACATAGAGCTTCATCCGGCCCTTGCGGTCGGCGTCGAAGAGATCGAACGGCTTGCCGCCCGGCACGAAGGCGAGCGCGGTGTATTCGTGACGCCCCTCGGCGCGGAAATGGATCGTCGCGGCGGGCTCATCGTACTGGCCCGCCACGCTGCGGTAGAAGTCGGCATAGTCCTCGGGCTTGATCTCGCTTTTCGGCCGGGTCCAGAGCGCGGCTCCGTCGGCGAGTGCGGTCGCCTCGGCGCCAGGCTTCTCGACGAGGGAGATCGGCACCGGGACATGGCCGGACTGCGCCTTGACGATGCGTTCCAGCGTCCAGCGCTCGGCATAGCTCTTGGCGTCGTCGAGCAGCGAGAGGGTAACGCGCGTACCGCGAACGGGGGCCTCCTCCAGCGCGGCTGGGGCGACAGAGAATTCGCCCTTGCCGTCGGAGGACCAGCGCCAGGCCTCCTCGCTGCCGGCGCGGCGGCTGACGACCTCGACCTGGCCCGCCACCATGAAGGCGGAATAGAAGCCGACGCCGAACTGGCCGATGAGCTGGGCGCCCTCCTTGCCCTGGGCCGCCTCGACGCGATCCATGAAGGCGCGGGTGCCGGAACGGGCGATCGTGCCGAGCGCCTCGATCATCTCGTCGCGGGTCATGCCGATGCCGTTATCGGCAATCGAGAGCGTGCCGGCCTCGGTATCGGCGGCAATGGTGATCGCGAGCCTGGGGTCGTCGCCGATCAACTCCGGCCTGGCGATCGCCTCGTAGCGCAGCTTCTCGCAGGCGTCGGCAGCGTTGGAGATCAGTTCGCGCAGGAAGACGTCCCGGTCCGAATAGACCGAGTGCACCATCATATGGAGCAGGCGCGAGACGTCGGCTTCGAAACTGCGGTTCTCGGTGGTCGTGGCGGTCATGCTGCAAAACTCTTTGAACGGATAATCGTCGCGGCGAGCGATTTGGCCGCAAAGTGGTGCGTTTTCAAGGTGCCCGAAGCTCTTTGCTGCGAGCTTGAAGCGGTCTGATCATCCGGGCGTAACGAAGTGCGGACCAGGGCGCGGCCGGCCACCCGAACGCATCCTGCTTCAGAAGGTGCTCTTCATGCTCGTCGCACGGGAGATCAAGACAAGAGGCATTGCGTGATGCGCTCTTTGCGCCAATTTTCGGTCAAATCACGAAAACGCGCGTCCGCTTTTCTCAGTTTGTAATTATTATAAGGAAAAAACATAGAAATTGACAGCTTCCGGCTGCGGGAATCTAAGCCTCGATACTTGGTCCGCCTCCCCTGAAGGACCGGAGTTGTAGAGGTTGTCATGACGCTGATGCCGTCTTCCCTGATGCGCGCCGCCGCGCTCGCCTTGATCCTGTCCGGCGCGTCGCACGCCGCCCGTGCCGCCGATGAGGGCATCACCGTCTATAATGCGCAGCATGAAAGTCTGACCAAGGCCTGGGCCGACGGCTTCACCAAGGAAACCGGCATCAAGGTGACGATCCGCAAGGGCGGCGACACCGAACTCGCCAACCAGATCGTCCAGGAAGGCGCGGCTTCGCCCGCCGATGTCTTCATCACCGAGAATTCGCCGGCCATGGTGCTGGTCGAGAAGGCCGGGCTGTTCGAGACCTTGCCCAAGGACGTGCTGGCGCAGGTGCCGGCGAATTTCCAGCCGGCGAGCGGGCGCTGGGTCGGCGTCGCCGCGCGCAGCACCGTCTTCGTTTATGACACGCGCAAGCTGAGGGAGAGCGACCTGCCGAAGTCGCTGCTCGACCTTGCGGACGCGAAGTGGAAGGGGCATTGGGCCGCTTCGCCCTCGGGCGCCGACTTCCAGGCGATCGTCGGCGCGCTGCTCGAGCTCAAGGGCGAGAAGATCACCGCTGAATGGCTCAAGGCGATGAAGGCGAATTCGACCGCCTATCGCGGCAACAGCGTCGCCATGAAGGCGGTCAATGCCGGCGAAGTCGATGGCGCGGTGATCTACCACTACTATTATTTCGGCGACCAGGCGAAGACGGGCGAGAACAGCAGCAATGTCGCGCTGCACTATTTCCGCAACGGCGATCCGGGCGCCTTCCTCAGCACGTCCGGCGCCGGCGTGCTGGCTTCGAGCAAGCATAAGGAGCAGGCCGAGGCCTTCGTGAAGTGGATGGCGGGCAAGCGCGGCCAGGCCGTGCTGCGGGACGGCGACAGCTTCGAATACGCCATCGCCACGGGTGCTGAATCGAACCCGAAGCTGGAGCCGATCGCGCATTTGCAGGCGCCGAAGGTCGAGCCTTCCAAGCTCGACAGCAAGAAGGTCTCCGAACTGATGACGGCGGCCGGGCTGCTCTGAGGTGTAGATCATGGGGGATGACGGCGTGACCCGCGTCGCGCCCTCGCCCCGCTTCGTCTTTTGGCGTTTTCTTCGAGCGAACCGGTGTCCACTTCGCTCGAAAACGCTCTAGCTGGTTCGATAGCTCATGTCCGTGCAGGCACAGCCCTTGCGAGCCTATGCCGTCATCGCGACGCAGCCCTTGCGGCTGCGTCGCGTCCGGCAGCTTGCGGCCAAATCCCTGTTCGGGCTGGCGGCGCTGGTTTCGCTGGTCACGCTGCTGCCGCTCGGTTTCATCCTCTGGATCACGCTCCAGACCGGCTGGGAGACGGCGTCCGCCCTGATCTTCCGGCCGCGCGTCGGCGAATTGCTGGTCAATACGGCGCTGCTCGAAGTGCTGACCCTGCCGCCCTGCATCGTGCTGGCGGTGGCGCTCGCCTGGCTGACCGAGCGCAGCGACGTGCCCGGCGCGCGGCTCTGGTCCTGGCTCGCAGTCGCGCCGCTGGCAATCCCGGCCTTCGTGCAGTCCTATGCCTGGGTCGGCGTCGCGCCGGGGATGCACGGGCTTTTCGCCGCGGTCTTCGTCTCGGTCCTGGCCTATCTGCCGTTTCTCTATCTGCCGGTCGCGGCGCAGCTTCGCCACCTCGACCCAGCGATGGAAGATGCCGCCGCTTCGCTGGGGCTCGCGCCTTGGCGCGTGTTCCTGCGGGTCGTGCTGCCGCAATTGCGGATCGCGCTGTGCGGCGGCTCCCTGCTGATCGGCCTGCATCTGCTCGCCGAATACGGCCTCTACGCGATGATCCGCTTCGACACCTTCACCACCGCGATCGTCGACCAGTTCCAGTCGAGCTATAACGGGCCGGCCGCGAACATGCTGGCGGGCGTGCTCGTGCTCTCCTGCCTCGGCCTGCTCGGGCTCGAGCTGCTGATCCGGGGCGATGCGCGCTATGCCCGGGTCGGATCGGGCGCGCCGCGCCCGGCCTCGCGCCGCAGTCTCGGCCGGGCGCGCGGGATCGCCGTGCTGCTGCCTCTGACGCTGAGCGGGCTTGCGCTCGGTGTTCCAGCCTATGCGCTCGGCCGCTGGCTCATCGCCGGCGGCAGCGAGATCTGGCAGGCGCGGGAACTTGCCGCGGCCTTCGGCGAGACCTTGTTCTATGCCGTGGGCGGTGCGTTGGCGACGACGCTTGCGGCCATCCCGATGGCCTGGCTTTCAGTGCGCGCGCCGGGCCGGTTGCAGAGGGTTCTCGAAGGCTGCCATTACTATGTCGGCGCCTTGCCCGGCGTCGTGGTCGCGCTCGCCCTGGTCACGATCACGGTCAGGGTCGCCTTGCCGCTCTACCAGACGGTCGCGACCGTGCTCCTCGCCTATGGTTTGATGTTCCTGCCGCGCGCGCTGGTGGGCCTGCGCGCCGGCATCGCGCAGGTGCCGGTCGAGCTGGAGCGCGCCGCGATCGCGCTCGGGCGCAGGCCGGTCGGCGCGATCCTTTCGGTGACGATGCGGCTTGCGGCGCCGGGCGTCGCGGCCTGCATGGCGCTCGTCGCGATGGGGGTCACTACCGAGCTGACGGCGACGCTGATGCTTGCGCCCAATGGCACGCGCACGCTCGCGACCGAGTTCTGGGCGCTGACGAATGAGCTCGACTATGCGGCAGCCGCGCCTTATGCGGCGCTGATGATCGCCTTATCCTTGCCTCTGACGGCGCTCCTGCATGCGCAATCGCGACGGGTGGCCGGACAGTGAGCCTTCTCGACGTCACCGGCCTGAGCAAGCGCTACGGTCCGCAGATCGCACTGGAGGGCGTCGATCTCACCGTGCCGGCGCGCAGCCGCACGGCGATCGTCGGCCCCTCCGGCTCCGGCAAGACCACGCTGCTGCGCATCATCGCCGGTTTCGACGCGCCCGATGCCGGCCGCGTGACGCTGAACGGCCAGGTACTGGCGGACGGACCCTTGATCGCGCCGGCGCATCTGCGCGGCATCGGCTATGTGCCGCAGGACGGGGCGCTGTTTCCGCATCTGAATGTGGCCGAGAATATCGGCTTCGGGATCGAGGCCGGCGACCCGGAGCGCGACCAGCGCGTCAGCGAGCTGATGGAGATGGTCGAGCTCGACCGCGCCATGCTGCGCCGCCGCCCTCATGAACTTTCTGGGGGGCAGCAGCAGCGCGTGGCGCTGGCCCGGGCGCTGGCGCGCCGCCCGGCGCTGATGCTGCTCGACGAACCGTTCTCGGCGCTCGATACGGGTTTGCGCGAGGCGGTACGCAAGTCGGTGATGCGGGTGCTGAGCCAGGCCGGCATCACTGCGATCATGGTGACGCATGACCAGGCCGAGGCCTTGTCCTTCGCCGATCAGGTCGCGGTGCTGCGAGGCGGGCGGCTGATGCAGGTCGGTGCGCCGGGCGTGCTCTACTGGCAGCCGAAGGACCGCGAGACCGCGCTCTTCCTTGGCGATGCGACGATGCTGGAGGCGCAACTGGGCGAGGGCTTCGTCGATTGCGCGCTCGGGCGCATTCCGGCCGAGACCGGCGCGCGCCGTGGCCCCGGCGAAATCATGCTACGGCCCGAGCAGATCAGCCTCTCGCCAGCCGCGACCGGCCCCCAGGAGACTGCCGCCTGTCATGGCGAGGTCGAGGAGGTCGAGTTCGGCGGAGCGCTCTGTGCCATCACCGTAGGGGTCGGATTCGAGGAGGCGCGGATACGCGTCCTCGTCCGCTCGCCGGGTCGCGATCTGCCTCTGCCGGGCGCGCGCGTCCGGCTCTCCGTACACGGCGGCGCGCATATCCTCGAGCGCTAGAGCCCGCGACCGGAATCGCCGCACCGCCATCTCTTCGATGCAGCCGGTTTGACTGATTGCCTATAAAATGTGCGATTATTGCCAGCGTGCATACAAGATGCATGTAATCCGGCCAAGAGCCTGCCGCAGCGTGCATTGATGCGCTTCATTCTGCAAGCGCTGTCGATCGAGAACTGAGACGTCGATTCTGGCGCGAATGCGCAGCGATCGCAGGGAAAATCGGCTTCCGCCGCGCCATGGCGCCGCCCCGCGAAGTCGGATGTGGCTGCCGGCGGCGCTGCTTTCGTTTGAGATTTAGGGCGGCACGCTCTGTGCATGAGAGGTGCATCTTTCCGTTGCCGGCACCACTCCAGGGCTGCTGGCGCATGCCAGCCTGTCCGCGCATTGAGGGATCGTTCCATGACAATCACACGCCGCACCGCCATCGCAGCCGGCCTCAGCCTGCCTTTCGCTCGTGGCGGCACTGCGCAGGCCCAGGCGCCGAGCCGCAGCGAGACGCTGCTTCTGGTGCAGGAATACGGCCCCAACAGCCTGGACATGCAAGGCATCGGCTCGTCGCAGCCGGTCAATGGCGTGGCGCTGAATTGCTATGATCGGCTGCTGCGCTTCAAGCCGGTGCCGATTCCGGGCGGCGGCGGCAATACGATCGCGATGGGCGAACTCGAAGGCGAATTGGCGGAAAGCTGGCAGCTTGCCTCGGACGGCATGAGCTGCACCTTCAAGCTACGCGACGCCACCTTCCACTCCGGGCGCAAGGTCACGGCTAAAGACGTCAAATGGTCGCTCCACCGCGCGGTCTCGATCGGCGGCTTCGCCACGACGCAGATGAATGCCGGCTCGCTGGAGAAGCCCGAACAGTTCGTCGTGGTCGACGACAAGACCTTCCGTATCGATTTCATCCGCAAGGACAAGATGACGCTGCCGAACCTGGCCGTCACCATCCCCTTCGTGTTCGATTCCGAGCTTGCCATCAAGAATGGCGGCGACGACCCCTGGGCGAAGGACTATCTCAAGAACAACATCGCAGGCTCCGGCGCCTACAAGGTCGAGAGCTGGAAGCCCGGCGTCGAGACCATCTATGTCCGCAACGACGCCTGGACCTGCGGCAAGCTGCCGAACCTGCGCCGCATCATCGCGCGCGACATCGCCTCGCCTTCGACCCGCCGGGCCCTGATCGAGCGTGGCGACGCCGACATCTCCTACGGTCTGCCGCCGAAGGACTTCAAGGATCTGGCTGATGCCGGCAAGGTCAATGTCGTCGGGGTGCCGATCCCCAACGGCGTCTGGGGCTGCTATCTCAACACGCAGGTCGGGCCGTTCAAGGATGTCCGCCTGCGCCAGGCGGTCGCCTGGGTGATGCCCTATGAGAAGATGCTGCAGGCCTCGCTGTTCGGCCGCGGCGTCGACATGTCCGGCGGGCCGGAGACGCCCAAGGTCGCCTGGCCGCAACCCTTCCCCTACAAGACCGACGTCGCCAAGGCGAAGGCGCTGGTCGATGCGGCCGGCGGCGGCTTCTCGACGACGCTGCTGTTCGATGCCGGCAATGCGACGGTGGCCGAGCCGATGTCGGTGCTGATCAAGGAGGCGCTCGCAACCATCGGCATCAATGTCGAGATCTCGAAGGTGCCGGGCGCCAATTTCCGCGGCGAAATCCAGAAGAAGACCAATCCGATGGTCCTCAACCGCTTCGCCGGCTGGCTCGACTATCCCGACTATTATCTGTTCTGGACGATGCACGGTAACAATTCGATCTTCAACATCGCCGCCTACCAGAATCCGGCGCTGGACAAGCTGGTCGACGAGGCCCGCTTCACCGCCGACAAGGCAGTTTACGACAAGAGCGTCGTCGAGTTCATCAAGCTGGTGAATGTCGAGGTGCCGATGGTGCCGATCGCCCAGCCGACCCATGACGTCGCGATGCAGAAGTCGATCGGCGGCTACCAGTTCCAGCCCTGCCGCGAGCCGGATTTCCGCTACCTGACGAAGGGGTGAGCGTCGATGAGCGCTCACCGTCATTGCGAGGAGGCGAAGCCGACGAAGCAATCCAGGGGACCTGGAGTGCTGCCGCTCCTGGATTGCTTCGCTGCGCTCGCAATGACGGCGGGAGTTGCTCCCAGTAGCGCAAACGAGAAGGACGCCTCGCCATGCTGAAGATGATCGGCCAGCGCCTTATGACGACGATCCCGTCGATCATCGGCGTGATCATCGTCACCTTCCTGCTGACGCGGGTCCTGCCGGGCGACACCGCCGCCTATTTCGCCGGCCCTGCGGCGTCGCCACAGGCCATCGCCGAGATCCGCGGCAAGCTCGGTCTCGACCAGCCGCTGCCGGTGCAGTTCGTCTCCTATGTCACGGCATTGCTGAAGGGCGATCTCGGCCAGTCGCTGACGACCGGCCAGCCGGTGACCAGGGACATCGCAGCGAGACTGCCGGCCTCGGCCGAACTGACATTGGCCGGCTTGCTGCTCGCCATGGCGGTGGCCCTGCCGCTGGGCGTGCTGGCGGCGGTGAAGCAGGGCTCCTGGATCGACCATCTCTGCCGGATCGTCGCGACGGCGGGCGTCTCGTTGCCGGTGTTCTTCACCGGGCTCTTGCTGGTCTATGTCTTCTACTTCCTGCTCGGCTGGTCTCCGGCACCACTCGGGCGGCTCGACGTCTTCGCCTCCGAGCCGCCTGGCGTCACCGGTTTCCTGCTGATCGACATGCTGCTCGCGCGCGATCTCGAGGGTTTTCGCGCCGCCTTCTCGCAGCTCATCCTGCCGGCCGTGACGCTCGCCATCTTCTCGCTCGCTCCGATCACGCGGATGACGCGGGCCTCGATGCTGGCGGTGCTCGGCGCCGATTTCGTCCGCACGGCGCGCGCCAGCGGCCTGACCAATAGCAAGGTCATCGGCACCTATGCTTTCCGTAACGCGATGCTGCCGGTGGTGACGACGCTCGGCATGGTGTTCTCCTTCCTGCTCGGCGCGAATGTGCTGGTCGAGAAGGTGTTTGCCTGGCCGGGCATCGGCTCCTATGCGGTCGAGGCGCTGATCGCGTCGGACTACGCGCCGATCCAGGGTTTCGTGCTGACCATGGCGGTGATGTATGTCGCGCTGAACCTCATGATCGACGTGCTCTACGGCGTCATCGATCCCCGCGTCAGGCTGGAGGGTTGAGGCCGTGAACGACATGTCCCAGATCCTCAAGAAAGAGCCCGCGCCCGCTCCCGGTGAAACCCTGCCGGCTGAAGCCTTGCCGGTACTGCGCTTCGAGGCGCCGCCTTCGACCAGCCTGTGGGCACATGCGCGTCATGTCGTGGCCGAGAACCCGGTTACCGGGCTCGCCTTCGGGCTGTTTGCGCTGATCCTGCTGGCGGCGCTGATCGGCCCCGCGATCGTGCCTTATGATCCGCTCGCCTCGAACACCAATGCGGCGCTGCAGGCGCCAAGTCGCACGCACTGGTTCGGCACGGACCAGCTCGGCCGCGACATCTTCAGCCGCGTCATCGCAGCGACGAGACTCGATTTCTCGATCGCGGTGTTCTCGGTCGCGCTCGTCTTCGTGCTTGGCGGGCTGGCCGGCGTCATGGCCGGCTTCTTCGGCGGCTGGGTCGACAAGCTGGTCGGGCGCGTCGCCGACACCATCATGGCCTTTCCGCTCTTCGTGCTGGCGATGGGCATCGTCGCGGCGCTCGGCAACAGCGTCACCAACATCGTGCTGGCGACGGCGATCATCAATTTCCCACTCTATGCCCGCGTCGCCCGCGCCGAGGCGAATGTCCGCCGCGAGGCCGGTTTCGTGCAGGCGGCGCGGCTGTCGGGCAATTCCGACTGGCGGCTGCTGCTGACGCAAATCCTGCCCAACATCATGCCGATCATGGCGGTGCAGATGTCGCTGACCATGGGCTATGCCATCCTGAATGCGGCCGGCCTCTCCTTCATCGGTCTGGGCGTGCGCCCGCCGACACCTGAATGGGGCATCATGGTCGCGGAAGGGGCTAGCTTCATCGTCTCCGGCGAATGGTGGATCGCCTTCTTTCCGGGCCTGGCCCTGATGATCGCGGTGTTCTGCTTCAACCTGCTCGGCGACGGCGTGCGCGATCTCGTCGATCCGCAGCGGAGGAATTGATGCGGGCCCACGTATTTACCGCTGTCATTGCATTTACCTCTGTCATTCCGGGGCGCGGCGCAGCCGCGAACCCGGAACCCACGGGCAGGGGCACGGCCTCTCCGACCACCAGATCTCACCCGGTCGTGGGTTCCGGGTTCTCGCTGCGCGAGCCCCGGAATGACAGCGGGAGCGTCGCATGACGGCCCAACCCCTTCTCGACATCAAGAATCTCACCGTCGAGTTCGCCACGCGCCGCGGCGCCGTCCAGGCCGTCAAGTCAATCGACATCCAGGTCGCCAAGGGCGAGACGGTCGCGATCGTCGGCGAGTCCGGCTCGGGCAAGTCGGTGACGTCCTATGCCGTGGTGCGCATCCTCGACCGGGCAGGCCGCGTCGCCGAGGGCGCGATCTCGTTCTCCGGCATCGACCTCGTCACGGCCGACGAGGCGCAGATGCGCGATCTGCGCGGGCGCGAGATCTCGATGATCTTCCAGAACCCGCGCGCGGCGCTGAACCCGATCCGCAAGGTCGGCCGGCAAATCGAGGACGTGCTGCTCCAGCATGTCCAGGCGACGCGCGCGACCGCCAGGGAGAAGGCGATCGAGGCCCTGACCAAGGTCAAGATCGCCCGCCCCGAGGAGCGCTACGATGCCTATCCCTTCGAGCTCTCCGGCGGCATGTGCCAGCGCGTGGTGATCGCGCTCGCGCTCGCCTGCCAGCCGCAATTGCTGATCGCCGACGAGCCGACGACGGGTCTCGACGTCACCACCCAGAAGGCGGTGATGGATCTGATCGTCGAGCTTACGCGCGAGCGGGGCATGTCGACCATCCTGATCACCCACGACCTCGGGCTGGCGGCGGCCTATTGCGACCGGGTCGTGGTGATGGAGAAAGGCAAGGTGGTGGAGACGGCTGCCGCCGCCGACATCTTCCGCAATCCGCAGCACCCCTATACGCGCAAGCTGATGCAGGCGACGCCGCGCATCGGCATGTCGCTTGCCGATCTGTTGCCGGATGCGCCAAGGGGGCCGCCGGCCGAGGCGAGGGCGTCTCAAATCATACCCGCAGGGACTGAGCCGCTGATGCGGGTAGAAAACCTGGTCAAGGAGTATCCGCGGCCCTCGGGGGGCAGCGTCCTCGCCGGGCTCATGGGCAAGGCGGAGTCGGAGAAAGCCGCCTTCCGCGCAGTCGACGGCATCAGCTTCACGCTCGCCAAGGGCGAGACGCTCGGCCTCGTCGGCGAGTCCGGTTGCGGCAAGTCGACGACCTCGATGATGATCACGCGACTGATCGACCCCAGCGGCGGACGCATCGTCTTCGACGGCGCCGATATCGGCGCAGTCCCGGCCAAATCTTTCGCGGCCTCGCCGTATCGCCGGCGCATCCAGATGGTCTTCCAGGATCCGACCGACAGCCTGAACCCGCGCTTCACGGCCGAGCGGGCGATTGCCGATCCGATCCTGCGCATGGGCGGGATTTCGGGTCGCGATGCCTTGCGCGCCCGCTGCGAGGAGCTGGCGCGGCTCGTCGGCCTGCCGGTCGAACTGATCGACCGCTTTCCGCACCAGCTTTCGGGCGGACAGAAGGCCCGTGTCGGCATCGCGCGCGCCATCGCACTCGATCCCGATCTCGTCATCCTGGACGAGCCGACGGCGGCGCTCGATGTCTCCGTGCAGGCCGTGGTGCTGAACCTGCTGGAGGAGCTGAAGGGGCGGCTCGGCATGAGCTATCTCTTCGTCTCGCACGATCTCAACGTGGTGCGGCTGCTCTGCGACCGGGTCATCGTGATGAAGACCGGCGCGATCGTCGAACAAGGCACGGCCGAGGAGGTGTTGGGCAATCCGCAGGCGGCGTACACTCAGGAATTGCTGACCGCGATTCCGCATCCGCCGCTGTGAGGCCAACCCATGTCATTCCGGGGCTTCGCAGCGCGAAGAACCCGGAACCCACGACCGGGTGAGCTTTGAAGGCAGGGATGGATCGCCCGGTCGTGGGTTCCGGGTTCGCGGCTTTGCCGCGCCCCGGAATGACAATAATTTGGAGATTCGAATGAAGATCAACGACCCCGCCGTGCTTGCCGAAGTCGAGGCCGCTTTTGCCGCCTATGAGAAAGCGCTGACGACCAATGACGTTGCGACGCTGGACGCGCTGTTCAAGGACAGCCCGCAGACATTGCGCTACGGCGTGGGCGAAAATCTCTACGGCTATGCCGAGATCGCGGCCTTCCGTGCGGCGCGTTCGCCGGTCGGGGTGATGCGCACGATCGAGCGCACCGTCATCACTGCTTACGGCGATGCCATGGCCACGGCCAACACGCTGTTCCGGCGCGACAGCATGCCCGGCAAGATCGGCCGGCAAAGCCAGACCTGGGTCAAGTTCCCGGAAGGCTGGCGGGTCGTCAGCGCCCATGTCAGCGTGATCGCGGAATGACGCCCGGTTGCGCTGCGCCATGACCCTCACGCTCTGGCCTGCTAAGCAGGTGGCTGCGCTTCCGCTGAATTCCCGGTCCTGATCCATGCCGCCTCGCCGCGCCGCCGCCGTTGGACTTAAGCCTGCAGCCCCACCGCGCACGCGCACGGAAAGCTTGCGGCTCCAGATTGCCGACGAGATCGTCTCGGGCGCGCTCGAGCCCGGCACGCCGCTCGATGAGCAAGAGCTCGCCGCGCGTTTCGGCGTCTCGCGCACGCCGGTCCGGGAGGCTATCCGCCAGCTCTCAAGCTCCGGGCTCGTCAGCGTCAGGCCGCATCGCGGCGCGGTCGTGGCGCTGCCGACGCCGAGCCAGCTCCACGACATGTTCGAGGTGATGGCGGAACTCGAAGCGCTTTGCGCCGGGCTTGCCGCCCGCAACATGACGGTTCCTGAGCGGCGCGGGCTCGAGGCGCTGCACCAGGCCTTGCGCAAGCTCGTGCATGAGGGCGACCCGGCACGCTATCACGAGACGAACGAGGCCTTCCACGCCGCGATCTATGCCGGCACGCATAACGGCTATCTCGCCGAGCTCACCTTGATGACGCGGGCGCGCGTCGCGCCGTTTCGCCGGGCGCAGTTCCGCGCCACGGGGCGGTTGGGTGGCTCCTATCAGGAGCACGACATGATCGTGCAGGCGATCCTGCGCGGCGATCAGGCCGGCGCGAGCGAGGCGATGCGCGCCCATATCGGCATCGTGCGCGACGCGTTCAGCAGCTATGCCGGGGCGCGCTGAGGCTCACGCCGCGCTCACCTGCGCCGAGACATAAGCCCGCCAGCCGCCATAGTCCGTGACGTCGCGCGCGCCCTCCGTGGCGATGGCCTCGCAGAGGAAGCCCTTGACCCGCGTGCCATCCGCCAAAGCGAGCGTGCCGATGCCGAGCGGGGAGGGGATGCCGGCGACGAAACGGCCAAAACCTTCCGCCGGCAGCGCCCAGACTTCGAGCGCGATCGCGGCGCCTTGACCGGGCGCGACGCGCACCAAGCCGGGCCGGGCCGGCGGCCCACCGGGGAGGGCGAAGAGGCGGTAGTCGGCCGTGGTGGTCGTCGCGCGCAGGAAGCTCGCTCCGAGCGCTGCCAATTCGCCGTTGAGCGGCATGCCGGAAAGATGCGCACCGACGACGGCGATCTCGAACGTGCCGGGAGCGGGGGCGATGGGCCGCGCCGCCAGCGCCGGCGCGTGCGTGCCCGTCGCGCCCAGGGTCAGGCCGGACGCGGCATGGAAGGCGCGGCCGAGGCCGGCCAGCGCCGCGTCATGGCCGCTTGGCGCGATGAAGGTGACGCCCGCCGCCGTGCCGCCTTCGGTCAGGCTCACCGGCACGGCGAGCGCGCACATGTCGAGCAGGTTCACGAAATTGGTGTAGCGGCCGAGCATGGAGTTCTGGCCGATGGGGTCTGCCGCCATCTGCGCCAGCGTGACCGGGCGTGGTGCTGTCGGCACCATCATCGCGTCGATGCCGTTCAGGGCCGCCTTCGCAGCCAGCGCGAGTTCGGCCAGCTTGTAGCGCGCGGCGAAGGCATCGGCTGCGTCCGGCAGGGGCTTGCCGGCGATGACCTGCCGGATCACCGGCAGGATCGCATCGGGGTCGCGCGCCAGCAGGCCGCGGATGGCGAGAAAGCGTTCCGCGACCCAGGGGCCGTCATAGAGCAGGCGGGCGGTGTCGTAGAACGGCGTCATGTCGAGCGGCACGATCGTCGCGCCGAGCGACCGGGCGCGTTCGACTGCCAGCGCAAAGCTTTGGGCCGCCCCGGCATCGCCGTCGAAATCGAGATCGGCGGGCCCTGGAATGCCGAGCTTGAACTGCGGCGCGATCGCGCCCGGCCGGCCGAGAGGGACAGGGCGGGAAAAGGGGTCGGAGATATCCGGTCCCGCGATCACCTCGAGCACCGCGAAGGCGTCGTCGGTCGTCAAGGCGAAGACGGAGACGCAATCGAGCGTGCGGCAGGCGGGCACGACGCCGGCTGTGGGCACGAGGCCGAGGCTCGGCTTCAGGCCGACAAGGTTCTGCAGTCCGGCCGGCACGCGGCCCGAGCCCGCCGTGTCCGTGCCGAGGGCAACCGGGACGATGCCGGCAGCGACCGCGCTCGCCGAACCGGAGCTGGAGCCGCCGGGAACCAGATCGGCGCGCAAGGCGTTGCGCGGCACGCCATAGGGCGAGCGCGTGCCGTTCAGCCCGGTGGCGAACTGGTCGAGATTGGTCTTGCCGATGATGATCGCGCCCTGCGCGCGCAGCCGCGCCACGGCGCTGGCGTCCTCCGTCGGCGTATAGGCGAAGGCCGGGCAGGCCGCCGTGGTGGCTAGGCCGGCGACGTCGATATTGTCCTTCACCGCAACCGGCACGCCCCAGAGCTTGCGGCCGCGCGGACCCTCGGCCTGGAGGCGTTGCGCCTCGCTCAGAACCTCGGCCTCTGGCCGCAAACTGATGAAGATCGCCGCGTCGCCATGGGCGCGGTGGCGCGCATAGCTGGCGGCGATCGTCTCGGCGATCGCGACGCGGCCGTCAAGATGGTCGGCAAGGAGGGCGCTCAGTGTCGGCACGGCAAGGTCTCTCGGTGAAGGGCTATAAAACAGGCATTCATCGGCTTAATGCATGCAAAGATTATGCATATTCGCGATAGACGGCTCCGGCGCCCGGCTCGGCTTCGGGGGAGAATTTCGGTTCCGGCGAAATGGCCGTTCTGATTTCCATGTGATTCCATAATCTTATGATTGTCCCTCACGGGGGAGGCCCGGTCGGGCAGGCTCGCTCGCTCTCAGGCATAGCCCTTGCAAAGCCCGTTCCGTTCGCCAGTGAGGGGAGCGCTTTCGGTGAGCCGGTCCGAGATTCCAGCCCAGCCTTTTCCGCTCAGCGTCGATTTTGCGCGCACCGCGCTCGTGATCATCGACATGCAGCGCGATTTCCTGGAGCCGGGTGGCTTCGGGGCGGCGCTCGGCAATGATGTCTCGCTGCTCGCCGCGGCAGTCGGCCCCTGTCAGGCCATCCTGGCCGGTGCGCGCGAGGCCGGCATGCTGGTGATCCACACCCGCGAGGGGCACAGGCCGGACCTGTCGGATGCGCCGCCGGCCAAGGTTCTGCGCGGCGATCCGAAGCAGCGCATCGGCGCGGCAGGCCCGATGGGGCGCATCCTGATCCGGGGCGAGCCCGGCCATGATATCGTTCCGGCGCTCGCGCCCTTGGCCGATGAGCCGGTGATCGACAAGCCCGGCAAGGGCGCCTTCTACCAGACCGACCTTGATCTCATGTTGCGCAATCGCGGCATCGAGACGCTGCTCGTCACCGGCGTGACGACCGAGGTCTGCGTCCACACCACGGTTCGCGAGGCGAATGACCGGGGCTATCGCTGCCTCGTGCTCGGCGACGCCTGCGCCTCCTATTTCCCGGAATTCCACGAGGTGGGCCTAGCGATGATCGCGGCCCAGGGCGGGATTTTCGGCTGGGTTTCCACGACAGGCGAGGTGCTGGCAGCGCTCAGTGCTGCCAGGCGCGCTGCCTGAGCGCAACACAGGAGGGGGATATGGCGACGGCGACCGCGGCGACGACCTCACCGAAACTCTGGACTCCGGGCGACTGGAACGCCCTGTTCGGCTTCGGCACGAATATCCTGGTCAACCTGCTGGTGTTGACCGGCCTGCTGCAATTCGTGCTGAAGATGCCGGGCGAGATCGTCTTCGGGCGCATCCTGCCGGCGCTTGGGCTGATGATGGCCCTCTCGACCGGCTACTATGCCTGGCTCGCTTACAAGCTGGCGAAGGAGACCGGCCGCGACGATGTCTGCGCGCTGCCCTCTGGCATCAGCGTGCCGCATATGTTCGTCGTCACCTTCGTGATCATGCTGCCGATCGCCTCGATGACCGGCGATCCGGTCAAGGGCTGGGAGGCGGGGCTCGTCTGGGTCTTCTTCCAGAGCTTCATCCTGATGATCGGCGGCTTCATCGCGCCCTATATCCGCAAGATCACGCCGCGAGCGGCGCTGCTCGGCACGCTGGCCGGCGTCTCGATCGCCTTCATCTCGATGCGTCCGGCGCTGGAGATATTCCTGACGCCGGCGATCGGACTCACTTGCCTTGCGATCATCCTGGTGAGCTGGTTCGGCG
This sequence comes from Allobosea psychrotolerans, assembly GCF_002917105.1. Classification (GTDB taxonomy): domain Bacteria; phylum Pseudomonadota; class Alphaproteobacteria; order Rhizobiales; family Beijerinckiaceae; genus Allobosea; species Allobosea psychrotolerans. The sequence goes on from NZ_PQFZ01000001.1 coordinate 421,456, forward strand.
GCGTGCGCTATCCCAGGGGCATTCCGGCGGGGCTTGTCGCCATCGCCTTCGGCATGGTCATCGCCTGGGGCTCGGCGCTGCTGGGGCTCGATGTCGGTGGCCTGAGCCTCGCCAAGCTGGGAGCAGCCTTCTCGACCTTCGGCTTCTCGCTGCCGCTGCCGGCGGTCGACCATGTCTTCTCGGGCTTCAGCTATCTCGGCATCATTCTCGTCACCGCGATCCCCTTCGGCATCTACGATCTCGTCGAGGCGATGGATAATGTCGAGAGCGCGGAGGCGGCGGGCGACCATTACCCGACGACGCGGGTGCTGACGGCCGACGGCATCGTCAGCCTGATCGGCTGCCTGATGGGCAACCCCTTCATCAATGCGGTCTATATCGGCCATCCCGGCTGGAAGGCGATGGGCGGGCGCATCGGCTATTCCGCCGCGACCGGGCTGATCGTCGTCGTACTGTGCTGGTTCGGCGTCATCGCGCTCTTGCTGGCGCTGATCCCGATCGTCGCGATCTCGCCGATCCTGCTCTATATCGGCATGCTGATCGGCGCGCAGGCCTTCCAGACCACGCCGGTGAGCCATGCACCGGCGATCGTGCTGGCGCTGACGCCGCATCTCGCCGCCTGGGCCAAGGTGCTGATCGACGGAGCGCTCGGGGCCGCCGGCACCAATGCGGCGGCGGTCGGCATCGACAAGATGGCGAATATGGGCGTGCTCTATCACGGGCTCGAACTGATGGGCGGCGGCGCGATCCTGTCGGGCCTCGTGCTCGGCGCCATCGCCGTCTTCGTCATCGAGAAGCAGTTTTTGCACGCGGCGGCGTTCGCGGCAGCAGGCGCCATCCTCACCTATTTCGGTTTGATGCATGGCGAGGCGATCGGCATCGGCAAGGGGCTCGGCGTGACGCCCTCGATCAGCCTCGCCTATGCGATGGTGGCGGGCTTCCTCTATCTCTGCTCGCGCTCACTCGTTGAGGCCGAGGTGCCCAAGCCCATGCTCTCCGAACCGCAGGGCGTATTGGAGCCGGCGGAATGAGCGAGACGAAAGCTGCCTTCGACGCCGCGCGCCATCTCGACGCGATGGCCCCGGCGCTGGGCCTGACGATCACGGAGGAGCAGCGCCCCGGCGTGCTGCAGTTCCTTGGTGTCGCGCATCTGATGTCGGAGATCCTGCGCGCTACGCCGCTCGATGACGCCTCCTTCGAACTCGCGCCCGTGTTCCGGCCCGGGCGGACCAGTGACGGAGAGCCTGCGTGAGTTTCGATGCCTTCACGCCGGCCCATCTGATCGCGGCACAGATCAGAGATGGCGCGGTCTCGTGCGAGACCGTCGTCACCGGCTTCCTCGACCGGATCGCGAGGGTCAATCCGCAGGTCAATGCCTTTACCGACGTCACCGCTGAGCGGGCTTTGGCGCAGGCGCGAAGGATCGATGCGGCGCTCGCCGCGGGCAAGGCGCTCGGGCCTCTGGCGGGCGTGCCCTTCGCGGCCAAGAATCTCTTCGACATCGCGGGCCTGCCGACGCGGGCCGGTTCCAAGATCAATCGCGAACGCGCGCCGGCGCCGCGCGACGCCGTGCTGATCGAGCGGTTGAGCGCGGCCGGCGCGGTCCTCGTGGGCGGGCTCAACATGGGCGAATATGCCTATGACTTCACCGGCGAGAACGCCCATGACGGCGCTTGCCGCAATCCGCATGATCTTGCCCGTATGGCCGGCGGCTCGTCGTCAGGCTCCGGTTCGGCAACAGCAGCGGGGCTCGCTCCGCTGTCGCTGGGCTCGGACACCAATGGCTCGATCCGCGTGCCGAGTTCGCTTTGCGGTGTCTTCGGGCTCAAACCCACCTATGGCCGCCTGCCGCGTACGCGCAGCTTTCCGTTCTGCGACTCGCTCGACCATCTCGGCCCCTTCGCCCGCGACGTGACCGACCTCGCCATGGCCTATGACGCGATGCAGGCAGGCGACGCGCATGATCGCGCCTGCGCCCAGCGGGCAGTCGAACCGGCGCTGCCGACGTTGATGCAGGGCGTCTCGGGCTTACGCATCGCGGTGGCCGGCGGCTATTTCGCGACCGACGGCATGCCGGAGGCCGATGCGGCGGTGAAGGCGGTCGCCGAGGCTCTTGGCGCCACGCGCAATCTGGCGCTGGAGGGGGCGGGCATTGCCCGCGCCGCGGCCTTCCTGATCACCAATGCCGAGAGCGCCGCGTTCCATCTCGATCGCTTGCGGGCGCGGGCCGATGATTTCGACCCCGAGACGCGTGACCGCTTCCTCGCCGGCGCGATGCAGCCGGCGGCCTGGTACATCCAGGCGCAGGCGGCGCGGCGCTGGTTCCATGACGAGACGATGCGGGTCTTTGCCGATGTCGACCTGATCATTGCCCCGGCGACGCCCTGTCCGGCGCCGGACATCGGCCAGAAGACGCTGAGCCTGCGCGGCGAGACCGTGCCGCTGCGGCCCAATCTCGGCCTGTTCACCCAGCCGATCTCCTGCATCGGCCTGCCCGTCGCGGCCGTGCCGGTATTCGGCGCGGGATTGCCGATCGGCGTGCAGGTGATCGCCGCGCCCTGGCGCGAGGATCTGTGCCTGCGCGCGGCTTATGCGCTGCAGCTGGCCGGGGTGTGCGCGGCGAAGGCGCCGGAGAAGCTTGTCTAGAGTATTTCCGCGTTTCTCCGTATCGCGGAAATACTCTACCTCGTTGTTTTATCTGATTTTCTTCACGCGAACCGGTGCCCACTTCGCTCGAAAATGCTCTAGACGCGCCCAAGCTCGACGAAATCGCGCAGGCGCCCCAGAGCCTGATCCCACTGCGCCGAAATCTGGGTGAGGTAGGCGCCCACATCCTCCAGACGCTCGGCCCGCAGTTCCCAGACCTTGTCGCGTCCACCGCGCTTGCCGTGTACCAGATCCGCGTCCTCCAGCGCACGAAGGTGCTTTGCGATGGCCTGCCGCGAAAGCTGCGTCGCGGAGGTCAGGGTCGTGGTCGAGAGCGGCCCGCGGGCGCTCAGCCCTGTGATAATGCCAAGTCGCGTCGGGTCTCCCAAAGCGGCAAAGATGAGAGCATTACGGCCGGCATGGCCTGTTGCCTGATCGGAGATCGACATGGTCGGTTTCCTGCGATGGCGGGCTAGGCGGCCGACGTGCCGACAAGGTATTTTTTGATCAGCTCTGCCTGCTTCGTCCAGCCGCCATCGTTGGCGGTGAAGGCCTCGGCGCGGCGGCTCAGCGGGATGGCGTCGAAGCCGGACTCGCTGATCGTCAGCAGAACGCCATCGGCCGTTTCTGCGAGATCGAAGGTGACAAATGTCATCGGCTCGCTGTCATAGTCGACATTCGGATCGACCGCGTAGGGGTGCCAGCGGAACGCGATCGCCCGCATCGGCTCGACGCGATCCACGATGAAGGTGAAGGTCTTGCCTTCATGCGGCTTCTGCATTGCCGCGACCTCGGGATCGACCTGCGTCGGCGTGATCCGCCCGACAAGTCGGGTGCCTGGCACGAACGGCCCGTCGAAGACGACGCCGAACCAGATGCCGAACTGACGGGAATCGGCGATGGCCTGCCAAACGCGTTCGAGCGATGCGCGGAGATGAACCTTCTTTTCGATGCGATCTGACATCACGAGCAACCTCCTGGTTGCTCGTCAATTAGCGATTGTCGCCCCAACCTGCAACCTTTTGGTTGCTCGCTGGCGGGGGGCCCTCTGCATGCGAACCCTAGGCCCCGCCGATCAATATCCCCGCCGCCAGCACCAGCCCGCCGCCAAGCACGACCTGGAAGGCGGCGCGCAGGAAGGGCGTTTCCATGAAGCGGTTCTGGATCCAGACGATGGCCCAGAGCTCGACGAAGACGACGACCAGTGCGATCGAGGTGGCGGTCCAGAAATGCGGGATCAGATAGGGCAAAGCGTGGCCAAGGCCGCCGAGCGCCGTCATGATGCCCGAGGCCAGACCGCGCTTCCAGGGCGCGCCCCGGCCCGAGATCTTGCCGTCGTCATGAGCCGCTTCGGTGAAGCCCATCGAGATGCCGGCGCCGACCGAGGCCGAGAGGCCGATCAGGAAGGTGGTCCAGGGGTTCTGGGTCGCGAAGGCGGTGGCGAAGATCGGGGCCAGCGTCGAGACAGAGCCGTCCATCAGCCCGGCAAGGCCCGGCTGGACCCAGGTCAGGATGAACTGGCGCTTGGCGGCCATGTCCTCATCGGCACGGGCCTCGCCGTCGAGATGCGTCGCGGTCAGGTCCTGCGCCCTGGTCTCGTGCTTGGCTTCGGCGGCAGCCAATTCGCCGAGCAGCTTGCGCGTGTCGATATCGCTCGAACGCCCGGCCGCCGCGACATAGAAGTCGCGGGCCTGGCGCTCCATATCCTCCGCTTCTTCCCGCATGCGGTCGAGGCCGAGATTCTCGATCAGCCAGACCGGCTTGCGCGTGTAGAAGTCGGAGACATGCTCGCGGCGGATCGGCAGGATGACGTCGCCGAAACGGTGCTGGTAGAGGTCGATGAGCCGCCTGCGGTGCTCGTCCTCCTCCGCTGCCATGCCGTCGAAGATCGCAGCCGAGGCGGCATAGTCGCCGCGCAGCTTTTGCGCATAGATCGCATAGATGCGGCCATCCTCCTCCTCGGAGGAAATCGCCAGTGCGAGGATTTCTTTCTCCGACAGATCGTCGAAGCGGCGTTTGCCGGTGAGGCCGGGCAGCGAGAAGCGCGAGAGCATGTGAGATCTCTAGTTTAGAATAATTCTAGATTAGAGACTTCCGCGCCTAGGCGCAAGAGGGGTGACGATGTTTGGCAGGGAGGAGCCGCAGCCCGGACAGAAAAAAGCCCGGCCTTTCGGCCGGGCGTGGTGGGGTCGGAAATCGGTTGCGCGCTCAGACGGTCAGCTTGCCGGCCTTGGCGGCGGCATAGCGCTCATTGACCTTGGCCCAGTTGACCACGTTCCACCAGCTCTTCAGGTAGTCGGCGCGGCGGTTCTGGTACTTCAGATAATAGGCGTGCTCCCAGACATCGTTGCCGAGCAGGACCATATGCTTCTCCATCAGCGGGCTGTCCTGGTTCGGCTTGCTGAGCAAGGCGAGCTTGCCGTCGGCGCCGACGGTGACGAAGACCCAGCCCGAGCCGAAGACGCGCAGGCCCACAGCCTCGAAATCGGCCTTGAACTTGTCGAAGCCGCCAAGATCCTTGGTGATCGCGGCCGCGACGTCGCCGGTCGGCGCGCCGCCCGCATTCGGGCCCATGACCTCCCAGAACATGGTGTGGTTGGCATGACCGCCGCCGGCATTGCGGATCGCGGTGCGGGCCGCTTCCGGAACCGAGCCGATGTCGCCGAGCAATTTCTGCAGCGGCGTCGAGGCGACGACGCCGTGGTCCTTGGCAACGGCATTGAGGCCGGCGACATAGGCGGCGTGGTGGCGCGAGTAATGGATGTCCATCGTCGTCGCGTCGATGTTCGGCTCGAGCGCGTTGGCGTCGTAAGCGCGCTTGGGCAATGAGAAGGGGCCTGCCGGAGCCGCTGGCGCCGCGGCCTGAGCCCAGACCCTGGGTGCGGCCGAGACAGCCATGGCGGCCGCGCCGAATCCGAGCAGGGAGCGGCGGGAAAACGAAGTCGCGTTGGTCATGACATCCTCCATGGGCCGATTGGCTTGCTGGCTCGGCCTTGCCTTTACGTTATGCACGCAACAGTTCTGCGGATGCAGAGGGGGGCGTTCAAAAGATTGCGGTGCTGGCGGCTTTCCGGAACACCTCATCTGCCGCTTTTTCTGCACAGGACGCAGACGACTTCGCATGACGGCCGGCACCGCGTCTCTGCCATAATCATGGCATGAGTTCGACCAACGCGCGCACGCTCCTTCTCGTTCCCTTGCTCGGCCTGCTCTGGGGCTTCAACTGGCCGGCCGTCAGGATATCGCTCAGCGAGATCGCGCCCTGGACGCTTCGTGCCGGCGGCATGACCTTCGCCGGGCTGACCCTGGTCGTCGTTGCACTTTTGCGCGGCCAATCATTGCGCGTGCGGCGCCCGGAATGGCCGCGTTTGCTGCTGGCGGGCTTCCTTTCGATCGCTGCGTTCAACGTCCTGCTCGCCTTCGCGCAGTTGATGGCGCCGACCTCGCGCGCGGCGATCCTGACCTTCACCATGCCGATCTGGGCGACGCTGCTGGCGCGGCTCTGGCTGGGCGAGGCGCTCGACCGGCGCAAGCTGCTCGGGCTCGCGCTCGGCATCGCCGGGCTCGCATCGCTGGGGCTGCCGCTGATCCGTGCCGGCGGGCTGACGCTCGGCCTGCTGTTTGCGCTGATCGCCGCCCTGAGCTGGGCCCTGGGCACGATCGTGACCAAGCGCTGGCCGGTCTCGGCACCGGCCTTGACGGTGGCCGCCTGGCAGCTCCTGATCGGCGGGGCCGTCGCCGCGCTCGGCATGTGCTTCTTCGAGGGGCTGCCCGCGCCCAGGATGCTGGCGCCGCGCACATTCGCGGCCCTGAGCTTCCACATCCTGGGTGCGCAGGCTCTGGCCTATTTCCTCTGGTTCACCGTGATCGCACGGTTGCCGGCGGGCATCGCCAGCATCGGCACCCTGATGGTCCCCGCGGTCGGCGTGCTCGGCTCGGTCGTGCTGCTCGGCGAGCGGCCGAGCCCGAGCGACTGGCTCGGCCTCGTGCTGGTCGTGGCGGCCTCGGGCACGATCCTGCTGCCGGCAAGACCGCTGGCCCGCCTCGAGGCGGCCCGGTGAGCGATGGCTCCCGAGCCGGTTCTGCGCATTAACGGCGGGTTTACGGCGTTTCGTTACAGTCTGGGCGGAAATTTCGCGACCGAGGGTCACCCCCGCCATGCATGCGCTCGCCCTGAAGGTCCCGGAGCCGGCCAATGAGGACGCGCAGCTTGAGGCTGGAGCCGCCCATGCCGTGCGCGCGATCTCGGAGCGCTTCGGCAAGCTCGGCGTCGAAATCACCGATATCGCAGGCCGCATCGGCGATGTGACGGGCCAGCTCGAGGGGCAGGCCGAGGGGTTGCACCGTGTCGTCAGCGCCGTCGAGCAGGTCTCGCGCGCCAACCGCGCCATCCAGCAGGCGGCGGAGGGGGCGCAGGAAACGGCGTCAGTGGTCAGGAGCGGGCTGGAGCGCGTCACCGGTGCGGTCAGGGTCGGGCTCAACGCGGCGCAATCGGATATCGAGGCGCTGTCGCAAGGCGCGCAGGCGATGTCGCAGGCCTTGGCCGAGGCGGTCTCCGACGCCCATAAGGTCAGGGTGTCGAGCGACGCCATCCAGTCCATTACCCGCGAGATTCAGCTGCTTTCGGTGAATGCCGGCGTCGAGGCGGCGCGCAGCGGTACGGCCGGGCGCGGTTTCGCCGTCATCGCGGCTGCTGTGAAGCAACTGGCGGAGCAGACCCGCGACGCCACCGCGCTGAGCGCCAAGCAGCTCGACATACTGGTCAAATCGGTCGACCAGCTCGCGCGCCGGAGCCAGGAGAATGCCCAGACAGCGCGCCGCGCCAGCGAGGGCAGCCAGAGCATCGCGCTGCAGGTCGGCGAGCTCGACAGTTTCGGCCGCTCGGTGGTCGAGCTGATCGGCGACATCGACGCGATCTCGAACCCGACGCGCGAGAACGCCGCTGCCTGCGCCAAGGTCGGCGAGGATTTGACGGTGCTGGTCGCCGGCGTCGATCAGTCGAGCGAGAATCTCGATCGCGCGGCGCAGCGCACCGCCTCGCTCGTCTCGATCAGCGAGGCGATCCTGGGCGCCATCGCCGCGTCTGGCGTACGCACCGCGCAGTCGGAGCTGATCGCGACCGCGATGGAGACGGCCGGGCAGATCGGGGCCTTGTTCGAGCAGGCGCTGGAGCGCGGCGAATTGACGATGGCGGAGCTGTTCGACGAGGGCTATCGGCCGGTCGCCGGCTCGGACCCGCTGCAGCATATGACGCGCTTCGTCGGCCTGACCGACCGCATCCTGCCGCCGATCCAGGAGGCATTGCTGGCTTCGAACCGCCGCATCGTGTTCTGCGCGGCGGTCGATCGCAACGGCTTCCTGCCGACGCATAACCAGAAATATTCGCATCCCCAGGGGCGCGATCCGGTCTGGAACAACGCCAATTGCCGCAATCGGCGCATCTTCGCAGACCGCACCGGCTTGGCTGCGGCGCGCAACCAGAAGCCGTTCCTGCTGCAGACCTATCGGCGCGACATGGGCGGCGGCCAGTTCCTGGTGATGGAAGATCTCTCGGCCCCGATCCGGGTCAAGGGCCGCCATTGGGGCGGGTTCCGTTTCGGGCTCAGCGTTTGAGGTAGGTGAGTTCCGACTGTCGGCGCCGTAGCGCTGCGGTCATCATGTTGAGTGAGTGAATCGAGCAAGCGTCATGCATATCGCGCCGTCTTTCCCGAATCTCTCCGTCCTGCTGATCGATGCGAGCCCGCATTATCGGCGCATCATCCGCACGATGATGTACCAGGCGCAGCTCCACCGCATCTTCGAGGCGTCCGACCTGTCCTCTGCGGCGACGATGTTCATCCAGAAGCAGCCCAACATCGTGATCTTGGATTGGGACTTGCCCGATTCAGGCAGCATCAAATGCCTCGCCTCGATCCGCTCCTTCAAGACCTCGCCCTTCGCCAAGGCGCCGGTGCTGGTCATGATGGAGCGCCCGGACCGCCGCTCGGTCGTCCATGCCGCCAAGCTCGGCGCGCACGAGATCATCAACAAGCCGATCTCGCCCAATAACCTGTGGCTCCACCTGTCGGGAATCATCAACATCCCGCGGAAATACAAGGAGCAGAACGGCAGCATCTCGCTCGTGCCGCGCGCGATCAGCAACAACATGTTCTGACGGTTGCAGGCCGAGGCGTAGCCAGTTGCCGGCCGGCGCTGAAAAAGCCTTAGAAACGCCCAAAAGATTGACGCATCGCGAGCTGGTTAGCGAAGTTTTTACCAATGAGACGCGATGCTCAGCGACACATTCATGGGTCGCGCCGCCGTGGTCATCACTGTCTCCCTACCTCCCTTCCTGGGTCGCTCCGAAGCGGCGGCCTTTCGCAACCAGTTGCTGGTCGCGCTGGAGCAGAAGGAAAGCATCGCCGTCGAATGCGCGGAGGCTGGTCCTTTCCCCAGCCTCTGGGTGCAATTGCTGCATTCCGCCGCGCTCAGCGCCAAGGCGCGCGGTCTCTCGGTCTCCCTCAAGGCGGCTTCCGAGGAATGCCGCAAATCCCTGCAGGCGATCGGGTTCGACCCCGCTCGAAGCGCTCTCGTTCTGGAGTGATATGGATGAAGATCCTGGCTATCGACGACACCAAGACCCTGCTCAGCCTGCTCTGCCTGACGCTGCGCAATGCCGGCCATGAAGTGGCCGCCGCGGAGAATGGCGAGGAGGGGCTGACCACCTTCGACAAGTTCAAGCCGGATCTGGTGATCACCGACCTCAACATGCCGTTGATGGACGGCATCGAATTCACCCGGGCCTGCCGGGCCAGGCCCGCCGGGCAGAACACGCCGATCATCGTGCTGACCACGGAGAACGGCGCCGAGATCAAGGCGGAAGGCCGCCGCGCCGGCGCCAGCGCCTGGATGGTCAAGCCGTTCGAGCCTACGACCCTGCTCGGCCTCGTCGCGCGCTATCAGAACTGAGGCTGGCTGATGGACCCGTTGGCGGAACTCAAGCAGACCTTCTTCCAGGAGTGTGAAGAGCTCCTGGGCGCATTGGAGCAGAAGCTCCAGGCTCTCGACGAGGGATCGACCGATCCCGAGGACGTCAACGCCGCCTTCCGCGCCATCCACTCGATCAAGGGTGGGGCCGGCGCCTTCGGCTGCACCGAGCTCGTTGCCTTCGCGCATGTCTTCGAGGCTTCGCTCGATCATCTGCGCTCGGGTCGCGTCGCGATCGAGGATGCGCCGTTCTCCCTGTTCCTGCGCTGTTCGGACGCTGTCGCCGATCTCGTTTCTGCTGCCCGCAACGACGAGCCCGCCCTTGCGCGGCCCGATCTGCTGGAAGCGCTGGAGCGGGTCGGCCAGGCGCCCAAGCCGGCTGCCGCGGCACCTGCCGCCGCGCCCGGACCCGCCAAGACTGAACCCGCCAAGACCGAAGCTGCAAAGCCGGCGGCTGCCAGATCAGCGCCCGCCGCCGCGGATGACGCTCCTCCCGGCATCGCCGCGCTCGGCAATCTGCTCGCCATGGTCGAGGCCAAGACTGGCGTCACCCCCGCGCGCGTCGACGACGGCTGGGACGACGAGCCGGCTGCCGTCGCGTCGGCGCCCGCCGACAAGCCCGGCCGCGATCTCTGCCTGCGGATCAGCCCGGAATCGGATCTGTTTCGCCGCGTCATCGAGCCGCGCGTCGTGCTGGGTTCGCTGCCCGCCGAGGACATCGTCTCGGTGGTCTGCGATCTGAGCCAGGTGCCGCCGCTGGAGACGCTCGACGTCACCGATTGCCATATGCGCTTCGTCGTGACGCTGCGCACCGAGCTTTCGGTCGAGGATATCTACAGCCGCTTCGACTTCACGCTCGCCGCCGAAGAGTTCGAGATCGAGACGCTCTCGCCGGCTGCCGCGAATGACGACGCCGTGTCGACCGAAGAGGCTCCCGCCAGGCCGGAGGCCGAAGTCTCGGCCAATGTCGCCGCCGACCTCTCTGCGATCCTCGCCAGGCTGGGGCCGGCTCCGACCAGCGCGTCGGAACCCGATATCCTGCCGGCTGCCGCACCTGTCGCGGCCCCGGTCCAGGCCGTTGCGGAAGTTGCTCCGGCGCCGTCGAGGGCACCGGCGGCGCGTGCCCCCGCCAATGATGCGGCTGCCGCACGCCAGCGCCAGGCCGTCAGCGTGCGTGTCGATCTCGACCGCATCGACAAGCTGATGAACCTCGTCGGCGAGATCGTCATCACCCAGTCCATGCTGGTCGAATGCGTCCGTTCGCTACCCTATGACGTCCACGCCAAGACGGCCGAAGGCATCCTGACGCTGTCGCGCCAGACGCGCGAATTGCAGGACCATGTCATGGCGGTCCGCGCTCAGCCGGTGAAGGCCGTGTTCCAGCGTATGCCGCGCCTGGTGCGCGAACTGGCGCAGACGCTCGGCAAGGAAGTGAAGCTCGTTCTCGAAGGCGAGAACACCGAGGTCGACAAGACGATCATCGAGGAACTCGCCGATCCGCTAACCCATATGATCCGCAACTCGATGGATCACGGGCTGGAGACGCCGGAAGACCGCATCGCCGCCGGCAAGAACCCGGAGGGCACGATCAAGCTCGTCGCGGAGCATCGCGCCGGGCGCATCGTCATCTCGGTCACCGATGACGGGCGCGGCATCGGACGTGACAAGCTGCTCGCCAAGGCGAAATCCCGCGGGCTCGTCGGACAGGACGAAAAACTCGCGCCGGAGGAGATCGATCAACTGATCTTCGCGGCCGGGCTCTCGACTGCCGAAGTCATCAGCGACGTCTCCGGGCGCGGCGTCGGCATGGATGTGGTGCGCCGCAACGTCGAGTCGCTCGGCGGGCGCATCTCGGTTGATTCCGAACCGGGCAGGGGCTGCAAGTTCACGCTCGCCTTGCCGCTGACCCTGGCTGTGCTGGAAGGCATGGTCATCCGCTGCGGCGACGATCGCTACGTCATCCCGATCGCCAGCGTGATCGAGACGCAGCATCTCGCTTCGACGCCGATCGAGCATCTCACCTTCGGCCAGGAGGTTCTGCGCTGGCGCGGCGAGGTTACGCCGCTGCACCGGCTCGGCGCGGTCATGGGCTCGACCGGCACGCCCAACGAGAACATCATCATCATCGCCGAGACCGAACGCGGCGATAATGTCGGCATCGCGGTCGACGAGATCGTCGGCCAGCAGCAGGTCGTGGTGAAGAGCCTCGAAGGCAATTACGGCACGGTCAACGGTGCGTCCGCCGCGACCATCCTCGGAGACGGCCTCGTCGCGCTCATCCTCGACGTCGACTCGATGCTACGCCTCGCCGCCTCCAGCGGCCGCCCATCTGTTCCCGCACTGAAAATGGCTGGATGATCATGACCCTTCAACTCGGCGAAAAGCATTTCTCGTCGGCGCAGCCGGAATCGGCGGTGCGCCGCATCGTCACCTTCAAGGTCGGCGACCGGACCTTCGGCATCGATGTCGGCATGGTGCGCGAGATCAAGGGCTGGCAGGCGACGACGCCGCTGCCGCATGCGGCGCCTCATGTGCGCGGCGTACTCAACCTGCGCGGCGTGATCCTGGCGGTCTACGACCTGCGCACCTCGATCGGGCTTGGCCTCACCGATGCGACGGCGACCCATGTCATCGTCGTCGTCGACATCGAGGACAAGGTCGCGGGTCTGCTGGTCGACTCGGTCTCCGATATCGTCGACGTCCCGGTCAGCGCGGTTCGCCCGGCTCCGGATCTGGAGCGCGACGAGCACGGCCTGATCGAAGGCCTCGTCCTGCTCGACACCGATATCGTCGCCTTGCTCGATCTTGCGGCCGTGATCCGCGACGGCGGCACCGAGGGCGCGATGGCAAAGGCGGCCCGCGCCGCCTGAGATAGGTCCACTTCCGGAAAGGGTTGCGTTCAGCGTCAGGAAGCACCGCACACCACAGAACCGTACGCCAAGACAGAAACGATAAAAATGGGCAGTTCCCTCGGTTCCCTTTCCAGATTGTCGGTCAGGCTGCCGCTCATGGTCGTCGGCGCGGTCTTCATTGCAGGCGGAGCGGTCGGCGTCTGCGTCTGGCAGGTGGCAGGCGGCATGCTCGCCGCAGCGTCGCCCCAGATCCTGACATTGAGCATGGCCGCGCTCTGCGTCGTCGCTCTCTTCGGTTGGCTGCTCGCCTATCAGGCCCAGCGCCCGATCGCAGCGATGCGGGATGTTGCGGTGGCGATCGCCGAAGGTGAGGACACCGTGATCCCCGGATTGCAGCGCCGCGACGAGATCGGCGAGATCGGCCGTGCGCTCAAGACCATCCATGACAAGGCAATCGAATCCGCCCGCATCCGGGCCGCGCTCGATGGCTGCCGCACCAATGTCATGGTCTGCGATGCCGAGGACCGTGTCGTCTACGTCAACAGCTCGCTGCTCAAATTCTTCACCGGGGCGCAGGATGATTTCCGCATCGCCTTCCCGGGCTGCTCGGCCAAAGACATGCTCGGCAAGGTCATGGAGAGCGTGCGCAACCAGCCGGGCCTCGTTCATAGCGGCCAGGGTGCCATTCGCTTCGCGCTCGGCCGCCGCACCGTCTCGCTCTCGCTGACCTCCGTGATGCATGCCGACGGACGCCGCTTCGGCACCGCGGTCGAATGGCTCGAGCTCACTGACGAACTCGCGGCTTCGGCTGAGGTCGCCGACATGGTTGCAGCTGCCGCCGACGGAGATTTCTCGCGCCGCGTTCCGCTGGCCGGCAAGCCCGAGGCGCTGATGCGGATCGCCGAGGGCATCAACAGCATCAATGCTCTCGTCGAGGACGCGGTCGGCGAATTCGCCGGCGTGCTCGGCGGATTGTCCGAGGGCGACCTGACATCGCGCGTGCAGGGCGCCTATCACGGCCGCTTCGGCGAATTGAAGCAGAGCCTGAACGGCACGATGGAGCATCTCGCCCAGACCGTCGCGACGATCCAGGCGACAGCCGCCCATGTCTCGCGCGCTGCGCTCGAGATCAATGCCGGCGCCGGCGACCTTGCGCAGCGCACCGAGCAAACGGCCGTCAATCTCGAGGAAACGGCGGCGACGACGGAACAGCTCGCGGCCTCCGTCAAGCAGAGCGCGGCACGCTCGCGTGAGGCGACGGGCCTCGCCAGCGAGGCGATGGGCGTCGCCGAGGACGGCAAGGCCATCGTCTCCAGGACAGTGGGCGCGATCGAGCGGATCGAGGATTCGTCGGTCAAGATTTCCGAGATCGTCTCCGTCATCGAAGGCATCGCCTTCCAGACCAATCTGCTGGCGCTGAACGCAGCCGTCGAGGCGGCGCGAGCCGGCGACGCCGGCAAGGGGTTTGCAGTCGTGGCATCGGAAGTCCGCTCGCTCGCCCAGCGTTCCAGCCAGGCGGCCAAGGACATCAAGACCCTGATCGCGAGCTCGAACGAGCAGGTCGTGGAGGGCGTGCGGTTCGTACGCTCGACCGGCGAGGCGCTGGACCGGATCGTCACGGCTGCCGGCAAGGTCTCCGCGACCATCGTCGAGATTTCGTCGGCCACTGCCGAGCAGGCGCATGGCATCGGGGAAATGAGCCAGACCGTTGCGCATATGGACGAGACGACACAGGCGAACTCGGCGCTGGCCGAGCAGAGCGCGACCTCGGCCGCCGAACTCATGGAGCAGATCGCGACGCTGAAGAATCTCGTCGCGTTCTTCCAGACGGAGACGGCTCCGCGGTTCGGCGCAGTGCAGGTCAGGGCAGAGTCGGCGCATCTGCCGCGCCGTGTCGAGCTGCGCCGGTCGGAGCCGGCTGCGCCGCAGAAGATGGCGCTTCGTCGTCGCGTGGCAGGCGGCGGTCGCGCCGAGGAATGGTCGGAGTTCTAGTGTCAAGGTCCAACGCCATGCTCGTTCCCCAGGCCTTCGCCGACGCGACATTGACGCGCGACGACATGGGCTTCATCGCCAAGCTCGTCTACGAGCATGCCGGCATCGTCATCCGCGAGCACAAGGAGGCGATGACGCGCGGCCGGCTGGCGCGTCGCGTCAAGGCGCTCGGGCTGGGTTCGGTCGCCGAATACTGCGCTTTCCTGAAAACGCCGGGCGCCGTCTCCGAGATCCCCGAGCTGATCAATGCGGTGACGACCAACCACACCGCCTTCTTCCGCGAGCGGCATCATTTCGACCATCTGCGCAAGGATGTGCTGCCGAAATTGCTGCAGGAGCGCAGCGGGCGGCGCGGGCGTATCCGGATCTGGTCTTCGGCCTGTTCCTCGGGCGAGGAGCCTTACAGCATCGCGGCGACCTCGCGCGACGTGCTGGGCTCGCGCAGCGATGTCGACTTCCGCATCCTGGCGACCGACATCGACACCGACATCCTGGAGCGGGCGGAAGCGGGGCTCTATCCGAGCGAATTGTTCGAGCGGCTGCCGCCCGACGTCAAGCCGCTGCTCAAGCTTGAGGCTGCGGCCAGGGGCGAGGCACGGATCAGCGAGGATCTGCGCCGGCTGATCGCATTCAAGCGGCTCAATCTGATCGAGAAATGGCCGATGGGTGGGCCATTCGACGTGATCTTCTGCCGCAATGTCTTCATCTATTTCGACACCCAGACCAAGGCTTCGATCCTCGACCGCTTCGTGGCGCTGCTGGCGCCGGGCGGTTTCCTCTACCTTGGCCATTCGGAATCGCTCCCGCAGCCGCATCCCCAGCTCCGACTGATCGGTCGCACCATCTATGAGAGAACAGCATGAGCGTTGCCCGGGCCTCTCGTCGCTATTTCGACCCGCGCTTCGAGGCGACGATCATCACGGTCGCGCCTGGCGAGCACGAGATCACCGCCGCCAAGGACGAGATCGTGGCGACCGTGCTCGGCTCCTGCATCTCGGTGTGCATGCGTGATCCGCAGGCCGGGGTCGGCGGGCTGAACCATTTCCTGCTGCCGAAAAACAATGGCGGTTCGGACACCAATGCCGGTGAGCGCTATGGCGACACCGCCATGGAGGTCCTGATCAACGGCCTGCTCAAGCGCGGCGCCAGGCGCGGCAATCTCGAAGCCAAGGTCTTCGGCGGGGCGCGCGTGCTCTCGGGCGCGACGATGCTGGCGATCGGCGACGGCAACATCGCCTTCGTCACCGAATTTCTCGATCGCGAGGGCATTCCGGTGGTTTCGAAGGATGTCGGCGGCACGCGCTCGCGGCGCATCCATTACCAGCCCGCGACCGGGCGTGCCTGGGTGCAGCATGTCCAGCCCAGCGCCCGCAGCAGCGAGCACGAGCAGGAAGTCGCTTATCTCAATCGCCTCAAGACTCAACCCGTGGCTGGTGAAGTGGAGATCTGGTGATGAGCTCGCTGACCCCTCCCGGCGGCCTGGTGAAAGTCCTCGTCGTCGACGATTCCGTGCTGATGCAGAAGCTGATGACGCAGATCATCGATTCCGCGCCCGGCTTCAAGGTGATCGGCATCGCCGGCAGCGCCGAGGAAGGCTGGGACGCGATCCAGGAGTTGCGGCCCGACGTCCTGACGCTCGATCTTGAATTGCCAGGTCGCCACGGCCTCAAGCTGCTGGCGCGCGTGCTCAAGCAGGACCCGTTGCCGGTGCTGATCGTTTCCGCCTTCGGCGGCCCGGGCGCGGACAACACCATCCAGGCGCTGGAACTCGGCGCGATCGACTTCATCGAGAAGCCCGACGGCACGACGCATACGCTCGAAGGCTTCATGAAGCATCTGGTCGCGGCGCTGTCGCGCGCCTCGGCGAGCCGGCGCATGTTCGCAGCGCGGCGCGAGGTCGCGCCTGTGCGTCCGGTGCTGGCGCGCGAGCCGGCCCGCGGCGGGCGCACCTCGCTGATCGCGATCGGCGCCTCGACCGGCGGCGTGCCGGCCGTCCAGGTGGTGATGCGGGACCTTGCGCATCTGCGTATCCCGGTCGTCGTGGTGCAGCATATGCCCCCGGGCTACACCGCGAAATTCGCGGCGCGCCTGGCGACCGCGACGGGGCTCGATGTCCGCGAGGCGGCGGATGGCGACAAGCTGAAACCCGGCATGGCGGTGGTCGCGCCCGGTGGGCCGCGCCATCTCGAAATCGAGGAGCGCCGGGGCGAGCTCGTCTGCGTCCTGCGGGAAGGGCCGTTGGTCAGCGGCCACAGCCCATCCGTCGATGTGATGTTCCATTCGGTGGCACGCAGCCTCGGCCAGCATGCTGTCGGCATTCTGCTCACCGGGATGGGCCGCGATGGCGCTGACGGTTTGTTAGCCATGCGTAAAGCTGGTGCGGAGACGTTAATCCAAAGTGGGGAAACCTGTGTGGTAAACGGGATGCCGAAAGCGGCCTACGAGTTGGGAGCCGCCGACAGAGTGGTGCCGCTGGATCAGATCGGTGCCGCTGTCGGCAACCTGATCGGTGAGCGACCGCATTTGCGCACCGCGTGAGGAGAGCGTGATGAAGGCGAGAAGCGACTACAGGATCCTCGTGGTCGATGATCAGAAGAGCATGCGCGGACTCGCGACGTATTTTCTGAAGCAGATCGAATTCCAGGACATCGACGAGGCCGAGAACGCCCGCGAAGCCCTGATGAAGATGCAGAGCAAGCGCTATGATCTGCTGCTGCTCGACTGGAACATGGACGGCATGAGCGGCATCGATCTGCTGCGTGCGATCCGTTCGGTTCCAGAGCTGAACCAGATCAAGATCATCATGGCGACCTCCGAGCGCTCGGTCGACAAGATGGACGAGGCGACCACCAACGGCGCCGACCATTATGTGGTGAAGCCTTATGAGCTGCGCGACCTCGAAGTGCGCGTGAAGAAGGTTCTGTCGCTGAGTTCCTGAACCGGGCCGCCGCGCGGCTTGTCATCGGTTGCAGCGCCCCGGGCCGAGAGGCCGCGGGGCGCATCCGTATTGGGCTGTCGTGCGTAGACGCAGGAATAGAGCCTATCCTGGCCTCACTCTTTGATGAGAGACGGATTCAGATGTCAGATGGGATCACCGCATGATGCCATCCGACATCATCGGGCTCTACGGGAGATCGCATATGTCGCTGCTGCGCCGGGACGTTATGGGGCTGATCGCAGGTGTGGTTGCAGCGCCAGGTTTCATCATTTCGGCGGGCGCGCAGAGCCGGGCGAATGCCTATGGTTTTTCGTTTGACCAGCCAGGTGGCCGCCGGCTCGCATTGTCGGCCTATCGCGGTCGTCCGATCCTGATCGTCAATACGGCGACCCAATGCGGCTTTGCCGGGCAGTTCGCGACGCTGCAGCAGCTCTGGCAGCGCTATTCCGGACGCGGCTTGATGCTGATCGCAGTGCCGAGCAATGATTTCGGCGGGCAGGAGCCGCTGGAAGGCCAGGCGATCGCCGAGGCGGCGCTGCAGAACTATGGCGCGACCTATGCGTTCGCCGAGAAATGCAGCGTGCGCGGCTCAAATGCGCATCCGTTCTATCGCTGGGCTGCGGCGCAGCGCCCGGCCGAGACGCCGAGCTGGAATTTCCACAAATATCTGGTCGGCCGCGATGGCGAGCTGGTCGGCGGCTTTTCGAGCGGTACCGATCCGATCGGCCCGCAGCTCGTGCGTGCGATCGGCCAGGAATTGCAGGCGACCTAAGCAAAGCACAAGCTCGGTCCAGGGGTGCTTGGCATCGTTTTCGCTTGGCCCCCTTGCGTCGCGCCGCCTTGGCGCAAGCGCGCGTCGGCGCAAGGATGGCGCCGTCATCGCGATCCCGACGCAACTCCTCCGGCAAAGCCTGCCTGCATTTCCGATACCGAGGTTCCATGTCCCGTATCCTGACCGTCGCCGCCGCCCAGCTCGGGCCGATCCAGAAAGCCGAGGGCCGCGACATCGTCGTCGCCCGGATGATCGCCCTGATGGATGAAGCCAAGGCGAAAGGCGCCGAACTGATCGTCTATCCGGAACTGGCGCTGACCACCTTCTTCCCACGCTGGCATCACGAGGATCGGGCCGAGGCTGACCATTGGTTCGAGACCGCGATGCCGAACCCGGCGGTGCAGCCGCTGTTCGACCGGGCGCGTGAGCACGGCATGGGGATGAGCTTCGGCTATGCCGAGCTCACGCCGGAAGGCCGGCATTTCAACACCTCGATCCTGGTCGATCGCGAAGGCACGATCGTCGGCAAATACCGCAAGATCCATCTGCCGGGCCATGTCGAGTTCGATCCCGAGCGCGCGCATCAGCATCTCGAGAAGCGCTATTTCGAGCCGGGCGATCTCGGCTTTCCGGTCTGGCGGATGATGGGCGGGCTGATGGGCATGATGATCTGCAACGACCGGCGCTGGCCCGAGAGCTATCGGGTCATGGGCCTTCAGGGCGTCGAGATGGTGGTGCTGGGCTTCAACACGCCGTCGGTCAATTCGCAGAAGGCCGGCGAGGGCATGGCGCAGCGGCTGTTCCATCACAGGCTCTCGGTCCAGGCCGGGGCCTATCAGAATGCGACCTGGGTCGTCGCTGTCGCCAAGGCCGGCGACGAGGACGGCCATCACTGCATGGGCGGTACGCTGATCGTGAATCCCGATGGCGAGATCGTAGCCGAGCTGGTGGGCGAGGCGGATGGCGTCATCGTCCATGCTTGCGACCTCGACGACACCCGCTTCGGCAAGGAGACGATCTTCGACTTCAAGCGCCATCGCCGCATCGAGCATTACGGACCGATCACGGCGCAGGTCGGCGTGATCGAGCCGGAGTGAGGCTCGCCCCTCATTCCGTTTCCTCGCGTCATCCTGGGCGACCGGAGGCCGTCCCGGGACCCATCGTTGAGCGCTGAGCTCCACAATGGATCCCGGCGCTCCGCTTCGCTTCGACCGGGATGACGACGCGGTGACGACTAATCCCTTCCATGGCATTTCGACCGGATCGCTGAATGACCGACTTCACCGCCGCCTTCGCCGATCTCGAGCCGCGTGAGCGCTATAAATTGCTCTGCGCCAGCGTGACGCCGCGCCCGATCGCTCTCGTCACCTGCGTTTCGCCCGAAGGCGTCGTCAACGCGGCGCCGTTCAGCTTCTTCAACGTCTTCTCGGAAGATCCGGCCCTGGTGGTGCTCGGCCTGCAGCATGGGCCCGGCAACCGCCCCAAGGATACGACCCGCCACATCGCGGCCGCTGGCGAATTCGTCGTCAATCTGGTCGACGAGGGATTGGCGGAAGCGATGAACATCTGCGCCATCGACTTCCCGCCCGAGGTCAGCGAGATCAACGCGGCGGGGCTTTCGCTGCTGCCGGGCGTCAGCGTCGCCGTGCCGCGCATTGCGGAAGCGCCCTTCGCGTTGGAATGCCGCAAGCAGGTTTCGCTCGCCTTCAGCCCGACGCGGGAATTGCTGGTCGGTGAGGTCGTCCGCATCCATGCCCGCGCGGGGCTCGTCGACCCCAAGACGCTGCGGGTCAGCATGAGCGACTACAAGCCGGTGGGCCGCATGTTCGGCGACGGCTATTCGCGCCAGAACGACCGCTTCGACCTCAGGCGCGACAACTATGCCGGCTGGCTGACGAAGCGGGGCTGAGCGGCGTCACGTCACGGCACGTCACGTCTTGGGCTTCTGCCCCGGCCGGAAGGCTACGATCACCGCGGGGTCGGTCTCCAGATAGGGGCCCTCGATCAGGTCGATGCAGTAGGGGATCGCCGGCATCACCGCGTCGAGGCATTCGCCGATGGCGCGCGGGCGGCCGGGCAGGTTGACGATCAGCGCCTTGCCGCGAATGCCGGCGGTCTGGCGCGACAGGATCGCGGTCGGCACCTTGGCGAGGCTGACCTGGCGCATCAATTCGCCGAAACCCGGCATCGGCTTCTCGATGACGTCCTCGGTCGCCTCGGGCGTGACGTCGCGCGGAGCGGGGCCGGTGCCGCCGGTGGTGACGATCAGGCAGCAGCCCTCCTCGTCGGCCAATGCCTTCAGCGTGTCGGCGATCAGCTTGCGGTCGTCGGGGATGACGCGGGTGACAGGCGTCCAAGGGCTCGTCAGCGCCCTGGCGAGATAGGCCTCGATGGCGGGGCCGCCCTCATCGGCATAGATGCCGGCCGAAGCACGGTCGGAAACCGTGACGATGCCGATCCTGATATCCGTGCTCATGTCCTGAAATCCCGGCGTGGCGCTGCGAGGCAGATGTGACCGATCGGCGCCGCGCGGGCTACCGAAAAAGACGGGCTCAGCCCTTGAGGCGCTTGCGCAGCCGGCGCAGCGCCTGGCGCGCATGCGCTGCCAGCTCGGGCAGACCCGGCCGGCGGCTGCCGAGGGTGACGATCGCGTGACCCATCTCGCGCCGCTCGCCCCAGACATAGGTTCCGGCATCGACGTCGTCGCCTGCGCCGCTGTCGAAGACGACAGGGGGCGTGCCGGCGAAATCGGCCTGGAGCATGGCGATGGTGAGCGCCCGCCCGGGCGAGAGCCTGCTTCGGCTCTCGTCATAGGCGATCTTGAGGAAATGCCGCGTGCCGGCGCTCTCGATCAGCAGGCCCATGGCGATCGGTTCGCCGTCCAGTCGCAAGCTATCGACCTGCAGGGCGTCCTGCGCCGCGAAACCGGCGACGAGCTGGCGGAAATAGGCCGTGTCGCGCGGCCGCCGCGCGATCGCGGTGCCGGCCTCGCCCTTCCAGCCGGCGGCTTCGAGGGCGAGGAAGGCGTCGAAGCTGTTTTGCGCGGCCTCGCCCCGCTCGCGCCGGAACGCGGCCTCGCCCGCCTTGGTGACGGCGCGAAACTGCTGCATGCGCTTCTTGTAGCTCTGTCCCAGCGCGCGCCTGAGATAGCGTTCGGCGTCGTCATCGGCCTCCGGCAGCAACATCGGCCGGCTCCAGCGCTCATGGATGGCGAGCCTGCTGCCCGTGCTGCGAAAGGCCTCGGAGAGTACGGCGTGGCAGGCCCCTTCAAGCGGCAGCAGCGGCAGCACCAGCGTCTTGGGCAGGTCGCCCGAGGCCAGGATATGACGGAGCATGGCCTCCGCCGCGTCGTTGGCGAGGTCGCGATCGAGAACCGGAATTGAGGAGACCTCGTAAAGCGGCAGCAGCGGCGCGACGAGCACGGGGGCAAAGCCGCTGCGCCAGTCGCGCTTCCGATGCAAGGCCCAGAGGCCGGCGAGACGCTCGGAGCCCAGCGCCTCGCTTTGCCAGGCGGAAAGCACGATGATCCTGTCGTCGGGTACGAGCAGGCGCGCGGCGGCGATGGCGGCCGGCGCCATATGCGGGTTGGCGGCGAGCGCACGCAGGCTCAGCTCGGTGAAGGCGGCGCTGCGCTCGACATAATCCGCAGGGCGGATGCGCCTGACGACGATCGTGGCGTTCAAGGCGAGATGCCGTCGCGCCGCACGTGCTTCATCTCGCCGCGCAGCGACAGCACGAAGGCGATGACCTGGGCGGCGGCGCGGTAGAGCTCTTCGGGGATCTGGTCGTCAAGCTCGACGGCCGAGAGCGCCTGAGCCAGCACGGCGTTCTCCTCGACGGCGACGCCGTGCTCCCGGCCGGTCTCGATGATGCGCTGGGCCAGCTCGCCCCGGCCCTTGGCGGTGACGCGCGGCGCGCCTTGCCCATCATATTCGAGCGCGACGGCGATCTGGCGAGGCGAGGGGGCGGTCATGACATCCGGTCCAGGAACTGGCCGGCGGTCGGCTGCATCACGCGCGGCTGGCCGGTATGGATGTCGATGGCGCCATTCTCGAACTGCGCATCGACGAGCGCCGCCTCCAGCCCGGGAGCGGCGCCGCGCAGCAGCCGGCTGGTCTCCTCGCGCTCGGCCCAGAGCGTGACGCCGACGCTGCGCCCCTGCAGCGTGACCACGCCCTGCAACGGGCCCATCGGTTCGACATCGAGCGCGAAGCGGATGCGCCAGAGCGGCGCCTCGACGCCGTTGGGGCCGCGGCGGGGCGGCTCCTTCTCGATATGAAGCGGCAGGACGGCCGCGCCGGACTGGAAGGCGAGAGGGATCTCGGTCAGCCAGCGCGGGGCTTGGTTCTGGTCGGACCGCGCGCCGTCCAGCGGCAGCGAGGCGAATTGCGAAAGCGTGACGCGGTCGAGGGCCGCGTCGGTCTGCTCCAGCAGAGTTTGCGCGATCGTCAGCGGCTTTTCGCCTGCCGCGAGGGTCGGCTCCGCGATCGGCTGCAGTGCGAGCGGGCCGTCGCGGCGCGGCGGCGCGGGTTTTGCTGTCGCGGTCGATGCGCCGGCCGTCTGAGGCGAAAGCAGCAGTGCGGCTTGCGGCTTGCCGGCCGGCGTCGGCACGAAACGCTCGATCACGGCAGCGAGGGCGTCGCGCAGCGTCACCAGGCTCGCCTTGAGGTCGGCCTGCGGCGGTACGGGCTGGCTCGTGGCTTGGCTTGTCGTGGCTTGGCTCGCCGCGGCTTGACGGCTCTCCATGAACAGACCGGAGCGCTGGACGGCGTCCTTCAGGACCTCCGCCCCGAGCGGCTTGCGCTCGACAGGAACGGCCTGGGCCAGAACGCGCTCGATCAGGGTCAGCAGCGGCTTGGGCAAGGTGAGCGCGACCGAGCCTTCGGAGATGCTGCGCAGATTGGCGAAGAGCGGCGCGAGACCGTCCTGATTGGCCAGCACCGGCCCGAGCAGAGGCCCGGCAATGGTGCGAGGCGAGGGGGCGGCGTTGGCCTGCGACGGAGCCGGCTGGGAGGCGGCAGCCGGGCGCGGAGCATCGGCTGTCGTCGCGACCTGCAGGAGCGAACTCGGCTGGAGAGGGGCCGATACGCGCGGAGGCTCGGCCGGGGAAGTCGTTGCCGGGGAGGCAGCCGGTGTCGGATTGGGAGCAGCAGCCTGGCCGGCCTGTGGGTTGGACTGCGGTGTCGTGGGTGCCGTGCTGGCCGGAGCGGGCGGACGCGTCTCGATCAAGGTCGCGCGGAGGCTTCCGCCTTGCTCTTCGGCGGCGTCGATTCTGAGCAGCAGAGTCGCTCCGGGGAGCAGAGCCGCCTGCTTCGCTTCCGGGCCGGCGAGTACGAGCGATATCCTGGTGTCGCCGATGAGGGCCGTCGCCAGGCCGTTGCCGTCAAGCGTCAGCAGCTTGGCCTCGACCGTCTGGCCCGGCGCGAGTTCGGCCGCGGGCGCAAGCGCC
This sequence comes from Allobosea psychrotolerans, assembly GCF_002917105.1. Lineage (GTDB taxonomy): Bacteria > Pseudomonadota > Alphaproteobacteria > Rhizobiales > Beijerinckiaceae > Allobosea > Allobosea psychrotolerans. Next base: position 445,071 of record NZ_PQFZ01000001.1, read on the forward strand.
TGCAGCAGAGTGGCGAGGTTCTGGCTCTGGATGAGCTGGGCGAGATTCATCGAGGTGAGGCCATGGCAGCGAGGTCAAGACCTTGACATGAAAGGTTAAGTATTTTGTTGCGCGCAGGATTTGGCGGGCGAGCCCTGCGCGGGGCGCGCTGGTGCGCGGCGCGAGGCTGGGGCAGGGTCTCAGCCCGGAACTCTGGGAGTCTGATCCATGGAATATCGCCAGCTCGGCCGCTCCGGCCTCAAGGTCTCGCCTTTGTGCCTGGGCACGATGATGTTCGGAGGCGCGACGAGCGAGCTCGATTCGCGTGCGATCATCGATCATGCGCGCGAAGCCGGCATCAATTTCATCGACACGGCCGATGTCTACAATGAAGGCCGTTCCGAAGAGGTGACGGGCCGCGCCATCGCCGCGCAGCGTCATGACTGGGTGCTGGCGACCAAGGTCGCCAACCAGATGGGGACAGGGCCCAACCGGGTCGGGCTCTCGCGCAAATGGCTGATGCAGGCCTGCGAGGACAGTCTGCGCCGGCTCGGCACCGATTTCATCGATGTCTACTATCTGCACAAGGAAGACCATGCGACGCCGCTGGCCGAGACCGTGCGCGCCCTCGGCGACCTCGTCGCCCAGGGCAAGATCAGGCATTTCGGCGTCTCGAATTACCGCTCCTGGCGGCTCGCCGAGATCTGCCGGCTCTGCGACGATTTCGGCATCGACCGGCCGGTCGTCAGCCAGCCCTATTACAACGCGATGAACCGCATGCCCGAGGTCGAGCATCTGCCGGCCTGCGGCTTCTACGGGCTCGGCGTCGCCTCCTATTCGCCGCTGGCGCGCGGCGTGTTGACCGGGAAATACGAGCCCGGCCAGGCGCCGCAACAAGGCACGCGCGCGGCACGCGGCGACAAGCGCATCCTGCAGACGGAGTGGCGCGAGGAGAGCCTCGTCATCGCCCAGACGATCAAGGCGCATGCGCAGGCGCGCGGCATGACGCCGATCCAGTTCGCAGTGCGCTGGGTCTTGAACAATGCCTTCCTCACCGCCGCGATCGCCGGGCCGCGCACGCTGGAGCAGTGGCAGGCCTATCTCGCGGCGCTGGATGTCGGGTTCACCGCCGAGGACGAGGCGCTGGTGGATGGGCTCGTGCCCGCCGGCCATCCCTCGACGCCGGGCTATAGCGACCCGGCCTATCCGCTCGAGGGCCGCAAGGCGCTGACGGGCTGATCAGGCGGCGGCTAGGGCGCGGACTCAATTGAGCGCAACCATAGCCTTGCTGATGCGAGGGCAACGGCCGCGAGGAAGTTGGCTGCGTGTTTCTCGAAGCGCGTGGCGATGCGGCGGAACTGCTTGATTTTGCAGAAGAACCGCTCGATCAGATTGCGGCGTCGGGAGAGGTCCGGCGGGACGGTGCGTTGCTGGCGGACCCGGCTCTGGGTCGGGATATGGGCCTGGCCACCACGTGCGGCGACCCGCTCGACCAGGGCGAGGCTGTCGTAGCCGCTATCGGCAACCACTGTGCCGGGCGGCAGCGCATCCAGCAGCGCCGGGCCCGCCGTCTTGTCGGAGGCCCGGCCGGGTGTGATGTGCAGGCGGACCGGCAGGCCGTCCTGATCGACGACGGCGTGGATTTTCGTGCTCGGTCCGCCACGAGAACGGCCAAGGGCGTGATCCTCGCCCCCTTCTTTCCACCGGCGGCGTGCTGGTGGGCCCGGACGATGGAACTGTCGATCAACTGCGGCGACTGCGGCAACAATAGCTCGACCAGCCGCCACTCCTCGTCACCCAGATCGTACCGCGCCATGAGAGCCTCCCGCCTGCGGCGGACGTGAATCACGACCTCCGTAAAACGGGAATCCCCTATTGAGTACGACTCCTAGCCCGGTTTGAGCGCCTTTGCCTGACTGTGGGTGGGGCGGCAGGCTCTGCGATCCGCCGCTGGCGCCACGCAATTCGACGCCACCAGCGAGACGGGTCCGAAGGGGATGCGGCCGTGACGAGAGGGCACGCATCCTCGTCACCCGGCCGCCCTCGTTCTTCGAATCGACCCCAATTCAACGCTGAATTCCCTTGTGTGCGACGCGTCACAGACGCTGTGCCCCTGAATCCGCGACAACGCCGCGCCACCGCCCAAGGAGGCGGCGGATTCAGCAATGGAGCGCCACATGTATGCGCTGACGAGCGACTTCCTCCACGATACCTACGAGCTGACCGATGCGATGCGCCCTCGCCGCAAGACGGTGCTCGACCGGCTGGCGGGACAACTGGCGATTGGGCAGATCTTCGGGGAGCAGTTCCTCTACGAGGTTCATGGTCCCTTCATCGCCCCCGATCCGGAACCAGCCCGGCGGCCCCTGACGACGCGGCTGATCAAAGCGCTGTCGGGCCGGCTGAGCGATATCGGACGCCAGCGCCGTCTGCGCCGTGCGGCCAATGAGTTGTCGCGCCTCGACGACCGGATGCTGAAAGACATCGGCATCTCGCGTTCGCAGATCGAGGCCGCTGCATTCGGCGCGCCGATCCGCGACCTCAGCCGATGAACCGCGGCGCCGCGCGCCGCCGAAGCCTGTCAGCACGCAACCCCACAGGGAGAGATCACATGTCCGCCCAACCCATGCTTCAGAGCCATGCCCCGCAGAACGTCGACTACGAGGTGCTCAAGGCCCGTCAGCACGGCGCCTGGTCGTCGGGAGATTATGCCGTCGTCGGGACCACCCTGCAGATCGTGGGCGAGCGCCTGTGCGAGGCGCTCGATCTGCGCGCGGGCCAGACCGTGCTCGATGTTGCCGCGGGCAACGGCAATGCCAGCCTGGCGGCAGCGCGCCGCTGGTGCGGCGTCACCAGCACGGACTATGTCGCAACCTTGCTGGACCGCGGCCGGGAGCGTGCCTCAGCCGAACGTCTCGAGATCAGCTTTCGCGAAGCCGATGCCGAAGCGTTGCCTTTCGCCGATGGCAGCTTCGACGCCGTCCTGTCGACCTTCGGCGTGATGTTCACGCCGGATCAGGAGCGCGCTGCCGGCGAAATGCTGCGTGTCTGCAAGCGTGGCGGCAAGATCGGCATGGCCAACTGGACGCCGGATGGCTTCATCGGCCATCTCTTCAAGACGATCGGCAAGCATGTTGCGCCCCCTCCCGGCGCGCGGTCGCCGGCGATGTGGGGAACCGAGGCTCGCCTGGCCGAGCTGTTCGGCCCGGCTGGCGGCGCCATCCAGGCGAGGCAGCGCGACTTCGTCTTCCGCTATCGCTCGCCGGAACACTGGCTCGAGGTCTTCAGGGGGTACTACGGACCCGTTCTCAAGGCTTTCGCGGCACTCACGCCGCCGGCCCAGTCGGCACTGGCGCATGATCTGATCGCGCTGGTCGGCCAGTTCAACCGATCGGGCGACGCGACCATGGTGGTGCCGAGCCGCTATCTCGAGGTCGTCGTCACACGGCGGTGAGATCGAATTCGTCCGGCCCTGCCCGCGCTGCTGCGCGGGCGGGCCATTGTGAGGTCTTCGCGCCCTGCGGCGGCCTGTCGTGCGCTATCGGAACCTGGCCGTGTCCGCCCGCCGGAGCGGATGGTGCCGGCTGTCGGCTCTCCCGATCTCCCGTCATGCCCGCTCAACTCTGCGGCCGCTGGACCGCTGGCCTTCGGCGCGCCTTGAACGGTGGCGATCCATAAGACGAGGCCCGCCGCGCGACTTGCGGGGGCGGATCGATCCGCGGCGATCATCGTGACCTCGCTCAAGCCAGCCGGATCCGGTCGGCGGCTTTCGCAACGCAGGCCAGCCCGCTATGCTGGGCTGGAGCCCCGGGGCCACATCGAGCATTCCGGGCTCACAGGCGATGTCGGTCGGGAGGGGACGGCCGTGCGTTTCATGCCCTGCGCTTCTGGCCAGGCCGATCGAATGACGCGGCGCGATGTCATCGCACTCATCGGCGCGGCGGCAGTGTGGGCTGTCCCCGCTCGCGCGCAGCAGCAGGCCAGGCCGGTCATCGGCTATCTCGGCTCCGAATCCCCCGAGCCCTACGCCAGTCGCCTCGTCGCCTTTCGCGAAGGCCTGGCGGAAACCAGCTATGTCGAGGGGCGCGATGTCACGATCGATTTTCGATGGGCGGAAGGTCAGTACAGCCGATTGCCGGCGCTCGCGAGGGATCTCGCGGGCCGTGAGGTCACTGTCATCGTCGCACCGGGCGGCGCGGAGGTTGCGCTCGCCGCAAGATCGGCGACCGCGAAGATCCCGATCGTTTTCGAGCTGGGCGGCGATCCCGTCGCCCTCGGCCTGGTCGCCAGCCTGTCCCGGCCGGGCGGCAATCTCACGGGCGTGACGAGCCTGAGCGTGGAGGTCTCGCGCAAGCGGCTGGAGTTCATGAGCGAATTGTTCCCGGCAGCCAAAACCTTTGCCGTGGCCGTCAATCCGACCAGCCCGACCTCGGGCTCGCAATCGAAGAATCTTCGCGCGGCCGCGGACAGTCTTGGGCTGCAGCTGCGCATCTTGACCGCCAGCAGCGAACCGGAATTGGAGGCCATGTTCACCGCCGTTCGCGAGATGCGGGCGGGTGGGTTGGTCTTCACCTCCGATCCCTATTTCGCCTATCGCAGCGGGCGGCTTGCCGCGCTGGCGATCCGTCACGGGGTGCCGGCGATCACCCAGACCCGGGACTTCCCCATTGCCGGCGGACTGATGAGCTATGGCGGCGACTTTCAGCAGTCGCACCGTCACACCGGCATCTATGCCGGCCGTATCATCAAGGGCGAGAGGCCGTCCGATCTGCCGGTCCAGCGCGTGACCAGGGTGGAGCTGTTCGTCAACCTCAAGGCGGCCAACAGGCTCGGGCTGGCCCTCCCGCCGTGGCTCCTGAGCAGTGCCGACGTCGTGATCGAATAATCCTGGCCGGAAAGCCGGCGCATGAGCTGACACGGTGACCCCATCGCCACCCGCCCCACGGAGCTCGCTCTTCGCGAAGTATTTTCTCGCGTTGTTCGCGGCGGTCGTCGTGCCGCTTCTCATCGCCGGCGGGAGCGAGGCGTGGTTTGGTCATCACGACCAGCGGGCCAGACTGAACGACCTTCTCGATGCGGAAGCCCGCGCTTCCGCTGCGAAGATCCAGGACTTCATCGACGGGATCCGCGATCAGCTCGCATGGACCGTGCAACTACCGTGGTCGGACAGCATCGACGAACGGCGCAGGCTCGATGTTTTTCGCCTTCTGGGTCAGGTCCCCGCGGTCGCCAGCCTGACCCTCGTCGACGCCACCGGACGGGAGCGCCTGTTCGTGTCGCGCATCGGTCTGAACAGGATCGAGGGCGGCTTCGATCACTCGGCCAATCCCGCGTTCACGAGCGTCCGCTCGGGCCGCGCCTGGTTCGGTCCGGTCACGTTCCATGCCGGCTCCGAACCCTTCATGACCATTGCGGTGGCCGGCAACCGCGCGGCGGTGGGCGTGGTCGTCGCCGAGGTCAACCTCAAACTGATCTGGGACGTGATCTCGGCGATCCGGGTCGGACGAACCGGGGAGGCGTTCGTGCTCGATCGGCCGGGGCGCCTCATCGCTCATCCCGATATCAGCCTTGTTCTGCGAGCCGACGAGACGGCGACACGGCCGCTCCAGGCCCTGCGGGCGCGCATCGTCGCGCGAAACGGCCAGGCCGTCTCCGGACGTGACATCACAGGACAGACGGTCCTCGCGGCGATGGCGCAGATTCCTGGAGTCGACTGGAGTGTCGTCGTCAAGCAGCCCGTCACCGAAGCCTTCGGGCCCATCTATGCGGCGCTGTGGCGTACGGGCGCGTTGCTCATCGGCGGCGCCGGCCTCGCGGCGGCGCTCGCCTACTGGCTGACACAGCGCATGGTCGGACCGATCCGCCTCCTCGAGGACGGCGTCGCACGGATTGGCGCCGGGCAATTCGACCACCGGATCGAGCTCGCCACGGGCGACGAATTCGAGCGGCTCGCGACGCGCTTCAACGAGATGGCCGGCGAATTGGCGGTGTCGCAGGAGCGCTCGGAGCGCATCGGCCGGCTCAAGCGGTTTCTTGCGCCACAGGTGGCCGAGTTGGTCGAGCGGACGGGCGACGACGGCGTGCTCGAGGGCCGACGCATCGAGGTGGTGGTGGTGTTTGGCGATCTGCGGGGGTTCACCGCCTTCTCGGCGCGCGCCGAACCCGAAACGGTCATGCGCTTCCTCAGCGACTACTACGACGCTCTGGACAGGGTGGTCAGCGACCACGGGGCCACGCTGACGAACTTCTCCGGCGACGGGATGATGGTGCTGCTCAACGCTCCGGTGTCCTGTCCCGATCCGGCTTTGCGCGCCATCCATATGGCGCGCGACATGCAGATGAGCGTGCAATCCCTTCTGCTCGACCGGCGGGTGCTCGACCACCGACTCGGCTTCGGCGTGGGGCTCGCAATGGGCCCCGCGACGGTCGGGCGTATCGGCTCCGAAGGCCGGCTCGACTACACCGCGATCGGCACCGTTGTGAACCTCGCATCGCGACTATGCGCGAGTGCGGGCGATACCGAAATTCTCGTCGATGCGGTCGCCGCGAACGCTGTCGGCGGGCGCGCGCCTCTCGTCGAACTGAAGGCGCGGGCCTTGAAAGGTTTCGACCAGCCCGTTCGGGTGTTCGCCGCCGTGACCGGCGAAGGCAGATAGGCGTACCGCGAAGCGACCCTCGCTCGGCCATCGTGCCGCCTCGTCCGGCGGCTCGCATATTCGGTGCCGCGAGTGGCGGCAACGCTGCGGCGCTCAGACGGCATCGACCTTCGCCAGCCGCCGGAAATCGTCGAAATCGTGGATCACCAGTCGTCCTCGCGCCAAGGAGATGATTCCAGTGCGCTTCCAGGACTGAAGCTGGCGATTGACCGTTTCTCGCGTCACGCCGGTGAGGGACGCCAGTTCCTCCTGGGATACACGGACCTCCGCCCCATAGTCGGCGGCGAGCATCAGAATGCGTCGCGCAAGCCGGATGGCGGCGGGCAGGAACGCCGTTTCCTCCATGCGGCCGATGACATCGCGCAGCCGAGCGCAGAGGAGGCCGATCAGTTGCTGCGTGATCGAAGGCTCGCGATCGAGCAGGCTTAGAAAGTCGCGTCGCGGCAGGAAGAACATGTCGGTGTCCTCCATCGCCACCGCATCGGCGGTCCGGGGCCGGCCGTCGAGCAGCGCGATTTCACCGAAGACATCGCCACCGCCGAGGAGGTTCATGGTCATCTGCTGGCCGCGATCATCCGTCGTTCCGATGCGGATCAGGCCGCGCCGAATGGCGTAGAGCCCGTCGCTCGGGTCGCCTTTCAGGAACAGGACCTCCCGCGAGGCGAGGTGCCGCTGCCGGCAGATCGCCGCGATCTTCTCGAGGGCGTCCTGTGCGAAGCCCGCAAAGAAGGGATTCGCGGACAGGAGACTCACAATGCGATGGGGGGCATCGTTCATCGGTGGCCTCCGGAAACGGCTCGCGCCCGCGCTGGCCGCAGCTTCTGTGATCCGGCGCACAGAACCTCTGGCCCGAACTGGGCGAAAACCCCAGCCGATCGACCGCCGCGACCGTGTTGGACGGTCATGCGCGAGCCGATCCTACGGGGAGCGTCACAATGCCGAATGGTCTGGACCGTCACAACACGACCTTGAAACTAACAGCTCTCGAACCGCTGCGCGAGGTCGCGCCCAAGGCGCAGAGGGGGGAGTGCCCGTTCCTGGCGCGGATATCCCGCGCCGTCCGGAGGCTGTGCCAGGGGCCGATCCAGGCGCCCGGAAGCCAACGCTCCCGCGACGGCGCAGCCCCCCTCGACGACAGGACGCTGAGCGACATCGGCCTGTCGCGCATGGAGGCGCGCGACTGGGCGCCGCCAGTGTCCGGAAAGCGCCGCCCTGTCTTGCCCGGATCGTTCCGGCCCGGCTACTGACATGGCCTTCGTCACCATCACCGCGCGACGGGGATCGGGCGAGGCCCGTACCGGGGCGCTTTTCCACCGGGCCGGGCTGCCGGTCCCCGGCGCAGGTGGCGATCCCGCGCACCGTGTCGGCGGCGGGGCGTTCGCCCGGGACGGCCGGCGTGCATCCAGCGTTCTCGGCAGCTGCGTAGGCAACGGTCGCCGCGTCGACCCTACGGGCTCATCGCCCGCCTCCGATCTGCCGGCCAATGCGTTCATGCGGAAGCCCGTGTGGGTGGACCCGGGGACGCTCTCATGCCAGCATTCGGGCAAGCTTGAGCTCTCGCTTGCGGCCATGAATGCAATGGCGCGCGATGCGCGGGCTGAGCGGGGACGCGAGAGCCTCGTAGCGAAGATGCAACGCCATCTGGCCGCCATCCTCTCGGCCGACGTGGTCGGTTACACGCGCCTCAGCGAGGCGGCGGAGGAGGCGACGCATCATCGCCTGATGAGCCTGCGCGCCAGCCTGATCGATCCCTGCGTGCGCGAGCATGGCGGACGCATCGTCAAGCACACCGGCGACGGTTTCCTGGCCACCTTCGACAGTGCGCCCGCCGCTGCCAGTTGCGCCCTTTCGCTGCAGCGCGCGCTGACCGCCGCGACGGCCGATCAGCCCGCCGCGCTGCGCATCGCATTTCGCATGGGCATCAACCTCGCCGACATCATCCTCGACAACGACGACATCTTCGGCGATGGCGTCAACGTCGCCGCCAGGCTGCAATCCTACGCGGAAGCCGGGGATGTGATCGTCTCGGAAGGGGTTTTCGAGAAGGTCGATGAAGCGACAAAGTCGCTCGGCTTCGACATGGGCGAGATCTTCTTGCGCAATCATGAGCGGCCGGTGCGGGTCTTCGCCCTGCGACCGGGCCCGGGGGCGCTGCCGACCCGCAAGATCGGCGAGAGCCATGCCGGCACTGACGCCAGGGCGTCGATCGCCATTCTTCCGTTCCGCGTGAACAGCACCCGGTCCGGCAAGTCCTTCGTCGCCGACGGCGTCGTCGACTCGATCATCCATTCCCTTTCGGGGCACAAGGAACTGTTCGTCATCTCGCGCGGGTCGACGCTGCAATATGGCCAGCGCCGGATCGACCCGGTCACGGTCGGTCGCAAGCTCGGCGTTCGCTACGTCATGGACGGCGCCGTCTCGCTCTCCAACGGGCGCATACGGATCAGCACGGAACTCATCGCCAACGAAAACGGCGCCGTCGTCAGCGCAGACCACTATGACGGCAAGATGAGCGAGCTGTTCGATCTGCAGGACCGCATCTCCCTGAAGTTGGCGACAACCATCGCGCCCCATATTCGCGAGCGCGAGCTGCGGCGCACCTTGCGGAAGCACCCGCAGAACCTGACCGGCTACGACCTGCTGCTGCAAGCACGCGACCTGCTCTACAAGATGGATGCAGACAGCTTCGCACGCGCCGGCGGGCTGCTGCAGCAGGCCATGGCGCTGGACCCCTCCTATGCGCCGCCCTTCACTTATGCAGCGCTCTGGCACGTTTTCCGGGTCGGCGAGCTCGGCTCGCCCGACCCCGACGGCGACGCCAGGGCTGCGGCGGAGCGGGCGCTGGCCGCAATCGAGCGCGATGGCAACGATGCGCTGGCGCTGGCGATCTACGGCCATGTCCAGGCCTTCCTCTTGCGCGACACCGTTACGGCGCAGCGCTTCCTCGATCGGGCAATCGATGCGGGGCCGAGCGTGGCGATGGCCTGGACGATGAGCAGCGCGACGCGTGGTTTCGTCGGAAATGGCCCGCTGGCGGTCCTGCACGGTGAACAGGGGCAACGCCTTGCTCCCGCCGATCCTTACCGGTTCTGGCATGAAGGCATTCTGGCCCAGGCCCATTACATCAGCGGCGACTACGACCAGGCGATCGACTGGGCGCGCAGCGCCGTCGCCCACAACCCATCGATCCGCTTTACGCTTCGCACGCTTGCCGCCAGCCTGGCCGCAGCGGGCCGACAGGCGGAGGCCGCGAGCGCGGCCGATCGCCTGCTGTTGCTCCAGCCGGATTTCCGGCTGACCTCCTACGCGCCGCGCTGTCCGTTCGTGCCGTCGATCCTCGAGCCATGGATCGGCCATCTTCGGCGCGCCGGATTGCCGGATTGAAGCCAAGTCAGGATTTGTCGCAACGCGAGTCAGCAACACTTAATGCGGGGGCTCAGACATGACCGGCAATACAGGCAACACCGGCAATACGGGGAACACAGGCAATACCGGGAACGCCGGCATCAACGGCGATGTCGGAGGCGGTTGGGTTCTGCCCGACAGGGGCGACTTTCCCTTCGTCATGGAGACCGACGACACCGATACGCGGATCAGGACGCTGCGTCGGGCCGTTCATATCCGCGACGAAACAACAACGGGAGCGAGAAAAAGGATCAGGTTCCGCAGCGCCGATACGCCGAATGCCCCGTCGGTGGCGTTTGACGACAACAACTGGGCCGGGCGCTGGTACGCGTTTCGCGTCCTCAAACCCTTCGCCGCGCAGGATTGGGATACTGTCGCCCTGCACAATGAACTGGCCGATATCCTGCTTGGCCTGAAAGAGCCCGAAGACGCAGCCATGCCCGGCGGCAAGAGCAGACGTGAGGCGGAGCACGATCTCCTCGTCGCGATGGCGCGCGACGAGCGCGCCTCCGCCCTGGGCGAGATTCTGGCCCAGGACGTCGAGTTCATCACCGCCTTCATGGAAGCGCTGGCGATGACCCCCGGCTCGCATCCCCGCACCTTCCGCGTCCTGCACATCGCCAGCCTGATCGGGTCGTTCGCGGCCCTGCATTTCAAGGACGAGTTCAATCGGCCGCGCCCGTCCTGGGAATTCCCGGCGCTGATGCCGCCGGTGCCGGTTCCGGGACATTCGTCCTACCCGAGCGGGCATGCGACGCAGGCGCATCTGATGGCGCTCTGCGTGAGCCATATGCTGGGTCTCGTTTCGCCGCCTCTGCCGGCAGCCGATATCGGCGCGGTGGGCGCGACGCTGACTGCCCTGGCGCGCCGGATCGCGCGCAATCGCGAGATCGCGGGCCTGCACTTCCGTAGCGATTCCCAGGCTGGACAAGCCCTGGCGCGGGCCGTCTTCGCGCTTCTGACCAAATGCAACGGCGATCCGCAGATTCCTGGCAACTATGCGATACCGCCTTTCGCCCGGGCGGTCATCGCCGCCGCAAGACGGGAATGGGATCCGGCCAGGGGGTTCCCATGATGGCAGGCGAACCTCACGACAAGCTGCCCCCGGGAGGCGGCGGGGCCGCTGCGGCGGGAGGCATCGCAGCCTGTCCACTGCCGCCAGAAGGGTTCGATCCGGAGACGGCGCAAGACGAGGAACTGGCGCGCTATGGACTGCCGATCCAACGGGCGATGGCCCGGAATCCGGCGGCGAGCGCGTTCCGGCGCGCCTTTCTGCAGCGACGGCCGGGCGGACCGCCCTTGCGCTTCCTTCTTGCCCAGGGGCCTGGCGCCGGGGCGCCGCCGAGCGGCGTTCGGCCGATCGCGGCGATCACGACCTGGCCAGCGCACAAGAGCGTCAACTGGTCGGGCGGCTATGTCGCGCCGTGCGAGGGCCGTAGCTTCGTCTCCGTCATGGGCGCCTGGACCGTCCCCGCGGTCTCCGCGCCGCCAGGCGGGACCGCCACGGACTATCGAAGCTCCACCTGGCTCGGGCTTGATGGGCAGAAATCTTACCTGGACTCGTCGCTTCCCCAGACCGGCACGCTGCAGAAATGGGTCACGAGCCCGGTTGCGAGGGCGGAATACTCGGCCTGGTTCCAATGGTGGGCCCGCGGCCAGGACAATCCCCAGTACGATCTGCCGCTGCCCGTGGCGGCCGGCGACGAGATTCGCGCGATCATCAGCGCGCTCGATGAAACAACGGTTCTCGTCGGCCTGAGAAACGTCACACAGGACGCGATCACGGCCTTCTTCGCGTTCGCGCCGGCGGGCCGTCGCATCAGCGGGGCGACCGCCGAATGGATCATGGAACGCCCCAGCCCGATGGGATCGGACGGATGGGAGGCCTATGAGCTTCCGGTCTATGCGCGGTTCGCCTTCTCCGGCTGCGTCGCCGAGTCGATTGCCCCCGGGAGGGCGGATCTGCAGGATCATGAGCTGGAGGGCGCGCGGCTGATACGGATGTACAAGCTCAATACCGATCCGACCAGCGTCCGCACGATCTCGACTGCGCGCCGTATCCTGGCGCCCGCCCCGAGGCTCGAAATGACCTATATCGGGCCGTAGCCGAAAGGGGCAGGCCATGGGCGCAAGGCTCAGGGAGCCTGCCGGCCGCCCTTCCGGTCGGGCTGGCTGACAACGGCGATATGGTCCTGAAGCCGCTTGACCATCAGCCGCATGACGGACTGCGCCATTGCGGGGAATTCGGCCAGCAGCGCGTGAAAGACCTCCTTGCGCAGCTTCAGCACCTCGACGGGAGAGGTTGCGATGATCGTCGCCGAGCGCGCATCGCCCGTGACCAGTCCCATTTCGCCGATGATCGCGTTCTGGGAGAGGCTCGATATCCGCACGGGATCCTTGCCGTCGGATGCGGTCATGACATCGACCGTGCCCGAGAGCAGCACATAGGCAGCATCGGATTCGTCACCCTGCCGAAACAGCACATCGCCTGCGGCAAAGACGGTGCGCTCGCTGGTGAAGGCGAGTAGCTTCAGCCGGGCCGTATCGAGATCGCCGAAGATCGGCACGGCGCGCAGGATCCGGATCTCGTCATTGTCGATCGCGGCTGCGCGGTCCGGCCCGGCCCCGGAGGGGGCCAGCCGGCTCCGGGTCGATACGGCTCCCGCGGCCTCCCGCGGGACGGCCAACCTCGGCCCGTCGAAGGCGACATGCAGATCGTAGCCGTGCTCGTGACCCATATCGCGGCCTGCGACGATCAGCGTCCTGCCGGTCATCGCGGCCCGGATGCGATCCAGAATCTGCCGTGCTTCGGTTTGACCGAAAGCGCCGAAGGCGTGGTTGAGGATCAGCAATTGCGGCCGCTTGATAAGGCAGCGGGCGAGCGCGATCTGGGCTTTCATCGCCGGGAACAGCAGCCGGCCCGCATAGCCCGCGGGCTGATCGAGGCCCCATCGATAGACGTCTCCGTCCAGGCCAAGCTCCGTGAGCGTATCGCGGAGGACCTCGTCGGCGGCATCGTGCGCCACTAGTCCGAACAGGAGATTGTCGCGCAGGGACGCCGCCGGACAGTAGCGTTCGGGGTCATAGAAGGCGATCGAATTTGCCGGATCCGACGAGGCCCTTTCACGAAATGCGGACCGGGCCGCCAGAATGCGCGCCTCGACGGCCTTTTCCAGCAGGCCGAGACGATGACGCGGTTCGACATAGAGAAAGGCCAGCCCAATCAGTCTCGTGCGGTCGGCCTCGCTGCCGGCGCCGGCCTCGATCCGGCCGAGCACCTCGCGGTACTCCTGGAAATCCTCGGCCGCGATGAAGGAAAACTGCTCGAACAGCACATGACCGGGGGCGAGATCGCGAAAGATCTCCAGCATCGTCGCGGCGATACGCCGCCCGATCCCGGTCAGGGTCTCGGTCAGGGCCAGCTCGTCCAGAACCCGTCGCGTCATGGCGTGGCTGGCCAGCCGTGAGCCGACCAGGGCGGGCTCGACCGGCACGCCGAAGAGAATGTTCTCGCCGATCGTCGCATTGCGCGTATAGCGGGCCGGATCATAGGGCTCGATCACGGCGCCGCGCGCGACGAGCCGGGTGCGGACGCTGGCGCGGATTTCCGCAATGCGATGCACCACAGCGGCCGAGCTGCCGGGATCGACTTTGCGCGACAGCCCGAACCGGAATACCGCGTCGGCAAGCCCGACGATCCGCAGGATCTCGACCAGCCGCAGGGCCAGTTCCGCCTCGTCGGCGGCATCGGCCCGGCGATGGTCGATGGACCAGTCGGCCAGGTCTTGCGCGCCGGATCCGACGCGGCGCAGGCCGTAGAGAATGTTGTCCCGCAGGCTGCCGTCGAGAACGACGGGTTCCGGGCCGAGATAGGCGATCGCGCGACCGCGCGCCTCGGGCGACAGCGCCGATATCGGGATCCCGGCAAGGGTCAGGGATCCATCGCTCGTGCCGAGCCGGCCGCCTAGCACCTGCGCAAGGATGCCCGCCCCTGCGTCCGCTTCGCCCGACAGCGCGATCTGCCGTTGCAGCGGAAGCGACAGCGAGACCCGATCGAGCACGTGATCGCCCATCGGGTTCACCACCGTGAGCCCTTGCGCGACGATCAGGCCCGTGGCGGGCAGAGCCAAGTCCCCATCCGCGCCGGCCGGGCTTGGGGAGGGCGCCTCGCCCTTCAGCGGGAAAAGCTCGGCCACCTGCTGGAACTTGGCCGCGACATCGAGCCGCTGCTGGTCCCAGTCGATCAGATCCTTCACCGGCGGCGGCAGATCGCGATATGCGGCGATGACGGCAACGAGCTGGCCGAGATCCAGGCGCCCGCTGAGGGCGAAATAGCCGCCGACGGCGTAAAACAGGAAAGGCGTGACCTGTGCCAGCAGGTTGTTCAGGGCCTTGACCGCGAATTTCCGTCCGTAGAGCCGGTACCGAATGTGGAAGAGCAGTTCCAGCCGCCGCGCGACCTGGTTCTTTTCGACAGCGGATGTTCCATGGTTCGCGACTTCGTCGATCGCTTCGACCACCTCGCCGATCTTGCCGGCCAGGGCCCGCGACGCGATCTGCCGCTGTTTGCCGAGACGAATCTGCTCGCGTCGCAGGTGCGGAATGATGGCGCCCTGTACCAGGACCATGCCTGCCGCAATCAGGCCAAGGGCGAGGTTCTGGATCAGGATGAAGACCAGTGCGGTCAGTGCCTGGCCGCCGAGAAAGACGGGTTGGACGAAGGCGTCGCCGACGAACCCTCCGATGGGCTCGACCTCGTCCTTTATGATCGTCGCAGCTTCGGAAGGCTTGATCCGGTGGAGCGCATCGGGCCTGGAATGCAGCAGCGCCGAGAACAGCTCGAAGCGCAGGCGCTGCAACAGCCGCTCGCCCAGCGCCCCCTTGCGCATGTTCACGACGAACTTGAACAGACCATTGATCAGGACGAGCAGCAGGAACAGTCCCGATAGCGAAAGCAGATAGGACAGCCGGTCGAGCCAGACCCCCTCGAAGACCATGCGCGGGCCACCGAGTGCTTTCGGCAGATCCAGCGTGATGTGAAACAGCCTGGCGGTTTCACGTCCATCCTCGAAAGCTCGTCCCTGAAGCGCATTCGAAATGATATATTTCGGCAAGTCCAATGAAAAATAATAGAATGGAAACGATACGGCGACAATGCAGAGTATCTTGATCTGCTCGCGGCGGCTATTGCGCCAGATGTAGTCGAATATTCCGATCATGATCATCATTTCTTTGATGTCGACACGATCTACATCGAATTAAATTTCTGCTTGCGATGCCAGAACAGAATATCGGCCGTCGCTTTCGCGTCTTTGCGTGCCATGTCGCTCCTGACGCAAACGCTGGATCAGGCGATCCGAAAGAAGGGCAGGACGTTCGGTCGCCCTCTCATGCAATGATGAGCGCCGGCGAATGCGCGTCAGGCTGCAGGGACCGTTGCGTCGCCAGCGTACCAGATCGACTGAGTGCAAGTCAGTGGATTTCTCGGTCATTATCCTCGAATGTGATCAATTCCGGCTTCGATGGCGCTGCCCCACGACAGCAATGAGGGCTGCGCTGCGGGCGGTGTATAGCAGTGCTGGCGGGCTGGGCCGACTTCGAACGCATCGGTTGGCGCTCGCGGCGAAGACGCCGGTCGGTAGAGGGAGCGGCCTGGGCGCGGACTCTATTGAGCGCAACCATATCCTTGCTGATGCGAGGGCAACGGCCGCGAGGAAGTTGGTTGCGTGTTTCTCGAAGCGCGTGGCGATGCGGCGGAACTGCTTGAGTTTGCAGAAGAACCGCTCGATCAGATTGCAGCGTCGGTAGAGGTCTGGCGGGACGGTGCGTTGCTGGCGGCCCCCCGGCTCTGGGTCGGGATATGGGCCTGGCCACCGCGTGCGGCGATCCGCTCGACCAGGGCGAGGCTGTCGTCGCCGCGACCGGCACCCACTGCGCCGGGCGGCAGCGCATCCAGCCGCACCGGGGCCGCCGTCTTGTCGGAGGCCTGGCCGGGTGTGATGTGCAGGCGGACCGGCAGGCCGTCCTGATCGACGACGGCGTGGATTTTCGTGCTCAGTCCGCCGCGAGAACGGCCAAGGGCGTGATCCTCGCCCCCTTCTTTCCACCGGCGGCGTGCTGGCGGGCCCGGACGACTCCTTGATGAGAGGCGGATTCAGATTTCAGACGGAGTCACCTTGTGACTCCGTCTGAAATCATCCGGCTCTAGGACGAGCCCGCTCCAGGCTGCCATGGCGGCCTGGGCGATGGCCTCCAATTGGGCGCGCGTGGCGCCGTCGCGCGCGCGCAGCGACATGCCCTGCTGCACCGTGACGTAGAAGTTCGCGATCGTCTCGGTGTCGGTCGCGGCCGGCAATTCGCCGCTTTCGACCGCCGCTCGCAGCCGCTGCGTGAAGCTTTCGACCGCCCGCTCGCGCACGCCGCGCAAATCGGCGCGGAGCGCCTCGCTCGCGCCGGCGGCATGGACCACCGCCAGCACGATCATGCAGCCGGCCGGTTTGCCCGGCCGCGTGAACATCGCAGCTGAGCGCATCAGGAAGGTTTCGATCGCGGCCCGGGCCGTCGGGGCTTCGGCGACCGCCTGGGCCAGTTCCTTGCCGTCGCAGGCCTCGTATAGCGCCATCGCCTCGCGATAGAGCGCCTCCTTGCTGCCGAAGGCGGCGTAGAGGCTGGGCGAGCCGATGCCCATCGCCTCGGTCAGATCACCCATCGAGGTGCCTTGGAAGCCGTGGCGCCAGAACAGATCCATGGCGCGGCGCAGCGCCTCCTCGCGATCAAAGCTTCTCGGTCTGCCGCGCTCGGACATGATCACCCGTTTTGTGCCAAGCGATACATAAATCGCTTGACCCGCGCCTGCAAGCGCCGCAAGGATTTCTGTGTCGAACGGCACAGAAAGGGAATTTCTCATGGAACGGCTGATCGGGAAGAAGGCGCTGGTGACCGGTGGGAGCCGCGGCATCGGCGCGGCGATCGCGCTGCGGCTGGCGCAGGAAGGCGCCGATGTCGTGCTGACCTATGAGCGCTCGCAGGACAAGGCGCAGGCGGTGGTGAGCCAGGTCGAGGCGCTGGGGCGCAAGGGTTTCGCGCTCGCGGCCGACAGCGCCGATCCCGAGGCGGTGAAGGCCGGCGTCGGCAAGGCCGCTGCTCTGCTGGGTGGCCTCGATATCCTGGTCAACAATGCCGGCATCTTCCGTGGCGGACCGGTTGCGGAGTGGAGCCTTGCCGATATCGACGCGACGCTGGCGGTGAATATCCGCGCCGTCGTGCTGGCGTCGCAGGCGGCTGCCGCCCATCTCGGCGAGGGCGGGCGCATCATCTCGATCGGCTCATGCCTGGCCGAGCGCGTGATCGAGCCCGGCGTCTCGCTCTACGCGATGAGCAAGGCGGCGCTGATCGGCTTCACCAAGGGCCTGGCGCGCGATCTTGGGCCGCGCGGGGTCACCGTCAACATCGTCCATCCCGGTTCGACCGACACCGACATGAATCCGGCTGCCGGCGAACGGGCCGATGCGCAGCGCGCCAAGATGGCGATCCCGCGCTATGGCAAGCCGGAGGATATCGCCGGGCTCGTGGCCTATCTCGCCAGCGAGGAAGCGCGCTTCGTGACCGGCGCCGGTTTCGCCATCGATGGCGGCGTCAACACCTAGAGCATTTCCACGTTTCTCCGAAACGCGGAAATGCTCTAGTCCCTTGTTTCAACACGTTTTATTCACGCGAACCGGTGTCCACTTCGCTCGAAGACGCTTTGGACGCGATCCCCCCAGAGCAACGGCGGCTCAGTTCAGCAGGCAGAAGCCGCCGACATTGTGGTCGCTTTGGCAGGCTGATCTGGGAGCCTCTCCCGGCTTGATGTTGCGCGAGGATTGCCATTCCCGCGGCACCGCCTGGATGCTGGGGCCGGTGGGCGAGGCGGGGGGCTCGACAACGCCCCCGTCATGGCTCGAGCTGGGGCCGCTCGAGCTGGAACTGGATTGCGCGACGGCGGAGGCCGCAGACAACTGAAGAGCTGCCACAGTGCAGACCAGAACAAGACGCAGCATGCCATTTCCTCATGAACGGCACGCACGCTGCCTCATCGCAGGCACCGGGGAAAGCGGCATCTGCGATCAGCCTAAGCAGGGCGTTAAACGGCCGGCGCGGAAACGCGCCACCGTGCCTCGTCGCGTCAATGCATCGCGTCGCGTCAGTGCATGACGCAGAAGCCGCCGACCACAACCTCGCTCTGGCACCAGGCTTTCGCGCCCTCGCTCGAGCTGACCCGCAGCGGGACCGGCCGGTCCGCGCTCGGCGACGGGAAGGGCACGCGGCGGGCTTCGAGCAATGTGGGCTCGGCCGGAACTGATGCGTGCCCGGCGCGCGGCACAGGGATGACGCTGGCGCTGCCGCTGGAATAGCGCTTGCCGAAGCGCAGCCTTGCCGCCTCGGCATCGACCGGCAGGCAGGCGGTGGCGATGATGGCGATCGCGAGAACCTTGAGCATGCCGCGTCCCTCTGCTTGAGCGGGCAATCTCAGCCTGCCGGCATGATCGGAATTTGCAAAGCGCGACGTCGCAACAACCTAAGCGCGAGGTTAAGGCAAATGGCGAACGACGTGATCTAGTTGCCAGGCAGCACGATGATGGTCGGTTGTGCGGGCAGGCCGGCCTTGGTCAGGGTGATTGTCGGCTCGGCCTTGCGCTCGGTGGCCCAGACGCCGTCGGTGCGGCGCAGGAAGCGCTCCAGGCTGGAGCCGCCGAAGAAATGCATCGGGATCATCACCTTGGCCTGCAGGGATTTCAGCACCTCGACCATGCCTTCCTGGTCGAGCGTGTAGCTGCCGTCGACCGGGAAGAGCGCGATGTCGACGCGGCCGAGCGCGCGCAGATGGCCGGGCTCCAGCGGGTGATGCAGATGGCCGAGATGGGCGATGCAGAGATCGCCGATCTCGAAGACGAACATCGAATTGCCGTCATAGTCGGTCGCGCCGGAATAGGAGCGGATATTGGTTGGAACGTTGCGCACGCGCATGTCGCCGAGCGTCACGTCGTGCTTCGCAGCGCCCTGGCCGCTTGGATCCCAGCCCGGCAGCACCTGTTTGATCGCGGGATCCGGGTTGCGCGAATTATGCGTCGAATGCGCCTTGTTCATCGTGGCGATGTCGGGCGTCTCACGCGGGCGGACATAGTCGTTGTAGTCGGTCGCGGCCCTGATGCCGGCCGGCGTCTCGATCAGGAAGGTGGCGTGGCCGACAAAGGTGAGGCGGACCTCATCCTTGGCGAGCGCGGCCCGCTGGATCGGCAGGCGCAGGCTCGCCATCTCGGGCCGGCAGCCGGGGTCGTCGGACTGGGCGCGGGCGGGAGAGGCAAGCGCCACCATCGCGATACCCAGTATCGCGCCGCAGAGCCTGCGTCCCAGGATGGTCGGCGGATTCATTATAAGCTCCCGCATCGTTCCGGCATCCACGAGCTTAGGCAATTGCCGGGCCGGGGGAAGCGGGCAGGAGCAGGGCTGGCGCGTTTGTGAAGCGACAGAC
Organism: Allobosea psychrotolerans; assembly: GCF_002917105.1. GTDB lineage: Bacteria > Pseudomonadota > Alphaproteobacteria > Rhizobiales > Beijerinckiaceae > Allobosea > Allobosea psychrotolerans. Next base: position 464,622 of record NZ_PQFZ01000001.1, read on the forward strand.
CGTCGAGAGACTCAGCGTGGCCGCGTCAGTGCAGCGGGTCGAGGAACGGCGCGTCGTGGCCGCTCACATAGAAGATCACCACCTTCGTCGAGTCGATGGCGCTGCGGTTGTAGCCGACCATCTCGACATGCGGCGGTTCGACATAGGCCTCGCCGGCCTTCACGACCACGGCTGGTTGTCCCTTCAGTTCCAGCGTGAAGGCGCCTTCGATGACATAGACCGTCACGGGAAAGCGGTGGCTGTGCCGGACGGTCCTGTCGCCGGGCTTGAAGGTCGCGGTCAGGATGCGGACTTCCTGCGTGGTCTCACGCGGCATGGCCTCGACGCGTTGGCGCAGCACGAGGTTCGGCTTCGCGAGGCCGGCCTCCTGCGCCTGCGCGCTGGCACCCAGAAGAAGACCCGCGACTGCCGCTGCGGCCGAAGATGATGACATGCGCATGGCGCTTTCCTCCGACTTGGGTCTGACGCCTCGTCAGAACGGCCGAAAGGGTAGGCCTGAGCTGCGGAGTATGGCAGCCTCAATTCTGTGGACAGGGGTCGCAAGACTGCAAGGTCGAGCATGTTCGATTGGAACGATCTGAAGCCTTTCCTTGCGGTCGCACAGCATCAGAGCATGATCGCTGCGGGGAAATCGCTGGGCCTTAGTCAGTCAACGGTGCAGCGACGGCTTTCGGAGCTCGAGCGGCGGATCGGCCGCGCCCTGGTCGTCAGGCATCCTGCCGGATACCGGCTCACGGCAGATGGCGTGAGCCTGTTGCCGATGGCGCAGAGGGTTGCGCGCGCCGTGGCCGAGCTGGAGCAGTATCTCGACGATACTGCGCGGGAACTCGACGGCGTGATCCGCGTCACCTGTCCCGAGCCGCTGGTGCTGCGCATCGTCCAGTCGAAGCTGCTCGACGCCTTCCATGCGCGCCATCCGAAGCTGCTCGTCGAGTTCATGACCAGCGACCGCTATCTCGACTTGTCCCGAGGCGAGGCGGATGTCGCCTTCCGCTCCGGCGACACCGATGACGAACTCGTCGGGCGCAAGATCGCCGACTCGCTTTGGGCGATCTATGCCAGCCCCGACTATGTCGAGCGGCACGGCCGGCCGGCGACCATCCAGGACATGGCGCAGCACCCGCTGGTCGGATTCGAGACGACGTTCAGCTCGCACCGCATGCTGACATGGCTTGCGGAGGTCGCACCGAACGCCCGCTTCGCCGTGCGCAACAACAGCGTCCTTGGCCTGGTTTCGGCCGTTAAATCCGGCGTGGGGATCGGCCCATTGCCAACAGCGCTCGGAGACGCCGATGACGGCCTGATACGGATCCTCGGTCCGATCCCGGAACTGACGCGAAGCTGGCGAATCCTGGCTCACCCCGATCTCCGGCGCACGCCCCGTATCGCGGCCTTCTTCGACTTCATCATCGAACAGCGGGCTGCGCTGAAGCCGATCTTCACCGGGTAGGGGCGGCGAGGCGAGACTACCACGCCCGACAGGTGGGGCCGGCGGCTTGCGCCGCACCGGTTGCGGCAAGCGGTTCGCCTCGCTACATACGCGACACATTCCCGAAAGCCCCGGCCCACCAGTCCGAGAGCGGAGTTCGCACGCCCCATGTCCCGTCAGTTCATCTACCATATGCGCGGCCTCTCGAAGACCTATCCGGGCGGCAAGCAGGTTCTGAAGGACATCCATCTTTCCTTCTATCCCGACGCCAAGATCGGCGTGCTCGGCGTCAACGGCGCGGGTAAGTCGACCCTGCTCAAGATCATGGCAGGCTTCGACAAGGAGTGGACCGGCGAGGCCTGGGTCGCCGAGGGCGCGCGCGTCGGCTACCTGCCGCAGGAGCCCAAGCTCGACGAGACGCTGAACGTCCGCGACAACGTCATGCTCGGGGTGGCGCCGCAAAAGGCGATCATGGATCGCTACAACGATCTCGCGATGAACTACTCCGACGAGACCGCCGACGAGATGACCAAGCTGCAGGACGAGATCGAGGCCAAGGGGCTATGGGATCTCGACTCCAAGGTCGATCAGGCGATGGACGCTTTGCGCTGCCCGCCCGATGATTGGGAAGTCTCGAAGCTCTCGGGCGGCGAGCGCCGCCGCGTCGCGCTGTGCAAGCTCTTGCTGGAGCAGCCGGAGCTGCTGCTGCTCGACGAACCGACCAACCATCTCGATGCCGAGACGACCGCCTGGCTGGAAGGCCATTTGCGGACCTATCCGGGCGCGATCCTGATCGTGACCCATGATCGCTACTTCCTCGACAACGTCACCAGCTGGATCCTCGAGCTCGATCGCGGCCAGGGCATCCCCTATGAGGGCAATTATTCGGCCTGGTCGGTGCAGAAGCAGAAGCGCCTCGCCCAGGAAGGCCGCGAGGACGTCGCCCGGCAGAAGACGCTGGAGCGCGAGCAGGAATGGGTTCTGGCATCGCCCAAGGCGCGCCAGGCCAAGAGCAAGGCGCGCATCCAGCGCTATGACGAGCTCGTGCAGAAGGCCAACAACAAGGGGCCGGACACCGCGCAGATCATCATCCCGATCGCCGAGCGGCTCGGCAACAACGTCGTCGATTTCGACAATCTGTCGAAGGGTTTCCAGGACAAGCTCCTGATTGATGGCCTGTCCTTCAAGCTGCCGCCGGGCGGCATCGTCGGCGTGATCGGTCCCAACGGCGCCGGCAAGACCACGCTGTTCCGGATGATCACCGGCCAGGACAAACCCGATTCCGGCACGATCACCATCGGCGAGAGCGTCACGCTCGGCTATGTCGACCAGAGCCGCGACTCGCTCGACGACAAGAAGAACGTCTGGGAGGAAATCTCGGGCGGCAACGACATCCTTTATCTCGGCAAGCGCGAGATCAATTCACGCGCCTATTGCTCGACCTTCAACTTCAAGGGCGGAGACCAGCAGAAGAAGGTCGGCTCGCTCTCGGGCGGCGAGCGCAACCGCGTCCACCTCGCCAAGATGCTGAAGGCGGGCTCCAATGTCCTGCTGCTCGACGAGCCGACCAACGATCTCGACGTCGACACGTTGCGGGCGCTGGAAGAGGCGCTGGAGGACTACGCCGGCTGCGCCGTGATCATCAGCCACGATCGCTGGTTCCTCGACCGCATCGCGACCCATATCCTCGCCTTCGAGGGCGACAGCCATGTCGAATGGTTCGAGGGCAATTTTGCCGATTACGAGGAAGACAAGAAGCGTCGCCTGGGCATCGATTCCACGATCCCCAAGCGCATCCAGTACAAGAAGTTCTCGCGCTGACGAGACGGGGTCGAGTTTCAGGGCCAGCGCTCCCGGACCGGGGCGCTGGCCCTTTCTTATGTGCCGGGACCTGTCTCATGCTTCGGGACCTGCCGCATGCTTCGGACTTGCTCTGCGCGTCGGAGGGCTGCCTCCGATGCGAGTCTTGGCGCGCAGGCGATATGTCAAAAGACACGGACATGGGGTGATCGGGCCTCTATAGGCCGAAGTTTGACGTCTCCGCAGTGAATGGAACGAACGACCCGTGCACGACTTCGCCGATGAAGGCCCAGCTCCGGAGCGGCACGAAGTCGATGCGAGGTTCATGCGCAGCCTGCTCGCCGCATCGGATGACTGCATCAAGGTTCTGACCCTCGACGGCAGGCTCAGCTTCATGAGCCAGGGTGGCCGGCGCGTAATGGAGGTCAGCGACTTCAATGCGGTCAAGGGCTGCCCCTGGCCGGACTTCTGGCAGGGCGCCGGCAATGCCGATGCGAAGGCGGCGATCGAGGCGGCGAGAGCGGGACGAAGCTCGCGTTTCCAGGGCGCTGCGAATACCGCGCTGGGAAACCCACGCTGGTGGGATGTGCAGGTTTCGCCCATTCTGGGGCCGGACGGACGTCCCGAAAGCATCCTGTCGGTTTCCCGCGACGTTACCGAACTCAAGCGTGCCGAGGAGCGTCAGCGGCTGCTTGCGCTGGAGCTCAAGCACCGTATCAAGAATACCATCGCCATGATCCAGGCGATCGCGAACCAGACGCTGAGGAGCGGCGCGGAACTGGCCGATGCCAAGGCCGCGCTGATGGACCGGCTGAAAAACATGGGCGATGCCCAGGACCTACTGACGCAGTCGGTCTGGTCGAGGGCTCGCATGGATGAGCTCGTCGCCAGAGTCGTGATGCCTCAGGGCGAGGCGGACCGTATCGTTTGTGATGGTCCCGATGTCGAATTGTCCTCGAAATGCACGCTGGCGATGTCGCTGGCGCTGCACGAGTTGACGACCAATGCGATGAAATACGGCGCGCTGTCGGGAGATGTCGGCCGGGTCAGCGTGGCCTGGACGATCGACCGCGCGGCGAGCCCGCCGCAGTTCCGGTTCGAGTGGCGCGAGACTGGCGGGCCGGTCGTCAGCCCGCCAGCGCAGGTCGGGTTCGGCTCACGCATGATCGAACGGGCGCTGGCGGGCTATTTTGCCGGTACGGCCGGGATGGACTACCCGCCGACCGGTGTCGTCTTCACCCTGGTGGCGCCGCTCGAGGCCCTGACGGCCGATTGAACCGGGCTTCAGCCCTTGCCGCCCACCAGAATCCGCCCATCGACATCGCGCACATCGCGCAGGCCGCACAGCGCCATGGTGATGTCGAGCTCCTTGCGGATGATGTCGAGGCAGCGGGTGACGCCCTCTTCGCCCATGGCCCCTAATCCGTAGAGGAAGGCGCGGCCGATGAAGGTGCCGTGGGCGCCGAGCGCCAGCGCCTTGATCACGTCCTGGCCGGAGCGGATGCCGCCGTCGAACAGGATTTCCATGCGCCCGCCGACCTGCTCGACGATCGCCGGCAGCGCCGCGATCGAGGACAGCGCGCCGTCGAGCTGGCGGCCGCCATGGTTGGAGACGATCAGCGCGTCGGCGCCGCTCTTGGCCGCCATCTCGGCATCCTCGGGGTCGAGGATGCCCTTGAGGATCAGCTTGCCGCCCCAGAGATCCTTGATCCATTTGACGTCGTCCCAGCTCAGGGCCGGGTCGAATTGCTCGGCGGTCCAGGAGGAGAGCGAGGAGAGATCGCCGACACCCTTGGCATGGCCGACGATGTTGCCGAAGGAGCGGCGCGGCGTGTCGAGCATGCCCAGGCACCAGCGCGGCTTGGTGGCGAGGTTGATCAGGTTGGCGATGGTGGGCTTGGGCGGTGCGCTGAGGCCGTTGCGGATGTCCTTGTGACGCTGACCAAGGATCTGCAGGTCGAGCGTCAGCACCAGCGCGGTGACGCCGGCACCCTTGGCGCGCTGGATCAGCCGCGCGATGAAGTCGCGGTCCTTCATCACATAGAGCTGGAACCAGAACGGCTTGCCGACATGGTTGGCGATGTCCTCGAGCGAGCAGATGCTCATGGTCGAGAGCGTGAAGGGCACGCCGGCCTTGCTGGCGGCGCGCGCGGCGAGGATTTCGCCATCGGCGTGCTGCATGCCGGTGAGGCCGGTGGGGGCGAGCGCGACCGGCATGGCGACGGGCTGGCCGACCATGGTCGAAGCCAGCGTGCGGTTGGTCATGTCGACGGCGACGCGCTGGCGCAGCTTGATGCCGGTGAAATCGGTTTCGTTGGCGCGGTAGGTGCCCTCGGTCCAGGCGCCGGAATCGGCGTAATCGTAGAACATCCGCGGCACCCGGCGCTTGGCCAGGATGCGTAGATCCTCGATGGTCAGGGGCTGGGCCATGGTCGTCGCCTCCACGCGTGTACTTGACGCCGAGGTCGCACGGAAATTTGCAGGTGGCAACCGCTCCTTATGACACCCCCATATACCGCCCGGGCTTGTGGTTGATCGCGAGGATGAGGTTGAGCACTGCCGCGCCGGCAAGCGAGACCAGCACCTTGTCGAGCGGCAGCAGGAAGAGCGCCCCTGCGAGGATCACCACATCGACGCCGAGCTGGAACCAGCCGGCGCGGATGCCGTGATGCTCCTGCAGATAGAGCGCCAGGATGTTGATGCCGCCGAGCCCGGTGCGATGGCGGAAGAGCGCGAGCAGGCCGAGCCCCATGAAGCTGCCGCCCGCGATTGCGGCATAGAGCGGATCGACAGCCTCGATCCGGAGCCAGCCCGGCGTCGCCCAGGTGAAGACCGAGACGAGCCCGACCGCAATGAACGTCCGCGCCGCGAAGCGCCAGCCCATGCGCCGGATCGCCAGCCAGTAGAAGGGCAGGTTGAGGGCGAAGAACAGGATGCCGAAATTAATGCCGGTGGCGAATTGCAGCAGGAGCGCCATGCCCGCCGCCCCGCTCGTGAGCAAAGTCGCCTTGGTATAGAGCACTATGCCGATGCTCACCATCAACGTGCCGAGCAGCATCGCCATCACATCTTCATAGAAGCGGTGGCGTTCGCCCGTCTCCAAGGCCGTAGCAGCTTGCGTCATCGCGTCATCCCGGTTCGCGCGCCTTCGGCAGGGCTCGCCCTGCGGCGATGCAACGGTTGAGCCACGCGGAGCGATCCTGTAGGGCCGGGCCATCCTTTCCGCCAGTGAGCGAGACCTGTTCCATGATCCTGCGGCTCGTCGCTGCGTTCCTGCTCTGCCTTTTCGCGCCCCAGGCCTTTGTCAATGCCGCCTTTGCCGATGACACCGTCGCCTGGAAGACCGGGCGCGAGGCCGCCGCGATCGAACGGCGCATCGACGTGCTGCTGGCGAAGATGACGCTGGAGGAGAAGGTCGGACAGCTCCATCTCTCGGGGCGCGGCGACGGCTTCGACATCAACCAGATCAAGACCGGCCGCATGGGCGGGGTGATGAACTTCGTCGTGCCCAGCGAGGTGCTCGCTGTCCAGCACGCCGCGCGCGAATCGCGCCTGAAGATCCCGGTGATCATCGGGCTCGACGCGGTCCATGGCTTCTCCACCTATTTCCCGCTGCCGCTCGGCCAGGCCTCGACCTGGAATCCCAAGCTGATCGAGGAGGCGGCCTATTGGACCGGCCGCGAGGCGCGCGCCGCAGGCATCCAATGGACCTTTGCGCCGATGGTCGACATCTCGCGCGATCCGCGCTGGGGCCGGGTCCTGGAAGGGGCGGGTGAGGATCCGTATCTCGCCTCGGTCGTGGCGGCAGCGCGCACCCATGGCTATCAGCGCGGTGGCGTCGCGACCACGGTGAAGCATTTCGTCGGCTATGGCGCAGCAGAAGCCGGCCGCGACTATAATTCGACCTGGATCCCGACCAGCCAGCTGCACGACCTCTACCTGCCCCCGTTCAAGGCGTCGTTCGAGGCCGGCTCGATGACGGCGATGGCGGCGTTCAACGCGCTGAACGGCATGCCGGCGACCGCCCATCGCGGCATGCTGACCGATCTCTTGCGCGGAAAATGGGGCTTCAAGGGCTTCGTCACCTCGGATTTCGGTTCGATCACCGAGCTCAGGCTGCACGGTATCGCCAAGGATGATGCCGAGGCCGCGCGCAAGGCTCTGCTCGCCGGCATCGACATGGACATGATGGGCGATGTCTACCTCAAGCATCTCGGCAATGAGGTGACGGCCGGCCGCGTGCCGATGAAGGCGTTGAACGAGGCCGTGCGCCGGGTGCTGCGGGTGAAGTTCCATCTCGGCCTGTTCGAGCGCGCCGATATCGACCCGGCCGCGGCGCCTGCGCTGATGCAGACGCAGGCCGCCCGCGACGTGGCGCTGAAGGCTGCCCAGGAAGGCGTGATCCTGCTGAAGAACGCCAATGAGACGCTGCCGATCGCGGCCGGCGTCAAATCGGTCGCGGTCATCGGTGCGATGGCGCGCCCCGAGGATGAGCGGGTCTGGACCGATCCGGCGGGCCTTGGCCGTCGCGTCATCCAGGCGCTGCCCGAGGCGCTGAAGGAGCGGCTGCCGGCGGATACGAACGTGGTCTACGAGCCCGCCTTCACCAAGGCCTGCGGCACGGAGTTCGCCGACAAGGATGCGGCGCTGCGCACTGCGGCGGCAAGCGATTTGATCGTCGCGATGCTGGGCGAGGATTGCGAGTTCATGGGCGAGGGCGCCTCGCGCACCAATCTCGGCTTGCCCGGGGTGCAGCAGGAATTGCTGGAGGCGCTGGTCGCCACCGGCAAGCCGGTTGTGCTGGTGCTGGCAACTGCGCGGCCTTTGGTGCTGAGCTGGCCCGAGGCCCATGTCGCGGCGATCGTCCAGACCTTCCATGGCGGCACGGAGGGGCGGACCGCCATCGCCGATGTCCTGACCGGCAAGGTCAATCCGTCAGGGCGCGTGCCGATGAGCTTTCCACGCTCGGTCGGGCAGATCCCGGTTTATTACGACCAGTTGCCGACCGGCCGGCCCGAAAAGGTCCGCCAGCGCTATGAATCCATCTTCATGGACGAGAAGAACGAGGCGCTCTACCCGTTCGGCTACGGCCTGTCCTATTCCCGCTTCACCTATGCCAATCCGCGTGTCGACAGGGCAAGCGTGCCGATGAACGGGACGGTGGAGGTCACGGTCGATGTCGGCAATGCCGGCACGCGTGACGGGCAGGAGGTGGTGCAGCTCTATATCCGCCAGCCGGTCGCCAGCCGCTCGCGGCCGCTGCGCGAATTGAAGGCATTCGAGAAGGTCGCGTTGCGCGCCGGGGAGACGCGGACGGTGCGCTTCAAGCTGGATGTGGCGCGGCTCGGCATCCATGACGACGAGGGGCGCTATGTCCTCGACCCCGGAACCTTCGAAATCTATCTTGGCGGCTCGTCGCGGGCGTCGGAAACGGTCAGCTTCATTCTGACCAAGTCTTGATCGGATCGCCTCGCGCGCTGCATTCCGTTTGGTCTCGACAAGGATGAATTTTCGGTCAATCCTTCGAGGGCGCGGCCTTCGGACGCTTGCATCCGTCGGCTGGCAAGATGCTTGGCTCCAAAGGATGCGGCGATGGCGACCGGAACCGTAAAATGGTTCAATACTGAGAAGGGCTTTGGTTTCATTCAGCCTGCTGACGGTGGCAAGGACGTGTTCGTCCATATAACTGCCGTAAAGGAAGCGGGCCTGATGACGCTGACGGAAGGGCAGAAAGTCTCGTTCGAGCTCAAGACCGAGCGCGGCAAGACGGCAGCGGGATCGCTCCAGCTGATCTGACCCTTTCGAGCTTTGACTATGTCTGGAGATCGCATCCTGGCTGCTGCGATAACGAATGCCTTTGTGCAGGCGATCGTAGGCAGCTGAGCGCGATTTTGACTTTCGCGCGGGTTAGCGCGCGAAATGCTTGGCTCCCGCGACGCAGAGCGCTACGGCCGCCGAGATGGCGACCATTTGCCAGCTGACCGCCTCGTTCAACAGCATGGACGCCAGCAGCAATCCGAAGAAGGGCTGCAGCAATTGCAGTTGCCCGACGGCGGCGATGCCGCCCTGGGCGAGGCCGCGATACCAGAAGACGAAGCCGATCAGCATGCTAAACAGCGAGACATAGCCGAGCCCGAACCAGGCCGGTCCGCCCGTCTGCGCGAGCGACGCCGGCATGGTGCCGAAGGTGAGCGCCGCCATGATCGGCAAGGCCAGGACCAGCGCCCAGGAGATCACCTGCCAGCCGCCGAGCCTGCGCGACAGCGCCGCGCCTTCGGCATAGCCGAGACCGCAGATGATGATGGCGGCGAGCATCAGCAGGTCGCCCAGCGGCGAGGCGTCGAAGCCGTGGGTCATGGCGAAACCGGCAACGAGGGCGCTGCCCAGGCAGGAGAACAGCCAGAAAGCCAGGCGCGGACGCTCGCCGCCGCGCAGCACGCCGAAGATCGCCGTCGCCAGCGGCAGCAGGCCGATGAAGACGATGGAATGGGCGGAGGTGACGTGCTTCAGCGCCAGCGCCGTCAGGAGCGGGAAGCCGACGACGACGCTGAGCGCGACCACGGCGAGCGAGATGAGATCCCCTCGTTCCGGCCGCTTCTGCCGGAAGGCGAGCAGGAGTCCGAGCGCGAGGATGCCTGCGATGGCGGCCCGCGCGGTGGTGAGGAAGACGGGGTCGAAATCGGCCACCGCCACCCGCGTCGCCGGCAGCGAGCCGCTGAAGATCAGCACGCCGATCAGGCCGTTGATCCAGCCGCTCATGGTCTTGTCCATCTTCATCGTTCCGGTTTCGACCTGCATCGGGGCGCGGCTGATGATTTTCCAGAGACAGTTCAATACAGTTGATGCAAACTGTGCTGCTTGCGGGAGCAATACGGATGCATGATCAGGCTCTGCCGAAAGGCGGGGACGGCACGCTGGTCGAGCGCGTCATGGCGGTCGTCAGCCAGCGGATTGCGGGTCGGACGCTTGCGCCGGGAGCCAAGCTGCCTTCGCTGCGCAGCTTCGCCGAGACGATGGGCGTCTCGAAATCGACCGTGGTGGAGGCCTATGATCGGCTCGCCGCCGAAGGCGTGATCCAGGCGCGGCGCGGCTCGGGCTTCTATGTCGCGGGACATGCTCCGCCGTTCTCGGTCGCTGATCTGGGCCCCAGGCTCGAACGCGCGGTCGATCCGTTCTGGGTCTCGCGGCAATCGCTCGATGCCGGTGAGGGTGTGCTCAAGCCGGGCTGCGGCTGGCTGCCGGCCGACTGGTTGCCGGAGGAGGGGATGCGCCGGGCGCTGCGGGCGCTGTCGCGCGCACCGGCCGAAACGCTGGCGGATTACGGCACGCCGCTCGGACTCGCGCCGTTGCGGCAGGTGCTGTCGCGACGCATGGCGCTTCACAGCGTCGATGCCGCGCCCGACCAGATTCTGTTGACGGAATCCGGCACGCAGGCTCTCGACCTGGTCTGCCGCTTCCTGGTCGAGCCAGGTGATGCGGTGCTCGTGGACGATCCCTGCTATTTCAACTTTCATGCCCTGCTGCGAGCGCACCGCGTCCGCATCGTCAGCGTGCCCTATACGCCGAACGGCCCCGATACGGCCCTGTTCGAGCAAGTCTTGGCGCAGGAGCGCCCACGCCTCTACATCACCAATTCCGCGCTCCACAATCCGACCGGCGCGAGCCTGTCGCCGGTCGTCGCGCATCGCGTTCTCAAGCTTGCCGAGCAGTTCGGCCTGACCATCGTCGAGGACGATATCTTCGCCGATTTCGAGCCGGAACCGGCCCCGCGCCTGGCCGCCTTCGACGGGCTCGATCGCGTCGTCCAGATCGGCAGCTTCTCGAAGTCGCTCTCGGCTTCGGTGCGCTGCGGCTATATCGCCGCCAGGCCGGGCTGGATCGAGGGGCTGATCGACCACAAGATCGCAGCCTCCTTCGGCACGGGCCGTCTCGCGGCCGAACTCGTCCTGAGCGTCCTCAGGGATGGCAGCTACCGCAAATACATGGAGGGGCTGCGTGCGCGTCTCGCGCGCGCCATGAGCGAGAGCGCTACGCGGCTCAAGGCCATCGGCATCACGCCCTGGATCGAGCCGCGCGGCGGCATGTTCCTGTGGTGCGCGCTGCCTGAGGGGCTGGATGCGGCCGTGATCGCGCGGCAGCTGCTGGCGGAGGACATCGTCCTGGCGCCGGGCAACGTCTACAGCCTGTCGCAATCGGCGAGCCGGTTCCTGCGTTTCAATGTCGCGCAATCCAACGATCCCCGCCTGTTCAGCGCCCTTAATCGGGCTATGGCGGCCGCTGCGCGGCGCGGGGCCGCGGCGCAGATTGCGCTTGCGTGAGGCGAGTGATTGACATAAAGATATCTTTATATCTTTCTCGATTTCATCGCGGAGTTCGAGCGCTTGCGCCAGCCGACCATGGTCTCGTCCGATGTTCTGCTCGCCGGCCTGCGCGCGGCCGGGGAAGAGACGCGGCTGCGTATCCTGGCGCTGCTCTCCGAAGGCGAATTGTCGGTCTCGGATCTGACCGACATTCTCGGGCAGTCACAGCCGCGCATTTCGCGCCATCTCAAATTATTGACCGAGGCCGGGCTGGTGCGGCGTTCGCGCGAGGGGGCCTGGGCCTTCTTCCGGCTCGACGAGACTGGGGCGGGGGGCGCCTTTGCGGCTTCGCTGGCGGCCTGGCTCGATCCGCGCGATCCGGTGCTCGCGGCCGATCGCGAGCGGCTGTCGGCGGTGCGCATGTCGCGCGCCGAAGCGGCGCAGGGCTATTTCGCCAGCGTGGCGCGCGACTGGGACCGGCTGCGCTCGCTGCATGTGCCCGACGAGGCGGTCGAAGCGGCCGTGGAAGCCGCCGCCCGCGAGGGCGCGCGCGGCGCCTTTCTCGATCTCGGCACCGGCACGGGACGCATGCTGGAGCGGATCGCGCCGACCTTCGGCCGGGCCGTCGGCGTCGACGCCAACCATGCCATGCTCGCGGTCGCGCGCGCCAATCTCGAAAAGGCCGGGCTGTCGCGCGTGGAATTGCGCCAGGGCGACATCTATGCGCTGCCTTTCACGCGCGGCTCCTTCGATCTTGTCGTGATTCATCAGGTCCTGCATTTTCTCGACGATCCCGGCCGCGCGGTGCGCGAGGCGGCGGCGATGCTCAGCCCCGGCGGGCGCTTGATCGTGGTCGATTTCGCACCTCATGAGATGGAGTTCCTGCGCGCCGAGCACGCGCATCGCCGGCTTGGCTTCTCAAAAGCCCAGATTTCCGGCTGGTTCTCGGAAGTCGGGCTCAATTGCGATCTCTCCGAGGAGATCAAATCGGCGGGCGGGGTCTCCGGCCAGCTCACCGTCATGCTCTGGCGCGGGCAGGACCGGCGCAAGCCGGCCGAGCAAAGCTTGCGTCAAACCAATCTCGAGGTTGCCTGATGAATGCGTTTCGCCCCAGCCGGCACGGCTCGCGCCGCCCAAAAGTCTCCTTCGAGTTCTTCCCGCCCAAGACGGCGGAGATGGAGACCGCGCTGTGGGAAAGCGTGCGCCGGCTCGAACCGCTGGTGCCGAGCTTCGTCTCGGTGACCTATGGCGCCGGCGGTTCGACCCGCGAGCGCACCCATGCCACCGTCAAGCGCATGGTCGAGGAGACGGCGCTGAAGCCGGCCGCTCACCTGACCTGCGTGTCGGCGACATGCGACGAGGTCGATGACGTCATCCGCTCCTATTGGGAGGCGGGCGTGCGCCATATCGTGGCATTGCGCGGCGACCCGGCGGGCGGTTTGGGGACGGCCTATGAGCCGCATCCGCAGGGCTATCACCAGACCTCGGATCTCGTCGCCGGCATCCGGCGCGTCGGCGATTTCGAGGTCACCGTCTCGGCCTATCCGGAAAAGCACCCGGAAGCCGCCTCGCTCGACGCCGATATCGACGCGCTGAAGAAGAAGGTCGATGCCGGTGCGACGCGCGCCATCACCCAGTTCTTCTTCGATAACGACGTCTATTTCCGCTATCTCGACAAGGTCCGGGCGCGGGGCATCGATATTCCGATCCTGCCTGGCATCGTGCCGGTGCAGAATTTCAAGCAGACCGCGAACTTCGCCCGCAAGACCGGCGCGAGCGTGCCGCAATGGCTCGCCGACCGCTTCGAGGGGCTGGAGGAGGACGCCGCGACGCGCCGTCTGGTGGCGGCGGCCGTCTGCGCCGAGCAGGTGCTCGATCTGATCGATCGCGGTGTTTCGGACCTGCATTTCTACACGATGAACAAGGCCGATCTGGTCTATGCGATCTGCCATCTGGTTGGCCTGAAGCCTGAGAAGACGGCGGCGCAGGCTGTTGCGGCGGAGTAAGTGATGAGCGAGTTCAAGCCTACTCCTGTCGACGGCGCCGAGATCGAGCGCGCGCTGCGCCAGTCAGCCTCCGAGCGCATCCTCGTGCTCGACGGAGCGATGGGCACGCAGATCCAGAACCTGAAGCTGTCGGAGGCCGAGTTCCGGGCCGAGCGCTTCAAGGGCTGGAACCATGACCTCAAGGGCAATAACGACCTCCTCGTGCTGACCCAGCCCGAGGCGATCCGCGACATCCACCTGGCTTACTTTACGGCCGGCGCGGATATCGTCGAGACCAACACCTTCTCCTCGACCCAGATCGCCCAGGCCGATTACGGCATGGAGGCGCTGGCCTATGAATTGAACGTCGCCTCGGCGCGGCTCGCCCGCGAGGCTGCCGCGATCGCCCAAAAGGCCGATGGCCGCCGCCGCTATGTCGCCGGCGCGATCGGCCCGACCAATCGCACGCTCTCGATCTCGCCCGACGTCAACAATCCCGGCTTCCGCGCCGTGACCTTCGACCAGGTCCGCGATTCCTACGCCGAGCAGGTGCGCGGGCTGATCGATGGCGGCTCGGAGCTGATCCTGGTCGAGACCATCTTCGATACGCTCAACGCCAAGGCGGCGATCGTGGCGATCGAGGATGTCTATCGCGAGAAGGGCTTGCGCCTGCCGGTGATGATTTCCGGCACGATCACGGACCTCTCCGGCCGTACGCTCTCGGGCCAGACCACCGAGGCCTTCTGGAATGCGATCCGGCATTCCAATCCGATGACGGTCGGCCTCAACTGCGCGCTCGGCGCGCGCGAGATGCGGGCGCATATCAAGGATCTGTCGCGCGTCGCCGACACGCTGATCTGCGCCTATCCCAATGCCGGGCTACCGAATGAATTCGGGCTCTATGACGAGCGGCCGGAGGCAACGGCTGCGATGCTGGCGGAGTTCGCCGATGCCGGGCTCGTCAATATCGTCGGCGGCTGCTGCGGCACGACGCCGGACCATATCCGCGCCATCGCGGAAGCCGTCGCCGGCAAGGCGCCGCGCGTCGTGCCGGAGGTCAAGCGCTATCTCAGGCTGGCGGGGCTGGAGCCCTTCACGCTCGACGAGACCATTCCCTTCGTCAATGTCGGCGAGCGCACCAACGTCACCGGCTCGGCCCGCTTCCGCAAGCTGGTCAAGGAAGGCGATTTCGCCGCCGCGCTCGATGTGGCGCGCGACCAGGTCGCCAATGGCGCGCAGGTCATCGACATCAACATGGATGAAGGCCTGCTCGATTCTCAGGCCGCGATGACCGAGTTCTGCAATCTGATCGCCTCGGAGCCGGATATCAGCCGTGTCCCGATCATGGTCGATTCCTCGAAATTCCATGTCATCGAGGCGGGGCTGAAGACGATCCAGGGCAAGCCGATCGTCAATTCGATCTCGATGAAGGAGGGCGAGGCGGCCTTCCTCGAACATGCCCGCATCTGCCGCAATTACGGCGCCGCCGTCGTCGTCATGGCCTTCGATGAGAAGGGCCAGGCAGACACCTATGAGCGCAAGATCGAGATCTGCACCCGCGCCTACAAGCTCCTGACCGAGGAGGCCGGCTTCCAGCCCGAAGACATCATCTTCGACCCGAATATCTTCGCGATCGCGACCGGCATCGAGGAGCATGACAATTACGGCGTCGATTTCATCGAGGCCACCAAGACGATCCGCGAGACCCTGCCGCACGCCCATATCTCGGGCGGCGTCTCGAACCTCTCCTTCTCCTTCCGGGGCAATGAGAAGGTCCGCGAGGCGATGCATTCGGTGTTTCTGTACCATTGCATCAAGGCCGGCATGGATATGGGCATCGTCAATGCGGGCCAGCTCGGTTCCTATGACGATCTCGATCCGGAACTGCGCGAGCTCTGCGAGGACGTCGTCCTCAACCGCCGCAAGGATTCGACCGAGCGGCTGCTCGATGCCGCACCGCGCTTCAAGGGCGACGGTTCCGTCGCTGTCTCGGCCAAGGATCTCGTCTGGCGCGACAACCCGGTCGAGAAGCGTCTCGAATATGCGTTGGTCAACGGCATCACCGCCTTCATCGATACCGATGTCGAGGAGGCCCGCGCCAAGGCCGAGAAGCCGCTGCACGTCATCGAAGGCCCGCTGATGGCCGGCATGAACGTGGTCGGGGACCTGTTCGGCGCCGGCAAGATGTTCCTGCCGCAGGTGGTGAAGTCCGCTCGCGTGATGAAGCAGGCCGTGGCCTATCTGATGCCCTTTATGGAGGAGGAGAAGCGCCTGAACGGCGGCACCGAGCGCTCGGCCGCCGGCAAGGTGCTGATGGCGACGGTCAAGGGCGATGTCCACGACATCGGCAAGAACATCGTCGGCGTCGTGCTCCAGTGCAACAATTACGAGGTCATCGATCTCGGCGTGATGGTGCCGACGCAGAAGATTCTGGACACCGCCCGGCGGGAGAAGGTCGACATCATCGGCTTGTCCGGCCTGATCACCCCCTCGCTCGACGAGATGGTGACGGTCGCCTCCGAAATGGAGCGCGAAGGCTTCGACATTCCCCTGCTGATCGGCGGGGCGACGACCAGCCGCGTCCATACGGCAGTGAAGATCCATCCGGCTTATAGCCAGGGCCAGACGGTTTATGTCACCGACGCCTCGCGCGCCGTCGGCGTCGTCTCCAGCCTGCTCTCGCAGGACCAGAAGCCGGCCTATGTCGAGGGCGTCCAGGCCGAATACGCCAAGGTCGCGGCGGCGCATCGCCGCTCCGAGGCCGACAAGCAGCGCCTGCCGCTGGTCAAGGCGCGCGCCAACGCTTTCAAGCCGGACTGGACGAGCTATCTGCCGCCCAAGCCCAGCTTCCTGGGCACGCGTGTCTTCCGCACCTATGACGTCGCTGATCTCGTGCCGGTCATCGACTGGACGCCGTTCTTCCAGACCTGGGAGATGAAGGGGCGCTTCCCCGCGATCCTCGAGGACGAGAAGCAGGGCGAGGCGGCGCGCGCGCTCTGGGAGGATGCGCAGGCGATGCTGAAACGTATCGTCGATGAACGCTGGTTCAACCCCAAGGCCGTCATCGGCTTCTGGCCGGCCAATGCGGTGGGCGACGACATCCGCCTCTATACCGGTGAGAGTCGGCAGGAGACGCTTGCGAGCTTCCACGGCCTGCGCCAGCAGCTCTCCAAGCGCGACGGCAAGCCGAATATGTGCCTGTCGGATTTCGTCGCACCGGAGGGGATCGAACGGCCCGACTATATCGGCGCCTTTGTCGTGACCACGGGTGCGGAGGAAGAGCGCATCTCCGAGAAATTCGCGCGCGACAACGACGATTACCGCTCGATCATGGTCAAGGCGCTGGCCGACCGCATCGCCGAGGCCATGGCCGAGCGCATGCACCAGAAGGTCCGCACCGAGTTCTGGGGCTATGCGCCCGATGAGAACCTGGCCAATGACGATCTGATCCGCGAGGAGTATCGCGGTATCAGGCCGGCGCCGGGCTATCCGGCCCAGCCCGACCATACCGAGAAGGAAACCCTGTTCGAGCTGCTGCAGGCGGAGCGGCGCGTCGGCGTGAAGCTGACCGAGAGCTTTGCGATGTGGCCGGGCTCCTCGGTCTCGGGGCTCTATCTGTCGCACCCGGACGCCTATTATTTCGGCGTCGCCAAGGTCGAGCGCGATCAGGTCGAGGACTACGCCGCCCGCAAGGGCATGCCGATCCACGAGGTCGAGCGCTGGCTCGCGCCGATCCTCAACTACGAGCCTTCGGCTTATCGATTGGAAGCGGCCGAGTGAGGCCGCCTGCCGTGACGGCTGGCACGGCACGGGCCGTAGGCTCGATGAGCCGAGCGTGCTCGTGATGATGCCGGGCTGAGGGCTATCGGTCGGCGATCATCATTGCTGCAGTGCCAGATCGCGCCTGCGCAGGCGCAATGGCGTGGGCATTGAAGAGCCTTCGCATCTGCAACATCTTCGCCTCACCGAACGGTCCCGTTCCGACAGAGGCACCATCATGACCACCATCGCCATCGTTTTCCATTCCGGCTACGGCCACACCAAGAAGGTCGCCGAGCATGTCGAGAAGGGCGCGGCCTCGACCGGCGCCAAGGTCGAGCTCATCGCCATCGACGCCGAAGGCAACCTGCCCGACAGCGCCTGGGAGGCTATCAAGGCCGCCGACGGCATCATCTTCGGAGCGCCGACCTATATGGGCGGGCCGTCCTGGCAGTTCAAAAAATTTGCCGACGCCTCCAGCAAGCCCTGGTTCAGCGGCGACTGGAAGGGCAAGGTCGCGGCTGGCTTCTCCAATTCGGCCTCGCTGAACGGCGACAAGTTCTCGACCATCCAGTACTTCATCACGCTTGCCATGCAGCACAAGCTGCTCTGGACCGGCACCGGCATGATGCCGGCCAGCGCCAAGGCGAACACCCGTGATGACCTCAACCGGCTCGGCGGCTTCTCGGGCCTGCTCACCGCCTCGCCCGCCGATGGCAGCGTCGAGGAGATGATCCCGGGCGACCTGAAGACGGCCGAAGCCTTCGGCAAGAACGTTGCCGAGGTGGTCAAGAGCGTGAAGGGTTGATTGCAGCGTTTTCGAGCGAAGTGGACACCGGTTCGCGTGAAGAAAACGCGTTAAGATAGAGCGCGGAGCTGTTGAACGATCCAATTGGATCGGAAACCGCTCTGGCCCGGGCTTCTCCAGCCCGGCACAACAGCTTTGCCGAAAGGGCCGCGATCCCGACCGGGTCGCGGCCTTGTCTCGTCTGGCCGATGGTTGTTGACTTGCTCTCCTGATCCGGCGCGGCGCGAAGCCTCTGCTGCCGGGCGAAAGCGGCCCCGTGAGAGGGCCGGTCATCCAAGGGAGACGCGCCATGACCCTGACACGCCGTACCATGCTGGGCTCCGGCGGAGCCGCCGTCACACTTGCTGCCAGTGCCGCCTCGGCACAGCCGGTCGCCACCGTAAAGACGCCCTTCGCGGTCGCACAGACGACGATCCCGATCGTCGGATCACAGGATGTCTTCCCGGTCCGGCGAATCTACTGCATCGGGCGCAACTACGCCGCCCATGCCCGCGAGATGGGCTCCGACCCGACGCGCGAGCCGCCCTTCTTCTTCCAGAAGCCGACCGACGCGATCCAGCTCGTCAAGCCGGGCGAGGTCGCCGACCATCCCTATCCCTCGCTGACCAAGAACTATCATTACGAGGTGGAACTCGTCGCCGCGCTGAAATCGGGCGGGCGCAACATCCCGATCGACAAGGCGCTCGACCATGTCTTCGGCTATGCGCTCGGCCTCGACATGACGCGGCGCGATCTGCAGCGTGCCTCGGGCGACGAGAAGAAGCCCTGGGAGATCGGCAAGAGCTTTGACAGCTCGGCCCCGATCGGCCCGATCCATCCGGTAGGCACGGTCGAGCACTTCACCAAGGGCGCGATTTCGTTGTCCGTGAACGGTGCGGTGAAGCAGAACTCGAACCTGACCCATATGATCTGGTCGGTCGCCGAGCAGATTTCGAAGCTGTCGGAAGCCTTCGAGCTCAAGGCCGGCGACATCATCTATTCCGGCACGCCCGAGAATGTCGGCCCCGTGGTCAAGGGTGACGTGATCCTGTGCAAGCTCGACGGCCTGCCGGATCTGTCGATCAGGATCGTCTGAGGGGCCGCTTTTGGGTGCTGGCGCCGGGCGTTACCCTCGGAACCACGCCGTCATCCCGGGCTTGACCCGGGATCCATCGGAGGGCTCCGGAGCTTTACGATGGATCCCGCATCTGCGCGGCGGAGCCTGTCCTCGGGCCGGCCGAAGGCCGGACCCGGGGGCCGCTTGTCCGGGATGACAGCGTGTTTCCGAGCCAGGATGGGATAGCAGGCGAGCCGAGGCGTACCCTACTCCCGCCTGAGTGCCTCGATCGGGTCGAGCCGCGCCGCCTGTCTTGCCGGGTCGAAGCCGAAGAAGACGCCGATCATTCCGGAGACGCCGACCGCGATCGAGATCGTCACGCCGAGGCGGCGAGGTCGACATGAAAGACCTTGGCGATGATGCGCCACTGCCCGTCGAGCCTGACGAAGCTCAGCAGGTCGGTGAAGCGCTTCTCGCCGATCGCGCATTCGACCCGCGCCAGCGCCGTGACCGGACCTGCGAATTCAATCGACAGGATGCGATCGCGCCTCTCTTCGCCACGACTTGCCGGTGAGGGCCGGCTCGCGACCATGGGCAGATAGGCGTCCATGGTCAGATGGGTGAGCCTGCCTTCGCTGGCGCAGGCATAGATCGCCTGCTCGTGGAAGACGCGGCCGAGTTCGGCGGCGTCGCTGTGGTGGAGGCCGTCGAAATAGCGTCCCAGGGTTTCGGCGATCTCCGAGAAGCGCTGGTCCATCGCGCTCACTGGATCAGCCCTTCGACGCGCATCGCCTGCTGAACCGAAGCGCGGGCGGCCACGCGGCTCATGAAGGCCTGAAGCTTCGGCCAGGGCTCCAGCGCGATCCCGACATGGCCGCCCCAGTTCACCACGGTGAAGAGGTAGGCATCGGCGACGCTGAAGTCCTTGCCGAGCAGATGGTCGCGCCCATCCGAGAGCGTCTTCTCGACATGATCGAGGCGTCTGGCGAGCATCGCGCGGGCGTCGCGCCTGCCATCCTCGCTGGTGGTGGGGCGAAGCAGCGGCACGAAGGCCTTGTGCAACTCGGTGGCAACGAAATTGAGCTCCTCCTGCAGCCGCGCCCGGGCGAAGGTGCCGGTTTTGGGGGCGAGACCGGCGTCGGGTGCGAGATCGGCGATGAACTGGACGATGGCCGCGCCTTCGGTCAGCACTGCGCCATCGTCGAGCTGCAGGGCGGGCACATAGCCCTTGGGGTTGATGGTCGCGAAGGCCTTGCCCGTTTCCGTGGTGCCGGCCTTGGTGTCGACCTTCTCGATGGTGAAGGGCAGCCCGGCCTCACGCAGCGCGATATGGGGGGAAAGCGAGCAGGCGCCGGGGGAATAATAGAGCTTCATGTCCGTCGGTCTCCGTATTGGCTGTGTGACGGAGTTAGGCGGGACAGATAACCTTTGTATATGTGATAACGTGTTGTAACCGCATTTTCAGGTATCATTCCGGTAACCGGAGCTTTGCTGCCATGGCCTTGAAAATTCGACGAAATCGCGCGCCGAAGCCGCCGCAGACCTGCGATATCGGGACCTGCATGCAGATCCTCGGCGGAGCCTGGACGCCAAATGTGGTTTGGCTTTTGAGCGGCGGCCCGCGCCGTTTCGGCGAGCTCAGGCGCGACATTCCGCTGATCTCCGCGAAGATGCTGAGCGCAAGGTTGCGGGCGCTGGAGGAGAAGGGCGTGGTGGCACGCCGGGTCGTGCCGAGTTCGCCGCCTTCGGTCGAGTACAGGCTGACTGCGCTGGGCGAGGAACTGATGCCGGCGATCCAGGCGATCGCAGGCGTGGGCGTCAAACTGAAGGCGCAGGCGCTTGCAGCGGCGCAGGCGGCCTGAGCCTATTCCCGCCGCAGCGCCTCGATCGGGTCGAGCCGCGCCGCCTGCCTTGCCGGGTAGAAGCCGAAGAAGACGCCGATCATTCCGGAGACGCCGACCGCGATCAGGATCGTCTCGATCGAGACGACGGATGGCCAGCCGGCGAAATTCGCGATGGTCAGCGCCGCTGCGATGCCGAGCGCGATCCCGATCGCGCCGCCGATCGTCGCCAATGTGGTCGCCTCGATCAGGAACTGCGCCAGCACGTCGCGCTGGCGCGCGCCGACGGCGAGCCTGAGCCCGATCTCGCGGGTACGCTCGGTGACCGAGACCAGCATGATGTTCATGATGCCGATGCCGCCGACCAGGAGCGAGACGGCGGCGACCGCCGCGAGCAGCCACGACAGTGTGTTGGCGGCCGCGGTGGCGGTGTTGGCGATCTCGGTCAGGTTGCGGATGATGAAGTCGTCATCCTGCTCCTCGGCGAGGCGATGGCGCTGGCGCAGCAGGGCGCGCGTCTGCTCGATGCCGGGATCGATCGCCTGCTCGTTGGCGAATTTCACCATCACCGTCTGGACCGAGGCGTCGCGGGCGTAGTTGCGTCCGACGATGCGGCGGCGGCCGGTGTCGAGCGGCACGAAGATGACGTCGTCCTGGTCCTGGCCGAGCGCCGATTGGCCCTTGCCGGCCATCACGCCGATGACCTTGAAGGGCACGTTGCGGATGCGGAACTGCTGGTCGAGCGGGTTGACCTCGCCGAAAAGGTTCCTCGCCACCGTCTGGCCGATGACGGCGACGATCTCGCCGCGGCGCAATTCCTCCGGCTCGAACAGACGCCCCTCCGCGATATCCCACTCGCGTGCGGTGAAGAAATCGAGATCGGTCGCGGTGATCTGCGTCGACCAGTTCGTGCCGGCGAAGACGGCCTGGGCGCGGGTGACGAGAATGGGGGCGGCGGCCACGACGTCGTCGACCTCGCGAATGATGGCGCGAGCGTCCTCGTCCGTCAGCGTCGAGGAGGCGCCGGCGCCCAGCCTGACGCCGCCTTGCGTGACGTTGCCGGACTGGATGATCGCGAGATTGGCGCCGAGCGATTTGATCTGCGCGGTGACGCGCTCGCGTGCGCCCGAGCCGATCGCGACCATGGCGATGACGGCGGCGACGCCGATGATGATGCCGAGCATGGTCAGCGCCGAGCGCAGGGCATTGGCGCCGATGGCCGAGAGCGCTGAGCGGATCGCTTCGATCAGGCTCATGCCGCGACCTCGGTTGCCGATGGGGGGATCTCCAGAGCGGCAAGGGCGGTGCGAGCGTCGGCCGCCTCCTGCCTCTCGTCGGACAGCAGATGGCCGTCGCGGAAGCGGATGACGCGATGGGCGTGACGCGCCACCTCCGCGTCATGGGTGACGATGACGACGGTGACGCCTTCGCGGTTGAGATCCTGGAACAGGCCCAGGATTTCGAGCGCGGTACGGCTGTCGAGCGCGCCGGTCGGCTCGTCCGCGAGCAGCAGGCGCGGCTGGTTGACCAGAGCGCGGGCGATGGCGACGCGCTGCTGCTGACCGCCGGAGAGCTGCATCGGCCGGTGATGGGCGCGGTCTGCCAGGCCGACGCGGTTGAGCGCGGCGAGCGCGCGCGCCTTGCGCGTCCGGCCGTCGATCCCGGCATAGACCATCGGCAATTCGACATTGGCGCAGGCGTCGACACGCGGCAGCAGGTTGAACTGCTGGAAGACGAAGCCGAGCTTGCGGTTGCGCAGTTCGGCGAGGCCGTCGCTGGAGAGCGTCTCGACCGCGACGCCGTCGAGCCGGTAATGCCCGCCAGTCGGCCGGTCGAGGCAGCCGATCAGGTTCATGAAGGTCGATTTGCCCGATCCCGACGGACCCATGACCGCGACGAGATCGCCGGTCTCGATTGCGAGGGAGACGCGGTCGAGCGCGGTCACGCGGCCGGAATCGAGGTCGTAGACCCGGGAGAGCTCATGCGCTTCGATCAGGGGCATGGCGTGTCTTCGGCATTATCCCGGTGCACGCAGCTGGCGTGAAGGGCGCGGGGAACCCTTCTCCCGTGTGGGAGAAGGGCAGGGATGAGGGCCCGCCCTGACCGCAGAAGGCGCAGCGGCTCTGCTGCGGCATCATTTCGAGAGGGCAGGCCCTCACCCCTACCCCTCTCCCATCCGGGAGAGGGGATCCCGCGCCAGCTTTTGTTGGCGTTGGCTGACGACGAAGGCTTCAACGTCGCCCCCATCAGAACAACCGCGGGCCGCGCACTGGCGGGCCGCTGGTCGGCGCCGCGGGGCCGGCCGGGCGGGGGCCGCCGCCGATGATGACCTGCGTCGCGTCCTTGATGTCGCCCGCGAGGATCTCGGTATAGGCGCCGTCGGTCGGCCCCAGCATGATGGCAACCGCCTTGGGCTGGCCCTCGGTGTCAAGCGTGTAGACCCGGCCCGGAATGCCGGCCCGCTGCGGGCTCGGGCGGCCTTCCCGCATCAGCGCCTCGAATTTTGCGCGCCGCTCGGGGTCGAGCACGGCGGCGATCTTCCTGATCATCTCGATGCGGGCGGTGCGGAAGGCGGCGCGGCGCTCCTCCTCCGAGAGGCCGGCCAGCGCCTCGCGCCCGCCGCGCCGCTCCTGGAAGATGGCGGCGATGGCCTGCTTCTGCTCCGGCGTGGGCTTGATATCGGTCTCGATGCGCTCGCGCAGGGCGGCTGCACTGCGATTGCCGCCGCCCGCCTGCTGGCTCTGGGCGGCCACAGGCAACATGACCGGCGCGGGGCCTTGGGCCACGCCGACTGGTCGGAAGCGCAAAGCCGCATTGGGCGCGCGCAGCACGTTGTCGCGGTCCTCCGTGACCACCTGGAGATTGGCAGTCATGCCCGGCAGCAGCGCCATATCGGCGTTCTCGACGCGGACGACCCCGGTATAGGTGACGACGTTCTGGATCGTCTGCGCGCCGAGCCGGACCATTTCGACATGGCCCTCAAAAGTGCGGTTGGGATAGGCGTTGACGGTGAAGCTGACCGGCTGGCCAACCCTGAGGCGGCCGACATCGGCCTCGTCGATATTGGCGTAGATGTCGATGACGCGCAGATCCTGCGCGATCAGGAACAAGGTCGGCGTCGAGAGCGAAGCTGCGACCGTCTGGCCGAGATCGACCTGGCGCTGGACCACGACACCATCGACCGGCGAGCGGATATCGGTGCGATCGAGATCGATCAGGATGTCCTTGAGCTTGGCGTCGCGCTGCGAGATTGCCGCTTCGCCCGACTGGACCTGGCCCTCGGCCAGCAGGATGTCGGCGTCGAGCCCGTTCAGCTCCGCCCTGGCGGAGGCGATCTGCGCCTCGCTGGAGGCGAGCGTCGCCGCCTGGACCTCGACTTGCGTGCGCGCCGTGTCGAGGTTCTGCTGCGAGCCGGCCTTGCGCGAGAACAATTCGTTCTGGCGTTCAAAGGTGCGCCTTGCGTCCGCGAGCTGGGCTGCGGTGCGGTCGCGCTGGGCCTCGAGATCCTTGATCGTCGAATTGGCCCTGACCCGGGTCGAGCGCGCCCGGTCGAGCTGGGCGCGCTTGACCATGAGGTCGGCCCGGGCTTGCGAAACATCGGCCTGGGCTGCGTCGCGGCGGGTCTTGATCTGGTCGCTGTTCAGCCGGGCTACGACCTGGCCGGCCTTCACCTGCGAATTATAATCGGCGAGGATTTCGACGATCTGGCCCGAGAGTTGCGAGCCGACGAGGACGGTGGTGACCGGGGTCAGCGTGCCGGTCGCACGCACGGCGGCGGTGATCCGGCCGCGATCGAGCGCGGCGGTGCGATAGGCGGCGTCGTTCGCCGAGCCTCCGGTCGGACGCAAGGTCCAGTAGCCGGCTGCGATGGCGAGCACCGCGAGTCCCGATCCGATCAGCCACTTGCGCAAGGTCGTTCCCCGATCCGGCGCAGTTCCGAGAATGGACGCGCACTTGGTCACAGAATGCCAGAATCGCGTGGCTTTCGCGAGTTAACTTCCGGCAATGTTGCGCAAGGTCACTCAGGCCGTCCGAGCTTCCCGGGTCATGGCGAGCAGATCGCGCAGGGTGGTGATCGTCGAGGCGTCGGCGACGCCGTCGACCTTCTCCTGCCGCCAATGGCGCTGGAAGGCCGCGACCACGGCTTCAAGCCTCTCGTCGAAGACGCCGTCGACCGTCACGCCATAGCCCAGCATGGCGAACATCGCCTGCAGCGCCTCGACCGGTTGGCCGCTCTCGCCACGCGCCAGGAAACGGCCGCTGCGGATCGGAGCGGGGTCCGCCCAGACACCGACGCCGCCTTCGGCGAAATGGCGCCAGGGGAATTTCTCGCCGGGGTCGATCTTACGGCCGGGCGCGATGTCGGAATGAGCGAGCACGCGCTCGGGCGGAATGGCCCAGCGCTCGCAGATGTCGCGGCACAGGTTCAAGGTCGCCGCGATCTGTTCGGGCAGGAAATCGGGCAGGCCGCCGGGATGGCCGGGATTGGCGATCTCGATGCCGATCGAGCAGGAGTTGATGTCGGTCTCGCCGGCCCAATGCGAGGCCCCGGCATGCCAGGCGCGGCGCTCCTCCGGCACGAGTTGCAGCGTGTGGCCGTTCTCGAAGACGAAATAATGCGACGAGACCTGCGAGACCGGGTTGCACAGCCATTGCAGCGCTTCGCCGGCGTCGCTCATGCCGGTGTAATGCAGGATCAGCATGTCCGGGCGGCGGGCCGGGGCGTCATCACCGGTGCCATTGCCGCCGGGCTTGCGCTCGCCATGGTTCGGAGACGGAAAGATCCTGGCCGCGAAGCGGCTGTCGGGGTGGATGGTCTGGTTCATGCTGGGTTCTCTCAGGCCGGCTCGCGCGGGCGCTTGGTCGCCAGGCCGCGTTCCGCCTCGATTACATCCCAGGCGGCGTTGATCGCGGCGAGGCGGCGCGTGGCGATGGCCACAGCCTCCTCGGGCAGGCCGCGCGCGATCTCGCGGTCGGGATGGGTCTGCGCGACCAGCTTGCGATAATGCTGCTTCAAGGCGGCGTCGTCCATTTCACGCGTCGCGCCCAGCACCAGATAGGGGTCGTCGGGTCGGCGCATATGGCGCGCCTCGATGCGGGCGAAACCGGCCTCGGCGATGCCGAAGATCGTCGCGACGTCGCGCAGATAGGCGTGCTCGTCCTGATGGATCGCGCCATCGGCCGCCGCGATCAGGAACAGCCCGTCGAGAACGTCCTCGAGCAAGGCAGGCTCGTCGCGGAAGGCTTCCGCGATCTGCGTCGCATAGGCCTCGAAGCCGGCGCTGGTCTGTTTGGCGAGGTCGAACAGGCGTTCTATGCGGGCCTGCTGGTCGGGCGGTACGATGACGATACGCCGGAAGGCGGCGATCTCGTCACGCGTCACGACGCCGTCCGAGCGCGCCATCTTGGCTGCAAGCGCGACCAGCCCGGTGGTGAAGACGAGTTCGCGCGGGGCCGGCCCGAACGGCGCGCCCTCCCGGTCGACCAGGACATGGCCCGCGACCGCGCCGATCAGCGCGCCGAGCGGGCCGCCGAGCGCAAGACCGAGGCCGCCACCGCTCAGCGCCCCCCAGAATGACGAAACCATGATAGGGGCGACTCCCGGCCTGACCTGGTGGATGAGGATAGTGACGAAGGGCCGCGTCGGACAGGCCGGCTCGGCGCGGGATGGTGCGGTTGGCGATATTTTTTTCGACGTGGCGTCGCCCAAGAGGCGATTTCACCACTCCGGCCGTGAAATGCGTCCTCAATGGGGCAATGTCTTCGGTCGAAGTTGCCGCTGCGTCAACGCAATCCCTGGTTGCTCGCTTTTGATTCGAATACATGCCGAATACTCCAGCGATAAATATTGAATAATTTCCTGTTGATAGTGCGTAAGCATAGCTTTGTTTTGCGTCGGGTCAGATTATAGTCACATTTACTGATCATTTGCCTCTGCCCTTCAGCCATGTTCCAGCATGAAGGGTAAAGTTGATCATGCGATATACCACAAGCGCCGCCGCCATTTTCGCGATTTGCCTCGTCGGATTTCAGCCTGCCAGGGCTGAATCGGTCAACGACGAAAAGGATGCGCTGGCGTTCATCGTGAGGGACGCCGAGATTGCTCGCGAGAAGGCTGCCGCGCAGGGTGGGCACGAGGCCGTGAAGACAGACAAGGCCTCGCAGGCCCGGCTTGCCCGCTCCGGGAAGACGGCTCCTGCGCTGGCCGCGCCGGCCGGTTCCGAAGGTCTCAAGGCGCTGGTCGCTCGTCATGCCGCGGCCAATGGCGTGCCGTTTGCGCTGGCCGATGCCGTCGTGCGGATCGAGAGCCGTTATAATCCCCGCGCCACTCATGCCGGCAATTACGGCTTGATGCAGATCCGCCACCAGACCGCGCGCGGCCTGGGCTATACCGGCGGGGCGGGCGGCCTGCTCGACGCCGAGACCAATGCGCGCTTCGCGATGAAATATCTGGCTCAGGCCTACCGCCTGGCCGGCGGCGACACCTGCAAGACCGTGATGAAATATCAGAGCGGCCACATGACCGAGCGCATGAGCGGCGCCAACCGGACCTATTGCGCCAAGGTCCGCACCATCACCGCCCATAGCTGAGCCGCGGCCCGACTGGCTTGACGCGGCGCGCCCAAGCGCGCACTAGCGACCCGCCAGTCGGCCGGACGGCCGCTCCCGTTCGCGGGGGAGGGAAAGTCCGGGCTCCACGGAAACACGGTGCCGGATAACGTCCGGCGGGGGCGACCCCAGGGAAAGCGCCACAGAGATCGAACCGCCTTCTGCCAAGCGCTTCGGCGCCTGCGTGCGAAGGTAAGGGTGAAAAGGTGCGGTAAGAGCGCACCGCGGACCCGGCAACGGGGACGGCATGGCAAGCCCCACCGGGAGCAAAACCGAATAGGGACGATGCTCTCCGCGCAAGCGGGGAGGGGCCTGTTTCTGAGCCTTGTCGTCCGGGTTGGTTGCTCGAGGCGCGCAGCAATGTGTGTCCCAGAGGAATGGCCGTCACGTCGGGGGAGCGATCCTCCGGCCATCCAGAACCCGGCTTATAGGCCGACTGGCAATTCTCGACCGTCCGGAAATTCTACTCCGGCGGACATCCGAGGCAATCGTCCGCGCTTCCGGTGCTCACGGACCAACGTCCGCTCCGCTCCGGTTCTCGACGATCGCCCCGGCTGCCTCACCGGAGCGAATTTCCGGAGCGGTCGCCCGAGGCTGTGGGGCTTGTCCCCAAAATCACGCCACCTTCAGTTCGACGTCGATATTGCCCTTGGTCGCGTGCGAGTAGGGGCAGACGATATGGGCCTTCTGGACCAGGTCTTCGGCCACGGCCTTGTCGATGCCCGGTACCGAGATGGTCAGCTTGACCGCGATGCCGAAGCCTGCGCCGTCATCGCGCGGGCCGATGCCGACATCGGCGCTGACGCGGGCGTCTTCGGGAATCTTCACCTTTTCCTTTCCAGCGACGAATTTCAGCGCGCCGAGAAAGCAGGCGGAGTAGCCGAGCGAGAACAGCTGCTCGGGATTGGTGCCGTTGCCGCCACCGCCGCCGAGTTCCTTGGGCGTGTTGAGCACGACATCGACATTGCCGCTGTCGGTGGCGGCCTTGCCCTCGCGGCCTCCGGTGGCGGAGCCGTGGGCGGTGTAAAGAATCTTCATCGGGGATCTCCTTGGTCTTGGTGATCGTTCGACCGGTCGCGATGCGGCGCCGGTTGATCGGTGAGCTTGCAATGACGATTTAGATCGTGCACAATTAAATTGTCAACGATCAAAATGAGCCCGCTCACATTGAGTTGATTGCGTCGCCGGCTGCATTCTGGTTTTCCGTGTGCAGGAGGCGGCGGCTGGTGCCGGGAAGGGAAGCGATGACGGCTGATAAGGTTCCCGAGCAGCATTCGCCCCGGCTGGAGGATCAGCTTTGCTTCGCCGTCTATCAGGCCGGCCATGCCTTCAACCGTGTGTATCGTTCGGTGCTGGCCGAGCTCGGCCTGACCTATCCGCAATATCTGGCCATGCTCGTGCTGTGGGAATGTGACGGGTTGACGGTGAAGGCGATGGGCGAGCGGCTCATGCTCGATTCCGGCACGTTGACGCCGCTGCTGAAGCGACTGGAGGCGGCCGGTCTGATCCGCCGCGAGCGTGATCGCGAGGATGAGCGGCAGGTGCGCTTATCCTTGACGGCGCAGGGCGAGAGCCTGCGCGAGAAGGGGCGCTGTGTTCCCGACAGCATGGCGCGTGCGCTCGGCGGCGCGCTGGAATCCAAGGGCCGGCTGCTGGAGCAGTTGAACGCCTTGCGCGATGCGCTGCTTGCAGCGGCCGAGCCCGCCTGAGGCGCAACAGAAGCCTCTGAATTATTTCGCATGGGCTATCGTCTGAGCGGCTGCCACATGGTCGCCGCGCAGGCGGTTTCGGCGTCAATCCGCGCGTGCTTACGGATACTTAACCTTAACGGGCTGTGATGGGGCGAAGCATCGGCAGGCACCTGTCGGCGCATGCGATTCCATTGACGCCCATAAGAACCCATGCTATCCCAAATCATCCCGTCGAAGCAGACAGGCGACAGTCAGGTCAAGGTCCGTGTGCCGCGCGGATTTCGGCCCGCCCTCGCGCTTTGCCTGCTTCGACGGGGTGTCGTGCCCCCAGCTGTTGCCGGGCCGGGCATGCATGTGAAGAGCAGGCCGGGAGGCGGCGTTGACAGACCGCTTCGTCTCGAACTTCACCAATCGGCTCGACGCCAAAGGGCGCGTGTCCATTCCCGCGAGTTTCCGATCGATCCTGGCGAAGGACGGCTACGAGGGGCTTTACGTCCATCGCACGCTCGACCTGCCGGCGCTGGATGCGGGTGGCCACGCCTTGCGGGCTACGATCGACGATATCCTGGCGCGCTTCTCGCCTTTCTCGGACGAATGGGAATTGTTGTCGACGGCTCTGAACGGCGCCTCGGAGGTGCTGAAAGTCGATCCGGAGGGACGCATCATGCTCAGCGAGGCGCTGAAGACGCATGCCGGCATCGGCGATGCGGTGACCTTCGTCGGCCACGGCCACAAGTTCCAGCTCTGGGAGCCTGCCCGCTTCGAGGCTCATCTGGAGGCGGCGCGGACGCGCCTGCGCGACGTCAAGCGCAGCCTGGGAGCATCGTTGCCTACGCCAGCCACTTCGGGGGTGGGGACATGAGAGGGCGTCGCAGGCCCGACGAGGTCGCGATCGACACAGGTGCCCGCCATGTGCCGGTGCTGCTGGCCGAGGTTCTGCAGGCGCTCGCACTGCGGCCGGGCGGCCGCTATCTCGACGGCACCTTCGGGGCTGGCGGCTATGCCCGCGCTTTGCTCGAGGCTGCGCCCGGTACGACCCTTCTGGGGCTCGACCGCGATCCGACCGCGATCGCGGGCGGGGCGGATCTCGTCGCCGAGATGGCTGGCCGGCTGACCTTGTCGCAGGCGCGCTTCGGCGATCTCGCCGAGGAGGCGCAGCGCTTCAAGATGGCGCCGCTCGACGGCGTCGTGCTCGATATCGGCGTCTCCTCCATGCAGATCGATCAGGCGGAGCGCGGCTTCTCGTTTCGCTTCGATGGGCCGCTCGACATGCGCATGGGGCGGGAAGGCCAAAGTGCTGCCGACATCCTCAACGAGGCCGAGGAAGGGCTGCTCGCCAATATCTTCTATCACTATGGCGAGGAGCGACGCTCGCGCGCCGTGGCGCGCGCCGTGGTCGAGGCACGGCGCAAGGCGCCGCTGACGACGACCAAGCAGCTTGCCGATCTCGTTGCCGGCATCGTCCGGACCGAGCCCGGCGGGGCGCATCCCGCGACGCGGGTGTTCCAGGCCTTGCGCATCGCGGTCAATGACGAGCTCGGGGAGCTGGTCAAGGCGCTCCACGCCGCCGAAACCGTGCTCAAGCCCGGCGGACGGCTGGTCGTGGTGACCTTCCACTCGCTGGAGGACCGCATCGTCAAGCAGTTCATGGCGACGCGTTCGGGCCGTAGCCCTGCGGGCTCGCGCCACGCGCCCGTGGTCGCCATCGCCGAGCCGACCTTCAGTCTCGTCTCGAAGGGGGCGGTCGCGCCGACGGAGGCCGAGATGCGGCTCAACCCGCGGGCGCGCTCGGCCAAGCTGCGCGCGGCGGAGCGGCTGGCCACTGCCGCGCGAGCCGCCGAGCCCGATCTGGTGGCGCTTGCCGAAGTGCCCGATCCACAGCCGCGCCGGAGGCCCTGAGCGTGATCAAGCTGCTCCATGTCGTTGCCATCGGCGCGCTCGTCTCCTCGGCGCTCTATGCCTACACGATCAAATACGGCACCACCCTGGAGGCCGAGCAATTGCAGAAGATCAAGAGCAAGGCGCAGCGCGAGCGCGAGGCCATCGCCGTGCTCAAGGCCGAATGGCAGTTCCTCACCCGGCCTGACCGCTTGCAGACGCTGGCCGACCGTCATCTCGATTTGCAGCCTTTCTCGGTGACGCAGGTCGTGCGCGCCTCCGACATTCCCAATCGCGGCCCCAAGGTCGACGCCATCGGCCGCAAGCTCGAGGATCTCGGGCTGGGCCTGCCGACCGAGACCCCCAGAGATCGCAAGGCGAGTGCAACGACGCCTGGAGGCCGGCCATGAGCGTTGAGACGACCTCCGAGCCTGGCGCCGAGGCGCCGCCGCCGGCACGCCGGCTCTTCAGCTTCCTGCGCGACGTCTTCCGCATGAGCGGCGAGAAGAGCCAGCCGCGCGTCGGCCTGGTGATCCTCGCCTTCTCCGCGCTGTTCCTCGCCATCACCGGTCGCCTCGTCATGCTGGCGACGCTGCCCGGAGAGCAGGTCGGCCTGCGCCGGGCCACCGCGAATGCGATCTCCGCCGCGCGGCCCGATATCCTCGACCGCAACGGCGTGGTCCTGGCGACCGATATCAGGACGGTTTCAGTCTTCGCCGAGCCGCGAAATATTCTCGACAAGGACGAGGCGACGGAGCTGCTGACCGCCGTCCTGCCCGACCTCGACGCCAAGGAACTGCGCGAGAAGCTCGGCACCAAGAAGGGCTTCGTCTGGGTCAAGCGCGAGATCACGCCGCGCCAGCAGGCGGAGGTCCACCGGCTTGGCATTCCTGGCGTCGGCTTCGTGCCCGAGAACAAGCGCGTCTATCCCAACGGGCCGGCAGCCGCCCATGTGCTGGGCTTCGCCAGCGTCGACAATGTCGGCATCGCCGGCATCGAGAAATACATCGACACGCAGGGCCTGCAGGACCTGTACGGGGCAGGGCTCGCGACGCAAGCCTCCGACCTGAAGCCGGTGACGCTCTCGGTCGATCTGCGCGTCCAGCACCTGCTGCGCGACGAGTTGGTCAAGGGCATGGAGCGGTTCAAGGCGATCGCCGCCGCTGGCGCCATCCTGGACGTCAACACCGGCGAGGTGCTGGGGCTGGTTTCGCTGCCGGATTTCGACCCGGGCAATCCGGTCGATGCGCTCGAGAAGGACCGGATCAACCGGATGAATGTCGGCGTCTACGAGATGGGCTCGACCTTCAAGGCGCTGACCATCGCGATGGCGCTGGATTCAGGCAAGGCCAACATCAATTCGAGCTACTCGACCGCGGGCGGAATGATGCGCTTCGGCCGGCAGGTCATCAAGGAATACCATGGCACGGGGCGCACGCTGACGGTGCCGGAGGTGTTCGTGCATTCGTCGAACATGGGTTCGATCAAGATGGCGCTCTCCGTCGGCGTCGAGGGCCACAAGGCCTTCCTGAAGAAGATGATGCAGCTCGACCGGATGACGACGGAGCTGCCCGAGAGCGCCGCTCCGATCGTTCCGAGCCGCTGGGGCGAGATCAATACGGCGACGATCGCATTCGGTCACGGGCTCGCGGTCGCACCGATCCAGGCGATGGCGGCGGTGGGTGCGCTGGTCAATGGCGGCACCTTCATCACTCCGACCTTCCTGAAGCGTTCCGAAGAGGACGCAAAGAAGACCGGTGTGCGCGTGATCAAGCCGGAGACCTCGGAGGCGATGCGCTTCATCATGCGCCTCAACGGCGAGAAAGGCTCGGCCCGCAAGGCCGACATCCCCGGCTATTTCGTCGGCGGCAAGACCGGGACGGCCGAAAAGGTCATCAACGGGCGCTATGCCAAGAACCGCAACTTCACCACCTTCACGGCGATTACGCCCTCCGACAAGCCGCGCTTCCTCTTTCTTGCGATCTATGACGAACCCAAGGGCTATGCCGAGAGCGGCGGCTATTCGACGGCTGCATGGAACGCCGGCGTCACCACCGGCAAGCTCATCGAGCGCGCCGCGCCGATCCTCGGCCTGGCGCCGCGCTTCGACCCTCCGACCGCGCCGTTTCCGCTGATGGCGAAGCTCGGCGCCTGGGGCAGTCGCTGAGGCGGTGTCGTGATCTTCTCGGTGTCCATCGCCAGCCGTCGGAAACACGACCGTCATTCCGGACAAGCGGTGAAGCCGCGCCGATCCGGAATCCATCGTAGAGCGCTGCGTGCTACGATGGATTCCGGGCCTCCGCTTCGCTGCGCCCGGAATGACGGCGGTAGGAAATCAAGGATGTGCCCGTGATCCTGGTCTGCGCATGAGCACGCTCTCCTTCACGCTCGATCAGCTTTTCCCCGAAGCCTTTCCCTCAGACAGGGATCGCAGCGTAACGGGCGTCGCCTTCGACAGCCGCACGGTTGCGCCCGGCGCGGTCTTCGTCGCGCTCGCCGGGGCCAAGGCTGATGGCGCGCGCTTCATCGCGGACGCGGTCGCGCGCGGTGCGACCGCCATCGTCTCGGGCCAGCCCAGGCCGGGCGATCTCGATGGCGCGATCGCCTTTGCGCAGGTCGAGGATCCGCGCCTGGCCCTGTCTCTGGCCGCGGCGGTCGTCCATCCGCGCCAGCCCGCAACCATCGTCGCGGTAACGGGCACGAGCGGCAAATCCTCGGTCGCCGACTTCACGCGCCAGATCTTCCAGGCGCTCGGCCATGAGGCGGCGAGCCTCGGCACGGTCGGCATCGTCACTTCCAAGGGCTCGAAATACGGCTCGCTGACGACGCCCGATCCGCTGTCGCTGCACGCCTCGCTCGACAAGCTCGCCGGTGAGGGCATAACGCATCTGGCGATGGAGGCCTCCTCGCATGGGCTCGACCAGCGTCGGCTCGACGGCGTGCGGCTGAAGGCTGGTGGCTTCCTCAATCTCGGCCGCGACCATCTCGACTATCACCCGACCGTCGAAGACTATCTCGACGCCAAGCTTCGGCTCTGGGACTTGCTGCCGAAAGGCGCCCCGGTCGTGATCAACCGTGACGAGCCCTATGCGGAGCAAGCCGCCGCTGCGGCGCAGCGTGGCGGGCATCCGCTCATAGGCGTCGGCCGCAAGGGCGAGACGTTGCGGCTCGTGGATGTTCGCCGGGACGGCTTCGCGCAACGCCTGGTCGTGTCCTTCGACGGCGGCACGACGACCCTCGACCTACCCCTGGTCGGCGACTACATGGCCGGTAATGCGCTCGTCGCCGCGGGGCTCGCCATTGCCACGGGGGAGATTGTGCCGGCGGCGCTGAGCGCTCTCATGGAGTTGCGTGGCGTGCCGGGCCGCCTGGAACGCGTCGGCGAGGTGCGCGGCGGCCTCGTACTCGTCGATTACGCACACAAACCCGATGCACTCTTGGCGGCCCTGACGACGTTGCGAGGCTACGCCAGCGGCAGGCTGATCTGCGTCTTCGGCTGCGGTGGCGACCGTGACAGGGGGAAACGCCCGCTGATGGGCCAGATCGCCGCGGAAAAGGCCGACATTGCCATCGTGACCGACGACAATCCCCGCAGCGAGGATCCGGCCGCGATCCGCGCCCAAATCATGGCAGCGTCGCCGCGGTTGCGGGAGATCGGCGACCGGGCGGAGGCCATTCGCCACGCTGTCGGCTTGCTGGATGCCGGCGATGTCCTCGTCGTAGCCGGAAAAGGCCATGAAACCGGCCAGATCATCGGCGACCGGACATTGCCGTTCTCGGATCAGGACGTAGTGCGGGCGGCGATTGCGGAGATGGATCAATGAGCGCGCCCTTGTGGAGCGGAGACAGCCTGGTCGCGGCCATGGGGGCGCGGCTTGCCGGGGCAATGCCGGCCGCCGTGACCGGGGCCTCGATCGACACCCGCACGCTGGAGCCGGGCGAGGCCTTCTTCGCCATCCAGGGGGAGGCGCGCGACGGCCATGAATTCGTTGCCGGGGCGCTTGCGAAAGGCGCGGCGCTGGCGGTGATCGATGAAGCGCATGCTGCAAGATTCAGCGGCGAGGGGCCTTACGCCGTGGTGCCCGACGTGCTGCGGGCGATGGAACAGGCCGGTGCGGCGCGCCGGGCCGAACTCGAGGCCCAGGTCGTCGCGGTGACGGGCTCAGTCGGCAAGACCGGCACCAAGGAGGCGCTGCGGCTCGTCCTGTCGCGCCAGGGCAAGACCCACGCGCCGGTTGCCTCCTACAACAATCACTGGGGCGTGCCGCTGACTTTATGTCGTACTCCCCGCGACGTGGCCTATGCGGTCTACGAGATCGGCATGAGCAACCCTGGCGAAATCCTGCCGCTGGCCCGGCTCGTGCGCCCGCATGTCGCGATCATCACGACGATCCAGCCGGTGCATCTGGCGGCTTTCGCCTCGCTCGAAGGCATCGCCGAGGAAAAGGCCTCGGTGTTCTGGGCCCTGGAGCCCGGCGGCACCGCCATCATCAACGCCGACATCCCGCAGACCGAGCTTTTGCGCAGTCTCGCCAAGGCCGGCCCGGCCGGACGCATCATCAGCTTCGGCGAGAGCATGGACGCCGATGTCAGGCTGGTTTCCTGCGCGCTGAAGCCCGATGTCTCAACGGTGGACGCCATCGTGATGGGCCAGCCGGTCACCTATCGGCTCGGCAGCCCGGGCAAGCATATCGTGCTGAATTCGCTCGCGGTTCTCGCCGCCGTCACGGCGCTTGGCGCCGATCTCGCTTTGGCGGCGCTGGCACTGGGCGATCTCAAGCCACCGGTCGGACGCGGCGCAAGGCAGATCCTGCAAGGGCCGGGCGGGGCCTTCGCGCTGATCGACGAGAGCTATAACGGCAACCCGGCCTCGATGCGGGCGGCGATCGAGAATCTCGGCCGCATGCCGGTTTCCGGGCGTGGCCGGCGTGTCGCCGTGCTGGGCGACATGCTGGAACTCGGGCCGAGCGGGCCCGACCTTCACAAAGGCCTGGCCGAGGTCGTCCTCGGCAATGGCGTCGACAAGGTTTTCGCTTGTGGTCCATTGATGCGTGGGCTCTACGACAGCTTGCCATCCACCCTCAGGGGTGCTTATGCCGCCCAGTCGAGCGGGCTTGAGCCGCTCGTACTGGATGCGATCAGGGCCGGAGACGTCGTCACGGTCAAGGGGTCGCTGGGTTCGCGCATGGGGCCGATCGTGAAGGCGATCATGGCGCGTTTCCCGACCCTGCAGGCCGATGAATAGAACAAGAGACTGAAAACCGATGCTCGTCTGGCTCGCCGATTTCTCCGGCACGTTCCCGATCCTGAACGTGTTCCGCTACATTACATTCCGCGCAGGCGGCGCGACCGCGACTGCCTTGCTCGTCGTTTTCTTCTTTGGTCCGGCCGCGATCTCCTGGCTGCGCATCAAGCAAGGCAAGGGCCAGCCGATCCGCAGCGACGGGCCGGAATCCCATCTCGCCAAGCGCGGCACGCCGACCATGGGCGGGCTGATGATCCTGGCCGGGCTGTTCGCCGCGACGCTGCTCTGGGGCAATCTGCGCAATCCTTACGTCTGGATCGTCCTCGGGGTCACCGCGAGCTATGGCGCCATCGGCTTCTACGACGATTTCCTGAAGGTCACGAAGCAGTCCCACAAGGGCTTCTCCGGCAGGGCGCGCATCGCGCTCGAGGTGGTGATCGCGGTGATCGCCTGCACCTTCATCATGCAGACGCAGCCGCAGGCGATCTCGTCGAGCTTCGCCATGCCCTTCCTCAAGGAAGCGATCATCCCGCTTGGCATCCTGTTCCCGCTGGTCACCGCCTTCGTCGTGGTGGGCGCTGGCAATTCGGTGAACCTGACCGACGGGCTCGACGGGCTCGCCATCGTGCCGGTGATGATCGCGGCCGGCACCTTCGGTTTCATTGCCTATCTCGCCGGTAACGCCATCTTCGCCAACTACCTGCAGATCCATCATGTACCAGGCGTCGGCGAGCTCGCCGTGATCTGCGGCGCGATGATGGGGGCGGGGCTCGGCTTCCTCTGGTTCAATGCGCCGCCGGCGCAAATCTTCATGGGCGACACCGGCTCGCTCGGCCTGGGCGGCATGCTCGGCACCATCGCGGTCGCGATCAAGCACGAGGTCGTGCTCGCCATCGTCGGTGGCCTGTTCGTGGTCGAGGCGCTCTCGGTCATCATCCAGGTCGCGGTGTTCAAGCGCACCGGCAAGCGCGTCTTCCTGATGGCGCCGATCCACCACCATTTCGAGAAGCTGGGCTGGACCGAGCCGCAAGTGGTGATCCGCTTCTGGATCATCTCGGTGGTGCTGGCGCTGGTCGGTCTCTCCACGCTCAAGCTGCGCTGATCATGACGCCCCTCACCGTTTTCAAAGGCAAGCGCCTGGCTCTGTTCGGGCTTGGCGGCTCGGGGCTGGCGACGGCGCGCGCCCTGAAGGCGGGCGGGGCGGAGGTCGCGGCCTGGGACGACAACCAGGCGAGCCGCGACAAGGCCGCGGTCGAGGGCATCGCGATTGTCGATCTCGCCCTGGCGGACTGGGCGGGTTTCGCGGCGTTCGTCCTGTCGCCGGGCGTGCCCCTGACCCACCCGCAGCCGCATTGGACGGTCGAGAAGGCTGGGGCCGCCGGGGTCGAGATCATCGGCGACGTCGAGTTGTTCTTCCGCGAGCGGGAGGCGATCGCACCCGCCGCGCCGGTCGTCTGCATCACCGGAACCAATGGCAAGTCGACGACGACGGCGCTGATTGCGCATGTGCTGCGCCAGGCCGGCCGCGACGTGCAGATGGGCGGCAATATCGGCACGGCCGTACTGGCGCTGGAGCCGCCGGCACAAGGCCGCATCCATGTCATCGAATGCTCGAGCTACCAGGTCGACCTCGCGCCCTCGCTGGCACCGACAGTCGGCATCCAGATGAATCTGACGCCGGACCATCTCGACCGGCATGGCACCTTCGAGAACTACGGCGCGATCAAGGAGCGCCTCGTCGCCCAGTCCGACATCGCAGTGATTGGGGTCGATGACGAGCCGTCCAAGCAGATGGCGCGACGCCGCGCGGCCTCCGGCCGGCCGCTGGTCAAGATCAGCGGCGAGCAGCCGCTGGACGAGGGCGTCTTCGCCGGCATCACGGCCAATGCCGGCAAGCTCGACACCCGCATCGTCCAGGTCAGGGGCGGCAGGCCGAAGGTCGTGGCGAACCTCGCCGGCATCGGCAGCTTACGCGGCTCGCACAATGCCCAGAACGCGGCGGCGGCATTCGCCGCCTGTTTCGCGCTGGGACTGAGCGCCGAGGAGATTGCGGCGGGCTTCAAGACCTATCCGGGCCTGGCCCACCGCATGGAGGAGATCGGCCGGGTCGGCCGGGTCGTCTTCATCAATGATTCCAAGGCGACCAACGCCGATTCCACCGAGAAGGCACTGACCTCCTTCCGCGACATCTTCTGGATTTTGGGCGGCAAGGCGAAGGAGGGCGGCATCGAGAGCCTGACGCGCTACTTCCCCAACATCGCCAAGGCCTATCTCATCGGCGCGGCGAGCGATCTTTTCGCGGCGACCTTCGATCAGGACGGTCGCGTCGTTTACGAG
Organism: Allobosea psychrotolerans; assembly: GCF_002917105.1. Lineage (GTDB taxonomy): Bacteria > Pseudomonadota > Alphaproteobacteria > Rhizobiales > Beijerinckiaceae > Allobosea > Allobosea psychrotolerans. The sequence goes on from NZ_PQFZ01000001.1 coordinate 503,340, forward strand.
CGCAACGGCACGCTCGATGTCGCGGTCGCCGCCGCGGCCCGCGATGCGCAGGCTCAGCCCGGTGAGGGCGAGATCGCGGTGCTGCTCTCGCCGGCTTGCGCCTCCTTCGACCAGTTCCCGAATTTCGAGGTGCGCGGCGACGCCTTCCGCGCGCTGGTCAAGGCGCTACCGGGTTTTGTGCCGTTCGGGGCGGGCTAGCCCGGGACAACCGGGCGTTCACGCATCACACTGCGGCGGGCTGCCCTGCTGCCGAGGAGATGCTGTATCGTCCGCGCCCGGCCTCCTTGGCCGCGTAGAGTTCGCGATCGGCCTTTTGCAGGAGCGCATCGGGCTCGTCGCCGGGTGGCCTGCAAATCGTGACGCCGACGCTCACTCCGACCCGGATTTCGCGCCCGTCGATGATGACCGGCGCGGCTATGGTCTCGACCAGGCGCTGAGCCAGGACGCAGGCCTCGGCCTGCTCCGTGAGCGGCGTCTGAATCAGCGCAAACTCGTCTCCGCTCAATCGCGCGACGATGTCCGACGACCGGGACGCCGCCTTCAATCGCAGGGCGATCTGGCGCAGGAGTTCGTCGCCGGCGGCATGACCCAGGGTGTCGTTGACCGCCTTGAAGTGATCGAGGTCGAGATAGAGAACCGCGAAGCTCTGGCTGTAGCGCCGGCTCCGGTCGCACTCCTCCTGCAGGCGCTGGCGGAAAAGGGCGCGGTTGGGCAGCAGGGTCAGATCGTCATGCAAGGCCTGCCGCGCCAATTCGCGATGGGCGACGATCCGGTCGAGGATGGTCATGTGCAGGTGCGAGATCATCTCGAAGCCGATGACCAGATAGGCGATCAGCATGACCGCCATCAGGAGGTGCTCGGGCTCGGCATTGACCAGGCTCGCGACGATCGGCGGGGCCAGCGTCAGGACAAGCTGGATACGGGCGATCATCGGCCGAACGGCGACGCGAATGATCATCCCGCAGGGATAGGCGACCAGCACGGTCGCGATCAGCAATTGCGCCGAAGCCTCACCGGTCAGGAAGACATAGGCGGCGACGCCGCCCAGCAGCGCGCAAAATGCGAAGCCCCCGAGGGCATAGCGGCGCTCCCACCGCCGGGCCTGTTCGGCGCTCTGGATCCTGGGCCTGGCCCGCCGATACGCAACCGTGATCAGGACGCGCCCGGTCGTGACGATCGCAGCCGCGATGCCGGCCGCCGCGACGATCTGATCCTCGTATAGGGCCGAACTCATCCACGCTGCCGCGGCCAGAGCGATGCCGACGGTGACAACGGAGGCCAAGGACGTGAACATGATGTCGACGAGCTCGGGCAGGACATTGTCCGGGGCTCGGGCGGGCGCTGTCGTCATGAACCTGTCTCCGTGCGTGCAGGTAGCATGGAGGGCTTAACTGAAGTTGTCTCGCGGAACTCGCATTCTGCCGGCGTCCGGCTCTAGGAAACATCGAAGCCGGGGCGAAAGGAGACTTCGCCTTTCGGTGCTGGCCCTCGGAATGTCAGGAACTGCAGATAGCCGGGCAGGATATTGCCGTAGTGGAGGTCGGAAGCGCTCTCGAAGCCGAAGCGAGAGTAGTAGGCGGGGCTGCCGAGCAGGATGCAGCCGGCTGCCTTCATCGCCCTGAGTCTGCCGAGACCATCGTGAATCAAAGCCTGGCCGATGCCCTTGCGTTGCTGGGCAGGCCGGACGGAGACCGGTCCCAGCCCATGCCAGTCGCCTGCTTCGCCGTTGATCCTGACCGGCGAAAAGGCGACGTGGCCGACGATCTCGCCATTCCGGCGTGCAATGAGCGAGAGGGTCAGCGCCCCTGCCGCCCGCAAGGCGTCGACGATCCTGGCCTCGGTCTGCTGGCTGAAGGGCATGCCCTTGAAGGCCTCATCCGTCAGCTGATGGATCGCCAGCGCGTCTTCGAGGCGTTCTTGCTCGATCGGCATAGGGGCCTCCCTCGTGGTTCCTGTGAGCGTCGGCACTGCCCTCGGAATCAAACGCTTAACCATTCATTGACAGAGTGATTCGGAAACGAGGCGCATTTCTGCGCCGTGCTCGATCTTGGAGCCAAGCATGGTCTCTCGCGCGGAACCCAGTCTCAGCGGCCGCTGGTGGTGGTCGATCGACCGCCTCATCCTCAGCGCTCTCGTGGCGCTGATGGTGTCGGGCGTCGTCTTGCTGATGGCAGGGGGGCCGCCGGTCTCGGAACGGCTCGGGCTCTCGACCTTCCATTTCGTCAACCGCCAGGCGGTCTATCTGCTGGTCGCGCTGACCGTCGTCATCGCCGTCTCGTTCATGACGCCGCGCCAGGTCCGGCGCTCGGCCTTGCTGCTCTTCGTGGTCTCTCTCGCCATGGTGGTGGCGACGCTTTATCTCGGCGTCGAGGTCAAGGGCGCACGGCGCTGGCTGACCATGGGGCCTCTGGGCTCGGTGCAGCCTTCCGAATTCCTCAAGCCAGCCTTCGTCGTGCTTGCGGCCTGGGCCTTCGCCGAGGGCACGCGCCGGCCCGACCTGCCGGGCACGATCATGGCCTTCCTGCTGCTGCCATTGACGATCGTGCCGCTCGTGCTGCAGCCCGATTTCGGCCAGACCATGCTGATCACGCTGGTCTGGGCCGGGCTGTTCTTCGTCGCCGGCCTGCACTGGTTCTGGGTGCTGGGACTGGGCGGAGCCGGCGCCTTCGGCATCCTGGTCGCCTATCAGCTCGTGCCGCATGTCCGCGCCCGCATCGAGCGCTTCATGGACAAGGGCTCGGGCGACACCTTCCAGGTCGACACCGCGCTGGAGAGCTTCGCGCAGGGCGGCTGGTTCGGTAAAGGGCCGGGCGAGGGCACCGTGAAGCGCATCCTGCCCGACGCGCATACCGACTTCATCTTCGCCGTCACGGCGGAGGAGTTCGGCATCATCGTCTGCATCGCGCTGGTCATGCTGTTTGCCTTGATCGTGCTGCGCGCGCTGTTCGTGGCGCAGAAGGCCGAAGATCCCTTCGTGCGCCTGGCGACGACGGGCCTCTCGCTGCTCTTCGGCATCCAGGCGGCGATCAACATGATGGTCAATCTGCACATGATGCCGGCCAAGGGCATGACGCTGCCCTTCATCTCCTATGGCGGCTCGTCACTGATCTCGCTGGCGATCGGCACCGGCTTCCTGCTCGCCTTGACGCGCAAGCGCCCGCGCGCCGTCGATCTCGGCGCATTCAGGCGCTGACCGCGATGGCAAGGGAGATGGCAGCAAGGGACCTGCTCGTCGTGCTGGCCGCCGGAGGGACCGGCGGTCATCTCTTTCCGGCCGAGGCGCTGAGCCATGCGCTGCATGCGCAAGGCGCGCGCGTCGTGCTGATGACCGATACGCGCGCCGCCGAATATGCCGGCAATTTCCCTGCCGAAGCGGTGCATGCCGTCCAGGCGGCGACGCCGTCGGGCCGCTCGCCCTTGAAGATGGCAGGCGCATTGCTGACGCTCGCAAAGGGTGTTTTCGCGGCGCGACGGATCGTCAAGGAACTCAGACCGGCGATCGTCGTCGGCTTCGGCGGCTATCCGACGGTCCCTCCGGTGCTTGGCGCCTCGCTTGCGGGCGCCAGGACACTGATCCACGAGCAGAACGCCGTGATCGGCCGCGCCAATCGTTTCCTGGCCGGTAGAGCCGACGTCATCGCGACGGGCTTCGCCGAGGTCGGCGGGCTGTCGGCCTCGGCCAAGGCGAAATGCATCCAGGTCGGCAATCCGGTGCGTCCGGCCGTGATCGAGGCGGCCTCGCCCTATGCCGCCCCCGGCGACGGCATGCTCAATCTGCTTGTCTTCGGCGGCAGCCAGGGCGCCCGGATCATGGCCGACATCGTGCCGCCGGCGGTCCAGTTGCTGACCGAGGCCGAGCGCGCGCGCCTGACGGTGACCCAGCAGGCCCGGCCGGAGGATGACGAGCGGGTGCGCCGCATCTATGCGAGCGCCGGGGTCAAGGCCGAGATTGCGCCCTTCTTCAAGGATCTGCCGGCACGCATGGCGGCCGCGCAACTCGTCATCGGGCGCGCCGGGGCCTCGACCGTGGCCGAGCTGACCGTGATCGGCCGGCCGGCGATCCTCGTGCCGCTGCCGGGCGCGCTCGACCAAGACCAGGCAGCCAACGCCGCCGTGCTCGAGCGTGCCGGTGGCGCGATCCGCGTGTTGCAATCCGATTTCACCCCGAGACGGCTGGCGAGCGAGCTCTCCGGTTTGCTCGCCGATCCCAACCGCTTGACGGCGATGGCGGCAAACGCCAAGAGCGCTGGCATTCCCGATGCAGCCGATCGGCTCGCCCGCCTCGTCATCGACGCCGCTGCGTCCTAGTCTCCACAGGAGTTCCCCGATGAAGCTGCCGCCAAAGCTCGGCTCCATCCATTTCGTCGGCATCGGCGGCATCGGCATGTCCGGTATCGCCGAGGTGCTGCACAATCTCGGCTACAAGGTGCAGGGCTCGGACGCCGCCGACGGCGCCAACGTCAAGCGGCTTGCCGACAAGGGCATCAAGACCTTCGTCGGCCACAAGGCCGAGAATCTCGGCGAGGCCGAGGTCGTCGTGGTCTCCACTGCGATCAAGCGCGACAATCCGGAGCTCATCGCCGCGCGCGAGCAGCGCCTGCCGGTGGTGCGCCGTGCCGAAATGCTGGCCGAACTGATGCGCCTGAAGAGCTGCGTCGCCATCGCCGGTACCCATGGCAAGACGACCACGACCTCGCTCGTCGCGACGCTGCTGGAGAAGGGAGGGCTCGACCCGACCGTGATCAATGGCGGCATCATCAACGCCTACGGCACCAATGCCCGCATGGGCGAGAGCGACTGGATGGTGGTCGAGGCCGACGAGTCGGACGGCACCTTCCTGAAGCTGCCGGCCGATATCGCTGTCATCACCAATATCGACCCTGAGCATCTCGACCATTTCGGCACCTTCGACGCGATCAAGGCGGCCTTTCGCAGCTTCGTCGAGAACCTGCCCTTCTACGGTTTCGCGGTGATGTGCATCGACCATCCGACCGTGCAGGGGCTGGTCGGTCAGATCGAGGATCGCCGCGTCGTCACCTATGGCGAGAATCCGCAGGCCGATTTCCGGCTGATCGATATCGACCTCACCGGCGGCCAGGCCAAGTTCACGCTCCTGATCCGCGACCGCAAGCGCGGCCGCGACGAGGTCGTGCGTGACCTGATCATGCCGATGCCGGGCCACCACAATGCGCTCAACGCGACGGCGGCGATCGCGGTCGCCTATGATCTCGGCATCCCGGTCGAGAGCATCCGTGCGGCTCTCGCCGGCTTTGGCGGGGTCAAGCGGCGCTTCACCAAGACCGGCGAATGGAACGGCGCGCTGATCTTCGACGATTACGGCCACCACCCGGTCGAGATCGCCGCCGTGCTCAAGGCGGCGCGCGCCTCGACCAAGAGCAAGGTGATCGCCGTGGTGCAGCCGCATCGCTACACCCGGCTCTCCAGCCTGTTCGACGATTTCGCCGCCTGCTTCAACGACGCCGACACGGTGATCGTGGCCGAGACCTATGCGGCGGGCGAGACGCCGATCGCAGGGGCCGACCGCGATTCGCTGGTCTCCGGCATCAAGGCGCGCGGCCACCGCCACGCGCTGGCGCTGGAAGGCCCTGACAAGCTTGCCGGCATGATCGCCGAGATCGCCGGGCCGGGCGACTATGTCGTGCTCCTGGGCGCCGGCAACATCACGCAATGGGCCTATGCGCTGCCGGGAGAGCTGGCGGCGTTGGGTTGAACCGCGACGGTTGACCCTTCTCCCCCATCAAAGTCGGCGGTTGCCGACTTTGACACTTTGGGTTGCCCCATCTCTGGCAAGCCCGAGATGGGCGGGAGAAGGTGGCCGGCGAAGCCGGTCGGATGAGGGAAGTCAGGTGCTGGAGCGAAAGAACTCGCCCGAAACGCTCGACTTCGCCCGCCGGCAGCGCGGGCAGCCGATCCGGGCGGAAACGGCGTCTTGGCAAGCAGTCCGAAGCCGTCGATTCCACGGCCTCAAATTCAAGCGACAAGCAGCGATCTGGCCGTCATAGCGGATTTCTGCTGCTTCGAGCACAGGCTCGTGGTCGAACTGGACGGCGAACCCCACCTGACGGACGAGGCGAGACTCAGAGTCGCTTCTCGCGACGCCTGGCTCAAGCGCGAAGGCTATAAGGTCTTGCGCTTTCCGAATGAGCGCGTGCTAGGAAACCTCGAATTCGTTTTGCGCGAGATCGCCGCCAGGACCGGTCTCGCCGGACTTCCCTCATCCGACCCGGCTTCGCCGGGCCACCTTCTCCCCCGAGGGGAGAAGGGTTAGCGCGGCGCTTCCCATGACCTTCCCCGACATCACCTCCGCCATCCGTGCCTCGGCTCCCGATCTGCGCGGCCGGCTCCTGCCCAATCACGACATGTCCGGCCTGACCTGGTTCCGCGTCGGCGGGCCGGCGCAGGCGCTGTTCACGCCGGCGGATGAGGAGGATCTGGCTCAGCTGCTGGCGCACTTGCCGGCCGAGATCCCCGTCACGGTGGTCGGGCTCGGGTCGAACCTGATCGTGCGCGATGGCGGTATTCCCGGCGTCGTGATCCGGCTCGGGGGCAAGGCCTTCGGCGAGATTTCGTTGGAGGCGGGCGACCGCCTGCGGGCCGGTACCGCCGTGCCCGACGTCAAGGTCGCGCGCGCGGCGGCCGACGCCTCGCTCGACGGGCTTGCCTTCTATCGCGGCATTCCCGGCTGCATCGGCGGGGCGCTGCGCATGAATGCCGGCGCCCATGGCGGCGAGACGACCGATGTGCTGGTCGAGGCGCGCGGCGTCACCCGCAAGGGCGAGATCGTCACGCTGAGCCATGCCGATATGGGCTTCACCTACCGCAACAGCGCGGCCGAGACCCATGAGATCATCTTCACTTCGGCGCTGTTTCAGGGCCGGCCGGGCGATCAGGCGGCGATCTTCGCCGAGATGGACCGGGTCACGGCAGCGCGCGAGGCAGCCCAGCCGATCAAGGAACGCACCGGCGGCTCGACCTTCAAGAACCCGCAAGGCGGCAAGGCCTGGCAATTGATCGATGCGGCCGGCTGCCGCGGCCTGCGCATCGGCGGGGCGCAGGTCTCGGAGATGCACTGCAACTTCCTGATCAACACCGGCGGCGCGACAGCGGCCGATATCGAGGGCCTCGGCGAAGAGGTGCGGCGCCGGGTGAAGCAGAACTCCGGCTTCGAACTGCAATGGGAGATCAAGCGGCTCGGCGTGGCGAGCCAGCATTAGCTCCTGCCGCCGGCCCCCTATCTCTTAACGCCGCATTAACCATGATGGGTCGAGGTTCGCCGTAACAGGGAGCCATGACCGCGATGACCAGACACGTCGCAGTGCTGATGGGCGGATGGTCCGTCGAGCGGGAGGTCAGCCTCAGCAGCGGCACGGCCTGCGCCAAGGCGCTGGAGAGCGTCGGCTTCCGCGTCACGCGCATCGATGTGCAGCGCGACATCGCCCAGGTGCTCGCCGATCTGCGCCCCGATGTCGCCTTCAACGCGCTGCATGGCCGCTTCGGCGAAGATGGCCTGATTCAAGGCGTGCTCGAGATTCTGCGTATCCCCTACACACATTCGGGCGTGCTCGCCTCGGCGCTTGCGATTCGCAAGGACAAGGCGAAGCTCGTTGCTGCGGCGGCCGGCGTGCCGGTGGCGCATGGAATCGTGGTTTCGCGCTTCGAGGCGGCGAAAGAACACGTTCTGCAGCCGCCTTACGTGCTCAAGCCGATCAATGAAGGCTCGTCCGTCGGCGTCGTGATCGTCAAGCAGGGCCGCGAGCACCCCCCGCAAGAAATCGCCCGCGAGGACTGGCCCTGCGGCGATACGCTGTTGGCTGAAAGCTTCATCAGGGGGCGCGAGCTGACCTGCGCCGTCATGGGAGGCAAGTCGCTGGGCGTGACCGAGATCCGGGCCTCGACCGGGGAGTTCTACGACTACGATGCGAAATACACGAAAGGTGGTTCGATCCACATCTGCCCGGCTCAAATTTTACCAAAAATTTACCAGCAGATCGAAGAGTGTGCGTTAACGGCGCATCAAGCAATCGGGTGCCGGGGCGTTAGCAGGTCTGACTTCCGCTATGACGACGAGACCGACACTCTCGTCTGGCTGGAAGTCAACACGCAGCCCGGCATGACCGAAACGAGCTTGGTGCCCGAATTGGCCGCCCATGCGGGCATGAACTTCGGTGAACTCGTCAAATGGATGGTGGAGGACGCCTCCCTCGATCGGTGAATGCGGTGATGGCGTCAGCCACCTCCCGCTTGCCGGTCCCTGCCGCCGGGCCGCAACTCCTCGTCGGGGAACGGTCTGGGCGCTGGCTGCGCCGCTCGCGGCGCAGTGCGGTCGCGGTGCCTCTGGCGCAGCGCCTGCCGCGCCGCATCGGCACCTGGCTTGCACTCGGTTTCCTGAGCCTGAGCATCGGCGCGGGCAGCGTGCTGGGCGGCCATGTCGAAGCCTTGCGCCAGGCCTATGGCGAGCCGCACCACATGCTGGCCCGGCTGGTCGGGCTCGGCATCGACCGCGTCACGATCTCGGGCCTCACGGAGTTGTCCGAGGCCGAGGTCCTGGTCGCGGCAGGAATCGATCCGAAGATCTCGCTCGCCTTCTTCGATGCCGACCAGGCCCGCAAGCTCCTGGAGGCGACGCCGCTGATTCGCGAGGCGACGGTCCGCAAGCTCTATCCGGGCGAGATCTTGATCACGCTGGTCGAGCGCGAGCCTTACGCGCTCTGGCAAGTCAAAGGCGACCTGTTCGTGATCGCTGCCGACGGCACGGTGATCGACAAGATGGATGACGGACGCTTCGCGCATCTGCCGCTCGTCGTTGGGCCCGGCGCCAATCTGCGCGCGGCCGAGTATATCGCGCTGCGCGGCGAGGCCGGGCCGCTGGCGCCGCATATCCGGGCTGCGACGCTCGTCTCCGGGCGCCGCTGGACACTCAAGCTCGACAACGGAATGGATGTGCGCCTGCCCGAGATTCAGCCCGGTGTCGCGGTGAAGCGGCTCGCCGGGCTCGAAAGCGATTTCCGCGTGCTCGACAAGGATCTGCTCGCGATCGACCTGCGCCAGCCCGACCGGGTGGTGATGCGATTGTCGGAAGAGGCGGCCAGCGCCCGCGCAGAACAGCTCAAGAGCAAGACCAAGAAGAAGGGAGGCGAAGCATGAATCTGACCTCCCAGGGCCTGACGCCGCGGATGCGGCCCTTGTCGTCGCGCAAGAGCGCGACCTTGTCGATTCTGGACATCGGCACCAGCAAGGTCGTTTGCCTGATCGCCGAACTGAACCCGGCTGAGGCCAATGAACGGCTGCGCGGTCGCACCCATGTCGCGCGCATCATCGGCATCGGCCATCAGCGTTCGCTCGGCCTCAAGGGCGGGGCGATCATCGATCTCGAAAGCGCCGAGCGGGCGATTCGCGCGGCCGTCGACGCGGCAGAGCGCATGGCCAAGGTCGAGGTCCAATCGGTCATCGTCAACCTGACCGGCGGCCGGCTCGGCTCCCAGCATTACGCGGCGGGCGTCGATCTGCGCGCCGGCGCGGTCGGCGACAGCGACGTCAAGCGCGTGCTGGCAGCGGCGGCGATGCATGCGCTCAAGCCCGGCAAGGCCGTCCTCCACGCCCTTCCCACCGGTTATGCGCTCGACGGTTCCCCCGGCGTGCTCGATCCGCGCGGCCTGATCGGCGGCAAGCTCTCGGTCGACATGCATGTCGTCGCCAGCGAAGCCTCGGCTGCGCGCAATGTCATGCTCGCAGTCGAGCGTTGCCATCTTGAGGTCGAGGCGGTCGTCGCGACGCCTTACGCGTCCGGCCTTTCCGTGCTGGTCGATGACGAGGCCGAGATGGGCGTCGTCGTGGTCGATATGGGCGGCGGCACGACGAGCCTCGGCGTCTTCTCCGGCGGCCATCTGATGCATGCCGATGCGATCGCTGTCGGCGGCAACCACATCACCATGGACGTGGCGCGCGGGCTCTCCACCCGTGTCTCGGCGGCCGAGCGGCTGAAGACGCTACACGGCTCGGCGATCTCCAGCGCCTCGGACGAGCGCGACATGATTTCGGTGCCGCAGGTCGATGACGACGAGCGCGACATGCCCAACCACCTCGCCAAGTCGCATCTGGTGCGGATCATCAAGCCGCGCGTCGAGGAGATCCTCGAGCTGGTACGTGACAGGCTCAGCAATGCCGGCTTCTCCGCCCAGGCGGGACGCCGCGTCGTGCTGACCGGCGGCGCCTGCCAGCTCACCGGCCTGCCGGAGGCGGCGCGCCGCATCCTCGGCGGTCAGGTCCGCACCGGCCGGCCGCTCGGCATCAAGGGCTTGCCGGAAGCGGGCAAGGGACCGGCCTTCGCGGCGGCTGTCGGGCTCTTGGTCTATCCGCAGGTGGCGCATGTCGAGCATTTCGAGCCGCGCGCCAGCTCGGCTTATTTCGCCACGGGAACGGACGGGTATTTCTCCCGCGTCGGCCGGTGGCTGAAGGAAAGTTTCTAAGGGGTAACGGCGCGCCGGGGCGTTTTTCCGGCGGCGCCAAGTGTCAATCGTAGCAATCGGGACGGCTCCCGCCAGGCGCCGGACAAGGATCAAAAGAGGCAACCATGGCGATGAATCTGCAAGCCCCGGACATCCGGGAACTCAAGCCCCGGATCACGGTGTTCGGTGTTGGTGGAGCCGGCGGCAACGCCGTGAACAACATGATCGAGGCCGGTCTCGACGGCGTCGATTTCGTGGTCGCCAACACGGACGCCCAGGCGCTGGCGCTCAGCCGCGCCTCGCGCATCATCCAGATGGGCCTGCAGGTCACCGAAGGTCTCGGCGCCGGCTCGCAGCCTGAGGTCGGGCGCGCGGCGGCCGAAGAGGTCATCGACGAGATCCGCGACCACCTGGCGGGCGCGCATATGGTCTTCATCACCGCCGGCATGGGCGGCGGCACCGGCACGGGCGCGGCTCCCGCGATCGCCCGCGTCGCCCGCGACATGGGCATCCTCACCGTTGGCGTCGTCACCAAGCCGTTCCAGTTCGAGGGCCACCGCCGCATGCGCATGGCGGAAGCCGGCATCGGCGAGCTGAACGAGGCGGTCGACACGCTGATCGTGATCCCGAATCAGAACCTGTTCCGTGTCGCCAACGAGACCACCGGCTTCGCCGACGCCTTCGGCATGGCCGACCAGGTGCTCTATTCCGGCGTCGCCTGCATCACCGACCTGATGGTGCGTCCGGGCCTGATCAACCTCGACTTCGCAGACGTGCGCGCCGTGATGCGCGGCATGGGCAAGGCGATGATGGGCACCGGCGAGGCGCAGGGCGAGAAGCGCGCTCTGTCGGCCGCTCAGGCTGCGATCAACAACCCGCTGCTCGACGATGTCTCGATGAAGGGCGCGCGCGGTCTGCTGATCTCGATCACCGGCGGGCGCGACATGAAGCTCTATGAGGTCGACGAAGCCGCTACCCGTATCCGTGAGGAGGTCGATTCCGAGGCCAACATCATCGTCGGCGCGACCTTCGACGAATCACTTGAAGGCATCGTGCGGGTCTCGGTCGTGGCGACCGGCATCGACAAGCCGGTCACCACCCAGGCCGAGATGGACGAGACTGAGGCCCGCATCGCCCAGGTCGCCGAGCGTCTGAAGGCGGAAGCCCGCCTGCGCAGCACCAGCGCCCCGGTGCGCGGCTTCACGCCGCCGCCGGCGCCCGAGCCTGTCATGGATCTGCGCATGCCGCAGCAGGCCGAGCCGCTGCGCGCCCCGGCGCCCGCGCCGATCAACGAGGACATCCATATCGAGCCGGTCCAGCCGCGCGCGATGATGCCGGCGGCCCCGGCTCCCGAGCCGATGTTGTCGGTCCCGCAACAGGCCATGCCGGAGAGCAGCTTCATTCCGCCGTCCCCGGAGCGCGCCGTGATCCGCCCGACGCGGATGCCCCGCATCGAGGATCTGCCGGTGCCGGCGCAGAACCAGATCGCGGCCCAGCGTGGCGCGCAGTCGGCTCCCCCGCCGCCGAACTCCGCCGACCAGAAGCGGATGTCGCTGATGCAGCGCCTGGCCTCGGTCGGCTTCGGCCGCAAGGAGGATGAGGCTCAGGAGCCGCAGGCTCCGCTGCGCCAGGCTCCGCAGCCCCCCGCTGCGGCGCCCGCGCCGAGCGCGGCCCATGCCGAGTATATGCGCCGTCCGCCGCAGCCGGCCGCGCGCCCGGCGCAGGGTCAGCTCGACCAGATGGGTCGCGCCGCCCCGAATCGCAGCAGCGAGGAAGACCAGCTGGAAATCCCCGCATTCCTGCGCCGCCAGGCGAATTGACCCGGGGGTAGTTCTTCCCCCTCTGTAACAAAGCCCGGTGCGCTGCAGCGAACCGGGCTTTGTTCATGTCTGGAAAACCATATTTATCAACGGGATGATCAGCTTTTCCTGGCTTTGTGAGAGCTGTAACACAGCGAAAGAAAGCGTGATTTTGTCACCCTGTCCGAAGCGCTTATGTTGCATCTGCACTAACGGGGACATCGACGCAGGACTTCGGTCACAGGGTTGATGTCCGAGGCATCGCAGCGACGGTCGGTTCGGGAGCCATGTCAGGCTCCGCCACGTTCCCGGCGATCAGGATTGGATACCAGATGAGCTTCGATCGGCAGACGACACTGCGCGCCCCCGTGACCTTGACCGGGATCGGCGTGCACTCCGGAGCACCCGCCACCATTTGCCTGAAGCCTTCCAGCGCCAATTCGGGCGTAGTCTTCCTGCGCAAGGGGCTCGATGCCGAGCCGGCGCAATTGATCCACGCCAAGCACACCAAGGTCAGCGCCACCGAGCTTTGCACCGTGGTCGGTGACAAGGCTTCGGCTTCGGTCGCGACCATCGAACATCTGATGTCGGCCTGCTCCGGTCTCGGCCTCGACAATGTGCTCGTCGAGATCGACGGCCCCGAGATGCCGATCATGGACGGCAGCGCCGCCGAATTCGTCAACGCGATCGAGTCGGCGGGCGTCACGACGCTGCAGGCTGCCCGGCGCTATCTCAAGATCCTGCAGCCGGTGCGCATCGAGCATGGCCGCGCCTTCGCCGAATTGCTTCCGTCGGATCGGGACGGCTTCCGCCTCGATGTCGAGATCGATTTCGACACCACCGTGATCGGCCGCCAGCGCAAGGTCTTCGATCTTGAGCCGGTGGCTTACGCCCGCGAGATCTCCCGCGCGCGGACCTTCGGCTTCATGCGCGATGTCGAGCAGCTTTGGAAAGCAGGCTTTGCGCTGGGTGCCTCGCTCGACAACACGGTCGCGATCGGCGAGGACAAGGTCATCAATCCCGAGGGCCTGCGCTATGCCGACGAGTTCGTGCGCCACAAGGTGCTGGACGCGATCGGCGATCTCGCGCTTGCCGGCTATCCGATCCAGGGTGAGTTCCGCTCCTATTGCGGTGGCCATCGCATGAATGTCCGCATTCTGGAGGCGCTGTTCGCCGACCGCGCCAATTACGCGATCGTCGAGGCCGAGCCGGTTTACGCCGCTCCGCGTGCGGTCCAGATGGCGGCGGCCGCGCCGGCCGCCTTCGCGCCGGATTTGCACTGACGCGCGCCGCGAAGACGCGTTAGCGCCTTCCATTCGCCTGCTTTCTGTCGAATGTACGCAGCTGGAATCGGCTCGCAGCGGATGTTATCGCGGAGCGGCTGGTTCCGCGCCGCTATCGCTGCTCGTCCGGACGTTCCGGATCATGCGCCTCGTTTTCGACGGTGGCGCGCGGGCGGCGTCTGAGGTAAGGCATGCTTCCCCATTGAATGGGGACGATCGAAAGAGGACAGACGACGTGAGCGTCAAGCGGCTGACCATTCCGACAATCCATCGCGCCGGATCGATGCGCAGCAGCACGGGGCTTGCTCTTGGTGTCGCCCTGATGCTCGGCGGCTGCGATACGCTGTCGAACATGAATCCCTTCGACAAGCCCGAGGTCTACAAGCCCGAGGTCGTCGCCGAGGTTCCCGCCGACAGGCTCTATAATGAGGGCCTGGCGCGGATGCAGAACGGCGACAGCGAGGGCGCGACGAAGAAATTCGGCGAGATCGACAAGAACGCGCCGTTCTCGCCTTATGCGAAGAAGGGCCTGATCCTGTCCGCCTATACGAATTACCAGGCGAGCAAATGGGACGACGCGATCACCGCCTCGAAGCGCTTCATCGCGCAGAACCCGGCGAGCCCTGACGCTGCCTATGCGCAGTACCTGATGGCGATGTCCTATTATAACCAGATTCCGGACGCGACGCGCGACCAGGAGCGGACGGAGAAGGCGATCGCCGCCTTTGACGAGCTGCTGCAGAAATACCCGAAGTCCGAATATGTCACCGATGCCAAGGAGAAGATCCTTGTTGCGCGCGACCAGCTCGCGGGCAAGGAGATGAATGTCGGGCGCTTCTATCTGGAGAAGCGCAACTATACCGGCGCCGTGAACCGCTTCCGCGACGTCATCACCAAGTACCAGACCACGCGCCATGTCGAGGAGGCGCTGATGCGCCTGACCGAGGCCTATATGGCGCTGGGCATCACCAATGAGGCGCAGACGGCGGCGGCCGTGCTCGGGCATAACTTCCCCGACAGCCCCTGGTACAAGGACGCCTATGTGCTGCTCGAGAGCGGCGGGCTGGCTCCGCGAGAGGATCGCGGCTCCTATATCAGCCGCGCCTTCCAGGGCTTCAGCAAGGCGGTCGTCAGCCTGAACCCGTTCTAGAGCGTCTTCGAGCGAAGTGGGTACCGGTTCGCGTGAAGAGAACGCGTCGAAACGAAAAGATGGGACAATCTCCGGTCCAATCGGATCGGACCTTGCCCTAGATCGAATGCATGAGGGTTTTCCGCGCATGCCCCGCTTTCTGAGCCTGCGCTAAGCGCCATGCTGGCGCAGCTCTCGATACGCGACATCGTCCTGATCGACCGGCTCGATCTGAGCTTCGGCGAGGGTTTGAGCGTGCTGACCGGCGAGACCGGCGCCGGCAAGTCGATCGTGCTCGATGCCTTCGCGCTCGCTTTGGGCGGGCGCGGCGATGGCGGGCTCGTGCGCCATGGCGAGGCGCAAGGACAGGTCGGAGCGGTTTTCGACTTGCCGATGCAGCACCCGGCGCGGCTCCTGGCGCAGGCGCAGGAAATCGACACCGATGGCGACCTGATCCTGCGGCGGGTGCAATATGCGGACGGGCGCACGCGCGCTTTCGTCAACGACCAGCCGGTCAGCGTCCAGATCCTGCGGATGATCGGTGCGGCCATCGTCGAGATCCACGGCCAGCATGACGACCGCGCCCTGACCGACCCGGCGCAGCACCGCCTCATCCTCGACGGTTTCGGCGGGCTGGAAAGCCAGTCTATGGCCGTGGCAGAAGCCAGCGAGACGCTGAAGCGTGCGCGCCAGGCCTTGCAGGCGCAGCGCATCCGCGTCGAGGCCGCGCGCAAGGAGGCCGATTTCCTGCGCCATGCGGTTCAGGAACTCGGCAAGCTCGCACCCCAGCCCGGCGAGGAAGACAGCCTCGCGGCAACCCGGCAAGGCATGATGCAGGCGGAGAAGGTCGCGCGCGACCTGATCGACGCGCATGAGGCCGTGGGCGGACAGGGCTCCCCGGTGCCGGCGCTCGCCGCCGTGCTGCGCCGTCTGGAGCGCCGTGCGACGCAGGCGCCGGACCTGATCGATCCGTCGCTCGCAGCGCTCAACACCGCGCTCGTCGCGCTGGAGGAGGCGTCCGAGACGCTGGCAGCGGCGATGCGCGCGGCCGAATACGATCCGCGCGAGCAGGAACGCGTCGAGGAGCGCCTGTTTGCCTTGCGCGCCGCCGCGCGCAAATACGACGTGCCTGTCGACGGCCTGGTCGTGCTCGCCGAGAGCATGGCTGCCGATCTCGCGGCGCTCGACGAGAGCGAGACCTCGCTCGGCCGGCTCGAGACGGA
The DNA here is from genome assembly GCF_002917105.1 of Allobosea psychrotolerans. GTDB lineage: Bacteria > Pseudomonadota > Alphaproteobacteria > Rhizobiales > Beijerinckiaceae > Allobosea > Allobosea psychrotolerans. The sequence continues at coordinate 519,240 of NZ_PQFZ01000001.1, forward strand.
GTTGCGCGAGGCCGAGGCTGCCTTCATCAAACTGGCGAAGGCCCTGTCGGCAGAGCGCAAGCAGGCTGCGGCAAGGCTCGACGGCGCGGTCAGGGCCGAATTGCCGCCATTGAAGCTGGAGCGGGCGCGCTTCATCACCCAGATCGATTCGGACGAGACGGCGCGCGGGCCCGAAGGCTTCGACCGCGTCGAGTTCTGGGTCGAGACCAATCCCGGCACGCGGCCGGGCCCGATGATGAAGGTCGCTTCCGGCGGTGAGCTGTCGCGCTTCATGCTGGCGCTGAAGGTGGTACTGGCCGAGCGCGGCTCGGCCCCCACCCTGGTCTTCGACGAAATCGACACCGGTGTCGGCGGCGCGGTCGCGGATGCGATCGGCGAGCGCCTGGCGCGGCTCGCGCAAAAGGTCCAGGTCATCTCGGTGACCCATGCGCCGCAGGTCGCGGCCAAGGCCGGGCAGCATTTCCTGATCGCCAAATCGGCGCTCGACGGGGACAGCGCCTCGCGCACCGTCACCCGCGTCTCGGCGCTGGCCGATCAGGCGCGGCGCGAGGAGATCGCCCGCATGCTGGCGGGGGCAAGCGTCACCGAAGAGGCGAGGGCGGCGGCTGGTCGCTTGCTGAACGCCGCGGTCGCGCGAGCCTGATTACAGCATCTGATCGAATTCGATATTCGGTCAGATGCTGCAGAGCTTTGATTTTGCATCGGCTTGTCCCGAAAGCCGGTTTCCACTTTTCGGGCCGATGCTCTAGCTGCGCAGGCCCGGCGCTTCCTGACCCGTGCGCGCGACATATTCCGTATATCCGCCGCCATAGGCATGCACGCCCTCGGGCGTCAGCTCCAGCAAACGGTTCGACAGGGCCGCCAGGAAGTGGCGGTCGTGGCTGACGAACAGCATGGTGCCCTCATATTGCGCGAGCGCCGTGATCAGCATCTCCTTGGTGGCGATGTCGAGATGGTTGGTCGGCTCGTCCAGCACCAGGAAATTCGGCGGGTCATAGAGCATCTTCGCCATGACGAGGCGCGCCTTCTCGCCGCCTGAGAGCACCCGGCAGCGCTTCTCGACATCGTCGCCGGAGAAGCCGAAGCAGCCGGCGAGAGCCCTGAGCGAGCCCTGTCCGGCCTGGGGAAAGCTGTCCTCCAGCGATTCGAACACGGTCCGGTCGCCGTCCAGCACCTCCATGGCGTGCTGGGCGAAATAGCCCAGCTTGATGCTGCCGCCGAGCGCGACCGTGCCATTATCCGGTTGGGTGGCGCCCGTCACCAGCTTCAACAGCGTCGATTTTCCGGCGCCGTTGACGCCCATCACGCACCAGCGCTCCTTGCGGCGCACCTGGAAGTCGAGCCCCTCATAGATGCTGCGGCTGCCATAGGCTTTGTGCACGTTCTTGAGCGTGACGACGTCCTCGCCGGAGCGCGGCGCCGGCTGGAACTCGAAGGACACCGTCTGGCGACGCTTGGGCGGCTCGACCCGGTCGATCTTCTCGAGCTTCTTCACCCGGCTCTGGACCTGGGCCGCGTGCGAGGCGCGCGCCTTGAAGCGCTCGATGAAGTTGATCTCCTTGGCGAGCATCGCCTGCTGGCGCTCGAACTGGGCCTGCTGCTGCTTCTCGGCGAGTGCGCGCTGCTCCTGGTAGAACTCGTAATTGCCGGAATAGGCGGTCAGCGAACCGCCATCGATCTCGACCACCTTGTTGACGATCCGGTTCATGAATTCGCGATCATGCGAGGTCATCAGCAGCGCGCCGTCATAGCCCTTCAGGAACTCCTCCAGCCAGATCAGGCTCTCCAGGTCGAGATGGTTGCTCGGCTCGTCGAGCAGCATCGCGTCGGGCCGCATCAGCAGGATGCGGGCGAGCGCGACGCGCATCTTCCAGCCGCCCGAGAGCGCGCCGACATCGCCGTCCATCATCTCCTGGCTGAAGCCCAGCCCTGCCAGCACCTCGCGCGCCCGGCCGTCGAGCGCATAGCCGTCGAGCTCCTCGAAGCGGCCCTGGACCTCGCCATAGCGCATGATGATGTCATCCATCTCCTCAGCGCGGTCGGGATCGCCCATGGCGGCCTCCAGCTCGCGCAATTCGGCGGCGACACTGCTCACCGGGCCCGCCCCGTCCATGACGGCGGAGACGGCGCTGACGCCCTTCATGTCACCGACATCCTGGCTGAAATAGCCGATGGTCACGCCGCGATCGACGCCGACCTGCCCTTCATCGGGCTGCTCCTGCCCGGTGATCATCCGGAACAAGGTGGTCTTGCCCGCGCCATTGGGGCCGACCAGGCCGACCTTCTCCCCCTTCTGGAGGGCCGCCGAGGCCTCGATGAAGACGATCTGCTGACCGTTCTGCTTGCTGATGTTTTCGAGGCGGATCATGCGTGCACGGAACCTGGGGAAGGGGATTTCCCGCGCCCTTACGCCATGGGGGCCGTCTGCGGAAGAGCGGGCGGGCAAATCAGGTGGTGGTGGCCGCGTCATCCACCCCCTCCATTCCCTTTTGCCGCGATCTGCTTTATGAGCCCATTTCAATCGATGGCTGCGGACTGGCTGCATTTGCGCGCCGCGCCGCTCATCGCCCGAATTCCTGCGCCGTTTCCTGATCTGCGCCGTAACCCTAGGCACGACACCTCATGTCCTTTCTTCCTACGAGCCCGCCGCTCGCGCGTGCGCTCGCCGAACGCAACTATTCCGATCCGACGCCGGTGCAGAACGCCGTACTCGAGGACGCCGCGGCCGGGCGCGATCTGCTCGTCTCGTCGCAGACCGGCTCCGGCAAGACGGTGGCCTATGGCCTCGCCATCGCCACGACCCTGCTCGGCGAGGCGGAAGCCTTCGGCCGCGCCGGCAAGCCGCTGGCGCTGATCATCGCGCCGACGCGCGAATTGGCGCTGCAGGTCCAGCGCGAGCTCGCCTGGCTCTACAAATACGCCAATGCCCGCGTCATCGCCTGCGTCGGCGGCATGGACCCGCGCCGCGAGGCCGCGCTACTCGATGAAGGCGCCCATATCGTCGTGGGCACACCCGGCCGCCTGCGCGACCATATCGAGCGGCATCGCCTCGATGTTTCCGCGCTCAAGGCCGTCGTGCTCGACGAGGCCGACGAGATGCTCGATCTCGGCTTCCGCGACGATCTCGAATTCATCTTGAAGACGACGCCGGCCGAGCGTCAGAGCCTGCTGTTCTCGGCGACGCTGCCCAAGGCGATCATCCAGCTCGCGACCAACTACCAGCGCAATGCGCTGCGCATCGAGGTCACCGGCGGCTCGCGCGGCCATGCCGATATCGAATATCGCGCCATCCGAGTCTATCCGAAGGAGGCCGAACTCGCAGTCGTCAACCTGCTGCGCTTCCATGATTCGCCGTGCTCGCTCGTGTTCTGCAACACCCGCAACGCCGTGCGCCATCTCGAGGCGATCCTGCTGGAGCGCGGCTTCTCGGCCGTGGCGCTCTCGGGCGAGCTCAGCCAGAGCGAGCGCAATTCGGCGCTGCAGGCGCTGCGTGACGGGCGGGCGCGGGTCTGCGTCGCGACCGACGTCGCAGCACGCGGCATCGATCTGCCGGGCCTGACGCTGGTCATCCACGCCGAACTGCCCAACGATCCCGAGGTCATGCAGCATCGCTCGGGTCGCACCGGCCGTGCCGGCAACAAGGGCACGAGCGTCCTGCTGGTGCCGGTGTCGCGCCGCCGCAAGGCCGAGATGCTGATCGCCGAGGCAAAGGTCGAGGCGGTCTGGGCCGGGCCGCCGACGGCCGAAGAGATCCGCGCGCTCGACCAGCAGCGGCTGTTGAGCGATCCGCTGTTGACCGGAGAGGCCGACGAGGACGACGCCGCCATGGTCGAGGCGCTGCTGGCGGGACGGTCGCCACAGGAGATCGCGGCCGCGCTGGTGCGGGTCTACCGTTCGCGCCTGCCGGGGGCCGAAGAGGTCGGGGATCCGAATTTTCAACGCGATTCACGGCCGATCCGTTCGCGCGAGGAATATGCGCCACGCGAGGGTGGCCGGTTCGGCGAAGGCCGCGAGGATAGTCCGCGCGGCGAGGGGCCGCGCAAGGCCGGCCCGCGTGGCAACACCGTGTGGTTCGTTCTGAATATTGGTCGCAAGGACGGCGCCGACCCGCGCCAATTGCTGCCGATGCTGTGCCGCCGCGGCAAGATCACGCGTGACGAGGTCGGTGCGATCCGGATCTTCGACAAGGAGACCAAGGTCGAGATCGACGCCGATGTCGCCGAGCGCTTCTACGAGCTGGCGAAAGCCGTCGACCGCGACAAGATCGTGATCCAGCCTGTCACCGGCGAGGAGGAACGGCGCCCCGCGAAGCCTTTCGCGGAGAAGGCTTCGCATGCGCCTTCGGCGTATGCGCGCCCTGAGCGCGATGCAGACCGCGCGCCTGCCAGGGCTTATGAGAAGAAGCCCTACGAGAAGAAGCCCTATGAGCGAAAGCCCTATGAGGGCGGCGAGAAAAAGCCCTATGAGGGCAAGAAGAAGGCCTATGAGGGCAAGGGCAAGCCGTTCGGCGCGGCCAAGCCCTATGATCCGGTTCGCAGCGACCGGGATGCGCTGTCCGACCCCAATGTCTCGTTCAGGTCGGGTCCGAAGCCCTATGCCGGCAAGCCGGGCGGCGCGAAGCCCTTTGCCGGGAACAAGCCGGGCTTCGGCGGCAAGCCTGCGGGCAAGCCCTTCAAGGGCAAGAAGCCTGGCCGCGACGACCGCGGCTGATCGCTGCCCGACCGGGTCTCCCCTGTCTTGCCTCGGCTCTCAGCGCAGGCCGAGGAAGGACAGGATCGCCAGGACGATCACGATCAGGCCGACGATATAGATGATGTTGTTCATGGTAGCCCCGGTTCCGGGCGGGCTACGCCAGCCCGCGTGAAGAGTGCGTCACGATTTGCGTGACGCGAAGTGAACCGGGTTCGCTGGCAAAGGTTCCTGGATCGCGGCGCAGTTGCGAGCCTGAGCCGCGTGCTGCAGTCTCAAATGCCGGGGGAGCCGGATCGCTCCGGCTCCCATATCGCGCGTCATCGTCGTGATCAGCGGCAGCGCGTCACGGGGCGCTCGACATAGCCGAGGCCGGGGACGAAGCGCGTCCGCAGCACGGTGTAGCAGCCGCCATAATAGCCGCCGGCATAGATCGGGCGGCCCCAGCCGCGATGACCCCAACGGCCGTGGCCTCCGCCGAAATGACCGAAATGGCCGTGATGACCGTGGCCGCCATGCCAACCAGGTGCCGCCTGGGCGGCGGAGGCGGTGGCGAGCGAGCCGCCGATCAGGGCGCCAGCGCCCAGGACGAAGGCGGTGGCGAGGCCGGCGACGGTGGTGCGAGTGGTCATGATCGTCTCCCTTGGACTTTTGGAAAGAGCCGCACCATGCAGCTCCATGCCCATTGGTCGCGGGAGCGAGCGGGAAGGTTCAAAGCGATCGCGAATATTTTCTCGGGCGGGCGAGGGTGCGCGTGGCTGGATCAAGTCCCGCGCGGCTTGAACCGTCAATGCGAGGTGCTCGAGCCATGAGGCAATCCAGAAGGGCTCGCTTTACGCGTTCTGGATTGTTCGCCGCGCTCTCAATAGCGGTGCGGAGTGCTTATATACATACGGACCGTTTGTATGTAGGGTTTGCGCGGAGCGAGAGGTGTATTCCGTGCGAAGAACCAAAGAGCAGGCTGCGGAGACGCGGCAGACGATCCTGCGGGCGGCGGAAGCGCTGTTCCTGCAGCGCGGTTTTGAGGCGTGTTCGCTGGACGAGATCGCCGTCGCCGCCGGCGTCTCGCGCGGAGCCGTCCATTTCCATTTCCACAACAAGCTCGGACTGCTCTTCGCGATGCGGGACGAGATCATCCAGCCGATGCAGCAGCTCGCCCGGCGCCTGACGGCGGATTCGGCGCTCGCGCCGCTCGAGGCATTCGGCGATCTGGTCGCGACGACATTCACCGAGCTTCAAGGCGACGCCGCGAAGCGGCGCCTCCTCGCGTTGCTCAAGGTGATCGACGTCAACGGCGCGCCCGACGATGTCGGCAATATGCGCCATTTCCGCCAGCAGATCCGCGCGTCCTTGATGGGCATATGCGAGGCCGCGCAGCGCAGCGGCGCCCTGGCGCAGCCCTGGACGGCGCGCTCCGCCGCGCTTGCGCTCTATGCCATGCTGGATGGCCTGATCACGGAGTGGCTGATCGAGGAGGTCGAGCTCGCGCTCATGCCCGAAGGCGGGGCGATCATTCGCAGCTTCCTGACATCCTTGACGACGCCGGGACGGGGCATGCCGGTCGCGGAGCGGGCGGCACGATGATGATGGGCTCTCCCAACCGCCTGGCGTTAGCGCTCTGCCTGCTGCTGGGAGCCTGCGCGACGCAGCCGTCGAAAATCCTCGAGCCGGTCGCCGTCTCCGTGCCAGGCGCGAGCCGGGTCGACATGCTTGTCGCCACCACGCGCAAACCGGCGAGCGACCCAGGGGAGCTCTTCACCGGGGAACGGGCGACGGCGATCTCATTGACGAATATCGTGGTCTCCATCCCGCCCGACAGCAATCGCAAAGTCGGGGAAATCCAGTGGCCCGGCCGGTCGCCGGGCAATCCGCAGACCGATTTCGTCACGCTTCAGGTCAAGCCGGTTCCGTCGACCAGCGCGGCCATGGACTGGTATCGCAATCGTGGTTCGAAGCGCCGGCTACTCGTCTTCGTGCACGGCTTCAACAATACCTATTCCGACGCCGTCTATCGCTTCGCCCAGATTTCCCATGATGCGGGCATCGACGCCTCTCCGGTCCTGTTCACCTGGCCCTCGCGCGCCAGCGTTTTCGACTATGTCTACGACAAGGAGAGCACGAATTTTTCCCGCAACGCGCTGGAGGAGTTGCTGCGGGAGGCCGCCAAGAGCCCCGATGTCGGCGAGGTGACGATCCTGGCACATTCGATGGGAAGCTGGCTCGCCACCGAAGCGCTGCGCGGCATCGCGCTGCGCGACAAGGCTATCTCCGCCAAGATCCGGAACGTCGTGCTCGCCTCGCCGGACATCGATGTCGACGTGTTTCGCCGCCAGATCATCGAAATGGGCCCGAAGCGGCCGCATTTTACGATCTTCTCCTCCCGCAACGATCGCGCTTTGGCCTTGTCGCGCTGGCTTTCAGGCGATGTCGACCGCGTCGGCGCAGCGGATATGCGGCCCTATGCGGCTGAGCTCGCCACGCTCGGCATCTCGATCATCGACACCTCGGACGTGAAGGCTGGCGATCCGCTGGCGCACAACACCTTCGCCGACAGCCCCGAGATGGTGCGGGTGCTGGGGCAGCGCCTGTCCGGCCAATCGCTGGCGGGCGGCGAGGCCAGCCTGGCCGACCGAGTGGGGATGGCGGCGCTGGGCGGCGCACGCGTTGCCGGAGCTGCTGTTGCCGCTCCCGTCGCGGTGATAAGACAGGCAGCTAGCCGCGAATTCCTACAGCAGTTCGAAGCGGCCGCCAGGCCAGGTGCAAGAACGCTGGACTACTGACGTGCTCAGGCGGCGCTCGCTCCGGCAGGCGCCGCAGTCAGCGTGGCCGGGACGGAAGGCCTGCCGATCAAGCCTCGACGACCTTGCGGTAGAGATGCCAGGTCGCGTGGCCGAGCACCGGCATGACCACGACCAGGCCGACCAGCACGGGCAGGCAGCCGAGCACCAGAAGCCCGGTGATCATCAACCCCCAATACATCATCACGCGCGGATTGGCCTCGACGGCGGCGATCGAGGTCTTGATCGCGGTCGGCGCGTCGACTCCCTTGTCGATGATCAGCGGGAAGGACACCACCGAGATCGAGAAGGCGAGGATTGCAAAGAGCAGGCCGAGCGAATTGCCGACGATCATCATCACCCAGCCGTCGAAGGTGGTGAAGACCGCGCGCAGGAAGTCCGGCGTCGAGACGTCGGGCGGCAGGCCGAGCAGGCCGCGATAGATGAACCAGGCGGCAAACAGCCAGGCGATGAAGAGGCCGGTGAGCATCGCACCGAGCAGGAGAATCTGGCCGATCGAGGGCGATCTCAGGATGCCGAAGGCATGGTTCCAGGAGGAATCCATGCCGAGCTCGCGCCTGCGGCTGACCTCGTAGAGGCCGATCGCGGCGAAGGGGCCGAGCAAGGCGAAGCCGCCGAGCAGCGGGAAAAGCAGCGGGAAGATGTTGTAGGTCACGGTGAGCTGCGCGATCATCACGCCGGCGATCGGATAGATCAGCGCGATGAAGACGAGATGGCTCGGCTGCGCCTTGAAATCCTCCCAGCCGCGCAGGAGCGCGTCGTGAAGGTCGCGGGTTGTGATGATGTTGATCTTCGGTTCGGCGTGTTGCGCCGCGAGGCGCGTACCGGCATCGGGCACTGTGCCGTCGAGGTTTGCCATGGCGTTTCTCCCGGTTCTGGCCCGGTTCGCTTGCGGCAATCGACGCCATCCTTGGGTCAACGGCCTGCAGGCGTCGAGCTTCCAATTCCCAGCCCCGGCATTATACGCGCGAACGGGCGCTTTGTCGCATGCATGCCGAACACGAAAGCGGGACGCAGAGTCGAGGCTCCGCCGGCTCCTGCCCTTTCTCGTCACAGGCATCTCGCCTAATGAAAGGGCATGAGCGAGTCCCAAGCCATTCCCGTCGCGGAGTTGACGCAGCGCCAGGCGCGGGCGGAGCACAAATTGCTCGCCGCCGAGATCGCGGCTGCCGACAGTGCCTATTTCCAGGACGACCAGCCGATCCTCGACGATGCGAGCTATGACGCCAAGCGTCGCCGGCTCGTCGCGCTGGAGAAGGCGTTCCCGGTTCTGAAGGACGCCGCTTCCGTCAGCGACAAGGTCGGCGCCAAGCCCTCCGGGAAATTTGCCAAGATCCGTCATCGCGTGCCGATGCTCTCGCTCGGCAACGCCTTCACGGATGAGGATGTCGCCGATTTCGTGCAGCGCGTGCGCAGCTTCCTCGGCATGAAGGAAGAGGCCGGCATCGCCTTCACGGCAGAGCCCAAGATCGACGGGCTCTCGCTCTCGCTGCGCTATGAGAAGGGCGCGCTGGTCTCAGCCGCGACGCGCGGCGATGGCGAGGAGGGCGAGGACGTCACGTCGAACGCCCGCACGATCTCCGAAATCCCGCATGTGCTGTCCGGCGACGATGTGCCGGAGATCGCCGAGGTGCGCGGCGAGGTCTATCTCGGCCATGTCGATTTCGCTGGGATCAACGAACGCCAGCGTGAGAAGGGGCTGCCCGAATTCGCCAATCCGCGCAATGCGGCGGCCGGCTCGCTGCGCCAGCTCGATGTTTCGATCACCGCGGCGCGGCCCCTGCGCTTCTTCGCCTATGCCTGGGGTGAGATGCCGGTCATGCCGGCTGTGACGCAATTCGGCGTGGTCGAGGCCTTCAAGCGCTGGGGTTTTCGCACCAACCCGCTGATGAAGCGCTGCGAGAGCGTCGAGGACTTGCTGGAGCGCTACCGGTTGATCGAGAGCCAGCGGGCCACGCTCGGCTACGATATCGACGGCGTCGTCTACAAGGTCGACGAGCTTGCCCTGCAGACGCGGCTCGGCTTCGTCGCGCGCGCGCCGCGTTGGGCGATCGCGCATAAATTTCCGGCGGAACTGGCGACCACGGTGCTGGAGGCGATCGAGATCCAGGTCGGACGCACCGGCGCGCTCAGCCCCGTCGCCAAGCTCAGGCCGGTCACGGTCGGTGGCGTCGTCGTCTCCAATGCGACCCTCCACAATGAGGACTATATCCGCGGCTTCGATTCGAAGGGCGAGCGCATCCGCGATGGCGAGCCGCCCGACATCCGCGTCGGCGACACGGTGACGGTGAAGCGCGCCGGCGACGTGATCCCGCGCGTCCAGTCGGTCGATCTGTCGAAGCGGCCAGCGAATTCGCAGCCCTATGCCTTCCCGACGCTATGTCCGGCCTGCGGCAGCCATGCGACGCGGGAGATGAACCCGCGCAGCGGCAAGGAGGATGCGGTGCGCCGCTGCACCGGCGGGTTGATCTGCCCGGCCCAGGCAGTAGAGCGCCTGAAGCACTTCGTCTCGCGCGACGCGCTCGACATCGACGGGCTCGGCGACAAGCAGATCGAGTTCTTCCATGCCGACCCCGACCTGCCGGTGAAGGAGCCGGCCGACATCTTCACGCTGGCCCGGCGCGATGCGGAGAATTTCAAGAAGCTCAGGGACAAGGAAGGCTTTGGCAGCCAGAGCGTCGCCAAGCTGTTCGCTGCGATCGAGGACAGGCGCCAGCCGCCGCTCAACCGCTTCATCTTCGGGCTCGGCATCCGCCATATCGGCGAGACCAATGCCCGGCTCCTGGCGCGGCATTACGGCTCGTTCGAGGCTCTGCGCGCGGCGGGCATCGCGGCGGCCGATCCGGCCTCGCCCGAGCGCCAGGAACTCGACGCGATCGACGGCGTCGGGCCGACCGTGGTCGAGGCGCTGGTGCAGTTCTTCGCCGAGGCTCACAATGAGCAGCTGCTCGACCGGCTCTTGGAGCAGGTCGTGCCGCAGCCGCTGGAGGCGGTCGCCTCGGTCAGCCCGGTCGCCGGCAAGACGGTGGTCTTCACCGGCGCGCTGGAGCAGATGACCCGCGACGAGGCCAAGGCAATGGCCGAGCGGCTCGGCGCCAAGGTCGCGGGCTCGGTCTCCTCGAAGACCGATCTCCTGGTCGCGGGGCCCGGCGCAGGTTCGAAGCTCAAGGACGCCGCAAAGCACGGCGTCCAGGTCATTGACGAAGCTGGCTGGTTCAGCCTCGTCGGAGGCTAGAGTGCGTCCCGATCCAGTTGGATCGCTCAATTGCTCTATCTTTTTGTTCTGACGCGTTGTCTTCACGCGAACCCGCATCCACTTCGCTCGAAAACGCGCGAGAGCAGGATGCGAAAACGTGGGCACCGGTTTTTCGCGTTGATCCTGCTCTCGCTCCTGGATGAGAGACGGATTCAGTGGCGATGATAGCGTCTGTGGTGGCGATGGCGATGCGAAACGCCGGTCCTTTGCGGAATGCCGACGACGCCCTTGACGCCCCCCACCACGCCGCCGGCAACGCCGCCGACGACCGCGCCTGCAGCGCCGCCGACCGGGCCGGCCGCCTGGTTGCCGACGCGTGCGCCTTCAGCCGCGCCGCGCGGAATGCCCTGCGCGCTCGCGCTGAGGGGAAGGGCCAGGAGCGCCAGCGCGGCTGCGCCGGCCAGGGCGATATGTTTGATTGTCATGATGAATATCCGTTCGCATGGGCCGCAACGCCGGCTTTCGGGCGCTCGGCGGTCCCAAACAGAACCGGGACAACTCGTCATTGTTCCGCTCGGGTTGACGCATCACTGCGATGCCGGAGGTGATGTCGCCGGTTATTCTGTCGAGCTCGGATCGCCGCTCCAAGCTCGCAAGCTGAACGCACAGGGGGCGGGTGGCGTCACGCGGTCAGTTGCCCGCGCTCGGCCGCGTCGCTCCGTTCTGCCCGTGGGCACTGTCTGCCCGGACATGGCTCGGAGCCGTGCCGATGACGCGCTTGAAGGCGCGGCTGAAGGAGGCTTCCGATTCATAGCCGAGACGCCGGGCCACGACCGAGATCTTGAGCTTGTCGCCGGCGAGCCATTGCCGGGCCTGATGCATGCGCATCTGCGCGACATAGCGGGCCGGCGTCTCGCCGACGACGCTGGCGAAGCGCTCGGCGAAGGCGGAGCGCGAGGCGCCCATCAGCCTGGCCAGCGAAGCGACCGTCCAGTCGCGCTCCGGGTCGAGATGGATCGCCGCCAGAACCTTGCCGACATCGGGGCAGCGCGCCGCCGCGATCCAGCCCGTGGCGTCGCCGCAACCGCTCTCGACCCAGGAGCGGATGATGCTGGCCGCCAGCACATCGGCGAGTCGCGCCAGGATGCCGCCGGCGCCGACCCGGTCCATCGCCACTTCGCGGGCCATTGCCTCCAGGAGATGCGGGATGCCCGACTCGCTCGTCGCCAGATCGCACATCCGCATCAGCTCGGGCATCATCCGCAGCAAGGGGTGGGCGCTGTCGACATTGAAAGTCATGCTGCCGCTGAAGAGCAAGGTGGCCTCGCCGTCTCCGCCGCCCTTGAGATCGAAGATGTTGCCGCAAACCTTCTGGACTTCGCAGCTTCCCAGCGGAAAGGCCTCGACATCCGGCGCACTGGCGAGCACATGCTCGGCCCCGCGCGGGAACAGCAGCGCGTCGCCCTCGCGCAATGCGATCCATTCCTTCGCAGGCGTCAGCAGCCAGCAGCCGCGCTTGCCGATGAAATAGAAGCGCGCAGCCTTCTGGGCGGGAAGGGCGATGGCCCAGGGCTGCGCCATCTGGCAGCGGCCATATTCGACGCCATCGAGCCGCAGACCCCGCAACATCTCGCTCAACGGGTCGTTCGCAGGCGCAACAGTTTTGGACGAATGGTCAAGCATTGTGGAGAAACTAGCATGGAAGCTCCAGGCGGTCACGCCCATCTTGCGGCAACCCTTTGGAGACAGCCATGTCCGAATCCGCCACTGCCGTCGCAACCCTGCCATTCGATTCCCCGGCCGATGCCGATGAGCAAAGCCCGGCCTGGGCCGCGATTGTCTCGCTCACCCTCGGCGTTTTCGGCCTGGTCACGGCCGAATTCCTGCCCGCCAGCCTGCTGACGCCGATGGCGGCCGATATCGGTGTCTCCGACGGCGCCGCCGGACAGACGGTGACCGCGACTGCCGTGGTCGCCATCTTCGCCGCGCTCTTCACCTCGATCCTGACGCGCGGGCTCGACCGTCGCCACGTGATCTGGGGCTTCACCGTCCTGCTGGTGCTGTCCAACATCCTTGCCGCACTCTCCGACGGCCTCGCCACGCTTTTGGCGGCCCGCGTGCTGCTGGGCATCGGGCTCGGCGGCTTCTGGTCGATGATGGCGGCAACCGCGATGCGGCTGGTGCCGGAGCGCGCGCTGCCGCGCGCCATGTCGATCATCTTCACCGGCGTCTCCTTCGCGACGGTCAGCGCCGCGCCGGTCGGCGCCTATCTCGGCGACCTGCTCGGCTGGCGCTCGGTCTTCGCGATCGGGGCCGTGGTCGGGATCCTCGCCCTCATCGCCCAGCTCGTCACCATGCCGCGCCTGCCGCCTTTGGCGGCCGCGCAGCTCGGGACGCTGTTCGCATTGATGCGGCGCGGCAATGTGCGGCTCGTCCTGGCGACGGTTCTCATCGTGATCTCGGGCCATTTCGCCGGCTTCACCTATGTCCGCCCCTTCCTCGAGCAGGTGCCGCGGCTTTCGGTCGAGACGATCTCGCTCGTGCTCCTGGCCTATGGAGTCGGCGGCTTCTTCGGCAATTTCGCAGGCGCCGCGATCGTCGAGCGCAGCGCGCCCGCCGCAGTGATCTTCGGCGCCCTGCTCGCCGCAACGACGGCGGCGGCGCTCGTCGCCTTCGGCGGCAGCCTTTGGGTCGCGGCCGGCGCGGTCGCGCTCTGGGGCTTTGCCTTCGGTGCGCTGCCGGTCGGCCTCCAGACCTGGATGGTGCGTGTCGCGCCGGACCAGGCGGAGGCCGTGGGTGGTTTGCTGGTCGCGGCTTTCCAGGTCGCGATCGCCAGCGGCGCCGTTCTCGGCGGGGTTCTGGTCGACCATTTCGGCGCCACGGGCGCGACCGGCTATTGCGCCCTGGCGACCCTGGCGGGGGCGCTTCTCGTCGCCTTCGCCGGGCGCGGCGAGGTGAAGCCGGCCTGATCGGCTTCATCACTTTTCTTCAAGACAGGGCGGGGCGGTTCCGGTCTAAACTCGCCCCATGGAACTGATCAGCCAGGGACAGGCCTTGTCGGCATCGCCGTTGCGAGCGGAGGAGAGGGCGCACCTCTTCACCGCTGCGCGCTTTGGCGCGCTCGAGTTCCTCGCCGCGACCTTCCGCACCCATGCCTATGCGCCGCATGCGCACGACACTTACGCGATCGGGACGATCGAGACCGGTTGCGAGGTCTGGCATGCACGCGGCCGCAAGCTCTATGCCGGGGCGGGCGATATCGTGATGAACCACCCGCTCGACGTCCATGACGGCGCGCCGAGCGAGGGCGGCTACCGCTACCGGATGAGCTATCCGACGATCGGGCTGATGCAGGAGCTGGCCGCCTCGCTGACGGGGCATGACGGCATCGGCACGCCGTTCTTCCGCGAGCCCGTGGTGCATGATCCCGTCGGAGCGGCGTTGTTCAGCGCGGCGCACCAATTGCTGGAGGAGGGCGGCGACGCGCTCGCCGGCGAGGAGGGGCTGGTGCGCGCCTACGCCCATTTCCTCGGCCACCACGCCAATCTCGCCGTGCGCGATGTCGGGCAGGAGACCGGTCCGGTCGCGATCGTCAAGGCGTTGATCGAGGCACGCCATGGCGAGGATCTCTCGCTTGCGGAGCTCGCCCGGGCCGCGCGGTTGCCGCGCCATCACCTGATCCGTGCCTTCCGGCGCGAAACCGGGCTCACGCCCCATGCCTGGCTGATCGATGTCCGCGTCCGGCGCGCCCGCGACCGGTTGCGCCGCGGCGAGACGCCGGGCGATGTCGCAGCGGCGACCGGCTTCTGCGACCAGGCCCATCTGACCCGAGCCTTCAAGGCGCGCTATGGCGTGACGCCGGGCGTCCTGCGCTCCGCCCATCTCTCCTGACCTTTAAGCGCCCCATGTCATCAGCTCTCGACGACGCCCGCACGGGCTTTTCCGACGTCTGGCCAGCCATGCTGGCGGCTGCGCCCTTCGCCCTGCTGTTTGGCGCGCTCGCGGCAGGCAAGGGCCTGTCGCCGTTCGAGGTTTTCCTGATGAGCGCGCTCGTCTTCGCAGGCGGGGCCCAGTTCGCCGCCGTCGAATTATGGGCGACGCCGGCTCCGGTCGCGGCGCTGATCTTCTCGACACTCCTGATCAATGCCCGCCATGTGCTGATGGGCACCTCGCTGGTGCCCAAGCTCGATGGCTTTGCGTCATGGCAGAAATGGCTCGGTCTGGCCTATATGGCCGATGAGAACTGGGCCCTGGCCGAGAAGCGGGCGCGTACGCATAGCCTGACGCCGGGCTATTGGTTCGGCATGCTGATCCCCTTCGTCGCCTGCTGGCTGATGATGACGACGCTTGGGGCCATCGTCGGCCCGGCATTGGGAGATCCGCGACGCTTCGGCGCGGATTTCGCCTTCACCGCCATCTTCATCGCGTTGACGGCCGCCTTCTGGAAGGGGCGCGTGACGGCCTGGACCGTGGGTGCGGCTGGTATCGCCTCGGCCCTGACCTATCGCCTTGCCGGGCCGCCCTGGCATGTGCTGGCCGGCGCGCTTTGCGGGCTTGCCGCGGCGTGGCTCGCGGCCGGCGGCGACGCAGTGGTCGCGACCGAGGAGGCGGCATGATGGCGTTCGACAGCCTCAATCTTCTCGCCATCCTCGGCATGGCCGTGGTGACCTATGCGACACGGGTGGCGGGGCTGGCGCTGGCTGGCCGGTTCGACCTGTCGCCGCGCGCCCAGGCTGCTTTTGACGCGATTCCACCGGCTGTCCTGATCGCCGTGATCGCGCCGAGCGCGCTCGCGACCGGCTGGCCCGAGACGGCTGCGGCCGCCGTGACGGCGCTGGCTGCGACGCGGCTGCCCTTCCTGGCCGTGGTGGTGGTCGGGGTGATGGCGGTGGTGGGGCTCAGGGCGCTGACATAGCGCGCTCGCCCCTTCTCGTCATGCGGGAGAAGGTGGATCGGCGAAGCCGAGACGGATGAGGGGGCGCTCGACGGCGACCGTTTAGCCTTATGAAAACCAGCCGGAGAGGGCACGGCGCCCCCTCATCCGGCGCTGCGCGCCACCTTCTCCCACGAGGGGAGAAGGGAAGGTTCTCACAGCGGCAGGCACGCCTTTTCCAGCCACGCCTTCGCCTCGCCCTCGACCAGCGGGGCGAGCTTGCTCCAGACTTGTGCGTGATAGGCGTCGATCCAGGCGATCTCGCCGGCGTCGAGCAGCTTCACATCGATCAGGGCGCGCTCATAGGGCGCCCAGGTGATGGTCTCGAAGCCGTAGATGGTGCGGTCACCGCCAGGAATGATGCGCTCCTCGACCACGATCAGGTTCTCGATACGGATGCCGTATTCGCCCTGCTTGTAGTAGCCCGGCTCATTCGAGAGGATCATGCCCGGCTCCAATGGCGTGGTGCCGAGCTTGGAGAGGCGCTGCGGCCCCTCATGCACCGAGAGATAGCTGCCGACGCCATGGCCCGTGCCGTGGTCGAAATCGAGGCCGGCCTGCCAGAGCGGCAACCGCGCCAGCGCATCGAGCTGCGCGCCCGAGGTGCCCTTGACGAAGACGACGCGCGAGATTGCGAGATGGCCCTTGAGCACGCGGGTGTAGCGGTCGCGCATCTCGTCGGTGGGCTCGCCCACGGCCATGGTGCGGGTGATGTCGGTGGTGCCGTCCTCATATTGCCCGCCGGAATCGACCAGGAGGATGCCGGGCTCGATCCTGCGGTTGCTGGCCTCGCTCACGCGGTAATGCGGCAAGGCGGCATTGGGGCCGGCGCCGGCGATGGTGGTGAAGGAAACGTCCTTGAGCAGACCGGTCTTGATGCGCTCGGCTTCGAGCGCGGCGACGGCGTCGATCTCGGTCAAGCCGCCCTTCGGCGCTTCGCGCGCCAGCCATGCGAGATAGCGTGCGACCGCTGCGCCGTCGCGCAGATGGGCATCGCGCGCGCCTTTCAGCTCCGCCTCGTTCTTGCGCGCCTTCATCAGCGCGATCGGGTCGGCGCCGGCATCGGGTATGCCGCCGGCCTCGGCGATCAGCGTCGCGAGCGCGGAGGCTGCGGTCGCCGAGTCGAGCCGGACCCTGGCCTTGGCCGCGCCCAGCGCGTTGAGCTGTGTTTCCAGCGCCGCGGGAGGTGCGATCTCGCCGACTGCGCCGATGGCGTCGCCGGCCTCGTTCGTCACCTTTTCGGGCGCCAGGAAGACCGTCGGCCGGCCCTCGCGCGGTACGATGGCATATCCCAGCGGCAGCGGGGTGTGCTCGACGTCGCCGCCGCGGATGTTGAAGGTCCAGGCCAGCGCATGCGGGTCCGAGACCACGAGCGCATCGACCCTGGCCTTGGCGAGAGCCTCCTGGATGCGGGCGAGCTTGCTCGCCGTGCTCTCCCCGGCGAAATCGGCGCGATGCGCCTCGACCGGAGCGGCGGGCGGGGCAGGGCGATCGCTCCAGAGCGCGTCGATCGGGTTCGCCTTGAGCGCGACCAACGTGCCGCCGGCCGCCGCGACCGCCTTCTCCAGCTTGGCGACGCCGTCGACGGTGTGGAGCCAAGGGTCGTAACCGAGCTTGTTCCCTGCCGGCAGATTGGTCTCGATCCAGCGCTCCAGCGGCATCTCCTCCATCCTCGTCGGCGTGACGATGGCAGTGTCGGTCTGCTCGGCGGACTGGATGGTGTAGCGGCCGTCGACGATCAGCGCCGCCTTATCGGCCAGCACGATGGCGTTGCCGGCCGAGCCGGTGAAGCCCGTCAGCCAGGCGAGGCGGGCCATATGCGCCGGGACGTATTCGCCCTGATGCTCGTCGGCGCGCGGGATGATGAAGCCGTCCAGCCCTTGCGCCGCGAGCGCGCCGCGCAGAGCGGCAACCCTGGGGGCGACCTGGGAGGGATCGCTCGGTTCCGAGAAGGACTGGAAGCGGCAGGCGGCGGGCGATTCGGTCATGGCGGGTCCGGAAGCGGTGGTTTGGGCCATGGTCGCGGCTCGAGCCTGCGAAAGCCAGCGCAAAAGCGGCATTCAGCTGTGCTTTCTCCGCAGGCCATGGCGGCCTCGCGATTGAGCTTACTGCCTCTTTGTTATGCGAAAAACGCGATCGTTAACGAAACAAGGCCAAGTGCATGCATTCTGTGCATATCTCGCATCTGCGAAATCCCCTTTTCGCAAGTGCGAAGAAGGCCCACTTTAGTCGCATAAGAGAACGAGGAAGCGACCGGGACTGTCCTTCGTTTGAATGAGGAGATGGACCTGTGACCTATGTGATGAACAACACCGCCGTTCTGCCCGCTTCCGAGGCCGCCGCACCGAGCAGCCCGAGCTTCTGGCAGCGGCTCTTCGCGGCGCTGATCGAGAGCCGCCGTCGTTCCGCCGCCCGTGAGCTGCGTGCGCGTTCCTACCTGATCAACGAGGCCGAGATCGTTCTGGGCGGTTTTCCGCAGACCGCTCTCAGCGACGACGCCAAGCTGCCTTTCAACCGCTGATCCCAGCAATCCCTGATCTCACGCGCCGGTTTCGCGCCGCGCTGCGCAACATTGGACAATGACCATGATCGCCATCGTCAAGCACGTCTATGAGTGGGCCATCGACACGGCCAAGTTCACCGCCGCCGTCTGGCACGATGCCCGCTCGATGCAGGCTGAAGCCGAGGCCAAGTACGGCCATATGGGCTTCTGAACGGGAAGGGCGCTCCTTCTGCTATGCCGGCCGCCTGACGTGGCGCGCTGCGCTTCCGGTGCTCACGGACAAAAGTCCGCTCCGCTCCGGTTCTCGAACGCCACGCCATGCGACTCAGCCTGGCGAAGGATCGCTGCCCGGACGTTCCGGGTAATTTATAGGGTTGCTCGATTTATCGAAGGTGGCGTGGCCTGGGGGCTGCGCCGCCTTTTTTCATCACCAGCGTCGCCCAGCCCTCGCGCAGCGACTGGCGGGCGAGATAGAGCCCCTGATGCCGGTAGGTCGAGACGACGCCGGCGACATCCATCGCCAGCAGGCCCGACAGGATTACCGTACCGTCGCCGGAGAGGGCACGGGCGATCGAAGGCGCCAGGCGCTTCAGCGGGCCGGCCAGGATATTGGCGAAGATGAGGTCGAAATGGCCCGGCCGGTTCGCCTTGGCATGGCGCAGGCCCGGAGCGACATAGAGGTCGAGCCCGTGCGGGGCGTGGTTGACGCGGGCATTATGCGCCGCGACCTCGACCGCGACGAGGTCGATATCGCCGGCGACGACCTTGCGCTTGATCTGCTTGGCCAGCGCCAGCGCCAGGATCCCGGTGCCGGTGCCGACATCGATGGCGTTGCGCGGCCGGCGCTGCTTCAGTTCGGCGTCGAGCGCCAGGAGGCAGCCCGCAGTGGTGCCGTGATGGCCGGTGCCGAAGGCGAGCGCGGCCGGAATCTCGATGCCGACATCGTTGATGCGCACCGCGTCGCGATCATGCTCGCCATGGACGAGGACGCGGCCCGCACGCACGGGCTTGAGGCCGTCGAGACTGGCTGCGACCCAGTCCTGCTGGTTCACGGTCGCGAAGGGCGTGCTGTCGATGACGTCGCCGACGATCGGCCGCAGCATGTCGCGCACGGCCTCTTCGTCCGGGTGGGTGGCGAAATAGATCTCGACCTTCCAGGGTGCGTTCAGCGAGAGCGTGGTGACGCCGCTTTCGATCTCGAAGGCGGAGATCGCGGTTTCGGTCGGGTCGAAGACCTCGCCCAGGAGTTCCGTCAGCGCGCGCGCCTTCTCGCCGCTGGTGGAGAGTTCGAGGACGGTCGCGACCGTCGATGGCAGGAGACCTTCACGCATGGCAGCGCGATAGCAGCCCGCGCGCCGCTTGTCATGCGGCACGGCGCGCGGCGCTTCTCGTCTCAATGCAGGCCGTTCACCATGGCGAAGACACCGGCGAGATTGCCGTTCTCGGCGGCAAAGCGCAGCGGCTTGCAGCGCTCGACGATGACCTCCTGGGTGTCGGCTTGCGTCTCCAGGATCGTCATGACCTCGGCGATGAAGTCGGCCAGGGGCATCGCCATCGGATCGACCGCCTGTTCGGGCCCGCGCAGCTCGGTCTGGACGTAAGGCGGGGCAAGCTCGATGACTTGGGTCGAGGTGCCCGCAAGCTGCTCCCGCAGCGCCATCGAATAGGAATGTATCGCCGCCTTGGTGGCGCTGTAGGTCGGTGTCACCACCATGGGCACGAACGCCAGTCCCGAGCTCACGGTCATCACGGTCGATTTCGGCTGCTTCAGCAGATGCGGCAGCAGGGCTGCGGTCAGCCGGATCGGCCCGAGCAGGTTGGTGACGACGGTCTCCTCGGCGATGGCGAGGTGGTCCTCCGTCGCGGTAACGTCTTCGTCCTTCATGATGCCGGCATTGTTGATGACGACGTTCAGGGCAGGGAAGCGCTCGATGGCGTCACGAGCGAAGGCCGCTATGTCCGCCTTGTCCTGGATGTCGAGCACGATCGACCCCATCCCCGGATTGGCTGCGGTGACCTCGTCGAGCAATTGCTCGCGGCGGCCGGAGATGACGACCTGGTTACCCCTGGCGTGCAGAGCCTCGGCGAGCGCGCGGCCGATGCCCGAGCCGCCGCCGGTGATGAGGATGGTGTTGCCTGTGATGTTCATCGCCAAGTCCTTTCGCAAATGCGCCTTTCATGGTTGCGCGGACAAGAGCTAGGCGCGATGCTCTCTAAACGAAAGAAGGCACCCAAAAGTTCTATAGGCACCAAAAGGAGAGTGTCGGATGCAGGTGATACGCGATGCGGTTGCTGCCATGCAGGAGCAGGGCCGACTCTCCCATCCCGAGGTCAGCCCGGCGGTCGAGGCGCTGGTGCGCGACGTGATCGCTCAGGTCGCGGACAAATGGACGATGCTGATCCTGGAGGCGCTGGAGGAGCACGGTACGCTGCGCTTCACCCAGATCGGTCGGATCGTCGGCGGCATCAGCCAGAAGATGCTGACCAAGACGGTGCGCCAGATGGAATGCGACGGGCTGATCACGCGCAAGGTCCATCCCGTGATCCCGCCGCATGTCGACTACACGCAGACCGAACTCGGCCGCGAGCTGACGGCGGCGTTCTGCGGGGTCTGGGTCTGGGCCGAGACCTATTACGCGCAGGTGGAGGCGGCGCGAGCGGCATTCAAGGCGCGGGAGGGGCGGTGAAGTGATGTGCGACTGCGTGTGCTGCCATGAGGCGGAGGCGTAGCCCTGAACAGGCCGGCCGAGCGCCTGCCCACCCCGCCTTCTGCATGAAGCTATCCGGCACCATCTTCCACCCAGCCTAGCGGAGCCCAAGCCGAATTCGATGTGCGGGCACCAGCATCAAGGGCTGATGAGCCGGTCGATTTGGCGGCGAGCTCGCCTTCGACCGGCATCGGGCCGCGCTGCCGGCCGGCGCCGAAACCGCTGCCGGCGCCACCCTAACTCGCGGAGCTCAGACGGCGGCCTTGCCGTCTTTGCGCAGGTGGATGATCTGCGCGGTCAATCCGATGACGAGTGCAGCAAGAATGCTCGCCTGGACTCCGAGAAGCAGCGGCGAATGCAGGTCAGTGACGAAGGGGTGCCCCTCGGGGACGCGGCGGAGGATTTCGGTTGCGGTGGGCACCATGAGCAGGAATGCGGTGAGGCTCAGTGCAATGGTCTCGACATAGATCGCGACGTGCCCCGGAACCGGCAATCGGCCGACAGCGTAGCCCGTGACCAGCAGCAGCAGCGTCGCTGCCCCGACGCCGTAGCTGACCGGCGCGTGAGCGACGAGGAAGACCGTCGCGCCACCGATCAGCATCGAGACGAAATAGACGGCGCCCGCCTTCGAGCGAGGCAGGATCCGGCCGTGAATCGCGAACATGTATGCCGCTGCCGGAATGGCCGGCAGGCTGCCCAGCGTATGCACCCAGCCGAGCGGAGAAATGCCAAACATCAGAAGTGTCCTTTCATCGGGGTCGAGATTGCCCATGCGCTGCAACGAGACAGCGTCGGGTCGTCAAGAATTGGCTATCTACTAGTTGGTAGGTATTGCGACCCTGGCTTGCCCCCTTCCGGAGAGACCGCTTCAGTGTCGGGTGGCGAGGCGCTCCAGGAGCGGGTGGGTGATGACCCCGAACATCTTGGCATCCCCATAGGCGCGGGCCGAGAGCATCGCGCCGTGGACGCTGGCCATGAAGGCTTCCGCTTCGGCCTTAGCCGTGCCGGTAAAGTGCAAGCTGCCTTGCCGTGCGCCGCTTTCGAGAACCGAGCTCAGCCAGGCGGAGAGCGTCCTGAAATGGGCGCGCACCTCCAGGATGACCTCCTCAGGAAGGACCGGAATCTGGCTTGCCAGCAGAGCGCAGACGCAGAACGGGGCGCTGGCGTCGGCGATGCAGGCTTGCCAATAGCTCACATAGGCGCGCAGCCGATCGGCAGGATTGGTGAACTGGCGTTCCAGATGGGCAAGCCCTGCCTCGGCCTCTTCCCGATATCGGGCAATGAGCGTGCGCACGAGGTCCGACTTGCTGGGAAAATGGTGGTGAATGCTCGCGTTTCTGATGCCGACGACCTTTGCGATGTCGGCGTAGCTGAAGCCGTTATAGCCGCCCTCGATCAAGAGGGAGCGAGCGCAGCGCAGGATTTCATCAGAGGTTGTCGAGGGGCCAGCCATATCTGCGTATACCTACTAGTAGGTAGGTTGTCAAGGCGGGGAGGCCCGTGGCCCAGGGCTTCACCCCGCCTTCTGCACGAAACTGTCCAGCACCATCTTCCGCCCGGCCTTGTCGAAATCCACCGTCAGCTTGTTGCCGTCGACGCTGGCGACGGAACCGGGGCCGAATTTGACGTGGAAGACGCGAGCGCCGGCGTCATAGGCCGATGAGCCGGTCGATTTCGCGGTGAGTTCGCCTTCGATCAGCATCGGGCCGCGCTGCCGGCCGCCGCCGAAACCGCCTGAGCCGAAACCGCGTCCGCCGCTGTCTGAGAAGCCCGAGCCGCCGCCCGAGCCGGTCTTGGCCTTGTTCTCCTGGGCGCGCTGCCAGCCCGGCGTGTTGTAGCTCGAGCCGAAGCTCTCCATGCGGTCGAAGCGCGAGGCGCCGTAGCCGCCCTGGCTGTAGTTGGAGGCAGCCTGGACGACCTCGACATGCTCTTCCGGCAATTCGTCGATGAAGCGGCTGGGCAGGCTGGATTGCCAGAGGCCATGGATCCGGCGGTTCGAAGCGAAATAGAGTTTGAGCCGCTTGCGGGCGCGGGTCAGGCCGACATGGGCGAGGCGGCGCTCTTCTTCCAGCCCGGCGCGGCCGCTCTCATCGAGCGCGCGCTGATTGGGGAAGAGGCCTTCCTCCCAGCCGGGCAGGAAGACGGTGTCGAACTCCAGCCCCTTGGCGCCGTGCAGCGTCATGATCGAGACGCGCTCGGCGGTTTCGCCGGAATCGGCGTCCATCACCAGCGAGACGTGCTCGAGGAAGGCCGGAAGGTCGGGGAATTCGTCGAGCGAGCGCACGAGCTCCTTGAGGTTTTCGAGCCGGCCGGCAGCATCGGCCGAGCGGTCCTTCTGCCACATCTCGGTATAGCCCGACTCCTCCAGCACGAGCTCGGCGAGCTCGCCCTGGGGCATGTGCTCGGCCCTGGCCGACCAGCGGCCAAACGCCTCGACCAGCTCGCGCAAGGCGGTTCTGGCCTTGGGCTTCAATTCGTCGCTCTCGACCACCATGCGGGCCGATTGCAGCAGCGAGACCTGGGACGCGCGGGCGTGGTTGTGCAGGATCTGGATGGTGGCGTCGCCGAGGCCGCGCTTGGGCACATTGACGATGCGCTCGAAGGCGAGGTCGTCGGTCGGCGAGACGACGCAGCGCAGATAGGCCATGGCGTCGCGGATCTCGGCGCGCTCGTAGAAGCGCGGGCCGCCGATGACGCGATAGGGCAGGCCGAGATGGACGAAGCGGTCCTCGATCTCG
This sequence comes from Allobosea psychrotolerans, assembly GCF_002917105.1. Classification (GTDB taxonomy): domain Bacteria; phylum Pseudomonadota; class Alphaproteobacteria; order Rhizobiales; family Beijerinckiaceae; genus Allobosea; species Allobosea psychrotolerans. The sequence continues at coordinate 542,805 of NZ_PQFZ01000001.1, forward strand.
CGCATCTGCGCCGAGATGCGCACCAGGATCGCGATCTCGGAGAGGTTATGGCCGTTGCGCTGCAGGCTCTCGATCTCGTCGCCGATCAGCCTGGCCTCTTCCTGGCTGTCCCAGGCGCCGGTGATGGTGACCTTCTCGCCCTCGACATCCTCGGTACGCAGCGTCTTGCCGAGCCGGCCCTCATTGCGGGCGATCAGCTTGGAGGCGGTGGCGAGGATATGCCCGGTCGAGCGGTAATTGCGCTCCAGCCGGACGACCGTGGCGCCGGGAAAATCGTGCTCGAAGCGCAGGATGTTGTCGACCTCGGCGCCGCGCCAGCCATAGATCGACTGGTCGTCGTCGCCGACGCAGGCGATGTTGCGCCGGCCCTGGGCGAGCAGCCGCAGCCAGAGATACTGGGCGGTGTTGGTGTCCTGATACTCGTCGACCAGGATGTAGCGGAAGCGCTCGTGATAGGTTGCGAGCACGTCGGGATTGTCGCGGAACAGCGTCAGGCAGTGCAGCAAGAGGTCGCCGAAATCGACGGCGTTCAGCGTCTTCAGGCGCTCCTGATAGGCGAGGTAGAGCGCGCCGCCCTTGCCATTGGCGAAGACGGCGGCCTCGCCCGGCGGGACATCCTTGGGGGCGAGGCCGCGATTCTTCCACGAGTCGATGAAGCCCGCCAGCATGCGGCCCGGCCAGCGCTTCTCGTCGATATCGGCGGCCGCGATCACCTGCTTCATCAGGCGGATCTGGTCGTCGGTGTCGAGGATGGTGAAATCCGAGCGCAGGCCAAGCAGTTCGGCATGGCGGCGCAGCAGCTTGGCCGAGATCGAGTGAAAGGTGCCGAGCCACGGCATGCCCTCGGCGACCGGGCCGACGAGATGGGCGATGCGCTCCTTCATCTCGCGCGCCGCCTTGTTGGTGAAGGTCACCGACAGGATCTGCGAGGGGAAGGCGCGGTTGGTGGCAATGAGATGGGCGATGCGGGTGGTCAGCACGCGCGTCTTGCCGGTGCCGGCGCCGGCCAGCACGAGAACGGGGCCGTCCGTCGCCTCGACGGCGAGGCGCTGCTCCGGGTTCAGGCCCGCGAGATAGCCGGCGGCGGGAGCCGCCGCGGCGCGCGCGGCGAGACCACCGGGGCGGGGCAAGGGGGCGGAGGTGGCGTTGTGGTCGGACAAGGGGCGCAGTGCTCGATCGTGATTCGTTCTGGCGTCAATATAGGGTGTCGTGCGGCGGATTGCTGGACAAGACGGATGGGCGTTGAATGCACCGTCGAATCCTTAGTCAGGATGCGTGCCGATGACCATGGACACCACCCCCCGCTATTCCACCTATGAGGTCACGAACCAGGCCCCGCCACTGACCGATTACGACGCCTTCGCGGCCGATCCGGTGCTGCAGGCGGCGATATCGGCCTTTGGAGCGAGTTGGGCCATGGACCGCCTGCACGAGACCGGGCGTTGCGTCGGCTCAGCCCAGGTGCAGGAGCTGGCGCGGCTCGCCAACCGCTTCACGCCGGAGGCGCGCACGCATGATCGCTTCGGCAACCGCATCGACCAGATCGCCTTCCATCCCGCTTGGCACGAGTTGATGGGCCTGACCATCGGCCAGGAGACGCATGCCCTATGCTGGAACCGGCCGGGGCCGGGCGCGCAGGTCGCGCGCGCAGCGCTGCAATATCTCTGGTACGGCGCGGAAAGCGGCGTCTGCTGCCCGATCAGCATGACCTATTCGGCGATCCCGATCCTGAAGCAGGATGCGGCGCGCTGGGCGGAATGGGGTGCGCTCATCACCTCCAACGCCTATGACAGCCGGCAAGGGCCGGCCGCGACCAAAACCGGCGCGACCGTCGGCATGGCGATGACGGAGACGCAAGGCGGCTCGGATCTGCGCCAGACGCAGGCGCTCGCCAGGGACAATGGCGACGGTACGCATTCGCTGTTCGGGCAGAAATGGTTCTTCTCCGTCCCGCATTCCGACGTCTTCCTGACGCTGGCGCGCACGGGGGAGGGCGTCTCCTGCTTCGTCGTGGCGGGCTGGCTGCCATCGGGCGAGCGCAACGGCATCGCGATCCAGCGGCTCAAGGAGAAATGCGGCAACCGCTCCAACGCCTCCGCGGAAATCGAGTTTCGCGGCGCGATCGGGCACATGCTCGGCGAGCCGGGGCGGGGCCTGCGGACAGGGCTTGCAATGAACCACAACACCAGGCTCGACATCGCCGCGGCCTCTGCCGGGCTGATGCGACAGGCGGTGGCGCAGGCGGCGCATCACTGCGCTCACCGGCATGCTTTCCAGCGGGCGCTGATCGACCAGCCGATCATGCAGAACGTCCTCGCCGACCTCGCCATCGAGGCGGAGGCTGCGGCCTGGCTCGCCTTTCGGCTGTTTGCGGCGGTGGACCGGCAGGAGAGTTCGGAGAGCGAGCGGTTACTCGCGCGGATCGGCGCGCCGATCGCGAAATACTGGGTTGCGAAGCGCACGCCGGCCGTCCTCGCCGAGGCGCTGGAATGCCATGGCGGCAATGGCTTCATCGAAGAGCACGCGATGGCGCGGCATTATCGCGAGGCGCCGCTGAACTCGATCTGGGAGGGTTCGGGCAACGTCATCTGCCTCGACGTGCTGCGTTCGTTGGAGCGGGAGCCAGGTGCGCTGCCGGCGCTGCTGGACGAATTGCGTGCCGCCAAGGGCGCCGATCGGCGCTACGACGCGGCGCTCGCCGCGCTGGACAGTGCGCTGCCCGATCTCGTCCGGCAGGAAGGCCAGGCGCGGCGGCTGGTCGAGCGATTGGCGCTGTTGCTGCAGGCGTCATTGCTGCTGCGCCATGCAGCGCATGAGGTCGCGGACGCCTTCATCGCCAGCCGGCTGGATGGCGGCTGGTCAGGGCATTTCGGCGATCTGCCGATGGGCATGGATGCAGCGAGCCTGGCGCGGCGGGCGGTGCCGGTTCTCAGTTAAGGCGCGGGTAGCGCGGGGAACCCTCTCCCATCCAAGTCGGATGTTTCCGACTTGGAACACTATGCATGCCAATCTCGGGCAAGCCCGAGATTGGAGGGAGAGGGCAGGGTGAGGGGCAGGCCGTCAGACGCTTTGGCCGTGATCTGACCGCAGCCACGCCGTGAGGTTGTAGCTTCGCTGGTCCAGGGGCCGACACCTCACCCCTGCCCCTCTCACTGAACTCGGGCCTGCCCGAGTTCAGCACTCAAAGTGTCAAAGTCGGGTAGACCCGACTTCGATGCAGGAGAGGGGTTCCCCGCGCCCTTTTCGGATAGACTCACCCCTCCGCCGGCACGAAATCCATCGCCACGCCGTTCATGCAGTAGCGCAAGCCCGTCGGAGGCGGGCCGTCGGGGAAGACATGGCCGAGATGGCCGCCGCAGCGGGCGCAATGCACCTCGGTGCGCGTCATCATGAAGCTGCCGTCCTGGCTCGTGCCGACTGCGCCTTCGAGCGGCTGGTCGAAGCTCGGCCAGCCGGTGCCGCTCTCGAATTTGGTGCCGGCCTTGAACAGCGGGTTGCCGCAACCGGCGCAGGTGAAGGTTCCAGCGCGCTTCTCGTAGTTCAGCGCGCAGGAGCCGGCGCGCTCGGTGCCATGGCCGCGCAGCACGCGGTATTGCTCGGGGCTGAGCTTCGCCCGCCATTCAGCGTCGGTCAGCGTGACCTCGAAGGTCTCGGTTTGCGTCGTTTCGCCGCCGAACATGCTCATCAGGCCCATATCCGTCTTCCTTTCGTCGCGAGGCGCGATCCATCGCCCCTACTCGTTCGACGAGCAATATGGCGATTATGGCGCGGAATTCAGCCCGGCGCGATCTCAAACATGGTCACGATGTCGTCGGTCTCCGCCGCCGTTTCCTGGCTGGCGGCTCCCGGCGTCAGGCATTGTCGCCGGCAATCGCGGCGATGACCGCATCGGTGACCTGCCGCGTCGTCGCCTTGCCGCCGAGATCCGGTGTGTGGAAGCTCGCATCGGCTGTGACGCGTTCGATCGCGCGCATCAGCCTGGCCGAGGCGGCCGGTTCGCCGAGATGGTCGAGCATCATCGTTGCGGTCCAGAAGGTGCCGATCGGGTTGGCGATGCCTTGGCCTGCGATGTCGAAAGCCGAACCATGGATCGGCTCGAACATCGAGGGGAAGGCGCGTTCTGGGTTGAGGTTGGCGGTCGGTGCGATGCCGAGAGAGCCGGCGAGCGCGGCGGCGAGATCCGACAGAATGTCGGCGTGGAGGTTGGTCGCGACGATGGTGTCGATGCTCTGCGGCTTGATCACCATCCGCATGGTCATGGCGTCGACCAGCATCTTGTCCCAGGTAACATCGGGAAACTCGGCCGCGACCTCGGCTGCGATCTCGTCCCACATCACCATGGCGTGGCGCTGGGCGTTCGATTTGGTGACGACGGTGAGCAGCTTACGTGGCCGCGACCGGGCGAGGCGGAAGGCATAGCGGATGATGCGGGCGACGCCCGAGCGCGTCATCATCGAAACATCGGTCGCGACCTCCTCCGGGAAGCCCTTATGCACGCGCCCGCCGACGCCGGCATATTCGCCCTCCGAATTTTCGCGAACGATCACCCAGTCGAGTTCGGGGCCGGATACCGAGCGCAGCGGCGACGTGATGCCGGGCAGCACGCGGGTCGGCCGGACATTGGCGTATTGGTCGAAGGGTTGGCAGATCGCGAGCCGCAGCCCCCAGAGCGTGACATGGTCGGGCACGTCGGGCGCACCAACCGCGCCGAAGAAGATCGCGTCATGGCCCTTGATCTGCTCGCGGCCATCCTCCGGCATCATCAGCCCGGTGCGCTTGTAGTAATCCGAGCCCCAGTCGAAATGGTCGAACGCGAAGTCGAAGGAGCCGTCGCGTGCGGCCAGGGCCTGCAGCACCTCGATGCCGGCCGCGATGACCTCGACGCCGATGCCGTCTCCGGGGATCGCCGCGATCCTGTACGTCTTCATGATGCCGCCTCAGTTCCGATGTGAGCTGCGTGTCTTTGCGGCTCAAGCCACCTGCGAGTCAACATTGCATTGCAGCTTCCATGGAAGATGTTACGCTACCGGGAACGGAGGGCGGAATGCAGGCTGGCTTGAAGACGATCGATCAGGCGAATGACCGGGCGCCGAGCCTCGTCGACAGCGCCTATGCCGCGCTGAAACAAGCCATTCGCGAGAGCGTTTTCGCGCCGGGCTACCAGGCTTCGGCCGGCGAGCTGGCCTTGCGCCTCGGCGTCAGCCGCACGCCGGTGCATGAGGCGGCGCTCAGACTCCAGGAGGAGGGGCTTGTCCGCATCGTCCCGAAGCGCGGCATCCTGATCTGCGCGCTGGCGCCCGACGATATCCGCGAGATCTACGAGGTGCTGATCGCGATCGAGGCGAGCGCGGCTGAGCTCGCGGCTGGGCTTCCGGACGCCGAGCGGCGGCTGATGGCGCAGGATCTGGCGCGCGAGACCGACGCCATGGCGCGAGCGCTGGACGCAGGCGATCTCGCCGATTGGGGGCGAGCCGACGAGGCCTTCCACCGCATCCTGGTCGAGCGCTGCGGCAACAGCCGGTTCGTGCGCATCATCCAGACCGTGAACGACCAGTCGCATCGCGCCCGCACGCTGACTTTGCGCTTGCGTCCGCGCCTGCCGATTTCGACTGAGGAGCACCGCGCCATGATCGACGCCATTCGCGACGGCGTGCCCGAGCTGGCTCGCGAGGCGGCCCGCCAGCACCGCGTCAGGGCGCGCGGCGAATTGCTGCCGCTGATCGAGAGCATCGGCCTGCGCCATCTCTAGGGCGGTTGCCGATCCGGTTTGATCGTTCAATCGCCCTAGCTCTTCGTTTCAACGCATTGTCTTCGCGCGAGCCGTAACTCCTTCGCTCGAAAACGCTCTGGACCACCGCATCAGACCTGAAGACCGCGACGAACGCGGCTATCACCTGGGAGGACATCCATGCGACGCCTGCTCCTGGCCGCCTTGGCCGCATTCTCGCTTGCCGCTGCGCCTGCGCTTGGCCAAGCCTATCCCTCGCGTTCGATCGCCCTGATCGTGCCCTTCGCGGCAGGCGGCCCGACCGACATCATCGCCCGTATCGTCGGCGAGCATATGGGCCGCACGCTGGGACAATCGGTCATCGTCGAGAATGTCGCAGGCGCCGGCGGCACGACCGGCTCGCTGCGCGTCGCGAGAGCCGCTCCCGATGGCTACACCATCATGATGGGCAATCTCGGCACGCATTCGGCCTCGGTCGGGCTCTATCCCAATCTTGCTTATGATCCGCGCATCGACTTTGCTCCGGTGATCAACGCGGCCGGCACGCCGATGCTGGTCGCGGCGCATAAGGACTTTCCGGCCAATACGCTGCAGGAGTTCGTCGCGCTGCTGAAGGCCAATCCGGACAAGTACAATTACGGGCATGGCGGCATCGGCTCGACCTCGCATCTGACCTGCGTCTATTTCCATCATCTGATCAAGGCGCCGGTGCAGCAGGTGCCGTTCCGCGGCTCCGGCCCGGCGATGAACGCGCTGATCGCAAAACAGCTCGACTATGTCTGCGACCAGACCGTCGGGATCGTGCCGCAGCTCACCAATCTCAAGACCTATGTGGTGGCGACGCCGAAACGGCTGGAGGTCGCCAAGGACGTGCCGACGAGCGCGGAGGCCGGCCTGCCGGAATTCCAGGCGGTCGGCTGGAACGCGATCTTCGCGCCGAAGGAAACGCCGCGCGAGATCGTCGACAAGCTCAACGCAGCCGGCCGCGCAGCGCTGGCGGATGCGGGCGTGCGCGCCCGGCTGCTCGAGCTCGGCTGCGAGATTCCAGACGAGGCCGGGCAGAGCTCGGCAGCGCTCGGCGCCCATGTCCGCGCCGAGGTCGACAAATGGACGCCGGTGATCAAGGCGGCCGGCGTCACCGCGCAGTAGAGGCACGTCACCCAACCGTCACGCGACTCCTCTAGTCGGCTCGCCATCACCATGGGCCGACCAAGGGGCTTCAGACGATGCAGACGGCGCGCGCGGTTCGGCGAGAGACGGCATCGGGGCTGACCTCGGCGGTCCATCGCAACAAGCCGCTCTCGAAGGCGGGCGTGCTGGAACGCATGTTCACGCTCGCCTTTTCCGGCCTGGTCTATCCACAGATCTGGGAAGACCCGGTCGTCGACATGGCGGCGCTGCAGCTCAAGCCCAGCGACCATGTCGTCGCCATCGCTTCGGGCTCCTGCAACATTCTGTCCTATCTCGCCGACGACCCTGGCCGGATCAGCGCGATCGATCTCAACGGCGCTCATATCGCGCTCGGCAAGCTCAAGCTCGCCGCCTTCGCGCGGATGCAGGGCCATGACGAGGTGCTGCGCTTCTTCGGGCAGGCGCAGTCGCGCAGCAATGTCGCGTTCTACGACAGCGAGATCGCGCCGCATCTCGACCCGGTTTCGCGCGCCTATTGGGAGGGGCGCGGCCTGAACGGACGGCGCCGCATCAATCTCTTCGCGCGCAATTTCTATCGCTACGGCCTGCTCGGCCGCTTCATCGGGGCGGGCCATCTGCTGGGGCGCACGCTCGGCTGCGATCCGCGCATCATGCTCAAGGCGCGAAGCATGGACGAGCAGCGTGTGCTGTTCGACAGGCATCTAGCGCCGGTCTTCGACAAGCGACTGGTGCGCTGGCTGGTGCGCCAGCCGGCCTCGCTCTACGGGCTTGGTATCCCGCCGGCGCAATACAAGGCGCTGGCCGCCGATGGCGATGACGGCATTCGCGGCGTGCTGCGCCACCGGCTGGAGCGGCTCGCCTGCGGCTTCGATCTCAAGACCAACTATTTCGCCCGCCAGGCCTTCGGGCGCGGCTATGAGCCTGGACCGGATGCGGCCCTGCCGCCTTATCTGCAGCGCGGGAATTTCGCCGCCGTGAAGGCGCGGGCGGACCGCGTCGCCTATCACCAGAGCGCGATCACGGCCTTCCTGGAGCGCCAGCCGGCCGAGAGCTGCGACGCCTATGTGCTGCTCGATGCGCAGGACTGGATGAACGACGCCGATCTCACTGCGCTCTGGTCGCAGATCACGCGTACAGCCAGACCCGGCGCGCGGGTGATCTTCCGCACGGCGGCCGACGAGCGCCTGCTGCCCGGCCGCGTGCCGGATGCGATCCTCGGCCAATGGCATTATCAGGAGGCGCGCAGCCGCGAGCTCGGGGCGCAGGACCGCTCCTCGATCTATGGCGCGTTCCACCTCTATGTCCTGCCGGAGCGCGTCGCGTGAGGCTCGACCTGCCGCACGGCGAGGCGGCCGGGCTGATGGACGCGATGTATCGGCATCAGCGCCACATCTACGACGCCAGCCGCAAATTCTATCTGCTCGGTCGCGACGAACTCATCGCCGGGCTGGCGCCGCCCGCGGGCGGCAGCATCCTGGAAGTGGGCTGCGGCACCGGGCGCAACCTGATCAAGATCGCGCAGGCCTATCCCGGCCGGCCCTGTTATGGGCTCGATGTCTCCTCCGAGATGCTGGCGACGGCGCGGCAGGCCGTGGCGCGGGCAGGCCTGTCCGACCGGATCCATCTGGCGCAGGCCGATGCCACGGCATTCGATGCGCAGGCCTTGTTCGGGCAGGCGGGTTTTGAGCGGATCGTGATCTCCTATGCGCTCTCGATGATCCCGCCCTGGCAGGGCGTGGTGCGGCAGGCGTTGCGCTCGCTGACGCCGCATGGCGAATTGCACATCGTCGATTTCGGCAATCAGGCGGGCCTGGCCACGCCGTTCAGGGCGGTGCTCAATCGCTGGCTCGCGCTGTTCCATGTCACGCCGCGCGGCGACCTAGCTACGGTGCTGGGTGAGATCGCGCAGGCTGAACGCGCAGTGGCGAAAACCACGCCACTCTATCGCGGTTATGCCGTGCAGGCGGTGGCGCGGCGGCGCCCGAGCTAGTTCGGGTTGGATTGACGGTATGGTTCCGGCTCAATGCCGGGTTTCTGTCTCGCGTTCGCCGGTCATGCCCTCGACCGTGATCGCCGTGCGCTTGGGCATGCCGATGATCCGGCCGATCGTGGCGGGCAGCGGCATCATGCTGTGGGAGGCCTTCATCAGCGCGAGATTGGCCAGGATGTCGGGCGGGAAGGGCGTGACCTTGCGGCTCGTCATGTCGACATGCAGCGAGAGGTTCTCGCTGGTGGCGGCGAGCCAGCCTTCATGGGCGTGGCGCATTTCGAGATAGTAGTGCAGCCGCTTGTCGTCGAAGGCGATGAGTTGCGCCGTGACGCGGACCTGGTCGCCCTCGGTCAGTTCGCGCTTGTAGAGGACATGGCATTCGGCCGCGAAGCAGGAGGCGTGGCGCGTCTCGAGATAGTTCTGGTTCAGCCCGACGAGCGAGAACACCTCGTCGACAGCCCTGTCGAACAGCACATGATAATAGGCCATGGTGAGATGGCCGTTATAGTCGATCCATTGCGGCTCGACCCGCATGGCCGACGAGACGAAGGGTGCGAAGAACAGCGCGGGAGCGCGGATATTGTCTTTCACGGTCGCCCTCCCTACTCAACGCCACACCGACGGTGCCGGTCCGTCCGCGACATGTAGATGATGATCAATCCGCAACCGCGTCATTGCGGCTGCCCATTCCGTGTCGGCATGGTCTACTATGCACCAATCCTGTTTGCCGTCAGCCCGGCGGTGAGGCAAGAGAGCAGTCTTCGCCATGCTGGTGTCGAGATCGTGACCATCTGCGAAACCGAATAGTTCCAAGTCTAAGCGCTAGAACCGGATGTTGACAATGAGCTTGCCCGCCGCTGCCCTTCATGACGCCCCCGCTTCAGCCGCAACGCTGCCGCCCTCGCCCGAGGCCGTCGCGGCCGTGACGCGCGCCCTGGCGGCCTCTTTCGGCAACCGCCTCGTCACCAGCCTGGCGGTGCGCCAGCAGCATGGCCATACGCTGACCTGGATCCCGAACCAGCCGCCCGATGCCGTCGTGTTTCCGCAGAGCACGGAAGAGGTGGCCGAGATCGTCAAGCTCTGCGGTGCCCATGGCGTGCCGGTCATCGCGTTTGGCACCGGGACCTCGCTGGAAGGCCATGTCAACGCGCCTTTTGGCGGCGTCTGCATCGATATGAGCCAGATGAAGCGGATCATCGCCGTCCATGGCGAGGATCTCGACTGCGTGGTCGAGGCCGGCGTGACCCGCAAGGAATTGAACGAGAACCTGCGCGATCAGGGCCTGTTCTTCCCGATCGACCCCGGCGCCGACGCCTCGATCGGCGGCATGGCGGCGACGCGGGCCTCGGGTACCAACGCCGTGCGCTACGGCACGATGAAGGACAATGTCCTGGCGCTGACTGCCGTGATGGCCGACGGCTCGATCGTGAAGACCTCGACGCGGGCACGGAAAACCTCGGCCGGCTACGACCTCACCCGCCTTCTGGTCGGTTCGGAAGGCACGCTCGGCATCATCACCGAGGTCACGCTGAAGCTGCACGGCATTCCCGAGGCGATCTCGGCCGGCGTCTGCCCGTTTCCCTCGGTCAAGGCGGCTTGCGACGCGACCATCGTCACGATCCAGTCCGGCCTGCCGGTGGCGCGCATCGAGCTGCTCGACGATGTGATGATCCGCGGCGTCAACCTGCACTCCAAGCTCGGCCTGCCCGAAACCACCATGCTCTTCGTCGAGTTCCACGGCTCGGAAGCCGGCGTGAAGGAGCAGGCGGAGCGTTTCGGCGAGATCGCGGCCGAATATGGCGGCGGACCGTTCGACTGGGCGACCAAGGCCGAGGACCGCTCGAGACTCTGGCAGGCTCGCCACGATGCCTATTGGGCTGCCAAGGCGTTGCGGCCGGGCTTCGATTCCGTTGCCACTGATGTCTGCGTGCCGATCTCGCGACTGGCTGAATGCGTCGAGGAGACCAAGCGCGACATCGACGCCATGGGCCTGATCGCGCCGATCGCCGGTCATGTCGGCGACGGCAATTTCCACACCCAGCCGATCGTCGACCTGAACGATCCCGAGGAGGTCGCCCGCAGCCAGGGCTTCATCGACCGCCTGGTCAAGCGCGCGCTCGCCATGGGCGGCACCTGCACCGGCGAGCATGGCGTCGGCCAGAAGAAGATCAAATATCTCGAGGCCGAGCATGGTGCGCCGGCGCTTGCGGTGATGCGGACACTGAAGCGCTCGCTCGACCCGCAGAACATCCTCAACCCGGGCAAGATCATCGCGCTATGAGGCGTCGTGGCCGTGCGCGGCTGCTTCCCGGGAACGAAATGTCGTGATCTTGCCGCGACGTAACGGCATGATCGCGAGGCCTGACATGCCTGGACCGGAAACGACGAGGACACAGCCCGCCGTTGCGTGAGACTCTGACAGTCCTGGCCGGCCTGCTCGTGCTGGCGCTGCTTGCCGCCTTGATCGGACCGGGCTTCGTCGACTGGCGAGGCTACCGGCCGCAGATCGAGGCGCGGCTGAGCTCTGTGCTCGGCGTCGAGACGCGCGTCGCCGGCGGCATCGGCTTGCGCTTGTTGCCGTCGCCCCGCCTGACCCTGGGCGATGTCCGGGTCGGCGGTGCCCCCGATGCTGCGAGCTCGGTCGCCGTCGAGCAGTTGACCGTCGAGCTGGCGCTGTCGGCCCTGGTGCGCGGCGATTTCCGCTTCGCCGACGCGCAGGCCGAGGGCGCGACGCTCTCCATCGTCGTCGACGAGGCGGGAGCCATCCGCCTCCCGGCAAGCGCGGGTGGCGGCCTGCCGGCGCATACCAGCCTCGACAAGCTCAGCATCCGGCGTTCGGCACTGATCTGGCGCGATGCCGGCAAGGCGCCGGTGACGTTGATGCCCGTCGCGGCCGAAGTCTCCGCCGTCAGCCTCGCCGGACCCTGGCGGATCGAGGGCGAAGTCGCGGGCTCGTCGCTGCGCATCACCACTGGCGCGATCGAGCCCGATGGCCGCCTGCGCGCCAAGGCCTCGATCACGGGCGACGCCATTCAGATCGGCTTCGACGGCAATTTCCTGCTCCCTGCGGTTCAGGACGGCGTCAGTGCAGGGCTGGAGGGAGCCTTCACGCTGGCGCCTGGTGGCGCGCTCAGCCTGGCCGGGCGCGTCAGCGGCGGCAGCAAGCAGCTCGACCTCGCCGGCCTGGTGCTCGACATTGGCGGCGGCGCGGCGCGGCTCGAAGGCGAGGGCCAGTTTTTTCCGGCGGGCGGAACAGGCTCGCTGGCGCTCAGGGCGCGCCGGCTCGATCTCGATGCGCTGACGAAGGCACTCTCCGAACGCGCCGGTTTCGAGCACGCGCTCCACGCGCTGCCTGGCCCGTTCGACATCAGCCTCGATCTCGACCAGTTGATCTGGCGCGGCGAGGATTTCTCGGCTTTCGGGCTGCGCGGGCGGCTCGATGAAGGCGGCCTGAGCGGCGCTGCCGCTTCCGTCCGGGTTGCAGGCGCCCTGGTGGGGGCGACCGGGGCTGCGGATGCCAAGGGCATTGCCGGCCGCCTCAACCTCAAGGCCGAGGATTCCCGCCGTGTCGCGCTCGTGCTCGCACGGGCCGGGCTCGATCCGGCCCTGGCCGACCTCGTTGCGGGGCTGGGCCAGATCGACGCCGAGGCGGTGGGCGCCTGGGATGGCGGGCGGGTCGCGTTCGAGCGGCTCTTGGTGACGGGCTCGTCGGGCCTCAGGCTGGAGGGCTCCGGCGATATCGTGGCCGAGCGCCTGGCGGCGAAGCTCGCGCTCAATGGTCTCGACCTCAACATGCTGCCTCCGGCCGAGAGTTTGGCGGGGCTTGTCGGCGGGCGCGATCTCGCGCTCGATCTCGCCTTGAGCAATGCCCGCTTCCGCAATGCGCCTGCAGGCTCGGCCAGTCTCGATCTGCGCCGCGACGGCGCGGTCTGGCGGCTCAGCCGGCTTGCGATCGAAGGCTTCGGCGGCGTCGCGGTCACGGGCTCGGGCGCGTTGCTGGCCGAAGGCGGCGAGATCTCGGGCCGCATCCGTGCCCCTCGCTTCGAGACATTGGCCGCACTCGCCGGCCCGCTGCTGCCGGACGTGGCCCGGCAGGCGCTGGCGCGCGCCGGCGACGGGCTCTCCCGGCTGGATGCGAGCTTTCGCCTGACGCGCTCGGCCGGGGGGGAGACCGGGATCGCAGCCGAGGGTATGGCACAGGCCGGCGCGCTTGCCCTCGATGGCCGGATCGATCCATCCGGCGCATGGCGTAAAGCCGGCTTGCGCTTCGACATGAGCGACCGGCGCCAGGTCTTCGCGGCGCTGGGTCTGCCCGCGCCGCAGCTCGGTGGTCCCGGACGTTTCACCCTGGAGCAGCAGCCCGGCCGCCTGATGGGTTCGCTCGCGGGGCCCGGCCTTTCGCTGGTGCTGGAAGGCGAGGGTGGCAATGCCGCGCGGTTGAGCCTGCAGGCGGACCGTCCCGGCCAGATCCTGCCCGAAGGTCCCGCGCGATTGATGCCGGATGGGTTGTTCGATGCGAGCGGTCGCGTCGGCTTCACCGCTGACGGCGTCGCGCTCGACGATCTCGTCGCCAATCTCGGCGGCGTCAATGCCAAGGGGGCTCTCGTCCTGGCGCGCGATGGCGGGTTGTCGGGCCGGCTGTCGCTGCCGGGCCTGGATCTGCGCGCCCTGCTCGGCGGCGCGCTGGGTGCAAGCCCGGCGCCGCCGGGCTCGACCTGGTCGACCGTCCGTTTTGGGCCTGTCGTCGGGCTCGGCGATCTCAAGCTTGCGATCGAGGCCACCTCGCTCGTTGCGAGCGACGCCGTCATGTTGCGCGACGCCCGCTTCACACTCCAGGCCGACCGCGACGGGGCGAGCATCGAGGATTTGAGCGGGGCCTATGGCGGCGGCACCCTGTCGGGCCGCGTCGCGTTGCGCCGCGAGGGCGGGCTGGCGCAGCTTTCGGGCCGTATCGGGCTGACGCAGCTCGATCTCGCCGCGCTGACGCATGGTGCGCTCGGCGGCAAGCTGTCCGGTCAGGTCGAGGCCGGCGGCTCCGGCGAAAGCCCGGCGCGGTTGATCGCCGGGCTCGGCGGCACCGGCTCCGTGACGCTGATCGGCGCCAGCCTGTCGCGCTTCGACCCGGCAGCCTATGCGCGCGTCATTGCCGCAACGGGCGAGGACGCCTCCGAGAGCGAGACGGCGCGATTGCAGGGCCGTCTGGGCGAGGCGCTCGACAGTGGCGCCTGGGCGCTCGGGGATGTGACCTTGCCCTTCACGCTGGCCGGCGGGCTCGCGCGGCTGCAGCCATTCAGCTTCGAGCGCAGCGGCCTGCGCGCGGAGGCGACTGGCCTCATCGACCTGCGCGCCCTGAGCGCCGATCTGCGCTTGGGCCTGCGGCCGCTTGGAGGCTTGCCGAAGGGCTGGCCGAGCGACGCGCCGCAGATCGGCGTCGCCTGGCGCGGGCCGCTCTCGGCGTTGCAGCGCGAGACCGATGTCGGGGCGCTGTCCAATGCGGTCGCAGCCCGTGCCCTGGCGCGCGAGATCGAGCGCGTCGAAGCCTTCGAGGCCGATGCGCGTGAGCGCGCGGCGAATTCGCGGCGGCTTCGAGCGGAGCGCGAGATGCGCGAGAACGAGCGCAAGCTCAACGAGTTCATCAAGGCTGAGGAGGAGCGCAAGCTCGCCGAGGAGAAGCGGGCGGAGGAGGCAAAGCGCTTGGAGGAGCTGCGTCGCCTGGCCGAAGAGAAGAAGGCCGAGGACAGCAAACGAGCCGAACAGGCCCGGCAGGAGCAGGAGGCGCGCGGCCGGTCCGAGGCCGAGGAGCGCGCCCGAGCGGCCGCGGCCCGCGGAGCCTCGCAACCGCAACAGCCCGGCCCGCTCGTGCTGCCCGGTGCGCCGCGCGCCAGTTTCCCGGAACCCGATCTTCAGCCGGCAAGGCCGGGCGGCTCGGTGCCGCCGCCCCTGCCGCCTCCGATGGCGATCGAATCCGTGCCGCGTCCGCTTTCGCGCAGCGTCCAGCCAAACTGATTCAAGTTCTTTGCAGCAAGTTCTTGGCAGAGTGATTCAAGTCGCTGGCGCTTTGATTCAATAGGGCGCCGCAAGCCGCTGGGATTGCACCGCTTTTGTTTGTCGCGGCGCTTACGCGCCGGCGGCGAGCCGGCGGTAATGTGCGAGCACATGCAGCCGCAGTGCCGAAGAGAGGTTGTTGCCCTCGCGCCGGGAATCAATCTCGACGATCAGGGCTGCCATCGTGCGCCCCTCGGCTGCCGCGATCTCCTTCAGGGCGGTCCAGAACGGATCCTCGAGCGAGACGCTCGTACGGTGGCCGGCAATGGAGAGCGAGTGCTTGCGCTCGCGGCTCATCGCTTCGGGGCGTCGCCGTCGAGCCGGTGGCCGTCGAGTTCCCGGGTGGCCTTGTCGCGCTCGGCATCGCTCAGGCTGCGTTCGGCCTTGCTGCGGCCGAAGGTGATGCGGTTCTGCTGCGCCTGGTCCTCGGCGTCCTGCCGGGCGCGCTGCTTGCGCGCGCGACGGAGATTGATGATCTCGGCCATGGCGCGCTCCGTGCTCAGGCCGGCCCGAGCATCAGCTCGGGTTTGACCGTTGCGTCGAATAATTCACCCGACACGCCGGCGCGCAAGGCTTCCTCGCGCAGGGTCGTGCCATTGTGATGGGCCGCCTTGGCGATGCCGGCGGCCTGATCGTAGCCGATGGCGGGCGCCAGCGCTGTGACCAGCATCAGCGAGCGTGAGAGCAACTCCGTCAGGCGGTGCTCATTGGCGACGATGCCTTCGACGCAATGGGCCTGGAAGCTCGCAGCCGCATCCGCCAGCAGCCGGACCGACTGCAGGAAGGCGCTGGCGATCACCGGCTTGAACACGTTCAGCTCGAAATGGCCCTGGCTCGCGGCGAAGCCGATCGTCGCCTGATTGCCATGGACTTGCGTCGCCACCATGGTCAGCGCCTCGGCCTGGGTCGGGTTGACCTTGCCGGGCATGATCGAGGAGCCGGGCTCGTTCTCCGGCAGGCTGATCTCGCCAAGCCCCGAGCGTGGGCCGGAGCCCATCAGGCGGATGTCGTTGCCGATCTTGAACAGGTCCGACGCCAGCGCCGCGAGCGCGCCATGTGCTGCGGCCAGCGCGCCATGGCTCGCCAGGGCCTCGAACTTGTTGTCGGCGGTGCGGAAGGGCAGGCCGGTCAAGGCGGTGACTTCCTTGGCGAAGAGCACGGCGAAATCGTGATGGGTGTTGAGGCCGGTGCCGACAGCCGTACCGCCCTGCGCCAGCGCGTAGAGGCCACCGAGCGAGGCCTCGATGCGGCCGATGCCGAGATGTATCTGCGCGGCGTAGCCAGAGAATTCCTGGCCGAGCGTGACCGGCGTCGCATCCTGGAGATGGGTGCGGCCGATCTTGATCAGATCCTTGAAGGCCTCGGCCTTGGCCTGCAGCGCCTTTTCGAGGTTGCGCAGCGCCGGCAGCAGCAGTCGGGAGAGTTCGAGCACGGCAGCGATATGCATCGCGGTCGGGAAGCAGTCGTTGGAGGATTG
Source organism: Allobosea psychrotolerans (assembly GCF_002917105.1). Lineage (GTDB taxonomy): Bacteria > Pseudomonadota > Alphaproteobacteria > Rhizobiales > Beijerinckiaceae > Allobosea > Allobosea psychrotolerans. The sequence goes on from NZ_PQFZ01000001.1 coordinate 559,197, forward strand.
GCCGCGATTGACGTGGTCATTGGGGTGGACCGGGCTCTTGGCGCCGAGACCAACGCCGAGCAACTCGTTGGCGCGGTTCGCCAGCACCTCGTTGACGTTCATATTGGTCTGCGTGCCCGAGCCCGTCTGCCATACGACCAGCGGGAAATGCCCGTCGAACTTGCCACCGAGCGCCTCGTCGGCCGCCTGGCCGATCGCACCCGCGACACGCTGCTCGACCAGGCCGAGGCGCGCATTGACATGGGCGGCGGCCTTCTTGACCAGCACAAGTGCGTGGATGAGCGGCAGGGGCATGCGTTCACGCTCGCCGCCGATGCGGAAATTCTCAAGCGAGCGCTGCGTCTGAGCGCCCCAGTAACGATCGGCAGGCACGGCGATCGGCCCGAAGGAATCGGTTTCGGTGCGTGTCTCGGACATGGGTCGCCGTCAGGTTTTCGGGTGGGTCAGATCTTCTTGTACGTCAGGTCTTCTTGCGGAAGGAATCGAGGCTGACGACCTGTGCGCTGCCGGCCTCTTCACTCTCATCCGCCTCGGCCTTCTTGGCGCTCGCCTTGCCGGAGGTCTTGGCGGGTTCGGCATCCCGCTCCGCGGGCTTGAGCTTGAGGGCGGGGACGCCGGCGGGCGTCACCTTGGCGGGCAGGGCGATGGGGGCGGGCGGGGAGACGCTCGGCTCGGAGCCGGCACCGCGCGGTGCCTTGCCTGCGCCTGGCGCATCGTCCTCGACAGCTGCACCTTCGACGGCGTCCTGCGCCTCGAATTTCAGGCCAAACTGCACGGAAGGGTCGAAGAATGTCGTGATCGCGTCGAAAGGAACCAGCAGGCGCTCAGGCACGCCGGAGAAGGACAGCCCGACCTCGAAGGCGTGCTCACTGACGTTCAGGTCCCAGAACTGGTGTTGGAGGACAATCGTCATCTCCTCCGGGTGCTTGTCGCGCAGGCGCTGCGACAACCGCACGCCAGGCGCGGTGGAACGGAAGGTGACGTAGAAATGATGGTCGCCGGGCAGGCCATCGCGGCCGGCCTCGGTCAGAATCTTGCGCACGACGCCCTTGAGTGCCTCCTGCACCATGAGATCGTAGCGAAGAATATCCTTTGCCATCGTGTCGAGAATCCGTTTCCGCTTCGCGCTTCCGGCGGGAACAGCCGGCAGGCCTGCATAAAGAAGTGGAGGCTTCTGTTGCCAGGCGCCTCCGAGCCCCGCCTTACGTCGCTAAACGGAAGGACTTAGGTTTGGGAACCAGCACCGCTTACGCGGCGACAGCAACCCGAGCATTGTTGTCGTTGGCAACTATGCGTTAGCCCTATAACGGCGGAACCATACCGGGCAAAAGAACGGCCTTTACACTCTCGTCGATCCTATTTCGCCCCCGCCGCAACCCTGCCACCTGAGTGACCTGGCGAGCCCGCGGTCCAAGATCCCGCAGGCCGCCCCAAAGCTTGCGCCGCAGGGCTGTGGTGGAGGCGCCGGGTACCGCCCCCGGGTCCGAAAAGCTTATTACGACGTCCGTTTATCGCCATAGCCGGTCTTGCGATCGGCACAGCGAATATAGGGGCTGCGGAGGCGCGGGGAAAGAGAGGAACGCGAACCATGCCGGCTTAATTTCCCAAGGCTTCGCTTCAGTCGAGAATCCGGCCGTCATAAGCGCTGATATCGAGCATGGTTTCGTTCCCGTCACGGTCGCGCCCGGCGATCTCCCAGCGACTGCCGCAACGCGCGATCTCTTCGACATGAACGATGCCGAAACGCCAGGCGACCTGGCGCGCGCCATGCTCGGAGAGCAGCGCCGGCTCGCCGGGAGGGGGCTGATTCGACGTCATCGACAAAGCTGGCCCCGGCATCGTCATAACCGCGCTCAGCAGCGCCAATCCGGTCATCCGGCCGCGAAAATTCATCATATGCCTCCAATGCCGGTCTCCGGCGACGCCCCATCGATCGAGGCGAATAGATCCCTGGAATTGTGGCCGGCCTGAAGGCAGCTGGGGTGCTCACGGTTCACGTCGTTTCCCGATCTCGTGAGCGGGAACGTCGCGCGGAGGCCTTTACACTCAATGCGGTGCGGCGGCGGAGAGCGGGTCGTTGCGCTCGACTTTGACGACCTTGCCGTCGCTGGCGCGCAGGTCGATCTCGATGTCGGCGCCGAGATTGTCGCTGCCATTGAGCTGCCAGAGGCAGTCCTCAAGCTCGACCTCCTCGATCCGCACCATGCCGTTGTCGATGGCGATGCGACGGGCTTCAGTCATCGAGATGCCGGGCTCTCCGGGTTGATTCGGGGCAGCCGGCTGGGCGGCAGCGATGCCCGCCTGCAACATAAACGTACCTGCGAGCGCCCAGGCTGACGCAGCGCGATAAAGCGGCATTGCCTTGTCCCTAACTTTCTAATGCTGTTTTCAGGAGTGAAACACGGCTTCATGGCTTTGTTCCGGCATAGCGATGGCGAAGCCGGTTCGGGAGGGTGCCGGATGGGGCAAGCCGGGCAGAAGGCCATGCCGAGAAAGCTTGGGACAGTCGCTGATGACGGTGCGGCGCGCCTGACGCAAAGCGGCTAAACTGTCTGGCCTCACGAGATTCGCCATGCGCCAATATCACGACCTGCTCAATCGCGTCCTGACCGAAGGCGTCCGCAAGGACGACCGCACCGGCACCGGCACCTTTGCGGTGTTCGGCCATCAGATGCGCTTCGACCTCGCGGAGGGCTTTCCGCTCGTCACGACCAAGAAGCTGCATCTGAAGTCGATCATCCACGAATTGATCTGGTTCCTGCGCGGCGACACCAATGTGCGCTACCTGCAGGAGAACGGCGTCACGATCTGGGATGAATGGGCTGACGAGAATGGAGATCTCGGCCCCGTCTATGGAAGGCAATGGCGCTCATGGCCCGCGCCCGACGGCACGACGATCGACCAGATCGCCTGGCTGGTCAGCGAGATCCGGCGCAACCCGGATTCGCGCCGATTGATCATCTCAGCCTGGAATCCGGTCGACATCCCGAAGATGGCGCTGGCGCCCTGCCACTGCCTGTTCCAGTTCTTCGTCCTGAACGGCAAGCTCTCCTGCCAGCTCTACCAGCGCTCGGCCGATGTCCTGCTTGGCGTGCCCTTCAACATCGCGAGCTACGCGCTGCTGACGCATATGGTGGCGCAGGTGACCGGGCTGGCGGTGGGCGATTTCGTCCATTCCTTCGGCGACACCCATCTTTATATGAACCATGTCGATCAGGCCCGGCTGCAATTGACGCGAGAGCTGCGCGCCCTGCCGAAGCTGACGCTCAACCCGGATGTGAAGCGGCTGGAGGATTTCACCTTCGCGGACGTGCTCATCGAAGGCTACGATCCGCACCCGGCGATCAAGGCGCCGATCGCGGTATGAGCTTGACCATCCGTCCCGCCCGTCCAGACGAGGCCGGCCTCGTCCTCGGTTTCATCAGGGAACTGGCCGAATACGAGAAGCTGCTGCATGAGGTCGCGGCGACGGAAGCCGACATCGCCTTGGCGCTGTTTGGCCCGAACCCGCGCACATTCTGCGACATAGCGGAGTGGGAGGGCGAGCCGGTCGGCTTCGCGGTCTGGTTCTACACCTATTCCACCTTCTCGGGTCGGCATGGCATCTGGCTGGAGGATCTCTATGTGCGGCCCGGTCAGCGCGGGCGCGGCATCGGCAAGGGGCTGATCGCGCATCTCGCCAGGCGCTGCGTCGAGGAGGGGTTGCCGCGCCTGGCCTGGTGGGTGCTGAACTGGAACGAGCCGTCGCGGGTGTTCTATCGCTCGATCGGGGCCACCGCGCAGGGCGAATGGACGGTGAAGCGGCTCGAAGGCGAGGCTTTGGCGCGGTTGGGGCAGGGGGGCTGAGACGATGCCAGCGCTTCCCCTCGTGATTGTCGCAGCCATCGCCGACAACAATGTCATCGGCGACGACAACAAGCTGATCTGGCGACTGAAGACCGACATGCGGCGGTTCCGCCGCCTGACGACGGGTTGCCCGATCATCATGGGGCGCAAGACCTATCTCTCGATCGGCAAGCCGCTGCCGGGACGCGAGACGATCGTGCTGACGCGCGATGCCCATTTCAGCACTGAGGGCGTGCATGTCGCGCATTCACTTGACGGAGCGCTCGAGCTCGCCCAGAGCCTGGGCCGCGCGATGGGCGCGCATTCAGTCATCATCGGCGGCGGCACGGAGATCTATGGTCAGGCCCTGCCTTTCGCGGACCGGCTCGAACTGACCTTCGTGCATGCGGCGCCGCAGGGCGATGCGGTTTTCCCGGAGTGGAATCGCGCTGCCTTCGAAGTCGTCGCGCGCGAAGACCATCCCCACGGTCCCGATGATGAGCACGCCTTCACCTTCGCGACCTTTCGCCGCCGCGATGAGCCGGCTTTCCGTTGACGATGAATGACTTGCGCCGTTGACGAATCCATGGCCCATGCCCAAGTCAGCGCCACGGCCCCGCAAGGGCGCTGACAAATGGCCGGCATTCGCCTATTGCACGGCCTGACACGAGCGTAAGGGAACGGCGCAAGTATGCCTTGGAGCAACCAGAGCGGCGGTAGTGGGAGCGGTGGCGGCGGGGGCGGACCCTGGGGCAATCGCGGTGGAAGCGGCGGTGGCGGCCCCTGGGGCGGCGGCTCGAATGGCGGCGGCAGCGGCGGCGGTTCGCCGCCCGATCTGGAAGAGATCCTGCGGCGCAGCCAGGACCGGCTCAAGAATTTGCTGCCGGGCGGCAATGTCGGCGGGCGCGGCCTCGTTCTCGGCCTGCTCGTCCTGGTGCTGGTCTGGCTTGCGAGCGGCGTCTATTTCGTGCGTCCCAACGAGGTCGGCCTCAACACCGTCTTCGGCAAATATATCGGCAAGACCGGCGAAGGCGCCAACTGGAACTGGCCCTATCCGATCGGCGGCGTGATCAAGCCTCAGGTGACCAATGTCGTCACCACCGAGGTCGGCTTCCGCACGGTCGAATCGGTGCGCACCTCGCGCCAGACCGACGTGATCGAAGAGAGCCTGATGCTGACCGGCGACGAGAACATCGTCGATGTCGACGTCATCGTGCAGTGGCAGATCGACCCCGTCGCGCCCGAGAACTACGTCTTCAATATCCAGGATCCGCCGGGCACGGTGAAGGCCGTCGCCGAGAGCGCGATGCGCGAAGTCGTCGGCCGCCGCAACATCCAGCCGGTGCTCACCACCGATCGTGGCGCGATCGAGACCGAGGTGCGCCATTTGATGCAGCAGACGCTGGACAGCTACAAGGCGGGCGTTCAGATCCGCCTCGTGCAGATGCAGAAGGTCGATCCGCCGCAGCAGGTCATCGATTCGTTCCGCGACGTCCAGGCGGCACGCGCCGACCAGGAGCGCCTGCGCAACGAAGCGCAGACCTATGCCAATCGCGTCGTGCCGGAAGCGCGCGGCCGTTCGGCGCAGCTGATCCAGTCGGCCGAAGCCTATAAGGACCAGACGGTGGCGGAAGCGCTGGGTCAGGCGAGCCGTTTCAATGCGGTCTATGCGCAGTACAAGAATGCGCCGGCCGTGACTCGCGAGCGCCTCTTCATCGAGACGATGGAGCGCGTGCTCGGCGGCACCGACAAGGTGATCATCGACCAGAAGAATGGCAGCCAGGGCGTTGTGCCCTATCTGCCCCTCAACGAACTCCAGCAGCGGCGCACGGCGCCGGGCGCTCAGCAGGGAGGAGCGGTCCGATGAACGGTTCGATCCTGCGCGTTGGTGCGCTCATCCTCGTCGGCCTCGCCGCGGTCCTGCTCTATGCCGGCACCTTCGTCGTGCAGCAGACGCAATCGGCCATCGTGCTGCAGTTCGGGCGGGTGCGCACCATCGCGACCGCACCCGGGCTTTATTTCAAGCTGCCGGCGCCGTTCGAGACGGTGACCTTCCTCGACAACCGCATCCTCGACCTGGACTTGCCGTCGCAGGAAATCATCGCCTCCGACCAGAAGCGGCTCGTCGTCGATGCCTTCACACGCTACCGGATCTCCGATCCGCTGAAGTTCTATCAGGCGGTCAACAGCATCCCGCGCGCCAACTCGCAGCTGGCCTCGATCGTCAACGGCAATGTCCGCAGCGTGCTGGCTGAGGCGAGTTTCACCGCCATGGTCCGTACCGACCGTTCGCGGTTGATGAGCCGTATTCGTGACGATGTGAACCGCGAGGCGGAGCGCTTTGGCATGACCGTCGTCGATGTCCGCCTGCGCCGCGTCGATCTGCCGGCGGCCAACTCGCAAGCCGTGTTCCAGCGCATGCAGACGGAACGTCAGCGCGAGGCGGCCGAAGCCCGCGCACTCGGCGCCCAGCAGGCGCAGGAGATCAGGGCGCGTGCCGACAGGGATTCGACCGTGATCGTCGCCGAGGCGCAGCGCCGTTCGGACGAGGTTCGCGGCGAGGGCGAAGGCGAGCGCAACCGCGTCTTCGCCGAAGCCTTCGGCAAGGATCCGGAGTTCTTCGCGTTCTATCGTTCGATGCAGGCCTATGAGGCCAGCATCAAGCCGGGCGATACGCGCATGGTGCTCTCGCCCGATACCCCGTTCTTCCGCTTCTTCAATGGGCCGCAAGCTCAGCGGGATGCGACGACGACCGTGCCGGCCGCGCCGGCGCGGCCCTGATTCGAACCCGGGCGCCGCGTATGTGGGATTTCATCGCGGCGCTCGGCCTGGTTTTCGCCATCGAGGGCATTCTGTTCGCGGCTGTGCCGAACCTCGCCAAGGATGCCTTGCGCAGCGCAGCCGAGACACCGGTCGACCGCATGCGGTTGATCGGAATCGGCTCCGCCGTGCTCGGCGTGATCCTGGTCTGGCTGGCGCGCGGCGGCGTTTAGGCCGCGCCTGTGCGGCGGACGGACCGCGGTTCAACGCTGCGTTTATGCCCTTGCGTCAGCTGGCCTCCCGCTGGCTCAGGCGCGGCGGCGCTCTCCGCAAGCCTGGCCGCAGCGGCACTGGGCGTCCGATGACGCGATCGTGCACCGCGATTCACGCTGCATCGTGCTTCCGCCGTATTTTCAGGTTCATTACTTGGGCCTATTCTGGCAGGCTGATTGCCTGCCCATTCTTCTCATGAGGACCCTGATGGCATTCAAACAGTCTCCTCTTCGGCTCGCCCGGATCGCGTTGGTCTGCAGCACGGCTCTGCTGCCGCTGGGCGCCGCTTTGGTTCCCGCGCAGGCGAATTCGCCCGTGCTGGCGGGCCAGGTTTCGCTGGCCGATCTCGTCGACAAGGTCATGCCCGCGGTGGTCAACATCTCGGCGGTGACGACGGGAGACGCCAAGGGCCGCACCCTGCCGCAACTGCCGCAGCTCGGCCCCGACACGCCCTTCGGCGACCTGTTCGAGGAATTCTTCAACCGGCGCGGCCAGGGCCGCGACGGCCAGAACCAGCAGGGCGAGCGCCAGGCGCCACAGCCGCGCCGTTCGCAATCGGCAGGCTCGGGCTTCGTGATCGACGCGTCGGGCATCGTCGTGACGAACAACCACGTCATCGGCGACGCCAACGAGATCACGGTGATCTTTCCCGACGGGCTGCGTCTCAAGGCCGAGGTCATCGGCAAGGACGCCAAGGTCGATCTTGCAGTGCTGCGGGTGAAGCACGACAAGCCGCTGCCGGCGGTCAAGTTCGGTGATTCCGACGCGATGCGCATCGGCGATCCGGTGATGGCGATCGGCAATCCGTTCGCGCTGGGCGGCTCGGTGTCGTCGGGCATCATCTCGGCGCGCAACCGCGACATCAGCCAGGGACCCTACGACACCTATATCCAGACCGACGCTGCCATCAACAAGGGCAATTCCGGCGGGCCCCTGTTCAACATGGCGGGCGAGGTCATCGGCATCAACACGGCGATCCTTTCGCCGACGGGTGGTTCGGTCGGCATCGGCTTCGCCGTGCCGTCCTCGCTTGCGGCCAATGTCGTCGAGCAATTGCGCGAATTCGGCGAGACGCGCCGCGGCTGGCTCGGCGTGCGCATCCAGAGCGTCGATGACGCCACTGCGGAGGCGCTCGGCCTTGGCACGGCGCGCGGCGCGCTCATCGCCGGCATCGACGACAAGGGGCCGGCCAAGCCCGCGGGCCTCGAGGTCGGAGACGTGGTCGTCAAGTTCGACGGCAAGGACGTCAAGGACTCGCGCGATCTGCCGCGCATCGTCGCCGCCACCCCGGTCGGCAAGGATGTGCCGGTCAGCATCGTGCGCAAGGGCAAGGAATTGGTGAAGACCGTCAAGCTCGGTCGCCTCGAGGATGGCGAGAAGGTCCAGCCCGCCTCGGCACGCTCGCAGACCGAACCGGCCAAGCCCGCCGTGACCAGCGCGCTCGGCCTCGAATTCTCGCCGCAGACCGAGGAGCTGAAGAAGCGCTACGCGATCAAGGAAGGCACGAAGGGCGTCATCATCACCAAGGTCGACCCGAATTCGAACGCCGCCGACAAGCGCATCTCGGTCGGCGAATTGATCGTCGAGGTCGGCCAGGAGCCGGTGAACTCGCCTGAGGACGTGACCAAGCGTCTCGAGGCCTTGAAGAAAGACGGCAAGAAGTCCGCCCTGCTCCTGGTCTCGAACGCACAGGGCGAGGTCCGCTTCGTCGCGGTGTCGATGAACTGATCAACTGATCTGCGAAGCAGATCATGCTCGGGCTTGACCCGAGCATCTCTCGCAGGAGATTCTCGGGTCCAGCCTTCGCCCGGCCCGAGAATGACGCGTCCAGCTAGGCCCGCACGATCTCTGCGCCTGTATAGCCCTGGGCATAGAGCAGCGCCGTCAGATCGGCGTGGTCGAGCCTCGCATGGGCGGCGGCGGCGACTGCGGGCTTGGCGCGGAAGGCTGCGCCCAGGCCCGCCTCGCCCAGCATGGCGAGGTCATTGGCGCCGTCTCCGACGGCGAGTGTCTGTGCCGGTGAGAGGTCAAGACGCCCGCGCAGTTCCAGCAGCGCATCGAGCTTGGCCTGCTTGCCGAGGATCGGGTCGGCGACCTCGCCGGTCAGCACGCCCTCATGCGCGAGCAGGACATTGGAACGGTGCTCGTCGAAGCCGATCGTCGCGCTGATCGGCCCGGTGAAGACGGTGAAGCCGCCCGAGACCAGCGCGGTGTAGCCGCCATGGGCGCGCATGGTGCGCACGAGGGCCGATCCGCCCGGCGTCAGGGTGATGCGGTCAGTGATGATCTCGCCGACGACCGAAAGCGGCACGCCCTTCAGCAAGGCGACGCGCTCGCGCAGGGCCGGCTCGAAGGCGATCTCGCCGCGCATGGCACGCTCGGTGATGCCGGAGACCTTCTCCTTGAGGCCGACATAGGCGGCGAGCTCGTCGATGCACTCCTGCCCGATCATGGTCGAATCCATATCGGCGAGGAACAGCGCCTTGCGCCGCGTCGCTTCCGGCTGGACGACGATATCGATGGCGCCTCCAGCGAGCGCGAGGCGGATCTCGGCTTCGAGCTTGCGCGCGTCGTCCGCTTCCGCGAAGACGTCGGCGGCGATCTCGCCGTCGAGGCGCACGCTGCGCGCAAGGCCTGGAATGGTCGCGAAGAGATGGCTCAGCAAGCTGTCATCGACCAGCGCCTGGCCATGGGCGGAAACGAGCGTGGCGACGAGCATGTGGAAGGACCGGGCAGGGTGACGATCAGGGCGGTGCTCATCGCAGGTCCGACGGCCAGCGGCAAGTCCGCGCTGGCGATGGCGATCGCGCGACGCTGTGGCGGCACCGTGGTCAATGCCGACTCCATGCAGGTCTATGCCGATCTCCGGATCATCACGGCGCGCCCGACGCAAGCCGAGGAGGCGTCCGTGCCGCATCGGCTCTATGGCCATGTCGACGGCGCGGAGAACTATTCGGCGATGCGTTACGCCGCCGAGACCGGCGCGCTGCTGGCCGAGCTCCAGCAGGCCGGCTCGCTACCGGTGCTGGTCGGCGGAACCGGGCTCTATTTCAAGGCGCTGACCGAAGGGTTTTCGGCGATTCCGCCTGTGCCGGAGGCCGTGCGGATGGCGTTCCGCGCCCGCGTCGATGAGCTGGAGACGGTTGCCTTGTATGATGAGCTCCGGGCGCGCGATCCAGCCATGGCGGAGCGGTTGCGGCCGAGCGACCGGATGCGGACCATGCGGGCGCTGGAGGTGCTGGAGGCGACGGGGCGTTCGCTGGCGAGTTTCCAGGGCGACCGCCGGCCGGGTCCGCTCGACGGCCTGCCGCTGCTGCGCCTCTTCGTGGCGCCCGATCGTGAGGAGATCCGCGCGCGGATCGACCGGCGCTTCGAGGCGATGATGGCCGAAGGCGCGCTGGACGAGGTCGCGCGCCTGCGCGAGCGCCGGCTCGACCCGCTCTTGCCGGTGATGCGCGCCCATGGCGTGCCGGGGCTGATCGCCCATCTCGACGGCGATCTGCCGTTGGCGGAGGCGATCGCGCGTGGCCAGGCCGATACGCGCGCCTATGCCAAGCGGCAGGTGACCTGGTTCCGGCATCAGATGGCGGGATGGACGGCGGTCGCGCCGAACGCAGCGCTGGATGCTGCCCTGCAGACGATCGAGGCCGCGTCCTAAGGTTCAGGCCGCGGCTGCGGCCGCGGTGACGAGGGCGGGCTCGGCCAGCCTGATGCAGTCGCGGCCATCGTTCTTGGCGCGGTAAAGCGCGCGGTCGGCGCGCTCGATGAAGGTGGTGAAGTTTTCGCCCTTCTGCCGCGTGGCGATGCCGAAGCTCGCCGAAACCTGCAGGGCCAGCGTCTCCGACACCGGCAAGCGCCTGGTTTCGAGCGTGTGCTGCATGCGCTGCGCCATGCGCTGCGCCGTCGCTGCATTGGCACGAGGCAGGAAGACGGCGAATTCCTCGCCGCCGAAGCGGCCGACGAGGTCGCGGTCCGAGCGGACCGCGCCGAGCAACAGATCGGCGAAGGCGCGGATCACGGCATCGCCGGCGGCGTGGCCGTGGCTGTCATTGACGCTCTTGAAATGGTCTAGGTCGACGATGATCAGGGAGGTGTCGTCACCGCTCGCATCGCAGGCCGCGATGGCATCGTTGGCCTTCTCGATGAAGGAGCGCCGATTCAACAGCGCCGTCAGCGGGTCGGTCTCGGCCAGGCGCCTCAATTCCTGCTCGCGCTCCTCGCGCTGGCCGATCTCCTGCGACAGGGCCCGGCGGGTCGCGCGTTCGCGGCCGATCTCGAGCGCCAACGTCGCTGCCCGGCTCTGCAGGGTCTGGTTGGCGACCATCAATTCGGAAACGTCGGTCATCGTCATCACCAGCCCGTCGCCGAGCGGTGCGATGGCGATCTGCAGCCAGGTGACCTTGCCGTCATGGCTGAAGGAGGTCTCGATCATGTCGCTGCGGCGCAGTTCGATGGCGTAGAGGCAGCGTCGCCAGATCATGGCGTCGGCGAGGAAGGGCAGGCTCTCTCGCGCATCGGTATCGTGCAGGTTCTCGTCGCCCCGACCCGCGATCACCGCCGCGCGCTGATTGGCAGTGATGATCAGCGTGCGGGTGATGTCGCCCTGGTCGTCGCGCATGACCCGCAGCGCCACGATGCCGGAGGGCGACGTCTCCAGGACAGTGGTGAGAAGCTCCTCGTGGAACTGCAGGGGTCGGCTGAAGACGATGAGGAAGCGCTCGCCATTGCGTGCCGTGGTCGGCATCACCAGCCGCTCCCACAGGCAGACGCGAACCGTCTTGAGCGAGCGATGGACGGTATAGGCCGGCTTGCCGTCCCAGAGCGCCTGGTCGTAGCAGGCGGCGGTGAAGCGGGCGACCTGGGGCGTCATGCTGGAGATGCGCTCGCCGAGCCGGCTGCCGCCGGCATAGCGCGTGATCTCGCGGCCGTAATGGACATAGGTGTAGTCGCCGTCCTCTGTGCGGGCGAGCACCATCACATCCTCACCGAAGCGCGGCAGAACCTCGTCGCAGAACGCTTCATGCGGCGCGCCGCCTTCATCCTGGGCATGCCGCGCGAAGCGGTGCAGAAGCTCGGCGATCTCCTTCGCATGGGCCCGCGCCACGATGTTCTCGGTGTGGACTTCCTGATACATGGCGTTCCCGAATCCAAGTCGGCGGACGCTATCAACGCGTCCTTGAAAAAGTGTTCCCTTCGGTCAATTGATTTTCGCGGTTGGCGGCGAGGGTGGCGCAGTCCCGCTCGCGCGACCGCGGGGAGGCGGTTCGCGTTGCCGCTTGACCGGGCGCAGCGCCTCAGCTAGCGTCCGGCAATATCTGCAAAGGGTGGAAGCGCGATGCGCAAGCTTATTATCGTACGGGTGCGCTGGTAGGGGCCGGTTTCAACAAACCGCGCGTCCCCGACGCCAGCGCACGTCCAGGCCCCTCAGAGGGCCTTTTTTATTGCCCGCTTTCCCCCGACCGACCTCAACATAGCTGCCGCAGGAGATCGTTATGAGCGAGATGATGACCGGAGCCGAAATGGTCGTCCGCGCGCTTCAGGACCAGGGCGTCGAACATCTGTTCGGCTATCCCGGCGGTGCGGTGCTGCCGATCTATGACGCGCTGTTCCAGCAGGACAAGGTCAAGCATGTCCTCGTCCGCCACGAGCAGGGCGCGGTCCATGCGGCTGAGGGCTATGCACGTTCCTCTGCAGGCAAGGTCGGCTGCGTGCTCGTCACCTCCGGTCCCGGCGCGACCAACGCCGTCACCGGGCTGACCGACGCGCTGCTGGATTCGATCCCGATCGTCGTCATCACCGGCCAGGTTCCGACCCATCTGATCGGCTCCGACGCCTTTCAGGAATGCGACACGGTCGGGATCACGCGCTCCTGCACCAAGCACAACTACCTGGTGAAGAGCATCGCTGACCTGCCGCGCGTCCTGCACGAGGCCTTCTATGTCGCCGCTAATGGCCGCCCGGGTCCCGTCGTCATCGACATCCCCAAGGACATCCAGTTCGCGACGGGCGCCTATAGCCGCCCGCGCGACAACCAGCACAAGACCTACCGACCGACGGTCAAGGGCGATCTGAACCAGATCAAGGCCGCGGTCGAACTGATCGCCAAGGCGAAGCGCCCGGTGTTCTACACCGGCGGTGGCGTGATCAATTCGGGGCCGCACGCTTCGGCGCTGCTGCGCGAACTCGCGCGGCTGACCGGCTATCCCGTCACCTCGACATTGATGGGGCTTGGCGCCTATCCCGCCGCCGACCGGCAATGGCTCGGCATGCTGGGCATGCACGGCACCTATGAGGCCAACCTCGCGATGCATGACTGCGACGTCATGATCAATATCGGCGCACGCTTCGACGACCGTATCACCGGCCGGCTCGACGCCTTCTCGCCGCGCTCGAAGAAGATCCATGTCGATATCGACCGGTCTTCGATCAACAAGAACGTCAAGGTCGATATCGGCATCGTCGGCGATTGCGCCCATGTGCTGGAGGACATGGTCCGGATCTGGCGCGAGACCTCGCCCCAGATCGACAAGACCGCGCTGACCGCCTGGTGGACACAGATCGAGGGCTGGCGGGCGCGCAAAAGCCTCGCCTACAAGAACTCGTCCTCGATCATCAAACCGCAATACGCGCTCGAACGGCTGCATGCGCTGACCAAGGACCGCGACACCTACATCACGACCGAGGTCGGGCAGCACCAGATGTGGGCGGCGCAGTATCTCCAGTTCCAGGAGCCGAACCGCTGGATGACCTCGGGCGGCCTGGGTACGATGGGCTATGGCTTGCCGGCTGCGATCGGCGTGCAGATGAAGCATCCCAAGGCCCTCGTCATCGACGTCGCCGGCGAGGCTTCGATCCTGATGAACATCCAGGAGATGTCGACGGCAGTGCAGTATCGGCTGCCGGTCAAGATCTTCATCCTCAACAACGAGTATATGGGCATGGTGCGCCAGTGGCAGGAATTGCTGCATGGCGGGCGCTATTCGGAGAGCTATTCGCAATCTCTGCCCGATTTCGTGAAGCTCGCCGAAGCCTATGGCGGGCACGGCATCCGCTGCTCCGATCCCGCCTCGCTTGACGACGCGATCATGGAGATGATCGACACGCCCAAGCCCGTGATCTTCGACTGCCTCGTCGCCAAGGAAGAGAACTGCTTCCCGATGATCCCGTCCGGCAAGGCGCATAACGAGATGATCCTGCCCGATTTCGAAGGCGACACCGGCGAGATCATCGACGCCAAGGGCAAGCAGCTCGTTTGAGCGGGCAGTAGGCAGTAGGGGAATGGGGTGGCGTCCGACTGCCTATTGCCCACTGCCTATTGCCGTTGTGGAGCATCACATGACGACAATCGGCCTGATCGGCGGCATGAGCTGGGAATCGACGGCGGTGTATTACCGCTTGCTCAACGAGGGCGTGCGCGCGCGCCTGGGCGGGTTGCATTCCGCCGATATCATGCTGCATTCGCTGGATTTCGGGCCGATTGCCGAGATGCAGGCGAGGGGCGACTGGGAGGCGGCCGGCGACGTGCTGGCCGACAGCGCCAGGCGGCTCGAGCAGGCCGGCGCCGGCTGCATCGTCTTGTGCACCAATACCATGCACAAGCTGGCCGACTGGATCACCGGGGCGACGCGCGTGCCGTTCCTGCACCTGGCCGACGTCACCGCCAAGGCGATCAAGCGCAGCCCGTCGCGGCGGCCGCTGCTGTTGGCGACGCGCTTCACCATGGAGCAGGATTTCTACCGCGACCGCCTGCGCGCCTTCGGCGTCGATGCGATGGTGCCCGATGCCGCGCAGCGCAGCGATGTCCACCGCATCATCTATGAGGAGCTGTGCCGCGGCGTGATCGAGCCAGCCTCCAAGGCGCGCTATCTCGATATCGTCGCGGAGGCGGCAGGGCAGGGCGCCGACGGCGTCATTCTCGGCTGCACCGAGATCACGCTGCTGGTCTCCCAGGCCGATTTCGCCATTCCGGTGTTCGACACCACGGCGCTGCATGTCGAGGCGGCGCTCGACGCGTTGGCTGAGAGCGCGAGTGCCGCGGCATGAAGCTCCTCATCGGCAACAAGTGCTATTCGTCCTGGTCGCTGCGCGCCTGGCTGTTGATGCGCGCCAAGGGCATCGCCTTCGAGGAGGTGCTCATCCCGCTCGACCAGCCCGGCTTCAAGGAAGCGATCTTGGCTCACGCGCCCGGCAGCGGCGGGACCGTGCCGATGCTGATCGATGGCGAGGTCGCCGTCTGGGAAACGCTGGCGATTTTCGAATATCTGCACGAGAAGCATCCCACGCTCGGTATCTGGCCGCGCGATGCTGCGGCGCGCGCCCATGCCCGGGCGACTGTCAGCGAGATGCATGCCGGCTTCATGGCGCTTCGCAGTGCCTGCCCGATGAATCTCGGCAAGCGCTTCGCCAGCCGCGACCGGGGCGCGCAGGTCGCCAGGGATGTCGCCCGCATCAACGCGCTCTGGCGCGCTGCGCGCGAGCGTTTCGGCATGCCGGCTGGCGGCCCCTATCTCTATGGCGAGTTCTGTGCCGCGGACGCGATGTTCGCTCCGGTGGCGACCCGCCTCGACACCTACGGGATCGCGGTGGATTCACTATGCCAGGATTACTGCGACGTCGTGCTGGCGCATCCCGCTTATTGCGACTGGCTCAAGGCTGCTCTCGTAGAGCCCTGGATCCTCGATCAGGACGAAGTCGATGAGCCTGCCCTGATCGATCTCCGCCAATCCTAATCCCTGTTTCCTTCCGCGACGCTCACAGGTTGTCCGATGTCCAAATCCGCCACGCATTATCCCAACGCTCCCAAGACCGAGCCCACCGCCCGGCACACGCTTGCTGTGATCGTCGACAATGAGCCCGGTGTGCTCGCCCGCATCGCGGGCCTGTTCTCGGGCCGCGGCTACAACATCGAAAGCCTCACGGTCTCGGAGACCGAGCACGACAAGCACATCTCGCGGATCACGGTGGTGACGTCGGGCACGGCCCACATCATCGACCAGATCAAGGCGCATCTCGACCGGCTGGTGCCCGTCCATCGTGTCGTCGACCTGACCCTGCAGGGCGAGGCGCTGGAGCGCGAACTTGCCTTGGTCAAGGTCGTCGGCAAGGGCGAACACCGGGTCGAGGCGATGCGCCTGGCTGCAGCCTTCGGCGCACGCACGCTCGACGCCTCGCTGACCTCCTTCGTCTTCGAACTGACGGGATCGACCGACGAGATCGAGCGCTTCATCAAGCTGATGACGGCGGTCGGCCTGACCGAGGTTTCGCGCACCGGCATCGCGGCGATGAGCCGTGGCCCGGATGCGATGTAACGATGCCTCCCGAAACCTTGAACATGGTTGCCCTTGGCCTCGGCATCGTGGGCTTCTCCTGCTTCGCCTGGCCGATCATCCAGCGCATGAACGGCAAGGCGGAGCCTGAGGCTCCCGGCAGCGGCAAGAGCCTGCGCTCGCCGCTGTGGTGGGTCGGCTTCATCCTGACGATCGCGGCGATCTTCCTGCAGCGGATCGCGAGCCAGCAGATGGGCGGCTAGAGGTTGTCCGGGCATCCGGCGATGAGCACTCTGCTCTTGCTCGCTTGCGGCCGTTGGCGGCTAATGGACGGCATGATCCCGGGCGCATGAGGACGCGATGTCGGTCCATCTCGAAATCCGAAGCTATAGCTCCGGCGACCGCCATCGCCACGACTTCAGCCAGATCCTGCTGCCGATGCATGGCGCCATGAAGCTCGATATCGAGGGGCGCTCCGGCATCGTCTCGAGCAATTGCGTCGCGATCGTCCCGCAGGACTGTGAGCACGACTTCGTGCCGAGCTCGGATTGCAGCATGCTCGTCCTCGACGTGGAAACGGCGGCGCTCGCCGGCGAGGCGATACCGGCTTTGCTGTGCAATGCGAGTCCGTCGCTCACGCGGATCGAGCCCTGGCTGTGGCGGATGTTCCGCCAACTCGGGGCCGAGGTCGAAGCTGGCGCATGCCGGGCGCATGATGCCGCCCACCTGGCGCTGGCGGGGCTGCAGCTCATCGAGCCGAGCAGGCGGCCGCGGCCCTGGTCGCGGTCCGAGCACCGTGTCCTTGGCGTCGCGGCGGATGCGCAGACGGCGAGCGTGGCGGAGATGGCCCGGATGGCCGGCCTCGGCCAAAGCCAGTTCCATGCCCTGTTTCGTACGACGACGGGCCAGTCGCCGAAGCAATTGCAGCTCAGCCAGCTGTTCGAGAGGGCCGTCGACGCGTTGGTCGGCACGTCCACGCCGATATCGGAGATCGCCTACGGATTGGGCTATCAGAACGCCTCGTCCTTCAACCGGCAGTTCAAGCGGCGCTTCGGCCTCACGCCGTCGGAATTCCGTGCCGCTGGCCGCAACCGGGCAGGGAACTGAGTCGAGGATCGCATCTTCGGTCAACTCGTTCGGAGCTTCGCCTCATCACAGCCTTGCAGGGCCCCGCTAAATTCAAGCTTCATGATGCCGTGTGAGGAGGCCTTTCGATGAAGCTGACCGAGTTCAAGGTTCTGACATTCGATTGCTATGGGACGCTGATCGACTGGGAAACCGGGATCTGGAATGCGCTGCAGCCGCTGTTGAGCGCCGGGCAACTCGACCTGGGGCGCGAGGAGGCGCTCGCCCGTTTCGGGCGCTATGAGAGCGAGCAGGAACAGGCGACGCCGTCTCTGCGCTATTCGACGCTGCTCTCCGTGATTCATGCGCGCTTCGCCAAGGATCTCGGCGTGCGCATCCATGCCGATCTGAACGAACGCTTCGGTGCGTCCGTGCCGGACTGGCCGGCCTTTCCGGACTCCGCCGAAGCGCTCGCCTATCTCAAGCGGCACTACCGGCTCGTCATCCTGTCGAATGTCGACCGCCAAAGCTTTGCGGCCAGCAACAGGAAACTCGGCGTGAGCTTCGACGGCATCTACACCGCCGAGGATGTTGGCTCGTACAAGCCCGATCCGCGCAACTTCGCCTATCTGCTCGAACATCTCGCGGCCGATCTGGGCTTTGGCCCGAGCGCGGTGCTGCATACGGCGCAGAGCCTCTACCATGACCATGTGCCGGCCGGGGAGGCGGGGCTGGCTTGCGCCTGGATCGACCGGCGCTTCGGCAAGACCGGCAGCGGCGCGACCCCGCTGCCTGAACACCAGCCGAAGGTGAACTTCCACTTCAAGAGCCTCGCCGAGTTGGCTCAGGCCCATCGCGAGGCCGCCGCAGCCTGATCGCGTCCCAGATCATGTCGCATTTGCATGGAAACGTTCGAATGCGACGCGATCGAGTCCAAGAGGTGAGAGCATTGCGCATGCGAAAACCCGGAGCTCGCGATGCTCTAACTCGCCGCGACGGGTGTGATGTCAGCTTCAGCCGCTGAAGCCGCCTTCGCTGAGGAAGGCCTGTTCGTCCGTCGTCGTCTGCCTTTCCAGCACCGGATTGCGATGCGGAAAGCGGCCGAAATCACGGATGATGTCGCGATGGATCTCGGCGAATTTCACCCCCTCGGGATCGTCCGAGGCTGTGCAGAGCGCGACGCAGCGCTCCTGATGCACGAGATCCTCGGCATGCATGAACGGCATGTAGATGAAGCGGCTTTCGGGCGGCGCGAAGGCGCGGTCGAAGCCCCTGGCGACTGCGCGCTCGGCGATGCCGAGCGCCATGGCGTCGGTGGCGAAGGCGCGCGGGCTGCCGCGAAACAGGTTGCGCGGAAACTGGTCGAGCAGGATCAGCAATGCGTAGACGCCTTCGGGCGTCGTCTCCCAATCGGTCAGCTTGCCGGCCGCTGCAGCCTCATGCGTCGCCAGGAAGCGGCGGTGGATTTCGGCGTCGAAGGCCGCGTCCTTGGTGAACCATTTATCCGGACCGGCTTCGCGCCAGAAGGCGACAATCTCCGCTGCGGAGGGCAGTTTCACGGGCATCTCCTAGAGCATTTTCGAGCGAAGTGGGCACCGGTTCGCGTGAAGAAAATGCGATAAAACAAGGAGGTAGAGTATTTCCGCGATTCGGAGAAACGCGGAAATACTCTAAGATCAGGCGAAAGCGCTTCGCGGGACGGGTAGCCCGGGTCCCGCACGCGGCCAAGGAAAATCCGCGGGAGTGAACCAAGCCGCTTGCATCGCCGTGTCCGCTCCTGTAGACGGCAGAACCGTAACGTACGGTACGCAAGCGTAGCTCCTTTCATGGCCAGTCCCATCGACGCACAGCAGGAAGGCCCGACCGCGCGCCAGCAGGCCGTGCTCGACGCCGTGCTGGGGCTGATGGTGGAGAAGGGCGATCATCTGACCATGACGGCGGTTGCCCGCCGTGCGAGCTGTTCGAAGGAAACGCTCTACAAATGGTTCGGAGACCGCGACGGTTTGCTGACGGCGACCGTACAGTGGCAGGCATCAAAAGTCCGGGCGGGCAATTATGACAGGCAGACGCTCAATGCGCTTGGCCTGCGCGACAGCCTGACGCGCTTCGCCGCGAACTGGCTTAGCGTGATCTCGAGCTCGACTTCGGTCGCCCTGAACCGCATCGCCATCAGCCAGGCGGGCTCGCGGGCCGGCAATCTCGGTGCCATCGTGCTCGCCAATGGGCGCTTTGCGATCGGCGAGCGCCTGAAGCCGGTCCTCGATGCGGGGCGTGAGGCCGGCCTCCTGGCCTATGACGACACCGAGACGGCGTTTCGCAGTTTTCTGGGTCTCGTCGGCCGCGACGTACAGATCCGGCTGTTGCTGGGCGATGCGCTGACGCTCGGACAGGCCGAGATAGAGCGCGATGCGGAGCGCGCGACCGAACAGTTTCTCACCCTCTACGGCACGGCGAAAAACGATCCGGGCCTGGATAAGACCAACGCGTGACAAAAGGAGACACCCAATGCGCGTTTATTACGATCGTGATGCGGACATCAATCTGATCAAGGGCAAGAAGGTCTGCATCGTGGGCTACGGCTCGCAGGGCCATGCCCACGCGCTGAACCTGCGCGATTCCGGCGTCAAGGACGTCATTATCGCGCTCAAGGCCGGCTCGGCGACGCGCAGGAAGGCCGAAGAGGCCGGCTTCAAGGTGATGACCCCGTCCGAGGCCGCCAAGGTTTCCGACGTCATGATGATGCTGACCCCCGACGAATTGCAGGGCGACATCTATCGCGACGAACTGCACGGCAACATGAAGGAGGGCGCTGCCCTTCTGTTCGCGCATGGCCTCAACGTCCATTTCAACCTGATCGAGCCGCGCAAGGACCTCGACGTCCTGATGGTCGCCCCCAAGGGCCCCGGCCACACGGTGCGTTCGGAATATCAGCGTGGCGGCGGCGTGCCGACCCTGATCGCGATCCACCAGGACGCGACCGGCAACGCCCATGACCTCGGCCTCAGCTACGCCAGCGCCAATGGCGGCGGCCGCGCCGGCATCATCGAGACGACCTTCAAGGAAGAGTGCGAGACCGATCTCTTCGGCGAGCAGGTCGTGCTCTGCGGCGGCATCGTCGAATTGATCAAGGCCGGCTACGAGACGCTGACCGAGGCCGGCTATGCCCCTGAGATGGCCTATTTCGAGTGCCTGCACGAGGTGAAGCTGATCGTCGACCTGATCTATGAGGGCGGCATCGCGAACATGAACTACTCGATCTCGAACACGGCCGAGTATGGCGAGTACGTCACCGGCCCGCGCATCATCACGCCTGAGACAAAGGCCGAGATGAAGCGCGTGCTGACCGACATCCAGTCGGGCAAGTTCACCCGCGACTGGATGCTGGAAAACAAGGTCAACCAGACCTCGTTCAAGGCGACCCGCGCCCGCATGGCCGCTCACCCGATCGAGGAAGTCGGCGCGAAGCTGCGCGACATGATGCCCTGGATCAAGGCCAAAGCCCTGGTCGACAAGACCAAGAACTGATCCTCTTCTTCCGCGACGGCCCGGCTCACGCCGGGCCTTTGGGATCAAGGCCAAGGCTCTGGTCGACAAGACCGAGACCCGATCTGGCATCTGCCAGCTTGCTGACATGCTGATTCAAGGCCTTGCCGACTTGATTCCGAATCTCAGCGGAAGGTCTTGGCAAGGTTGAGATAATCCTGATTTTCCAAGAAGGCGGGCGCAGCGATGCGTCCGCCTTTTTCGTTCCGGAGCGCGGGTTGCCATATCGGGCGGAACCGAGGCGCGCTCAGTGCGTTTTCATGGCTAGCAGGATCAACCGGGGCACGGGCATGGCACGGAATTGGGATTCCAGCGAACGGGCCATCCGCGAGCGCGACAGGCAGTTGCGCGAAACCGAGGCCGACCCAGGCGATGTCCTTCAGCAGGAAGGCGGACCGAATTGGCCATTGCTGATCGCGCTGCTCGGCGGCCTCGTGGTCGCACTGCTCGCCAACACCTTCGTCGGCCTGCTGCCCGATTGATCCGCCAGTGGCAATCGCGGCTGGGGAGAAGGAGACGAGAGATGACGACCGACACAGAGGAACGCGCCAAGGCGCAATCCGAAGGGCTGCAGGATGGCGGTCGAGTTCCACCGATGCGGGCCGACGATCATTCCGATGCTGATCCCGCGGTCGAGACGCCCGTCGAGGCGCGTCAGGGTTTCCTCGGCAAGCCTGTCCTGCTGGTGCTCGCCGTTGCCCTGATCCTGAGCGCCATGGCGGGCATTCTCGTCGGAGCGTTTCCGAGCTGAGCCGCAAGGCTCGCGGCCTTCGAGAGGCCAAAGATTTCCGAGAGGCCAAGAATTTCCGAGAGGCCAAGAATTTCCGAGAGGCCAAGAGTTTCGACGTAAAGAATTTCGACATGACAGAGGAGAGCGACATGACGGTTCTGAAGCTGCTCGACTCGCAGACCCTGACGCGCATCGTGCTGGGGCTGTGCTTCGGGCTGATGGCCGCAGTCATCGCTGGCTTGATCCGCAGCTGACGGGCTTATCCCGACAGCAAAAAGGCCCGGCGACGTACCGCCGAGCCTCTTTGCGTCTGGATGGCCGTACTAATGCGGAAGCCAGCTCAGAAGGTGATCTTGTCCTTGATGTCGGCTTCGACATTGGAGGGCAGCACGTTGCGCTTCACCAGATCGGCGAAGTCCTTGAACTTCGCCTTGGCGCGCTCCTCGATGATCTTCTTGGAGCGGGCCTCGCCGATGCCCTTCAGCGTGTCGAGTTCGGCGGCGGTTGCCGTGTTGATGTTGATCTTCTTGGTCTGGGCGGGCTGCGTCGCTATCGGCTTGGCGGGCTGAGCCGCGGGAGCTGCCGGCGCGGTGACCGGGGCGGTCGGCTTTGCAGGCGTCGCGGGCTGCGTCGCCGTCTGCGCGAAGCCCTGGCCGGCGGTCAGAGCGAGCGCGGCGAGGGGGATCAGGAAACGGGAGATCGTCATGTCATGGACCTCAGTGTTCGGCCCGGATTGTCGCATCTGACGCAGGCCGGGCCCTTCGCCAGACGACGCTGCCGGCTTGAGGCCGGTCCAACGTATCACGGCGGCGTCGAACCGCTTGGTGGCGGGCGCCGACGTGACGCCGCCATATCGCGCCGGACGGCGTGAACCCGCGCTGAATGGCGCATTCAGCCAATTGCAGTGTTTCGGGGCCGGGTTTCCGATCCCGGGAAATCGGCGCTTGCTTACCGCCGCCTGCGCTATTTCGTCATGAACTCGGCGAGGCGCCCGGCTCCGTAAAGCAGCGCGAAACCCCAGACGGTCGAGGCGATCCAGTTGGCGATCTGGAAAGGCCAGAACGGCATCTGCACGATGCCGGCGACGATCGCGATGACGGCGCGCAGCGGCCCGAAAAAATGGCCGATCAGGATGCTGGCGACACCCCATTTCTCGAAGAAGGCATGGCCGCGCGCCAAAAGCTCGGGGTTCTTGGTGAACGGCCAGTGATGGTCGACGCGGGGGCCAAGCACGAGGCCCGCCCAATACGAGATCCAGAAGCCGCAGCCCGCTCCGGCCGAGGCGGCGGCTGCGAGCGGGATCAGGTTCAGGCCCGACGCGCCTGCCGCGGCTCCAAAGGCGGTGAAGAACACGGTTGCCGGCACGAGCCAGGACAAAACCGCGACGCATTCACAGAAAGCGACCAGGAAGACGATCGGGATCGCCCATTCCTGATGGGCCCGCATGAACTCGACGAGCGCTTGCATCCAGAGTTCGAGTTGGGCCATGGCGAGCGCGATCTTTCCGGCGGGAGGCGCCGGCTTATCGCGTCTACCACAAGGTTATGCAACCGCAGGCCGGTGCGACGAGCGGTCTGCTTCGCCGAAGGACGACTTTGCCTTCTCCGGGGGATCGCATAGTCTTAGCAGCAAAGGTCAAGGTCTTGGCCGCAAAGATCAAGGCATGAGCGGCGAGCGCGGATCGGTGCGCCAGGCCGACGGGGAAACGGATTTCATGGAGTTGCACCACCCCCCGCAGCGCGATGCGGGAGCAGGCGAGATGTCGCCTGCGGTCGCCCTCAGCGGGCTCGACATCACCTTCCACATCGATGGCGGCAAGCGCTACAAGGCGGTCACCGGGATCAACCTCTCGGTTGCGGCGGGCGAGTTCGTTTCGGTCGTCGGACCAACCGGCTGCGGCAAGTCGACCCTGCTCAACGCGGCGGCGGGCCTGCTCGTGCCCTCGGCCGGCACGGTCGGCATCTTCGGCAAGCCGCTCTCGGGCCTGAACCGCCGGGCCGGCTATCTCTTTCAGGCCGACGCGCTGATGCCGTGGAAGACGGCGCTAGACAACGTCAAGGTCGCGCTGGAGCCGATGGGCGTTTCCGACGCGCAGGCTGATGCCCGGGCACGCGAATGGCTCGGTCGGGTGGGCTTGCGCGCCTTCGTCGATCGCTATCCGCATATGCTTTCAGGCGGCCAGCGCAAGCGTGTCAGCCTCGCGCAGATGTTGATCCGCAACCCGGAAATCCTGTTGATGGACGAGCCTTTCGGCCCGCTCGACGCGCAGACCCGGCAGATCATGGGCAATCTCCTGCTCGATCTCTGGTCGAAGGACCGCAAGGCGCTGATCTTCGTGACGCATGACCTGGAGGAGGCGATCTCGCTCTCCGACCGCGTCGTCGTGATGTCGGCAGGGCCTGCAGCCGGCATCGTCGCCGATTACCGCGTGCCGCTGCCGCGCCCGCGCGACATCGCCGAGATCCGGCTGGAAAAAGCCTTCCACGAGATCCATCGCGACATCTGGGCCTCGCTCAGGGTCGAGGTGCAGAAGGCCTATGCGATGGGCGATGGCCGGGAACTGGTCGAGGACAAAGCGCTGGTCGAAGGAGCCTCGCCATGAACCGCGCCAAGCTGCTTGGCCTGCAGGCGCTGGTCATGGTCGTCTTCCTGCTGATCTGGCACGTCGTCACCGCCTATCCGCTGTTCGGCGAGGTCAAGACGATCCAGTTCTTCTTCTCGACGCCCGCCGCCGTGCTGGGGCGGACCTTCAACCAGCTGATCGGGCCCGACATTTACTGGCATCTCGGCATCACGCTGACCGAGACCGTGCTCGCTTTCGTCATCGGTTCGGCCGCGGGCATCTTCTTCGGCTTCACCTTCGCGCGGCAGGAGTTGCTTGCTGCGGTGTTCGACCCCTATATCAAGGCGGCGAACGCCTTGCCGCGCGTCGTGCTGGCGCCGATCTTCGCGCTCTGGTTCGGGCTCGGCATCTGGTCGAAGGTGGCGCTCGGCTTCACGCTGGTCTTCTTCATCGTCTTCTTCAACGTCTACCAAGGCGTGCGCGAGGTTTCACCGACCGTGCTGGCGAACGCCCGCATGCTCGGCATGAACGAGCGCCAGCTCTTCCGCCATGTCTATTGGCCTTCTGCGCTGACCTGGATGTTCTCCTCGCTGCACACTTCGGTGGGCTTTGCTCTGGTCGGCGCGGTGGTCGGTGAATATCTCGGCTCCTCGGCGGGCCTGGGCTACAAGATCCACGAGGCCGAGAGCGTCTTCGACGTCACCGGCGTGTTCTCCGGCATGCTGATCCTGGCGATCTTCGTGATCGCGATCGATGCGCTGGTGACGCTGGTGGAGAAGCGGTTGCTGGTCTGGCGGCCAGGGCAGAGTTCAACCACGGCGACGTAACGTCATCTTGGCTTGATAGCCGGGAATTGCGGGCTCATGCTCGTCTCCGCGATGGCGGAGGCCTGCGATGGAACTCGAACTCAACGGCCGCATCATCGAGGCGCCGAAACCTGCCGATATCACCGCCGCCATCGACGGGCATGGCGGCGACCCCGACTGGTTCGTCAATCTCGGCGACGATGACGGTGATGTCGAAGCCTTCCTGAACGGCGACGGCTCGTTCCGGCTGAGCTATCATGACGGCAAGGATCGCTTCACCGCCCCCGACCCGGTCGATGCCGCGACATTGAAGACGATCCTGCTGGCGGCGCTGCGTGGCGAGCTGGGCTGGCGCCGCGACCGGGCGTGGCTGCGCCAATTGTCGCCGAAGAAAGCGGCCGAGGCGGCGGGCGAGCCGCCGGTCTGGGCGATCGCGGCGGTCATCGCCTCGGTCGCGCTGATCTTCCTGGTCACCAATCTGCCCGATAGCTGGCTGGAGAGGCTGCCTGTTCCCAATACGACGCTGGGCACGATCGGGCTGATCGCTCTTCCGATGGCGGTCATGGTTCTCGCGATGGTCGCACATAAGGCGATCCAGCTGCGCCGGGCCAAGAGCTGGCTTCCCGCGCAGGGGCGGATAACGAGTTCGCGCATGGCGACCCGCCGCTCCGGGGTGGGCGAGGACGCCACCATCATCAACATTCCCGCCGTCGCTTACAGCTTCTCGGTCGGCGGGCGGAGCTATCAAGGCGGGAGGCTCAGCATCGGCGACATCAGCGGGCCCTTCGCCGAGGAGGCGCTGGCACGCTACCCGGTCGGCACGGCCGTGACGGTGTATTACGACCCCGCCGATCCCGAGAACTGCGTGCTGGAGCGGGATGCGCCCAAGGGCGCGGTCAAGGGCTGCGGCGCGGTTCTCCTGGTGCTGGCGCTGCTGGGCGGGGGCGGATACTGGGCGTTCACGCAAGGGCAGCAGACGCTGCAGGCGAGCATGCCGCAGGCCGAGGTGCCGGTGATGCTGTTCGCCTTCGGCTTCGGCTGCGCGGCGCTGCTGTTCTTCCTCGCCTATCGCCGCCATCTGGCCCGCGCCAATGCCTGGCCGGTGGTGTCGGGACGGGTCACCGAGAGCCGCGTCGAGCAGCGCAGCACCACGGAAGACGGCCGGACCCGCACGAGCTATGCGCCGGTCGTCGAATTCACCTATCAGGTTCGCGGCCACAGCTTCAGCAGCCGCCAGATCGCGCTCGGCATGCAGATCTCGGGCTCGCAAGGCAGTGCGGAGAAGCTCGTCGACCGCTATCCGGCGGGAGCCGAGGTCGAGGTGCATTACGACCCCGCAAACCCCTCCCAGGCGGCGCTTGAGAACCCGACCGGCGCGAGCTGGATCCTGTTGGGGATCGCGCTGTTCTGCTTCGGCGTCGCGCTCTACGCCAGCCACATCTTTCGATGACATCGCCGTCTTGATCCTGCAACGCCTTTGACTCAAGGCGGGGTTGGCGCGAGGCCTGCGACTAATCTAGAACTGCTTCCCAACAAGGCTTTCGAAGCAAAGCATCCTCAGGGAAGGAAACCCGATGAACCGCAGACATCTGATCATGGCAGCCGGCGTCGCGCTGGCGGCCTGGAGCGCTCCGGGCTTTACCCCGACCGCACTGGCGCAGAACGCCGAAAAGCCCAAGCTGACGCTCGGCGTCGGCGGCAAGCAATTGCTCTATTATCTCCCGCTGACGATCGCGGAGAAGAAGGGCTTCTTCAAGGAGCAGGGGCTCGAGGTCGAGATCAACGATTTCGGCGGTGGTGCCAAATCGCTGCAGGCCTTGGTCGGCGGTTCGGTCGATGTCGTCACCGGCGCCTATGAGCACACCATCCGGATGCAGGCCAAGGGCCAGGATGTGCGCGCCGTGGTCGAGCTCGGGCGCTTCCCGGCGATCACCATCGCCGTGCGCAAGGAGCTCGCCGGCAAGGTCAAATCGGCGGCCGACTTCAAGGGGCTGAAGATCGGTGTCACGGCGCCGGGCTCCTCGACGGCGCTGACCGCTCAATACGCCATGGTCAAAGCCGGGCTGAAGGCGACGGATGCGCCGATCATCGGCATCGGTGCCGGCGCGAGCGCGGTCGCCGCGATCAAGCAGGGCCAGGTCGACATCATCTCGCATCTCGACCCCGTGACTTCAAAGCTCGAGGCCGATGGCGACATCGTCACGCTGATCGACACCCGCACCGAGGCCGGCACGCGCGCCCTCTTCGGCGGCTCTAACCCCGCCGCCGTGCTGTATCTCAAGGGCGAGTTCGCCGAGAAGAACCCGGTGACGACGCAGAAGCTCGTCAATGCCTTCGTCAAGGCGCTGAAATGGCTGGAGACGGCCAAGCCCGAGGATGTGGCCGACCTCGTGCCGCCGGAATATCTGCTCGGCGACAAGCCGCTCTACCTGCGCGCGGTCAAGAACTCGCAGGAGAGCTATTCCCGCACCGGCATCTCGCCGCCCGAAGGCCAGCAGAGCGTCTATGACGCGCTGAAGCTGCTCGACCCGGAACTGGCGACGTCGAATGTCGATCTGAAGAAAACCTTCATCGATACCTTCGCGAAGAAGGCAGCATCCGGCTCCTGACCTCTCGACATTGTCCGGCGCGCTGGTCACACTCGCCTCTGACGCAAGGAGAGGCGAGATGACCGAGCGTGCTGCGATCGAGACCTTGATCAAGGATGCCTATGAGGCGCGCCATCGCGGCGACCTCGACGCCGTGATGGGCTATTTCCATCGCGATTGCAGCTATCGGCTCTCGGGAGCGTCGGCGCCCGCGCCGATGTTCATGCAGCCGACCGGCCATGCCGCCGTGCGCGCGCAGATGGCAGAGCTGATCGGCGCCTTCGTCTTCAGCAATGTCGAGACGCTTGCGCTGACGATCGAGGACGAGAGGGCGGCATTGCATTGGCGTGCGGATGTGCTGTGCGTCCCAAGCGGGCGCAGCGCGCCCTTCGAGGTCATGGACCTGTTCACGATTGCGGACGGCAAGATCCTGAGTCTGGTCCAGTTCACCGATACGGCCGGCGTCGCCCAGCTGACTGGGGCGTGATCCTGAAGGCTTGATCGCGGCCATCACCGCTTTCGATTTGCGGCGAGGCGGGGCGAGCGGGTAGAGCTTTCGTTTCCGTCACCAAGCGCGTTGCCTCATGAACATCCTCTCGATCCAGTCGCATGTCGCCTATGGCCATGTCGGCAATGCCTCCGCCGTGTTCCCGATGCAGCGCCTCGGCGTCGAGGTCTGGCCGATCCACACCGTCCAGTTCTCCAATCACACCGGTTACGGCGCCTGGAAGGGCCGCGTCTTCGACGGCGGCATGATCGACGAGGTGATGGAAGGCATTGCCGAGCGCGGCGTGCTGCCGTCCTGCGACGGCGTGCTCTCCGGTTATATGGGCTCGGCCGATATCGGCCATGCCATCCTCTCGGCGGTGGAGCGTGTCCGCGCGGCCAACCCCAAGGCGCTCTATTGCTGTGATCCTGTCATCGGCGATGTCGGGCGCGGGATCTTCGTGCGGCCGGGCATCCCCGAATTCATGCGCGAGCAGGCAGTGCCGGCGGCCGATATCGTGACGCCCAATCAGTTCGAGCTGGAATTGCTGACCGATATCGCGGTCAAGACCATTGCCGATGCGCATCGCGCGACGGAGGCGCTGCGCGACAGCGGGCCGAAGGTCGTGCTGGTGACCTCGCTCTCGACCAATGAAACCCCCGACGACGCCATGGACATGATGGCCTCCGACGCCAAGGGCTCCTGGCGCGTGCGCACGCCGAAACTCGACGTCAGCCTCAATGGCGCTGGCGACGCCATCGCGGCGCTGTTCTTCACCCATTATCTGCGCGAGGGATCGGCGGCTGCTGCGCTCGCCAAGGCTTCGGCCTCGATCTACGGCCTGCTGAAGCGCACCAAGGAGGCGGGGTCGCGCGAGATCCTGATGGTCGCGGCGCAGGACGAGTTCGTCACGCCGTCGCACCAGTTCGTGCCCGAGCCGGTCTGAACCGGCATGAAGCTGC
This sequence comes from Allobosea psychrotolerans, assembly GCF_002917105.1. GTDB lineage: Bacteria > Pseudomonadota > Alphaproteobacteria > Rhizobiales > Beijerinckiaceae > Allobosea > Allobosea psychrotolerans. The sequence goes on from NZ_PQFZ01000001.1 coordinate 588,065, forward strand.
GCATCGGCACCTTCAATGTCGAGAACCTGTTGACGCGGCATCGCTTCGGGCCGAGCGGGCGGTTCGAGACCGATGCGGCGATGTCGCTGTTCCATTTTCCGCGCGCGGACGAACGCGACGCCGTCGAGCGCTCGCTGGCGGTCGCGCTGGAAGACGACAAGCGCCAGATGACAGCGCTCGCCATCGCCGAGGCGCAGGCCGATCTCTGGATGCTGCAGGAGGTCGATTCGCTCGCGAGCCTGCAGGCCTTCTTCGCCAATTACGTCCACTGCAGCTCTGACCATCGCTATGGCCATTTCGCATTGCTCGACGGCAATGACCGGCGCGATATCGACATCGGCTTCGCGGCCCGGCGCAACCTGCTGGCGCCGCAGGCGGTTACGGTACGCTCCCACAAGGATCTGACCTTCGCGCAGGCTGGCGTGCATGACCGCGATCTCGCCGCGCTGGGCATCGGCCCCGATGGCAAGGTGTTCGCACGCGATTGCCTGGAGGTCGCGCTCGATTTCGGCAGCCGCAAGCTCAGCCTGTTCGGCTGCCATCTGAAGTCGATGGACAACGGCCGCGAGGATGGCCGCCAGGCGACGCTGCCGATGCGCCGCGCCGAGGCGAGGGCGGTCAAGCATCTGGTCAAGGCGCGCTTCGGCGACGGCTGGCGCGAGGCGAACTGGATCGTGCTCGGTGATCTCAACGCCTATCGCTATGGGCTCGGCCCCCTGGCCGAGATCGTCGATGAGGGCGAGAGCGGCATCGAGCCGTTGCTGGAGGATTTCGCCGTCGATCCGATGGAGGCGCTGCCTGCGCATGAGCGCTGGACGCATTTTCGACGCTTCTGGTCGGAAAGTCAGGAGAGGCTGATCGACAGCCACATGCCGCTCGACCACATCCTGGTCTCGCCGGCGCTGGCGGCAGCGAATCCAAAGCCCGCGATGCAGCTGATCCGGCGCGGCCTGCCTTATCGCGTGCCGCTCGATCCACGCGCGCCCGACCGCTCGATGGCAAGACTCGCGACCTGTGCCGACCGCTATCCGCGCGTCGGCTGGGACCGGCCTAAAGCCTCCGACCACAGTCCACTGACCATCGATCTCGTCATTCCCAAGGGACCGTCTCCATGAAGCGCCGCTTCGTCACGCTCGACGTCTTCACCACCCAGGCCCAAGCCGGCAACCCGCTCGCCGTGGTGCTGGATTCCGACGGGCTCGATACCGAGGCGATGCAGGCGATCACGCGCGAGTTCAACCTGTCCGAGACGGTGTTCGTGGCGCCGCCGATGCAGCCCCGCCATCGCGCCGCGCTCCGCATCTTCACACCCGGCCGGGAGCTGCCCTTCGCGGGACATCCGACCGTCGGCACGGCGGTTCTGCTGGCCCTGCGCGATGCGGTTGAAGGCAAGGGGGCCGATCTCCTGGTGCTGGAGGAGAAGGCCGGGCTCGTGCCTTGTGCGGTCTCGGTCGACGGGCCTCGGTCCGGCCATGCGGTCTTCACCATGCCGCGCCTGCCGCAGGAGATCGAGGCTGCGTCCTCCAACACCGCGCTCGCGGCCGTGCTCGGGCTCGACGAGTGCGAAATCGGGTTCGGGCCGCATCGCGCCGCTGTGTTCTCGGCCGGTGTCCCCTTTACCTTCGTGCCGCTGGCCGGCCTCGATGCGATCGGCAGGGTCAAGCTCGACCTGTCCCGCTGGGACGCGGCGATGAAGCCCGCCGAGCATCCCAACGCCTTCGTCTATTGCCGGCAGACCGTTGAGACGGGACATCATTATCACGCACGCATGTTCTGGCCCGGCGCCGGGATCGCGGAGGATCCTGCGACCGGTGGGGCTGCTGCTGCCTTCGCCGGCGTGGTCATGGCCTTCGACAAACCCGCCGATGGCGAGCATCGCTTCGTCATCGAGCAGGGCTATGAGATGGGCCGGCCCTCGCAGATCGCACTCGAACTGACGGTCGAGAGCGGGGCGCTGGTTTCGGCCCGCATTGGTGGCTCGGCAGTGCTGGTCAGCGAGGGCGTGCTGCTGTGACCTCGCTCGGACAGAACGGCATTGCCGATGGCGCGATTGTCGAGCTTGCCGGCCTGGAGGCGTTGATCGAGCCTCATGACTGGATTTTCGCGCGGGAGCGTGCGGACGAGATCGCGGCGCATTGGGGCCGTATCAGCTCCGGCAAGCCGGCGATGTTCAACGGCAAGGTGATGCTGCAGCACCGCGCGGCGATCGTCGACGGCGTCTTCCGGGCTGGCTATTTCGAGACTGATTATGCCGCTTTCATCAGCTGGCGCGATTTCGGCCATCCGGGTCCGGTGGTGCGCAACGGCTTTGCAATGGCGGCCCTGCGCGCTGCCGACGGCGCGTTCCTGTGCGGCGTGATGGGCCAGCACACCGCCAATCCCGGCAAGGTCTATTTCGCCGCCGGCACGCCCGACCGCGAGGATGCACGGCCGGACGGCACGCTCGATCTCGCAGGCAGCGTGACGCGCGAGCTCTGCGAGGAGACCGGACTGATGCTTGACGAGATTGCGGTGGAGGAGAGCTGGACGGCGGTGATCCAGCCTGGGCGCATCGCCTTCATGCGGCCGGTTTCCATCGCCATGCCAGCCGAGGCGGCGCGCGCGCTGATGCTCGCGCGTATGGCGACGCAGGATGAGCCTGAGCTTGCCGATATCGCCATCGTCCGCGGCCCCGAGGATGCCGAGCGCCTCGACATGCCACTCTTCATGCGGCCTTATCTTGCCCATATCTGGCGGCAAGACTGAGCCTTCTATGCGCCCGAGTCCTGCGCCCTCACTTCAACCGGATGCCCCGATGACGCTTGCCCCCGAAGCCCTGTCGCTGCCCGCCGACAATCCGTTTTCGCGTGTCTGGGACACGCCCTTCGGCCTGCCGCCTTTTGCCGCGATCACGCCCGAGCATATCCGCCCGGCCTTCGAGGCGGCGCTCGCCAAGCACAGATCCGAGATCGATGCGCTGACCACCGAGGCCGCGGAACCGGACTTCGCCAACACGATCGAGGCGCTGGAGCGCGCGGGCAGGGCGCTCAGCCGCGTCGGCGGCGTGTTCTACAACCTCACGGGGGCCGACACGAACGAGGCGCTGCAGGCGATCGAGCGCGAGATGTCGCCGATCACCTCGCGGCACTGGTCGGCGATCATGATGGATCCCGCGCTGTTTGCTCGCGTCGATGCGGTGTTCGCCAGGCGCGAGACGCTCGGCCTCGACGTCGAGCAGGCACGGCTCCTGGAGCGGACGCATCGCGGCTTCATCCGTTCTGGCGCGCAACTCGGCCCGGAGGACAAGACGCGGCTCGCGGCGATCAACGAACGCCTTGCGGGGCTGGGCACGCAGTTCAGCCAGAACGTGCTGAAGGACGAATCGAGCTATGCGCTGATCATCGCGGACGAGGCGGGGCTTGCCGGCCTGCCGGCCTTCCTGACCGCGGCGATGGCGCGCGCCGCTACCGACCGCGGTCATGCGGGCCGGCATGCGGTGACCTTGTCGCGCTCGATCATCGAGCCCTTCCTGACCTTCTCGACGCGTCGCGATCTGCGCGAGGAGGCCTTCATCGCCTGGAGCAAGCGCGGCGAGAATGGCGGCGAAACCGACAACCGCGCCATCGTCGCCGAGATGGTGAAGCTTCGGGCCGAGAAGGCGAAGCTGCTCGGTTTCCCGACCTTCGCGCATTTCAAGCTCGACGATTCCATGGCGAAGACGCCGACCCATGTCCGCGACCTGCTCGAACTGGTCTGGAAACCGGCCAAGGCGCGCGCGGCGCAGGAGGCCGCCGATCTCGCCGCGCTGGCGCAGAGCGAGGGTGAGAACGGACCGATCCGCCCCTGGGACTGGCGCCATTATGCCGAGAAGGTACGCCAGCAGACCTATGCGCTCGATGAGGCGGTGCTGAAGCCCTATCTCCAGCTCGACCGCATCATCAATGCGGCCTTCGATGTCGCCGGCAAGCTGTTCGGGCTGGCCTTCGAGGCGAAGACTGAGCTCAAGGGCTATCATCCGGATGTGCGGATCTGGGAGGTCAAGGAGGAGGCGAGCGGCCGGCATATCGGCCTGTTCCTCGGCGATTATTTCGCCCGCGCCTCGAAGCGCTCCGGAGCCTGGATGAGCGCCTATCGCGGTCAGCGCAATTTCGATGGCGAGGTCCGACCGATCATCGTCAATGTCTGCAATTTCGCCAAACCCGCAGAGGGCAAGCCGGCGCTGCTCTCGATCGACGATGCGCGCACGCTGTTCCACGAATTCGGCCATGCCCTGCATGGTCTGCTGTCGGATGTGCGCTACGGCTCGCTTGCCGGCACTTCGGTCTCGCGCGATTTCGTCGAACTGCCCTCGCAGCTCTATGAGCACTGGTTCCTGACATCGGAGGTGATGCAGGCCTATTGCCTGCATGCCGAGACGAAGGAGCCCATCCCCGAGGCGCTGATCGACAAGATCAAGATGGCGCAGACCTTCAATCAGGGCTTCGCCACGGTCGAATACACCTCATCGGCGCTGGTCGATCTCGCCTTCCATTCCCTGGAGAACCCCGGCGAGATCGACCCGCTTGCATTCGAGGCGGCGGAGCTTGAGCGGATCGGCATGCCGGCCGAGATCATCATGCGCCACCGCACGCCGCATTTCACCCATGTCTTCTCCGGAGACGGCTATTCGGCCGGCTATTACAGCTATCTCTGGTCGGAGGTGATGGATGCCGACGCCTTCAACGCCTTCGTCGAGGCTGGCGACGTCTTCGCGCCTGCGGTCGCGAACAAGCTGAAGCGCTACATCTATTCGGCCGGCGATACGCGCGACCCGGCCGAGGCCTATACATTGTTCAGGGGCAGGCTGCCGACGCCGGACGCGCTCCTGGAGAAGCGTGGGCTCGCCGCGTGAGCGCGGCGGGTTTTGCAACCCCAGGCAAGCCCTTGCGTTGTTTGGCTAAATGAGCACGATTGACCCAAGGGGAGGATCTCTCCCCACCGGGGGATCCATGCTGCGACACTGCCTTGCGGGCCTGCTGACGGCCGCCGTTCTGATGCCGTCGGCCGCATCCGCCGACGTCATGACCTGGAAGCTGCGCAGCTTTTCGGCCAATGCGATCGAAGTCGCCTTCTACTCGCAGAACCGGCGCAATGAATGGCCGGGCGGCGGCAAGGTCTATGTCAACCGCACCTATGACACGGTGAGCTACCCGCTGACCTGCATCAAGGGCGAGAAGATCTGCTACGGTGCCTGGCTCAAGGGCAATGCGGCGCGTTACTGGGGCATGGGCCAGGGCGGCAAGCAGGCATGCACCGAGTGCTGCTACACCTGCGGCGGCAACACCACCACCAAGGTCCATAACCTCAACGAGCGTTAAGGCTTCCGCGGCCTTAGCCCGGATAGCCGAACTTCGTCTTGGTCGCGTGGAGCTGCCCCATCGCGCCGCCTTCATTGCCCGCGCTACAGGTCGAGCGGGCGGTTGCGATCTCAGCGCTGACGCGGGCGTGGACGCCCTTGGTGGTGTGTCCGGTGGCGAGGTCGTTATCCATCACGGCCTGGAAGCGCTCGATCTCGCCCGAGCAGCCCGAGCCGCCCGGCATATGGAAGGTGCTGGGCGTCACGCCGGGATAGGCCTGCTCCGGCGGCGGCGCCGGCGGTGCGACGGGCCGGGTCTGACAGCCTGCGAGGGCGACGCCGAGGGTGGCAAGGAGAGCAAAAGCGCGCATGGCGGCATGTCCGATCGACGAAAGACGCGCGACCATGACCGATTCCACCGTGGCCAACAACATGTGCCGCCGCGTGGCGAGACACACTCTCGACATGGTCGCGCTGGAGGTTGCTGGCGCTGTCGCAGGAGGAGCGCCCATGACGACGGAGACCACGATCGAACTCGCGATCTTCGCCGATTATTTTCAGTTCTACATCCAGGACGAGACGGCCAATGACGATTTCGGCTCGCTCTGGACGGACGAGGCCGTCGAGCGGCTGTTTGCGACATCAGCCCAGTCCATCGGTGTCGGCACGGTGCGCAACATGACCGTGCCGGTCGTCGTCTCGCTCCATTCGCAGGAGCCGGCTACCGATTTCGGCGAGTGGGACATGGTCAATGAGGGCTCCTTCACCGTCCGCTCCGGCTGCGTCGCGATTGCCGGCTGCACCGATTATCTGCCCGATGCGCCGCGCCTCAGCGTGCCGCCGGGAAGCTACCGGGTTCGCGTCTCCTATGCCGGCTTGGACACGCTGAGCGAGGACGGGCTCGAGGGCGACGACTTCTATCGTGTGCAGCTCTGGCCTGCGCCCACGGCCCCGCTCGCCGTGGTCAAGGCCCGCAGCAGCGCGGCGGTGTGAGTGAAGGCCGGATGAGAAGGGCGCGGGCCGAGATGAAAAACCCTGCCTTGCCTTGCCCCCCTGCTATCGGCTATGCAGTTTGTGTCGATACGAGGAACGCCCGTGGCCGCATCCGCCACCCATGCCCTGAGCCAGAACCGCGCTGCTGCGCGGGCTGCCGGCATGCGCGCTCCGCTCGGTCTTGGACTGCTTCTTCTCCTTAGCCGCCCCTGAGGGCCGGCCGGGCATGCATGCCTGGGCGCTCAGGGGAGTGACGAGAACCGCCTTCCAGACATTCTGCGCCTGCCTTCAACCATAGCGGCGCGACCCTCTACAGGATCACGACCATGACCGATGCGACCCGGAACGCCTCCTCCCCCCAAGGCTGTTCGCCCAAGGACCGCGTGCTGATCTTCGACACCACCTTGCGCGACGGCGAGCAATGCCCCGGCGCCACCATGACCTTCGAGGAGAAGCTTGAGGTTGCCGACGTACTCGACGCGATGGGCGTCGACATCATCGAGGCCGGCTTCCCGATTGCCTCCGACGGCGATTTCGAGGCGGTCTCCGCTATCGCCAGGCGAATCAAGCGTGCGACCGTCGCGGGCCTCGCCCGGGCGATCAGCGCTGACATCGCACGCGCCGGCGAGGCGGTGCGCCATGCCGCCAAGCCGCGTATCCACACCTTCGTCTCGACCTCGCCGATCCATCTGGAGCACCAGATGCGCAAGAGCGAAGAGGAGGTTCTGGAGATCATCACGAAGACGGTGGCCCAGGCCCGCAACCTGGTCGAGGATGTCGAATGGTCGGCCATGGACGCGACCCGCACCCCGATCGACTATCTCTGCCGCACCGTCGAGGCCGCCATCAAGGCCGGCGCGACCACGATCAACCTGCCCGATACGGTCGGCTATGCGGTGCCCGACGAGTACCGCGCGATGTTCCGCCAGATCCGCGAGCGCGTGCCCAATGCCGACAAGGCGATCTTCTCGGTGCATTGCCACAATGATCTGGGGTTGGCGGTGGCCAATTCGCTGGCCGGCATCGAGGGCGGGGCGCGGCAGATCGAATGCACGATCAATGGCATCGGCGAGCGTGCCGGCAATGCCGCTCTGGAAGAGGTGGTGATGGCGCTGCGCGTGCGCGGCGATGTCCTGCCCTACGACACCGGCATCGACGCCTCGCTGCTGACGCGCGCCTCGAAGGCCGTTTCGACCGCCTGCTCCTTCCCGGTGCAGTACAACAAGGCGATCGTCGGCCGGAACGCCTTCGCCCATGAGAGCGGCATCCACCAGGACGGCATGCTGAAGAACCAGACGACCTACGAGATCATGACGCCGGAATCGGTCGGCGTCTCCAAGACCTCTCTGGTGATGGGCAAGCATTCCGGCCGCGCGGCCTTCCGCTCCAAGCTGAAGGAGATGGGCTACGATCTGGGCGACAACCAGCTCGAGGATGCCTTCACGCGCTTCAAGGCCTTGGCCGACCGCAAGAAGCATGTCTATGACGAGGATATCGAGGCGCTGGTCGACGAGAATCTGGCCTCGGCGCATGATCGCGTCAGGCTGGTTTCGCTGACCGTGATCGCCGGCACGCGCGGGCCGCAGCGCGCGACCATGAAGCTCGATGTCGATGGCCGCTTCGTCACTGAGGAAGCCGAGGGCAACGGCCCGATCGACGCCGTGTTCAACGCCATCAAGGCGATCGTGCCGCATGAGGCGGTGCTCGAGCTCTACGACGTGCATGCCGTGACCGAGGGCACCGACGCGCAGGCCGAGGTGACGGTCAGGCTCTCGCATGAGGGCTCGTCGGTGACCGGGCGCGGCGCTGACCCCGATACGCTGGTCTCCTCGGCCAAGGCATATCTGGTGGCGCTCAACAAGCTCATCGCCAAGGGCGTGCGCCTGCACGCGCAGGCTGCGGCGGAGTAGGGGCGCCGTGTCATCCCGTGCGCGCTGCGGCATTCATGCCGCGGCGCAGACACGGGACCGCATGACGAGAAGGCGCCTGTCCTGATGACGGTCCCGGATCTGCGCAGCAGCACTTCGTGCCGCAGCGCGTGCGGGATGACACGCTATGCCCCCTTCATACCGGCCAGCCCTTGTCCGGCTTGAGCGGCGCCAGGACGAAGGAGGGGCGCATGTCGGCGATGGCACCGGCGCGGGCCGATATCGACCCGTCGGTGGTGCTGCCGCGCGACCGCTTGCTGGAGCGCGGCGACAGCAGCCATCACCTTGGGAAGATCGCCTCCTGAGGCCGCTGCAGGTCCGGTTTTCCCCTGAAATCGCACGGGTCACGCCAGGGCGGGCTTGGCGTGAACAGGGTCTTTGCCTGTAGTTCGGTCTCGGCGCGGCCGAAAGAGCGCGCGCCCGCTGGGGAGCGCGCCATGTCTTATTTTCCGAACTGGACCTTGAAGACCTCCGGCGCGGTGATGCCGGACGAGCGCCTGTCGACCGTCCAGACCTTCATCGCGGGCCTGCAGCATGTCGTCGCCATGTTCGGCGCGACAGCGCTGGCGCCGATCCTGATGGGGTTCGACCCCAATGTGGCGATCTTCTTCTCCGGCATCGCGACGCTGCTGTTCTTCGTGATCACGCGCGGACAATTGCCGAGCTATCTCGGCTCGTCCTTCGCCTTCATCGGGGTGGTGATCGCGGCGAGCGGCTATGCCGGTTCAGGACCCAACGCAAATATCGGCGTGGCGCTCGGCGGCATCATTGCCTGCGGTGCGGTTTATGCCGCCATCGGGCTCCTGGTCCAGGTCGTCGGCACGGCCTGGATCGAGAAGTTGCTGCCACCGGTCGTCACCGGTGCGGTCATCGGCGCGATCGGGCTCAACCTGACGGCGGTGGCGATGGGCATGATCTCGGCGAGCCCCTACACCAAATGGATCGCGCTGTTCACGGTCGTCGCGGTCGCGCTGGTGGCGGTTTATGGCAGAGGCCTCGCACAGCGCCTGCCGGTGCTGATCGGCGGCGCCGGAGCCTATATCCTCTATGCGGCGACGGCGCCGAGCTTCGGCGCCCCGGCGGTCGATTTCGGGCGGATCGGCGCCGCGGCCTGGCTCGGGATGCCGCACTTCGTCGCGCCGGTGTTCGATTTCAAGGCGATGGCGCTGATCGCGCCGGTCGCGCTCATCCTGGTTGCCGAGAATCTCGGGCACATCAAGGGCATCGCCGTGATGACCGGGCGCAATCTGGACCCGCTGATCGGGCGCGGCTTCATGGCGGACGGGCTTGCCACCATGATTGCGGGCTCCGGCGGCGGCACGGGCGTGACGACCTATGCCGAGAACATGGGCGTGATGGCGGTGACGCGGGTCTATTCGACGCTGGTCTTCGTCGCCGCGGGGATCATCGCGCTGGTGCTCGGCTTCTCCCCCAAATTCGGCGCGGTCATCGGCACGATTCCCGTCGCGGTGCTCGGCGGGCTGGCGATCGTCGTCTTCGGCCTGATCGCGGCGACGGCCGGGCGAATCTGGGTGGAGAACCAGGTCGACTTCTCGAACCCGAAGAATCTGCTCACCGTCGCGACCGCGTTGATCCTGGGCGCGGGTGATCTGAAGCTGCCGCTCTTCGGCTTCGAACTCGGTGGAATCGGTACCGCGACCTTCGGGGCTATCGCGCTCTACCACCTGTTGAATCGCCGGCCGGGATAAGGCCGTCGCGCCTAGAGCCGGATGATTTCAGATAGGGTTACCAAGTGATCCCATCTGACATCTGAATCCGTCTCTCATCAAAGAGTTAGAGCGGGATCGACGCGAAAAACCGGTTCCCACTTTTTCGCATCCTGCTCTAGCGCCGAATTCATTTCGGCGGCTTGGCATATTTCTGTCTTAGATGGGTGGACAGGGCGGGGGGCGTTTGCTACATCGCCGGCCTGCCTGACGCGGCCTTGGCCGCAGCGACGGCGACGCTTCGTGGCGTATGGGTGATTAGCTCAGTTGGTAGAGCAGCTGACTCTTAATCAGCGGGTCGTAGGTTCGAGCCCTACATCACCCACCACGGAATTCAATGCTGAGCGAGTTTAAGGAGCACTCCAGCGGTGCTCTTTGCGTTTTCGCTGTCCGCATGCCGTCTGCGCTTCAGGGCCTCTCCCGGGCATACCGGAATCATCCGGGACGTGGCGAGCGGTGCAGACTCAGGAATAGCTGATCGACCAAGTGGCTTGTGTCGGTCACGCTGCGTTCGCTGGCTGAGCAAGCGGCAGACGGCGCCGCGTTTTCCGCTGTCGCACTGAGATTCCCCATGGCCGATGACCGGCGCGTCGTGAGCGGCATTCGTCCATGTGATCCGCAATGACCTGCAGGGGAAGCACGCGCCCAATGTCTGCGACAACGCCGTTATGGCGAGCTTCGTCTCTTCGCTGAGAACCGAGTGGATCAGGGGCAAGACCGACCGGACACGCGACGCAGCGAGAGTCGCTGTGTTCGATTGCTTCAGAGATTCCGCAACGCGATCCGCTGGCACTCGACCATCGGCCATCTCGGCCCCAGCGCGTTCGAAAAGAAGATCGGCTCAGCTTAAGTGACCGCCCACAGCGCCGGCAGCAGGTCAGCTATCGCATCTTCGACTGCAACTGGATCGTGGAGCCGTCGACGACGAACTTGCCATAGCCATGATGGTGGATCGTTTTTGGGCGTCTCTGCGCGCGATCGATCCAAGCCTCCACGACTTCGAGGAAAAAGAGATTGTGGCTGGTGACCAGGCGGGTATCGATGACCTTGCATTCGAGATTGGCAAAGCATTGAGCAATGAGGGGCGCCTGGACGCGCGAGGCCGGTTTGGCCGTGAGCGCGAAGCTTTCGAATTTATCGATGTCGCGTCCGGATGAATTGCCGACCTCGACCACCGCAACTGCCAGCCTCCGAGCGGGGACGGCGATGACGCATTCCTTCGTCGCTTGCAGCGCGGCAAAGCTGTAATTGGCCGCGCTGACGATGCAGGCTATCTGCGGCGGCTCGAAATCCACCATCATATGCCAGGACATGGTCATGACATTGGCGCGTCCTTCGTGCGCCGTCGTCAGAAAGACGACCGGCCCGGGCTCAATAATTTGATAGACCTTGGACAGCTCGAGCTTGTTCATCGTGGAGTTCTCGACGAAGACGTCACCAGCGCATCGCAACTCATGACGCGGATGACCGCGGAAGCGAGGAACCGCTAGTAAGCGCCGACCTGCTACGGACGCGTCCCAATCGGGTCGAAGCCACCACAATTCGGTCGCTCCGCGGTGTGGGTGGCTGTCGGCGCTGCCTGAATCCGGTCTCAGAGACCAAAGGGATAGGTCTCGTCCTCGCCTGTCGAGAGCTGCGTAGCCAAAGGCGTGACGGCATGGGTCTCGTCGAACCAGACGAAGCCGTCATACTGGTCGGACAAAGAGGAATAGGCGTAGTGGCTCATCCGCTCGCTCTCGGGCCGATAGACCACGCCGATATAGCGTGTGAGCCGAGTGGGGCGGAGATCGCCGCGCAAGGCTTCGTTGTGGCCCTTGCGCAAGTCGACCAGACAGCGTGCAACGCTCGCGGTGTGGAACAGCGCCTCGTAACTATCGGGCCTCGAGGGAAGCACGGCTTTGACCTCGGCGGGGGCGTCCCAATCGGAGGCGGCCAACACCGAGCCGCTATGGGTGCCAAAGCCGATCAGGGCGGCATCCCGGCCAAACTGCTCCCGGCAGAGCTGGCCGATGTTGAGCTCGCCGCGTGAAGCCCCCATTTCCGTGTAGCGGGCGTCCCCGATATGGGAATTATGAGCCCAGACCACGATCTTCGACTTGGGGCCGCGCATGGCCAGGATTCGTTCCAGCGTATCGAACATGTGCCGGTCACGCAGATTCCAGGCCTCGCGCGCACCATGGTACATGACGCGATAGTAGCGCTCGGCGTCGGCGACCAGTCGCGCATTCTGGGTCGCATCGAAGAAAGTCTCGCCATCATGTGCGGCGTACTCTGTCGCCCTGCGCACCAGATCGACCAGGATACTCACGACCGGCGCCTCGCAGATCGCGTAGCCTTCGCTCAGCGCGGCGCGGCCGTAGGCGGCGGGCTCGGCGTTCCATGGCGTCATACAGGCGTAACGCGCGCGCGCCTGCCCCGCTGCCTGGGGATCGACACTGTCGAGGTATTCAAGCACTGCCGCCATCGAGGCGCGCATATTGTAGAGGTCGAGGCCATAAAAGGCCGCGCGATCGGCGAGCGGCCTGGGGGCGTTGCGTTCACGCATCCAGCGCAGGAACGCTTCGACGTCGGTATTACGCCACATCCAGGTGGGGAAACGGCTGAATGGCGGGACCGGCATCGCCTGATGCGGCTTCAGCCGCACATGCCGGTCGACGGCTGCCGCATCCGGCCAGTCGGCCTCCACCGCTACCGCGTCGAAGCCGTGTGTTTCGATCAGGCGCTGCGTGATCGCGGCGCGCGCTCGATAGAATTCGCTGGTCCCGTGACTGGCCTCTCCCAGCAGGACCACGCGCGCATCCGCATAGCGATCGAAGGCTTTGGCAAAAGCCTGGTCGCTGATTTCGGGCAACGGTTCGGCCGCGGCAGCAAGACGAGCCGATAGAGTCAGTGCGGCTGCGCGGGTCGTCGATGCCGGCGCTAGCGCGCCGGGACGAGCGAGTTTGGCCTGGAACCAGCCCCCGGCCAGCTCCATGACCTGCTCCAGCGCTCCGGCCTCTTCGAACAGATGACCAGCATGGGGAACCAGCTTCAAGGCCTTGTCGCATGTCAACTGTGCGAATGCGTCCCGGTTCAGTCCGATGACGGCTTTGTCCGCGCCGCCGACGATGAGCAACGTGGCGGCGCCGACGTCATGCAGCGCGGCGCCGGCAAGATCGGGGCGACCACCGCGAGAAACGACGGCCTGCACCCGCTTGCCGAGCCTGGCCGCTGCCTTGAGTGCCGCGGCGGCCCCAGTGCTGGCACCGAAGAGGCCAAGCGGAAGGCCGGCGAGATCGGTCCGCTCGCCGATATAGCTCGCTGCATGCAAAAGCCGATCGGCGAGCAGATCGATGTCGAAGACCCGGCGGCGATCCTTGGCTTCATCCTCGGCCAGGAGATCAAACAGCAAGGTGGCGAATCCGCGATTGTTCAAATCGTCAGCAACGGCGCGATTGCGCGTACTCAACCTGCTCGAGCCGCTGCCGTGAGCAAACAGAACAACACCTCGCGCACCCTCGGGGACTTGCAAGTCCCCGACGAGATCATGCGGTGGCAATCGAACCTCATACCGAGCGACCGCATGGGCCGGTGCCTTGTCGTCCCAAGCCTGCGCGAGCAGCGCCACGGTTTCGGCATCGGAGAGCTGATGAAAGTCGTCATAGAAGGCGCCGACACTGAAAAAGGGATGGGGCGTCTCAAGACAGATCACTTCGTCGGCTTCTGCGCGCATCGGCTCGAGCATATCGAGCGGTGCGACGGGGACAGCCAGGATCACCTTGGTCGCACCCCGGCGGCGCAGCGCTTGCAGAGCCGCCTTGGCGGTGGCGCCGGTGGCCAATCCGTCATCAACCACGATCGCCGTACGGCCCGACGGATCGATGTGCTGCCGGGCGCCGAGATAATGCGGGCGCCGCCGCTTGATTTCCGCAAGCTCCCGGTCGCGCGCGGCGTTCAGGAAGGCCGCGTTCGCCCCGGTCATCGCTTCAACGCTTTCATTGAGGACGGTCTGCGCCGCGTCGCCATCGACGACGGCCGCAAGTGCGAGTTCAGGGTGGCCCGGTGCTCCGATCTTGCGCACCAGAATGAGATCGAGCGGAGCCTTCAAAGCCTTGGCGATCTCGACCGCGACCGGAACGCCGCCGCGCGGCAGCGCATAGACGACGGGGTGGTCGAGCTGGAGCGTCCGTAGCCGGGCCGCGAGCATCCTTCCCGCGTCGGCGCGGTCGATAAAGAGTGATCGGGCGTTGGCGCTTGTCATCATGATTTATCCGCCGTGACATGCCGAATATCGGGTTTACGCCGCTCGGTGGCCTGGGTCGGGCCGCTCGGATAACCGATGATGATGGGGGCGACGGGCCTGAATTCGACCGGAATACCGAGCCTGGCCTTGCCTGCCGGCGTGTTCAGCCACGCCTCGGAAAAACCGATCCAACAGGTTCCGAGACCTTGGGCATGAGCGGCCAGCATCAAGGTCTGGGCGGCGAGACAACAATCCTTGAGCGCCATTTCGTCCGGCGTGGTCGAGCAGATCACGATCAGGACAGGCGCATTGTAGAAGATGTTGAATTGCGGCGAGGCCAGTCTCTCGCGCATGTCAGCAAGTTTTGGATGTAGCTGCGTTTGCTTCAGTATCAGAGCCTTGGCCTCAGCCGAGCAGGCGGCCAGCGTGGCTGGGTCGTCGACCACGAAAAAGCACCAGGGCTGGAGATTGATGCCGCTCGGCGCCCAGACGGCCTCGCCGATGAGGGAGTGGATCACGGATTCCGACGGCGGTTTATCCGCATAGTCGCGAACCGCGCGCCGTCCATGGATGGCTTCGAGAATGTCCATGAAATCCTCCGAGCAAGCCAGTTCTCGGAAACACTCGGCCGTCGATGACCCGACGGCCATGATCAAAATCAAATGGTCGCGAAATCGCTTGCTCTTTCGGCAAGTCGGACAGGCAGATCGCCGATCGAGGTACACGCCTCGTGTTTCACGAGCGAAGTTGCACTCCACAAGACCTGCTTAGGCTTGCGTCTGGTCAAGGTCGTGATGCCGGGCCGAGATGGAGGCTGGCGGCATCGCCAGGCTCGCGAGCTGTCGGGATCAGAACGGTTCTGGAGGCCGGGCGCGCGCAGCCGCATCGCCACGCTCCGGCGCCTGCTGGATCGGTACAAGGTCATATTCGAAACAGTCGGCGCATCCTTGGCCTCAAACTCGGGCCTCAAACTCGGGCCTCTATCCAGGCCGCAATCTCCGGCCAAGTCTCGGCATGCGCCTGGCGTCCGGTGAGAATTGCCAGATGCTGCAGAACGATGCCTATTTCCGCCGGGTGCTCGATGATCCTCGTATCGCTCGTGGCCATCCTCTCGAAGAAGGGCTGCGCCGATTCACGAGGGCCGATCTCGTCCGAGGGATTGACGACGGCCAGCACGGGGATGCGCAAATCGCCGGGGCCGAGCGTTCTGCCCGCAATCGTGAGAGTGCCGTTGCGGAATCGGTCCTCGCGGTAGAGCCATTCGACCATCTGATGGACGAGGCGGCCGGGAAGCGGCACCTCATCCAGCGCCCAGCGCAGGACGCGGATATGGGTTTCCAGAGCGGCGGGATCGGCGAGGCTGAAGGCGGCATCCATCAACCGGGGCCAGACGAAGGTTTCGGGCGCCAGGAATGCGCAGGACTGCGAGAGCAGCGAGCCTGGCACCGTGTCATCCTCTGGGATGTCACCGTCCTGCGAAACGACCAGGTCGCGAAAGCGGCTCGAACCCGGCTCGAAGCTGATCGGCGCGCCGAGCAGGACGAGACCGCGGGCGAGAGAAGGCCGCCATGCGCAGGCGATGGCAGCAAGGGTGCCTCCGAGTGAATGGCCCAGGACGAAGGGCGGGAGGCCAGGGCGCTCCGCAGCGATAGCGTCGCAAGCTGAGACGAGCGCGTCGGCGTAGTCCTCGATGCCCGCAGGGCCATCGCTTTCCGCCGGAGGCTGCCATTCCATGAGATGGACGCTGAACCCGCGGTCAAGACAGAAACGAACCGTACTGACGCCCGGAGCAAGGTCCCAGATATAGGGCCGCTTGATCGGCGCCGGAACGAGCAGCACCGAGGCGCCTGTCGCTGGCCCCGGGTAATGCCGCAACCGCCAGTGCGGGCCGGAGGCGATAACCTCATAGGCGCACTCATGCACACCGAAGCCGAAGAGGTCGAGCGCGCGTGCGTGTGCGCCGCGCAGTCCGTCCATAGCCGCACGCTGCACAGCCAGCAGGCCCGGAAACAAGCCCGGCGCAGGGCCCCAAGAGCGTTCTCTCGTCATCCCCGCCTCCGTTCTTCAGGAATGGGCGTCGCGGGAGCCCGACGCTTGCCGTTCCTGACATCGGATCGTCCGATAGCTGCCCAGGCGATCCCATGGGCGGTCTCTTTGCGAAGGCCTTCATCCGCATGGACGGTGAGGGCATGGCTCAAGGTTGCACGGACGATTGCCTGCGCTTGCCGAGGCAGGTGGCTCCGCATCATTGAGGGCAGGTCGGCGGGGCTGGCGTAAGGCATGGGTCGCGCCTCCACGCGGCGGCGGCGCGACCGCCTCCGCGTTCGTCATGATGACTGCCTTGCAGGCCGATGAACTTGATTCAGATCAGTTCGTGCGTCGCCTGCGGTGCCTGCTCGCCGCCGGAAGGTTTCCAAGTCGTCACGGGAAAGCCGATCAACGGCCGCAAGGGCAATCCGGCAAGTTGACGATGATCAATGCCCCCGCCCGGATCTGACCGACAATGCACATCGTCTGACGAGTGACGTCGATGAACAATATATCGGCATATCGCCCGTAGGGCCTAACCCGACGGGGACGATCTGCTCATTCAAGAGGTTCAGATGAATTCGCCTCGAACCGCGTTGCGCAAGTCACATCGTGGCCTGGCGCGCCCCGACTTCGATCAGATCGTCCTCGTGCTGCAGGGCGGTGGAGCGCTCGGTTCCTATCAATCCGGCGTCTATCAGGCGCTCGAGGAAGCCAATCTTGAGGTCGATTGGATCGTGGGCGTTTCCATCGGTGCCATCAACGCCGCCCTGATCGCCGGAACACCGCCGGGCAATCGAATCGCGAAGCTGCGGACATTCTGGGACGAGGTGGCCAGTCAACCCTGGTGCACGGCCTGGCTGGCGGCTTTGCCCGCGGATGTGATCGGTTCGCGGGCAATTCGCGCCTGGCTTGGCCATCTAAGCGCTGTCTCTGCCGCGGCTGCAGGCGTCCGGTCGATGTTCTCGCCCAGGCTGCTTCCGGCGTGGCTGTGGCCAACCGGCTGCGACGGCGCCATCAGCCTATACGACGCCACTCCACTCAAGGAGTCGTTGAGCCGCTATGTCGATTTCGACCGCATCAACGCGGGTTCGATGCGGTTCAGTGTCGGAGCCGTGAACATCCGCACGGGCAATTTCGGCTATTTCGATACCGCCTCCCACGACATCCGTTTGGAGCATGTGCTCGCCAGCGCAGCGCTACCGCCGATGTTCGCACCCGTGGAGGTGGATGGCGAATTCTATTGGGATGGGGGAGTGGTCTCCAATACGCCGTTGCAATGGGCTGTCGAGGCCGAACCGCACCGCGACAGCCTGGTGTTCCAAGTGGACGTCTGGAACACGCGTGGCGACTACCCGTCCGACCTTGCAGAGACGATGACTCGCCAAAATGAGATTCAATACGCGAGCCGCACGCGGGCGGGCAGTAACGCCTTTCGGCAAATGCAGAGACTGAAGAACACAGTCTCTCTAGCGCTCGCTGAATTGCCCTCTGATGTGTCCGATTTGCCAACAATACAGCGCCTTCATAAGCAGGTCGATCGCAAATTATTCCGCATTGTTCAGCTGATCTATCACGCTCGCCCGCATCTTGGGGCGACCAAGGATTTCGCTTTCTCCGCGTCAAACATCAACGAGCATTGGGATACAGGCTACCATGATGCTGTGCGCACCCTTCGTCATCCTGAAGCCTTGACCCGGCCGGAGCTGGAGGTTGCCGAAGGCGTCGCTACCTTCGACGTGGCAATCGACGGCAGGCTATGAACGCTGAGCGAAAAGCTCGCTCGCAGTAGCAAGGATTTGCAGGCGATCATCGCGTTGATGCAACGGCAGCCATATCCCTGACGGTGAGTCTCGCCAGCGATACAGCAATCGCCCGGCAGGATAGCGTCCGGAACGACCGGGCGATCATTGCAGGCATCTGCGCCCGCTGCCATCGGAGCGCACCGGACGCTCGCGGTGCGCGCCGCCCGATCCGCCATCCGCCGCCGGTGGCCGGCCTCCTGAAAAGTGGTCCTTCGGCGACACAAAGTCGGAACGGTTTGTGCGGCTTGTCTTTCATTTCGCAGTTTCCATGCACCGTACGCCGAAAAGGCGCGGTCGGTCGCTCAGGCGATCTTGCCGATGGCTGCTTCCGCCGTCGCGATGGCGGCATTCATCCGGGGGCTGGAGACGTATAGACGTGGTGCCGGAGCGCTCTTGGCGACCGCGCCGCGGCTCGGCGAGGCTTGAACGCAACGCAGTCTCCCCGGTAAGTCGAGTGGAACGATTCGACGCTCTTCGCGTTATTAGCCGCCCGCCTGACGCGGCACGAGAGGATTTAATATGAATAGGACGTCTATCCTTGCCGGATTCGTCGGTGCCATTGCTCTTGCGAGTGCTGCGATTGCTGCCTCGACGGCAGCTAACGCGGCCGAGACATTGCCTGCCACCGTGGCTCGTCAGCTCGACGGGCAGGCTGTAGAGTTCGCCATGACCGCGGCCAAGCAGCGTCGCCTCATGATCATCGAAGAAACACAGCGCCAGCAGCGCTACGGGCGTAGAGGTTACGAACGTGGGCCTGGCTACGGGCGCGGGCCTGGCTACGGATACGGGCCGCGCCGCGGCTATGGTGGCCCGCCTCCAGGTTACCGCCGTTACGACAGATACTGATCGGACGAGGAGCCCTGACATCGGGGCGTCCTTTCGCAGCATTGTTTGCAGATTGGGCGCGCGTTGAGCGCTCCCTTTTTTGGTTTGAGGCTGGAGCCGAGCCGCGCTCATCGAAGAGTGAGAGCAGCATGCGAAAAACCGGCTCCTGCTTTTTCGCATGCTCCAGGCGGCTCACGGCACAGGGTCGGCACATGTGTCGCTTGGCGTTGCCGGCCTTGCGTCACGCCCGCTCGAATCACGCTTTGCGGCGATCAGGCGCCAAATGTGGCGAGAGACGCGCTCCGGACCGCGCGTCGGGGCTCGCTGCCCGGCGTAACCTTGATCCTGCGGATGTTAGCGCGGCAACGATGTCGGAGGCGCGAATACTGCCGGGTGTGCGCTTCGGTCTGGTGTTCGTGTGCAGGCAACATTGAGAAACCCGCGCAAGCTAAGAGACTAACGTCAATTTTCTCTGCGTTGCCAAAACGGGGCGGGCGCCCTGCATGCTTGTGAGCGAAGTAAGACGCTGCGGTGCGTGGATAAAACGCCGTTTAGCCGGCATCTGCGTTGTATTTCTGTAACGCGCCGGCAAAAACGGCCGCCGCTATCTCTCCGCATTTCGCAAGTGCGTTGTCGGTTCTTGAGAAAATTGCAGCAACATTTTGATTTAAAAAGAATAAGCCAAATATCGCACTTGCGTCATGCATGCGCAAAGCTGGCCATGCCGGTCTCTGACTGTCGGGCATGGTATTGACTTAAGGGGAGCAAACAGGGGATGGATTCAGGTGAAATTTTGTCGATTTGGCGGCCGCCTTGTTTCCGCTTCGCTTCTATCTGGCGCCAGGCCGACGAATACGGACACGCTGCAAATACGACTTGAGGTCCTAGATGCTGAAGACGGCCGACGTTCTGGACGCTCACAGACTGAGCGCGCCCATGCCGACCGGGACCGCCAGCGAAGGTTTGCGGCGACTCGCAGCGACAACCGCCCTGACGACGGGCGTGATCGTCGGGCTGATGCTGTTCCAGCCGGACGTGGCGCAGGCGCAGCAGGTCTGGGCCGGCCCGGGCAATGACTGGAACACGGCGACGAACTGGTCCGCGCCGGCCGATGTCCCCGACACGGCCGGCGAGACCGCAGTCTTCCAGGGCGCGATCGCGCCCGCGGCGCTCGCGATCTCGGCCTCCACCTCGGTCGGGGGCATCACTTATGACGCCGGCGCGCAGGGCTATACGATCACCGTCGGCAACACCCTGTCCATGGCCGGCTCGGTGACGAACAACTCCGGCGTGACGCAGAATTTCGTGATCAGCCCCAGCCAGGGTCTGGTTTTTGGTGGTGCTGCCGATGCCGGGACGAATGTGGTTTACACCACCGCTGGAAATGGCGGCATCTCGTTCCAGGGAACCGGCTCGGCCGCGGCGGCCAGCTTCGTGCTCGGCGCGGCCGGGAATATCTTCATCCAGACGGCCAGTGCGGTTTCGCTCGGCGAGCTGAGCGGCGGGAGCAGCTCTCGCGTGCTCGCCACGTTGGTCGGAGCAACTTTGACCATCGGTGCTCTCAATACCTCCACGACCTTCGCGGGCAGCATCCAGGAAGGCGGTGGCGTCGGCCTGACCGTGACCAAGACCGGCACCGGAACACTGACGCTCGGCGATGCCGGAGGAGCCTCCAATTATACCGGCCTGACGACGATCTCCCAGGGTGTGCTGAACATCCAGGCTGCGACGGCGCTCGGCACGGCGGCTGCGGGCACTGTGGTTGCGAGCGGCGCGGCGCTGGAGCTCCAGGGCGGCATTACGATCGCCAGCGAGGCGCTGACGCTGAACGGCACCGGCGTCGCGGGCGGTGGTGCGTTGCGCAATGTCAGTGGTACCAACACCTATGGCGGTGCGATCACGCTTGGCAGCAATGCCTCGATCGTCTCTGCGGCTAACGGGCTCGCTCTGACGGGCGGTGTCGCGCTTGGGGCGAACACGCTGACATTCGGCGGTGGCGCGATCAACGTCACAACAGCGGGCATCACGGGCGCAGGCGCGGTTGTTGTCGGCAGCGGTCTAGTTCTCATCGACGCCGCAGGTGCCTATGTTGGCGGGACGACGATCGCCACTGGAGCCACTGCGGCGACCTCCGTGGCCGGCGGGTTCGGCACGGGGACGATCACGCTCGCCGGCGGCACGCTCGGCTCCAACGCGGTGGCCGTTACCATAGCCAATGCGATCAGCCTTTCTGCGAGTAGCTTCGTCAGCGTCCAGGCGAGCCAGGCGCTGACTCTGACCGGCGGCATCGCGTTGGGCGCCAATACGCTCAGTTTCAGCGGACCGGGGCAGACCACCGTCAGCACGACAGCGATCACCGGTGCCGGCGGGCTGACCAATTCGGGCACAGGCACGCTGATCCTGACAGGCGCCAACACCTATGGCGGCACAACCGCGATCAATGCCGGCGTCGTCAACATCCAGAACGCTACAGCGCTCGGCACGACGGCCGGTGGGACCACGGTCGCGGCTGGCGCGGCCTTGCAGATTCAGGGGAATATCGCGGTCGGGGCGGAATCGCTGTCGCTGAACGGGACAGGCGTGGCCTCGGATGGCGCGTTGCGCAACATCTCCGGCGCCAACAGCTTCGCGGGATCGGTGACGCTCGCCGGGGCCAGCCGGATCAATTCCGACGCCGGGACGCTTACCTTGTCGGGCGGCGTTGCCGGTGCGTTCGGCTTGACCGTCGGCGGCGCGGGAGACACGACGATCTCGGGCGCGATCGGAACGGGCGCGGGCGCCCTGACCAAGGACGGGGCGGGAACGCTGATCCTCTCCGGCGCCAACAGCTATACCGGCACGACCACCGTCAGCGGGGGCACGCTGACCCTGCAGGGCGGCGCGGCGATCGCCGATTCGGGGGCGGTCAATATCGATACGGCGGGCGCCACGCTCAATGTCGCCGCAGCCGAGACGATCGGCTCGCTCTCCGGCGTCGCCGGCTCGCTTGCGACGCTGGGGGCAACCCTGACCGTCAGCGACAACAGCTCGACGATCTTCGCTGGCGCGGCCTCGGGCGCGGGCGGGCTGACCAAGACCGGCACTGGCCTGTTTACGCTCTCCGGGGCCAACACCTACAATGGCGCTACCACGATCAATGGCGGCGAATTGCGGGTCAATGGCTCGCTCGGCGCGACTGCGGTGGCAGTCAACAACACCGGCACCTTGTCCGGCATCGGCACGATCGGCGGCGCGGTCACGGTCAATGCCGGCGGCACGCTCTCGGCCGGGCAGAGCCCGGGAACGCTGACAGTCGGCTCGCTGACCTTGAACGCCGGCTCCAATTCGGTGTTCGAGCTCAACAGTCCGGGTACGGTCGGCGGCGTCACCAATGATCTCGTGATCTCCAACGGGCCGGTTCAGCTCGGCGGCACGCTGACCGCGACGGCGGCATCCGCGGGCTTCTACAGGCTGATCAGCGTCGTGGGTGGCGGGGCGATTACCGGGAACTACGCCACGGTCAACGTCGCGGGCTTCACGGGGCAGGTCTACACCAACGCTCCCGGCGCGGCCGAGCAGGTCAACCTCGCCGTGCTCGGTGCCGGGCAGATCATGCAGTTCTGGGACGGGGCAGACACGCTCGGCAACGGCACTGTCGATGGCGGCGCGGGCACCTGGAACGGCACCGATACGAGCTGGACCGGCATGCCCGGCCAGGCCGGGGTGAACGCTTCCTGGCGGAGCTCCGTCGGCGTGTTCCAGGGCACGGCCGGCGTCGTCACCGTCGCGGGGACGCAGGCCTTCGACACGCTGCAGTTCAATGCCGACGGCTATACGCTCAATGGAGGCCAGCTCGGCATCGGGGTCGCCGGCGGGGGCACGATCAATGTCAACGGCGCCGGTCTGACGGCAACCATCAATTCGGCGATCGTCGATGGCGCAGGGACGAGCCTGATCAAGGTCGGCGCCGGCACGCTCAATCTCGGCGGCGTCAACACCTATACCGGCGGCACGACGGTCTCCGACGGCACGCTCGGCCTGCTCGCCGGCGGCGTCCTGGCCTCGAATGTGACGGTGGCCGCGGCCGGCGCGTTCAACAATGCCGGCACGGTCAACGCCGCGGTGATCAATAGCGGCACGACGAACAACAGCGGCCTCATCGCGGGGAGCGCGACCAATACCGGCACGCTGACGACGACCGGCACGATCCAGAGCGGCGTCACCAATAGCGGCACGGTCAATGCGGCCGGCACGATCAATGGCGCCATCGCCAACAATGCCGGAACCTTCACGGTGAGCGGTGTGCTTGCCGGCAATGGCGGCTTCAGCAATGCCGGTGGCGCCATCCTTGCCGTGAACGGCGGCAATTTCACGGGGCTCGCCAGCCTCGTCAACGCCGGCTCGATCACGATCGGCGCCGGCAGGACGCTGTCGGCAGGCACGATCACCAACAATGCCGGCACGATCACGCTTGATGCCGGTGCGATCCTGCAAGGCACGGCCAATACGCTGAACAACGCCGCGACGATCAATGTCGGCACGAACGGCGCGCTCCTCGATGCGGGAGCGATCAACAATCTCGCCAGCGGCGTGATCAACTTCAACGGACCCGGCGGGACGGCGACGCTGAGCAGCGGCCTGCAGGTCAACAATGCCGGCGCGATCAACCTCATCGGCGGCAATCTCAACGTCATCGGCCCTCTCAGCAATACCGGCCAGGTGACCATCGCGGCCAATCTCGCAGCCAATCTCGCCTCGCTCTCGAATGCGGGCAGCGTCAGCCTCGGCCAGGGCGCGAGGCTGACGACCTCCGGCAACCTCGCCAACACCGGCATGATCGACCTGCGCAACGGCGCCACCAACAACCTCGTCACGGTCGGCGGCGGCTGGTCCGGCAATGGCCGTGTCGGGCTCGATCTCGACATCGTCAACGCGGCGGCCGACCGGATCAGCGTCGGCGGAGCGTCCTCAGGCCTGACGACGGTCGATTTCGCACAGCTGACCTCGACATCCGCGGTGCTCAATCGCGACGTCCTGGTGGTCAACGGTGCAGCCGGCGCCCAGTTTGTCGCCGCCAATGCGCTGACTCCGACCGGGCCGAGCCCGTTCCCGAACGGTGCCGGCCAGCTCATCACCAATAACGGCCTTGTGCAGTACTGGTTCGGCGAGGCCACGCCTGGCTCGGGCAATTATGTCGTGCGGCCGGATCTCAACGTCGTTGCGGCCACGGGCTTCGTTGCCTCCGTGTCGAGCGCCTTGGCCTCGATCAACGCCTTCAGCGAGCCGGCCTCGGCGTTCATCAGCGGCCCGTCCGACCCGCAGCCGAACACCTTCTCGCTCGGCACCTGGGGGCGTGCGCGCGGCGGGCATTTCGACATCACTTCGAACAGCACCGTCGGCAGCCTCGGCGGAGTGTCGCGTTCATTCCGGAGCGTCAACGAGGCTGGCTTCAGTGGTTTCCAGCTCGGCATCGACGCTGGCCTCTACAACATCAACGGCACCGGCTGGACCGCCAATCTCGGCATCCATGGCGGCAAGGTCGACGCCAAGGTCACGACACCCGATACGCGCCTAGAGGTCGAGCAGCCCTTCTATGGCCTCTATGGCGCGGTCCGGAGCGGCTCGGGCTTCGCCTTCGACGTCTTGGTGCGGCGGGACAATTTCGACCTCAAGCTGAATTCCGCTTCGGCCGGTATCACCAATGCGAAGTTCAAGGCGGATGGCTGGAGCGGCCTGGCCTCGATGAGCCAGCGCTTCAACATCACCGACAGCATCTATATCGACCCCTCCATCGCGCTGCTCTATTCGCGCGCCGAGGTCGACTCGCTGCGGACGCTGCAGGCCAATGTCAGCTGGCAGCCGATCGAGAGCGTCACCGGCCGCTTCGGCGTGCAGCTCGGCACCTTTATCCAACCGACCGAGACGATCGTGCTCGCGCCCTATATCGCGGCCAGCGTCTGGCGCGAATTCGCCGGCAAGAGCAAGGCGTCGGGCGAGATCGGCGGCCTGAGCTTCCCGACGACCACGGACCGGGTCGGGACCTATGGACAGTTCAGTGCGGGTCTCGCCGTCTCCTCGACGACGCCCGGCCTGTCGGGCTTCGTGCGCGCCGATTTGCGCTTCGGTGAGCGGATCGAGGGTTATGCCTTCAATGGCGGGCTGCGCTACCAGTTCTGAGCGCTTCCAGATCCACTTCAGGATGACGGCCGCGCTCAAGCGCGGCCGTCTGCTTTTCACCCGCATTGCGAACCTTCGGCCGGATCGGGCGTTTGCCTGGGGATGGAGGAGCGCGCATGACCCATTCGTTTTCGCAACAGCTGAAGCCATCTCCGATCCGGTCGGACCGTTCAATGGCTCCAGGTCTTTCCTTCAACGCGTTTTCTTCACGCGAACCGGTCTCCACTTCGCCTGGAAACGCTCTGGCCGATCCGGGCGGCACGCCGGCGGCGCCGAATCCGCCGCTCGAGGCGCCGCCCTTGATGCCGACCGAGATTCCACCGGCCCCCCCGGTCGAATCGCCGCCGGACGAGGCGCCGGCCGGCATCCCGACCGAGCCGCCTCCGGAATTGCCGCCGAACGGACCGCCCGAGGGACCGCCGGCGACACCGATCGACCTGCCGCCCGGCCGCGATCCACGCCAGCCGCAGGAATAGCGGCCCGGTCCCTCAGACCGGAGGCGCCTCGCCACTGCCGATATCCCAATAGAGCCCAGCCATGAGCGTCAGCCCCTCGCGGGCGATCGTGACAGGCAGATGCTCGTCCGGCGCATGCTGCGAGCAGCCGGGGTAGGAATGCGGCACCCAGATCGTGCGCAGGCCAAGCACATCCGCGAAGATGTCGTTGGGCAGAGAGCCGCCGAGATTGGGCAAGAGCGCCGGCTTCTTGTTGGTGCTCCTGGCAATCGAAGCGAGGGTGAAATCCACCCAGGGGTCTTCCGGGTCGAGCCGGGTCGCGCCGAAGATCGCCTCGCGCGACAGCGAGACTTCGACCATCGGGAAGCCGTGGCGCTGCAGATGCCGGCGCAGGGCCGGCACGATGTCGTCCTGGTCGATGCCGACGACGAAGCGCAATTGGCAGCGCGCCCAGGCGCTGGGCGGCACGGCGTTGACCGGCGTCTCCGGCACGCCGGACTTCATTGCGAGCACGTCGAAGGAGCACCAGCCGAAGACCTGCTCGGCTGGGGTCAGGCCGGGCTCGCCCCAGGCGGGGTCGATCGTCGGGCCGTCCGGGCCGCCATCGATCTCGCAACCGACCAGCGCCTTGCTGACGGCTGCCGGCAGTTCCTTGGGCACCCATTCATGGATGCGGATCTGGCCGCTGGGGGAGGTGATCGAGGCGATGGCGTGGGCAAGCTGGATCGCCGGGTCGGAGAGGATGCCGCCCCAATTGCCGGAATGATGGCCGCCCTCGCGGGCGACGATCGAGAGATCGAAGGTGACGCCGCCGCGTGCGCCGAGAAAAACCGTCGGCCGCTCGGCATTGAGGCGCGGCCCGTCGGAGGCGATCAGCACATCGGCCTTGAACAGCTCCTTCTGCTCGGCGCAGAGCTCGCGCAGGCCGGGAGAGCCCGATTCCTCGCCCATCTCGATCAGGTATTTGACGTTGAAGCCAAGCTTGCCGCGGGTTTCGAGAACGGCACGCAAGGCGTTGATATTGATGACGTGCTGGCCCTTGTTGTCGACAACGCCGCGGCCATACCAGCGCCCGTCCTTCTCGACGAGCCGCCAGGGCGAGAGCCCTTCGCTCCATTGCGCATCGAGCCCGCGGATGACGTCGCCATGGCCGTAGCCGAGGATCGTCGGCAGGGCCGGGTCCTCGATGCGGGTGGCGAGCAGGAAGGGTCCGCGCGACAGCGGGTGGGTCAGCGTCTGGCAGGTGAAGCCAAGCCCCTCCAGCAGCGGGCGCATCTCGGTTTCGAGATACTCCGCGAGGACTGGAGCGCGGTCGGGGTTCTGGCTCTCGGTCGGCATGGCGACCAGGCGGGCGAGGTCGCTCTTGAAGCTGCCGGAGTCGAAATAGTCTTGCGCATGCGCGATGGCCTGGGCGCGGGTCATGGATGGTCTCCGTTCAGCGGCAGAAAGGGTCGATGGAATCAAACGTTGCGGGGTGGCGAAAGCGCGTCGCGCAGGCCGTCTCCGGCGAGGTTGATCGCGAAGATCAACAACGCCAGCGCCGAGCCCGGCAAGGCGATAAGCCAGAAGCCGAAGAACATGTAGGCCTTCGCCTCGGAGATCATCAGGCCCCAGGAGGGCAGTGGCGGCTGCACGCCGAGGCCGAGGAAAGAGAGAGCGGCTTCCAGCAGGATCGCGCTCGCGGCCTCCAGGGTCGCGACCACGATGAGATGCGGCATGACGTTGGGCAGCACCTCCTTCAGGATGATGCGCAGCGTCGATGCGCCCGAGGCCTGGGCTGCCGCGATATAGTCGAGCGAGCGCACCTGCTGCGTCGCGCTGCGCATCACCACGGCGAAGCGATCCCATTTCAGCAGGCCGAGCACGAGGATTACGACCCAGAGCGAAGAGCCGATGATGGCGACGACCGCGAGCGCCACCAGGATCACCGGCATGGCGAGCCGCGTCGTCACCATGAAGGTGACGGCAAGGTCGATGCGGCCGCCGAAATAGCCGGCGAGCAGGCCCATGGTCGCGCCGATCAACCCCGACAGGATCACCACGCTGATGCCGATCAGCAGCGAGATGCGGGCGCCATAGAGCAGGCGCGAGAGATAGTCGCGGCCGAGCGGGTCGGTGCCGAGCGGATGGGCCCAGTTACCCTTGTCGTACCAGAAGGGCGGGATGTTGCGGGCCGTCAGGTTCTGGACATAGGGGTCGTGCGGGGCGAGCAAGGGAGCAAGCACGGCGATGGCGATGAAGCAGGCCAGCAGGCCGAGCCCGATCATCAGCGTCGTCTGCGAGAGCATGCGTCGCAGCAGGGTCTTGCCCTGGGGCAGGGCTGCAGGCCGCGGCAGGGTGAGGGGGGCGTCGCTCATCTTGGAATATCCTGCATCTCAGGACACCCTGATGCGCGGATCGAGCCAGGCATTGGCGATGTCGGCTGCGAGCGTCAGCAGGACGTAGACAGCCGAGAGCAGCATCACGACCATCTGCATGACCGGGAAATCCTTATAGGTGATGCTCTGATAGGCGAGATAACCCAGCCCATCGAGCGCGAAGATCGTCTCGATCACCACCGAGCCGCCGAGCAGGAAGCCGAGCTGCACGGC
This sequence comes from Allobosea psychrotolerans, assembly GCF_002917105.1. Taxonomy (GTDB): domain Bacteria; phylum Pseudomonadota; class Alphaproteobacteria; order Rhizobiales; family Beijerinckiaceae; genus Allobosea; species Allobosea psychrotolerans. The sequence goes on from NZ_PQFZ01000001.1 coordinate 616,109, forward strand.
GGCCAGCGCCACGACCGGCACGAGGGCGTTGCGCAGCGCATGGGTGAAGACGACCTTGCGCGGCGCGACGCCTTTGGCCCGGGCGGTGCGGATATAGTCGGCCGAGAGCACCTCGATCATGCCGGCGCGGATCAGCCGCATGAAGGCGGGTGCCGCATAGTAGCCGAGCGCGATCGTCGGCATGACGTAATGCTGCCAGCTCTGCGAGCCGGAGACCGGGAGCCAGCGCAGCGTAATCGAGAACAGCATCACAAGGCACAAGGCGAAGAAGAAATTCGGCAGGGCCTGGCCGACGACGGCAATGGCGAGCGCCAGCCGGTCGATCCAGCTATTGGCGTAGACAGCCGCCAGCACGCCGAGTGGGATCGAGATTGCGAGTGCGAAGACGAGCGAGCTCAGGCCGAGGATCAGCGTGGCCGGGAGCTTGGAGAAGACGAGAGCCGCGACATCGGTCTTGAAATAGATCGAGGTGCCGAAATCGCCCTGCAGCGTCCGCCAGAGCCAGTCGAGATATTGAATGATGATGGGGCGGTTGAGGCCATAGGTCTCGCGGATCAGGTCGATATCGGCCTGCTGCGCGCCTTCGCCGGCGATCGCGACCGCGACATCGCCGGAGAGGCGCAGCAGGATGAAGGCCAGCGCCGACACCGTCAGCGCGACGAGAACCGCAAGGCCGAGGCGTTTGAGGATGAAGCCTAGCAAGGGGCAGGTCCCTTCGCTTTGAGAATCGTCGGCATGCAAACTCCTTCCGACGCGAGGCCGTCATTGCGAGAAGCGCAGCGACGAAGCAATCCAGGGGCCGTGGCGCGACTTTCCGGACTGCTTCGCGGAGCCTGTACTCGGGCTTGCCGAAGGCAAGACCCGGGTGCCCGCAATGACAGCGAGAGATTAGAGGCTGGACCCGAGCTTACTTCCAGCCCATCTCCCAGAAACGCACCATCTCGTCGGGATAGGCCTTGAACGCCAGGTCCTTGCTGGCGACGTAGTAGACCGGCAACGAGTAAAGCGGCACGGCATAGGCCTTGTCGGCGATGATCTTCAGCGCCTCCTTATAGGCCGCCTTGCGGATATCGGGCGCGACCGAGTTGTTGCCCTTGTTGAGCAGGTCGCGGACGGCTGCGTCCCTGGTGATGTCCTCGGTGCGGAAGGCGAAGTAGTTCGGCGTATTGGCCGAGACGTCGTTGACCGAGAAGGAACCCCAGGTCTGGTGCGTCAGGTTGGCCTTGTTGCTGCTGATGACCTCGCGCATTGCGGCATATTGCAGGAAGCGCAGATTGGTCTTGATCCCGACCTGCTGGAGATAGCCGATCAGCGCCTCGGTCTGGTTGCGCTCGCGATAGGCGACGATGTCGAGCGTCAGGTCCTTGACGCCGGCCTCGGCGAGCAGGGCCTTGGCCTTGGTGGGATCATAGGGGTAGCGCGCCGCGCCCTCGTCGGTGCAGCCGAACTGCGAGGGGAAGCAGATCGTGTTGAGGACGCGCGAGCCCTCGCCGACGATATTCTTGACCATGGCCTCACGGTCGATGGCGTGGTTGATCGCCTTGCGGACGCGCTCATCCTTCAGCGCCGGCGCGGGCGTGTTCTCCAGTGAGTTGATTTGCATGAAGACGATACGCATGGTCTCGCCCGAGACGACCTGCAGCGTCGGCACGGCCTTGAGCTGGTCGGCCTGGTCCTTGGGGACATGCATGATCAGGTCGACGCCGCCCGACAGCGCCTCGGCCATCTGGGTCTGGCGATCGGGGATGAAGCGGATCTCGATCTTGCCGATCTTGCCGAGCTTCTTCGGTGAATCCTTGAAATAGTCCTTGTTGGCCTCGAGCGTGATCGACTTGCCCGGGACGTAGTTGGTGACCTTGTAGGGACCCGAGCCGACCGGCTTCTCGTTCTGGCCTTTGGGGCCGACCTTCTCGTAATATTCGTTGGGATGGATCACGACCGGGCCGGCGAGATATTCGATCGCGGCCGGGAAGACCTCCTTGGTCGTGACGCGGACCTTGTATTTGTCGAGCTTCTCGGCTTTCCCGATCCAGTTGACGTTGCCCTGGGTGACGACCTTGTTCTCGGGCTTGGCGATGAAGTTCAGCGTGTAGACGACGTCGTCGGCGTCGAACTCCTCGCCATTGTGGAACTTGACGCCCTCGCGCAAATCGAACTCGATCGTCTTGTCGTCAATCTGCTTCCAGCTCTTGGCGAGCTGGCCCTTGTACTCGTTGGTGTCGGGGTCGCGGTAGATCAGGGTGTCCCAGACATTGGCGCCGATGATCACGCCGATGCGGACATTGTTGAAGAACGGATCGACGTTCTCCGGCGCCTGATCATAGGCGAAGCGGACAGTGTTTGCGGCCTTTTGGGCGAGCGCCGGGCTGGACGCCGTCGCCACCAGCGTGGTCGAAGCCAGCATCAGCGCGCAAGCCTTGGCTATCAATGTCATTCTTCGGTCCCCTCGAAGCGGTTTGCGGCGTCGCGGCTTTACCGTCTCTGCCGTTCCTTTGTGCGGACGCAAATCTGCCCAAGGATTGCGCTTGCCGCCATAAGAATGAATCGAACGGATCGTTGCCGTTTGGGCATGGGACGGCTACAGGCGTTCCCATGCAGACATCGGCCCTGCGATATTTCCTCGAGGTGGCCCGGACCGGTTCGGTCAGCGCGGCGGCCCAGCGCCTGCGCGTGGCGGCGTCTGCGGTCAGCCGGCAGGTCTCCAATCTCGAGAAGGAACTCGACGCGCTGCTGTTCGAGCGGCGCGCGCGCGGCATGATCCTGACCCAGGCCGGAGAGACACTGGCCGCCTATGCGCAGCGCCTGGCGCTGGAGAGCGAGCAGGTCGTCAGCGAAATCCGCGAACTCAATAGCGCCGACAAGGGATTGATCCGGCTGGGCGTTACCGAGGGCCTGGCGATCAGCTTCATTCCCGAGATGATCCACGCCTTCCGCAAACGGCATGCCGAGGTCGCCTTCGACATCAAGGTGATGTCGCCGCTGGTGGTGACGGAGCAGGTGCGGCTCGGCGCGGTCGATATCGGCGCAACCTTCGTGCTGACCTCCGAGCGTGGCGTCACGAGCCATTGGCAGCGTGCCGTTCCGACCTATGCCTATGTCGCCTCAAACCATCCGCTGCTGGCTCGGGCCCCGGTCAGCATGGAGGAGATCTTCGCCTATCCGATCGCGATGCTCGATGGCGAGGCGACGGTGCGCAAGGTCATGGACATCCATTGCACGGCGCGGGGACTGACGCTGGATCCGGTGCTGACCTCGACCAATGTCACCAGCGTGCTGCATTTCTGCCGGCTCGGCGGGGCCGTAACCTTCGCCAGCAGCATCGCCTTCGGGGCTTCGGAACGCGACGGCTCGCTCGTCGCATTGCCATTGAAGGATGCCGAGATGCCCTCGCGCAGCCTGCAATTGCAGACCATGTCGGGCCGTGTGCTGCCGCGGCTGGTGACAAATTTCCTGGCGCTTCTGGTGCGGGAGTTGGAGAGCGTCGACAGGCTCGTGCCGGCGGTGGCGCGGGGCGCCGGGCTTGCGGCGCAAGCCGTGGACGTGGCAACGCAGACGGCATGACTTCGATCTCCGGGACGCAAGCCGACGGCGCCGCCCTGATGGTGCCCCACGCCCATCAGCTCGTCGCGCGCGATGCGATTCTGGCTGCGCGGGCCGCGGGCGCGCCGGGCTTTCTGCTCGGGGATCTGACCGGGCTCGGCAAGACATTGTCCGCCTGGCTCGCGCTTTCGGCGATGCCGGAGGAGGAGGTGCTGGTGATCTGCCCGAAGGGTGCGATCCCGCAATGGCGGCGGACGATGGCGCTCTCGGGCCTGCCGGCGAAACGCGTCACGCTGATGAATTTCGAGCGGACGAAGTCACTGCTGGCAGCCCCTGCCGACAGCAAGAAGCGCTCGACCCGGGCGAAGAACAATGAGCTTGCAAAGCATGGTGCGCCCAAGCGTGTCTGGCCGCTCGTCGTGATCGACGAGGCGCATCGCATCCGCAACCCGAATTCGCAGCAGGGGCTGGTCTGCCGGCAGATGGCCGCAGCCGGGCGCTTCACGATCTATATGAGCGCCACCGCCGGGCAGTCGCCGCATGAGCTCTCCTATCTCGGGCCGCTGCTGGCGCGGGCCGCGGGCATGCCGAGCGCCGATCTCGACGGGTTTCGCGTGCTGATGAAGCAGCTCAGGATCGGCCGGGCGAAAGGGCGCTGGAAGAACTGGAGCTGGGAGCCCAACGAGGCTGATCGCAAGGTGATGGCGGCTCTGCTCTATCGCGGCGAGCGCGCCATCGGCCTGCGCCGCCGGCCCGAAGAGATCGCCGGCTGGCCCGAGGTGCAGCGCGAGCTCGCGCCGGTGGCGTTGGATAGCGCGGCACGAAAGCTCTATGATGCGACCTGGCGCGAATTCCGGCGCGAATTGGGTCTGGCTGGAGGCTCGACACGCAAGCCGCAAGGTTGGGCGGCGGATCTGCGCTTCCGCCAAAAGGCGAGCCTGCTGCGGATTCCGGGAACGGTCGATTTCTGCGATGACCTGCTTGGCAATGACGAGCAGGTTGCGGTCTCGGTCGCCTTCCTGGAAACCAGCGCCATGCTGGCCGAGGCCTTGCGCGGGCGCGGCTGGGCGGTCGGCGAGATCAATGGCGAGCGCTCCGGCGCGGTCAATGAAGAGACGCGCATCGCTTTCCAGACCGGCCGCCTCGACGCCGTGATCTTCACTGTGACGGAATCGATCTCGCTGCATCGCGGCGAGATGCCGGGCGGCGACCGCGAGCGCTCGCTGGTGATCCACGACATGCGCCACTCCGCGATCCAGCTCCAGCAGATCGAGGGCCGCTGCCATCGCGACGGCCAGCACGCGACGATCTTCTATGCCTATGCCGAGGACACGGTCGAGGAGGCGGTCGCCGGCACCGTGATCACGCGCATGGCGGCGATGGAGGGGCTGGCGGGCGACGATACGCGCATGCTGGAGGCGATAGCGGGCATCGTCGAGGCGCGGGCGGCGGCATAGCGTTTTGCGGATGCTCGCTTTCCTCAGCCCTCATCCTGAGGAGCCGCGAAGCGGCGTCTCGAAGGATGTTCCAGGAGGCTCCCGAGACTGCTGGACCATCCTTCGAGACGCAGAATGACGGCTGCTCCTCAGGATGAGGGCTGAGGGAATGGGCTAATTCGTCCCACGCGGCGGCCCGAGATGGCGCAGCCTCGCCTGTACGGTTGCGTCATCCAGCAGAGCGCCCGCCTCGCCATCGAGCCGATGCCGCCAGTTCGGCTTCTCCGTCGTTGTGCCCGGCACGTTGGGTTGCGTCCTGATGCCGAGCGCGTCCTCGATAGGCAGCATTTTCAGCGTGCAGGGCGTCCGGGCGATGTAGCGGATCGCGGCGTCGACCACCGGGTCGGTGTCGTCGGGCGCCGGGCGCTCGCCCTCGACCAGCCCGGCATTCTGGAAGGCGCCCCAGAGCACGCCGCGATCCCAGGCGCGCAGATTGTCCTGGTCGATGCCATCGTCACTGGGGTCGATGTCGGTTCCGGCCCACCAGCCGGCGGTCGGCGGCAGGTCATGGGTCGTGGTCAGGGCGACCGCACCGGCATCCCATTGTTCCGGCGGCACATAGCTGTGCTCAGTCTTCTCGAAGCGCAGGACGCGCAAGCCGGCGACGCCCTGCGCGCGCAGATCGTCGCGAAAGCCGTTCGGCAGCGTGCCGAGATCCTCGCCGATGACGACCGCCCTGTGCCGCCAGGATTCGAGCGCGACCAGGCGAAACAGCGTCTCGGCAGGGAAGCTGACATAGGCGCCGTCAAGCGCCCCGGCGCCTTCGGGGATCAGCCAAAGCCTGCTCATGCCCATGACATGGTCGATGCGGATGCCCCCGACATAGCGCAGGCTCGCGCGCAGCGTCTCGATGAAGGGCGCAAAGCCTGATGCGGCGAGGCCGCGCGGCGAGAAGGTGGTCAGGGCCCAGTTCTGCCCCTCCGCTGCGTAATAGTCGGGCGGTGCGCCGATGCTGAGGCCGCCCAGGATCTCGTGCTGGCGGCTCCAGGCGTGGCTGCCGGAGCCGTCCATGCCGATGGCGAGATCGGCGATGAGCCCGACATTCATGCCGCTCTCGCGGCAGACCCGCTGAGCCTCGCCATAGGAGCGGCCCGTCAGCCATTGCAGGAAGATCTGATAGGCGACTTCGTCCTGATGCTTGGCGGCGAAGGCGGCGACTTCGGGGCTGTCGGGATCGCGAAAGGCCGGCCGCCAGTCGCGCCAGTTCCTGACGGCCGGGTCGCGACGCAGCTCTGCCGCGTGCAAGACCTCGAAGACGGCATGGGCCTTCAGAAGCGGCGAGGCCTCAGCCAGATGGCGTTCGAAATCGGTACGCGAAGCCTCGGCCGCGCAGGCGGGATCGCGCAGGGCGTCGAACAGGCCGCGCAGCAGCGTCCAACGCTGCGCTGTCGCGGCAAGCCAGTCGACCTGCGGCAGGGATCCGAGCTTGGCCATCGCGTCGGCGAGACCGAACTTCGCGATCACATCCTGAATCAGCTCGCCTGGAAGCACGGCTCCGGGGTCGGCGTGAAGCGGATTGTAGAACAGGCGCGTCGAGGGCGAGTAAGGGCTGAAGAGGGCGGGTTCGGCTCCATAAAGCGCATGGACAGGGCTGATCGCCAACGCGTCGGCTCCCCGCCTGGCGGCGCTGCGGCCCAAGGCCGCGACGCCGGCGAAGTTGCCGATGCCGCCATCGCCAACCGTTCGCAGCGAATAGATCTGCGCCGCCAGCCCCCATCCGGGGGCTCCCGCATTGAGGTCGGCGAATGTGATGCAGCGCTCGGGCGCGGTCGCAACGGAGAAATCGCCCTCCGAGGTACGGACCGTATGATAGCCGGGCTCGGCGAAGGCCGGCAGCGTCAGAGCACCGTCATAGCCCTCCTCGGAGGTTACGACGCGATGCGCGCCGCCTTCCATCAGGATCTCGACCGTCGTCCCGCCCGGTGCGCTCAGCGGCAGGCTGACCGGCTGGCCGACGCGCGCCGTGGTGAAGCGCGAGGTTGCTGCCGCATTCATGCCGCTCTCCAGCATCGAGAGCGAGTTGCGCAGGGCCGAATCGCTGTCGGCCGGCAGGCCGAGCGCCGACAGGATGGCGCGCAGGCTCGCGGGCGTAACCGCGCGCTCCGCTCCCGTCTGGTCTGTCCAATGCGGCGCGACGCCGGCCTTGGCCGCAAGCTGGCGCAGGGTTTCGTCGCTCATCGAAGTCTCCGCAAGGGGGGCCCCGCGTGGTCCTTGCTTTCGGGCGCAGCGCCGCGGCCAGAACTTCCGGCCTTTTCGCGAACGCGAACGCTGGGGATCACGGTGGATGGTTCCAGTTCAGCCATCTCTAGGCGCCGGTACTGTCGTGCTCGAGCACGAGCAGGCCGAGCGGTGGCAGTGTCAGCGACAGGCTCTGGCGCTGGCCGTGCCGGGCGGCCGGGCTCGTCCGGCATTGCCCGCCATTGCCGATATCGGCGCCGCCATAGACGCCAGCGTCGCTGTTGAGCCGCTCGCGCCAAAAGCCGCTCCTGGGCACGCCGATGCGATAATCGTGGCGTGGGACCGGAGTCATGTTGGCGACGACGAGGATGTCGGGCGTGTCCGCGCCGCCGGAGCGCCGGAAGGCGAAGACCGAGTTGGCGCGGTCGTCGGCGATCACCCAGGCGAAGCCTTCAGGCGCATGGTCGAGGCGGTGCATCGCGGGGGTCGAACGGTAGAGCGCGTTGAGATCGCGTACGAGCTGCATCGCGCCGCGGCGTCGCGCGTCATCGGGGTGGGGCCAGGGAAAGGGAACGTCGACGTTCCACTCGTCCTCGGCTCCGAACTCGCAGCCCATGAAGAGAAGCTTCTTGCCGGGATGACTCCACATCAGTGCGAGACAGAGGCGCAAGTTTGCGAAACGCTGCCAGTCGTCGCCTGGCATGCGCGAGAGTAGCGAGCCTTTGCCGTGCACGACCTCGTCATGCGAGATCGGCAGCACGAAATTCTCCGAAAAAGCATAAATCAGCCCGAAGGTGACGTCGTCGCCATGATGGCCGCGATGGATCGGGTCACGTGCGAAGAAGCGCAGCGTGTCATGCATCCAGCCCATGTTCCATTTGAAATGGAAGCCCAGCCCGCCATGATGCACGGGCGTGGTGACGCCGGGCCACGCGGTCGATTCCTCGGCGATGGTGATCGCGCCCCGACCGCGCGTGCCGACCAGCGTGTTGAGTTCCTGGAAGAAGTTGACGGCCTCCAGATTCTCGCGCCCGCCATACTGGTTGGGCACCCATTCGCCCGGCAGGCGGCTATAGTCACGATAGAGCATCGAGGCGACCGCATCGACGCGCAGGCCGTCGAGATGGAAGGTCTCGATCCACCACAGCGCCGAGGCGATCAGGAAGCCGCGCACCTCGCGCCGGCCGACATTGTAGATCAGCGTGTTCCAGTCGCGGTGGAAGCCCTCGCGTGGGTCTTCGTGCTCGTAAAGCGCGCTGCCGTCGAAGCGCGCGAGACCATGCGCGTCGGAAGGGAAATGTGCCGGCACCCAGTCGAGAATCACGCCGATGCCGACGGCATGGCAGCGGTCGACGAAGCGCGCGAAGGCCTCGGGCGGGCCGAGCCGCGCGGTAGGCGCGTACATGCCGAGCGGTTGATAACCCCAGGAGCCGCCGAAAGGATGCTCGGTGATCGGCATCAGTTCGATATGGCTGAAGCCCATATGCTGGACATAGGGGATCAGCCTTTCGATTGCCTCGTCCCAGGAGCCCATCTGGCCCCATTGCGTGCGAAGCCAGGAACCGACGTGGACCTCGTAGGTCGATATTGGTTCGGCGATGGGGTTGGTGCGGCTGCGCGCCTCGATCCAGTCGGTATCGCTCCAGGTGAATTCGCTGGCCTGCGCCACGACGGAACCGGTGCGCGGCGGCTCCTCCGTGCGCCGCGCCAGCGGGTCCGCCTTCCAGGGCAGGCGCTCGCCCGAAGCCGCGATGATCGCGTATTTATAGACCGCGCCCGCCTCGACGTTGGGGATGAACAGCTCCCAGACGCCTGGCCCGAGCCGGCGTCGCATCGGATGGCGGCGGCCATCCCAGCCGTTGAAGTCGCCGACGACCGCGACATGGGAGGCGTTGGGAGCCCAGACGGCAAAGAGCGCGCCCTCGACGCCGTCGATCGTGCGTAGATTGGCGCCGAGCCGTGTCGCGAGGTCGAAATGCCGGCCCTCGGCGAAAAGATAGATGTCGTCGTCGGAGAGCAGCAGGCCGAAGCTGTAGGGGTCAGCGCTCTCGGTGATGCCGCCCGGCCAGGCGATACGCAGCCTATATGGCCCCTCGGCAGGCGCAGGCGCTTCGAACAGGCCTGTGCCCTGGCCGATCATGGCAATGGCGTCGCGGCCTTCGCCGAATATCAGCTCGACATAGTTCGCGCCCGGCAGGAAGGCGCGCACGACAGTGACGTCGCCCACGATATGGCGGCCCAGCACGGCAAAGGCATCGGGGTGGCGGCCCTCTTCCAGAAGGGCGAGATCGCGCGCCGGCAGGCTGGGGAGGCGGAGCGGAATCTGGCGCGTCATCTATCCTGGTCCCATCGTGAACGGAACCCCGCTGACGGCGCGGAATTCTCGATGATGCAACGCAATAGAGTCATATTGCGTTCCGCGCTGGGGAGATTGTGTTCGGTGCCGCACTGGACATGGAACCAAGCTTTGCAATTGCGGTTGACACACGGCGCGGGCGGCGTGTGACAAGGAGACATGCGATGAGCAGAGAACAGATCGTTCGTGACACGGCCTATGCGATCTGGGAGGCGGAGGGAAAGCCCGAGGGGCGTGATCTGGCGCATTGGCAGCAGGCCGAAGCGCGTGTCGCCGCGAGCGCGGCCGCGAAAGCCAAGCCTGCGGCCAAGGGCAAGGCGCCCGTCTCTGTCGCAAAAGCCTCGGCCAAGGCCGCGCCACCCGCCAAGACGGCTGCAGCCAAGGCCGGGCCCGCCAGAAAGGGCTGAGCGAGAAGGCGCGCGCGATAGGCCTTGTGTGTCCGGCGAGCCAAAGAGCGGGCGAATTCAAGCCGCGAGCGCCCTGGCATAGACATCGGCATAACGATGGGTCGGGCGGGTCCAGTCGAAACGCTTGGCCATGGCGTGCTCACGCATCTGCTTGAAGGCCCGCTTCGTCTTGAACGCCTGCAAGGCGCGCGTCACGGCCGAGGTCAGCCCGGCGCCGGTCGGCGAGGAGAACAGGAAGCCGGAGAGCCCGTCCTCGATGGTGTCGACCAATCCCCCGGTGCGGTAGGCGATCGGCAATGTGCCGAAGCGCTGAGCATACATCTGGCTCAGCCCGCACGGCTCGAAGCGTGACGGCATCAGCAGGAAATCGCTGGCGGCGAAGATGCGCCGCGCCTCGGCATCGTCGAAGCCGATACGGGCGGCGATGGCATGAGGATTTTGCCGGGCGAGCCGCTCGATCGCGTCCTCCAATCGCGGCTCGCCACGCCCGGTGACGATGAGCTGGCCGCCATTGGCGACGATGGTCTCGGCCGCCTCGATCGACAGATCGATGCCTTTCTGGTGGACGAGGCGGGAGATGATCGAAAAGAGCGGACCGCGCGATTGCGGCAGATCGAAGGTCTGGCGGATATCGGTCGCGTTCTTCTGTTTCCATTGACGGATCAAACGCGCAGGCGTCTTTTCCCCGGTGATCGGCGAGGCCCAGCTATCGTCGATGCCGTTGACGATGCCGGTCAGGCGGCCTTCGTCCATCCGCGTCTTGAGCAGGCCCTCGAGGCCGCAGCCATGCTCGGCGGTGGTGATCTCGCGAGCATAGGTCTCGCTCACCGTGGTGACATGTGAGCCGTAGAAGATGCCGGTCTTCAGGAAGGAGATCTTGCCGTGGAACTCGGCGCCGTTGACCGAGAAGGCGAGGTCGGGGATGCCCAGCGCATTCATGCGCGCCGGCTGGTAGAGCCCCTGATAGGCCAGATTGTGAATGGTCAGGATCGAGGGAGTGCTGAGCCCCTTCCAGCGCAGATAGCCCGGCGCCAAGGCCGAGGGCCAGTCATTGACGTGGATGATGTCGGGCTTCCAGTTCGGATCGGCTTCGCCGGCCGCGATCTCGGCTGCGGCCAATGACAATCTGGCGAAGCGGATATCGTTGTCGGTGAAATCGCCGCCCGCGAAGGGGCCATAGGGAGAGCCTTCGCGGTCATAAAGCTCGTCGCAGAGCACCGCGTAGATGGTGAGCCCGTCAGGCGTATTGAACCGGCCGAGCGACCAGGGCGGCAGGCTCGCCGTGCGCGGCAACTGCGCGACGATGTCCATGGCCGGCCTCGCAGCGCGCACCTTCCTGAAGCCGGGGATGAGGACGCGAACGTCGCAGAGCGAGCGCAATTGGCGCGGCAGGGCCGAGGAGACCTCACCGAGGCCGCCGGCCTTGATGAAGTCGCCCATCTCCGAGGTCACGAAGAGAAGTCTGGTGGCCGAGGGCAGGGCGGAACGAGGATCAGGAGCTCCGTCCTTGACTGCCGCAGCGTAGGTCAGGGCGTGGCCGGAGGTTGCGGAACTGGTGTCGATCACGGCCTGCATAGGCACTTCGGACATCGTCGCAATTCCCGCCTGAACGCTGATTTCAGAACACTACGGAAAGATTAAAGTTCCATGTTGCAATGCAAAATATTGATGCAAATTCCGGGCCGATCCCCGGGAACCGCTCCGGCGGCGGAGACGTTGCAGATCTCGCGGCGGGTGTAACGCATGATGCGGCGGATATGGAGCAGCTGACGCTGCGACCGCCGCCGCGCCTGGTCCGCCAAGAGGGGCAGGCATGGCTGACAATATTGGCGCGCGCTTCGATGTCGAGGCTGGGCAGGCGGGAGATCTGGGCGCTGTCTTCGATGGAGGCGGCACGAATTTCGCGCTGTTTTCGGCGTCTGCCGAGCGCGTCGAACTTTGCCTTTTCGATGAGAGCGGGCAGAGCGAGGTCGCCCGCATCACTCTGCCGGAATATACCAATGAGGTCTGGCACGGCTATTTGCCGGGCGTGAGGCCGGGGCAACGCTACGGCTATCGCGTCCATGGCCGTTTTGCGCCCGAAGAGGGCCACCGCTTCAACCCCAACAAGTTGCTGCTCGACCCCTATGCCAGGGAATATGCCGGCGATATCGCCTGGAACGACGCCCATTACGGCTATGACGTCAATGCCGAGGTCGACAAGGATTTGAGCTTCAGCGAGCTCGACAGCGCCTCATTCACGCAAAAATGCGTCGTTTGCGACCTGTTGGCCGATCCGAAGGCGCCGACCAGGCCGGCGATTCCGTGGGATCGGACGATCTTCTACGAAACCCATGTACGCGGTTTCACCAAGCTGCATCCGGCGGTGCCGAAGGACATGCGCGGAACTTTCGACGGGCTCGGGCAACAGGCGATCGTCGACTACATCAAGAGCCTCGGCGTTACCTCGGTCGAGCTTCTGCCGATCCATGCCTATCTCGACGACCACCATCTCGTCGCCAAGGGCCTGACCAATTACTGGGGCTACAACACGATCGGCTTCTTCGCGCCCGAGCAGCGCTATGAAGGGCGGGCTGGATTGGCGTCCTTCCGCGACATGGTGCGCAAATTCCACGATGCCGGCCTCGAGGTCATTCTCGACGTCGTCTACAATCACACGGCCGAAGGCAATGAGCTCGGCCCGACGCTCTCCTTCAAGGGCATCGACAACCTCTCCTATTACCGCACGATGCCCGGCGAGGCGCGCTTCTACATCAACGACACGGGCACCGGGAACACGGTCAACACCAGCCATCCGCGCGTGCTGCAGATGGTGCTGGATTCGCTGCGCTACTGGACTGAGGTGATGGAGGTCGACGGGTTCCGCTTCGACCTCGGCACCATCCTGGGCCGCGAGCCGCACGGCTTCGACCAGCGCGGCGGCTTTTTCGATGCGGTCGGCCAGGATCCGGTTCTGCGCAAGGTCAAGCTCGTCGGGGAGCCCTGGGACATCGGGCCCGGTGGCTATCAGGTCGGTGGTTTCCCGCCCGGCTGGGCTGAGTGGAACGACAAGTATCGTGACACCACGCGAGCCTACTGGAAGAGCGAGGAGGGCATCATCCGCGATCTCGCGGCTCGCGTGACAGGTTCGGGCGATGTTTATGATCTGCGCGGGCGCAGGCCTTGGTCGAGCGTCAACTTCATCACCGCTCATGACGGTTTCACGCTGAACGATCTGGTCTCCTACAACGAGAAGCACAACGACGCGAACGGCGAGGACAACAAGGACGGACACGGGCATAATCTGTCCTTCAATTTCGGCGTCGAGGGACCAAGCGATGACGAGGGCGTCATTGCCGCGCGTGAACGCCAGAAGCGCAATCTGCTCGCGACCCTGCTGCTCTCGCATGGCACGCCGCTGATCCTGGCAGGTGACGAGCTCGGCCATTCGCAGGATGGCAACAACAACGTCTACTGCCAGGACAACGAACTCGCCTGGATCAAATGGGACGGGCTAACCGAGCGCGACAAGGCGCTGACCGCGTTTGTGCGGCGCGTCACGAGCTTGCGCGAGGAGCACGCGATCTTCCGTCGCGCCAGCTTCCGCGATGGCTGCGTGCTGCGCTGGGTCAACCCGGCCGGCGGCGACCAGCAAGAGGAGCATTGGGACGATGAGGGCGTGCGCGCCATCGGGCTCATGATGCACACGCCGGAGGTCGAGCAAGGCGGCGACGAGGCGCTGATCCTGTTCAATGCCTTCGACGGCGAGGTGGTGTTCAAGTTGCCGATGCGGGTGAAGCAGGGGGCCTGGTCGGTTGTGCTCGACACCGAGACGGGACCGGGTTCGGATGAGGGACGCAAGGGCCTGAAGGCCGAGAGCGAATTGACGCTTTCGGCAAGGTCCCTGATCGTCCTGATGTAAGCGAGCATCCGAGCAGATCTGATCAGAGCTTCTCGGGCCTGCGCGGAGTGTACCCCTGGGCCGATCGAAGATCGGACCCGAGGGATTCGCCCGAGATTCACGGCGTAGGTCGGGAGGCCTCTGCGAACAGCGAAACGCTGCGTGGCGGCAACTGGGCAGCTCCTCCGGCAGAGGAGCTGCAGAAGACTTGACGCCAGGCTCGTCCCGCCAAGGCGTCCGGCGGCGCAAAGACCGCCGGTTGATCTCGGCGATTGAACGCGATCAGCACGGCGTCATGGGGGCCCGCAAGCAGCAGCCCAAAAACATCGAGCCCATGCCAGTCGGCGTCAGCCAGAGGCGCCCCATCGGCGCTAAGCCAGGTCGCGTCCGGACGCTCCGAGCCCTCCGAAGGCTGCCCTGTCAGAAAGCTCTCGCCACGGATCAGGGGATACTCCCCGCGCAGGGTGGCCAGCCGGGCGACGAAGGCGATCAGCTCCAGATCCGCTCCGGCCCAATCCAGCCAGAACCCGTCATTGTCCTGGGCATATGCGTTGTTGTTGCCGAACTGAGTCCGGCCCAATTCGTCGCCGGCCGTCAGCATCGGAATGCTGCGCGAGAGAAACAAGGTCGCCAGCAGCGCGCGGATGTCGCGCTCGCGCGCCGCCTTCACTGCCGCGTCTTCGCTGGCGCCTTCGAGGCCGTTGTTCCAGCTGTGGCTGTCATTGTCGCCGTCGCGGTTGTCTTCGCCATTGGCCTCATTGTGCTTGGCCGCATAGGCGACGAGGTCGGCGAGCGTGAAGCCGTCATGGGCAGCGATGAAATTGATGCTGGCATTGGGGCCGCGATGCCGGCCGGCGAAGAGATCGGCCGAGCCCGACAAGCGCGTCGCCAGCGCGCCTGCCGCTCCGTCGCCGCGCCAGAAGCGGCGGATATCGTCGCGATAGCGGCCGTTCCATTCGGTGAAGGGAGAGGGGAATTCGCCGAGCCGGTAGCCGCCGGGCCCGATGTCCCAGGGCTCGGCGATCAAGAGAGCGTTGGCGAGATCGGGATCCTGCAGGAGCGCGGCGAAAAGCGGGGCTTCGGCCGAGAAGCCGGTATCGGAGCGGCCCATCACCGTGCCGAGGTCGAAGCGAAAGCCCGCAACGCCGCAGGCCCGCCAATGCCGCAGCGCATCCGTCGCCATGCGCAGGACCGGCGCACGGTCCAGCGCCAGCGTATGGCCGCAGCCGGTGTCGTTGATCAGCTTGCCTGGATCGTCCGTCGCGTGGCGGTAATAGACGGCGTTGTCGAGGCCACGCAGGCAGATCGTCGCGCCATGCTCGTCGCTTTCCGCGGTGTGGTTGAGGACGATGTCGAGGATGACGCCGATGCCGGCTTGGGCGTAGGCCGCGCAGAGCGCGCGCAGATCGGCCTCGCCGCCGGGAGCGAGGCGCGGATCGAGCGCGAAGAAATTGACCGGGTTGTAGCCCCAGGCATTGCTCAATCCGAGCGGCGGCAGATGGCGCTCATCCATCCAGGCCGCAACCGGCATCAATTCGACATGACTGACGCCGAGGCGTTGCAGATGGGCCAGGACAGGTTCGGCGGTGAGCGCTGCCAGCGTTCCACGCAGAGGCTGCGGGATGTCCGGATGGCGCATCGTGAAGGATTTGACGCCGAGTTCGTAGACGAAGGCGGGCGTCTGCTCCCGGCCCGGCCTGACCTGGACTGGCTCGCTGCCTACGGCGATGCAGCGCGGCACGAGTGCGGCCGTGTCCATTCCGGCCGAGGGCGGAGCCGCCAAGGCGGAAACCCAGCGAAAGGGGCGGTCGATCAGCGTCGCATAGGGATCGACCAGCAGCTTGGTCGCATCGAAGCGGTGGCCGCGCTCGGGCTGCCAAGGGCCCTCGACACGCAGGCCGTAGCGCAGGCCGGGCTTCGCGTTCGGCAGCAGGCCATGATGGATATCGCCGCTGCGGCAGGGCAGGGGCAGTCGGGCGATCTCGCGCTCGCCGTCATCGTCGAACAGGCAGAGCTGAACGCTGTCGCCATTGCGGGAGAACACCGCGAACGCGACGCCGTCCCGGGTGATGCTCGCGCCCATTCGCGCCGGCAGGGCGCAGGGCGCGATCCGCCAGGCGTCGGCCAAGCGGGTCAGCCTTGCGGTGCCGGGCGCGCCGGCACATGCCAGATGCGCTCGGCATATTCGCGGATAGAGCGGTCGGCGCTGAACCAGCCGCAATGAGCGGTGTTGATGACGGAACTCTTCCACCAGCTTGCCTGGTCGGCCCAGAGCGCATCGACGCGGCGTTGCGCCTGACGATAGCTCTCGAAATCGTTCAACACCATGAACCAGTCATTGGCGCGCAGACCCGCGACGAGGTCCTGATAGCGGTCGCGCTCGCGCGGCGAATAGGCGCCGCCGGCAACGGCGTCGAGCACGCCTTCGAGATGCGGGGCGGAGCGGATGACCTCCTCGGTCGGGCGCGGATCGCGCTTGGCTGCCTCGACCTCTTCTGCGGTCATGCCGAAGATGACGATATTGTCGGCGCCGACGCGCTCGCCGATCTCGATATTGGCGCCGTCGAGCGTGCCGATGGTCAGCGCGCCGTTGAGCGCGAACTTCATGTTGCCTGTGCCCGATGCCTCCATGCCGGCAGTCGAGATCTGCTCGGAGAGGTCGGCGGCGGGAATGATGATCTCGGCCGCGCTGACATTGTAGTTCGGCAGGAACACGACCTTGAGCCGGTCGCGGGTGGTGATGTCGTTGTTCACCACATTCGCGACGTCGTTGATCAGGTTGATGATCGCTTTCGCCGTGCCGTAGTTCGAGGCGGCCTTGCCGGCGAAGATCTTCACGCGCGGTGCCCAGTCACGATAGGGCTCGGAGCGGATCGCGTCATAAAGCGCGATCGTCTCCAGGATGTTGAGCAACTGGCGCTTGTATTCGTGGATGCGCTTGATCTGGACGTCGAACAGCGCCGCAGGATCGACCACGACACCGGTCTCGTGACGGATCACCTGCGCCAGCTTCAGTTTCTTCTGGCGGCGGATTTCGACCAGGCGCTCATGCAGGGCGGTCTCACCGGAATGGGCCGCGAGCTTATGGATCTGGGTGATGTCGTCGCTCACGCCCGGGCCGCAGACCTCCTGCAGCAGCTTGGTCAGGCCCGGATTGGCGCTAAGCAGCCAGCGCCGCGGCGTGATGCCGTTGGTGACGTTGGTGATGCGGTCGGGGAAGATGGCGTGAAGCGGTGCGAAGACCGTTTCCTGCATCAAGCGCGAATGCAGGGCCGAGACGCCGTTGACCGTATGCGAGCCGACGAAGGCGAGATGAGCCATCCGCACGCGCCGGCCATGGGATTCGTCGATCAGCGAGATCGTCGAAAGCTCGACTTTGTCGCCGCCTGCCGAGCGACGCACGCCGTCGAGAAACCGCGCATTGATGCCGAAGATGATCTGCATGTGGCGCGGCAAGAGCCGCTCCATCAGAGCGACGGGCCAGGTCTCCAGGGCCTCGGGCAGAAGAGTGTGATTGGTGTAGGAGATCGTGCCGTTGGTGATCGTCCAGGCATCCTCCCAGGCGAGGCCGTGCTCGTCGACCAGCAGGCGCATCATCTCGGCGACGGCGAGCGCCGGGTGGGTGTCGTTGAGCTGGATCGCGACCTTGTCGGGCAGGTTGTCGAGCCTGCCGAACTGGCGGTAGTGCCGGCGCACAAGGTCCTGCAGCGAGGCCGAGGTGAAGAAGAACTCCTGACGCAGGCGCAATTCCTGTCCGACCGGCGTGGAATCGTTCGGATACAGAACCTTGGAGATCGCCTCGGCGCGGTTTCGCTCGGCGACGGCCCCTACGAGGTCACCCTGGTTGAAGGCGTCGAGTTTCAGCGGGTGCATGGCGCGGGCGCGCCAGAGCCGCAACGTTGTGGCGTCGCGGCCGCGCCAGCCGATGACCGGCGTGTCATAGGCGACGGCGAAGACCGTCTCTTCCGGCTCCCAGACGACCTCTCCCGGCTTCTCAGTCGCGGCGACCGAGCCGCCGAAGCCGATCTGATACGCGCTTTCGCGGCGTTCGAACTCCCAGGGGTTGCGGAAGGAGAGCCAGTCCTCGGGCACCTCGACCTGCTTGCCTCCATCGATCACCTGCTTGAACAGGCCGTGGTCGTAGCGGATGCCGTAGCCGAGTGCGGGAACGCCAGTCGAGGCCATGGCCTCGAGATAGCAGGCGGCCAGACGTCCCAGGCCGCCATTGCCCAGCGCCGCGTCGGGCTCGATCGTCTCGATCGCGCCGAGATCGACACCGAGATCGGCCATGGCCTGCGCCACCGGGCCGGTGAGGCCGAGATTGTTCAGCGCGTCGGCGAGCGAACGGCCGATCAGGAATTCGAGCGAGAGATAGTAAACCCGCTTGCGCCCGGTCTGGTAGCTTTCATGGGTCGAGCGCTGCCAGACATCGACGACATGGTCTCGCACGGCGAGGATGACCGCTGTCACCCAGTCATGCGGCTGCGCCACGGAGGGGTTCTTGCCGAGCGAATAGGTCAGCTTCCTGACGATCTCGGCCTTCAGCGTTTCGACCAGATCTTTCGATTCAGCGGCGGATGTCGGCTTTGCTTCGGCGGCTGTCTCGGTCAAGCGTGGAACCCCGGCTGTTTCGCTGCCGCGAGTGTCGAGGCAACGCCCGATCAAGTCCAGCCGAAACCACCGCACTGCAGCATCTTTCGCGGCGGGCTCGGCCAGGCGGATGAAAGCCGGCGGCCATCCGGCTGCCCGCTTTCGCGGATGCGCGCCCGCTCAGTTGGTCTGGCTGCGGGGGCCCTCGCGCGCTGTCTCGCCCATGTTCTTTTCGCCCATGTTCTTCTCGCCAAAGTTCTTGGCGTTGGTCACCGCTGAATCGGCGAGGCCGACGACGCTGGTCCAGGCGCTACGCGTATAGGCGCCCTGATGCACGACAGCGTCATAGCCGATCGCGAGCACCGCGATGATCAGAAGAAGCCGAAACATCAACTATCCCTTCCATGTCCACCCAGTCCGATCAACGCGCCCCGGCCGGGACGGTTCCTGTCCGGGTAATCCGCGAGAGCAATTGAACGATCCAACTGGATCGTTCAATTGCTCTAATCTTTTGTTTTAACGCGTTTTCTTCACGCGAACCGGTTTCCACTTCGCTCGAAAACGCTCTAGCCGGTTGACCCACCCGGCTTCGCGGTGTCCCCTCGCTGAGGGGATGGAAACAGGGAACCGGCATGTTCGACGATCTGAGGGGCAAGCGCGTTCTGGTGACGGGTGCGTCGTCGGGCCTGGGCGCGCATTTCGTCACGCTGCTGGCGGGGCAGGGCGCCGAGGTCGTCGCGGCAGCGCGACGGCTCGACAGGTTGCGCGCACTGGCGCGGGCCTGCGACGGCCTTCCCGGCACGGTGAGGCCGCTTGCCCTGGATGTCGCTTCCGTCGCTGCGATCGAGGCCGGGCTTGCCGAGGCGAGCGCGGCGATGGGTGGGCTCGACGTGCTGATCAACAATGCCGGCGTTGCCGAGCCCGCGCGCGCGCTCGAGCTCAGCGAGGCGCAATGGGATGCGCATCTCGACGTCAATCTGAAGGGCTGCTTCTTTGCCGCGCAGGCCGCGGCGCGGATCATGGCCAGGCAGGATGGCGGTGGCGCGATCGTCAACATCGCCTCGATCCTGGGCGAGCGGGTCGCGATCTCGGTCGCGCCCTATGCGGCGGCGAAAGCCGGCCTGATCCAGCTCACCAAGGCGCTGGCGCTGGAATGGGCGCGCCACAAGGTCCGGGTGAATGCACTGGCGCCGGGTTATGTCATCACCGATCTCAACCGCGATTTCTTCGAGACCGAGCCGGGGCAGGCGCTGATCAAGCGCATCCCGATGCGCCGCGCCGCCGATCTCGGCGATCTGGACGGAGCGCTGTTGCTGCTCTGCGCCGATGCCTCGCGCTTCATGACCGGGTCGGTCATCGCCGTCGATGGCGGGCATCTGGTGAGTGGGCTGTGAGTTCGTCGCAATGGCCGTGAGGCGCGGAACCGCGGGGAACCCTCTCCAATCCAAGTCTGGTGTTTCCGACTTGGAACTGGTCCAGAGGCCGACAGCTCACCCCTGCCCCTCTCACTGAACTCGGACCTGCCCGAGTCAGTACTCGAAGTGTCGAAGTCAGGTAGACCCGACTTCGATGCAGGAGAAGGGTTCCCCGCACCCTCCACTAAGCCGGCAGCAACTCCTTCAGCCGCAACAGCGCGATCGTCTCGACTTGCCCCAGCGCCGTCGCAAACTCCTGTTCAGGCGAACTTTTCAGGCGCGCTTCGAAGGCGACCAGGATCTCCGTCTTCGACAACCCCTTCACGGCGATGATGAAGGGGATGCCGAAGCGGGCCTTGTAGGCCTCGTTCAATGCGGTGAAGCGGACGCGCTCGTCGCTGGTCAATCGGTCGAGCCCGGCGGAGGCCTGTTCCTGGCTCGATTCCGGCGTCAATTCACCTGCCGCGGCGAGCTTGCCGGCAAGGTCGGGATGGCCGAGCAGGAGCGCTTTCTGCTGGTCGTGCGAGCCGGCACGCATCGCCTTCGCCATCGCCGCATGCAGGCCCGCGGCGCTGTCTTCGCTCGCAGCCAGGCCGGCATCATGGGTGGCTGCTGCGACCCAGGGCGAATGCTCCCAGACCCGGCCAAAAACCTCGACGAAGAGCGCCTTGGGCAGTTTCGAGGGCACGTAATCGCCGGCAGGCGGATGATGCCTGATCCAGTGCCGAGCGATATCGAGCCTTGTCGCGACCCAGACGCGATCGTGACTCCGAACGTAGTCGAGGAAGCGCGCCAGCGCCGCGGCGCGACCGGGCCGGCCGACGAGCCGGCAATGCAGCCCGACCGACATCATCTTGGGCGCCGTCTCGCCCTCGGCATAGAGCGTGTCGAACGAGTCCTTCAGATAGGCGAAGAACTGGTCGCCGGCATTGAAGCCCTGCGGCGTGGCGAAGCGCATGTCGTTGGCGTCGAGCGTATAGGGCACGGCGAGCTGCGGGCCGCCCGGGCCGGCGAGCCAATAGGGCAATTCGTCGGCATAGACATCGGCCGTGTAGAGGAAGCCGCCTTCCGCCATGGTGAGCGGAATCGTGTTCTGTGACGTGCGGCCCTGATAGCAGCCGAGCGGACGCTCGCCGGTGAGTTCGGTCTGGATGCGGATGGCTTCGAGAATGTCGGCGCGTTCGCGCTCGGCCGGCACATCGCGATAGTCGATCCATTTCAGGCCGTGGGTCGCGATCTCCCAATGGGCCTCTTGCATCGAGGCGACGATCTCGGGATAGCGTGCCAGCGCGCTCGCCACCGCGAAGACGGTGACCGGCATCTTCCGTTCGGTGAACATGCGCCAGAGCCGCCAATAGCCGGCGCGCGAGCCGTATTCGTAAATCGATTCCATGTTCATGTGGCGCTGGCCGGGCCATGGCGCCGCGCCGACGATCTCTGACAGGAAAGCCTCCGAGGCCGCGTCGCCATGCAGGATGTTGTTCTCGCCGCCTTCCTCGTAGTTGATCACGAACTGGACGGCGATGCGGGCCTGGCCCGGCCAATGCGGATTGGGGGCGTCGCGGCCATAGCCCTTGAGGTCGCGCGGATAGGCGGTGTCGGTCATGAGGGTCAGCTGCCGCGATAGGTGGAGTAGCTCCAGGGCGAGGCCAGGAGCGGGACGTGATAATGGCCTTGCGCGTCGGCGATGCCGAAGCGCAGTGGCACGATATCGAGGAAGGCTGGCTCGGGCAGGGCGGTGTCCAGCGCGCGGAAATAGGCGCCGATCGCGAAGCTCAGTTCATAGGTGCCGATGGTGAGCCCGTCTCCGCTCAGGAGAGGCGCATCGGTGCGGCCATCGGCATTGGTTCGGGTCTCGACGAGGCGGCGGCGCGAACCGTCCGGCAGCACGCGGTCGAGCGTGATCGTCACGCCCGGCGCCGGCCTGCCGTTGACCGTGTCCAGCACATGGGTGGAGAGGCGTCCCATTCGTGGTGAAACCCTTTGCGGTTGCGCGCGCTCGGAACGAAGCTTGCCTTCGTGAAAAGCCAACCCTCGAGCCGGATGATTTCAGATCGGATCATAAAGTCCCATCTGAAATCTGAATCCGTCTCTCATCAAGGAGTTAGAGCAGGATCGCTGCGAAAAACCGGTTCCCACTTTTTCGCATCCTGCTCTAGTCTGGACGCATCATGAGAGTTTCACCTCGGATTCGGCCCTGTCAATTGCCGGCGCGCGCAACGCGAGGCCTGCCGGGCAATGCTTGATGCCTATCTCATGGAATGGGGCGGCATGCTGCTGCGCTGGCTGCATGTGATCACGGCGATCGCCTGGATCGGCTCGTCGTTTTTCTTCATCCATCTCGACGCCAGCCTGAGGCCTGCCGCCGACATTCCGCCCGGCGAGGGGGGACGCGCCTGGCAGGTCCATGGCGGCGGCTTCTACGAGATGCGCAAATATATGGTCGCTCCCGCCGTGATGCCGGCCGAGCTGACCTGGCATAAATGGCAGAGCTACTGGACCTGGATCTCGGGCTTCTTCCTTTTGGTCTGGGTCTATTATGCGCAGTCGGAGCTCTATCTGATCGACCCGGCGGTGATGGCATTGTCGCCGCTCGCTGCGGGTGCGATCGGTATCGCGGCGCTGGCCCTGGGCTGGCTGTTCTACGACTTCCTATGCAAGTCGCCTTTGGGCCGGAATGACGTCGTGCTGGGCCTGCTCGGCTTCGGCTATGTCGTCGCTGCGAGCTGGGCCTTCGCCAGCGTATTCTCCGGGCGTGGCGCATTGATCCATACCGGCGCGCTGATGGCGACGATCATGACCGCCAATGTCTTCTTCAACATCATGCCGGGCCAGCGCAAGGTCATCGCGGCGCTGACGGCGGGCGAGAAACCCGATCCGAAATACGGCAAGGCCGCCAAGCAGCGCTCGACGCACAACAACTACATCACCTTGCCGGTGCTGTTCCTGATGCTGTCCAACCATTACCCGGTGACCTACGCCAATTCGGCGGTGATACCGGTGCTGGTGGCGCTGATCATCGTCGCGGGCGCGCTGATCCGGCATTTCTACAATCTCCGCCACGCCGACCATGCGAAGTCGCCCTGGTGGTGCTGGGGCGTCGCGATCCTGGCGCTCTGGCTCGCCTTCTGGCTCGCGATGGCGTCCTCGCCGGGTGGGCGCGAGCGGCTGGGGCTTTCGCCGCCGGCGACGGCCAAGCCCGTCTTGCTGGCGGGAATGGCCTTGCCGCCGGTCGAGGTCAGCACCATCGTCAGCGGGCGCTGCGCCATGTGTCATGCGCCGGAGCCGTCCTGGCCCGGCATCCAGATCGCGCCCAAGGGTGTGCTGCTGCACGAGCCGGAATTCATCGCCACCCATGCCCGCGCCATCAAGGTGCAAGCGGTGATGACGCATGCGATGCCACCCAACAATCTCTCCGGCATGACCCCGGATGAACGCCGGCTGCTGGCTGCCTGGCTCGGGAGTACCCGCTGAAACGGATGATGGCGCTCACCAAGCCTTGACCTTGTCGGGCGGAAGCTGAACGCCTCGCCGATTTCATTCAGTTTCGGTTCACATCGGCCACTGCATTTTCTCCCGCACTGACAGAATGGAGGCTGGTTCCGACTCCGGGATCGTCCAGTACTGAGGGGACCGGGGGGTCCGCTTGAACACTTTTCTGAAGAAGGGCGTCAGCTATCGGCTGGCGGCCGTGGGTTTTGTTTGTGTCTGGGTGATCCTGTGCTGGCCATGGCTTTCAGGGTCCGTCACGATTCCGTTCGACGCCAAGGCGCATTTCCAGGCGCAGATCCAGTTCCTGGCTCAGGCGCTGCACAGCGGCCAGTCGCCGTTCTGGACGCATAATGTCTTCGGTGGCTCCCCCCAGGTCGCCGATCCGCAATCGTTGATCTTTTCGCCCGCGATCCTGCTCGCTTTGCTGACGTCTTCGCCGAGCTTCCGCGAGGTCGACGCCTATGTGCTGGCGCATCTGCTCGCGGGCGGCCTTGCCCTGCTGATGTTCTTCCGTGACCGCAAATGGCATCCCGCCGGCGGCCTGCTTGCGGCGATCGTCTTCGCTTTCGGCGCCTCGGCCGCGTGGCGCGTGCAGCATGTCGGGCAGATCGCGAGCCTTGCCTACTTCGCCATCGCCTTCTGGCTGACGGCACGCATGCTGCAACGCTCCTCGCTGCTCTCCGGCGCGCTCGCTGGCCTCGCCGGCGGCATGATGGTGCTGGAGCCGGACCAGGTCGCGATGCTGGGCGCCTATGTGCTGATCGGCATGGTTCTGGCGCATTGGCTCTCGGGCGGCTGGGCGGCTGTCCGCGCCAGCCTCGCGCCGATCACGGTGGCGAGCCTGGCCGGCATCCTGACCATCGCCATGCCGCTGCTCTGGACCTGGCTCTTCGCCGAGGCGACGACGCGGCCGGAGGTCGATTTCGTCGAGGCAGGCCGCGGCTCGCTGCATCCGGCCTCACTGCTGACCGCCTTCGTCGCGGACCTGTTCGGCGCGCGCGATCCCGCAGTCGACTTCTGGGGGCCCTACAGCCCCGCCTGGAACGCCAAGGAACTGTTCCTGTCGCAGAACATGGGACAGGTCTATATCGGTGCACTGCCGTTGCTGCTGCTGATCGCGCCCGGTCTGACGCGAGGCTGGCTCTGGGACAAGGCCGTCCGGCCGTTCAGCCTGCTCTTCCTCTTCATGGTGCTGTTCGCGCTCGGCCGCTACACGCCGGCCTTCCACCTGTTCTACGAATATCTGCCGGGCGTGAAGGCCTTCCGCCGGCCGGCGGATTCGACCTTCCTGATCGGTGGGCTCGGCGCCATCCTCGCGGGCTATGTGCTGCATCGCCTGCTGTCGGAAGAGAATCTGGGCTCGCTGAAGCGCGATTTCGCTATCGGAGCCGGGGTCGTCGCGGCAGTGATCGTGCTGGCGCTCGTGGTCTCGGCCGATGAGCGGCATCTGCGCGATGCCTGGTGGCCCGTAGCCTCCGCCGTGGCGTGGTTCGGCGCGTCGCTGCTGGTGGTGGGCGTCCTGATGCGCTGGCGCAACGGCATCGGCCCGCTTGCCGCGGCCGTGCTGGTCACCGGCGTCATCGGTGCCGATCTTGGCCGCAACAACGGTCCCAATGAATCGACTGCATTGTCGCCAGATCTCTATGACGTGCTGCGTCCCGACACGCAAAACGAGACCGTCCGGACGCTGAAGCGGCTCGTCGCGCAGCCCATGGGCTCGCCGCGCCGCGACCGGGTCGAACTGCTCGGCATGGGCTTCGAATGGCCCAATGTCGGCATGGTCCACGGCTTCGACCATACGCTGGGCTACAACCCCCTGCGGCTGGCCGATTTCTCCGACGCAGTTGGTACGCGCGATTCGATCGGCGACCCGAAAGAGCGCAAGTTCACGCCGCTGTTCCCCTCCTATCGCTGCCGCCTCGCCGATCTGCTCGGCCTGCGCTACATCGCCACGCCGGTGCCGATCGGCCAGGTCGACTACAAGCTCCATGACGGTGACCTCAAGCTCGTCGCGCGCACCAAGGAAGGGTATATCTACGAGAACCCTCGCGCGTTGCCACGCGTGCTGTTCGTCGGCGGCTGGCAGATGGCCGATTTCGACGGCATGAAGGCTGGCGGGCGCTGGCCGGATGTCGATCCGCATCAGGTCGTGCTGCTCGATTCCGAGCCGCCCGAGGCTGTGCCGGAAGGGCCGAGCGCGGCCCAGGCGGAGATCAAGCTCGGTCGCTACCAGAACACCGAGATCGAGATCGAGGTTAAGGCAACGCAGGCCGGCTTCGTCGTGCTGAACGACATCTGGCACCCTTGGTGGCGGGCGCAGGTCGACGGCGTCGACACCGAGATCCTGAAGGCCAACGTGCTGTTCCGTGCCGTGCAGGTGCCGGCCGGGACGCATAAGGTCCACTTCAGCTTCCATCCGATCGAAGGGGCGCTGGCCGAGTTCCGGGATCGCGTCGATCCGCCGCGCGATATCGAGGACGATCTGCCGGTGCCCGGACCGCTGCAGCCGCAGATCGCGTCTGGAGATGCCGCCGGCCGCTTCCAGCCTGCGCTGGCAACTCCGTCACGGGCGACGCTGGAGACGCTGCGTCTCGGTTCGGTGCCCCAGCCTCAGATCGGCGAGCGCTCGCACATGTCTTCGACGCGCGAGTACTGAGCGCGAGAGCAGGGTTTAGAAAAAGTGGGAACCGGTTTTTCGCATCCTGTTCTAACTCGATGATGCGAGACGGATTCGGATTTCAGATGGGACCATTTCGTGATTCCATCTGAAATCATCCGGCTCTAGAGCATTTCCGCGTTTCTCCCGATCGTGGAAGTGCTCTAGCTCCTTGTTTTGACGCGCTTTCTTCACGCGAACCGGTGTCCACTTCGCTCGAAAACGCTTTAGACGGGGGCGCGTGGCCCCGTCCGTCGTCCGCTCACGCGACTCCGAGCTTTTTCTGGAGGGATGTCGATGAGGTCGTGTACTGGAAGGTCAGTCGCTTGTCGGGATAGACGTAGCGATGGACTTTCTGGGCTGCGAGGGCTGCCTCGTGGAAGCCCGAGAGGATGAGCTTGAGCTTGCCGGGATAGGTGTTGATGTCGCCGATGGCGAAGATGCCAGGCGTCGACGTCTCGAACTTCTCGGTATCGGCCGGGATCAGGTTCTCGTGGAGATTGAGGCCCCAATCGGCGATCGGCCCGAGCTTCATGGTCAGCCCGAAGAAGGGCAGGAGCGTATCGCAGGCGAT
>NZ_PQFZ01000002.1 GCF_002917105.1 Allobosea psychrotolerans
GCTCACACCCTACGAGTTCATCTGCAAATGCTGGACTTCAGAGCCAGAACGATTCAGGCTCGATCCAATCCATCAAATGCCGGGACTGAACACCTAGGCCGGAACACCGTTCGCAGGAAGAATCTTGCCCTTCGTGACGCCTCATCGCTCCAGCCTCGGTGTCTGACGCCTCCGGCCAACTGGAAGATCATGCCATGCATCCACTCCACCGTGAAAATCATCTCGTCGAGCGGATCGGCTGGCTTCGTGCGGCCGTGCTCGGAGCCAATGACGGCATCATCTCGACCTCGAGCTTGGTGGTTGGCGTGGCGGCCGCAGCCAAAACTGCCAATGAAGTACTGGTCGCAGGCGTGGCCGGACTTGTCGCCGGCGCGATGTCGATGGCGGCAGGCGAGTACGTTTCGGTCAGTTCACAGTCGGACACCGAACAGGCGGACATGGCCCGCGAGCGCCGTGAGCTTGCCGAGCAACCTGAGGCCGAACTGGCCGAGTTGACGCAAATCTATGTCGCGCGCGGGGTTGAGCCAGGCGTCGCCCGCCAGGTCGCGGAGCAGATGAGTGCCAGGAATACCTTCGAGGCTCATTCGCGCGACGAGCTGGGCATGGCTGGTCACATGATCGCCCAGCCAGTCCAGGCGGCTCTGACCTCGGCCATCACCTTCACAGCCGGTGCGGCCATACCCTTGCTGATCGCTCTTAGCGTGCCTGCAGGCTCGATCAGCTGGGCCGTCTCGGCTGGCTCGCTCGTCTGCCTGGCCCTACTCGGAGCAATCGGCGCGCGCATCGGGGGAGCCGATATCCTCAGGCCGACAGTGCGCGTGACATTCTGGGGTGCCTTCGCAATGGCCGCCACATGGGCGATAGGTGCCTTGGTCGGACATGCCGTCTGAGGCAACCTCGTGCCAAGTCTGTGCCGAGCTGCGAGAGCAGCACGTCACAGCGCGCGGATCTGCTCTTCGAACTCCTCCGGAATGGCACCATGGCGCGCCAGGACGGAGAGCGCGCTGACCTCGCCGGTTTCATCATCGGCGGTGACATGGATCACGGCGAGCCCCTCGGCCGTGCGCGCCATGCGCTCTCCATCGTTGATCGCGTGATGTTTCGTCCTCGCCAGCACCCGCTGCCCCGGCACGAGACGCTTGCGATGCGTTTTGAAGGGTTGGAGGAAGAACGTCTCGACATTGGCCATGGCTTGACTCCGCAGGCTGCTGTGTTCTCATTACGTTCGCATTTCCGGGAACGCAATCGATGTCGTCACGACAGCTTGAAAAGACCGAACCGGAGGTTTCAGAGCAGGACATCGACGACGTCCTGGCCGAATTCGACGGGGATGCCCGGGCGGCGATTCGAGCCCTGCTGCATGATCAGGCTGCGTTGATCCGGGATGCGCAGCAGGCCGTGTCGCGCGGCTTTATCCGGGGCGTGTTCTCGGCAGGCGCCCGACGCCTGGATGGTGAGGACGAGGTCTGATGGTCCAGAGAAGCAAGCGCAGCCTGTCGCCGGAAGAGGCCCGCGAGATGCAGGCGAAGCTGAAGGCATTTCACCACGAGGTGCGGAAGTGGTGCGGCGAGATTCCGATCGGCTCAACCCTCTATGTCGCATTGGACGCGCTCAATTCATCCCTGATCTTGACCGACCGGCAGTTCAACGCGGCAATTGACGGCGTTCGGTTCCAACGGCACGCCGGCGAGCGTGGGTTGGAATAGCAGATGAACGCCATAGCCCCGATTTCGTATCTCGACACGCTGAACCCTGCGCAACGTCGCGCAGTCATTCACGGCGTCGGCTCCCTTTTCGCGTCCCCGCTTCTCGTCATTGCCGGTGCCGGTTCGGGCAAGACCAACACGCTCGCCCATCGCGTGGCGCATCTGATGGTCAGCGGCGTCGATCCACGCCGCATTCTGCTGATGACCTTCTCGCGTCGCGCGGCCGCGGAGATGGCAAAGCGCGTCGAGCGGATCGCCCGGAAGGTACTTGGCGATGGCGCCGGCGTGCTGGCGGACGCGCTGACATGGGCAGGCACCTTCCATGGGATCGGCGCGCGCCTGCTGCGTGACTATGCCGACCAGATCGGGCTCGATCCCGCCTTCACGATCCATGACCGCGAGGACGCTGCCGACCAGATGAACCTCGTCCGGCACGAGCTCGGCTTTTCCAAGACCGAGACACGCTTCCCGACGAAGGGGACATGCCTTTCGATCTATTCGCGCTGCGTGAATGCGGAGATGCCGATCGAGGATGTCCTTGGCCGATCCTTCCCCTGGTGCGTGGCCTGGGCGGCAGAGCTGCGGGACCTGTTTGCGGCCTATGTCGAGGCCAAGCAGAGCCAGAACGTGCTCGATTACGACGACCTGCTGCTCTACTGGGCCCAGGTCATGGCCGACCCTGACCTTGCCGCCGATATCGGCGGGCGCTTCGATCATGTCATGGTCGACGAGTATCAGGACACCAACCGGCTGCAATCCTCGATCCTGCTCGCGATGAAGCCTGGCGGCCACGGGCTCACCGTCGTCGGCGACGATGCCCAGTCGATCTATTCGTTCAGGGCCGCGACGGTCCGCAACATCCTCGACTTCCCCGCGGCCTTCTCGCCTCCCGCCGAGATCATCACGCTCGATCAGAACTACCGCTCGACAAGTGCCATCCTGGCGGCAGCCAATGGCGTCATCGACCTGGCGGCCGAGCGCTTCACCAAGAATCTCTGGACCGATCGGGCAGCCGGCGCGGCGCCGCAACTCGTCAATGTGCGGGATGAGGCCGATCAGGCTCGCTTCATCGCCGAACGGGTGCTGGAGAACCGCGAGGCGGGGTCCACGCTCAAGCAGCAGGCCGTTCTCTTCCGGGCGTCGCATCACAGCGGCCCGCTGGAGATCGAATTGACCCGGCGCAACATCCCTTTCGTCAAGTTCGGCGGCTTGAAGTTCCTCGATGCGGCCCACATCAAGGACGTGCTTGCCTTGTTACGCTTCGTCGAAAATCCGCGCGACCGGGTCGCCGGTTTCCGCATCCTGCAGCTTCTGCCCGGCGTCGGGCCGACCTCGGCGCAGCGCGTGCTCGACCACATGGCCCAAGCCTGCGACCCGATCGCGGCGCTGCATGACGCTCCCGCTCCGCCGCGCGCCGGCGAGGACTGGGCAAGCTTCCAGATCGCCGTCGCCGCGTTGCGTTCGGGCGGCTGCGGCTGGCCTGCCGAGATCGAGCGCGCGCGGCTCTGGTACGAGCCCCATCTGGAGCGCATCCATGAAGATGCCTCGACGCGGCAAGCCGACCTTGTCCAGCTCGAGCAGATCGCCGGAGGCTATGCCTCGCGAGAGCGCTTCCTGACCGAACTCACGCTCGATCCGCCTGACGCGACCAGCGATCAGGCCGGAGTGCCACTGCTTGACGAGGACTACCTGATCCTTTCGACGATCCATTCGGCCAAGGGCCAGGAGTGGAAATCGGTCTTCGTCATGAACGTCGTCGATGGCTGCATTCCGATCGATCTCGGTGCCGGTACGTCAGAAGAGATCGAGGAAGAGCGGCGGCTGCTCTACGTCGCAATGACGCGGGCCAAGGACGATCTGCATCTCGTCGTGCCGCAGCGCTTCTTCACCCATGGCCAATCATCGACCGGCGACCGCCATGTCTATGCGAACCGGACGCGGTTCATTCCCAATGGCCTGCTCGGACATTTCGAGCGCTGCGTCTGGCCGCGCATCGCTGCGCAGGACGCCGGCCGGGCACCCAGCAATGGGCCGAGGATCGACGTGCGTGCGCAAATGCGGGGCATGTGGCGATAATCGGACAGTTGGCACCAGCGAGCAGGATCGACGCCTCGGCCGAGAAACGCCGTCGCATGATTCCCGGACATCGGCCTCAACCCGATGTCCGGGTATTGGCGAGGTCACGCAAGCGCCCAGGCCATGGCCCGATCGATCATCGACCGGGCCAAAGCTTTCCAGTCAGAATTGGCTTTCCAGTCAGAACCGGCTTTCCCCGTCAGAACATGTGGAAAGGCGGCTTGGCGTCAGCCGGCAGGAGCGGCTTATAGGGTGTCCGGACAAGGCGCTCCGCGAAGTCGGCCTTGGCCTTTTCCAGCAATCCCGGTTCGACGAGCACGTCCGCCGCGACGCCCGCCATGACCTTGGCGACGTGAACCATGCCCTTATGCGCCAGCGGCGATTGGCCATGGGCCGTCAGTTGCCAGGAATGCCCGGGCGTGCCGATCGTATAGGTCGCGCCGCGCGCCTGGACCGTGGGAACGGCCCAGGAGACGTCGCCGACATCGGTCGAGCCCATCATCCGCGGTCCCGGCACCTCCCTGGGGGCGATCGCGTTGCAGAGGGGGAAATCCGTCACAGGCAAGCCCGAGCGGCGAAAGGCGCTTTCGATATGCGCAGGCGTCACGGTCTTCTGCATGCGCCTGGCGAAGGCGACGTCGTCCGCATCGAAAGGAGGCGGGCCGAGCCGATCGAAGTTGCGCTGCATCGCATCTTCCAGGGGCGTGTTCCCCAGCAGGCTGCTCATCGCGCTGACGACTTCGCTGGTGACGGTCGTCTCCGTCATCAGCGCCGCGCCTTCGGCGATTTTCCGGACGCGGGCAACAAGCTCATGCACCTGGGAGACCATCGTCGCGCGCACGACGTAGCGCAGCCTGGCCTTGGCCTGCACGACATTGGGCGCGATGCCGCCGGCATCGAGATAGGCATAGTGAATGCGGGCGTCCGAGGGCATATGCTCGCGCATATAGTTGACGCCGACATTCATCAGCTCGGCGGCGTCGAGCGCGGAACGGCCGAGATGCGGCGCGGCGGCGGCATGCGAGGCGCGGCCGGAGAACTCGAAATCGAGCGTCGTATTGGCCAGGGATATGGCTGCCGTCACCGCCGCGAAATCGGCCGGATGCCAGGAAATGGCGATGTCGACGTCCTTGAAGGCACCGTCCTTGACCATGAAGGCTTTGCCTGCCCCGCCTTCTTCGGCCGGGCAGCCATAATATCGGACACGGCCCTTGAGCCCACGCTCCGCGAGGAAATCCTTGACCGCCGCGGCCGCCAGCATGGCGCCGGCGCCGAGCAGGTTGTGGCCGCAGCCATGGCCGGCCGGCTGGTGGGGAAGCGGTTGATGCTCGGACACGCCAGGCGCCTGCGAAAGCTCCGGCAGCGCATCGTATTCCCCGAGGATGGCGATCACCGGCCCATCTTCTCCCGCTTCGCCCATGACGGCGGTCGGCAATCCGGCAATGCCCATCTCCACGCGAAATCCCTCGCGCCGCAGCTGCTCGGCATGGGCCGCAGCCGATTTGACCTCGCGGTAGTTGAGCTCGGGTATTTCAAAGACGCGGTCGCTCAGCTCGATATAGTCGGCCTGCTTTGACTCGACGATAGTCCAAATCCTGTCGGTATTCTGCACAGCCTTCTCCCGAGATTGCGTTCGCGCCCATAGCTCGTTGATCTTGCATCGGCTTCTTCCGAAACCGCATGACATTTTTCGGGCCAATGCGCTGAAGCCCGCCATCCGCAACGGCTCGGCATCGCCAGCCCCAGCCGCGCGAGGCTACTACAAGGTGGACGGCAGAACGGCTGAATTTTGCGCCGAAGAATCCGCGATTATTGCGGGCTGGAGGTTTGCTTGTGCCCCTTCGAAATTCGCGATGCCAGCCCTTATCCGCTCCCGCTTTCGGCGCTTCCCTTCTGCACCAGTTCCGCAAGCTCCGCATCGATGGGGCCGGGTCGGTCCATCAACTCAGCGAGGAGGCCCGGGATCGATGGATCCATGCCGGCGTCATCTCGAACGATGCCGTCAACGCTCGAAGCCGACAAGAAATCACCCGAGCATTGCGGTGAGGCATATTCTGAGGGGGAGCATTTTGTGAGCCGGCTTTGCGGGGAGGGGGCTGCCAAACCGGCCTTTAATCGGCGGGTTTGGCCTTGGCATTAATCCGGACGATGATCAGATCGACAAGCTGACGAACTGTTTTGCAGGCTTGCATGTCGTTGTCGGGCATGTCGCAGTCGAACTCCCGCTCGATCGCGTTCCCGATCAAGGTCAAATCATCGAGCGACAGGCCCAGATCATTTTCCACGCTTGCTGCCGGGTCGAGCTTTTCCTGATGGACCAGGCCTTCGGCGGCAATGATCTCCAACAATCGCTCAACGAGCACGGCTTCGCTGCTTGTAAGATCAGACATGCCTTCTCCCGTCATGCTTGCTTACGCCAGGACGTCACGTCGTCGGCCGCCTCTTGGGAGATCACCCTGCTGCTCCATCGGAAGCATCGCATTTCCCACCCATCTAGTGTGTGCCAAGCGAGCCGGCTTCTGCAATCACCTCTTGAAGCTCTTCCTGTTCGACCCAAATTCATCCCGCGCGCCCCGCGCAGCGACTGAAAGGAGTTTTTGGAGGACCACCGATGAGCCAGCCATTGACCGCGATCCTGCCGCCCGCTCGCCAGGGCACGGACGACGCCGCCCTTGACCGGCTTTTGAACCCGAGCCGGTTCTATGAGCGCCCGCGCGATGTCCTGCGCGACGATACGCTTCCAAACTCGGAAAAGCGGGCGATCCTGTCGTCCTGGGCGTCCGACGCCTGCGCCGTGGACTCATGTCCGGCGCTCCGGCACCCACCCTTTGCCTCTCAAGCGGTAAGCTTCGACGAAGTCATGGAGGCGCTCGCAGCGCTCGATCGCGGCGGAAGCGGCAGACCGCTCGGCGATGGAAGGGCGAACAGACAGGTGGCAACCGGCGACCTGCTGTCCCTGTGACAAGGAGGTGCGCGTGTCCGCTGTCGAATTCATCCAGCGCAGGCGGCTTGTCGACAAGGCCGGCCTGGCTCGCTTTACGGCTCTGGCGATGCTCGCCGGAGCGAGCGGCTTCATCCTCGCGATCATCCTGACATGATCCGAGCCCCGCCGAGCTTTCGGCGGGGCTACCATGTTTCGAGGGTCGCGCATTCACTCGGGGAACTCTCGTGCGACGTCTGGCGGCGGCCGTTTCCGTGCCATCGAACGGTGCTCACAAAAAGTGTTGCCGACCCTCTTGAACACCCGATGATCTGATCCAAATCGATGATTGTCGATCGCCTTTTACGGGATTGGCCGGTTAAGCCGGCGTCGGTGAGACCCGGAATGACCGACTTGCACCATGTTGCTCAATGGAGGATGTGGTTATGAGAACCGTCTTCGATTTTTCTCCCCTGTATCGGTCGAGTATCGGCTTCGACCGCATTTTCGGCGCGCTGGAAGCCGTGAGCCGGCTGGACCCGGCCGGCAATTGGCCACCTTACGACATCGTCAAGGCCGGCGAAAACGAATATCGCATCACGATGGCCGTGGCCGGCTTCTCGCAGGACGAGCTCACGATCACGCATGAGCCGAACCTGCTGATGGTGTCCGGGCAGAAGGCCGGCCAGGACAATGGCCAATATCTCTACCACGGCATCGCAGAGCGCGCCTTCCAGCGCCGCTTCGAGCTCGCGGGCCACGTCAAGGTCGTAGCCGCCAACCTCGAGAACGGTCTGCTGGCGGTCGATCTGAAGCGCGAGCTGCCGGAGGAGATGAAGCCGCGCCGGATCGAGATCGCCGCCGGCACCGCGCTGCCCAAAGCCGATCGGCCGCAGATCGATTCCGAGAAGCGCGCAGCCTGAGCTGAGGCTGCCTGCAGGCTGACGTGAGGCGCCGGGCGAGAAGCCCGGCGCCGGGGCGCATCGTAGTTTTGAACGCATGGAGGACTGCTATGAGCATTCGAGATTTGATCCCTTGGGGCCGCGACAACGGCAATCGGGGCCCCACGTTTTATCGCGACGATCAGCACAACCCCGTCTTCTCGCTTCATCGCGAGGTCAATCGCCTGTTCGACGACGTATTCCGCTCGTTCGACAGCCTTGGTTCGCTGCCGAGCTTCAATGCCGGCTGGCCGAAGGTCGAGGTCTCCGAAACGGCCGGGGATATCAAGGTGACCGCCGAAATCCCCGGCATCGAGGAGAAGGACCTCGAGATCCTGCTCGATGACGACGTCCTGACCCTCAGGGGCGAGAAGCGTGCCGAGAGCGAGGACAAGGAGCGGCAGTTTTCGGAGCGATGCTACGGCCGCTTCGAGCGTCGCATCCCTCTCGGCTATGAGGTCGAGCAGGACAAGATCGAGGCCCGCTTCAGGAATGGCGTGCTGACGGTCGTCCTCCCCAAGAGCGAGAGAGCGCAGTCTCAGGTCAAGCGCATCGCGATCAATCATTAGCGGATCGCGGAGACCTTGGCGGCGCGCTTTCGGGGCGCCGCCAAGGGTGCCGGAGCGTCGCGGCCGAATGGCTGGCGCGGGACGGAACCGCGTGAGGCCTCGGTCCGTTCTGGCTCCGTCGTCTTGCCGAGAGTGACCCTATCCGTGGTTTCCGATTGGCGGCGTACAAATGAGGCGCCCACCAGGAAAGACGAGGACGTTGTGCCGTATCGGTCGAGCCTCGATTGCCTGAACTTCCTGCTGGCCGATCTCCGCGGCGGCCTGGGGCCTTACGTCAACATCTTCCTACTCACCGAGGCCGGTTGGGGCCAGGCAACGATTGGAGCCTTGCTCACCGTCAGCGGTCTCGTCGGCATTGCTTTTCACGCCCCGATCGGAGCCATGATCGATGCAACGTCCGCCAAGCGCGGCCTCATCGTCGGTGGAGCAGTGGTCCTGGCGGCCATGGGTGTGGCCATTGCAACATACCCAACGCTCGCAGTCGTCTTCGTCGCGGATATCAGCATGGCGCTTTTGGGCGCCGTGTTCGCACCGACGGTTGCGGCGATCACGTTGGGGCTTTTCGGTTCCCGGGGCGTCGCCGCGCAGCTCGGGCGCAATGCCGCATTCGACCGGTTTGGCAACCTGTTCATCGCTGCGATGGCTGCGGTGGTCGGTACCCAATTCGGACAACGGAGCGTATTCTACATACTGCCGCTGTTCGCCGGTTTATCGATTATCGCCGTCCTTTCGATTCCGGCCGTCGCTATCGATCATCAGCGCGCTCGGGGCCTCGATGAAAGCCAGCCCGGAGCTGTCCAGCCGTACCCATGGCGTCGTTTGTTCGCCGAAGGGCCCTTTACCGTGCTGGCGATCGGTACGGCGCTGTTCCATTTCGCCAATGCGCCAATGCTGGCGCTCGCCAGCCAGAAGCTTGCCCTGGAGGTCCGAGGGTTCGAGTCGGCTGTGACCTCGGCGGCGATCATCGTCGCCCAGCTCGCGACGATCCCGATGGCGTTCCTCGTGATGCGCGCCAATCTGATCGGCGGCAAGCCGCTGCTCATCCTGGCATTCGCTGCTCTTCCGCTGCGCGGTCTCCTGTTTGCCATGTTTGACGATAGCTACTGGATGATCGCCTTCCAGATCCTCGACGGGGTCGGAGCGGGGCTGTTCGATGTGCTCTTGCCGCTCGTCCTCTATGGCGCCGTCCCCGGCAGCGGACGCTACAACATGGCGCGGGGAATCATTGGGACCATTCAAGGCATTGGCGGCGCATCCAGCTTCGTATTCGCCGGAAGCCTTGTCGTGTGGGGCGGATACTCTGTCGCCTTTTCGGTGCTGGCCGGGGTCGGGCTCGGTGCTCTACTTCTGATGCTCGCGGCTATGCCTGAAACGCTGCCCCGAGGCCGATTGGCAACCCCTCTTGGCGGCACCTGACCCGAACTTTCGCAGCGGATCGGCGTTGTTCACTCGCCCGCGTTCGTGGGGCGTTGTCCGCTTGGAGACGGAGAATGCGAATCGCGCAAGTGGCGCCGCTCGCCGAGGCTGTTCCGCCCCAGTTATATGGCGGCACGGAACGGGTTGCGTCTTGGCTTACCGAGGAGCTGGTCCGGCAGGGACATCAGGTTACCTTGTTCGCTTCCGGCGATTCCCAAACTTCGGCCGAACTCGTTGCCTGCGCGCCGCGAGGCTTGCGGCTGGCGGGCATTCGCGATCATACGGCCAGCCATCTTGCCATGCTTGCCAAGGTGCGGGAGCGGGAGGCGTCGTTCGACATCATCCATTTCCACCTCGACCTGCTTCAGCACGCCATGTTCGCCGACTTGGCGCATAAATGTGTGACCACCCTCCACGGGCGCCTGGATCTACCCGACTTCCTGCCGGTCTACCAAGCCTTCCCGCGAATGCCGCTGATCTCGATCTCCGACGGCCAACGAAAACCCATGCCAGCGACTGCGAACTGGCTGGCGACGGTCTACCACGGCCTTGCGCCTGGCTTGTGTCCCTTCAACGCGCGGGGAGGAGACTATCTTGCCTTCTTGGGACGGATCACGCCCGAGAAGCGCCCCGACCGCGCGATCGAGATCGCGAAGCGGGCCGGAATGCCACTTAAGATCGCGGCGAAGGTCGATCCCGTCGACGAAGACTATTTTCGGCAGCGCATCAAGCCGCTGCTCGACGACCCCCTGATCGAGTTCCTCGGCGAAATCGACGAGGCACAAAAGGCAGCGTTTCTCGGCGGCGCTCGCGCGCTGCTGTTCCCGATCGATTGGCCGGAGCCGTTCGGACTCGTCATGATCGAAGCGATGTCGGCAGGGACGCCGGTCATCGCGTGGCGTAACGGATCCGTGCCGGAAATCATCGAGGAGGGCGTATCCGGCCTCATCGTCGACTCGATCGCCGACGCAGTTGCCGCTTGTGAACGCAGCCGGGCCATGAATCGCTTTCGGGTGAGGAGCTATTTCGAGCGTCATTTCACCGCGGCGAGGATGGCAGGCGACTATATTGCAGCTTTCGACTGTTTGTTGGCGTCACCGCGGGATTTCGGCAAGGCCGCAGAATAGACGCAGTGCCATGAACCAATCCTTCGGACGAGCCCCCGACCTCTGGTGGGGAGGAGTTTCTGATGCAAGAACAGATGATCGCCCAACGACAGGCTGGGCTTGCGGAGCCGCATGAGCGGCCGGCCGATCATGCCCTTGATGCACATCCCTCGCTCGTGGAACGCCCGCTTCGCAGCCTGAAATCGGGCGATGCATTCGCGGTGCTGGACAGTTATGGCGATATCGGGATTACCCCCGATACCTCCGAGGGGGTGTTCTGCAACGATACCCGGCATCTGTCGCGGCTGCAGCTGTTCTTCGAGGGTAAGCGTCCCCTGATCCTCGGCTCGGTGATTCAGGACGACAATATCGCCTTGACGGTGGATCTCGCCAATCCGGAGATCACGGGCAGGGATGGGGCGGCGGCCATTCCGCGCGACGCGATCGCAATCGAGCGTACGAAGTTCCTCTGGAAATCGGTTTGCTATGAGCGGATCGGCCTGCGCAACTTCGATCGGATCTCGCACGAATTTACGCTGTCCCTGTCGTTCGCAGCGGATTTTCGCGATCTTTTCGAGGTTCGGGGGATGAAACGCGTCCGCCGCGGTGAAACGGAGACCCAGTTTTCTTCGGGCGCCGCGCGCTTCGCCTATCGTGGTCTCGACGACAGGGTTAGGAGAACGATCCTGCGCTTCAAACCAGAACCCTGCCAATTGAGGAGCGGGTTCGCGTCGTTCCGATTCCACCTCAAGCCAGGGGAGCGGACCTCGCTTCTCGTCACCGTCGCCTGTGATCTGACCGACGCCCCGGCAGGAGATGTCGCGTCCGTCATGAGCATGCCTGGCGTGCCGCCCCGCGATTTTTCCAGGGCCTACCAGGACGCTCGCCGGGACCTTCGCGCGCTGACGGCCAACACGGCGAAAGTGACCTCGCCGAATGCCCTCTTCGCCGATCTGATGAGCCGGTCGACGGCGGACCTTTACACACTCATGACCCGCGGACCCGACGGGCTTTATCCTTATGCCGGCATTCCTTGGTTCTCGACGATGTTCGGCCGCGACGGGATCATCACGGCCATGATGTTGCTCTGGGTCGACCCCACGGTGGCGCGCGGTGTCCTGCTGCAACTGGCGCGGGCACAGGCCGCGATCAGCGATCCCGCCGCGGATGCGCAGCCCGGCAAAATCCTGCACGAGCGACGCAGCGGGGAAATGGCCAATCTCGGTGAAGTTCCGTTCGGGTTCTACTACGGCTCGGTGGACGCGACCCCGCTCTTCGTCATGCTGGCGGGGCAGTACCTGGATCGTACCGGCGACCTCGCGACGATCAAAGGAATCTGGGAGAATATAGAAGCCGCACTTCTATGGTGTGACACGTTTGGAGACCGCGACGGCGACGGATTCGTCGAGTATTTCCGCGAGACGGATAGCGGGCTCGCAAACCAAGGCTGGAAGGACAGCCACGATTCAATTTCCCATGCCGATGGATCACTGGCGCACGGCCCGATCGCCCTCGTCGAAGTGCAGGCCTATGTTTATGCGGCCAAGCGCGCCTGTGCGGTCATGGCCCGCGCCTTAGGGCTGGACCTTCGAGCCGACGAGCTGACGCGGCAAGCTTGCGCACTGCAGGAGCGTTTCGACCAGGCCTTCTGGTGCGAGGAGATCGCCTCATATGCGCTGGCGCTCGATGGCGAAAAGCGCCCCTGCCGGGTTCGCTCTTCCAATGCCGGGCACGCCCTGTTCGCAGGCATTGCCCTCCCGGAGCGCGCCGCCCAGCTCAAGCAAACGCTAATGAGCGAGGGCAGCTTCAGCGGCTGGGGCATACGGACGCTGAATACTGCGGAAACCCGCTACAATCCGATGTCCTATCACAATGGTTCAGTGTGGCCGCACGACAATGCGCTGATTGCTCTCGGCTTCGGCAACTATGGCTTCAAGTCCGAGGCGGCGCGGCTGTTCGAGGCCATTTTCAACGTGGCGACCCATCAGGACCAGCAGCGTCTGCCCGAGCTCTTCTGTGGCTTCCTGAGGAAAGCCCGACGGGGACCGACCGCCTATCCCGTCGCCTGCTCGCCTCAAGCCTGGGCCGCGGCGGCTCCCTTCGCAATGCTTGCCGCTTGCCTCGGGCTGCAACTTCCGGCGCAAGCAAACGAGATCAAGCTGGTCGACCCCGTTCTGCCCCCTTTCCTTGATGACCTGGTCCTTCGAGGGTTGACGCTGGGGACATCACAATTCGATCTGCGCGTGCATCGCCACGAAAGCGATGTCACGATCAACGTCCTGAAGCGCTGGCACGACAGCAACGCGCAAGTCACCATGATCAAAACAAAATAGCGCTTGAGTTCACGTCTTGTCCTCGACTGCGCTCGTATCGGCATCGATGTTCACATTGGCCGCACCGGTCGGACCCTCTATCAATCTTGTACTGAGAAAGACGTTAGGGGCGGCAGCACTTCAGCCGACTTGGATCGGCACGTGCGCGGTTGGGGGAAAGGCCAGCGACCGTGCCCCAGCTTGGATAGGGCTCCTGCAGCGCAAACCGTGAAGAGCGACGCCGACCAGAAAGATCGTCGAGGCCTTATCGGCATCCCGACTGCTTCTCGCTCCCTACTGCCGTGCCAGCATCCGGCCGTTCCCAGCCGAAGACGCTTCGCCCACCATAATCGGCCGAACGGTGGCGCTCCTCGGTAACGTAGTCACCAACTGTCGGCCCTGTCGCGGTCCGCTCCAACCGCCGGCTTTCGCTGTCGAGCCGCGCGATTGCCGCGAGGCGATCGTCCTGGCCAAGCTTGGCCCGGTCCACAGCCGATCGCAGCACCGCGATCGTCTGGTCGTAGACCTTGGTCGGTACGGCAAAGGGCTGCCTATCCTTGCCGCCATGAGCGAGTGAATAACGCGCCGGATCGGTGAAGCGGCAAGGCGGGCCGTGCAGCACCTCTGCCACCATGGCAAGGGAGCGCACGGTCCGGGCGCCTATCCCCGGCACGAGCAGAAGCTCCGAAAAATCCGACGGCCCCCGATCGGCTGCGGCGGCTAATGCGCCATGGAGACGGCGAGCCATCACGTCCTTGGGCCTGACGTCATGATGCGCCGGCATCACGAGATGTGGCAAAGCGAGCTGGAGCCCCGCTCGCTCTTCTGATGCGCGGCCGCTCTGCAGGGCCGCGAATTCCTTCACGATCCCGTCCGGGCCCCGTTCGTGCAGCAGCGCGATCTGGGCCTGACGCGAACGGTCGGCCCGCGCATCGGTCAGGTTGACGATATTGCCGCGATTTCGCCCCTCGATCGCGGCATGCGGCGCATCCACGAAGCTGCCGAGTCCCTCGGACAGCCAATGGTAGCGCCGCGCGAAGCCACCATCGCCGTTCATACCCTGCTGTACGACGGTCCAATGACCGTCATCGGTCACGAAGAAACCGTGCAGATAGAGGTCGAAACCGTCCTGCACCGCCGCGCTGTCAACCTTGGCGACGAGCCGGCTGGCCTGGGCGAGCGCCACGCCGTCAAAACCGACCTTCGCACCGATGCGCTCAAGCTCGAGCGGCGTCTGGCGGGAATGGCTGCCGCGTCCGCCGCAGACATGCAAGCCGAGCTCACCCGCGAGAGGCGTCAGGCCTCTCTTCAAGGCGCCGATGACGCTCGTCGTGATCCCGGATGAATGCCAGTCCATGCCCATGACGGCACCGAAGGACTGAAACCAGAACGGATGCGCCAGGCGCCGGAGCAACTCG
Source organism: Allobosea psychrotolerans (assembly GCF_002917105.1). Lineage (GTDB taxonomy): Bacteria > Pseudomonadota > Alphaproteobacteria > Rhizobiales > Beijerinckiaceae > Allobosea > Allobosea psychrotolerans. The sequence continues at coordinate 14,465 of NZ_PQFZ01000002.1, forward strand.
TCCCGGCCGTAATGATGGATGATCGCTTCGCAGATGACGGCGCCGAGCCTCGTCATGCGCGCGCCGAGCCATGCGGGCACCCGGCCATAATGCAGTGGAAGATCGGCGCTGCCTGATCTGCGTGTCATGGGCTTCGCGAACGAAAGAGGAACATACCCTATATCTGCTCCAGCCTCCGTCGCCAAGCCACAGTGCGGATTTTCGCCGTTTTGGGGCAGGGCGGGTGGCACCAAGATTTGGGAGGCCTTCGACACAAATCTGGCGGACCGGATCGCAGGGTCATCTCGTCGCAAAGCCTGTCCCGACCCGCCCGATGTGCCGGGTCGCCTATAGCCCTTTGCGCTGTGTGTCATCGCCGTCCCTGCCGGAGGCGGCGCGTCAGGGTGAGCCCGCGATCGCGCGCAGATCCGCAACGAAGGCCTCATAGGCGATTTTGCGCGCCTCCTTGTTCGGGATGCGCAGCAGATAGGACGGATGCACCGTCACGAAACCGGGGCGACCGTCGAACTGCGCCGGTCCGCGCGCCTTCGTGATGGTCACGCGATGGCCCGCAAGCGCGAGTGCGGCCGTCGCTCCGAGAGCCACCACCATCTGCGGATCGACAAAATCGAGCTCGCGTTTCAGCCACCAACGGTAACGCGTCACCTCGCTCATGGAAGGCTTCTGGTGGATGCGCCGCTTGCCGCGCTCGATGAATTTGAACTGCTTGACGGCGTTGGTCAGATAGACTCGGCTGCGGTCGATGCCCGCCTCGGCCATCGCACCGTCGAGCAAGTGGCCGGCCGGTCCGACGAAGGGGCGGCCCATCCGGTCTTCCTCGTCGCCCGGCTGCTCGCCGACGAAGGCGATGGTGGCCGACACGGGCCCTTCGCCGAAAACGATGCGCCCCGAATCTGCAAGCGGCGGATTTGCGGATAGCGCCTCGTTGAGCGCTTCGAGCGATGAGACCTCCGGCCTGAGGTCCTCCTCGGACAGGCGTTGGGCTTGCGACGTTCGGCTCATGCGGCCTGCCTTTCCGCTTCGGGCCTCCAGTCCAGCTTCAGCATTCGCATCAGCGCCGCCGCATCGTCCGGGGCGTGGAGCTTGTCGGTATTGTCGAAGAACAGGAACACGTCGCGCGGCCGGGCAGGCGCAGCTCCGGCATCGCCGGCGAACTCGCCGTCGCGCATGGGTGTGCCATGCGCCCAGGCGTTGACCCGCGCGGTCCAGCGCTCCAGCTCCGGCTTCTCATAGCGCGAGCGGTAAAGCTCCGCCGAGCCGTGCAGGCGGCAGTAGACGAAGTCGGAGGTCAGATCCATCAGGCGCGGCCAATCGACCGTGTCGGCGCAAACCAATGCGACTCCGTGGTCGCGCAGCAGGTCGACGAATGCCGGATCGCGAAAACTCTCATGGCGAATTTCGATCGCGTGGCGCATCGGCCGTTTCGCGTCCGAGCGTATCCATTCCCGCCCTTCCACCCGCTCGTCATGCTGCCGCGCCTGCGTCGCTGCCGCCTGCGTGTCCTGCGGCAGAATTTCGAGGAAATCCTTCATCAGGCCTCGGTCGAAGCGGAAGCTCGGCGGAAACTGCCAGAGCAGCGGGCCGAGCTTCGGTCCAAGCCGCAACAGGCCGGATGCGAGGAAATTGGCGAGGGGCGTCTCGATGTCCCGCAGGCGGCGCATATGGGTGATATAGCGCGAGCCCTTGACGGCAAAGACGAAGCCAGCAGGTGTCGCCTCCACCCAGCGCGCAAAGGCTTCCGGCTTCTGAAGCCCGTAAAAGGTGCCGTTGATTTCCAGAGCCGGAAACTGCCGGGCCGCGAAGGCCAGTTCGTTCTTCTGTGTCAGGCCATCGGGATAGAAGTGTCCGCGCCATGGCGCATAAGTCCAGCCCGACACCCCGATGCGGATCGTCGCGCGCCGTTCACGTGGCATAGACGCCTCCGTTCTGTGCTTCTTGCACAGAACGGAGGCGTCGCCATCGGGTTCCCATAAAGGCTGCGCGTAGGCCAGTGTCCGCCCGCTGATCGACGGGGCTGAGCCATGTTCCAGAGCTGGTGCGACTGGCCGCGGCGATCCGCAGAGGTCTCATCCGGCGCGGCGGATGCCCTCGCGCTTCGGCAGCTTCCAGTTCGGCCTCGGGAAATGGCAGGTGTAGCCGGCGGGATAGCGCTCCAGGTAATCCTGATGCTCCGGTTCGGCCTCCCAGAAATCGCCGACCGGGGTCACTTCGGTCACGACTTTGCCGGGCCAGATCCCCGACGCGTTGACGTCGGCGATGGTCTCTTCGGCGACACGCTTCTGTTCGTCGCTCGCATAGAAGATCGCGGAGCGGTAGCTTGCGCCGATATCGTTGCCCTGGCGGTCGCGGGTCGTCGGGTCGTGAATCTGGAAAAAGAATTCGAGCAGGTCGCGGTAGCTCGTCTGGGCCGGATCGAACATGATCTCGATCGCCTCGGCATGGTTGCCATGATTGCGGTAGGTGGCATTGGGCACCTCGCCACCGGAATAGCCGACACGGGTGGAGATCACGCCGGGTCTGCGGCGGATCAGATCCTGCATGCCCCAGAAGCAACCGCCGGCAAGCACTGCGCGTTCCGTTGTCATGGCTCTCGACCTCCTGATTTTTGGTTCGCCCCAATATAGGCATTGTCGAACACAATATCAGGCAGGGAGCGCAGCAGGCGGATGGCGGTGAGGTTTCTCTTCGACGGTCCCGAACAGGCGAGACGCACGGTCCTGCTCGCGCACGGCGCCGGCGGGCCGATGGATTCGCCCTCGCTGACAGCGACGGCGAAGGCCTTGGCGGGATCGGGCTTTCGCGTGGCTCGCTTCGAGTTCAACTATATGGCTGGTCGACGAATGGCGTCGGGCCGCAAGCCGCCGCCGCGCGCAGAAAAGCTCAATCCAGAATACATTGCCGCTATTGAGGCGCTTGACGCAAAAGGGCCGCTCATCATCGGCGGCAAGTCGATGGGCGGCCGGGTCGCCAGCATGGTCGCAGACGACCTCTTCGCCTCCGGCCGAGTCCACGGCCTGCTGTGCCTAGGTTATCCCTTTCATCCGCCGGCCAAGCCCGAGCAGTTGCGCACGGCACATCTTGTCGACCTGAATATCCCGACGCTGATCGTGCAGGGCACGCGCGATCAATTCGGCATGCGAGAGGAGGTGTCCGCCTACACGCTGTCACCGGCGATCGAGATTTTGTGGCTCGATGACGGCGATCACGATCTGAAGCCGCGGAAATCGGTTTCCGGCTTTTCGGCCGCCGACCATCTGAAGACCATGGCCGAGGCGGCTTCCGCCTGGGCCGAGCGGACGACGAGTTGAGACGGGCGATGAAAATCGCCACCTTCAACGTCAACGGCATCAACGGATGCCTCGCGGTGCTCCCGCTTCTTTGATGTGCTGGAAACGAGGCGCCGCCCGGCTTGATTGCCGGGCGGCGCGGAACTTTCTCACGATCGCGGCAACGCTATGCCGCGCATTTCAGTCGGAACAGTCGGACCAATCAGCTGCACCCGGTCGTCGAACCGCAGGTGTTGCACTTCAAACAGGTGCCGTTGCGGACCAGGGTGAAGTTGCCGCATTCGCCGCAGCTGTCTCCGACATAGCCTTTCATGATCGCCTCGGCGCGACGCTCTGAGGCTTTGGGCTGGCCGGCGGCGGCGGGGGCCGCGAAGCCGAGCTTGGCCATCTCCGCCTCGCCATAAGGCTGCTCGGCCGGCTCCTGCTTCAGCGCGGTCGCACCGGCCGTGGCATAGCCATGGGCTTGGCTGGCCTGGCGCGGGGCTTCGGGCACCGCGCCGCCCGGGATCAGCATCAGCTTGTCGGCGCGCGAGCGGACAAGGCCCTTCGAGACCGAGGTCTGCGGGGTGGCGCCAGCCGCTGCCGGCTGGTTCTGGCCGCCGCTGCCGAGCCCGATATTGCCGACCTCGCTCGGGTCGATATGGGCGAGCTCGTAACGGCCGAGATAGCTGATCGCCAGTTCGCGGAAGACGTAGTCGAGGATCGAGGTCGCGTTCTTGATCGAGTCGTTGCCCTGGACGAAGCCGGCGGGCTCGAAGCGGGTGAAGGTGAAGGCGTCGACATACTCCTCCAGCGGCACGCCATATTGCAGGCCCAGCGACACCGAGATGGCGAAGTTGTTGATCAAGGCGCGCAGCGCCGAACCTTCCTTGTTCATGTCGAGGAAGATCTCGCCGAGGCGGCCGTCATCATATTCGCCGGTGCGCAGGAACAGCGTATGCCCGCCGATCTTGGCCTTCTGGGTGTAGCCCTTGCGCCGCGTCGGCAGCTTCTCCTGCTCGCGGTTGCGCTCGACGCGCTCGACGATGCGCTCGACGATCTTCTCGGCGACCTGGGCGGCGCGGGCCGTCATCGGCTGCTGGTGCAGCGCCTCGACGGCATCCTCCTCGTCGTCCTCATCGGAGATCAAGGCCGAGTTCAGCGGCTGCGAGAGCTTGGAGCCGTCGCGGTAGAGGGCGTTGGCCTTCAGCGCCAGCTTCCAGGAGAGCATATAGGCGCTCTTGCAGTCCTCGACGGTGGCGTCGTTGGGCATGTTGATGGTCTTGGAGATCGCCCCCGAGATGAAGGGCTGGGCCGCGGCCATCATGCGGATATGGCTCTCGACCGAGAGATAGCGCTTGCCGATGCGCCCGCAGGGATTGGCGCAGTCGAAGACGTTGTAGTGCTCGAGCTTGAGATGCGGCGCGCCTTCCAGCGTCATCGCTCCGCAGACATGCACGTTGGCGGCCTCGATCTCGGCTTTGGAGAAGCCGAGGAAAGGCAGCAATTCGAAGGACATGTCGGCGAGTTTCTCAGCCGGAACCTTAAGCGTGTTGACGAGAAAATCCTCGCCCAGCGTCCATTTGTTGAAGACGAACTTGATGTCGAAGGCGGCTTTCAGGTCCTTCTCGATCGCGTCGATCTTGTCCTGGGTGAAGCCCTTGGCCTTGAGCGAGCCGTGGTTGATGCCGGGCGACTGCGCCAGCGTGCCGTGGCCGACCGCATAGGCCTCGATCTCGGCGATCTCGCTCTCGCGATAGCCGAGTGCACGCAGGGCGTCGGGCACCGCGCCGTTGATGATCTTCCAGTAGCCGCCGCCGGCGAGCTTCTTGAACTTCACCAGCGCGAAATCGGGCTCGATGCCGGTGGTGTCGCAATCCATCACGAGGCCGATCGTGCCGGTCGGCGCGATCACGGTCGCTTGCGCATTGCGGTAGCCATGCTTCTCGCCGAGCGCGAGCGCATTGTCCCAGGCGATGCGGGCGCGCTCCGAGAGCAGAGTGCTGGAGCCGCCCAGGCGCGCCAGCGTGCCATGGTCGAGCGGGACTGGCGTGACCTGCAGGCCTTCATAGCCGGAAGCCAGGCCATGGGCCGCGACGCGGTGGTTGCGGATGACGCGCAGCATATGCGCGGCGTTCTTCTTGTAGCCGGGGAAGGGGCCGAGCTCGCCCGCCATCTCGGCCGAGGTCGCATAGGAGACGCCGGTCATGACCGCGGTCAGCGCGCCGGCGAGCGCACGGCCCTCGTCGGAATCATAACCGAGGCCCATGGTCATCAAGAGGCCGCCGATATTGGCGTAGCCGAGGCCGAGCGTGCGGTACTCATAGGAGAGTTCGGCGATTTCCTTGGAGGGGAACTGCGCCATCGTCACCGAGATCTCGAGGACGATCGTCCAGAGCCGGCAGAGATGCTCATAGGCTGCGACATCGAAAGCCTTGGCCTCGCGATCATAGAACTGCAGCAGGTTGGCCGAGGCCAGGTTGCAGGCCGTGTCGTCGAGGAACATGTATTCCGAGCACGGGTTGGACGCCCGGATCCGGCCGGAGGCCGCGCAGGTGTGCCAGTCGTTCATCGTGGTGTTGAAGTGCAGGCCGGGATCGGCCGAGGCCCAGGCGGCGTAGCCGATCTTCTCCCAGAGGTCGCGGGCCTTCAGCGTCTTGGTGATCTTGCCGGTCGTGCGGCCGGTCAGGTTCCAGTCGCCATCGGTTTCCACGGCGCGCAGGAAGTCGTCGGTCAGCGAGACCGAGTTGTTCGAGTTCTGGCCCGAGACCGTGAGATAGGCCTCCGAATCCCAATCGGTGTCGTAGATGTCGAACTGGATGTCGGTGTAGCCCTGCTTGGCGAACTGCATCACCCGCTTGATGTAGTTGTCGGGCACCATCGCCTTGCGGGCGAGCTTGATCTCGCGCTTCAGCGCCGGGTTCTTCTCGGGATCGAAGCAGGAATCGCCATCGCCTTCGCAGTTCACGCAGGCCTTCATCACGGCCTTCATGTGCTTCTGGACGACCTTGGAGCCGGTGACGAGGGCGGCGACTTTCTGCTCCTCGCGCACCTTCCAGTCGATATAGGTCTCGATATCGGGGTGGTCGACATCGACCACGACCATCTTGGCGGCGCGTCGCGTCGTGCCGCCCGACTTGATCGCGCCCGCAGCCCGGTCGCCGATCTTGAGGAAGGACATCAGGCCCGACGAGCGGCCGCCGCCGGCGAGCTTTTCGCCTTCGCCGCGCAGCAGCGAGAAGTTCGAGCCGGTGCCGGAGCCGTATTTGAACAGGCGTGCCTCGCGGACCCAGAGGTCCATGATGCCGCCTTCGTTGACGAGGTCGTCCTGCACGCCCTGGATGAAGCAGGCATGGGGCTGCGGGTGCTCGTAGCTCGACTTCGACTTCACCAGCTTGCCGGTCTTGAAGTCGACGTAGAAATGGCCCTGGCTCGGGCCGTCGATGCCATAGGCCCAATGCAGGCCGGTGTTGAACCATTGCGGCGAGTTCGGTGCCACGCGCTGGGTCGCGAGCATGAAGCGCAGTTCGTCATGGAAAGCCTGCGCATCCTCCTCGGAGGAGAAATAGCCGCCCTTCCAGCCCCAATAGGTCCAGCAGCCGGCGAGCCTGTCGAAGACCTGCTTGGACGAGATCTCCGAGACGAAGCGCTCGGCTTCCGGGAGCTTGGCGAGCGCGGCCTCGTCGGGCGCGGAGCGCCAGAGGAAGGAGGGGACGTCGTTTTCCTCGACCTTTTTCAGCGCCGCCGGGACGCCGGCCTTGCGGAAGTATTTCTGCGCGAGCACGTCGCTGGCGACCTGCGACCAGGATTCGGGCACCTCGATGCCCTCCAGCCGGAACACGATCGAGCCATCGGGATTGCGGATCTCGCTGACGGCAGAGCGGAACGGTATCGCCGCGTAGGGCGATTGGCCGGCGGAGGTGTAGCGGCGCTCGATGCGCATGATCTCGTATCCCCATGCAATGCCGCGGGCTCCAAAAGCCCCGCGCGGCCGGTTGATCACCGGCTCCTGATGTCAGCCCAACTCGGTTTGTGCCCCGTGGACGTCGCGGCGGCTATGTTTCCGCCTTCTCTCGTCCGGTTGCGGCCAGAACAGTCCGCAAACAATCGCTCGCCGCAGCCGTTGCCGGCATGCCACGTGATGATCGCCTCGACCCTTCCGGAAACTCTTTTGCGGGTGTCGATGGCGTTTCCGCCGGCCGTCACGCGACCGTCAAAATTTAGTCCCGAATGGGCCGCCTCGTCAAGGATTAGTGCACACCAAACCCTGTGGACACGACATCTGGTAGGTATGTGTGAGTTATGGGGATAAGTTTCAAGGCCGCCGCTAAGCCTTGGGAATCGCGGGACGAATCCTCTCCGCGGTGCCAGCTTGCCACAGTCGTGCGCCGAAGAAACGCATCAAATGCGCGCCATCATGGTTAATCAAGGGGGCTGAGTGATCTTTCGGCCACGGACGTAAGCGGTATCTGCAGCGGCGCGATCAAGTGCTTGAATCCATGCGGGCTTCGCGAAAGCCGGGCGCAATGGGAGCGATCTCGAATCAAGGCCGAATCGTGGCGCCGATATTCGCGGTCGCTGAATCGTCGACGGCGGCGATTTCTTTGAGCGGGTGGCCGAGCCTCAAACCGTCGGTTGCTCACCGCGGGCTTTCGGCGGTGGATTTAGCAGCGAGTTAAGGCAAGGAGGCTCAGCATCGCGTGGACATGTGCGGCTCGGGAGAAACCGATGCGACGTCTCGCCTTGGTTGTATCGGTCCTGGCGCTGCCTGGATTCTTGGCGCTGCCTGGATGTACAGATCAGGAACCGCTGTCGCCGGCTTTCGCCGGCGAGTGGTCGTCGGCCAAGATGGGCTGCGGCGGCCCTCGCATCGCCATCAACCGAACCGGCATCTCCGCCAGCGGCATGCCGATCAACGGGATGACCTTCACGAGTTCCAGCGTTTCCGGCTCGACCGCCCATGTCGTCATGGAGGTGAGTTCGGCAGCCCGATTCATGGGTCAGGCTCCGAAGCCCACAAGCAAGCCCAATGACCAGAACCCGGCGAATCTGGAGGTCGTTGCGACGCTGATCGCCTCAAGCACCCGGGTTCATCCCACCAACGTGATTTTCCGCCACAAGGGCACAAGGCAGCTTCAGGCCGCGCATGAGGATGTGCTGGCAGTCTTGACGCTCGTGCGTTGCAAGGAGCGGTCGGCCAATGACAGATCGCCGGGTCCCGCGCGTATAGAGGCTGGCGCGCGTAGAGGCTGGACAGCGCCGTTCCATCTCTCCATAAGTCGCCCAGGCAAACAGACCGCGACGGGCGCACTTTCATGAAGCCTTTGCTGCTGCAGATCTTCACCTGGTGGAACGGCCAGACCATCGGCACGCGCTTCCACACCTGGCGCTTCGGCGAGCGAGTCGGCACCGACGAGTTCGGCAATGTCTATTACCGCACCAAGGGTGGGATGAAGGACAAGGCGCTGGGCATCCAGCGTCGCTGGGTCGTCTATAACGGCGAAGCGGAAGCCTCCAAGATCCCGCCGGGCTGGAATGGCTGGCTGCATCACACCGTCGATGTCGCGCCCTCCGAGGAGCGCTACGAGCCGCGCGAGTGGCAAGAGCCGCATCAGCAGAACTGGACCGGCACGGCGCTGGCCTATCGTCCGCAGGGCTCGACGCTGGCCGGCGGCCACCGCCCGCCCGCAACCGGCGACTATGAGGCCTGGACGCCGGGGCGCTGAGGCGCCGGCCGGGCAGGGCGCTTCACACGATTATAAATGCTTAGAGCATTGCTCCTGCGAAAAACCGGTACCCACTTTTTCGCGCAATGCTCCTGCCGCGATCAAATCCAGGACCTCTGCTGTCGGCCTGACATCGCCGAAGCAGCGGTAGATCGTCGTCAGCGAAGCCTCGTGCAGGCCATGGGCGTGACCGGTATTCGCATCCGACACCATGATGACGCGATAGCCCAGCTCGACGGCATCGCGGGCTGAGGATTCGCAGCAGATATTCGTGACCGTCCCGGCGATCAGCAGCGTGTCGAGCTTACGCCGCCGCAATTGCGCGTGCAGGTCGCAACGCCCCGGGAAGAAGGCGCTATAACCCTTATAACCCTGTTTCATGGCGTGGACGTCGCCGGTTTGCGTCACGAGCTCATGCCAGAGCTGCGAGCGTGGGTCTTCAGGCCGGGCGCCATCCTGGAAATGGCGCAGACGCTGCGGGCCATGGATTGCCGCCAGGACAGGGCTCTCCAGCGGCATCGGCGCTGCGGTCACCCAGGCCACCGTGCCGCCGCGGCCTCGCAGCGCTGCGGCCACCTGGTTGATCGGGCTGACGATCTCGCGGCAGGTTTCGTCATTCTCGACCGAGGCGCGCATCAGGTCGATGACGACGAGCGCGGTCAGCGCCGGGGTCAGGCTCTCGAAAGCATGGAGACGCCCGCGCCTGGCCACGACCTTGGCGACGACCTTTTCGTCGATGCCGCTTGGATGGCGCAATGTCATCTGTCGTCCCGCGATCAGCCTCAGCCTTGTGGACGAGAGCCGATTCGCGCTCGCCGGAGCAATCGTCGCGTCAGCTGCCGATCACGAAATCAAACAGCAGCTTGATGTTGAGCGCCGCGATCACGATCGCGATCAGCCAGGCGAAGATCGCGAGCCAGCGCGGAGCGACGAGCGCGCCCATCTTCGCCTTGTCGGCAGTGAACATCACCAGCGGGAAGACGGCGAAGGAGAGCTGCAGGCTCAGCACGACCTGGGTCAGGATCAGGAGCCGCGCCGTGCCGCTGTCGCCATACCAGATGGTCACGGCAGCGGCAGGCACGATGGCGATGGCGCGCGTGATCAGGCGGCGCAGCCAGGGCGCCAGCTTGATCTTGAGGAACCCCTCCATGACGATCTGGCCAGCCAGCGTCGCGGTCACCGTCGAATTGATGCCGCAGCAGAGCAGGGCGATGCCGAACAGGGTCGGCGCGATCGCCAGCCCCAGCAGCGGGCCGATCAGCTTATGCGCCTCGCCGAGCTCGGCGACGTCGGTCTGGCCGGTCTTGTTGAAGGTCGCCGCCGCCAGGATCAGGATCGCGGCATTGATCAGGAGCGCGAAAGTCAGCGCCACCGTCGAATCGATCGTGGCGTATTTCAGTGCCTTGCGCTTCTCGGGCAGGCTCTCGCCATAGGCGCGGGTCTGCACGATGCCCGAATGCAGATAGAGATTATGCGGCATCACCGTCGCCCCCAGGATGCCGAGTGCAAGATAGAGCATCTCGGGATTGGTGACGATCTGCGTCGTCGGCGCGAAGCCCTTGATCACCGCCCCCCAATCGGGATCGGCCAGCGCGATCTGGATCGTGAAGCAGATGGCGATGACGCCAAGCAGGGTGATGATCAACGCCTCGACCCAGCGGAAGCCGAGCCGCTGCAGATACAGAATCAGGAAAACGTCTAGCGCCGTGATCAGGACGCCGATCTCGAGCGGAATGCCGAAGATCAGGTTGAGCCCGATCGCGGTGCCGATCACCTCCGCGATATCAGTTGCGATGATCGCGGTCTCGGCGAGAAACCAGAGTGTGAGCGCCACCGGCTTCGGGAAGGAATCGCGGCAGGCCTGCGCGAGATCGCGGCCCGAGCCGATGGCAAGCCGCGCGCAGAGCGCCTGCAGCACGACCGCCATGATGTTCGACAGCAGCGCGACGATAAGCAGGGTGTAGCCGAATTTGGAGCCGCCGGCGATCGACGTCGCCCAGTTGCCGGGGTCCATGTAACCGACGGCGACGAGATAGCCCGGGCCGACGAATGCGACCGCGCGTCGCCAGCCTGGCTTGGAGGCTTGAACGTCGACCGAGCGATGCACGTCGGCGAGCGAGGCCTCACCGCGATCCTGGCGCCAACCGGCGGGGGGCTTCCTGACGAAGGCGTCCATTGAATATCACCTGCTCTTGCGAATTATTTGCAAGATATAGTTCTGCGAATTATTCGCAACAAGGAAAATCACGCCGTCGCGCGACCGCGACATCGGGCACATCAGACATTGAGGGACATGCCAGCCAGGCGCCCCTGACGATGAGGCATGGCCGGCGCGCAGACAGCAATCGCCCTTTTTCCGCTCGCTTTGCCATGGTAAGCCGCCAGCGCGCGGAGACCTCGCGCGACAGAGAATCGTTTTGAGCATGCCGTCCCGCAGCCTTTCCGTTCTGGCCCTTGCTACGCTTGTTTCGTTTGCGCTGGGCGGGCCCGCTGCGGCCGATCGCATCCGCAACCCGACTGCGGTCTTCGCCGGGCTGGACAAGATCACAGGGCGGATCATCTCCTTCGAGGTGGCGGTCGACGAGACGGTGCAGTTTGGCGCCTTGCAGATCACGCCGCGCGTCTGCTGGACGCGCCCGCCGACCGAAGCGCCGCAGACGACCTCCTTCACCGAGGTCGACGAGGTGACTTTCAACAACGAATACCGGCGCATCTTCACCGGCTGGATGTATGCGTCGAGCCCCGGCCTCCACGGCGTCGAGCATGCGATCTACGATGTCTGGCTGACCGACTGCAAAGGCGGAACGGAACTCGTCGTCGATCCCAAGGAGCCGGAGGCCCCGGTCCCCGAAGAACCGCGCCGGCCGCGCACCGCGCCGGCCCGCGACGTCAATCAGGCGCCGAACGCGCCAGCGCCGGGCGGACGCATCGATGTGCAGCCGCCCCAGGGCGTGCCGGTCGCGCCGCGCCAGGCGCCGAGCCAGCGCTTCTTCCCGACCAACCCGGTGCAGCCGCGTGATCCAGCCGGCGGCAGCCGTTGAGGCCATTCGGCATGCCCCGGCATGAGGGCTGAGATCAGGCTGACATCTACCAGCTGGCTCGGGTCTCAGCCTGGCGTAAGTTCGGCCAGCGCCTGACGTCCATCGATGGTCGCGCCCCTGGGCCATGACCACCAATCGCCGGGTTTGGCGACAGCCCGCTCCAGCAGTCCCTGATAAGCCGAGCGCGGCACTTCCTGTGTGCCGAACTGGGCGAGATGCGAGGTCTGGAACTGCGCGTCGAGCAGGCTGTAGCCACCGCGCCTGAGCCGCGCGACGAGATGGACGAGGGCGACCTTCGAGGCATCGGTCTCGCGGTGGAACATGCTTTCGCCGAAGAAGGCGCCGCCAAGCGAAAGCCCGTAGAGCCCGCCGACGAGCTCGTTCTCGCGCCAGCATTCGACCGTGTGGACATGGCCGAGGTGGAACAATTCACCGAAGATCTCGCGGATGCGGCCATTGATCCAGGTCTCGGGCCGGTCGGGCTTGGGCTCGGCGCAGGCCGCGATGACATGCTCGAAGGCGCTGTCGACCCTGATCTCGAAACGGTCGGAGCGGACGGTGCGCGCCAGGCGCGACGACAGATGAAAAGCGGCGAGCGGGATGACGCCGCGAATCTCGGGCTCGACCCAGAACAGATTAGGGTCGTCGGCGCTCTCCGCCATCGGGAAGATGCCGGCTGTATAGGCGCGCAACATGATCTCAGGCGTGATCAGCGGCGAGCGGACGGGCACGGAGCGGGCCTTCATGGCGTGATGGGAGCGCGGGCGGCGCGGGGAGTCAAACGGCGGCCACGCCATGTCCAGGCGGAGCAAAGCGCGGCTCCGAGAATGACGGGCAGGACACCATGCATGTCCCGCAGGAGATGGCCGGGTCAAGCCCGGCCAAGACGTGGATATCCCGCGAAGAGTGCTCAGCCGTCCTTGGTCTCGCCCATCCCGCCGGCTGCCAGAAATTTCTCCAGCCAGTGGATGTTGTAGTCGCCGTTCAGGATGTCGGGGTTGCGCACCAGCGTGCGGAACAGAGGCAGCGTGGTGTCGACGCCGTCGACCACGAATTCGTCAAGCGAGCGACGCAGGCGCATCAGGCATTCGGCCCGGTTGCGGCCATGGACGATCAGCTTGCCGACCAGCGAGTCGTAATGGGGCGGGATCGTATAGCCTTGATAGACGGCCGAATCGACACGCACACCGAGGCCGCCTGGCGTATGAAAAGATGCGATCTTGCCTGGCGAAGGCCGGAAGGTCGCGGGATGTTCGGCATTGACCCGGCATTCGATGGCGTGGCCCTCGATCACCACATCCTTCTGCATGATCGACAGTGGTGCACCGGCTGCGATCCGGATCTGCTCATTGACGAGGTCGATGCCGGTGATCATCTCGGTGACGGGATGCTCGACCTGGATGCGCGTGTTCATTTCAATGAAATAGAACTCGCCATCCTCGTAGAGGAACTCGATCGTGCCGGCGCCGAGATAGCCGAGCTTGGCCATCGCATTGGCGCAGACCATGCCGATCTTGTCGCGTTCGCCGGCGTTGAGCGCGGGCGAGGGGCCTTCCTCCCAGACCTTCTGGTGGCGGCGCTGCAGCGAGCAGTCGCGCTCACCGAGATGGATGGCGTGGCCCTTGCCGTCGCCGAGCACCTGGATCTCGATATGGCGCGGCTTCTCCAGGTATTTCTCGATATAGACCGCATCGTCGCCGAAATTGGCCTTTGCCTCGGTGCGGGCGGTCGAGAGAGCGACCGACATGTCGTCGGCATTGCGCACGACCTTCATGCCCTTGCCGCCGCCGCCGGACGCCGCCTTGATGATCACGGGGAAGCCGATCTCGGCTGCGATCCGCAAGGCTTCGTCATCGTCGGTGACGCCGCCCTCGGAGCCCGGCACGCAAGGGATGCCGAGCGCCTTGGCGGTGCGCTTGGCCTCGATCTTGTCGCCCATGCTGCGGATATGCTCGGCCTTGGGACCGATGAAGGTGATGTTGTGCCGGTCCAGGATCTCGGCGAAGCGCGCATTCTCGGAGAGGAAGCCGTAACCGGGATGGACGGCATCCGCGCCGGTGATCTCGCAAGCCGCGATCAAGGCGGGGATGTTGAGGTAGCTCTCGCGCGCCGAGGGCGGGCCGATGCAGACGCTCTCATCGGCGAGGCGCACATGCATGGCGTTGGCGTCGGCGGTGGAGTGCACCGCCACCGTGGCGATGCCGAGCTCCTTGGCGGCACGCAGCACGCGCAGCGCGATCTCACCACGGTTGGCGATCAGGATCTTGTCGAACATCTTGAAGCCCAAATCGGATCGGCCATCTTCGCTGGGGGCCCGACTCACTCGATCACCAGCAGCGGTTCGCCATATTCGACAGGCTGTCCGTCCTCGACCAGGATCGCGACGACCTTGCCGGCGCGCGGGGCGACGATGTCGTTGAAGGTCTTCATCGCCTCGACCAGCAGGACGCGTTCGCCCGCCTTCACGACGCTGCCGACCTCGACGAAGGGCTTGGCCTCCGGCGAAGCGCGGCGATAGGCCGTGCCGACCATCGGCGAGGCGACCGCGCCGGGATGGGCGGCGGACGGCTTGCCCTCGACCGGGGCCGCGACGACAGGCGCCGCGGCGGCGACGGGCAGGGGCGCGGCGGCAGCGGGAACCTGCACGGTTGCCGTTATGGTGCGGGCCACGCGCACGCGCAGATCGCCCTTCTCGACTTCGATCTCGGTCAGATCGGTCTCGTTCAGAAGCTGCGCGAGTTCGCGCACCAGTTCGGGGTCGATCGGGCTCTTGGTCGCCATGGCGGTGTCACCGTCTTTGTCGTCTTGGCAGCGGAGCGCTGAGCGCGCTCACGCCATCCTGTGGAAGATACTGGCGGTTCAGGCCGCCGGTTTCGCGAGCCGCTTCTGCAGAAGCGGCACGATCGCGTCGAAAGCAAGATCATAGCTTGCGACGCCGAAGCCGCAGATCACGCCGACACAGACCGGCGCCATGTAGGAATGGTGCCGGAATTCCTCGCGGGCGTGGACATTGGAGACATGCACCTCGATGGCCAGCGCCTCGGTGCCCTTGATCGCGTCGCGCAGGGCGACCGAGGTGTGGGTATAGGCGCCGGCATTGATGACGATGCCCGCGCCGGCAAGGCCCGCCTGCTGAATGAAGCTGACGAGTTCGCCCTCGTAATTGGTCTGGCGGAAAGTCAGCTCAACGCCGGCCGCGACCGCCTTGGCCTTGAGCCTCTCCTCGACGCCCGCCAGCGTCACCGCGCCATAGGTGGCGGGTTCGCGGGTGCCGAGCAGATTGAGATTGGGACCGTTGAGGACGTGGACGGCGACCATGGTGCGCGGTGATTCCAGCGCCGCATGAAAGCGGCAGACGCCGCCCTCATAAACGCTGCGGACCGGCAGGGGAAGGGCGAAGCCCGACCAAAGTCGGCCGAGCTCAGCCGCTGCAGGTCGCCTTGCCGCATTTGCGGACGGCGTCGATCTTGGCCTTCAGCGCCGCCTGGCCGACCGCGCCGAAGACAACCTCGTCGCCCAGGATGAAGGCGGGTGTGCCGGTGAGGCCCAGACGATCGCCCAAGGCGACGGTGTCCTCGATCACGGCCTTGGTCGCCGAAGCGTCCATGTCCTTCTTCAGACGCTCGATATCCGCACCGGCGTCCTTGGCGACCTCGAGCGCCTTGGCGCCGTTGACGCGTCCCTTGGTCGCCATCAATTTGTTGTGGAACTCGAAATATTTCGCACCCTGGAGCTGATTCATGGCGGCGACCGCGACGCGGCTGGCCTCGACCGAATCCGGCCCGAGGATCGGGAAATCCTTGATCACGACCTTGAGCTTGGGGTCTTCCTTGGCAAGCGCACGGACATCTTCCAGCGCCCTTTTGCAGAAGCCGCAATTGTAATCCATGAACTCGACGATGGTGACGTCGCCCTGCGGGTTGCCGACGATCGCCGAAGTCGCGGGATCGACGAGGCGGGCCTTCTCGGCCGTGACGGCGCTGCGCTGCGCCTCGGCCTGGGCTACCGTGTTGCGGCGTTCGATCTCGACAAGCGCTTCCTGGACCAGTTCAGGGTTCTGCTGCAGTGTCTCGCGGATCAGATCGACCACGGCCTTGCGCTGCTCGGGGGTAAGAGCGGAGCTTTGCGCGCGGGCCGGCGCCATCGTCAGGCTGCCGGCAACCAGGAGCGCGGAGAGCGCGAGGCCGGCGCGGCGCAGCACCGTGAGGTCAAGGCGCAGCAGGAAGGGAAGCGCGATCATCGTCGTCCTTTCGGGCAGGCCGGCACTGGCCGGCGGGGCATTTCGCCCCATCATGGTTTCGAAAAACCTTCAAAATTGCTTCTGGGCTCTTGCCGGGACCGCGTCAAATCACAGCTCTGACAGCGGTTGCGGGATGAGGGCGGCTCGGTTACGGCAGCGGACATGAGCCAGCCCGCCCCTTCCAGTCATCTCATGCCCGCGCTCGCCGCGCGAGCCGAGCGTGTTTCGCCCTTCATCGTCATGGATGTGATGAACCAGGCCGCCGCCATCGAGCGGAATGGCGGTTCGGTGGTACATATGGAGGTCGGGCAGCCTTCCGCGCCGACGCCGGCCAGCATTCGCACGGCGGCCGGCCGCGCGCTGGAGCATGGCCGCATCGGATACACCCAGGCGCTCGGCACGGATTCGCTTAGGGAACGCATCGCGCGGCATTATCGGGATGCTTATGGTGTCGGCGTGGCGGCGCAGCGCATCGTGGTGACGACAGGTTCCTCGGGCGGCTTCATCCTGGCGTTCCTGGCCTGCTTCCAGCCGGGCGCGCGGGTCGCGATCACTGCGCCGGGCTATCCCGCCTATCGCAACATCCTGATCGCATTGGGGCTGGAGCCGGTCGCCATCGAGGTCGGGCCGGAGACCCGCTTCGCGCTGACGCCGGAGCTCATCGCCAGGGCACATGCCCAGGCGCCGCTCGCAGGCGTACTGACGATGAGCCCCGCCAATCCGACCGGTGTGGTGATGGCGCCCGACGCCATCGCCGCCGTGGCTGCGGAGTGCCGCCGGCTCGGTCTCTGGTACATTTCCGACGAGATCTATCACGGCCTGACCTATGAGGCGCCGGCGACAACGGCGCTCGCCGCCGATCCCGACGCCATCATCGTCAATTCCTTCTCGAAATATTACTGCATGACCGGCTGGCGTGTCGGCTGGCTCGTGGTGCCCGAGCGGCTGGTGCGCACGATCGAGCGGCTGCAGCAGAA
Source organism: Allobosea psychrotolerans (assembly GCF_002917105.1). GTDB lineage: Bacteria > Pseudomonadota > Alphaproteobacteria > Rhizobiales > Beijerinckiaceae > Allobosea > Allobosea psychrotolerans. The sequence continues at coordinate 31,715 of NZ_PQFZ01000002.1, forward strand.
CTTGTCGATCTCGGTGCCTTATCTCAGCCAGGTCGCGGGCGAGGCGGCTTTCGAGGCGACGCAGGAGTGCGAGGCGATCAAGGCCGGCTACGCCGCAAACCGCGCCTATCTGCTGAAGGCCCTGCCGGAAATCGGTCTGGGTGACTTCCTGCCCGTCGACGGGGCCTTCTACATCTATCTCGACATCGGCCGATATTCGAACGATTCCATGGCCTTCTGCCGAGATGTTCTCAATCAGGCGGGTGTCGCGATCACGCCTGGGCTCGATTTCGACGAGGCGCGCGGCGCAAGAACCGTGCGGATGTCCTTCGCCGGTTCGCTGCAGGAATGCGAGCAGGCCGTCGAACGGATCGGAGCCTGGTTGAAAGGCCGCTGAGCGCAATGGGAGCAGGGCGGGTCCGACGCTTGCCAGGAGCAGGGATTCCCGTCCAACTCACGCGGTTCTTGATGTTGGGGAGCGAGTTCGATGCGACACAGCTTTGCGCCCTCTCGCACGCCGGTTGCGCCCTGCGCCCTGGCGCTGCTCTTCTTCCTGCTCGCCACCCTGGGCCTAGCGCCCGCTGGTCCCGCCCGAGCTCAAGCCGACACGCATGTCACGCTGACGCTGCGCGGCGACGAGACTCCGGAGACGGTGCGCAAGCTGGTCGACGCCTTGTCGACCGGCGGCCGCAAGGTCGAGATCAGGATCACCGGCAAGGACCAGCCTGTCCAGGCCGCACCAGTGGCGGTCGCGAACGACGCCGCCACGCCGGCAAACACCAGCCCGAGTCAGGGCGAAACACCGATCGAGGCGTTCTGGGATCATTTCGTGGACGGGCTGACCCAAGGGGTGAGCGCGGTGCCGCGCCTGGCCGCGCTGCCGGACGCCTGGCGGAGCGCCTGGGCGCGGAACCGCAACGGCGCGAGCGGGCTTCCGGCGGGCTGGGGTCTCATCGCGGGCCTGGCGCTCGCCATCACTGCGGCAGGGCTTGCCCGTTTCGCAACCGCCGGCTGGTTCGCGCGTCGGCTGCGGCCCAAGGGGCCTGAATTCACGCCGCGCCTGATCGCGTCGTCCTGGGGACTGTTCCAGGATCTGATGACGCTCATGGTCGGGCTGGCGGCGTTGCATGCCGCGCGCATGCTCTGGTTGCCCGAGCCCGATCTTGCCGCGACGACCTTGCGTGTCATCGCCAACGGCGTGGTGATCGGAGCCGCACATCTGATCCTCGGGCGCTTCCTGCTTTCTCCCGGCGTGCCGGAGCGGCGGATCATGCCGCTGCCGCGCGCCAAGCGGCATTTCGGCCTGCTGGCTTTCTACGGCATCGCCTCGCCGATTCTGCTGACGACCGCGGTTGCAAGCCAACACGCAGTTGGCCCGGGCCCGGTCGCCGGACTGTTCACGCTGGTCGGCATTGCCGTGACTCTGTTCAAGGTGTGGTGGTTCATCGATGCGCGACACGATCTTGCAGCGCTCATCCTCGAATCAGCGCATGAGCCGGGGCCAGGCCGGCGCGTGATCGCGGTCGGCGCCGGCTGGCTCTACGCCGCCTCGGCCGTGGCGATCTGGATGGTCGGCAACGCGGCGGCGATGATGGAGGGTGGAGCACGCTGGGCCGAGGCCGCCGGCTTGACGCAGCTCATCATCGTGCTGGTGCCGATCCTGGCGGTCGGCACCACCAGCCTGATGGCCTGCCGGCAGGCGCATGCCGCCGCCCTGGGCGAACGCGCGCCGCTTACGCTCGCGCTCGGCCACGCGGCGCGTGCGGCCGCCGGGGGCGTGATCTGGGCCGGCGGCTTCTATCTGCTGGCGCGGCTCTGGGGCGGCTTTCTCCTCGGCGGGAGCTCGACGGAGTTCTCCGCTTTCTCGCAGCGGGCGGCCGGCGTCGTCATGCTCGCCTTCGCGGGCTGGGTCGCGCTCGTCTTCCTGCGGGCCTTCTTCGACGCCTATGCGCCCAAGCGCGGCGCGACCGGGCCTGTCGACGAGGACGCCACGCTTGAAGAGAGCATCCCTTCGCGGCTCGCGACCGTCCTGCCGGTGTTGCGCGGCGTCGTCCTGGGCGCGGTCGTCGGCTTGACCGGGCTCGTCGTGCTGTCGCGGCTCGGCGTCGATATCGGCCCCTTGCTCGCCGGCTTCGGCATTTTGGGGCTCGCCATCTCCTTCGGCTCGCAGGCGCTGGTGCGCGACATCGTCTCGGGCTTCTTCTTCATGATCGAGGACGCTTTCCGCGTCGGCGAATATGTCGATACCGGGCGGCTCAAAGGCACGGTCGAGAAGATATCGCTGCGCTCGATGCAATTGCGCCACCAGAGCGGGCAGATCCACACGGTGCCGTTCGGCCAGATTCCCTCCCTCACCAATGCCAGCCGCGACTGGGCAACGCTGAAGTTCAATGTCAGGCTCGATCACTCCGCGGATATCGAAAAGGCGCGCAAGGCGATCAAGAAGACGGGGCTGGCCCTGCTCGAAGACCCTGAATTCGCGCCGCATTTCATCGCGCCGCTCAAGATGCAGGGCGTCGCCGACATCACCGACAGCGCCATCGTCATCCGGTTGAAATTCACCGCCAAGCCGAACCAGGCCTCCTCACTCCAGCGCGAGGCGCTGAAACGGGTCTATCGCGCGCTCAACGAGGCAGGAGTGCCCTTCGCCTCGAACGCCGTGACGGTGCGCGGCGGGGAGGCGACTTCGCAAGCCGGCGCGGCGGCTGCGATCAGCGCGGTGCCGCCGCCGAGCCCGCTCGCACCGGCGGCTGGGTGAGGTTTACGGGAGAAGGGTAGAGTCGGCGTTCGGCCGGTTCGCAGTTGAGGGCGTCGTGTTGATGTCCCGCTGAACAACGCTGGGGCAAATCTGATCGTGAACGCACGATGGCAGGAATCCTCAACGTCTCGCTCGGTCGGTCAGCAAGCATTCCGCTTGACGATGAATACGGGTAGCGACAGTGTCGCGGGACATGTTCAGGAACCAGAACCTTTGTGACCGACGCCGACGTCGCTGCACCCAAGCGGCGGCTCTTCGGGCTGCGCGTCGATCAGCGTCCGTCCGCGTCGTGACTGCCTCGTCATAGGTCCCACGCGCCGGAGCGGCTCCGGCCCGCGTTCTTGACCCCCGCAGCCCTCGGCTCCGGGGGTTTTCTTTTGCCCGAACCCCGGAAGGACACCACCATGAGTATTCGCGTAGGCATTGTCGGGATCAGCGGTTTTGGCGGCGGCGAAGCGATGCGCCTGATCGCGAGCCACCCGTCTTTCGAGCTCATCTACGCCGCCGGCGAGGGCAGCGCCGGCAGCCGTTTAGTGGACCGCTTCCCCGGTGTGCCGGCCAAACTGGCCGAGCTGGTGATCGAGAAGTGGGACCCTGTGACCCTGCCGAAACTCGACGTGCTGTTCGCGTCGCTGCCCACGGGCGGCTCGGCCGAGGCGCTGGCGCGCGTCCCCAAGGACGTGAAGATCGTCGATATCGGCGGCGACCACCGCTACGTCGAGGGTTGGGCGTACGGCCTGGCCGATGTCTGGCCAGCCCAGATCGAGGGGCAGACCCGCGTTGCCAACCCCGGCTGCTTCCCTGCTGCGACGCTGAGCGCGCTGGCGCCGCTGCTGGCCTACAAGCTGATCGAGCCTGGCAACATCGTGATCGACGCCAAGACCGGCATCTCCGGTGCCGGCCGGGGCGGCGCCGACAGCAAGTTCGGCTACGCCGAGAGCAACGAGAACTTGGTGCCCTATGGTCTGCTCAAGCACGTCCACATGCCCGAGATGGCCAAGACAATCGAGCGGCTGAGCGGCGGCAGCGCGGCCGGGCTGGTGTTCACACCGCATTTGGTGCCGATGACCCGCGGCGTACTTGCCACCATGTACTGCCGCGGCCGCGCCACTACGGAGCAGTGCCTGGAAGCCGCCCGGCGCTTCTACGCCGGGCGGGCGTTCGTGCGCGTGACCGACAAGCCGCCGCAGACCAAATGCGCTACGGGCTCGAACCTCGCATTTGTCAGCTATGCGGCCGATCCAGAGCGCAACTTGGTGATCGCGATGGGCGTGGTCGACAATCTCGGCAAGGGAGCGGCCGGCCAGGCGGTGCAGAATGCGAACCTGATCTGCGGCCTGCCAGAAACCGCGGGGCTGGACGGCGCACCTGTTTGGCCATGATGAGGGCGTCCATATAAATCCGCGACAGGAAAAAGGCCGCTGCGGTGTTCCGCAGCGGCCTTTTCATTCAGTTCCTCCCGGCCAGCTTGTTCCACCAGCCGCCGCGCTTGGGGCGATCCGGGTCAGGCGGGGTCAGCACCACCGCGACCGGCTCCTCGATCACGCGCGGGGCGGGGGCGGGCTCGGGCTCCGGAACAGGCGCGGGGGTAGCAGCGACCGGCGCAGCAGCGACGGGCTCAGCCGGCTCGGTCACGGCGACAACCGGCGCCGCTTCACCATCTTCAGTGATCGGCACGACCTTCTTGCGGGCGCGGCTGCGCTTGGGCTTCTCGGCCGGGGCGGCTTCAGCCTCGACCGCGACGGCCTCCGTCACAACCTCGGGAGCGTCCACGACCTTGGCGGCTTCGACGGGAGCCTCGACATCGGCCGGTGTCTCGGCGTCAGCCTTGGGCTTGCGTCCGCCACGGCGGCTACGGCGCGGCTTGGCGTCCGCCTCGGCGTCAGGCTCTGCCGCCACTTCGGTCACGACCGGCTCGGGAGCCGCAGCGACGATCTCGGTCTCCTGCGATTCGGCGGCGTTCTCGTCGCCGTCCTCATCGTCGTCCTGACCATCCTCATCGCCCTCGGCATCCGTGCCGCCATCGAGGCGCACGCCATTGGCGTCGCGCTCGCCGCCACGCCGCCGCCGGCGACGACGCCTGCGCTTGCGGCCGCCTTCGCCGCGCGACTCGCCTTCGCCACGGTCCGGCTTGTCGTCATTGGCGGCAGCGGCCGTCGTGGCCTCGCCGGCTTCGACGCCCTCGTCTTCGGCGCCGAGCGCTTCGGCTTCAGCAGCAGCGTCGAGCGCGTCATCGTCGATATCGGCGGGAATTGCATCGGCCTTGAAGGACGTCGGAACGATGCGACCTTCATTGCCGACGAACTCGCCGCGCTCGACCTCGAAATAGCGCGTGCCGAGCAGGGTTGCGTCGACCGTGATGCTGATTGCGATGGCGAAGCGGGTTTCGAGATCGGTAAGGTGGGCGCGCTTCTGATTCAGCACGTAGAGCGCGACCTCCGGCCGGGTGCGGACGGTGAGGTTATGCGAGGCGCTCTTGATCAGGTTTTCCTCGAGCGCGCGCAGGATCTGCAGCGAGACGGACGCAGCCGAGCGCATCATGCCGGCGCCGGCGCAATGCGGGCAGGGCACGGACGAGCTCTCGAGCACGCCGGTGCGAATGCGCTGGCGCGACATTTCGAGCAGGCCGAAGGCCGAGATGCGGCCGACCTGGATGCGGGCGCGGTCGTCCTTGAGGCAATCCTTCAGCTTCTTCTCGACGGCGCGGTTGTTGCGATTCTCCTCCATGTCGATGAAATCGATCACGATGAGACCGGCCAGGTCGCGCAGGCGCAGCTGACGGGAGATCTCCTCCGCTGCCTCGAGATTGGTCTTGAGGGCGGTGTCCTCGATATTGTGCTCGCGGGTCGAACGCCCGGAGTTGATGTCGATGGCGACCAGCGCCTCGGTCTGGTTGATGACGATATAGCCGCCGGATTTCAGCGTCACATTGTTGGAGAACATCGCGTCGAGCTGGCTCTCGACGCCGAAACCGGCGAAGAGCGGCGTCTGCTCGCGATAGGCCTTCACGCTCTTGGCATGGCTCGGCATGAGCATGCGCATGAAGTCCTTGGCCTCGCGATAAGCCTCCTCGCCAGCGACATGAACCTCGTCGATGTCCTTGTTGTAGAGGTCGCGGATCGAGCGCTTGACGAGGTTGCCCTCCTCATAGACCAGCGCCGGCGCGACCGAGGCGAGCGTCAATTCGCGCACGCTCTCCCACATCCGCATCAGATATTCATAGTCGCGCTTGATCTCGACCTTGGTGCGCGAGGCGCCGGCGGTGCGCAGGATGATGCCCATCCCCTCCGGAACCTCGAGCTCGGAGGCGACCTCCTTGAGCCGCTTGCGATCCTCGGCATTGGTGATTTTGCGCGAGATGCCGCCGCCCTTGCCGGTATTGGGCATGAGCACCGAGTAGCGGCCGGCGAGCGAGAGATAGGTGGTGAGCGCCGCGCCCTTGTTGCCGCGCTCTTCCTTGACGACCTGGACCAGGATGATCTGGCGGCGCTTGATCACCTCCTGGATCTTGTACTGGCGGCGATGATGGCGTTGGGGCCGCTCGGAGATGTCGTCGAGCGCGTCGCCGCCGCCGAGCTGCTCGGGCTCCTCATGCTCGCCGTCCTCGTGAGCGTGCTCTTCGCCGTCCTCTTCGTCCTCGGCCGGCTTGCGGGCCTCTTCGCCTTCCGGCTCGGCCTGGTCCGCGGCGACGGCCTCGACCGTTTGTGTCTCGTAGGTCAGCGACGGCGCGTTCTCGATGGCGTCCTCGGTCGCGGATTCGGTGATGGAGGGCGCAAACTCCTCGCCGAAGGCAGGTCCGCCTTCGTTGACCATCGCGGCGCCCTTGCCGTCCGCCTCGATCTCGGAGGTGACGGTCTCGTCATGGGACGCCTTCTTGGCGCGCCCGTCGCGATCGCCTCGGCGGCCACGGTCGCGACGACCGCCGCCGCGCTTTTCGCGCTTCTCCTCGTCGCGCTCTTCCTCACGGTCGGCGCGCGCCTCTTCGGCGATCAGCGCCTGTCGGTCGGCGACCGGAATCTGGTAGTAATCCGGGTGGATTTCGGAGAAGGCGAGGAAGCCGTGGCGGTTGCCGCCATATTCGACGAAGGCGGCCTGGAGCGAGGGCTCCACGCGCGTCACCTTCGCCAGGTAGATGTTGCCCCGCAGAGGTTTGCGACTGGCGGACTCGAAATCAAATTCCTCGACGCGGGATCCGCGAACCACCACGACCCGGGTCTCCTCCGGGTGGGTGGCGTCGATGAGCATCTTGTTGGCCATATGAATTTTCCATAGACGCGGCCGCCATCAAAACCCGCCGGGCTGCGGATGCGAATCCGTGGCCGCGGGCTGGGGCGTCGCGCGAAGACCGGCGAAAGCCGGCATGTTGCAGGAGCAAAAGCCGGCGCAAACCGGCGTCTGGGACGGGGAAGTGTACGATCGAGACAGGATAGCGGCTCCGGAAACCCGGCCGGGCAAGCGCCCCGGCACAGTCCCGCAGGTATGGACGAATCACCGATGAAAAATGCGGCGTCGTATGCCCCGACATCTGTCCTGACCTGCGACGTACTCGCCTGAAGACGAAGCACGCCGCGTTTGCACGCTCGCGAGATCTGGCCAGGCGCCGAACTTTCGTGGCTGACGCCGGCCGTCCGCGGACGATCCGTTGGCGGTTGCGCTGCTGCGGCCGAACCCCGAAGGGTCGGCCGCCTTAAGCCTGACCCCGGACGCCGACGGACCCTCGGATCCGGATGCGCACCATGGGTGGCTTCGCAATGCAACCATCCCCATTACAGACAGGTGACCGTGATTTGCAAGTCACATCGTCCGGCCATCGTAACAGTGAGGCGGGCAAGGATGGTTCACGGTCGGGGACGGGCATGGTAACGCCCTGTTAAGGCCTCGCGCCCTTATGGTTAAGCGTCGGTGACGCAGACAGGGATCAATCACCCCTTTGCTCCGCTTTCGCAGCCCAGCTTTCCGCAGCCTTCGCCCCGGTTTTGTCCGTCACGGCACGCGCTTGCTTTCGCGCGTGCTTCTCGGCTCCTGGCTTGCTGCGGCCTGTGCGAGCGCCGGCAGCGCCAACCCCGGGCCCGCCAATGACTTTCCGGTCGCGACCGACGCCAGGATCGAGCAGGCCGGAGAGATCATACGCCTGACCGTAGCGCTTTCACGGCCTGTGTCCGTCAGCACATCGGTGATGGCCTCGCCCGACCGGGTGATCGTCGATTTGCCGTCCGTCAATTTCCAGATGCAGCCCACGACCGGGCGCAATGGCGCGGGCTTCGTCAGCGCCTTCCGTTTCGGCCTGTTCACGGCCGAGCGCTCGCGCATCATCATCGACCTGGCGCAGCCCGCTCTCGTCGCGCGCGCCGAGATGCGCAACCGGCGCGGCGGATTTGGCGAGCTCGTGATCGAGCTGAAGCGCTCCTCACGGGCGGAGTTCCAGGCGGCGGCGAACGAGGCCTCGAAAAACCGCCGCGAGGCGGCCATGTCGCCGGTCGAGATCGTCAAGCCTGCCGGAGATACTCGCCAGATCGTGGTCATCGACCCCGGCCATGGCGGCATCGACCCTGGCACGGTCGTGGCGTCGATAGCGGAAAAGGCGGTCGTGCTGGCTTTCGGCATGACACTGAAGGAGAGCCTGGAGGCGTCGGGGCGCTATCGCATCCTGATGACCCGCGACGAGGATCGCTTCGTGCCGCTGGGCGAACGGGTGAAGATCGCGCGGGAGGCGGGGGCCGATCTGTTCATCTCGATCCATGCGGATTCGTTGACGCAGGCGCAGGATGTACGCGGCGCCACCGTCTATACGGGCTCCGAGCGCGCGACCGATGCGGAGGCAGCCCGGCTGGCGGCCAAGGAGAACCAGGCCGATACGGTCGCGGGCCTCGATTCGAGCGAGGATACGCAGGACGTCGCCGGCATCCTGATGGATCTGGCCAAGCGCGAGACGCGGACCTTCTCCTCTGTGTTCGCGCGCAATCTCGTCGAGACGCTTGGCGGCTCGGTGAAGATGCACAAGGTGCCGCTCCGCTCGGCGGGGTTTCGCGTGCTGAGCGCGCCCGATGTTCCGTCCGTACTGATCGAGCTCGGCTATATGTCGAGCCCGAAGGATGCGGAATTGCTCAATTCGGCGGCCTGGCGGACGCAGGCCGTGGCGGCCGTGCATGCCGCGGTCGACGGGTATTTCGCGCAGGCCCGCCTGCCTGCGGGCAAGGCTGCGGAGAACCGGCGCTGAGCCGGGGTGGCTTTGGCTTGAAATTGTGGTCCCGAGGCCACGGTTCCGCCATCTCTGTTGTGCTATAGAATTGATTCACGTTGCCCGTTCTTTCGGGCCGGCTAGCCATGACAGTGAGGGCCAGGGCCTCCTATGCGGTTTGTTCTGCGACTCTTCGGGTGGCTTTTTGCCGCCGGCACGATCGTCTTCGTGATTGGCGCCGTGGGCGCGGCCGGCCTCGTCTGGCATTACTCGAAGGACCTTCCCGATTCGGCCCAGCTCAGGAACTATGAGCCGCCGGTGATGACGCGCGTCCATGCCGGCGACGGCAGCCTGATCGCGGAGTTCGCGCGCGAGCGCCGACTTTATATGCCGATCCAGGCCGTGCCCAAGCTCGTTATCCAGGCCTATCTCTCGGCCGAGGACAAGAATTTCTACAAGCATGTCGGCGTCGACCCCGAAGGGCTCGTGCGCGCTGCGATCAGCAACTTCCGCAACAAGGGAGTCCGCAGACCGCAAGGCGCATCGACGATCACCCAACAGGTCGCGAAGAATTTCTTCGTCGGCGCCGAACAGAGCTACGAGCGCAAGATCCGCGAGGCGCTTGTCGCTCTGCGCCTCGAGGCGACCTATTCGAAAGACAAGATCCTCGAACTCTATCTCAACGAGATCTATCTCGGCGCGCCGGCTCCGGGGCAGGGTAGCTATGGCATCGGCGCCGCGGCGCTGAACTATTTCGGCAAGTCGGTGCATGAGCTGAACCTGCAGGAGGTGGCGTATCTGGCCGCCTTGCCCAAGGCGCCGACCGACCTGCACCCCTTTCGCAACCGCGAGCGCGCGATCGAGCGGCGCAACTATGTGATCGATCGCATGGTCGAGAACGGCTATGTCACGCGCGAAGCCGGCGACACGGCCAAGAAGCAGCCGCTCGGCGTCAATCCGCGCACGGTTTCGCCCAACAACATCGCCGCCGGCTATTTCGCCGAAGAAATTCGCCGCGAATTGCAGGATCGCTATGGCGAGAAGAAGCTGCTCGAAGGCGGCCTTTCCGTGCGCTCGACCGTCGATCCGAAGATGCAGTTGATGGCGCGCAAGGCGCTGGTCGACGGGTTGGTACGTTTCGACGAGGCGCGCGGCTGGCGCGGCGCGATCCAGAAGATCGACCTGAGTGCTCGCGACTGGGGCCTGGCGATCGGCGAGCTGAAAGTGCTGGGCGATGTCGCCCCCTGGCGTCTCGGTGTCGTTCTCGATGTTACCGGCGATACGGCTCGCATCGGTCTCCACCCGCTCACCGACACCTCGGGTGCGCTGCGCGGAGAACGAACGACCGTGACGCTGGGGGCAGATGGCATCAAATGGACGCGGCGTGCGCGCGTCTCGCAGGCCGTATCGGTCGGCGATGTCGTCTATGTCGAACCGATCGACAACCGGCCGGGCCAGGTTCGCCTGCGGCAATTGCCCGAGGTCAACGGAGCCATCACCGTGATGGATCCGTTCTCGGGCCGCGTGCTCGCCATGGTCGGTGGCTTCTCGCACGACCAGTCTGAGTTCAACCGCGCGACGCAGGCGTTGCGCCAGCCCGGCTCCTCGTTCAAGCCTTTCGTCTACGCCACCGCGCTCGACAACGGCTATACGCCGTCGAGCATCGTGCTCGACGGCCCCATCGAGATCGACCAGGGCGGCGGGCTTGGCATGTGGCGGCCGGAAAATTACGACGGCAAGTCGACCGGGCCTCACACCCTTCGCTATGGCATCCAGTTCTCCAAGAACCTGATGACGGTCAGGCTCGCCAAGGATGTCGGCATGCCGCTGATCGCGGAATATGCCCGTCGTTTCGGCGTCTATGACGACATGCTGCCCGTCCTCTCGATGGCGCTGGGCGCCGGCGAGACCACGGTGATGCGGATGACCGCCGGCTACGCCATGCTCGTCAATGGCGGCAAGCGCATCCGCCCGACTCTGATCGACCGCATCCAGGACCGCTGGGGCGCGACCATCTTCCGGCACGACCAGCGCGTCTGCGAAGGCTGCGACGCCGAAAAGTGGAACAATCAACGTGAGCCGCGGCTCGTCGACAACCGCGACCAGGTTCTCGATCCCCTGACCGCTTATCAGATGGTCTCGATCCTTGAAGGCGTGGTCAATGCGGGCACGGCGACGGTGGTGAAATCCGTCGGCAAGCCGCTCGGCGGCAAGACCGGCACCACCAACGAGGCCAAGGACGTCTGGTTCGTCGGCTTCTCGCCGGACCTCGCCGTCGGCGTCTATATGGGCTTCGACAAGCCGAAGTCGCTCGGCACCTCTGCGACAGCCGGCCAGTACGCCGCGCCGATCTTCCGCGATTTCATGATGGCGGCGCTCAAGGACAAGCCGGCGACGCCATTCCGCGTGCCTGCCGGAATTAAGCTGATCCGGGTCGATCCCAGGACCGGCATGCGCTCCGGCGGCGAGGGCGGCATCCTGGAGGCGTTCAAGCCCGGCACCGCGCCGCCCGACAGCTACTCCGTCATAGGAGCCGCCGGCGACGGCTCGACCCCACTCAGCGTCTCCCCCGGCGGCGGGCGCTCGGTCGGCTCCGGGACGGGCGGGTTGTACTGACCCGGACACGTCATTCCCAAGCGAGACCCTCGGGTCCGATCTTCGATCGGCCCAAGGGTACACTCCGCGCAAGCTCGGGAATCTCGTGCCGGAGGCGGGTTGGCTCTAAAGGCTATTGTGAGCCACCGGGCGTTTACAGCCGGCGTTTTCACCCCTATCTCAGCGCTTCACTTCAAGAAGCTTCAGCGAAAGTTCTGACACGCCCATGCGTCCTGAAATCCAGACCCAGCTCGACAACGCCAAGCAGTCGATTGGACTGCTGAGGAGGCATCTTTGACTGGGATCAAGCACAACGCCGTCTCGCCGAACTGAACGCCCTCTCGGAGGGGCCCGATTTCTGGAACGATGCCGACGCCGCGCAGAAGCTGATGCGCGAACGCACCTCGCTCGAGGATCAGATCAACGGCATCGTCAAGCTCGAGCGTGATCTCGACGATGCACTGACGCTGATCGAGCTCGGCGAGATGGAGGAGGATGAAGCCTCCGTCACCGAGGGCGAGGGCGCGATCAAGGCCGTCGAAGCCGAAGCCGCGCGCCGACAGGTCGAGACGCTGCTGTCGGGCGAAGCCGACATGCTCGACACCTATCTCGAGATTCATCCCGGCGCGGGCGGTACCGAAAGCCAGGACTGGGCCGAGATGCTGCTGCGGATGTATCGGCGCTGGGGCGAGCGGCGCAAGCTCAAGGTCGAGACGCTGGAATACCAGGACGGCGACACCGCGGGCATCAAATCGGCGACCCTGCAGTTCAAGGGGCACAACGCCTATGGCTGGCTGAAGACAGAATCGGGCGTGCACAGGCTCGTGCGCATCTCGCCGTTTGATTCCAATGCGAGACGCCAGACCTCCTTCGCCTCCGTTTGGGTCTATCCTGTTGTCGACGACCGCATCGTCATCGACATCAACGAATCCGATTGCCGGATCGACACCTACCGGGCGCAGGGCGCGGGCGGCCAGCACATCAATACGACCGATTCGGCTGTCCGCATCACCCATATCCCGTCAGGCATCGCGGTCTCGTGCCAGCAGGAGCGATCGCAACACAAGAACAAGGCCAAGGCCTGGGACATGCTGCGCGCGCGCCTCTATGAGGTCGAGCTGAAGAAGCGCGAAGACAAGGCCAATGCCGAGCAGGCCTCGAAGACCGATATCGGCTGGGGCCACCAGATCCGCTCCTACGTGCTGCAGCCCTATCAGCTGGTGAAGGATCTGCGCACCGGGGTGAGTTCGACGGCCCCGAGCGACGTGCTCGACGGCGCGCTTGACCCCTTCCTCGAAGCTTCGCTGGCGCAGCGGGTCTATGGCACCGAAGTCGAGGTCGAAGACATCGATTAAAGCAGTTTCGGATCCAGTTGGATCGTCATTGTTAAAGCGTTCTCTTCACGCGAACCGGTATCCACTTCGCTCCAATAAGCAAAATGGCCGGCCCAGCAGGGTCGGCCATTCTGCTTTCGTCTGGCTTCGGCTCGATGCCGTCACGCGGGCTGAGCTCCGCTCCGGCTTGAGAAATCCTAGAGCGTCGCCCGCCCGGCGAGCTTGGCTCCGGCGCGCAGGAAGCGGGTTGGGTCCATCGGCTCTTCGTTGATCCGGGTCTCGTAATGCAGATGTGGGCCTGTCGAGCGGCCGGTGGTGCCGACACGGCCGATCACCGTGCCCGTGGTCACGACCTGGCCGACCGAGGCCAGGATCGCCGACATATGGGCATAGCGCGTGCTGATGCCGTTGCTGTGCTCGATCTCGACCATATTGCCGTAGCCGCCGTTATATTCGGCAACGATGACCTTACCCGGCGCGGTGGCGCGGATCGGCGAACCAGCCTCGGCGCGGAAATCGACGCCGGTATGCATCGCCGGGCCGCGCGTAAAGGGGTCGACGCGATAGCCGTAATTCGAGGTGAAATCCGCATCGCCTGCCATGGGGCGAGCGAGCGGCAATTGTTCGGTGAGGCCGCGCAGGCGGAAAACCGCGGCAATACGTGGCTGCAGCGCATCCAGCGTCGCCTCGAACGGCCCCTTCGACGGGTCGACCTTGAAGGGCACGAAGGGGCCGCCGGTACCGCCAGCCACGGGACCAGCCGGGTTCATCTTGTCGGTGTCGATGCCGATTTCAGCGAGCGCGCTGCGCATGCGCTTCTGCGAATCGGCCAGGCTCTCATCCATGTCCTTCAGCGCGGCAAGCTGCGCGCCTGCAGTTGTCGTGATGGCGCGGTCCAGCCGTGTCAGGGCCGCCGCGACCCGCTGGGCAGGAGGCTGGGGCTGGGGTTCATCTGCTCCCGACAACCAGGGCGCAGCCTTGCCGGCATCGGTCTTGTTGGTGTCCGCCTTGCCGGTTTCGGCGCCGCGCAAGCCCGGGGCATCCGGGGCCGGCATCGGCTTGGCCGGCATGATCGGCGCGAAGCTGGTGATGCCGGAGGCGCGAATCGGCTCTTCCGGCTTGAGTATCCGGGGCCGCAGCGGGGCTTTGATGCTTGAGGTGATGCCGCCGGTCTGGAGCGTGTCGGCGAGCGCGGTGACGAGCGCCTGGCGCGATTCGACTTCGGCCTGCCGGGTCGCGAGCTCGTCGACGCGGGCCTCGACGCCGTCCTGGTCGAGAAGCGCGCGGCTGGCCAAACGGTCGATATCCGCCCGCAAGGCGGTGATCCGGTCCTCATAAGCGTATTGGCGGGTGGTCTCGCGCGTGATCAAACGCGCCGCCAGGTCGTCCTTGCTGAGGATGTACCATCCGGCGGCACCGCTGCAGGCCGTGGTGACCGTCAGCCAGGCAAGGCCAGCAAACACCGTCACGCGGCGCATCGTGTAGGTCTTGTGGGTGAAGAGCCCGGTGACCGGAAGGGCGGGTGCGGAGAAGGACTGTGTCATACGCGGGACCGGATGTTACGCTGCCGATCCCGCCATTAGGGTTGGTTAAGGTTAATCTTTCGCAAATTGCCTGCTTTTCGACGGGACGCCCGTCGATTCCGCGTCAGAGCGCCCGGGCGGCGGCGAGGACTTCCTCGGCATGACCGGCGACCTTCACCTTGGGCCAGATGCGAGCGATCTTGCCCTCACGGTCGATCAGGAAGGTGGTGCGCTCGACGCCCATATAGGTACGGCCATACATGCTCTTCTCGACCCAGATGCCATAGGCCTGCAGCACGGTCTGGGTTTCGTCGGCGGCAAGCGCAAAATCGAGTCCATGCTTCTTCTTGAACTTGTCGTGGCTCTTCACCGGATCAGGCGAAATGCCGACGATCTCCGCGCCGGCATCCGTGAAGGCCTTGCGCAGGCCGTTGAACGCGATCGCCTCCTGGGTGCAGCCCGGTGTATCGTCTTTGGGATAGGCGTAGAGGACGACTTTTCGTCCCTTCAGGCCAGCGAGCGAAAGCGTGCCGCCGCCATCGCGTGCGAGCGTGAAATCGGGGGCCTTGTCGCCTTCGTTCAATGCCATGTTTCGCCTTCCTTTCGTCGCCTTCGGCCTGCAAGAGCAGCGCTCCGCCGCCTGGTCTCAATATGGCGCGCGCAGGCGCAGCCGCTAGTATGATTCTATTCGTATCGATGCCGATTCGGACGCGACGCCGAAACATCGTCCGGGATCGGGCGTTGACGTCCGAGCGCTGACGGCCGACCCCCGTGAAAACGCCTTCTCCGAACGCAGGACGACGCAGGCATTGCAAGAGCAGCACGCGAACAGGAGCACCCCGCCGGCGGAGGCAACCGCCGCCGCGCAGGAGGCCTGCGACATCGCGGCTGTGAAGAAGCGCGCGAAGGCCGGGTTGGTCACGATAGCGGTTGCTGTCATCGTCGCGGTTCTGACACTGGCGGGCGCTGCCGTGACCCTCCTGGTCACGGGTTTGATCCCGCTATCGGGCCTCGAGGGGCGCATCGCTGGCGCAATCGAGGAGAGGCTCGGTGCGGGCTGGACGGTCGAGGCGGCGGCCGCGGAACTCGGCCGCATAGACGGCCACTCGCAGCTGCGCGTCAGGCAGGTCTCGTTTCGTCATACCAGCGGCGCGGTCATCCGCGCGCCGGAGGCCGTGCTCGGCTACGAGCCGCTCCCGCTGTTGCTGGGGGAGATCAAGCTGGTCTCGGTCGACCTGCGCGGCGTGAATGTCCGCCTCGGCGTCGACAAGAACGGGGCGCTGATCGTCAATGCCGATTCGGCTCCCGCGGAGGCGCAGCCGGCTTCGACGCTGCCCGATACCGGCCAGTGGAACGCCTTCACCGGCATCATGGGAGCGGTCGCGACGCTGGCGCAGGGCGAGGGCTTGCTCGGAGCGCTGCAGACGGCGGGCATGCATGGCGCCCGCCTGTCGCTGATCGACCCTGATGGGCGCCAACGCGCCGGTTTCGAGGATGTCGAGATCAGCCTGTCACGCACCGGCGAGCGGACGACGCGCCTGAGCGCGAAGGGCCGCACCGGGCAGCGCTGGAAGGAGCTCGCGATCGATCTGTCGAGCGAGGCCGACGGCACGCAGCGCGCCGATATCGACATCGTCCGTTTCGAGCCCGCAGAGGTCGTGGCGCTCGCCTTCGGCAGCGGCGGGATCACCATCGAGGGCCTGCCGCTGAAGGGCCGCGCGACGCTGACCCAGAAGCCGAACGGCCAGAAGGCGATCACGGCCCGGCTCGACGTGCTGCCGGGCACCATCCAGTTTCCGGGCGGCCCATTAGCACCGATCGCCGTCGAATCGGGCCATATCGAGGTCGCGAGCGAGAATGATTTCTCTGTCCTCCAACTGTCGATGGGGGAGTTGAACGCCGGTGCGACCCGGCTCAAGGGCGCTGGCACGCTGCGCGAGGAGAATGGCGCCTGGAGGCTGAATCTGGACGCTGCCGGTCAGATTCCCGGAGTCGATCAGGAGCCGCCTGTCGCCATCGACAGCCTGAGGGCGAATCTGCTGCTCGATCCGCGCTCGAACGAGGTGCGGATCGACGCCATGTCGGTGAAGGGGCCCGCGATCACGGCGGACATGACGGGATTGGTGCAGAAGACCGGCGAATCGCCGACACAACGCTTCTCGATCAAGGCGACCGATTCCGATGTCCGGGCCGTGCTGGCGCTGTGGCCGCGCTGGACCTCGCCCGATGTCCATACCGCGTTGTCGCGGCAGTTCGTTGCTGGCCGGGTCGGCAGCCTCGCGGTCGAACTCGATCTGCCGGCCGAGGATCACGCCCGGCTGGTGCGCGGGGCTGGCTTGCCAGATGGCGCACTCAGCGTTGCCATCGAGGCCAGTCAGGTACGCTATCTGCCCGGGCCGGGGCTGCCGCCGCTGGTCGACGGCGTCGTCTCTGGCAAGACGACAGGGCGAACGGTGCAGCTCCAGATCGCCAAGGCTGCGGCTGATCTGGGCGGCGGCAGGCAGCTCATGCTGAGCGAGGGCAGCTTCAGCATGGCCGAGACCTGGGTGCAGCGAGCGCCGGCGCGCGTGGCGTTCCGCTCGACGGGACCGATGGAGGCGCTGATGGCGCTGTTCACCTTCCCGGCCCTGAAGGATTTTTCATCGGGGCCCCTCGACCCTGCCGCGATCAAGGGCATGACCGACCTCAAGACGGTCATCAACTTGCCATTGGCCGACGACCCCAAGCCCAGTGAGATCGTGGTGCAGAGCGTCGGTACGCTCTCCAATATTTCGTCTGATGTGATGCTCGGCAGTGAAAAGCTCGAAGGCGGCAATCTGAGCTGGAACTTC
The DNA here is from genome assembly GCF_002917105.1 of Allobosea psychrotolerans. GTDB lineage: Bacteria > Pseudomonadota > Alphaproteobacteria > Rhizobiales > Beijerinckiaceae > Allobosea > Allobosea psychrotolerans. Next base: position 48,913 of record NZ_PQFZ01000002.1, read on the forward strand.
GACAAGACCGGCTTGCTGATAAAGGGAGAGGCTCGCATCAGCGGCGATCGCGGGCAGATCGAGATTCGACAGGACAATCACGGCAAGGGCGAGGCGAGCTTGTCCCTGCTGCTCGACAGTGCGGCGCGACAGAGGCGCGGGCTGGGGCCCGAGAGCGGCATCGGCGGCCCGATTCAGGTCAAGGTGGCGAAGGCCCTGGGCAAGGGCGTGGATACGCTGCCGCGCGTCGAGATCGATCTGACCAAGGCGACGCTCGATGGCGTCATTCCGGGCCTCAACAAGGCTGCAGGCCGGCCAGGGCGTGTGAGCTTCAGCTATGCCGCCGACGCCAATGGGCCCGACCTCGAAGATTTCGTGCTGGACGCCGCGCCGGCCCTGATCAAGGGCCGGATCGAACTGAACAAGCAGAACGGTTTCGAAAGCGCGACGCTGTCGCAGCTCAAGATCTCGCCGGGCGATAATCTCAAGGTCGAGGCCAGGCGCGACGGCAATGTGACCAAGCTTGTCATTCGCGGCGCGGTGGCGGATGTGCGCCCCTTCATCCGTGATCTGCAGAGCGCGTCGGGGCCGGCCGCGCGCGGCGACAAGAATGCGGCCAAGGGCGGCGATCTCGACATCGACCTGGAGGTCCCGATCCTGACCGGTTTCAACAGCGAGGCGATCAGCAATGCATCGCTCAAGCTGTCGAAGCGCGGAGGCGAGATGCGGGCGCTTGCCTTCCAGGGCCGGATTGGCCGGGCAGACGTCACCGCCAAGCAGGCGCGGCAAGGCGATACGCCGGGCGCGATCGTCATCCAGTCCGAGAATGGTGGCGCGCTGTTGCGTTTCGTCGATCTCTACCGGCGCGCCTATGGCGGCGACTTCATCCTGAGCCTGGGGCCGGGCGATACGCGCCAGAGCGGCGAATTGCTGTTCCGCGACTTCATGGTGCGTGACGAGCCGGCTCTGCGCCGGGTCGTCGGCGAGCAGCCGGGAGCGGCCCCGGCCGGGGACCGGACCGGTGGCGCCGGGCCGGCGCCGGCGCCGCTGCGGATCGACGTCAGCGAAGTCGCCTTCACCAAGCTCAGGGCCGTTTTTACCCGCTCAGCCAGCAGGCTCGACGTCTCCGACATGGTGATCTGGGGACAGCAGCTCGGCTTCACCCTGCAGGGCAATGTCGATTATGGCCGGGATCGCGTCGATATCGGCGGCACTTTCGTGCCGGGCTATGCCTTCAACAATGCCTTCGCCCAGGTTCCTGTCGTCGGCGCGTTGCTCGGCGGCGGCAGCCAGTATGGCGGGCTGTTTGCGGTGAACTTCCGGATATCGGGCGCCGCAAGCGCTCCGACCATGACGATCAATCCGCTCTCGGCGCTAGCGCCGGGTATCCTGCGCCGCTTTGTCGATCCGCTCGGCGGCTCGCCGATCCAGCAGCAGCCGCAGGCCGCGCCGGCACCAGGGCGCTGAAGCCACGACGTCGGAGCGGGTATCAGACCCCCTCCGACGTTCTCACTTCCGGAGATGCGGCGGCGGCGTCGGAAACCAGAGCCCGCTTTTCCGGTCGATATGTTACTGCGCGCGCAGCAGGACGTGCTTCTTCCTGCCGAAGGACAGCTTGATCACCCCTTCGCCCGACAGCTCCGAAAGCGTCAGCGTTGCGCGCTCGTCCGTGACGGCTGCGTCATTGACCCGAAGGCCACCCGCCTTGACCTGTCGCCGCGCCTCGCCGGTCGAGGGCACGAGGCCGGCTTTGACGAAGGCGGTCAGCACGCCGAGACCGGTTTCAAGCTCGGACCTTGCCACGGCGACGCTGGGAAGATCGTCTGCAAGCGCCCCATCCTCGAAGGTCTTGCGCGCAGTCTCAGAGGCCGCATCGGCAGCCTCCCGGCCATGCAGCATGGCTGTGACCTCGGTCGCGAGAATCTTCTTGGCCTCGTTGATCTCGGCGCCGCCCAGCGCCGCGAGCCGGGCGATCTCTGCCATTGGCATCGTGGTGTAGAGCTTCAGGAAGCGCTCGACATCGGCGTCCTCGGTATTGCGCCAGAATTGCCAGAAGTCGTAGGGGCCCATCAGTTCGGCGTTGAGCCAGACGGCGCCCGAGGCCGTCTTGCCCATCTTGCCACCAGACGATGTCGTCAACAGCGGCGAGGTCAGGGCATAGAGCTGGACATTGCTCATGCGGTGCCCGAGGTCGATGCCGTTGACGATATTGCCCCACTGGTCGGAGCCGCCCATCTGCAGGATGCAGCCCGTGCGCCTGTTCAGCTCGACGAAGTCGTAGGCCTGCAGGATCATGTAGTTGAATTCGAGGAAGGACAGCGACTGCTCGCGCTCCAGCCTTGTCTTGACGCTGTCGAAGGACAGCATGCGGTTGACCGAGAAATGCCGGCCGACATCGCGCAGGAATTCGAGATAGTTCAGCCCGAGCAGCCAGTCGGCGTTGTTCATCATCGTCGCCGGACCGCCGAAATCGAGATAGTTGGCGAAGACGCGCTTGATCCCGGTGAGGTTGCGCTCGATGTCCTCGACCGTCAGCAGCTTGCGTGACTCCTCCTTGAAAGAGGGGTCTCCGACCATCGACGTGCCGCCGCCCATCAGCGCGATCGGCCTATGGCCGGTCGCCTGCATCCAGTGCAGCATCATGATCTGGATCAGCGAACCGGCATGCAGCGAGGTCGCTGTGGCGTCGAAGCCGATATAGGCGCTGATCGGCCCTTTGAGCGCAGCAGCGTCCAGGCCCTCGGGATCCGAGATCTGGTGGACGTAGCCACGCTCGGAGAGAACATGGAGAAGGTCTGATTTGAAGCTAGTCATCACATGATCAATCGGCTGGCTGGATCATTTGGCATGGCTCGCGACCGTCTCGTGACAGGCGAGCCATCATGGCGCGATCAGGGCCGCCCGTCATAGTCGGGCTTGTCCTGACCATCCACGTCTTCATTCGCCAAGAGCGGTATTCAAGACGTGGATGCTCGCCACAAGGGCGAGCATGACGGCGAGGGACGGGCGGAGCCGAGGACTACTCCTGCTCCTGCGCCTCGCGCTCTTCCTTCGGGATCTCGGGGCCGACATTGCGGTCGAGATAGGCGCTGACCTGTTCCATCAATTGGTCGACACGGCCGTCGAAGAAGTGGTTGGCCCCCTCGACCACCGCATGTTCGATCAGGATACCCTTCTGGGTCTTCACCTTCTCGATCACCGCCATGACCTCCTTGACCGGCGCGACGCGGTCTTCCGAGCCGTGCACGAACAAGCCGGAGGAGGGGCAGGGCGCCAGGAAGGAGAAGTCATAGCGGTTGGCCATCGCCGCGATCGACATGAAGCCCTCGATCTCCGGGCGGCGCATCAGGAGCTGCATGCCGATCCAGGCGCCGAAGGAGACGCCGGTGATCCAGCAGCTCTTGGCCTCGGGGTTGAGTGCCTGCATCCAGTCGAGCGCGGCGGCGGCATCGGACAATTCGCCCGCACCGTGGTCGAAATGGCCCTGGCTGCGGCCGACGCCGCGGAAATTGAAGCGCAGCGCCGAAAAGCCCCGGTTCACGAAAGTGTAGAACAGGTTGTAGACGATCTGGTTGTTCATCGTCCCGCCGAATTGCGGGTGCGGATGCAGGATGATCGCGAGCGGCGCCCCGCGCTTCTTGGCGGGCTGATAACGGCCCTCGATCCGGCCGGCCGGTCCGTTGAAAATCACCTCTGGCATTGTCGTCTCGCCTTTTGTTGGGCCAAGGCCGCGTGCGCCGGGCAAAACAGCGCGCAAAAGCCGCCGAAAATACCCGGTCGCCCTTGACGACCCAGCCGCTCGCGCCCTACATCAAGCGCTTAGAATAGTTCTAACAGCCGTGAACAATACGGGAACATGCGGATAGCGCATCACTTCGGCGCCGCCGTCGTCCCAGCCACGGCCGGTTCGGACGGGCGGCTATAGCACGGCGCATGGGTGCAATTTCAAGCATTTCGTGCCGACCGTCTTCCGCGAGGCAGGATTGGAGCCAGTGAGATCGTGACAGGAGCGACCCGCGCCTATCTCGACCACAATGCCACCACGCCGGTGCGGCCGGACGTGGCGCAGGCGATGGCGCGCGCGCTGATGCTGCCAGGAAACCCGTCATCGGTCCATCATGAGGGCAGGGCGGCCCGTGCCGCGATCGAGCAGGCGCGAATACAGCTCGCCGCGCTTGTCGGGGCGAAGGCCGCCAATGTCGTCTTCACCAGCGGCGGCACCGAGGCCAATGCGACCGTGCTGTCGCCTGGATTGATGGATTGCAGCGGCGGGCGCGACTGCGTCAGGACACCGGCCTCGCTGCTGCTTTACGGCGCAACGGAACATGCCTGCATTCGCGACGGACATCGGTTCCCGGCCAGCGCTGCCGAGGCGATCCCTGTCGATAAGGATGGGCTTGCCGACAAGGATTGGCTCGCAGGACGGCTGGAGCGGCTTGCCGCGGAGCAGCCTGGCGCGCGCGCGCTGGTCTCGCTGCACCTCGCCAATAATGAGACCGGCGTGCTTCAGCCGGTTGCCGGGATTGCGACCATCGCCAGGCATTTCGGGGCCCTGATGCATTGCGACGCGATCCAGGCCGCCGGCAAGATAGCCATCGACATCAATATGTTGGGCGTCGATGTTCTGACGCTGTCCGCCCACAAGCTCGGCGGACCGAAGGGCGTCGGCGCGATCGTCTTCCGCACCGGCGCGCTGGAGCTTGCCGACAAGCCCATGCGCGGTGGCGGGCAGGAGCGCGGCTGGCGCGCCGGCACAGAAAATGTGGCCGGCATTGTCGGCTTCGGGATGGCGGCAGAGATTGCAGCCAAGGCCATCGAGGCGGAGGCCAATCGGCTTTCCGCCTTGCGCGACAGGCTGGAGGCCGGGCTGCTGGTTCTCGCGCCCGAGACCATGGTTTTCGGCAGCTCTGCGCCGCGCCTGCCCAACACCAGCGCCTTCGCCACGCCCGGAATTCGGGCGGAGACGGCGCTGATCATGCTCGACCTGAATGGCGTCGCGCTGTCTTCCGGCTCGGCCTGCTCGTCGGGCAAGGTCAAGCGCTCGCATGTGCTGGACGCCATGGGCGTCGACCCTGCCATGAGCGCAGGGGCCTTGCGGGCGAGCCTCGGATGGAGCACCTGCGCAGCGGAGATCGATCAGTTTTTGGCGGCCTATGCGAAAGCACTGGTCGCGACCAAGGGCCGGGAGGTTCAGGCGGCGGCCTGAACCTCCCGATAGATGACCAAACCGGCGGGCCTTGAACCCGCGACTGGAGAATAGGCAATGGCAGCGGTCCAAGAGACCATTGATCAGGTCAAGTCGATCGACGTGACCGAATACAAATACGGCTTCATCACCGAGATCGAGATGGACAAGCCCGCCAAGGGCCTGACCGAAGATACGGTGCGCTACATCTCGGCGCGCAAGAACGAGCCGGAATGGATGCTGGAATGGCGGCTCGACGCCTTCCGCCGCTGGAAGACCATGACCGAGCCGGCCTGGTCGCGCGTGCAGTATCCGCCGATCGACTATCAGGACATCTATTATTACGCCGCGCCGAAGAAGGGCGCCGATCCGAAATCGCTCGACGAGGTCGATCCGGCAATCCTGGAGACCTACAAGAAGCTCGGCATCCCGCTGCGTGAGCAGGAGATCCTGGCCGGTGTCGCACCGGAAAATCGGGTCGCGGTCGATGCCGTGTTCGACTCGGTTTCGGTCGTCACCACCTTCAAGAAGGAGCTGGCCGAGGCCGGCGTGATCTTCTGCTCGATCTCGGACGCGATCCAGGAGCATCCCGAGCTGGTGCGGAAATACCTCGCCACCGTGGTGCCGGTGACCGACAATTATTTCGCGACGCTGAACTGCGCCGTCTTCACCGACGGCTCCTTCGTCTACATCCCCAAGGGCGTGCGCTGCCCGATGGAATTGTCGACCTATTTCCGCATCAACGAACAGAACACCGGTCAGTTCGAGCGCACGCTGATCATCGCCGATGAGGGCTCCTATGTGAGCTATCTCGAAGGCTGCACCGCGCCCAAGCGCGACGAGAACCAGCTCCACGCTGCCGTGGTCGAATTGATCGCTCTCGACGATGCCGAGATCAAATACTCGACCGTGCAGAACTGGTATCCGGGCGATGCCGAGGGCAAGGGCGGCATCTACAACTTCGTCACCAAGCGCGGCGACTGCCGGGGCAAGAACGCGAAGATCTCCTGGACGCAGGTCGAGACCGGTTCGGCGATCACCTGGAAATACCCGTCCTGCATCCTGCGCGGCGACGGCTCACGCGGCGAGTTCTACTCGATCGCGGTGTCGAACGGCGCGCAGCAGGTCGATAGCGGCACCAAGATGATCCATCTTGGCAAGAACACGACCTCGAAGATCATCGCCAAGGGCATCGCGGCGGGCAAATCCGACTCGACCTATCGCGGCATGGTCTCGGCGCACCGCAAGGCGACGGGCGCGCGCAACTTCACCAATTGCGATTCGCTGCTGATCGGCGACCAGTGCGGCGCGCACACCATCCCCTATATCGAGGCCAAGACCGCGACCGCGATCTTCGAGCACGAGGCGACGACCTCCAAGATCGGCGAGGACCAGCTGTTCTATTGCCAGCAGCGCGGCCTCTCGGAGGAGGAGGCGGTGGCGCTGATCGTCAACGGCTTCGTCAAGGAGGTGCTGCAGCAACTCCCGATGGAGTTCGCGGTCGAAGCGCAAAAGCTGATCACGATCTCGCTCGAGGGCTCCGTCGGCTGATGCCGTCATGGTCGGGCTCGGCCCGGCCACCCCGTCTTTCTTTTTCACGTTCAAGTCGTGGATGCTCGGCACAGGGCCGAGCATGACGCGGCGGAAATCCGGACCGAAACAATGCTCGAAATTCGCAATCTCGTCGTCAAGATCGCTGACGAAGACAAGCAGATCATCAATGGCCTCGATCTCACCGTCAATGACGGCGAGGTCGCCGCGATCATGGGGCCCAACGGCTCCGGCAAATCGACGCTCTCCTATGTCATCGCCGGCAAGGAGGACTATGAGGTCCTCGACGGCGAAATCCTGCTGAACGGCGAGAACGTGCTGGAGATGGAGGCCGATGCGCGCGCCGCCGCCGGCATCTTCCTCGCCTTCCAGTACCCGCTGGAGATCCCCGGTGTCGCCACCATGACCTTCCTGAAGGCTGCGATGAACGCGCAGCGCAAGGCGCGCGGCGAGGCCGAGTTGCTGACGCCCGACTTCATCAAGCGCGTCAACAGCGCGGCCGATGCGCTCAGCATCGACAAGGCCATGCTGCGCCGGCCGCTCAATGTCGGTTTCTCCGGCGGCGAGAAGAAGCGCATGGAAATCCTGCAGATGGCGCTGCTCTCGCCCTCGATGTGCATCCTCGACGAGACCGATTCCGGCCTCGACATCGACGCGCTGCGCATCGTCGCCGAGGGCGTGAATGCGCTCCGTGACAAGAGCCGCGGATTCCTCGTCATCACCCATTATCAGCGCCTGCTCGACCATATCGTGCCCGACACGGTGCATGTCATGTCGAAGGGCCGCATCGTGAAGACCGGCGGCAAGGAACTGGCGTTGGAGCTCGAGAAGAGCGGCTATGCGGCCTATGCGGAGGCGGCGTGATGGCCATCGTCACCCCCTTGAAGACGGCGGCCGAGCAGGCCCTGTCGCAGCAATTCGCCAATGTGAAGGCTGAATTGCCCGGCACGCTGCCCGTGCGCAAGCTGCGCGAGGATGCCTTCGCCGGCTTCGAGGCCAAGGGCCTGCCGCATCGCCGGCTCGAATCCTGGCGCTATACCGATCTGCGCGGTCTGCTGCGCGAGGCGAAGCCCCTGGCGACCGCTGCCAGTGTCACGCCGGCGATCACCGCCCGGCTCGCGGCGCTGCCATTCGACGGCGTCCGGCTCGTGCTGGTCGATGGCGCTTTCGCGCCCGAACTCTCGACACTTGAAGGCCTGCCCGAAGGCGTCAGCGTTCAGCCGCTGACCGAGGCGCTGGTCTCGACCCGCGAGGATCTGGCCCGCGTCCTGTCCGGGCCGAGCATCGCCGACAGCGACACAGCACTGATGCTCAATACCGCGCTGATGCGCGACGGCGTCTTCGTCGAGATCACCGAGGGCACGGAGCTTGCCGCGCCGATCGCCATCATCTCGCTGGCCTCGGGCGAGGATGAGATTGCGATCTTCCACCGCTCGGTCGTGCTCGCGGCAAAGGGTGTCAAGGCGACGATCATCGAGGTCAGCGAAAGCGCTGGGTCCAAGGCCTCCCAGATCAACAGCGCGATCGTTTTCGAGACCGGCGACGAGAGCGATGTGCAGCATCTGCGCCTCGTCACGCGCCAGGTTCCGGAGACCGTGCAGGTCCAGAGCCTGCTTGCGACGATCGGCGCTCACGCCAGGTTCGAGAGCTTTGCGCTGGTCTGCAAGGCGGCCACGCTGCGCCAGCAATATTTCGTGAAATATGCCGGCGAACACAGCGAGATCGGCCTGCGGGGCGTCAATCTGCTTGGCGGAGCCGAGCATTCCGACGTCACTTTGGTGATGGACCATGCGGTGCCTCACGGCGTCAGCCGCGAGCTGTTCAAGAACATCATCGGCGGCGAGGCCACCGGCGTTTTCCAGGGCAAGGTCATCGTGCGCCCCCATGCACAGAAGACCGATGGCGGCATGAAGAGCAACACGCTGCTGCTGAACGACGGCGCCTCGATGTTCAACAAGCCGGAGCTCGAAATCTTCGCCGACGACGTGGTCTGCGGCCATGGCGCGACGGTCGCGCAGATGGATGGCGAGCAGCTCTTCTACCTGATGGCGCGCGGCCTGCCGCGGCCGCAGGCCGAAGCGCTGGTGCTGCAGGCCTTCGCCGGCGAGGCGGTCGAGTTCGTGGCTGATGAGGATCTGCGCGCCTTCGTCATGGCCGAGATCGAAGCGTGGCTTTCCCTGCGCGAGGCCTCCTCGGTGGTGAGCGCGGTCTGATGCCCTATGTCAATCTCCAGATCACCAAGGGCGCGACCCGAGAACAGAAGGCGGAGATCGTCAAGGCGTTCACCGACACGCTGGTGCGCGTGCTCGGCAAGAACCCCGCGAATACGCATATCGTGATCCAGGAGATCGAGCGCGAGAATTGGGGCCATGCCGGCGCCCTTGTCGACAAGCCGCGCGAGCCGGGAAAGGCGTGACATGAACGCGATGGCGAAACCTTACGACGTCGAGGCGGTCCGCAAGGATTTCACCATCCTGTCGCGAGACGTCTACGGCAAGCCATTAGTCTATCTCGACAATGCGGCCTCGGCGCAGAAGCCCGAGGTCGTGATCGAGGCGATGACGAAGCTGATGCGCGAGGACTACGCCAATGTCCATCGCGGCCTGCACTACCTCGCCAACGCCTCGACCGAAGCCTATGAGGCGGCCCGCGAGAGCGTCCGGCGCTTCCTCAACGCGGCGCATCTGGAGGAGATCGTCTTCACGCGCTCCTCGACGGGCTCGCTGAACACGGTCGCATCCTCGCTCGGGCGCTACCTGAAGATCCAGGAGGGGGACGAGATCATCCTCTCGATCCTGGAGCACCATTCCAATATCGTGCCCTGGCACTATTGGCGCGAGCGGCAAGGCGCCGTGATCAAATGGGCTCCGGTCGACGAGGACGGCAATTTCCTCGTCGAGGAGTTCGAGAAGCTGATCACGCCGCGGACCAAAGTGGTCTCGCTGACGCATATCTCGAACGCGATCGGCACGATCGTTCCGATCGCGGAGGTCGCGGCGATCTGCCGGGCCTACAAGATCCCGCTGGTCGTCGACGGCAGCCAGGGCGCTGTGCATCTGCCTGTCGATGTGCAGGCGCTGGGCTGCGATTTCTACTGCTTCACCGGGCACAAGACCTACGGGCCGACCGGCTCCGGCGTGCTCTGGGGCAAGCGTGAGTGGCTGGAGAAGCTGCCGCCCTATGAAGGCGGCGGCGAGATGATCGTCACCGTCAGCGAGGACGCGATCACCTATAATGATCCGCCGCACCGCTTCGAATCCGGCACGCCGGCGATCATCGAGGCGGTCGGGCTGGGCGCGGCGCTCGACTACATGATGGCTCTCGGCCGCGAGAACATCGCAGCGCATGAGGCAAGCCTCAACGACTACGCCATGAAGCGGCTCGGCGAGATGAACTCGATCCGCATCTTCGGCAAGGCCCGGCAGAAGGGCGCGATCGTCGCCTTCGAGATGAAGGGCGCCCATGCCCATGACGTCGCGACCGTGATCGACCGGTCCGGTGTCGCGGTTCGGGCCGGCACCCATTGCGCCATGCCGCTTCTGGCCCGATATGGAGTGACATCGACCTGTCGTGCTTCATTCGGGCTCTACAACACGCTCGAGGAAGTGGATAAGCTGGTCGAAGCCCTGCGGAAGGCCGAGACGCTGTTTGCGTGACGGCCGCTCGCCTGAACTGGAATTAGCGATGACCGATACCGCCGAGGAACTGAAGCCGAATGCGCCGACCATGGGCGCGAGCTCCAGCCTGCCGCCCGAGGAGATCGATCGGCTCACCGACGACATCATCGCCGCGCTGAAGACTGTCTACGATCCCGAAATCCCGTCCGACATCTACGAGCTCGGCCTGATCTATCGCGTCGACATCGCCGATGATCGCCAGGTCGCGATCGACATGACACTGACCGCGCCGGGCTGCCCCGTCGCCGGCGAGATGCCGGGCTGGGTCGAGAATGCTGTCAGCACCGTGCCGGGCGTCTCGGGCGTGACCGTCAACATGACCTTCGATCCGCCCTGGGACCAGTCGCGCATGTCCGACGAAGCGAGAGTAGCCCTCGATATGTGGTGATCTGGACGCTCTCCCGCTGCGCATGCATCATGGCATCATGCGCATGACGAAGTGGGATTATGTCGCTTTTCCGATCCTGGCGGCGCTGCTGCTGGGCGTGACCTATAGCGCCTTGCGGCTTGTCGGCTTCTTTGGGCTTGGCGTTCTGGGCCTGGTCATCGGCTTCATCGCGGTGCGGATGGAGCTGGAGCGCGACGGTGCCGGCAGCAGCGATCCCACGACGCTTGCCGCGCAGTTCGAGGCGCGCGAGCGCATGTCCCGCGCGGAGCGCGCCGGCTTGCAGGCGGAGCAAGCCTTCCGGTTGAAGCCGCTTTTCGTGGCGCGGATCGTTGCAACCGGCTTCGTCATTCTCGGTTTTGGGCTCCATTTCCTGCTCTGATCGATCGCATTCGCTTTGTTCATTTCTGCAAGCCGCGAAACGATGGCATCTGAGGCTGGGGCCTGATCCTGCCCCCGCCGGAGCCAGCCATGCGCAAATACGCCTATGAGACCGTCGACGTCTTCACCGAGACCCGTTTCGGCGGAAACCAGCTCGCCGTCTTCACCGATGCGCGCGGTCTCTCGGACGCCGAGATGCAGTCGCTTGCGGCGGAGATGAACTATAGCGAGACGACCTTCGTCCTGCCGCCGAGTGACCCCGCCAACGACGCCCGCGTGCGCATCTTCACGCGCAAGCATGAGATGCCGTTCGCCGGGCATCCCAATGTCGGCACCGCCTTCGTCCTGGCCCGCCATGGGCGGGATCGCGACGGCGTGCTGCGCTTTGAAGAGTTGGCCGGGCCGGTCGAGGTCAGGATCGCCGGCGACGCAGAAGGCGAGGTCCAAGGCGCCACCATCGCTGCCCCCCAGCCTCTCTCCACGGGGATCGAGTTGCCGGTCGAAGGCATCGCAGCCTGCGCCGGCCTCCAGCCCTCTGATATCGTGGTCGCCAACCATCGCCCGGTCCGCGCCTCGGTCGGCGTTCATTTCGTCCTCGCCGAGGTCGCGGCGGACGCCTTGTCGAAGGCGCAGCCGGATATCGCGGCCTTCCGGGACCTGCGTGACGCGACGCCCGCTCTGGAAGGCCGGCTCTCGCTGTTCATCTATGCCCGTGACGGCGCCACCATCCGGGCGCGGATGTTCGCGCCGCTCAGCGATACCTGGGAGGATCCCGCAACCGGCAGCGCCAGCGCCACCACGGCCGCGCTCCTGCTATCCCTTCAGGGCGGCGAGATGGCGGAGTTCACGCTGACGCAGGGCGTCGAGATGGGGCGGCCGAGCCTGCTCAAGCTCAAGGCCTGGCGTGCGCCCGACGGTATCCGCGCCACGGTCGGCGGCTCCTGCGTGCCGGTGCTGCGCGGCGAGGCGCTGCTTTAGAGCGTTTTCGAGCGAAGTGGACACCGGTTCGCGTGAAGAAAACGCTTTAAAACAAGGGGCTCGAGCATCGGCCCGAAAAGTGGGAACCGGTTTTCTGGAGAAGCCGACGCAGAATCAAAGCCCTACGGCATCAGACCGAATACGGTAGTCGGTCTGATGCCGTAGGGCTGTCCATCGTTCGGGCGCAGTTCTACGCGATTCAAGCCTCGAGGCCGAGCTCCGCGCGGGCGCGTTTGCTCAGCTTGGCGGCGATCAATCTGTGGCTCTCGCGCAGATAGTCCAACAAGACCTCATCGGGCATGCCCTCGTCGGTTTGACGCTGGATCCAGCTCATGCCGCGCGAGGCGAGGTAGGGGGCCGGCCGCAGGCCGGGCTGCTCCTTCAGGATGTCGTAGCTCGCCCAGGAGCATTTGAAGGTCACCGCGAAGGTCTCGCCCGCGCTCTCCCTGGCGATGGCGAAGACCTTGCCGCCGACCTGGCCGCCGACCTTCCAGACATGGGCGTCGCCCCATTGCACGACATGGCTCGTGGCGGGGAGGGTGGCGCAGAAGGCGTCGTATTCGGCGAGCGTCATCGTCGTTGCGCTGCCCTGTTCAATAGCTCTCGGCGTCGATGCTGAAGCGCTTCGCCGCCGCACCGATCTGCGACCAGGTCTCGTCGTCGAGCGGAATGCCGGCCTTGGCCCGTTCGATCCGCGTCGCACGCTCCTTGTCGCCTGGCGCGAGGACGGGATTGGCCTCGTCCTGCGGTTTGGCGGCGCGCACGAAGGCGAGGTAGCTTTCGATCCGGCTCTTGCGCAGCGAAGCGTCGGGCTCCAGCCGCGCGGGGTCGATCAGCACGCCGAAGAGCGAGTTGATGATCCAGCTCTTCTGCGGCTTCTCATCGATGCGCGCGGCGCCCATCAGCCCGGCCGAGAGCAGTTCCGCGATCAGTGAGAGGCCTGCACCCTTATGGTCTCCGAAAGGCAGGAGCGCGCCCAGCGGCAAGTCCGGGATGGCGTGCTGGAAGACGTGCTTGGGGTCGGTGGTCGGCCGGCCCTCGCCGTCGATGATGTAGCCCGGCGGCACCTGGACGCCCTTGTTCAGCGCGACGCGGGCCTTGCCATGGGCCATGCGGCTGGTGGCGAAATCGAGGATGATCGGATCGCTCCCCGGCACCGGAATGCCGATCGCGTGCGGGTTGGTGCCGAAGCGCGCTTCCTTGGCAGCGAAGGGGGCGACGATCGGCGCACGGCCGGCGACATTGACCCAGAACAGCGAGATCAATCCAGCCTCGGCGGCGATCTCGGCATAATGGCCGATGCGGCCGATATGGTGGGAATCGAGCAGGTTCAGGATGGCGACGCCGCCGGCAATCGCCATTGCCCCGGCCTGCTCGACCGCATTGCGGGCGGCGGGCTGGCCGAGCGCGACCTGGGCATCGACGATCAGGAAGGGAGCGGCATCGAGCCGGGCATGGGGCCTGGATTGCGGCTTCAGATTGCCGTCGGCCAGCGACTGGAAATAGAGCGGGATCATCCCGACGCCATGGCTGTCATGGCCGCTCAGATTGGCGAGGACGAGATGGTCGGCGGTCTCCTGCGCCTCGGCCTCCGTCCAGCCGGCCTTGGTGACCATGTCGCGGACAAGGGCGCGGAGCGCTTCGGGGCGGTGCGTGCGGTAGGTCATCGTCTGTCGTCTTCGTCCCATTGTCGAGGTGGCCACAGTGCATGAGCGGGCGCTTCACGCAATGCGCGCAGTGAAAGGGCGGCCGTGCACTCCGGCATCTCGACGTTGCGCTCACCAATCCTTATGTTGTGGGCAGCAATCTTGCTTCATCGGGCCTTGAACCCGATCGAGGAGGGACGACGAATGTTTTCGATTCCGGGCCTGAAGGTGGTCTCCCTGACCGACGCGGCCGCCTCGCGCATCCGCGAGATCATGGCGCAATCGGCGCTCGATAACCCCGACGCTCCGGCGCTCGGCCTGCGGGTCGGCGTCAAGAAGGGCGGCTGCGCCGGCATGGAATACACCTTCGAGGTGGCGCGCGAGACGGCCAAGGGCGACGAGGTCGTCTCCGAGAAGGACGCGACCGTGATCGTCGACGCCAAGGCCGTGCTGTTCCTGCTCGGCACCGAGCTCGATTTCAAGACCGATCGCTTCTCCTCGACCTTCGTATTCAACAACCCGAACCAGGTCTCGGCCTGCGGCTGCGGCGAATCGGTCGAGATCAAGCCGCGCGCCGAGAGCGCGCTCGCGGCGCACTGAGCCCGCAGCGATGGATGTCGAAGGCATCCGCGAGCTTTTTGCAGATATTCTGCCGGTACGGGTGCGCAGGCTGTTCGGCGGCCTCGGCATCTATGACGGCGAGATGATCTTCGCCCTGGTCTTCAAGGGTGACATCTATCTCAAGACCTCGCCCGCGACGCTGGAGCGCTTCGTTGCCGCGGGCTGCCGGCCCTTTACCTATGAAGCGCGCAGCCGTGAGCGTGCGCTCGGCTATTGGAGCCTGCCGGATGCCGCACTGGATGACCCCGACACGTTGAGAATCTGGACGAATCTCGCGCGCGAGGCGGCGCGGCAGAAGGCTTCCCGCCTCAAGCCACGCGGCTCAAGGCTTCGAGCGCCTCTTCCGTGACGGTGCGGTTGCGGCCGTCGCGCTTGGCCTGCATCAGGGCCTGGTCGGCGCGGTCGACCAGAGACCCGGCGGTGTCGCCGCGACGATAGCCTGCAACGCCGAGCGAGATGGTGATGCGGCCGAGATTCTCGTTGGTCGAGCGCTTCACCAACTCGCGTGTCAGCAGGGCCTGGCGCACGGTCTCGGCGCCGAATTTGCCGGCGACCAGATCGGACTCCGGCAGGATGATCGCGAATTCCTCGCCGCCGAAACGGGTGATCACCGCCTTTTCCTTGAACTTGTCCTTCATGGTGCGGGCGACGAGGCGCAGCACCTGATCGCCGGTGAGATGGCCATGGGCGTCGTTGAACTTCTTGAAGTAGTCGATATCGGCCA
This sequence comes from Allobosea psychrotolerans, assembly GCF_002917105.1. Lineage (GTDB taxonomy): Bacteria > Pseudomonadota > Alphaproteobacteria > Rhizobiales > Beijerinckiaceae > Allobosea > Allobosea psychrotolerans. The sequence continues at coordinate 64,040 of NZ_PQFZ01000002.1, forward strand.
TGACCAGCGCGAAGGGCTCGCGGCGCAATGTCGCCTGATCGATCGATTTCTGCAGCATTTCCTCGAAATGGCGGCGGTTGGCGAGGCCGGTCAGCGGATCGGTCAGAGCCTCTGCGCGGGTCATCTCGAGCGCCTCGCGGAGATTGCGGATCTCGTTGGAGCTGTTGCGGAGTTGGGCTTCGAGCTGGGTCTTGCGGGTGACCTCTTCGCGCGTCGACAGCACGAGCGCCTCGACCCATTCGCGCAGCCTCTGCCGGTCCGCCGCTGGCGGCACGTCCTCGGACATGGCGGAGAGGCGGCCATGATAGCGCTCGCTGGACAGGAGCGTCTTGTCGACCAGCGACATCAGCCCGTCGATCTCCCCCAGGACCTGGAGGCTGGTGCGCTCTGCCTGTTTGGCGAGCCGGTCATTGCCGATGAAGCGATCATAGAGATTGTCGATGTCGGCGACGCCGACCTTGCCCTCGCTGCTGGCGAGGATCGCGTTCATCGCCATGCTCACGGCCGGCATCTCGCCGCTGAGATGGGCGTACCAGACCTCGAAAGCGCGCGGATAGCCCGGGGAACCGTGATCGCGCATAGCCGCGACGACCTGATCGGCCAGATCACAGGATTGAGCCGAAATCTGCGCGTGGTCGCTCATTGCCAATAGCCCGGACATGAAGCCGGCTCATGGTTTTCGACCATGACAGCTTCGATTGCACATCGAAGCGGGACATCCTGTCCGTCACAACGGCGGCATGCGCCCGTTCATGGCCGCTGCGCTGGCAGCAGCCATTCAGGAAACATGACGCCTCTGAGTTAATGCGAGGTTATGACCTAAGGTCAGATCTTTGGATTCAACCGACCTTGACGGGACGCATCAGGAAGGCCGGCACATGATCGCCGAGCCCCTTGACCTTCGGGCCGTCGTCATCGTCGCGCCGACGCGGCTCGGCAGCGCGCTCAGGCCTGGCGGCGCGAGGCTCGGGGCCGCGCTCCGGCTTGGCTGAACGCGATTCCGGCACCCGCTCGGGCTTGGCGGCCTGAGCGGCGGGGCTCTCGCCACGGATCTTGGTCTTCGTCGGCCCGTCGGCCTCGGGGCGACGGCGGCGCGGCGCGGCCTCCTCGTCGGAGGCTGGGCGTTCCACCCGGATCGGGCGCGGCGTCGTCTCGGGCTCGGCGCGGGGGCCGCGCTCGGGGCGACCACGGCCACCGCCGCGCGCCGGGCGGCGATCCTCGCCACGTCCGCCACGACCGCCATGGCGCTCCTCGCGTGGAGCGCCGGGCGGCAACGTATCGACGCCGCCGCCTTCCCAGGCGATCGGCTGGCCCATCAACTTCTCGATTGCCGCCACGAGCTTTTCGTCATGGCGCGTCACGATGGTGAAAGAGGCGCCTTCGCGGCCGGCGCGACCGGTGCGGCCAATGCGATGGACGTAATCCTCGGCATGGGTCGGCACGTCGTAATTGAAGACATGGCTGACCGCAGGGATATCGAGCCCGCGGGCGGCGACGTCGCTGGCGACCAGGATCGGATTCTCGCCGGTGCGGAAGGATTCCAGCGCCGCCATGCGAGCGTACTGGTCCATGTCGCCATGAAGCGAGACGGCGGGAAAACCATGCTTCTGCAAGGATTTATGCAGCGTTGCTACATCGCGCTTGCGGTTGCAGAACACGATCGCGTTCTGCAGGTCCCTGGCCTCCTTGATCAGCTTGCGCAACGTCTCGCGCTTCTCGAAATCCTGTCCGTTCGAGGCGATCAGGCGTTGCGTAATCGTGGTGGCCGCGGTTGCGGGGCGCGAGGCCTCGATGCGCACCGGATTGTGCAGGAACTGTTCGCTGATGCGCGTGATCTCTGGCGGCATCGTCGCGGTGAAGAACAGCGTCTGCCGCGTGAAGGGAACCAGCTTACAAACCCGCTCGATATCGGGGATGAAGCCCATGTCGAGCATGCGGTCGGCCTCGTCGATGACGAGGAGCTCGACGCCGGTGAGCAGCAGCTTGCCGCGCTCGACATGGTCGAGCAGGCGGCCGGGCGTCGCGATCAGCACGTCGACGCCGCGGGTGATCTTGGCATCCTGGTCCCCAAAAGAGACGCCGCCGATCAGCAACGCGACGGAGAGCTTCTGGTTGACGCCGTAGCGGGAGAAGTTCTCCTCGACCTGCGCGGCGAGCTCGCGCGTCGGCTCCAGGATCAGAGTGCGCGGCATCCGGGCTCGGGCGCGACCGTTTTCCAGAATGGTCAGCATCGGCAGGGTGAAGGCTGCCGTCTTGCCCGTGCCGGTCTGGGCGATGCCGAGAACGTCGCGGCGGGCGAGAACGTGGGGGATGGCCTGGGCTTGGATCGGCGTCGGCGTGGTGTAGCCTGCAGTCGTGACCGCGGTCAGAACCTTTTCACTCAGGCCGAGTTCGGCAAATGACATCGAATGTTGCGCTTCTTCAGGGTCGGTTACTCGAGGCGGGATGACCTATCAACCGCGACGGTGGCGCGACATCTCTTTCCAGCGCGCCTTCGGACTTCCGTGCAATGCAGAAAAAGCGCGGCGAAGTCAATAAACTAGAGAGCGATGTCCATAAATGCGACACGGCTTTAGGGCGATATCGCGCTTTGAACTAGCAACGAGGCCAATACGGACATGATCGACGCCACGCCGGAACCGCTTGTCCTGATCCCGGGGCTGAGCTGCGACGCCTCCCTCTATGCGCCGCAATGGCCGGCTCTGGCAGCCGGCGGCAGGCCGATCCTCGTCGCCGATCATGCGCAGGACGAAACCTTGGACGCCATCGCGCGACGGCTGCTCGCTGCGGCCCCGCCGCGCTTCGCGCTCTGCGGGCTGTCGATGGGCGGGTATATCGCCTTCGAAGTGATGCGGCAGGCGCCGGGGCGCGTCATGCGCTTGGCGCTTCTCGACACCAGCGCCAAGCCGGCCACGCCGGAGACGAACACACCGCGCGAACAGATGATCGCTCTGGCGCAGAAGGGGGCCTTCGACAATGTCACGACCTTGCTCTGGCAGCGGCTGGTCGCGCCGGCGCGCCTTGTCGACGAGCCCTTGCGGTTGCTTGTCAGGCGGATGGCGGACCAGGCCGGTGCGGAAGGCTTTATCCGGCAGCAGCGCGCGATCATGACACGGCCCGACTCGCGGCCCGGGCTGGCGGCAATTGACGTACCGACGCTTGCGCTGGTCGGCGCGGAAGATCTGATCACGCCGCCGAGCGAGGCGCAGGAGATCGCGGCCGGGATCGGCGCCAATGCCAGGCTGGTGGTCGTGCCGGGCTGTGGTCACCTTTCGACGCTTGAGGCGCCGGATATCGTGACCGATGAGTTGCTGGCCTGGCTCAGCTAAAGAGTTTTCGGGCCAAGTGGATGCCGGATCGCGTGAAGACAACGCGTCAAACAAAGATCCAGGAGCAATTGAAGGATCCAACCAGATCGGAAATCGCTCTCAAATCTCAGCGCGGGACCACGCAGGGGTCGAGTCGGGTCTGGTTCGCCGACTTTTGAAGCGAACCCGTGATCATCGGATCGACCGGCTTGCCTTTCGAGGCGGCGGAGGCGACCTGCGTCAGGCGTTCAGTGTCGAGCTTGGCGGTCTGGTTCGAGACGAAATTCACTGCGACGACCGACAGGAATCCGATCGCAGCGGCGGCCTTGGCGACGTCGGCGACCATTGTGCCGCGTTCGTTCTTCCAGAAGAGTTCGATCAGCCGCATCTGGCCTGCTCCGCCCATTCGAGCGCCAAGGCACCCCTGGCCATGACCTTGCGCCAGCAGCGGTAAAAAGACGGTTAGCAAACCATTGCCGCGATCCGGCGCAATTTATGAAACCGTTATGGAAGTCGCGCGGTGTCGAGCTCCGGGGCGGGCTGGCCATTGAGTCTGGCGCGGTTGTTGCGAAACAACTCCCGCAAAGCGCCGAGCACGGCAAGAACGGCGGGCCGCTGCCGCGAGACGTCATGCGAGACCAGGAATATCTCGTCTGCCGTCTTGTCCGGCGGCGGCTGCAGCCGGATGAGAGTCTCATCGGCATCGCCCATGAAACAAGGCACCATGGAGACCGCGCCGGCTGAACGGACGCTTTCGTAGCGCGCGGCTGAATCGCCGACGCGCGCCGCAACGGGGCGGCCCGCAGCCCATTCCAGGATATGCTCTTCGATCCGCGACGACACGTCCCGGCTGACCGAGATGATCGGCGCCGTCGCAGGGTCGATGTCCCGCCGGACATAGAGCGCCTGCACAAGCCGCCCGATTTTCTGGGCGAAATAGCCTGGCTGTTCCGGCACCTTGCTCATGCGCAACGCGATGTCGGCCTCGCCCCGCGCGAGGTCGAGCTTGTCGCGGGTGCTGATGATGACGATCTCGACCCCTCCGGCGGCGGCGGAAATCGTCGTCGCATGCATAGTCAGGAACAGGCTGATCGAGGTCGTGGCAGTGACCCTCACCGGCGCGCTATCCGAGGCGCGGGCGGCCCGCGCCCGACTGGCGAAACGCTCAGTGGCGGCAGCGACCTCGCTTGCATCCTGCGCCAGGGCCTGACCGAGTTCGGTGAGGATCAGGCGATTGGCGGCGCGCCGAAACAGCTGCAGCCCGAGCCTTGCCTCGAAAGCCTTCAGCCTCCGGGCGACCGTAGCCTCGCTCAGTCCAAGTTGCGCCGCCGCCACGGCCAGCGCCCCGCTCGTGGCGATGGTGTGGAAGATTCCGATGTCGTCCCAGCCGGAGGAAACCAGATCGCCGTGGCGTCGAGCTTGAGAGGGAGGAGGCTGCCCCATGCGGTCACCGGCCAGGCTTGCGGGGAGCGAGCGACATGGCTCGCGAAGACGTGACGGGGATCGCGGAAGGGCTTGTTCGACATGCCGGCAAGGTGCCGGCTCGGAGCCGTCTTGGCAGCCCTGTAGCCGTGATGGGCAGGCCTCCAAAAACGACAGGGTGCCAATGGCCTGGCCACGCTTGCCAGGCCAGACGCCTCACAGGTCGATCAGCTCACCGGCAAAGGCCGCGCGCTCCTGGATGAAGATGAAGCGGGCTTCCGGCTTGTTGCCCATCAAGCGCTCGACTGTTTCCGAGGTCTCGTCGCGGGCCTCGTGCTCGACCATGACCTTGAGCAGGATGCGCTTGGCCGGGTCCATGGTGGTTTCCTTGAGCTGGGCCGGCATCATTTCACCCAGGCCCTTGAAGCGGCTGATCTCCGGCTTCTTGCCCTTGAAGACGCTGTCGATCAGCTCGTCCTTATGGGCATCGTTGCGGGCATAGACCGACTTGCCGCCATGCTGGAGCCGGTAAAGCGGTGGCACGGCGAGGTAGAGATGGCCTTTCTCGATCAGGCGCGGCATCTGCCGCCAGAAGAAGGTCACCAGCAGTGAGGCGATATGGGCGCCGTCGACGTCGGCGTCCGTCATCACGATGACCTTCTCATAGCGCAGGTCGTCCTCGCGGAACTGCAGGCCGATGCCGCAGCCCAGAGCCAGGATCAGATCGGCGAGCTGCTGGTTGGCGTTGAGCTTGTCGCGCGTGGCATTGGCGACGTTCAGGATCTTGCCTCGCAACGGCAGAATGGCCTGCGTCGCGCGGTTGCGCGCCTGCTTGGCCGAGCCGCCGGCGGAATCGCCCTCGACGATGAAGAGTTCCGAGCCCGCGGCGCCCGCGCTCGAACAATCCGCAAGCTTGCCGGGCAGGCGCAGCTTGCGGGTTGCGGTCTTACGCGAGACTTCCTTTTCGAGGCGGCGGCGAAGGCGCTCCTCGGCGCGGTCGACCGACCAGTCGAGCAGGCGCAAGGCCTGCTGCGGCGCGGCAGCGAGCCAATGGTCGAAGGCGTCGCGCACCGCGTTCTCGACGATACGGGCGGCCTCCAGCGTCGCCAGCTTGTCCTTGGTCTGGCCCTGGAATTCCGGCTCGCGAATGAAGACCGAAAGCATGGCGGCGCAGGTCGCCATCACATCGTCGGAGGTGACCTGGGCCATGCGCTTGGACTGGCCGAGGCGCTCGGCATGGTCGCGCAGGCCGCGCAGCAACGCGACCCGCAGGCCCTGCTCATGCGTGCCGCCCTCCGGCGTCGGAATCGTGTTGCAATAGGAGGAGGAGAAGCCGTCCTCGCCGGTTGCGAGCCAGGCGATCGCCCATTCGAGCGAACCATGGCCGCCATCTTTGGTGATCTTGCCCGAGAAGATCGGCTCGGCGACGAGGTCCTTGCCCTCGATCTCGCGGCCGAGATAGTCGCGCAAGCCGCCGGGGAAACGAAAGACGGCTTCCGCGGCGACATCGCCTTCCGGCTGCAGCAGCGAGGGCGCGCAGCGCCAGCGGATCTCGACGCCGCCGAACAGATAGGCCTTCGAGCGGGCCATGCGGAACAGGCGCGCGGGTACGAAATGCGCGCCCTCGCCAAATATCTGCGCATCGGGGTGGAAGCGCACGCGCGTGCCGCGCCGATTGGCGACCGCGCCGACCGTCTCCAGCGGCCCCTGCGGCAAGCCGCGCGAGAAGTGCTGGCGGTAGAGCATCTTGCCGCGCGCGACCTCGACCTCGAGCCGGTCGGACAGCGCATTGACCACGGAGACGCCGACGCCGTGCAGGCCGCCGGAGGTCTCATAGGCCTTGGAGTCGAACTTTCCGCCGGCGTGCAGCGTCGTCATGATGACTTCGAGCGCCGATTTGCCCGGGAATTTCGGATGCGGGTCGACAGGAATGCCGCGGCCGTTGTCGGTCACGGCGATCGAGCCGTCCTCCAGCACCTCGACATCGATGAAGCTGGCGTGTCCCGCCACGGCTTCGTCCATGGCGTTGTCGATCACCTCGGCGAAGAGGTGGTGCAGGGCGCGCTCATCCGTGCCGCCGATATACATGCCGGGGCGGCGCCGTACGGGCTCCAGCCCTTCGAGCACCTCGATCGCCGAGGCGTCATAGCCGGCTTCGGACAAGGTGCCGTTGCGTGGCGGCGCCGAGGCGGGAGAGGGCTTTGCGGTATGGGTGGGCGCGGACGCCACGGCGCGCGGCTCCGGCCGTGGCTGCGCCGGGGGCTGCCGGTCACCATCCCCACCGAAAAGATCGCCGTTCTCCGTCATGGCCTTGGTCGATTCCCTGATTCGCAACTGCGAATGATAGCGCAGGCGCAAGCAAACCGCGCTGCGACACCGCCTATAGGCGCAAATGGTTTGAGGAAAAATGCGACAGGGCGCATCATGCAGCGTGGCGCTGTGGACAGCGTGTCACGCATACGTCACGAGACTCGGCAAATCAGTCCGCAACCGGAGCTGTTCAGCCCGCGTTAACCACGCTGGAGCGAGGATCATCAAATGGCTCCCGGGGCCATATGGATCGCCGCAAGGCGACACGGCCCCGGTTATAGGAGGTTATCGTGACGTTGCGTCAGTCTGTGCCGAACATCAGAGTCGCGGGTCTCGAACGGGCGGCCCGCATGGCCGGCGAGGCTTTCGGCCACGAGGATCTCGGCCCGCTTCCCAGATTCGCCTCCCAGGCGCCGCAGACCTCGCATGTTGTCTGGCTGCTTGCCGCGCTCGCGGCGGTCGCCGGTTTCGCGGCCCTCATCCTGCGCTGAGACGGCGCGCCCGGCGTCCTCCGACGAAATATCAACCTTTCGCCCTGTAGGGTGCTCTCCGATCCCTGGGTTTCTGGAAGCGTCCTTGCGTTTCGCTTCGACACGTCGTCGCGCCGGCGGGCCCGCTTCGCTCGAACAGGCGAAGGGCGAAGATCGCGGAGGTGTCGGCATGCGCAGCGTGATCATCAGCGATTTCGGCTCGGTCAATGGCGGCGCAGCCAAGGTCGCGATCGAGAGCGCGCGGGGGTTGGCCGAGGCCGGCGTCGAGATTGTCTTCGCCTGCGCCATCGGCCCCGTTTCCGACCGCCTCGATCATCCGCGCATCCAGGTCGAGATGTTCCGGGGCGAAGAGATCTGGAAGGTCGGCAGCAAGCTTGCCGCCGCGCGCCAGGGCATCTGGAATGCACCGGCCCATGCCTTTCTGAGCGCGCTTTTGTCGCGCCAGCCGGCAGGGACGCTGGTGCATCTGCATCAATGGACCAAAGCCTTCAGCCCGGCCGCGATTGCGGCGGCAGGCGAGAGCGGGCTGCCGGTCGCGATCACCATGCACGACTATTTTTCATTCTGCCCCGTCGGCGGCTATTTCGACTTCAGGGCCGGCGCGCCCTGCACGCGCGAGCCGATGTCGGTCAGCTGCATCGCCAGCAATTGCGACCGCGCCTCTTACGTCCACAAGCTGGTGCGCGTCGCCCGGCAATGGCGCTCGGACGAGGCGATGCGCAGCCTCAAGGCGCCGCTCTTCATCCATGTCAGCGATTTCGCCCGGCGCTTCGCCGAGCCGTTCCTTCCCAAGACCGCGCGCCATGCCGTGGTCGAAAACATGATGGAAGCCGAAAAGCGCCCGCCGGCGGACGTTGCGAGCAACCGGCATGCGTTGTTTCTGGGGCGTTTCACGCAGGAGAAGGCTGGCGACATACTGGCGCGTGCGGCACTGATCGCCGTCATGCCGGTGCGTTTCGTCGGCGAGGGGCCGCTGGCGGAGGAGATCGCGCGGATCAATCCTCACGCCGAGATTCGCGGCTGGGTTCCAGCCGAGCGCGTGTTCGACGAGATCGCCCAGGCGCGCTGCCTCGTGTTGCCTTCGCTCTGGTACGAGCCGGGGCCTCTGGTGATCGCCGAGGCGCGCTCGCTCGGCGTGCCGGTCGTGCTGGCGCGCACCACCGGCCCGGCGAGCTGGATTGTCGACGGCGAGGATGGGCTGTTGGTCGATGGTGGCGATGTCGCAGGGCTGGCGACGGCGCTCGACCGAATGAAGGACAAGGCCGTAGCGGCAGCGATGGGGCAGACTGCCTATAGTCGCTACTGGGCCGACCCACTGACGACGGAGCGCCATGTGGCGCGCACGATCGAGGCCTATCGCGGCGCCATCATGGGCGCGCCGCCACTGACCGCCTCGGCCTGAGGTAGAGCATGCCTTGCCGGAATGGCGTCAAACGAAAGCTTCCGGCCAACTTTCCTTCCGCCTGAGCGCAATCAGGTTATAGCCCTTCGTCCGATCGCGCTTATAGGCATCAAGCTCCTCCGCCTGCGTGATGGCGACGATGGCGTCGTCGCACAGGAGATGCACGAGAAGGCCGCGCTCCTCGATAATATGGCGCGTCAGTGCATGCGTGGGGTCGGAGCCGTGATCCTCGTAGATCACCAATGCATCCTGGGCGAGGGCGCATTCCATGCCCGTAAGGGCCTCCCGCTCGACCCCTTCGACGTCAAGCTTCACGACCAAACGGCGCCCGGACCAGCCCTCCCGTTCGAGCAATTCATCGATGGTGATGGAAGAAACGATCTCGCCGCTCGAGTCCTGGCCTGCGGCGGCAATGCCGCGCGCCTCATGAGCGGCGTCGCTCAGCGAGACCGCGATGTCCGAGCGGTCGAGAATGGCGCGATGGAAGAGTTTGATTTTGTCGAGATGAGGCTCGGCATTGGCAACGAGCATGGCGAAGGTCGTGGCCGACGCTTCTACCGCGAGGACGGGCTTGCCACCGCCACATGAGGGCGCGGCGACGAAGACGGACCAATAGCCGATATTCGCTCCGCAATCGACGAAGCTGTAGTCGATATGGGCCAGAAGCCGGAGGAAGCGGGCCATTTCAGGCTCGTGGTCATAGGATCGCAGCAACATCCGGTTCCAGTAGGGATCGCGGGCAGGGAAACGCACCTCGGCGTCCTGCCCCAAGCGGATGCGCGCCGTTCGATCGGTCCAGACAGCAGAGCCCACGAGGCGGCAGGCCTTGTAGAGGCCGCGTTGCATGAGCGGACGCGATAGCGCGCCATAGCTGTCGAGCGCGCCGATGAGCGCGCGTTCGCGCCATCCGACATCAATCAAGCGGCCGGTTGTGCGGTCAACGGCAATGTCGGTCATGGCGAGCTTTATCTGGGGCCTGGCGCCCGGTCCCTACCGCAAGAGCTTTTCGGCAAGGTAAAGGCGATCGTCGAAAATGAAATATCGCAGCCCGGCCACGTATTGGCGCCAAGCGCAAAAATACCGGTGCGGCGTCATCTCGAAACGCGCCACATGCTGCATCGTGAACTCGATATCGCTCTCGATGAAGTCGTCGTTGAAGGTGCCGCCGGCCTTGATCAAGGCGTTGCGCTTCTTGAGCGTGTCGAGCGCACCGGCCCAGTTTATCGCAACCTCATCGGAGGACACGGCGCATGGGAGACCGCAGCCCGAACTCAGTGCGTTTTGCGGAACCAGGCTCCCGACCGAACCGCGGCCAACAGCATCGTGCCGTAGACCATGAGCGCCAGGCCCAACGCGGCAAACAGCGCCTGAAGCGAGCCGCTCAGGCGCAGCACGAGCCAGCCGCCGCCGAGCGCGATGGCGAAACGCACGAAGCCCGCCGTCACGGGCCATAGCAACCGGCCCGCGCCCTGCGATGCGAAATAGAGAGCAAGACCCAAGCCGAAGAAGCCGTAGGTCGGGCCGACATAGCGCAGATACTGGCTGCCCGTCTCGATCGCGCCCGGAGCGGCCGTGAACAGGCCTAGCCAGGCGGCAGGCCAGAGCGCCGCCGCCAGCCCGATCGCTTCGGTCATGGCGAAGGCGATGCCCCCTCCGATCATCGCGACCCGCATCGCCCGCTCGGGCTGGCCGGCGCCGATATTGGTGCCCACGAGTGCGACCAGCGGCGCGCCGAGGCCGAAGACGAGCGGGATCAGGAGATACTCCAGCCGCGCCCCGGTGCCAAAGCCTGCCACCGCATCGACGCCGGCATGGGCCGCGACCATCGCGGTCGACAGCGCGATGGTGAGGTTTGTGAACAGCGAGGTGATGGAGCCGACGGCGCCGATGCGCAGGATGTCGGCGAAGATCGCCCAGCGCAGACGAATCCAGGCGAAGCGCACGACATTGCGACCGGACAGGATATGCCAGCCCAGCACAACCGCGCCGCCGAGATAGAACAGCACCAGCGCAGCCCCGCCGCCGGCGATACCGAGCGCGGGAAACGGCCCCCAGCCAAAGATCAGCAGTGGCGAGAGAGGCACCAGCAGCGCGACGCCGACGCAGATCACCAGCGCCGGAACCAGCATGTTGCCGGTGCCACGAATGACGCTGGCTAGCCCATTCATGATCCAGAGGAGGGCGGTGCCGGCAAAGACCACATCGGAATAGGCCAGCGCCGCCTCGAGTTCGCCCCCCTTGCCCCCGAGCGCCTGGTAGATCGGCCGGCCGAAGGCGAGCATCACGACCGAGAAGAACAGGCCGAGCGCGAGATTGATCAGGATCGCATGCAGGACGATGGCGTCGGCCTCGCTGCGGCGGCCGGCGCCGAGCGCGCGCGCCACGGCGGACGAGATACCGCCCCCCATCGCGCCGGCGGAGATCATCTGCATCAGCATGACCGGAGGAAAGACCAGCGCCATGCCGGCGAGCGCGTCGGTCCCGAGCCGCGAGATCCACCAGGTCTCGATCAGCCCCGTTGCCGATTGCGCCAGCATGATCAGGATATTGGGCCAGGCCATGTGCAGCAGCATCGGCAGGATCGGATCCTGGAGCAGGCGCAGGGTGCGCGCGCTATGGGCCGGCGCCATGGCGGTCGTCGGGGCGGGAACCGCGCTCATGCGCCCGACTCCGCGGCAGCAGCATAGCGCCGCTTGATCGCTGTCGTCGCGGCAGGGCCAGGCGCATGGCGGAAGACCGGGTCCGAGAGCGGCCGGCCGCTGATGCGATCAATCAGGATGGGCTCGGCCACAGCCCCGGTTTCACCGTTCAGGATGATGACGCTCGCACCTTCCGGTGCGAAATGACGGTTGCCCCAGGTCAGCAGCGCCTGCAGCACCGGGCGGAAGTCACGTCCTCGCTCGGTCAGCAGATAGTCGAAGCGCGTCGGACGGTCGCTATAGGGGCGCTTTTCCAGCAGGCCGCTTTCGATGAGGCCGTTGAGCCGTCGCGTCAGCATGTTCGGCGCGATGCCTAGGCTGGCCTGGAAGCCGTCGAAGCGCGTGATGCCGGCGAAGGCGTCCCTCAGGATCAGGATGCTCCACCATTCCCCGACACGCTCCAGGCTGCGCGCGACCGGACAGCTCATCGCGCCGAAATCCTTGCGTCGCATCAGTCGATTCCTGTTCTATGACTTGCATGATGATAGCCAGCTTGCCTCGACTTTCATCATGCAAGTTTCAAGTGGCACCCTTGCGCCGAGCACAAAAAAAACCGGGGCATTTCTGCCCCGGTTTCGCAGGTGGACCGCGAGACGCGCGGTCGGGAGGAAGCGTGATTCCGCCTGAGCCCGAAGGCTCAGTAGGAGTAGTACATCGCGAACTCGACCGGGTGCGGCGTCATCTCGAAGCGCGCCACATCCTGCATCTTGAGTTCGATATAGCTCTCGATGAAGTCGTCGTTGAAGACGCCGCCGGCCTTGAGGAAGGCGTTGTCCTTCTTGAGCGAGTCGAGTGCTTCACGCAGCGAACCGCAGACGGTCGGGATCTTCTTCAACTCGCGCGGCGGCAGGTCGTAGAGGTCCTTGTCCATCGCCGGGCCCGGATCGATCTTGTTGATGATGCCGTCGAGACCGGCCATCAGCATCGCGGCGAACGCGAGATAGGGGTTCGCCATCGGATCGGGGAAGCGGACCTCGACGCGCTTGGCCTTGGGCGAGGTCGTCCACGGAATACGGCAGGAGGCCGAACGGTTGCGCGCGGAATAGGCGAGCAGAACCGGGGCCTCATAGCCCGGGACGAGGCGCTTGTAGGAGTTGGTCGAGGGGTTGGTGAAGGCGTTCAGCGCCTTGGCGTGCTTGATGATGCCGCCAATGTACCAGAGGCACTCCTGCGACAGGTCGGCGTACTTGTTGCCGGCCATGACGGGCTTGCCACCCTTCCAGATCGACTGGTGGACGTGCATGCCCGAGCCGTTGTCGCCATAGATCGGCTTCGGCATGAAGGTCGCGGTCTTGCCGTAGCTCTGGGCGACGTTATGGATCGCGTACTTGTAGACCTGCATGGTGTCGGCCATGTGGGTCAGGGTGTCGAACTTCAGGCCGAGTTCGTGCTGGGCCGAGGCGACCTCGTGGTGGTGCTTCTCGACCTTGGCGCCCATGGCCGCCATGGCCGCCAGCATCTCGCCGCGCATGTCCTGCGCCGAATCCTGCGGCGGGACGGGGAAGTAGCCGCCCTTGGTGGCGATGCGGTGGCCGAGATTGCCGCCTTCATAGTCGGTCATGCCGTTGATCGGCAGTTCGACGTTGTCGAGCTTGAAGCCGGTGTTGTACGGGTCGGCGGAGATCTTGACGTCGTCGAAGACGAAGAACTCGGCCTCGGGACCGACATAGATGGTGTCGCCGATGCCGGTCGACTTCAGATAGGCCTCGGCCTTCTTGGCGATGCCGCGCGGGTCGCGGTTATAGGGCTCGCCGGTGGCGGGCTCGAGCACGTCGCAGGTGATGACCATGGTCGCTGCGGAGAAGAACGGGTCCATGACGGCCGTCGTCGGATCCGGCATCAGCAGCATGTCGGACTCGTTGATGGCCTTCCAGCCGGCGATCGAGGACCCGTCGAACATCGTGCCCTCGGCGAAGATGTCCTCATCGATCATCGTGACGTCGAACGTCACATGCTGCCACTTGCCGCGCGGGTCGGTGAAGCGGAAGTCGACATACTTGACGTCGTTGTCCTTGATCGCCTTGAGGACATCCTTGGCGCTCTTCATCTCAGCATTCCTCTTGAAAGCAGTTTCTCAACATTGACTGATCCGCGGTGTGTCCAAACCACCGGGACGCAGAACCTTCGGGTCGGGATTGAAGCCCTTAGATCGCGTCCGCGCCGGTTTCTCCGGTGCGGATGCGGATCGCCCCCTCCACCGTCGATACAAAAATCTTGCCATCACCAATGCGGCCCGTCTGGGCCGCCTTCTTGATGGCCTCGATGGCGGCCTCGACCATCTCGTCGGCGAGTACGATCTCGATCTTCACCTTGGGCAGAAAATCGACGACGTATTCGGCGCCGCGATAGAGCTCGGTATGGCCCTTCTGGCGCCCGAAGCCCTTGGCCTCCAAAACGGTGATGCCCTGCAGGCCGACCTCCTGAAGCGCCTCCTTCACCTCGTCCAATTTGAACGGCTTGATGATCGCCTCGATCTTCTTCATGCGCCGACCGGCCTCCCTCGCGCGTGATGAGACCTGGACTTCCCTCCAGGCTTGCGAACCGCCTGCTCGCCGCCGAAAACATCGAGGGCTCCGTCAATCACGACCCCACCGTCTCGTCAGGCGAGCGAAACACCCGCTCTTCTTGCTCATAGCATCGGCGTATGCCCCCCGCCACGTGGAAGAAAGCCTCCCGGCGCCTGATGATAGGGCAAAAAATAGCACATAAATTAGTCATTTGACTATTTTAAGGGCAATTACCTTGACGCCACTCCGTACTTGCCGGACATGAGCGGCTTCTGGATGATACCTGCGTGAAGAGAGCTGACAAAACCGAGCTGATGCTGCTGGGCGTGGCCGATATGGCAGCGGCCGATCGCGCGACGATCGCGGCCGGCACGCCGGGGCTCACGCTGATGGAGCGGGCAGGGCGCGCCGTCGCCGACGCGGTCAGTCGCCGCGCTCGCCCCGGCGACGGCGTGCTCGTTCTCTGCGGCCCGGGAAACAATGGCGGCGACGGTTTCGTCGCGGCGCGCTTGCTACGCGAGCGCGGCTTTGACGTCACCGTAGCACTGGCCGGCGAGCGCTCCGCTCTGACGGGCGATGCCGCCGCCATGGCTGCACGGTGGACCGGGTCAATGGCGCCGATCACGGCCATCGTACCGCAGGATCACGCCTTGATCGTCGACGCGCTTTATGGCGCGGGCCTCAACCGGCCCCTGGCCGGCGACGTTGCGGGGCTCGTCGCAGCGGTCAATGCGGCGGACAGGCCGGTGATCGCGGTCGATGTGCCGAGCGGGTTGCCGGGCGATAGCGGCCGGCCCGAGGGCGCGGTCGTACAGGCAGACGAGACCGTGACCTTTTTTCGACTGAAACCCGGCCATCTGCTCGAGCCCGGGCGTGGGCTCTGCGGGGTCGTCACGCTTGCCCAGATCGGCCTGACGCCGGAGACCGTCTTCGGTGCGGGCGGGTTGAAGCCTGCCATGTTCCGCAATGGCCCTGCCTTGTGGCGCGAACTCTGGCCGAGACATCGGCGCGATACGCATAAATACCGCCGCGGCGCCGTTCTCGTCGTGGCTGGCGGATTGTCCGGGGTCGGCGCGCCGCGGCTCGGCGCAAGGGCGGCGCTTCGCATCGGTGCGGGCCTCGTCACCGTGGCTTGTCGTCCCGAGGCCCTGGCCGCCCATGCGGCCCGCGGGCCCGACGCCTTGATGCAGAGGCCGATTCCATCCGAGGCCGCTCTTCGGGACTTGCTTGATGACGGGCGTCTTGGCGCCGTCCTGATCGGACCGGCCCTGGGGCTCGATGCCGAGGCGAGATCTGCGGTGATGGCTGTGCTGCGCGCCGGCACTCCGGCAGTGTTCGATGCGGATGCGTTGACGCTGCTCGCCTCACGGCCGGGATGGCTCCGCCGCCGGCCTAAGCCCTGCGTGCTGACGCCTCATGAAGGCGAATTCGCGCGCTTGTTTGGCAATGACGAGCGGATCGTCACGCAGGCGTCGAAGCTGGAACGGGCGAGGCTGGCCGCAGCCGCCTCGGGAGCGGTCGTCGTGCTGAAGGGGGCCGATACCGTGATTGCCGACCCCGATGGCAGGGCGGCGATCAACGCGACAGGATCCTGGGCGCTGGCGACGGCAGGGGCGGGCGATGTACTGGGCGGCCTCATCGCCGGATTGCTGGCGCAGGGCATGCCGGCCTTCGAGGCGGGTTGCGCTGCAGTCTGGCTGCACGGCAAGGCTGGCGAAGCGCTCGGTCCGGGCCTGATCGCCGACGATCTGCCGGAAGCGATCCCGCCTCTCGTCACCCCCGCCTTGGCAGATGATGACGCCTGAAGGCGTGCCAACCTTCAGGCCCGCCTTCCGAGGAAGGCGGGCCTGCTCAATTATCTCCCGATCATCAGCCCTGATCGAACGCGGCGCCGATCAGTTTCGAAGTTCGATCAGGTGCCGGCATAGGAAACGGCTGGCGCGGCCTGGAGCTGATCCTTGGTCAGGTTGATCTTGCCGTGATCAGGATACATCGCCGGAGCCTTGGCGGCCGGCGGTGTCGAAGCAATGCCGCCTCCCGCCACTCCGCCGGAGCCGCTGCCTGCGCCGCCACTTGGCGACGGAGCAGGCGTTGCGGCGGCCAAGGGCTGGTCGCTCCAACTCACCTGCTCGAAGGGAATGGCGACATCCTTGGCGCCGATGCCGAGGAAACCGCCGACGCCGACAGTGATCATTTCGACCTTGCCGGTCTTGTCGAACAGCAGCTCTGTCACGCCGCCGACCTTCTTGTCGTCGGGGCCGTAGATATTCACGCCGATCAATTTCGAGGCGCGCCACTTCCCCTGGCCGGCGAGATTCTGCTCCGGCGCCTTGGTGCTGCCGGCGGACGGAGCCGGCGCGGAGGTGGACGGCGACGGCGCGTTCGGGCTCGGAGCGCTGGTCTGCGCGATGGCGGTCGCCGCGAGCATGGCGAAACCGATGGACGTCAGAGCGATACGACGCTTGAACATATGAGCCTCCTGTCAGTAACCGCAAGTAGCGGTATGCAGGACAAACGCACGGTCAGCGCATTTGTTCATGGCCCGGTCGGTTAAAAAGCGTTTTCCTGACTCATCTGCCGTTCTGAACGCATCGAGCGCTCGCAGCGCGACACATGGCGCGAGCGCAAACACATGAGGTCACGTCTCAAGAGCCAATATTTTGCCTCAATCTCAGACCGCCAGGAGAAGCTATGCCATCGGCACTTCGCCTTGCCCCTGTGAAAGCTATATGCTCTCGCCGGACGTCGAGCGGAGTGACTGGCCTCGCGATCTCAATTGAGCGGACTGCATTCCATTCGCACCCGCTGGCCTGGCTGCGCAAATGTCTGGCAGGACACGGTGGTCGGCAGCGGCGCGGGAGTCTCCGCGGTCGAGGCCGGAATGAGCTTTGGCTGGGGCGCGACTGGCTTTGGTATGGCGAGACGCGTTGGGGCAGGCTGTGGCTTGCGCGCCTGCAGAGGCTTGGTCGATGGAACGATCATCGGCTGAGGCTCTGTCGCCGGCACGGTTTCCACGACAGCGATCTGAGGTTGCTGCGGCCGCTCTTCCGCTTTGGGTTGCCAAGGCCGCCAGGCGCTCAATTGCGTGAAGGCCTCCATGGTCGGCTTGGTGATCGTTTCCGCGGCCGGAATCGTTTGTCCCATGCATCCCGCGAGAGCCAAACCCGTCAGGCACGCCGCAGTTGCGCGGCTGTTGATGGTCATCATCGTCGCCCCTTCCTGCTACTTCCTCCGCCACTCCAGCGGACTGTAGCCTAAATCGACGACATGCCTGTGTAAATCTGTGGAATTCAGCGTCGCGTGTCGATTTTCCCGGCTTGGCTCAGCGGATAGAAGCACAGCCCCAGTCATATCGCGAGGCGTTAGCGCGACGGTCGCGAAATTCTCAACCTTGGAAATCTGTGCCCCGGCACTCAAATGGGAGGCCGTTTACGTCTGCAATCAGAACGTTGCTGAAGACGCTGGTGAGCGGGGAGGGGATCGAACCCTCGACCACATGATTAAAAGTCACGTGCTCTACCACTGAGCTACCCGCCCTCACCGGTGCGCTGACATAGGCAGGCGTCGCGCGCGGGTCAACATTGTTCGTAAGGCCGCTTCTGTGGCAGAAGCGCGCCGGAGGTTCGCAATGTTCGTTTTGCCCAGGTTCGCCGCAACGGGAGACGTCGGTCACGATGCCGTTTGGACCTGACGTTGCGAGAGCCGGCGCGCCAGAGGTGCAACGCCCCGCCTGGCCGGTGTGGACAGCGGCGTTTCTGGCCTCGGCCCTCGTGCTGGGCGGAGTGTTGTTCGGTTTCGTCGTGGCGCTCGATCCATTCGGGCTGCGGGTGCGGGCCGGCGTACCCGCACGACCGCTCATGGATCTCAACCAGCGCTATATGTATCCGCAGCTCGTGCGCTCGGGCGCGTTCGATTCGGGGGTCCTCGGCACCTCGACCATGCGCCTGCTTGATCCCGCGATTCTGTCGCGCTCGATCGGCGGCCACTTCGCCAATCTCGCGATGAATGCGGCCACGCCCTGGGAGCAGGTGCAAATGGCCGACCTGTTTGCGCGCACGATCAAGGCTCCGAAAGCCGTGATCTGGGGGCTGGACCTGACCTGGTGCGAAGGCGATGCGACCGCGCCGGCCAAACGCCTGACGCCGCGGCCGTTTCCGCCCTGGCTCTATGACGACGCAAGCTGGGCCGACGCGCCGAGGCAGCTGAACCTGACGACGCTCGAGATCTCGGCGCGGCTGCTCGCGCACAGGCTCGGTTACCTGCCTGCACGCATCCGCGGCGATGGCTACGAGGTCTTCACGCCGCCCGAGGCGAGTTACGATCTGGCGCGGGCGCGAAGCCATCTTTATGCCGACAATCACGGCCTTGCGCCGGATTTGACGCCGCTGTCGCCGCCTGCGCCCGTCAGCGAGACCGAGCGCCAGGGTTGGCGCTTTCCGGCCCTGGCCTGGCTCGACGAGGCCTTGTCCCTGTTTCCCGCCGACACCTCGAAGCTGATCGTGCTGCCGCCGACGCATGTCGTCGCTCGCCCGCGCGAAGGCACTGTCGCCGCGCAGCGCTACAACGCTTGCAAGGCCGCCCTGCATGGGCTCGCGGCGCGCCAGAGGGCAACCATTGTCGACTATGCGCATGGCTCGGCCGTTACACAGATCGACGAGAATTACTGGGACCCGCTGCATTTCAGGCTGCCGATCGCCCGGCGCGTCGAGGCTGATCTGGCGACCGTCTCGCATGGCGAGGCTCTTGCACCCGATGGCGCCGCCTGGGTCTCGCGACCTCCGCGTTAACCCGTCGGAAACCAACGCAGCCTAGCCTGTCGGAATGGTTATTCGTCGCGGTGTCAGATCCGTCCTCGTCACGCTTGCGCTCTATCTCGTCTCGGGCGCGGTGGTGAGCTACTTCCTGTTCCACGCCCAGCATGGCGCGCGCGGCCTGGAGGCGCGCGACACCTTGCAGGGAACCTTGCGCGGGATGGAGGCGGAGCTCGCCGCTCTGACCGTCGAGCGAAAAAGCTGGGAGCAGCGCCTGTCGCTGGTTCGCGACGAAGCGGTCGATCGCGACCTGCTTGAGGAGATGGCACGCAGCACGCTCGGCCGCGTTCACAAGAACGACGTCATCCTGATGGGGCGCTGAGGCCCGCAGACGCCGGCAAATAGTCCCCGGCACATCGATTAACTGGATTCCAGTTATTTTTTAAAAGGAATGCAACTACAATAGCTTAGGCAATGCTGCAGTGCGAGATGGCTCCCTCGCCAAGGGTTTTGCGATCCTCTACAACCAAGGTTGAATGACCCTGGAGGACCGCTGATGGCCGTTGCCGCGCGTAAGACGAAAGCTCCCGCTCAACCCAAGGCCGCCGCGAAGACTGCGGCCAAGACGGGCTCCGCCAAGGCAGGAGCCGACAAGGGAGCGTCCAAGGCGCTCAGCAACATGCCGACCTTCGACAAGGCGGAAGAGCTTCACGCCTATCGCGAGATGCTGCTGATCCGCCGCTTCGAGGAAAAGGCCGGCCAGATGTACGGCATGGGCCTGATCGGCGGCTTCTGCCACCTCTATATCGGGCAGGAAGCCGTCGTCATCGGCATGCAGATGGCCTCCAAGGAGGGCGATCAGGTCATCACCGGCTATCGCGACCACGGCCATATGCTGGCATGCGGCATGGAATCGCGTGGCGTGATGGCGGAATTGACCGGACGCCAGGGCGGCTATTCCCGCGGCAAGGGCGGCTCGATGCACATGTTCTCCCGCGAGAAGAATTTCTATGGCGGCCACGGCATCGTCGGCGCGCAGGTCTCGCTCGGGACCGGCCTGGGCTTCGCCAACTGGTATCGCGATGACGGGCGGGTCTCGTTCGCCTATTTCGGCGATGGCGCGGCCAACCAGGGCCAGGTCTATGAGAGCTTCAACATGGCCCAGCTTTGGAAGCTGCCGGTCGTGTATGTGATCGAGAACAACCGCTACGCCATGGGCACCTCGGTCAGCCGCGCCTCGGCGCAGACCGATTTCTCGCGGCGCGGCCTGTCCTTCGGCATTCCCGGCGAGCAGGTCGACGGCATGGATGTGCGCGCCGTGCGCGCTGCCGCCGAGCGCGCCATTGAGCACGCGCGCTCCGGCCAGGGGCCCTATATCCTGGAAATGCAGACCTATCGCTACCGCGGCCATTCGATGTCCGACCCGGCGAAGTACCGCTCCAAGGACGAAGTCCAGCGCATGCGCGAGGAGCACGATCCGATCGAGCAGGTGAGGGGGCGTCTGACCCGCGATTTCAAGGTCAGCGAGGACGAGCTCAAGGCGATCGACGCCAAGGTCCGCGAGATCGTCAACGACGCGGCCGAATTCGCGACGCACGATCCCGAGCCCGATGTCTCCGAGCTCTGGACCGACATCACGCTGGAGACGGCGCGCGCCTGAGCGGCGCGCCCGCTTCCGCAGGCCTTGCGGCCTTAATCCCAATCCCCGCGTCTTTCAGAAATCCGGGTGCGTTCATGCCGATCGACATTCTCATGCCTGCTCTTTCGCCGACGATGGAGCAGGGCAAGCTCTCCAAATGGCTGAAAGCCGAAGGCGATACGGTCAAGGCCGGCGACATCATCGCCGAGATCGAGACCGACAAGGCGACGATGGAGGTCGAGGCCGTCGATGAAGGCATCCTGGCCAAGATCCTGATCGCTGACGGCACCGAGAACGTCGCGGTCAACACGCCGATCGGGGTGATTGCGGCCGAAGGCGAGGATGTCAGCGCGGCGAGCAAGCCGGCCGTTGCCAAGCCCGCCGAGAAGCCCGTCGAGCCCGAAGCCAAGGCTGCGCCGGCGCCGATAGCCTCCGCGCCGCAGAGCGTACCGGCTCAGGCGAAGTCCTATGACGCTTCCTCCGAATTCCCGGCAGGTGCCGAGGTCGCGACCATGACGGTGCGCGAAGCCTTGCGCGATGCCATGGCCGAGGAAATGCGCCGCGACGGTGATGTCTTCGTCATGGGCGAGGAGGTCGCGGAATATCAGGGCGCCTACAAGGTCACCCAGGGGCTGCTGCAGGAATTCGGCGCCAAGCGCGTCATCGATACGCCGATCACCGAGCACGGCTTCGCCGGTATCGGCGTCGGCGCGGCGCTGACCGGCCTGAAGCCGATCGTCGAGTTCATGACCTTCAACTTCGCCATGCAGGCGATCGACCAGATCATCAACTCTGCCGCCAAGACGCTCTACATGTCGGGCGGCCAGATGGGTTGCCCGATCGTCTTCCGCGGCCCCAACGGCGCGGCCGCCCGCGTCGGCGCCCAGCACAGCCACGATTATGCCGCCTGGTATTCGAACGTGCCCGGCCTCAAGGTGGTGATGCCCTACAGCGCCTCGGATGCGAAGGGTCTGCTCAAGAGCGCGATCCGCGATCCGAACCCTGTCATCTTCCTCGAGAACGAGATCCTCTACGGCCGGACCTTCGAGGTTCCCAAGAGCGATGATTTTCTGGTCCCGATCGGCAAGGCCAAGGTCGTGCGCCCGGGCACGGACGTCACCATCGTCTCCTTCGGCATCGGCATGACCTATGCGCTGGGCGCAGCCGAAGCGCTCGCCAAGGAGGGCATCGAGGCCGAGGTCATCGATCTGCGCACGATCCGGCCGATGGACATCGAGACGGTCGTCGCCTCCGTGCAGAAGACCAATCGCTGCGTCGCGGTCGAGGAGGGGTTCCCGCAGTCGGGCGTCACCGCCGAGATCGGCATGCGCATCATGGAGGCGGCGTTCGATTATCTCGACGCGCCGGTCGCCCGCGTCACCGGCAAGGACGTGCCGATGCCTTACGCGGCGAACCTCGAAAAGCTCGCCTTGCCGAATATCGGCGAGGTCGTCGCTGCGGCCAAAGCCGTTTGCTACCGCTGAGAAGGGGCTGACCGATGCCAACCAACATCCTGATGCCCGCGCTCTCTCCCACTATGGAGAAGGGCAATCTCGCCAAATGGCTGAAGAAGGAAGGCGACACGATCAAGTCCGGCGACATCATCGCCGAGATCGAGACCGACAAGGCGACCATGGAGGTCGAGGCCGTCGATGAGGGCATCCTGGCCAAGATCCTGGTGCCGGACGGCACGGCCGACGTCGCCGTCAACGAGATCATCGGCGTGATCGCGGCCGAGGGCGAGGATGTGAAGGCGGCTGCCGCTCCGGCCAAGGCCGAAGCTCCCAAGGCCGAGGCCGCGCCCAAGGCAGCGGCTCCCACGCCGGCCGCCGAGGCGCCCAAGGCGAGCGAAGCCCCCAAGGCCGCCGCTGCTCCGACAGCCTCGACCAGCGGCGAGCGCCCCTTCGCCTCGCCGCTCGCCAAGCGTCTCGCCAAGGAAGCCGGCCTCGATCTCGGAAAGATCCAGGGCTCGGGTCCGCATGGCCGCATCGTCGAGAAGGACATCGAGGCTGCGAAGGCAGGCGGAGCCGCCAAGGCCGCGCCGGCCGCTGCTCCCGCGGCCGCGCCCAAGCCGGCTGCCGCGCCGCTTGCTGCGGGTATGTCCGACGAGGCGGTCAAGAAGCTGTTCGCACCGGATTCCTACGAGGAAGTGCCCCATGACGGCATGCGCAAGACGATCGCGCGCCGCCTGCTGGAATCCAAGCAGACGATCCCGCATTTCTACCTGACGATCGATTGCGAGCTCGACGCGCTGCTCAAGCTGCGCGCCGAACTCAACGCAGCCGCGCCCGAGAAGGACGGCAAGCCGGCCTACAAGCTCTCGGTCAACGACATGGTGATCAAGGCGCTGGCTCTGGCGCTGCGTGCGGTGCCCGAGGCCAATGTGAGCTGGACCGAGAACACCATGCTCAAGCACAAGCATGCCGATGTCGGCGTCGCAGTCTCGATCCCCGGCGGGCTGATCACGCCGGTGATCAACGACGCCTGCCACAAGACGCTCTCGCAGATCTCCAACGAGATGAAGGACCTCGCGGCCCGCGCCAAGAACCGCAAGCTGAAGCCCGAAGAGTATCAGGGCGGCACCACGGCGGTCTCGAATCTCGGCATGTTCGGCGTCAAGGACTTCGCGGCGATCGTGAACCCGCCGCATGCGACGATCCTGGCCGTCGGCGCCGGCGAGCAGCGCGCTGTCGTCAAGGGCGGACAGCTTGCGGTCGCGACCGTGATGTCGGTGACGCTCTCGACCGACCACCGTGCGGTGGACGGCGCGCTCGGAGCCGAACTGATGCAGGCCTTCAAGGGCTATATCGAGAAGCCCATGGCGATGCTGGTTTGATGGGAGCCTGACCATGGCTGACTATGACGTCATCATCATCGGCTCCGGCCCCGGCGGCTATGTCGCGGCCATCCGTGCGGCGCAGCTTGGCTTCAAGACCGCGATCGTCGAGCGCGAGCATCTTGCCGGCATTTGCTCGAACTGGGGCTGCATCCCGACCAAGGCGCTGCTGCGCTCGGCCGAGATCCTGCATTACGGCCAGCACGCCAAGGACTACGGGTTGAAGCTGGAAGGCACCTTCACGGCCGATCTCGCCGCCGTGGTGGCACGTTCGCGCGGCATCGCTGCGCGCATGAACAACGGCGTCCAGTTCCTGATGAAGAAGAACAAGGTCGATGTGATCTGGGGCGAGGCAAAGCTCACCAAGCCAGGAACGATCGCGGTCGCGCCGACGAAGAAGCCCGCCATGCAGCCGCAGGTGCCGCCGCCCAAGGGAGCCAAGGGCGAGGGCACCTATACCGCCGACCACATCATCGTGGCGACCGGCGCGCGGCCGCGGGCGCTGCCCGGCATCGAGCCCGACGGCAAGCTGATCTGGACTTATTTCGAGTCGATGGTGCCGGCAAAAATGCCGAAATCACTGCTCGTGATGGGCTCGGGCGCGATCGGCATCGAATTCGCCTCGTTCTACCGGACGATGGGCGTCGAGGTCACCGTCGTCGAGGTGATGCCGCAGGTCGTGCCGGTCGAGGATGCCGAGATCGGCGCCTTCGCGCGCAAAGCCTTCGAGAAGCAGGGCATGAAGATCCTGACCGGCGCCAAGGTCACCAAGGTCGAGAAGGGCGCCGACAGCATCACCGCCCATATCGAGGACGAGAAGGGCGGCAAGCAGACCATCACGGCAGATCGGATGATCTCGGCCGTCGGCGTCGTCGGCAATATCGAGAATCTGGGCCTGGAAGCGCTCGGCGTGAAGACCGATCGCGGCTGCATCGTCATCGACGATTACTGCCGCACCAATGTGAAGGGCGTCTATGCGATCGGCGACGTCGCCGGGCCGCCGATGCTGGCGCACAAGGCCGAGCATGAGGCGGTGATCTGCGTCGAGGCGATCAAGGGGCTGCATCCGCACGCGATGGACAAGCTGATGATCCCGGGCTGCACCTATTGCCATCCGCAGATCGCCAGCGTCGGCCTGACCGAGGCCAAGGCGAAGGCGGCCGGCTATGAGCTCAAGGTCGGGCGCTTCCCCTTCGTCGCCAACGGCAAGGCGGTGGCGCTGGGCGAAGACAGCGGTCTGGTCAAGACGATCTTCGACGCCAAGACCGGCAAGCTTCTCGGCGCCCATATGGTCGGCGCTGAGGTGACTGAACTGATCCAGGGCTTTGTCGTGGCCATGAACCTCGAGACGACCGAGGAAGAATTGATGCACTCCATCTTCCCGCATCCGACGATCTCGGAGACGATGAAGGAGAGCGTGCTCGATGCTTATGGCAAAGTGCTGAACGCGTGACCGGAACGAAGATCGAAGCGCGCGTTCACGCATCTTGTGGAGATGCCGGCCAATAACGGACCGGTAGGGGCAGGAAACTCGTCATGGACACGCGTTCGATCATCGTCGCTATCGTCATCGGTCTTGTCGCAGGCTGGCTCGCCAGCATCGTCGTGGGCGGCGGCGGGCTGATCCGCTACATCATCACCGGCCTGATCGGCGCCTTTGTCGGCAGCTTCCTGCTCTCGGCTTTGGGCATCAATCTCGGCATCGGCAATCCGCTCGTATCGCAGATCATCACGGCGACGATCGGCGCGATCGTGGTGGTCCTGCTGGCGCGGCTGATCGCCTGATATCGAGCTCGATTCCGCAATCCGCTCGATGCGAGAGGGGCCATCGCGGCAATGACCACCCGCCCGCGCAAACCCCGTGGTCCCGAGCGGGCCGCCCCAGACGATAAAGTCGAGATCCTGCCGCCTGGTGGCGGCCTGATGCTCGACTGGCGCATGTTGGCGCCGACGATCGCCTTGGGTACCGTCACGGGCTTCGTGGCGAGCCTGATCGTGGGCGGTGGCGGGTTGCTCCGCCACGCCGTGGTGGGCGTGCTCGGCATGCTCGTCGGACAGGGACTGGTGCGGTTGACCGGCTGGCGCCTGCGTACCGGCCATGGTTTTCTCGACGAGATGGCCATGGCTGTATTGGGTGCAATTCTTGTGGTTCTTCTGGCGCGCTTTATCGCGTGACGGCAAATAATAACCTGAGTTGGTTCCGTTTCTGCCCTGTTTCACAATGAAATGAAAGGTCAAGGACGATGGAATCCTTCAATGCCGCCATGTCGGCGCAGCCGGGCTACGGCTTCTTCGCCACGATCTTCATCGGCCTTCTTGCCGGCTGGGTCGCGGAGCGGATTACGTCTTCGAACCATGGCATCCTGACCAATATGCTGGTCGGCGTCGCCGGCTCTTTCCTAGGCAGCCGGCTGGCGGAATTGCTCGATATCCCGATCTTCGGCTTCTTTCGCACCCTCGTCGCCGCGATCGCGGGCGCGGTCATCGTCATTGTGGTCTGGAACGCCCTGCGCAAGCCGGTAGCCTGACGCGACATCGGCTCCTGTTGTCGTCCGCCTCAAGGCGGATTAGCTAGAGGGCAGGCGGGGGCGTTGGCCTCGGCCTGCCACATATATGGAAGTTTTTGAGCATGGCGCTCGTTCTCGATCTGCTGAACCGCGATCCGCGACCCAATATCGGCAATCCCAAGACGGAGGCTTCACCGCCGGCTGCGGAACTGCGCCATCCCGAGAAGCAGAAGCGGCCCGAGAATCCGATCCTGCGCAAGCCGGATTGGATCAGGGTCAAGGCACCGGGCTCGCCGAAATGGGCCGAGACCCAGAAGATCGTCAAGGAAAACAAGCTCGTCACGGTCTGCGAGGAGGCCGGCTGCCCGAATATCGGTGAGTGCTGGGAGAAAAAGCACGCCACCTTCATGATCATGGGCGACACCTGCACGCGGGCCTGCGCCTTCTGCAACGTCAAGACCGGCGTGCCGCAGCCTCTCGACCAGGATGAGCCGCAGAAGGTGGCGCAGGCCGTCGCCAAGCTCGGGCTGGAGCATGTCGTCATCACCTCGGTCGATCGCGACGATCTCAAGGATGGCGGAGCCGAGCATTTCGCGCGCGTCATCCGCGCGATCCGCGAGGCTTCGCCAGCTACGACGATCGAAATCCTGACGCCGGACTTCCTGCGCAAGCCCGGCGCGCTGGAGGTCGTCGTTGCAGCCAAGCCCGATGTCTTCAACCACAATCTCGAGACCGTGCCCGGCAAATACCTGACCGTGCGGCCGGGCGCGCGCTATTTCCATTCGCTGCGTCTGCTCCAGAGGGTGAAGGAGCTTGACCCGACGATCTTCACCAAATCCGGCATCATGGTCGGCCTGGGCGAGGAGCGGAATGAGATCCTCCAGTTGATGGACGATCTGCGCTCGGCCGATGTCGACTTCATCACCATCGGCCAGTATCTCGCGCCGTCGCGCAGGCACCATGCGGTGATCCGCTTCGTCACGCCCGAGGAATTCAAGGGATTCGAGGCCATCGCCTATGTGAAGGGCTTCCTGATGGTGTCCTCGACGCCGCTGACGCGCTCCTCGCATCATGCCGGCGAGGATTTCGCCAAGTTGCGCGCCGCGCGCTCCGCGAAGCTCGGCTGAGGACGCCCAGACCGTCATGCCGATGTTCAACAACACCCGCCGGGTGAAGCACTCGCCCGAGCAGATGTTCGCGCTCGTCGCCGATGTCGAAAAATATCCGGAGTTCCTGCCGCTCTGCGAGGGGCTGACGGTGCGCAAGCGGACGCCGCGCGAGGGCGGCGGCGAGGTCCTGCTCGCCGATATGAGCGTCGGCTATAAGGCGATCCGCGAAACCTTCACCAGCAGGGTGACGCTCGACCCGATCAATCTCAAGATCCTGGTCGAATATGTCGACGGGCCGTTCCGCTATCTGGAGAATCGCTGGACCTTCAAGCCGGGCGAGGGCGGCTGCGAGGTCGGCTTCTTCATCTCCTACGAATTCGCTAGCCGCATGCTTGGCCTGCTGATGGGCGCGATGTTCGACAAGGCCTTCCGTAAATTCGCCGAAGCTTTCGAACGCCGGGCGGACGTCGTCTATGGGCGAGGCAAGCCGGCGTTGCCCGCAGCCGAGGTCTGAGATCGCGTCAGATCGCCTCGCGCGCGGCTTCGCGCAACATCTCGAGCGCGGTGACGACCGTCAGACGGCGAATCTCGTCGCGCGACAGAGGCCCGAAACGCTGTTCGCGATGAACCGTCGCATGGCCTCCGGCACAAGCGAAATGCACCAATCCCACGGGCTTTTCCGCGCTGCCGCCACCGGGGCCGGCCACGCCTGTGACGGCGATGGCGAGATTGGCGGCAAGCCGCATCCAGCCGCCCTCGGCCATGGCGCGCGCGACCGGCTCGCTGACCGCGCCATGGGCTTCGATCAATTCGACCGGCACGCCCGCGAGCACGCTCTTGGCCGCGTTGGAATAGGTCACCAGCCCGCCATTGACGACATCCGAGGAACCGGGGATCGCGGTCAGCGCGCCGGCGATGAGCCCGCCCGTGCAGGATTCGACGGTCGCGACGGTGAGCCCGGCCTTGCGACAGGTGTCGAGAACCTCGGTTGCCAGCTTGGTGATCTCGGCGTCGAACATGGCTTTACTCCGGTTCCGGCAAGCGGATCGTCGCGGTCGCCAGGGCAGCCAGGCCTTCTCCGCGCCCGGTGAAGCCCATGCGCTCGGAGGTCGTCGCCTTGATGGCGACCTGATCGATGCGGATCGCCGCCGCGGCGGCGATCGCGGCGCGGATCGCTTCGCGATGCGGGCCGACCTTGGGCGCCTCGCAGACGATGGTGAGATCGAGGAAGTCGATGCGCCCGCCGCGCCGCCTGACGCGCCCGGCTGCGAAGGCCAGGAACTGTGTGGAGGCTGCGCCCTTCCATTGCGGGTCGCTGGGCGGGAAATGCGTGCCGATATCGCCCTCCGCCAAAGCGCCGAGAAGCGCATCCGTCAAGGCATGCAGCGCGACATCGCCATCGGAATGGGCCAGCACACCGCGATCATGAGCGATGCGGACTCCGCCGAGCCAGACATGGTCACCATCGCCAAAGGCGTGGACGTCATAGCCGGTGGCAACGCGCACATGGAGAGGCGCACCCTCGGCGCGATCGAAGTCTTGCGGATGGGTGAGCTTCACGTTGGCCGGGTCTCCGGGAAAGGTCTTCACAGGATGCCCGGCCCATTCCATCAAAGCCGCATCGTCGGTGAAGCCCGACAGGCCGGCGGCGCCGGCGGCTTCGTGCGCGGCCAGCAGAGCCTCGAAGTGGAACCCCTGAGGCGTCTGCACGCTGACGAGCGTATCGCGGGGCGGAGTCTCGGCGACGCGACCATCGCTACCGAGGCGCTTGATCGTGTCCGTCACCGGCAAAGCGGGGATGGCCGCGATCTCGCTTTGGAGCGCGCCGACCGCGCGGTGCATGAGTGCGGCGGTGACGAACGGGCGGGCGGCGTCATGGACCAGCACGATGCCGTCGAAGCCGCTGGCGGCAAGTGCTTGCAGGCCCAGGCGCACGGAATCCTGGCGTGTCTCTCCCCCCTGCACCGGCGGGAGCAATTTTCCCACCGGCAGATCGGCGACGGCGTGGGCATAGCGTGCCTCATCGCCGGGCCCGATGACGACCATGACATGATTGATCGCAGCGTCAGCCAAAAAAGGCGTCAGGGCCTGCGCAAGAACTGGCCGGCCCGCAAGGGCACGGTATTGCTTGGGCAGGTCACCGCCGGCCCGCGACCCGCGCCCGGCGGCGACGATCAGGGCGGCGACGGCTGAGCGGCGGCTGCTTGTTTCTGTAAGCACGAGCAATGGTCCAGCAGGGGCAATGGTCCAGCAGGGATTGGGTGATAGTGGCACGGCGCGCAATCGCCAAGTCCGCAGGCGAGATGCTCCGTATGCCCATGCGACAGAGGTGCGGCGATGATGCGCTGCAATATGTTTCGAGACCTCTTGCGCTCTCGCAGCAATGTCCAATAAATATGCATAATGGAAGTTGCCTCAAATTCGAGCGCGGACGTAGCAACCCTGCCGGACGTCGCCCCGGTGTCGCGCGCTTTCCTGGCGCCGATGTCGGGCGTCACCGACATCGTGATGCGTCGGATCGCAGCGCGTCATGGCGCGGGCCTCGTCGTCTCCGAGATGGTCGCCTCCGACGAGTTCGTCAGGGGTAGCGAGGAGGCGCGCATCCGCGCCGAAGGAGCCGGGGTCTCTCCCCATGTCGTCCAGCTCGCCGGCTGCGATCCGCATTGGCTAGGCGAAGCGGCGCGGCTGGCTGAGGCGAACGGCGCGGCCATCGTCGATATCAACATGGGCTGCCCGGCCAAGAAGGTTACGGGCGGCTGGGCCGGCTCGGCGCTAATGCGCGATCTCGACCATGCGATCGCGCTCGTCGAAGCCGCGGTAAAGGCCGTGAGCGTGCCTGTCACGGTCAAGATGCGGCTGGGCTGGGATGATGCCTCGCGCAACGCGCCGGAATTGGCGCGCCGCGCCGTCGCATCGGGCGCATCGATGATCACTGTGCATGGCCGGACCCGACAGCAATTCTACAAGGGCGTTGCCGATTGGGGCGCTATCCGGGCAGTGCGCGAGCAGGGCGACTTTCCGCTTGTCGCCAATGGCGACATCCATGACGAGGATGATGCGCGCAAGTGCCTTGCCCAATCGGGGGCTGATTTCGTGATGGTCGGCCGCGCCGCGCTCGGCAGGCCATGGCTGGTCGGCGAGATCGGCGCTGCGCTTGCCGGGCGGGCGGTCCCGCCGCTCGGCCTCAGCCAGAAATTCGCTGTCGCGCGCGACCATTATGACGGGCTGCTCAGCCTGATGGGCATCGCCCATGGGGTGCGCCATGCCCGCAAGCATCTGGCTGCCTACGCCGACGAGGCCGTTGCAAGCGGCGGCCTGCCCGATCCCGAACAGCGGCGCGCGCTCCTGACCTCCGACGATCCGCATCTGGTGCTCGGGGCATTGACGCGACTGTTTTCTCCCGAGCTCAGCCGCGCTGCGGCCTGACCGAAAGGTGTTGCGTATGGCGATGGCGTTTTTCGATGGCGGTGGACGGGGCAGGGACGATTTCCTGCTCGATCCGATCGAGATGCAGGCCCTCAACGTGCTGCCGATGCCGGTCGTCGTGATCGGCGAGGGCCACGGCGTCCTCTACGCCAACACGGCCGCCGAGGACTTCTTCCAGTCCAGTGCCGTTGTGCTGAAGCGGCAGCGCATCGACGATCTGATCGCTTTCGGCTCACCGGTGCTGGCGCTGGTAGAGGAGGTGCAACGGCGCGGAGCGAGCGTCAGCGAATATCGGCTCGACCTCGGCTCGCCCCGTCTCGGCGTCGATCGCGTGGTCGATGTCTTTGCCTCTCCTTTGTCCAGCCAGAGCGATGCCGTCGTGCTCATGCTGCAAGAACGGACAATTGCTGAAAAAATGGACAGACAGCTGACCCACAGAGGGGCAGCACGTTCGATCACCGCGCTGGGGGCCATGCTGGCCCATGAGATCAAGAACCCGCTATCGGGAATTCGCGGCGCGGCGCAGCTGCTTGAGGCCTCGGTACCCGACAGCGAACGCATGCTGACGCAGTTGATCTGCGACGAGACCGACCGGATCGTGAAGCTCGTGGAACGGGTCGAGCTCTTCGGCGACGAGCGTCCGAGCGAGCGCGATGCCGTCAATGTGCATGACGTGCTCGACCATGTGAAACGACTGGCGCAATCGGGCTTTGCGCGCCACATCCGCTTCAACGAGGTCTACGATCCGTCCTTGCCGCCAGTGGCGGGCAATCGCGATCAGCTCGTTCAGGTCCTTCTGAACTTGATGAAGAACGCAGCCGAAGCCATTGGAATGCAAGCGATCGATGGCGAGATCACGCTGACGACCGCCTACCGGCCAGGCATCCGGATGCAGCTTGCCGGATCGCCGGGCCGGATCGCCCTGCCGCTCGAGATCGGCATCCGCGACAACGGACCGGGCGTGCCTTCGGACCTGCTGCCGCATCTGTTCGATCCCTTCGTCACCACCAAGGCGCAAGGCAGTGGCCTTGGACTTGCACTCGTTGCCAAGGTGATCGGCGATCATGGCGGAATCGTCGAATGCGAATCCGTTCCTCGCCGCACCACGTTTCGAATTCTGCTGCCTCTGCACCAGCCCCGGGCGCGGCAGACAGTTTAAGGCCTACAGGACCACAGTGAATGCCGACCGGTAACATTCTCGTCGCGGACGACGACGCCGCGATCCGCACCGTCCTCAATCAAGCCCTGGCTCGGGCCGGATATGAGGTGCGGACCACCGGCCAGGCGGCGACGCTCTGGACCTGGGCCGCGCAGGGCCTCGGCGATCTCATCATCACCGATGTGGTGATGCCCGACGGCAACGCCTTCGACCTGCTGCCGCGCATCAAGCGGGTGCGCCCCGAGCTGCCGATCATCGTGATGAGCGCGCAGAACACCTTCATGACGGCGATCAAGGCCTCCGAGCGCGGCGCCTATGAGTATCTGCCCAAGCCCTTCGACCTGAAGGAGCTCGTCGCCATCGTCGGGCGCGCCCTGTCGCGGCCGCGCGGCGATGGGGGCAGGGCCAATGCGGCCGAGCCCGACGATATTCCCCTGATCGGCCGCTCGCCGGCGATGCAGGACGTCTACCGCGCGCTTGCCCGACTGATGCCGATCGACCTCACCGTAATGATCAACGGCGAGTCCGGCACCGGCAAGGAGCTGGTCGCGCGGGCGCTGCACGATTACGGCAAGCGCAAGAACGGTCCGTTCGTGGCGATCAACATGGCCGCGATCCCGAAGGACCTGATCGAATCCGAATTGTTCGGCCATGAGAAGGGCGCCTTCACCGGCGCGTTGACACGCTCGTCCGGCCGCTTCGAGCAGGCCGAGGGCGGCACACTCTTCCTCGACGAGATCGGCGACATGCCGATGGAGGCTCAAACGCGCCTGCTGCGCGTGCTGCAGCAGGGCGAATACACCACCGTCGGCGGCCGGACGCCGATAAAGACCAATGTCCGCATCGTGGCCGCGACCAACAAGGATCTGCGCATCTCGATCGCGCAGGGGCTGTTCCGCGAGGATCTGTTCTTCCGGCTCAACGTGGTGCCGATCCGCCTGCCGCCCCTGCGCGAGCGCGTCGAGGATATTCCGGATCTGGCGCGCCATTTCTTCTCGCTGGTCGAGAAGGAGGGACTGCCGCACAAGCAGATCGATTCGGAAGCGATGGACGTGATGCGGCGCTATCGCTGGCCCGGCAACGTCCGCGAGCTCGAAAATCTCGTCCGCAGGCTTGCCGCGCTCTATCCGCAGGAGACGATCACGGCGCCGATCGTCGATGCGGAGCTCCAGCCGGCTTCGCCGACGACGAGCTTCTCGGGTGGAACCGCGCCCGAGCGGGCCGAGACGCTGTCGGGCTCGGTCGAGCGCCATCTCAACCAGTATTTCGGCGGCTTCGGCGACAATATCCCGCCGCCTGGCCTGTATCACCGCATTCTGCGCGAGGTCGAGCCGCCTTTGATCGCTGCGGCCCTGGCCGCGACGCGGGGCAACCAGATCCGTGCCGCCGAATTACTCGGCCTGAATCGCAATACGCTGCGCAAGAAGATCCGCGAATTGGACATGCAGGTCGTGCGCTCGCCGCGCTGAGGCTTATGCAAGGGCGGCCGCGCCGCCTTTCATATGTCGCATTTTGACAACACCGTTGCGGCGGCGCATCTATGCCGCCTGCAAGCTTGGATGTCCGTCCGCGCTTGCTGCACCGGAGTTGTCGAAGACCGTGTCAGCCTCGATCAGCGATGTCAGAATCATGCCGCGTGGGGAGGACCCGCCACGCCGTGTGTCGGGCTGGCTCGGCGCGGTCGTCGTCGTTTTCGCGCTTGTCTCGGCGCTCGTCACCTTCCTGGTACTGTCAGGCGTCACGCCGATTGCCCCGGTCCATGAGGTGGTCGTCGGCGTCTTCATCCTCAATGCCCTGCTGATCCTGCTGCTGCTCGTCATCGTCGCTTTCGAGACGGCGGTGTTGATCCGGGCGCGGCGCGCCGGCGCTGCCGCAGCCGGCCTGCACGTCAGAATCGTCGGTCTTTTCAGCATCATTGCGACATTGCCTGCGATTCTGGTCGCGGTGATCGCGACCGTGACCATCGAGCGCGGGCTGGAGCCCTGGTTCTCCGACCGGATGCGCGACGCCATCTTCAAATCGGTCGAGGTCGCCGATGCCTACGCGGCGGGGCAGTGCAAGTCGCTGGGGCGCGAGATCCGGATCTTCGCCGACGACCTGGCACGCGCGAAGCCTGCCTTCGATGTCGACCGCAAATGGTTCGAGAACTTCCTGACGGCGCGGGCGACCGCGCTCGGCGTGCCGGTGGCGGCGATCATGAGCCCGCCCGACAAGGTTCTGGTGCGGGCGAATATCGACATTCTGCGCGATGCGCCCAAGCCGGACCAGGCTGCCTTCGACGATGCGCAATCGGCCCCGGAGCCGATCTGCGTCGTGCCCGAGACCAGCCGGATCTTTGGCGCGCTCGTCAAATTGCCGGCCTATGACAACGGTTTTCTCTATATCGCCCGCGAGGTCGATCCGCTCGCGGTCGAGTTTCCCGCCGTCGCGCGCGGAGCGGCGGTCGAATATCTCGCCATCGACGCCCGGCGTAAGGGCGTGCAGATCGCCTTCGCCTCGATGTACGGGCTGATCGCGGTCATCCTGCTGCTCTCGGCGATCTGGCTCGGGCTCAGCTTCGCCAACGGCCTCGTCGCGCCGATTCGGCGGATGATCCATGCGACCGACCAGGTCTCCAGCGGCAATTTCTATGTCCAGGTGCCGATCCGGCGATCGGAGGGGGATCTTGCCCATCTCGGCGAGACCTTCAACAAGATGACGGCGGAGCTGCGCCGGCAGCGCGACGGCCTGGTGACCGCGAGCGAGGTGATCGACCGACGACGACGCTTCACCGAGACGGTTCTGTCGGGCGTGTCTTCGGGCGTCGTTGGTCTCGATGGCGACGGCCATATCACCATCATCAACCGCTCCGCCGAGGGGCTGCTCGGCACGGGTGGGCGGGTCTTCGGCGAGCCGATCGCACAGGTCGCTCCCGAGATCGCCGCCTTCGTCGGCGATGCGCTGCACGGCCGCCAGCGGCAGAGCGCAGGCCAGGTCGCGATCACGCGAGCCGGGCGCGATCGGATGGTCAATGTCCGGGCCGTTCGCGAAGGCGAGGGGACGGGCGCCGGGCTCGTGGTGACGCTCGACGACATCACCGATCTGGTCTCGGCGCAGCGCACGGCCGCCTGGGCCGATGTCGCGCGCCGCATCGCCCATGAGATCAAGAACCCGCTGACGCCGATCCAGCTCTCGGCCGAGCGCATTCGCCGCAAATTCGGCCGCGTCATCGTCGAGGACAAGGAGATCTTCGATCAGTGCACCGCCACCATTGTCCGCCAGGTCGAGGATATCCGGCGCATGGTCGATGAATTCTCCTCGTTCGCGCGCATGCCCAAGCCATCGCTGTCGCGCGACGATATCGTCGAGACGGTGCGCCAGATCATCTTCCTGATGCGGGTTGGCAACCCCGAGCTGACGATTTCGGAGAACTTGCCGGCGACGCCCGTGTTGGCCCAGTTCGACCGCCGATTGATCTCGCAGGCACTCACCAATGTGATCAAGAACGCGACGGAGGCGATCGAGGCCGTGCCGATGGAGGAGCGTGGCCCCGGCCAGATCGAGGTCGCGTTCGCGCGTCATGAGGATGGCCGGATCGTCATCGACGTGGTCGACAACGGCAAGGGCCTCCCGGCCGACCAGCGCCAGAAGCTGCTGGAGCCCTATATGACGACGCGCGAGGGCGGCACCGGGTTGGGACTGGCGATCGTGGGCAAGATTCTGGAGGACCATGGCGGCGGGATCGAGCTTCTCGACCGGCCCGACGCTGCGGAAGGACGGCGCGGAGCGCGCGTCCGGCTCTGGTTCCCCGAAACCGGTCCCGCTGAGGATCCGGACAACGAGACTGCGAATGGCCGCGATACGAACGCGCCCGACGCCCGAGACAAGCGAAATGGAATTGCCGTATGAGCGCCGATATTCTGGTTGTCGATGATGAAGTCGATATTCGCGAGCTGGTGGCCGGCCTGCTTGAGGACGAGGGCTACCGCACGCGCAAGGCAGGCTCCGCCGATGAGGCGCTCGCGGCGATCGCGGCGCGCAGGCCCAACCTCGTCTTCCTCGACATCTGGCTGCAAGGCAGTCGGCTCGACGGTCTGCAGGTGCTCGAGCTGATCAAGGAGAGCCATCCCGATCTCGCGGTGGTGATGATCTCGGGCCATGGCAACATCGAGACGGCGGTCTCGGCGATCAAGAGCGGCGCCTATGACTTCATCGAGAAGCCGTTCAAGGCCGACCGACTCGTGCTGGTCGCGGAACGGGCGCTCGAGGCCTCTCGGCTCAGGCGCGAGGTCCGCGAGCTGAAGAAGGGCTCGGTGCAGGCGAGCCGGATCGTCGGCCACTCGACCGTGGTCAATCAGTTGCGCCAGACGATCGAGCGCGTCGCCCCCACCAATGCCCGCGTGCTGATCAGCGGCGAGCCGGGCTGCGGCAAGGAATTGACGGCGCGCACGCTGCACGAAGCGTCGAGCCGCTCTTCGGCGCCGTTCATCGTCATCAATGCGGCAACGATCACGCCCGACACGATGGAGGAGGAACTCTTCGGCGTCGAGGGCGGAGAAGGCCGCACACGCCGCGTCGGCGCGCTCGAGGAGGCGCATGGCGGCTCGCTCTACATCGACGAGATCGGCGATATGCCGCGCGAGACGCAAAACCGCATCCTGCGCGTGCTGGTCGACCAGAATTTTCAGCGCGTCGGCGGCGCAACGCGCGTGCATGTCGATGTGCGGATCATTTCCTCGACCAGCCGCGATCTGGCTCAGCTGATCAGCGAGGGGCAATTCCGTGAAGATCTCTATCACCGCCTCAGCGTCGTGCCGGTCAAGGTGCCGGCGCTGTCGGAGCGGCGCGAGGACGTCCCGGAACTGATCGAGTTCTTCATGGACCAGATCTCGGTCGCGACCGGCCTGCCGAAGCGGCGCATCGGCTCGGACGCGATGGCCGTGCTGCAGTCGCATGAATGGCCAGGTAACGTCCGCGAGCTGCGCAACAATGTCGAGCGATTGATGATCCTGACCAAGGGCGATCCGACGGCGGACGTCACGGTCGAGATGCTGCCGGCCGAGGTCGGCGCCATGGTGCCGACGACGCCGTCCGGCTCGGGCGGCGAACGGCTGATGAGCCTGCCGCTGCGCGATGCGCGCGAGATCTTCGAGCGCGAATATCTGATCGCCCAGATCGCCCGCTTTTCCGGCAATATCTCGCGAACCGCCGAGTTCATCGGGATGGAGCGCTCGGCCTTGCATCGCAAGCTGAAGTCGCTCGGGGTCGGTTAAGCGGCGGCTAAGCGCTTATTGCATGTCCGTCTGCACGATACGCAGGCGTCATGCGCAAATAGGATGCGGCATCGCCCTTGCTTTGTCATAGAACTCGACGATCTAATGCAGGATCGGTGTTTCGAAGCGGCGCGCTCAGTGTGTGACCCCGAACGAAACGAAATGGATCGCGGGTGCAACCCGATGAGCGATCCCAACAATAGGGGCTACCCATGGCCGCAGAGCGGGCACAAAACCTTCAGGACACTTTCCTCAATCACGTTCGCAAGCAGAAGATTCCTCTGACGATCTTCCTCGTCAACGGCGTGAAGCTGCAGGGCGTCGTTACCTGGTTTGACAATTTCTGCGTGCTGCTGCGCCGCGACGGGCATTCGCAACTCGTCTACAAGCATGCGATCTCGACGATCATGCCGGGCCACCCCGTGCAGCTGTTCGAGCCCGAGGAAGTGGACAAGGCCTGAGCCTCATGGCCGGTCGCGACGGGGCAGACGAGACCGAGAAGACCGTCAAGCCGCTCGACGAGATCGAACGCGACATTGCGGTCAATACGCGCGCCTATGTCGTCGGGCCTTACTCGCAGCGCCGCGGCGCCGCGGGCAGCGCCGACACGAATCAGCGCTCCTTCGCCGCACGGCTCGATGAAGCCGTCGGCCTCGCCGCTGCCATCGATCTGACCGTCGTCGAACCGATCCAGGTTCTGCTCACGGCGTTTCGCCCCGCCACCTATCTCGGCAAGGGCAAGGTCGAGGAGCTGGCCGAGCGCATCAAGATCGAGGAAATCGGCCTCGTCGTGATGGATTGCGCGCTGTCGCCGGTGCAGCAGCGCAATCTCGAGAAAGCCTTCGGCTGCAAGGTGATCGACCGCACCGGCCTGATCCTCGAGATCTTCGGTCGGCGGGCGCGCACACGCGAAGGCACGCTGCAGGTCGAGCTTGCCCATCTCAACTACCAGAAGAGCCGACTGGTGCGGTCCTGGACCCATCTCGAGCGCCAGCGCGGTGGCTTCGGCTTCCTCGGTGGCCCCGGCGAGACGCAGATCGAGGCGGACCGGCGCATCATCCAGGAGCGCATGACCAAGATCGAGCGCGATCTCGAGAGCGTGAAGCGGACCCGCTCGCTCCACCGCGTCAGCCGTAAACGCGTGCCTTATCCGGTAGTTGCACTGGTTGGTTACACAAACGCCGGAAAATCGACGCTGTTCAACCGGCTGACCTCGGCCGAGGTGCTGGCGCAGGACATGCTGTTTGCCACGCTCGACCCGACCGCGCGCGCAATCAAGCTGCCGCATGGCGCGCGGATCATGCTCTCGGACACGGTCGGCTTCATCTCGGACCTGCCGACGCAGCTCGTCGCGGCGTTCCGTGCGACGCTGGAGGACGCGATCGAGGCCGATGTGCTGCTGCATGTCCGCGACGTGGCCCATGAGGATACGCAGGCCCAGGCAGCCGACGTGCAAGGCATCCTGCGCGATCTCGGCATCGATCCCGACGATGGCCAGCGCGTGATCGAAGTCTGGAACAAGTCGGACCTGCTCGATAGCTCGGAACGCGAGCGCCAGCTTGGCCTCGTCGCGCTGAAGCCCGAAGCCTCACGGCCGGTGCTGGTCTCAGCCTTGACCGGCGACGGCATCGCCAGGCTGACGGACGCGATCGAGGCGCGCATTGCCAGGAGCCGGCCGGTCTACCGGCTGGTGCTGGCGCCCGGCGACGGTAAATCGCTTGCCTGGCTGCACGCCAATGGTGAAATCCTGGAGCGGGCGGATGCCGAGGACGGGGCGCTGAGCCTCATCGTACGGCTGCCGCCCGAGCGCGAAGGCGCCTTTGGCGCGCGGTTCCCGGAGGCGGAGCGGCAAAGCTAGGCGTCCAAGCGCCGCGGATAATGTGATCTCGGCCGAGGAGCACATCGCATGATTGGCGCGGATGAAACGGTTGTCGTGATCGGCGGCTCTTCCGGCATTGGCCTGGCTGTTGCGCGGCGGGCGGCCGCACAAGGCGCGCGCGTGGTCATCATCGGACGTGAAAAGACGAAGCTGCAGGCTGCGGTCTCCACGATCGGGCCGTCAGCGCGTGGCGAAGCGGTCGACGCCCTGGATCGCGCGGCGCTGGCGGAGTTCTTTCAGAAGCTTGGGCCGTTCAACCACTTGGTTTTGGCGGCTTCCGGCGGTCGCGGCGCCGGAGCATTTCGCGAACTCGACGGCGACGGGCTGCGCGCCGGTTTCGAAGCCAAGTTCTGGGCGCAATGGAACGCGGCCCAGGCGGCGCTTCCAACGCTTCAACCCGCCGGCTCCATGGTCTTCATCACGGCGGCTTCGTCACGGCTGGCAAATCCGGGAACCTCAGGGCTTGCGGCCGTCAACGGCGCGCTTGAGCGCATGGTCGTGACTCTGGCGCGGGAGCTGGCGCCAATCCGCGTCAATGCGGTATCGCCGGGCGTGATCGATACGGGCTGGTGGGACGACAAGCCGGCAGGCCTGTTTGAAAGCTCGTATGGCAAGGCTCCGCTCGCCCGCCCCGGCCAGCCGGATGAGGTCGCTGATGCGGTGCTTTTCCTGATGGGAAACGCCTTCATCACCGGGGTGATTCTGGATGTCGATGGCGGCCTGCACCTGACATAGCGAGTGGCCGAGATCGGACTTGCGCTTCAGCCTGTCCCGGGCGGCGACGCCTTCTCCGCGCGCTTGACCTGTTGCCAGAGCGCTTCCAGCTCTTCAAGAGTGGCGTCTTTCGCGTTTCGCCCCTGCGCCTCCAGCGCGGCCTCGAT
The DNA here is from genome assembly GCF_002917105.1 of Allobosea psychrotolerans. Taxonomy (GTDB): domain Bacteria; phylum Pseudomonadota; class Alphaproteobacteria; order Rhizobiales; family Beijerinckiaceae; genus Allobosea; species Allobosea psychrotolerans. The sequence goes on from NZ_PQFZ01000002.1 coordinate 103,618, forward strand.
ACCCTTGAAGCGGCGTTCGAACTTGGCGTTGGCGGCGTGGAGGCAGCCTTCCGGATCGGCATCGACATGGCGAGCGAGATTGGCGACGACGAAAAGCAGGTCGCCGATTTCCTCGCGGATCGCCGCCTTGTCGCCCAGCGCGAGTGCCTCCTCGATCTCGGCGGTTTCTTCCCGAACCTTGTCGAGCACGAGCCTGGCGTCGTTCCAGTCGAAGCCGACGGTCGAGGCCTTGGCCTGGAGCTTCCAGGCGCGGCTGAGGGCAGGCAGGCTCCGGGTGACGCCGGCCAGCACGCCCTTATCCTCGATCGGCTCGGGCCGGCCGGCCGCTTGCCGCGCTGCTGCCTTTTCGGCCTTCTCCTGCGCCTTGATGCTGTGCCAGAGCGCCTTGACCTCGGCAGGCGACAGATCGCGCGCATCGCCGAAGACATGCGGGTGCCGCCGGATCATCTTGCTGGTGACGGCCTCGACCACGTCGGGAAAGGCGAAGGAGCCTTCCTCCTCGGCCATCTGCGCATGATAGACCACCTGCAGCAGCAGATCGCCGAGTTCGTCCTTCAGGTCGAGCCTGTCGCCGCGCGCGATGGCGTCGGCCACCTCATAGGCTTCCTCGACCGTATAGGGTGCGATCGAGGCGAAGTCCTGCTCCAGGTCCCAGGGGCAGCCCGTGCCGGGCGTGCGGAGCGCCGCCATGATCTCGATCAGGCGGGCGATGTCGCGGGAATGCTTCAACGCTGCAAATCTCCGTGAAGTGAGATAGCCTCGTCCCATGATTCAAGTCACCCCGTCCATCGTGATCGACGAGAGCGAGCTCGAGGAAAGTTTCGTGCGCGCGTCGGGCCCCGGCGGCCAGCACGTCAATAAGGTCTCGAGTGCGGTCCAGCTCAAATTCGACATCCGGCGCTCGCCCTCGCTGCCCAACGACGTCGCGGTGCGGCTGATGAAGCTCGCCGGCAGCCGGCTGACGCAGGATGGCGTCATCGTCATCGTGGCGCAGGCGCAGCGCAGCCAGAAACGCAACCGCGAGGAGGCGCGGGAACGCTTGCTCGAGCTAATCCGGGCCGCGGCGGTCCGCCCGCAGACGCGCCGGCCAACGAAGCCGACCAAGGCCTCGAAGGAAAGGCGGCTGGTCTCCAAGGACAAGCGCGCCTCGATCAAGGCCGGTCGCTCCAAGCCCGGGGCGGATTAGTGGCGGGCGAAGCTCCGGGCGTGCCACGCGACAAGCGGCAGGAGCGCAAGCCGCCACGCCGGATAACGCCCGACTATCTGCAGCGCGCCGCCATGCACTATCTCGAACGCTTTGCCGCGCCGGCCGCGCAGCTTCGCCGCGTGCTGGAGCGCAAGGTCGTGCTGAGCTGCCGCCACCATGGCGACGAGCCCGGCCAGTTCTCGGATCTGCTCGACGCAGTGGTGGCGCGCTGCGTCGCCTCGGGGCTGGTCGATGACCGTCGTTTCGCCGAGGCGCGCGCGGCGAGCTTGCGGCGGCGCGGCCAGTCCACGCGGACCGTGGCGGCGAAGCTCACGGCCAAGGGCGTGACGCGCGAGCTCGCGACCGAGGCCAGCGCTGTCGAGCCGGAGGATGAATTGGCCGCGGCGCGCATCGCCGCGAAACGCAAGCGGCTCGGGCGCTGGGGAAAGGGCGACCCCGCCGCCAACCGTCGGAAGGATCTGGCGGCTTTAGCGCGCGCGGGCTTCAGCATGGTGATCGCCCGCACCGTGATCGACGAGGCGAGCGATGAGGATGGGCCATGAGAATGGCCGGTAAAATCGAAGCCTTGAAAGGCGGGCGAGGCACCTGTGCTTCCCGCCGATGGCAGCCTCATTCGAGCCGGATATTCGCTTCGTTGACGACCTTGCCCCAGCGGACGACCTCGGCAGAGACGAATTTGGCGAAATCCGGCCCATAGAGCGCTGGGATGGCCGATCCGTTCTTCTTCCAGGCTTCCACGATCATCGGCGCCTTCAGGGCCTTCTGGAGCTCCTCGCTCACACGGGCGACGATCGGCGCCGGCGTGCCTTTGGTCGCCCAGATTGCGTACCAGGTCGCAACGTCATAGCCGTCGAGCCCGGCCTCCTTGGCTGTGGGTACGGTGGCGATCACCCCGGAGCGTGTCGGAGCAGCTACTGCCAGCGCACGCAGCGCGCCGCCGGAGATCTGCGGCGCGGAGGAGCCGAGCCCGTCGAACATCACATCGACCTGACCGGCGACGAGGTCCTGCATGGCCGGGCCTGCGCCACGATAGGGGACATGGGTGAGCGGCGCCTTCGCCAGCAGCTTGAACAATTCGCCGGCGAGGTGATGCGTCGTGCCATTGCCCGCCGAGGCATAGTTCAGCTTGTCTGGATTGGCCTTGGCGAAGGCGATCAGCTCGGCGAGGGTCTTGGCCTCGACCTTCTTGGGATTGACGACGATGACCTGCGGCGGCTGCGCGATCACGCCGACGGGGATGAAATCCTTCTCGATGTCATAGTCGAGCTTCGGATAGAGCGCAGGCGCGATGGTGTGATGGGCGGCGCCGACGAAGAAGGTGTAGCCGTCCGGCGCCGCTTTCGAGGCGGCAGAGGCACCGACGGTGCCGCCTGCGCCGCCGCGGTTGTCGATGATGATGCGCTGGCCGAGCTGCTGCTCCAACTGCGCCGCGATTGGCCGGGCGAAGGCATCCGTGCCGCCGCCGGCAGGGAAAGGCACGATGAAGGTGATCGACTTCGTCGGCCATGTCTGCGCGACGGTTGGAGCCGTCGCTGTCGTTGCGAGTCCAGCCGCAGTGAGCAGCAGCAGGATTCGGCGTGAGATGAGCATGATGAGAAACCTCCCATGAACTGTGAAATCAGGCTCTTTTCGGCCATTTTCGATAAAAAGCGGCACTATCGCGTCCGCTATCTCGCGGATTAGGGCATTGGACGGTTGCGTTAGCAAGTACATGGCCCGCGTGTGCAGGCATCAGGTGATTGACTTCCTTCGCGTGGAGCAGGATGCGAAAAAGTGGGAACCGTTTTTCGCATCCGGCTCTAACCCGATCAGGAACGTCATGAGCCGCCTCGACAGTTTCATTCGCCGTCTCGAGGCCCAGCGCCGGATTCTGGACTGGGCAGCCGCCGCCATCGCGGGGCGCGATGGGCTCGTGCTGGAGCTCGGCCTCGGCAATGGCCGGACTTACGACCATTTGCGCGAGATCCTGCCGGAACGCGCAATCTACGCCTTCGATCGCGAGGCCAGGGCCAATCCGCGTTCGCTGCCGCCGCCGGAGGCACTGATGCTGGGCGACATGGCGCAGACGCTGCCGGCCTTCGCCGCCGCGCATGGTCGCAGCGCGGTTCTGCTCCATGTCGATGCCACGACCGGCGTGCCCGAGCGCGACACCATCGCATTGGCCTGGCTACCGGGGCATGTCGCGGCGCTCGCCGCGGACGACGCGCTCGTGATCAGCGGTTCGGAGTTGATCGACGAGGCGCTGCTGGCGACGCCTTTGCCCGAGGGCGTGCCGCTCGGGCGCTACTTCGCCTATCGACGGAAACCAGAGGCCTGAGCGCAGCCCCTTCGGCGGCCATTCGGCGGGGTGGGTTCAGGATCTGGTCCAGCGGTGGTTCCAGCCGCTCGACCAGCGCCGAGGCCTCAGAGCCCGAGGCGGTCCATGAGCCGGCCGTGAAGGACGACGCTGAGCACGGCCAGAGGCCAGAGCCCATGAAAGCGGATAGTTTTTTGGGAGACGATGGGCAGGTCCAGCTCGGCTGCGGCGCCCTTGATCAACCGCGCCGCCAATTGTTCGGCGATCGCCGTACCCAGGGCGACGCCGCGACCGTTGCAGCCGAGATAGATCAACGCGTTCGCCGCCGGCTCGTGCAGATGCGGCCAGTGATCCTGCGTCATGGCGAGCCGGCTGTTCCAGCCATGGGTCCAGGACTGCCCGGCGAGCTCGGGCCAGAGACGCTTGGCGTAGTCGGTGAGGTAGGCGATGTCACCTGGATGCGAGATCGGGCGCATGGGGCCGCGCCCGCCGATCAGGAGCCGATCATGGGCATCGACCCGGTAATAGACGGTGATGCGCCCGCTCTCATAGACGGATGAGCGCGCCGGCAGGATACGCCGCGCCAGTTCGCTGGGGAGCGGAGCGCTTGCGGCAATGGCGCTGAACACGGGAACGATCGTCCGCCTCAAGCCGCTCCAGAGATCGTCCGTAAATCCGTTCGTCGCGATCAGGATCTTCTCGGCCTGAACGGTGCCGCTGTCGGTCTGGAGCGCCCAGCCGGCAAGCGTTTGCTGGAGAACCCGCACGTGGGTGCGCCCGTGGATCTTCGCGCCAGCGGCCAGCGCCGCCTTGGCCAGGCCACGGATATAAGCCAGCGGATTCACATCGCCGCCGCGACTGTCGCGCATGGCGGCGAGATAGCGTTCCGTGCCGGTGGCCTCGGCGACCTTCTCGCGGTCGAGCATCGTTACCGGCATGCCCCGCGCAATGCATTGACGCGCTGTCGCCTCGACACCGCCAACGGCGCGCGCGCTATAGGCCACGCGCAGGGTTCCGTTCTGGCGGGCCTCGCAGGCGATGCCGAGGCGCTTGATCAGAGCCAGCGTGCGGTTGGGCGTGTCATAGGCGAAGGCGACCATGCGCGCGCCGAGATCGGGCCCATAGCTGGCCTCGATCACATCGGGATCGAATTTCAGGCCGGGATTGAGTTGCCCGCCATTATTGCCCGACGCGCCCCATCCGGGCTCCTGCGCTTCGAGCACGGTCACGTCGACGCCGGCTTCCGCCAAATGCAGCGCGGTCGTCAGCCCGACGATGCCGCCGCCGATAATGGCGACCGAGGTCCGCAGCGAGCCCGCGAGGGGCGGGGTGTCGGGAGCCGCCGGCGCATCGAGCTGGTAGACGTTCGGCGGCAACGGTTTCGATGATGTAGGATCGGGCTTCGATGTCGGTTCGGTCATGACATGGTCCAACGGCCTTGGCGGCGCCTGTCCCTGACGTGGGAACGCCTGTGGCATGCAGGCGCCGGGTGCTCATCCAGCGACCAGCATCAGTCCCTGCCGGCTTCGAGGAAGATCTTTCCGGGGTTCATCAAGCCGGCTGGGTCGAGCAGCTGCTTGATGCCCTTCATCAAGGCGAGTTCGGCGCTGTTCTTCGTCCGCGCCAGGCGCTTGCGGTAGCTCGTGCCAACGCCGTGCTCGGCCGTGATGCTGCCGCCCATCGCCACCGCGATATCGTCGACGATGATGTCGATGGCGTCGGAAGCCTCCTCATAGGCCTGGACGTCGGCGAAACGCTCATGCGGGAACAGCACGACGACATGGATATTGCCGTCGCCGATATGGCCGACCATCATGACATTCGCGTCCGGAAAGGCTGCGAGGATTCCGGCTTCGATGCGGGCCGTGAATTCCGGCTGCTGCGCAACCGGAACCGAGCTGTCATGCGACATCGTCTTGCCCGCGAGCTTGAACTCGCCGGTCACGCCATGGCGCAGCTTCCAGATCGCCTCTTCCTGGGCCAGGCTGGCGGCGATGATCGCGTCGCTGACCAGCCCGGCCTCGAAGGCCTCGGCCAGCAAAGTTTCCATGGACTGGCCGATATCGGAATCCGGCAAAGCGTCGCCGGCTTCGAGCAGGAGATACCACGGCGTCTTCTGGGCGAAGGGCATTGTCGTGCCCTGGACGTAGCGCAGCACGAAATCCATGTAGGACGAGCCAATGATCTCGAAGCTCGATATCTGCTCGCCGAAAACCTTGCGCGCCCGCTCGAACATCGCCAGCGCGTCCTCGACGCTGGCGAGCTGCATCAATGCGATCGAGCGGGTCCGCACCGCCGGGAACAGCTTCAGCACCGCAGCCGTTACGATGCCGAGCGTGCCTTCTGCGCCGATGAAGAGCTGCTTCAGGTCGTAGCCGGCATTGTCCTTACGCAGCCGCCGCAGGCTGTCGAGCACGGTCCCATCGGGCAGGACGACCTCGAGGCCGAGCACAAGCTGACGCGTATTGCCGTAGCGCAGCACGGATATGCCGCCGGCATTGGTTCCGATATTGCCGCCGATCTGGCAGCTGCCCTCGGCGCCGAGGCTCAAGGGAAAGAGCAGGCCTTCGCGTGCGGCCGCGGCCTGGATCTCGGCGAGGATGCAGCCCGCCTCGACCGTGATCGTCTCCTCCGCGACCGAGAAGGCCCGGATGCGGTTCATGCGGTCGAGACGCAGAACGATGCCGGGCTTGCCCGAGAGCGGTGTCGCGCCGCCGCACAGGCCGGTATTGCCGCCCTGCGGCACGATGGCGACGCCGGCCTGCGCGCAGGCCGCGACGACACGCGAGACCTCGTCCGTGTTCGCCGGTTTCACCACTGCGAGCGCCTCGCCGTGATAACGGGCGCGGTGGTCCATCACGAAGGGGGCGACGTCGCCGGGCTGGGTGACGACGTAGCGCTCCCCGACGATGGTCCTGAGATCGGCGAGGAGAGCTTCGTGCGTCATGGCGTTCTTGAGGCGCTGGAGAGCGGGGGGTGCTCCGGAAGGCCCCGGAGCGGCATGGTTGCAAGAAGGTCTGAGCTCAGCTCAGCATCCACTCGGCATAGCGCTTCTGGGCGGCGGTATAGTTCGCGCTCCACCATTCCGCGTTGACGATGACGTTCTTGCCGTTCGTCAGGTCGGGGAGATAGGCCTTGGCCGGCGAGGCCTTGACCTGCTCCACCGCCGCGACCGTGTTGGGCAGGTAGTAGCCGCGCACCGCCCATTCGACCTGACGATCGGGCCGGAGGCAGAAATTGATGAAGCGCATCGCCGCTTCCTTGTTCTGCGAGCCCTTCGGCACGGCGAAATAATCCAGCGAATTGACCGTCTGCTCGAAGGAGAAGTCGAGCGGTGACCCGGCCTTCTGCGCCGCCTTCACCCGGTTGAAATAGCTGTAGGAGAAGTCGCCCTCGTTCTGGACCACCGAGTTGACCTGCTCGGGCGTGGTGCTGGTCCATTTGGTGACATGCGGCTTGATCCGGTCGAGCGCCCGGAAGGCGCGGTCGATGTCGAGCGGGTAGAGATCCTTCGGCGCCACGCCATCGGCCACCAGCGCGACTTCGAGCGTCTCGGAGGCGAGAGCGCGCATCACGCGCCGCCCAGGGTATTTTTTGACGTCGTAGAAGCCGGCGAAATCCACCGGGTGCTTGCCGTCGGGATGGCGCTTGGCGTCCCAGAGCAGCCCGCCGCTATAGAGATAGATCGGCATGTAATTGGGAGCGCCCGCCTGCACGACGTCGCCGGGCTTGATGATCGACATGTCGAGCGGCTCCCAGAGGTCGTCCCTGGCGCCTGAGGTCGCGAAGGCGGCGGGAGCGTCGATGACGTCCCACTGCACGGCCTTGCTGAGAACCTGGGCCTTGACCTTGGCCATGTCGCCATTGTCGACGAGCGTGACCGGGATGCCGGTTTCCTTGGTGAAGGGATCGGCAAAAACCTCGCGCACCGATTTGTTGTAGTCGCCGCCCCATGAGGTCACGGTCAGCGTCTTGTCGGCGGCTTGCGCACGTCCGGTGAAGATGGCGGGCGCCGCGATCAGGCCGGCAAGGCCGGCGGCTCCGCCGCGCAGCAGGCCGCGGCGCGAGGTCGAGAATGTCTTGTCAGTCATGGTTACCGTTCTCCCTTTATTGTTTCAGTGTCGATCGAAGGCAGGCCTCGGCTTTCAGTGGGGCACGGAGGGCGGCAGCAGGCGCGCATGCGCCGGCGGCCAGCCGGCCCGGACCTCGTCTCCCCGCTTCGCGATCGGACGGTCGGGCTGGTTCAGCTCCTGGACGATGATCGTCGACTGGTCCTTGCAGCGGACGAAGTGCCTGACGACGCCGCCAAGCAGGATCGAATCGTCGATCCGGCCGCTGACGCTCGTCACCCCCGGCCCGCCGGTCAGCGTCATGTTCTCGGGGCGCACGAGGAGCATGGCCTTGTCCCCGGTCGAGACGGCGAAATCGGCGGCTGGCACCGGGAACGTCCCGATCGCCGTACGCAGCGAAAGGCCGCTCACCCCGCCTGCCTCCACGATGCCGGGAATGAGGTTCGAGCTGCCGATGAATTCGGCCGAGAACACGGTCGCGGGCTTGAAGTAGAGTTCGTCGGGCTTGCCCTGCTGCTCGATCTTGCCGCCATTCATCAGCACGATGCGGTCCGACATCGTCAGCGCTTCGTCCTGATCATGGGTGACGTAGAGCATGGTGATGCCGAGATCGGCATGCAGCCGCTTGATCTCGAGCTGCATCTGCTCACGCAGGTTCTTGTCGAGCGCGCCGAGCGGCTCGTCCATCAGGATGAGCGCAGGGTTGTAGACGATACAGCGGGCGAGCGAGATGCGCTGCTGCTGGCCGCCTGAGAGCTCGCGCGGACGCCGGCCGGCGACATGGCCGAGCTGGATCAGATCCAGCACCTGCTCGACCTTCCGCTTGATCTCGTCCTTCGGCAGATGCCGGACCTGCAGCGGGAAGGCGATGTTCTCGAAGACGGTCATATGCGGCATCAGGGCGTAGTTCTGGAACACCATGCCGAGACCGCGCTGGTTCGTCGGCAATGTGGTGGCGTCGCGCCCGTCGATGACGATGCGGCCGGAACTGGGCGTGATCATGCCCGCGATCAGGTTGAGCAAGGTGGATTTGCCCGAGCCGCTGGGGCCGAGCAGCGTGACGAACTCGCCCTTGCGGATCGTCAAATCGACGCGCTTGAGGGCATCGACCTCGCCATAGCGCTTGGTGACGCCTTGGAGTTCGACCATCGCCCGATCGCCTTCGGCGACGGGAGCGCTGGCCGGCGCGGGCGTGACGGTCATGGGTGTGACAGTCATGGATTGGCCTCGGTCTTGCGCTGCAGGGCGATGATGCCCAGGGCGATCAGCAGCGACAGCAAAGTGAGCAGGGTGGAGACAGCCGCGAGAACCGGCGTGAGTTCCCAGCGGATCGAGCTGTACATCTTCACCGGCAGGGTCATGGCCTTGGTGCCGGTGAGGAAATAGGCGACGACCACTTCGTCCAGCGACATCAGGAAGGCGAAGAGTGCGCCGACTGCGATCGAGGCCTTCAACTGGGGCAGCACGACGCGGAAGAAGATGACCGGCCGCGAGGCGCCCATGATCGAGGCGACCGTCTCGAGCGAGACGTCCGAGTGGTGCAGGCCCGACATCACCGAAACCATGATGAAGGGCGTCGTCAGCATGATGTGCGAGAGAACGAGGCCCGTCGTCGTATCGAGCAAGCCCCAGTTCGAGAACTGCAGGTAAAGCCCGAGCCCCAGCACGATGACGGGCACCAGCATCGGCATCATGAACAGGCCGCGCAGCAGATTGCGCCGCGGCAATTGCGAGCGCACCAGCGCATAGGCGGCGGGCACGGCGAGGACCAGCGTCAGCATGGTGGTGACGGTCGCCACGAGAAGGCTCTGCACCATCGAGCCCCACCAAGCCTGGTCAGTGAAGAACTGCTGATAGAGCGCGAGCGTGAACTGTCGCGGCGGAAACTCGATCTGGCCTGGATTGCCGAACGAAATCGGGATCACGATCAGGCTCGGGAGCAGCAGGAAGACGTAGCAGAGCCAGGCCGCCGTCGCGATCAGGTTGCGGCTGAGCCGGCTCGAACCGAAGAGCGCGTTCATGCCACCGCTCCCGAGAGACCGGAGGCGCCGCGCACCTTGCCGAGCAGCGCGACCAGGAGGCCGGAAATCAGGAGCAGTACCACCGCCGTCGCCGACGCGGCCGTCCAGTCGAGCGTCTGGCGCGTATAGAAATCGACGAGATTGGCGACCATCATGTCCTGCCGTCCGCCGAGCAGGGCAGGGGTGATGTACATGCCGATCGACAGGGTGATGTTGATCAGCACGCCCGCGACCACGCCGGGCAGGCTGAGCGGCAGCGTGATCTTCCAGAAGATCCGCAGCGGCTTAGCGCCCATGGTCTCTGCCGCCAGGATCAGCGTGCGATCCTGGGCCAAGAGGCTGCCGAGGATCGACAGGATCATGAAGGGCAGCAGGAAGTTGATCATGCCGAGGATGACGCCGACGCGGTTGAACATCATCGGCAGGTTGATCTGGCCGCCACTCACGAAGCCGAGCAGCTGGTTGACGAGGCCTTGATTGCCGAAGACGGCGGCGAGCGCGAAGCTCTTGACCAGGATGCTGGTCCAGAACGGCAGCATGACCATGATGAGATAGGCGGTGCGCCGGCTCGGCGGCTGCGCCGCCAGATGCATCGCCACGGGATAGCCGACGAGCAGACTGACGAGCGTGCCGGACAGGCTGATCTCGAAGGTGTTCTTCAGCACCTTGAGGAACAGCGTGCTGCTCAGGAGCTCCGTATAGGCCTGAAGCGAGAACTGGCCGGGATAGACGCTGGTCCAGACCGTGAGCGCCAGCGGGTAGACCAGGATCGCCAGCATCAGCAGGGTCAGCGGCGCCAGCAGCATCAGCGCCGAGGGCAGACTGAGTTCCGATGCCGTGCCTGATTGGGCCACCTGCGGCGCTTCCTTCGATCCGGCAGGCGCAGCAGCGCCTGGCAATGCTCACCGGGAGCGGCGAGCACCGGAACTATGGCAGTCGATTTTCAGGAGCGCAATTGAGATTTTCAAAATTCTGAAAATCTGAGCTGCATCAGATGTCGGCGTTGACCCAGAAGACCGAGGCCGGCCGCGCGGTGACATTCGCGAAGTGATGCGGCTTGGAGCTTGAGAAGGCGAAGCAGTCGCCTTCGTTCAGGCTGTAGGTTTCGCCGTCGATCTGAAGCTCCAGCGTTCCCGACAGGAGAAACCCGATCTCCTCACCCTTATGCGTGTAGGGCTGAGCGCCGGAACTGCAGCCGGGCTGGATGACCATGAAGAAGCCCCTGAGCTTCTCGCTGGCGGCAGGCGAGGCGATATCCTTGCGGATACCGTCGATATCGAGCAGCCGCGAGCGCTGTCCGGCACGGACGATATACTGGCTTTCGGTGCCTTTAGAGGTGTTCTGCGAGGGATCTATGAGCCAGGCGGGCATGACGCCGAGCGCATTTGCGACCGTGTAGACAGTCCGCACCGTCGGCGAGACGAGACCGCGCTCGAGCTGAGACAAGGTGCCGATGGAGACGCCTGTCGCCTTCGACAGCTCCGTCAGCGTCATGCCCGCCTTCGATCTCAGATCGCGGATGCGCTGCCCCAGCTTCTGCGTCTCGTCATCGGGATCGGTCGTGCTGGGCGCTGCGCGCGATGCGCTGTCGTCGACGATCTTGATCTGCGGCATTGAGGGGACGCATCCATGGCTCGGCCGCTGCTGCTCCAGTCGCGGCGGCGGGGTCTCACACGCTATACGGATAACGGCATATCATGAAGATGCCAAACCAATTTTCAGAAAACGAAAAATTTGTACTAGAGCAAGCCGGGGAAACTTCCTATCCTCGGACTCCGCCGGCCGATTGGCTGGGCCCTTTCCGGAAAGATCATCCATGTCCGCTTCGATCGACTGGCACGCCCGCGCCGCGGCGCTTTCCATCAACGGCCAGGCCTTCATCGGCGGTCGCTATGTCGCGTCGCTGTCGGAGCGGACCTTCGATTGCGTCAACCCTGCAACGGGCAAGGTTCTGACGCGGGTGGCGGCCTGCGAGGCGGAGGACGTCGATCGCGCCGTCGCCATTGCGCGCAAGGCTTTCGAGTCGGGCGTCTGGTCGCGCATGGCGCCGCGCGAGCGCAAGACGCGTCTTGCCGCCTTCGCCGATCTGATTTCCGCGCATACCGAGGAGCTCGCTCTGCTTGAGACCCTCGACATGGGCAAGCCGATCCGCGACAGCCTGGCCGTCGATCTGCCGCTCTCGGCCCAGTGCATCCGCTGGTATGCCGAAGCGATCGACAAGATCTATGACGAGATCGCGCCCACGGCCCCAAGCGCGGTCTCGCTGATCAGGCGCGAGCCGCTCGGCGTGGTCGCTGCGGTCGTGCCATGGAACTTCCCGCTCTTGATGGCGGCCTGGAAGATCGGCCCGATCCTGGCGGCGGGCAACTCCCTTATCCTCAAGCCAGCCGAGCAGTCGTCGCTGACGGCGATCAAGCTGGCGGAGCTGGCTGCGCAGGCGGGCATCCCCGATGGCGTCTTCAATGTCCTGCCCGGCTACGGCGAGAAGGCGGGGAGGGCGCTTGGCCTGCATATGGACGTCGATGCCGTCGCCTTCACCGGCTCGACCGAGGTCGGGAAATATTTCCTGCAGTATTCCGGCCAGTCCAACATGAAGCGCGTCGGGCTGGAATGCGGCGGCAAGAGCCCCAACATCATCCTGGCCGATGCGCCTGACCTCGATGCGGCGGCAACCGCCGCTGCCTGGGGCATCTTCTATAATCAGGGCGAGGTCTGCAATGCCGGCTCGCGATTGATCATCGAGCAGAGCGTCAAGGAGCAGGTCGTCGAGAAGGTCATGGCGGTCGGCGCGGCGATCAAGGTCGGCGACCCGCTCGATCCGGCAACGGAGATGGGCGCGATGGTCGATTCCGGCCAGACCGAGCGCGTGATGGCTTATATCGAGAAAGGCAGGGCTGAAGGCGCCAGATTGCGCCTCGGCGGCAAGCGGCTCGCCGGCGAGGGCTGCTTCATCGAAGCGACGCTGTTCGACGATGTGACCAGCGGCATGACGATCGCCCAGGAGGAGATCTTCGGCCCGGTGCTCGCCACCATCGCGGCCAAGGATCTCGATGAGGCTGTCGCGATCGGCAACGACACCATCTACGGGCTGGCGGCCGCCGTCTGGACCCGCGACATCAACAAGGCCTTCAAGGCGTCCTCGGCGCTGCGCGCCGGCGTGGTCTGGGTCAATTGCTTCGATCACGGCGACATCTCGTCACCCTTCGGGGGCTTCAAGCAGTCGGGCTTCGGCCGCGACAAATCCCTGCACGCGCTCGAAAAGTACACCGAGCTGAAGGCCACCTGGATCCATCTCGGCAATTGAGATTCCGGCAACTTTGAACGACAGCGAGCGCATGATGGCTGATCTGATGTTTCGCGGCCTGATCCCCGCCTTTCCCACGCCTTTGAAGGCAGACGGCTCGATCGACGAGAACGGCCTGGAGCGCATCGTCGCCTATCAGATCGAGAAGGGCGCATCAGGCCTCGTGCCGCTCGGCGGCACCGGCGAGGCGACGGCGCTGACGGCCGCTGCCCGCAAGCGCGTGCTGGAGGTCACCGTATCCGCTGCTGCCAAGCGCGTGCCGATCATCGCCGGCGTGCTCGATCCGGGCTTTGGCGGCGCACTCGACACCGGGCGGCTTTACCGCGAGGCCGGAGCCGACGGTCTGATGGTGATCCCGCCTTATTATACGCGCGCCGATCAGGAGGGCGTGCTGCGCTATTTCCGGGCGCTGGCGCCTGAGCTCAAGCTGCCGATCATCTTCTACGACAATCCCTATCGCGCCCACATCGTCACGGCCCCGGCGACGATCGCAAGGATGGAGGAGGAGCGTCTCATCGTCGGCATGAAGGCCTCCAACACCGATCTCTACCATCTCGACCAGCTGTCGAAGCTGGTCAGCGATAGGTTCTGCCTGCTGGGCGGCCAGGACACACTCTTCGTCCAGCAGGTGATCCTGGGCGCGAAGGGCGGCATCCTGACCTCCGCATCGCTGCTCCCGGACTACTGGGCGAATGTCCAGATGCTTGCCGAGACCGGGCGGGTCAGCGAAGCGCTGGCGGCCCAGGGGCGGTTGAACCCGCTGATGGACGCCCTGTTCTCGGAACAGTTCCCCGAAGCTGTGCGCCGCGCCTTTGCGATGCTCGGGCTGCCGATCGGCCGGTCCTTGCCGCCGGTGGGGGAATTGTCCCTTGCTGGAGAGGCAAGGTTGCAGGACGCCGTGAATGCGCTCGTTGCAGCAGGAGCCTTGCAGACGATCAGCTGACCACTCCGCCTCTTCATTTTGCCGGCTATCCATCACTCGGCGAGGGCTTCCTTGCGCGTCCGCAGGATCGTAGGCGACAGCAGCGCCAGCAGCAGGACGGCGACGACCGTGAGCAGTACGGCGCTGATCGGCCGGGACAGGAACACAGAGAAATCGCCTTCCGACAGGAGCATGGCGCGACGGAAGTTCTCCTCGAGCTGCGGGCCCAGCACCAGGCCCAGCAGCAGCGGCGCGGGCTCGACCCCGACCTTGATGAAGAAGTATCCGATGCCGGCGCAGCCCAGCATCAGCCAGACATTGAACAGGCTGTTGGCGATGCCATAGGTGCCGATGCAGCAGAACAGCACGATCGCCGGGAACAGCAGGCGATAGGGGATCTTCAGCATCGAGACCCATAGGCCCACCAGCGGCAGGTTGATCACCAGCAGCATCAGATTGCCGACCCACATCGAGGCGATGACGCCCCAGACCAGCTTGGGCTGTTCGGTCATGATCTGCGGACCGGGCTGGATGCCTTGCATCATAAGGGCGCCGATCATCAGTGCCATCAGCGCATTGGCGGGAATGCCGAGCGTCAGCAATGGGATGAAGCTCGTCTGCGCGCCGGCGTTGTTGGCGGCCTCGGGCCCGGCGACGCCCTCGATCGCGCCCTTGCCGAAGCGAGAGGGATCCTTGGCGAGCTTTTTCTCCAGAGCGTAGGAGGAGAACGGCGGCAACGCCGCGCCACCACCCGGCAACACGCCCAGCACCGAGCCCAGCAGCGTGCCGCGCACCATCGCCGGAAAGGCCGCCCGCAGATCGGCCCGGCTCGGGATCAGATCCCGGATCGACTGGCTGACGACGCGCCGCTCCGCCGGCCGTTCCAGATTGGCGATGATCTCGCCGAGGCCGAACAGCCCCATGGCAACCGGCACGAAATCGATTCCATCAGACAATTCGGCGACGCCGAAGGTCATGCGTGCGGCGCCCGACGAGACATCGATGCCGATGAGACCCAGCAGGAGGCCGAGCAGCACCATCGCCAGCGACTTGGCGACCGAGCCCTGCGCCAGCACGACGGCGGCGATCAGGCCGAGCACGAGCAGGCTGAAATACTCGACCGCTGTGAATTTCAGCGCCAGCACCGAGAGCGGAACGCTCAGCACCGCGATGATGACGGTCGCCACCGTGCCGGCGAAGAAGGAAGCGATCGCCGCAATGGCGAGCGCCGTTCCGGCCTTGCCCTGCTTGGCCATCTCGTGGCCGTCGATACAGGTCACCACGGAGGAGGTTTCGCCCGGCACATTGACGAGGATGGCGGTGGTCGAGCCGCCATATTGCGCGCCGTAAAAGATGCCGGCGAGCATGATCATGGAGCCGGCCGGGGTCAGCCCGAACGTGAAGGGCAGGAGCAACGCGATCGTCGGGATCGGCCCGATGCCGGGCAGCACGCCGATCGCCGTTCCGATCACCACCCCGATCAGGCACAGGCCGAGATTATTGAGCTCGAGCGCCGTCGAGAGCCCCATCAGCAGATTGTCGAAGAGTTCCATCGGTCGGTGAGCCTTCAGCGCGGCCAGAGCGGAACCGGCAACGCCAGAACCTTGATGAAGAGGATGGCCGCCGCGCAGGAGAGCAGCAGCGCGAAGGGGACCGTCTCGCGAAGGCGTCCTTCACGGGTGGCGAAGCCGGCGAGGATCACGGTGACGACCGAGGCGATGGCAAGCCCCAGCCTCTCCGCCGTCAGCGCGAAGATGCCGACCGCGCCGAGCACGGCGAGCAGCGGGCGGATCTGCACGGGCACGATCGCAGGACCTGCCCGCCTCGCGCCACGAGCGCAGAAGAACAGACCAAAGCCGAGCAGCCCGAATGAGACGACGCGCGGCATGTAGCCCGGCCCCATATCCGCGGCATGGCCGACGACGAGGTGGCGGGTCGCGATCAGCGCGGCAGCCGCCACCGCGACGAGGAACAGGCCGAAGAGCAGATCCTGCCAGTCGATCCGGGAACGGGTCATCGGCCAGGCTCCAGCTCAGCTACCCTTGATGCCCGCTTCACGGATGATACCGCCCCAGCGGGTGGTCGCATCCTTCAGCCAAGCGGAGAAATCGGCAGGTGAGCCGGCGCGGACGACGCCGCCCTGTTCGGCGATCCTGGCCTTGATGTCGGGCGTCTCGAGGATCTTGCCGATCTCCGCATTAAGGCGCGCGATCATGGCGGGCGGGGTGCCGGCCGTGGTCAGGATGCCTTGCCAGGTGCCGGCATCGCCCCCGGGCAGCCCGGATTCCTTGAAGGTCGGCAGCCCCGCGACACGCTCCTCGCCGGTGACGGCGAGGCCGACAAGCTGCTTGTTGGCGACGAAGGGCAGCGTCGCGGTCGAGCCGTTGATGATGACGCCGCTTTCGCCGGAGACCACGGCGCGCGAGGCCGCAGCCCCGCCCTTGTAGGGCACGTTCTTCCACTGGATGCCGAGCTCCTTCGCCATGGAGACGGCAGTGATGTGGTTGGCCGCGCCCACGCCTGAGTTTGCGACGGCGAGCTTGTTTGGATTGGCTTTGGCGTAGGCGATCAGCTCCTGCGCCGTCTTCGCCGGAATGGATTCATGCACCGCCAGGACATAGGGGCCGAACATCACCATCGAGACCGGAGCCAGGTCCTTGTTGGGGTCATAGGTCAGGTCGGAGAACAGGCTCGGCGCCGTCGCGAGCGAGCCGACATCCATCAGCAGCAAGGTGTGGCCGTCGGGCGGCGCCTTGGCGACCGCATCGGCGCCGAGATTGCCGGCGGCGCCGGGCTTGTTCTCGATCACCACGGTTTGGCCGATCGCGGCCGAGAGCTTGGGGCCGATCAGGCGCGCCAGGATGTCCGAGGTTCCACCCGGCGCGAAGGGCACGATGAGGCGGACGGGGCGCTCGAAATTCTGGGCCGCAGCGGGTTGGCTCGCGAACGCGACCCCGGCAAGTGCTGCGAGGGCCAGGCCTTTTGCAGCGATCGCGGACAGGCGGGAAGACGATCTGAATATGGCTCTGGATAGGGACATGATTTCCTCCGGTGGGGTGCAGACCGGCCCGGACCAGCCGGGCAGCGAGCGTGCGGGCAGTCTTGAGAGCTGCCTTGTCAGCCTGGAGGATAGGTCAGGCACGATGCGCCAATGAGTTAGATTGGCAATGGAACGATATCTTTTTTGGATCGCACGATAGCGCGAAGGGGCTTGCGGGTCCTTCGACCTCGCCTACTCTCGGGAACAGACGGCAAAAGCCGCGCGGCCTGTCCTGGGAGGGAATAATGAAGCGATCGATCACGCGCCGGGCGGCGCTCAGCCTGGTTGGCGGCGCATTCGCCGCGCCCCTCGTCGTGCGTAACGGCTGGGCGCAGGCCTATCCCACGAAACCCGTGACGGTGATCATCCCCTTCGGCGCCGGCGGCACCACCGATCTGATCGGGCGCATCATCTGCGAGAAGCTCTCGCAGCGCATGGGCAAGTCCTTCGTCATCGAAAACCGGGCCGGGGCCGGCGGCAACACCGGCGTCGCGGCTCTCGCGCATGCCGCGCCCGATGGCTACACGATCGGCATGACGACGGTCGCCACGCACGGGATCAACCCGAACCTCTTCAAGGACAAGCTACCTTTCAAGGCGCTGGAGGATTTCGAATTCCTCTCGCTGGCCTCCTCGCAGCCGAATTTCATGTGCTGCCACCCTTCTGTGCCTGCGCAGAACGTCGCGGAGTTCATCGCTTATCTGAAGGCCAATCCCGGCAAGGAGACATTCGCGTCCTCGGGGCTGGGCACCTCGATCCATCTCTGCGGCGAGCTGTTCATGCAGCTCGCAGGCGTGAAGATGCAGCATGTCACCTATCGATCCTCCGGCGCATTGATGCAGGATGTCATCGCCGGCAACGTCAAGATCACCTTCGACAATTTCACCTCGCCTTATCCGCACTACAAGGCCGGCGCGGTGCGCGGGCTCGCCGTCACCACGATGCAGCGGGCCAAGATCGCGCCCGAGATTCCAGCCCTCTCCGAGACGCTGCCGGGTTTCGACATCGCCTCATGGAACGGCTTCCTTGCTCCGAAAGGGACGCCCAGGGAGATCTGCGACAGGCTCGTGGCCGAGCTGCAGGCCGTGCTGAAAGACCCCTCCGTGACCTCGCGCTTCGAGGAGCTCGGCGCGGCGGCGACGCCATCAAGCGGAGAAGAGGCCAGGGCGAAATCGACCGCCGAGATCGCCAAGTTCAAGGACATCATTGAAAAGGCCGGGATTAGCATCCAGAACTGACACCGAGCCTCGCCCGGGATGCGGCACGGGCAGCCCTAGGAAAGGCGGAGCATGTTCGAGCTGAGCCAGCTGCGCTGCTTCGTCGCCGTCGCGGAGGAGCTGCATTTCGGCCGCGCCGCCGTGCGGCTGAACATGACGCAGCCGCCGCTCAGCCGCCAGATCCAGATCCTCGAGCGGGTGCTCGATGTCGTGCTGCTGGAACGCAGCAACCGCACGGTGAAGTTGACGCCGGCAGGCCAGAGCTTCCTGGCCGAGGCGCGTCGCCTGCTCAAGCTCGCCGAGAGCGCGGCGCTGCTCGCCAAGCGCGTCGCCAATGGCAAGGCCGGCTCGATCAATATCGGCTTCACCGCGACCTCGGCCTATTCCTATGTGCCCGAACTCGTGGCCGCCTGCCGGCGCGAATTGCCCGATGTCGAGGTCTCGCTCAAGGAAATGGTCAGCGGCGATCAGCTCAAGCGGCTCGATTCCGGCGAGATCGACATCGGCCTGCTGCGCCCGCCGATTCCGCGCAACGGCCTGCGCGCCTTTCGGGTCACAGCCGAGCCATTGATCGCGGCCGTGCCCGCGGGGCATGCGCTGGCGCGGGGAGAAACGGTTGCGCTCGATGACCTCGTGCGCGAGCCCTTCATCATGTATGCGCCGTATGAGGCGCGCTATTTTCACGATCTCCTGGTCGAACTGTTTTCCCGCACCGGACTGGTGCCGAACTATGTCCAGCATCTCGCCCAGATTCACTCGATCCTGGCCATGGTCCATTCCGGCGTCGGCGTCGCGCTCGTGCCGGAAACGGCGATGAATCTGCATTTCAGCGGCGTCGCGCTGCGCCGAATCGAGTTGCCGCGGCAGCGGCCGGCCGAACTCTTCTTCGTCAGCCGCGACGACAACGACAACCCACTGCTGCCGATCATCGCCTCCTTGGCGAAGAGGCTCGCGCAAGATCTGCCAAGGACCGGCTGAACGATCCAATCAATGGATCGACCGATACAGTGATTGGTCTCCACCCGTATCGTTCTTGATCTACTTCTGCGTCTGATTTCAGCGAAGGACGCGACCATGAGCAAGATGACCCCGCAGGAGATGGCAAGGCATATCGGCAACGGCCTGCTGTCCTTTCCCGTCACGCCCTTCACGAGCGGCAATGTCTTCGACGAGGCGCGCTACCGCTCCAATCTCGACTGGCTCTGCGGCTACGACGTCGCCGGGCTGTTCGCGGCGGGCGGCACGGGCGAGTTCTTCTCGCTCTCTCCGGCCGAGGTCGTGAAGGTCGTGGCGACGGCGGTCGCCGAGACCAAGGGCAGGGTGCCGGTGCTTGCCGGCGTCGGCTATGGCACGCAGATCGCGACAGAGCTCGCCGCCGCCGTCGAGCAGGCGGGCGCCGACGGCATCCTGCTGCTGCCGCCCTATCTCGTCTTTTCCGAGCAGGAGGGGCTCGCCGCCCATATCGATGCGGTCTGCAAGGCGACGAAGCTCGGCGTCATCGTCTACAACCGCGACAATGCCATCGTCAGCGAGGAGACGCTGGCGAAGCTCTGCGAGCGCAATCCGAACCTGGTCGGCTACAAGGACGGCATCGGCGATATCGAATTGATGACCCGCATCCATCTGCGCATGGGCGACCGGCTGACCTATATCGGCGGCCTGCCCACGGCCGAGACCTTCGCGCTGCCCTATCTCGAAATGGGCGTCACCACCTATTCCTCGGCGGTGTTCAACTTCGTCCCGCATTTCTCGACCAAATTCTACGCGGCGGTGCGCCGCCGCGACCGCGAAACGGTGCAGGCGGGCCTGCGCGACTTCATCCTGCCGCTGATCGCGATCCGCAACCGCAAGCGCGGCTATGCGGTCTCGATCATCAAGGCGGGCATGAAGGTGATCGGCCGCGATTCAGGCCCGGTGCGCAGCCCGCTGACCGATCTGAGCGAGAGCGAGACGGCGGAACTCGCCGCGCTCGTCGCCCGGCTCGACCAAGGCGAATTCGCAGCGCGCGAACTCGCTGCGGCCTGATCGCTTTTCTGATCGTTGCCGGACAGAAGTTCAATTCCGCGAAGGTCTCACCCTCCGGGGCGATCAGGTGGAGCGGCATCTGCAGGAGCGCTATTGGCGCTCCTCTGCGGGCAGGGAGCTGAGCTCCAGCCAGTCGAGTTCCCCCTCGACGCGTCGATAGGCGTCGTCGCCGATGGTTCCGGCGGCAGATCGAGCCGCGGCGCGCCCCGCAGGAACGCGACCGCGGCGCCCGCCAAGGCCAGGAGCGTCGGGTAGGGGATGTTCAGCCGCTTCGCGCCCCCCGACAGGATCGTCGCTCCCAGCAGGAGCGCAAGGATGGTCTCGAAGACGAGCATGAGGCGATGATCTTTTCCTAGGCGCTGCGGCGGGCATCACAGTTTCCGTGCCCGTTGCCGTGGGCGCCTGATCCGTCGATCCGGCGCCTGCCTTCTTGCCGATCAGGGCTCCAGGGAGTGTGGCAACAGAATATCGTCTGGCATCGTGCCGCCCCAGAGCGCGGTGAGCTGCTCGACGACCTTGGCTCCGAAATCGGGGTAGGGAATATGGACCGAGGTCAGCCAGGGCGCGATCCAGGCGTTGAGCGGATTGGCGTCGATGCCGATGAGGAGGCAGGTTTCGGGAATGGCGACGCCGCGCTCGACGGCCAGTCTGTAGGCGCCATAGGCCATCATGTCGCTGACGCAGAGCAGGCCTTTCGGCCAGCCCCCAGCGCTCGCCGCGACAAGGGCCCGCGCAGCGTCATAGCCGACCTGAAGATGCGACAATCCGGGCGCCGAAGCACGCCGGATGCGGTCGGCCTCGACACCGCGCACGATCAGCCGCTCGACGAAACCGGCGACGCGCGCGGCTGTCGATGACGAGCCCTGCGCGGGAAAGATCACGGCTGGTTCGGTGATCGAGCGCGCCAGGCAATAATCGGCGGCAGCCGCGCCCGCGGCGTGGTTGTCGATGCCGACATAGGCGCCGCCCTCGGGATTGCGGCGACTGACGAAGACGATCGGCTCCCCGCGTGCGAGCGCGTCGCTGAGCGCCGGGCTCGTGACGGCGCTCACCAGGACATAGCCCTGCACAAGCTGCGAGCGCATGGCCTGCAGATATTCGTCCTGCAGGTCGGCGCGGTCATGCGTGTCGCAGAGGATCATGACATAGCCGGCCGCGCGCAGCGCCGCTTCCGTCGATACGGCGATTGCGGCCATGGCCGGGTTGTCGAGATTGGGAGCGAGCATCGCGACGACGCGGCTCTGGCGCCGGCGCAGCGCACGCCCGACATGGTTGGGCTGGTAGCCGAGCGCGACGACGGCCGCCTGGACGCGCATCACCGTCTGAGCCGAGGCCCGCCGCGTCTCGCCATTCACGATCCGGGATACGGTGGCAACCGAAACCCCCGCCTCGGCGGCAACCGTAGCAAGCGAAACCTGGGCGGCGGACACGGGTCTTTGCATCGGCTCCAATCGATTCCCAGGTTCCAGTCGATTTCATGCCGGCGAAATGCGCCGAAACGAGCATGTGCCAGCCTCGCAGCATCATCGAGACCTGCCCTTCAATGCCTCGCCACGTCGCCGTTGACAAGTTCGGCAAACGTTTGCCTAATACAGGCAAGGCATCCAGCTGAGATGCCAGGAACGATCCCGGGATGGAGCGCAGATGACAATGAGAGCATGGGTTTCGGCCTTGGCCGTCGTGACTGGGCTTTTGGCGGTCGATGTCGCTCAGGCGCAGACCACCGTGCGCATGAGCTGGTATTCCGACGGCAATGAAGGCGAGGTCGTCGCCGATCTCCTCAAGCGCTTCGAGGCCCAGAACAAGGACATCAAGATCGTCCTCGATCAGGTGCCCTACAAGGCGATCACCGAGAATCTGCCGGTCCAGCTCGCCTCGGGGCAGGGGCCTGACATCGCCCGCGTCGTCGATCTCGGCGGCATTGCCCGCTATGCGCTCGACCTGCGGCCCTATCTGAAGGATGCCGCTTACTGGGACGCCAATTTCGGCCCGTTCCTGGAATGGATGCGCCCGCAGGGCGACACGAATTCCATCCCCGGCTTCATGACGCAGCTCACCGTCACCGGGCCTTTCGTCAACAAGACATTGTTCGAGCAGGCCGGCATCGCACTGCCCGGCGCCAAGGCGACATGGGAAGACTGGGCCAAGGCGACGAAGGATGTCGCCACCAAGGTGCAGGCGCCGTTCCCCATCGCCATGGACCGTTCGGGCCACCGCTTCTTCGGCCTGGCGATCTCGGAAGGCGCGAAGCTGTTCGACGCCAAGGGCGAGCCCGCCGTGATCGATGACGGGTTCAAGCGCGCGGCGCAGCTCGTCTATGACTGGCACAAGAGCGGCGTCATGGCCAAGGAGCTCTGGGGCTCGGTCTCGGGCGCGGCCTATCGTGGCGCCAATGACGAGTTCAAGAACGCCCAGGTCGTGATGTACATGTCCGGCTCCTGGCAGATCGCCCAGTTCGACAAGACGATCGGCAACGCGTTCGACTGGGTCGCGGTGCCGACGCCATGCGGCCCCGCCGGATGCACGGCGATGCCGGGCGGCGCCGGGCTCGTCGCCATCAAGACGACGAAGAATCCCGCAGCCGTCGCCAGGGTCATGGAATATCTCGCCAGCGAACCGGTGCTCAGCGAGTTCTACAGCCGCTCGCTCTTCGTTCCCGGCCATATCGGCATCGCGGCGAAGGGGCTCGACTACAAGGATGCGAGCCCGTTGGCGAAGGCCTCGCTGAAGGTCTTTTCCGACCAGGTCGCGGGCCTGTCGCCGGTTGCCTATAGGCTGCAGGGCTATGCCAACAACCGCATCATCTTCAATGCGGTGATCAGCCGTGTCGGCCAGGCGATCTCGGGCGAAACCACGCTGGACGAGGCCTATAAGCGGGTCGCTTCCGACGTCGAGCAGCAGATCGCCGAGCGCAACAAGAAGTAGCCCGGTGACGCCTCCGCTTTCCCTCCGCCGCAGCGCCGCACGCTGGCTCGGCCTGTTCGTCGCGGCGCTGATGCGGCTGATCGACTGGCCGATGCGGGGGCTGCAGCGGCTCCTCGGCGAGCGCCGGATGGCCTATGTCTTCCTGCTGCCGAACCTGGTCTTCTTCTCGCTCTTCGTCTTCCTGCCGCTCATCATCAACGTCGTCTTCTCGGTGACGGGCGGGGCGGCCCTGTTCCCGTCGGAGCGGCCCTATGTCGGGGGCGGACAGTACGCCTATCTCTTCGACTGCGACAGCTTCCTCGACCCCGGCTCGTGCCGCGAGGACCATTTCTGGCGCGGCGTCGCCAATACGCTGCGCTTCACGACCTTCCAGGTCGTCGCCATGGTGCTGTTCTCGCTGGTCACCGCCGTGGTGCTCAACATGCGCATCCGCGGCCGCGGTTTCTTTCGCGCCGTCTATTTCTTCCCGGTCCTGCTCTCGCCCGTCGTGGTGGCGCTGATCTGGAAGTGGATCCTGCAGCGTGACGGCCTGCTCAATGCCGGCCTCACCGCGCTCGGCGGCCAGAAGATCCTGTTCTTCATCGATCCGGGCTGGGCGATGTTCTGGGCCATCTTCGTCTCGATCTGGGCGCATATGGGCTTCTACACGCTGATCCTGCTCGCCGGGCTCCAGGCGATTCCCGCCGATCTCTACGAGGCGGCGGAAATGGATGCGACGCCGCGCTGGCGCGCCTTCTGGCGCATCACCTTGCCGCTGCTCTGGCCCAATCTCGTCGTCGTCATCGTGCTGGCGCTGATCCGCGGCGTGCAAACCTTCGACGAGGTCTTCGTGCTGACCGGGGGCGGGCCGGGCACGGCGACGCTGATGGTCGTGCAGTACATCTACGAGACGGCGTTCTCCAACCAGGTGCAGAATTTCGGGCTGGCCGCGGCGGCCTCGGTTGTGCTCGGCATCGTGCTGTTCGGGCTGACGCTGGCGCAGCTGGCGGCGAGCCGCAGGAGATCGGCATGAATCGCGTCGCGCGCCTCCTGCTGGTCCGGCGCAAATCCGGGCGCTGGCATTGGACCGATATCGCCGCCTACAGCTATCTGGCGCTCGGCGTCGTGCTGATGTTCGGCCCCGTGCTCTGGCTCGTGCTGTCCTCGTTCAAGACGCAGGCCGGCCTGCTGGAGTTCCCGCCCTCGCTGCTGCCGATGTCGCAGCGCGAGGTCATGGTACAGGGCTTTCCGCAGCCTTTGCCGCTCTTCAGCGCGACGCTTGATGACGGCTCGACGAGGGTTCTGGCCCAGGTCCGGCGCATCGGCATCGTCGCGCAGATGGTCGATCCGGAGAACCCGGCCCAGCAGTTCCGGATACCGATCGACAAGCGCACGCCGGTGCGTGAATTCAAGCTGGCGACAGAGAACTATACCGAACCGCTCGAACGCTTCGCCTTCACGCGCTTCCTCGGCAATTCGGTCTTCGTCACGGTGGTGGCGACGCTGATCACGCTGCTGATCAACTCGATGGCCGCCTATGCCCTCTCGATCTACGAGTTCAAGGGCAAGAACGCCGCGATGCTGATGGTGGTCGGCACGCTGATGATCCCGATCACCATCATCCTGGTGCCGGTCTATCTGGTGATCACCAAGCTCGGCCTGGTCAATTCGCTCTGGGCAGTGATCCTGCCCGGCGCCGCGACGCCGACCGGCGTCTTCCTCCTGCGGCAATACATGCTGACCCTGCCGCGCGACCTGATCGAAGCCGCGCGCATGGACAAGGCCTCGGAATGGCAGATCTATTGGCGCATCGTGATGCCGCTCGCCATGCCGGCGCTCGCCGTGCTCGCGATCTTCTCGATCATGTGGCGCTGGAACGAGTTCCTCTGGCCGCTCGCGGTCCTGACCAAGACCGAGGTCCATACGCTGCAGATCGGCCTCAACGCCTTCCAGGGCGAGCTGCAGACGCAATGGCACTATCTGCTCGCCATGACGGTGGCGACGCTGGCGCCTGTCGCGCTGGTCTTCGTCTTCCTGCAGCGCTTCATCACCACCGGCATCGCCAATACGGGAATGAAATGACCGGAACGGGTTCTCCATGGCTGAACTGACGCTCAGCGGCATCACCAAATCCTTCGGCGCGACAACTGTGATCCATGCCGTCGACCTGCAGGTCGCGGATGGCGAATTCGTCGTCTTCGTCGGCCCGTCCGGCTGCGGCAAGTCGACCTTGCTGCGCATCATCGCCGGGCTGGAGGAGGTCACGACGGGGTCGATCGCGATCGATGGCGTCGACGTTACCGGGCGGCCGGCCTCCGAGCGCGGGCTCGCGATGGTGTTCCAATCCTATGCGCTCTATCCGCATATGAGCGTCTACAAGAACATGGCCTTTGCGCTCGAGAATATGGGCCTGAAGGCGCCCGAGATCGACGCCAGGGTGCGCCGCGCCGCGACCATGCTGCGCCTGAGCGACTATCTCGACCGAAAGCCCAAGGCGCTCTCGGGCGGGCAGCGCCAGCGCGTCGCCATCGGCCGCGCCATCGTGCGCGACCCGAAAATCTTCCTGTTCGACGAGCCCTTGTCGAATCTCGACGCCGAATTGCGCGTCGCCACGCGCAAGGAACTCGCCGGCCTGCATGCCGAACTCGGCGGCACGATGATTTATGTCACCCATGATCAGGTCGAGGCGATGACGCTGGCCGATCGTATCGTCGTGCTCCAGGGCGGGCGCATCGAGCAGATCGGCACCCCGCTCGAACTCTACAACAGGCCCGACAACCTCTTCGTTGCCGGCTTCATCGGCTCGCCGCGCATGAACCTGCTGCCGGCGCGCGCAGCAGGGCAAGGGGCCGTCGCGCTGGGCGAGGCAGGACAAGAGGTGGATCTGGGCCGCGAAACCGCGCTCACGGCTGGAACCTCAGTCACGCTGGGCATCAGGCCGGAGCACATCGCTCTTGCGGGGGAGGGCGAGGCGGGTCTCGCCATGACGGTCGATCTCGTCGAACGGCTCGGCGGTGAAAGCTATCTCTACGGCTCCGCTCCCGGGCTGCCGCAGATCACCGTGCGGTTGGACGGGCAGACCAGCCATGGCCGGGGCGACCGCGTCGCCCTGCGTTTCGCGCCGGCGCATCTGCATCTGTTCGACGCGGCCGGCAAGGCCCTGCGGCCCGACCGCGCCTGACACCGCCGGCAAACCCTCATTCTCGCAACCGCTCGTATCTGTCCTGCTGGAGCCCCGTGATGAAAGCCCTGACGCAAGGCCGCTATATCGGCCGCGATGGAGAAGCCGCCCTGTTCGATGTCGGACTCGGCAACACCATCGCCGTTCGCATTCTCGAAGGCGACATCGGCAGGGTCACATTGAAGCCGCAGGACGGCTATCGGCTCGACCGCGGCTGGTCGATCGCGCCCGGTGGGCTGGAGCCGTCCTATGAAGGGCGCCTGCGTGACGATCTGTCCGGCTTCGCGAACCTACAGGCGAACGTCCGCGAAAGCGAAGGCAGGGTGGAGCTCTCGGCCGGTGGCCTTTCCGCCGAGATCACGCTCGAGCCCTTCGGCATCGCCTGGCGCCGCAAGGGCGAGGAGACCCCCTTCCTGCGCGACCGGCCGACCCAGGCCTATCTCGCCTCGCCTCGCACCGGCGCCGTCGCGCATTACATGACGCGCGATTATCACGAGCGGCACTATGGCCTCGGCGACAAGGCCGGCCCGCTCGACCGCACCGGCCGGCGCTTCGCCATCGACGCCGTCGACCCTTGCGGCTTCGACGCCGAGCTCAGCGACCCGCTCTACAAGATGCTGCCGTTCTTCATCGTCGATGGTCCGCAGGGCGCCCATGGCGTGTTCTACGACAACCTCGCCACCGGCTCGGTCGATCTCGGCTGCGCGCTCGACAATTATCACGGCCTGTTCCGCTCCTGGCGCGGCGACGACGGCGACCTCGATTATTACGTCCTGGCCGGCCCGACCGTGCCGGCGGTGACGCGCCGCTTCTCCTGGCTCACCGGCGGGCAGGCCTTTGCGCCGCGCTGGTCCTTCGGCTTCGGCGTGACCTCCATGGCGATCGCCGATGCGCCTGATGCCGATGCCCGCATCAGCGATTTCATCGGCAAATGCGAGACACATCGCATTCCCTGCGACAGCTTCCATTTCGGCTCGGGCTATACGCAGATCGGCCATCGTCGCTACGCCTTCAACTGGAACCGCGACAAATTCCCCGATCCCGCCGCGACGATGGCGCGGCTGAAACAGGCGGGCCTGCAGCCGGTCGCCAATCTGAAGCCCTGCCTGCTTGACGACCATCCGCGGCTCCAGCAGGCCCTGGACCAGGGCATCCTGGTGAAGGACGGCAAGACCGGGGAGCCGGCGGTGGCGCAGTTCTGGGATGGGCTGGGCTTCCACATCGACTTCACCAATCCGGCCGGCCGGGGCTGGTGGCGCAACGGCATCGAGACCGCGCTGCTCGACTACGGCTTCACCACCGTCTGGAACGACAACAACGAATACGAGATCTGGGATGAGGACGCGCTCTGCCATGGCGATGGCCGCCCGTTCCGGCAGGCCCTGGCGCGCCCGGCTCATGCGCTGCTGATGACCAAGCTGTCCTACGAGGCGCAAGCCGCGCGCGAGCCCGGCAAGCGGCAATACGCGGTGACGCGCGGCGGCGGCGCCGGCATTGCCCGCTACAGCCAGACCTGGTCCGGCGACAACGAGACCGCCTGGAAGACGCTGCGCTACAACCTCACCCAGGGGCTCAATATGAGCCTGTCGGGCCTATTCAGCATCGGCCATGACGTCGGCGGCTTCCACGGGCCCACGCCCGGTCCCGAGCTCTTCGTGCGCTTCAACGAGTTCTGCGCGCTCTGGCCGCGCATGGTGATGAACTCCTGGAACGATGACGGCGTCGTCAACCTGCCCTGGATGTATCCGCAGGTGATCCCGCAGGTGCGCGAGGCGATCGGCTTGCGCTACCGGCTGATGCCTTATCTCTATACCCAGATGTGGCGCGCCAGTCGCGACAATGAGCCCGCCGTGCGCCCGCTCTTCTACGATTTCCCCGACGATCCGGCGGTGCGCGGCATCGATGACGCCTTCATGCTCGGGCCCGACATCCTGGTCGCGCCGGTGCTGGAGGAGGGCGCGACACAACGCGAGGTCAACCTGCCCAGCCATGCCAGCGGCTGGTACGACTGGCACACCGGCCAGCATTACCGCGGTGGCGGCGTGGTCAGCGTCGAAGCGCCTCTCGGGCGCCTGCCACTCTTCATCCGTGCCGGAGCCATCGTCCCGGTGGGCGATGCCGAGCGGTTGAGCCCGGTGCGGGAGCTGCTTGCCTTCGGCGCGGATAAGGATGCGCGCGGCGAGCTTTACGAGGATGATGGCGAGACCACCGGCTGGCGCGACGGCAGCGGCCTGCTCAGGAGCTTCTCGATCAAGGACGGCGTGCTCTCGGTCCGCAGCGAAGGCCGGTATCGTCCCGGCCTCGACACGATCCCGCTGCGGAGCATCGGCAAGGCACAGCCTTAGAGCATTTTCGAGCGAGGTGGACACCGGTTCGCGTGAAGAAAATGCGATAAAACAAAGAGTTAGAGCATTCACGCGATTCGGAAAAGCGCGGAAAGGCGCTAGGCTGCTTGCGCCATTGCTATAACCCTGCGGAATAATCCATCCCCGATTTCGACTTGGACAGCTTGGGATAGTCGCCCCCACTATTCCGTCCAAATAACGGAAAACGAGGGGATCGAACGATGAAGCCGTCAGTTCTGGGGCTCGCGAGCCTGATATTGGCCGCCTGCCTGCCGGTCGCGGGCTCGGCCCAGGAAAGCCTGCTGCGTGTCGCCGGGGATGGCGATGTCTCGACGCTCGACGCCCATCGCGCCAGCGCCACCAGCGACAAGACGCTGGTCGGCTGGATCTATAACGGCCTCGTCCGTTTCAAGCCGGGCAGCGCCGACCCGAAGGATATCGAACCTGATCTCGCCGAACGCTGGGACACCTCCGCCGACGGAAAGACCTGGACCTTCCATCTGCGCCAGGGCGTAAAGTTCCAGGGTGACTGGGGCACGCTCAGCGCCGACGACGTCGTCTATTCCCTGCAACGCTCGGCCGATCCCAAACGCTCGACCTTTTCCTCGGATTTCTCGGCAGTCGAGAGGGTGGAGAAGGTCGACGATCTCACCGTCCGCATCACGCTGAAATATGCCGATGTCAATTTCCTCGGCCGCGTCTCCAACTATCACGGCGGCAATATCGTCAGCCGCAAGGCGGCGGAGGAACTGGGCGACAAATTCGGCAGCAAGCCCGTCGGCACCGGCCCCTTCGCCTTCGTCGAGCAGGTGACGCAGCAATATGTGAAGCTCACGGCTCATCCCGGCTATTTCCGCGGCAAGCCGAAGATCGACACGATCATGGTGCGCGTGATCCCTTCCGACAGCGCCCGCGAACTCGCCTTCACCTCCGGCGAAATCGACCTGATGTATGGCAAGCGCGAGCAGCGCTGGGTCGATGCCGCCCGCCGCCGGCCCGGCTTCAATGTCGAGATCTTCCGGCCCGGCGAGTTCCGACTCCTGCACATCAACCAGAGCATGCCGCCGCTCGACGATATCCGCGTGCGCCGCGCCATCGCGGCCGCGATCAATGTCGACGACCTCGTGCGCTATGTCGGCAAGGATGTCGGTCCCAAGGGCTGCTCCGTCGTTCCGCCGGGCTATCTCGGGGAAGACTGCTCGGTCCGCTACAGCTTCGATCTCGCCAAGGCGAAGGCGCTGCTGGCCGAGGCCGGGCACAAGGACGGCATCACGCTCAAGGCCATCGTCTCAAACATCTCGGCGCAGCAGCCCTTCATGGAGATCATGCAGGCGCAGCTCGCCAAGGCCGGGATCAAGCTTGAGATGCAGGTCGTCGACCACCCGACCTATCAGAGCCAGACCCGCAAGGATCTGAGCGCTCTCGTCTTCTACGGCGCAGCGCGCTTCCCGATAGCCGACACCTATCTCAGCGAGTTCTTCCATTCGCGCGCCACTGTGGGCACGCCGACCGCCGCGACGAATTTCTCGCATTGCGCCGTCGCCGACAAGGAGATCGAACAGGCCCGTACTGCGCCTGACGCCGAAGCCCAGAAAGCTCTCTGGAAAGAGGCGCAGCGCAAGATCATGGACAATGTCTGCGCCATCCCCCTGTTCGAGCTGCGTCAGGTCTGGGCCCGCAGCGACCGGCTCGATTTCGGCTACGAGCTGAAGGGCGCGCTGAACCTCGCGCCGCCGATCACCGAGGCCACCACGCTGAAGCCGCGCTGAGAGCGGCTGCAGTGACGGATGGGCACTTGCCATGACGATATCGCGCCAGCTCGCGGACTACGTCGCCACTGCCGGCAGGCAACTGCTGACGGATGATCTGCGCGAGGCCGCTTGCCGCAGTGTCCTCGACCTCGTCACTGCGGCCGCCGCCGGGATCGCCGCGCCCGGACCGCGAGCGGTTCGCCAGGTGGCGCGGATGACGATGGCGGGCGGGGCGCTTCCGGTCTGGTTCTCCGGGCAGACGGCCGGCCTCGCCGGAGCGGTCTGGTGCAACGCCTCCTCCGCGGCCGCGCTCGATCTCGATGACGGTCACCGCTTGGCGCGCGGCCATCCCGGTGCGGCCGTCATCCCTGCGGCCTTCGCCGCCGCGCAGGAGATGGACACGACGACAGAGGAGCTGCTGCAGGCGATCGTCATCGGCTACGAGGTTGGCGTCGCAGTCGGGGCCGCGCGGCGCTTCTATGCCAATACCGGCATGTGGTCGGGCTATGGCGTCGTCTCGGCGCTCGGATGCCTCAGGCGCACGCCCCCGGAACAGCTGGCCCATGCCTTCGCCATCGCCGGCATGAGCGCTCCCAACCAGCTCCATGCCGGATTCGGGCCGGCCTTTCGCGCGCAGGAAGGCAGCGACGTCAAGGAAGGCATAGCCTGGTCGAGCCTGACGGCAGTGAATGCGCTCCTGCTCGCCGAGGCCGGCCATACCGGGCCGCTCGGCCTGCTCGACAATGCGGAGCATTTCCGCCTGGACGGACTGGCCGGCGACCTCGGCGGCCAGGGCTATGTCGCCCGCAGCTACATCAAGTTCCATGCCTGCTGCCGGCATGTCCATGCGCCAGTCGAAGCGTTGCTCGGCCTGCTCGCCCGGAACCGTATCGATCCGCAAGCGATCGAAGGGATCAAGGTCGCGACCTATAGCGGAGCCCTGCGCCTCGCCAATCGGCCGCGTCCGCAGGGCTTCACCGATATCCAGTTCTCTATTCCCTATTGCCTCGGCCTGGTCGCGGTAGACGGACCGGACGCCTTGCTGCCGCTGACGGAAGCCGCCCTCGACCGGCCCGACATCGTCGCCCTCGCGGAGAAGGTCTCACTGCGCCTCGATCCCGAGCTCGACGCCCGTTTTCCGGCCGAGACGCTGTCGCACGTCACCATCCGCGCCGGCGGACGCGAATTCGTCTCGCCCGTCACCGCGCCGCGCGGCGAGGCATCCGCGCCGCCGTCATGGCGCGATCTCGAAGACAAGCTCCGGAAAGCCTGCCGCTTCGTCGCGACGCCTGCACAGCAGGAGCAGTTGCTCGCCGCATCCAGCCGGTTGCGAGCTGGCGACCATGCTCCGCTGCTGGATGCCTTCGCGACGATCCGGCTCAGCCCGGGGTGAGGATCGTTCGCGAAATCTCGGCCGCGGCTTCGCGTGCGCCGTCCAGGAAGGCATCGACGAGCCGGGCGTTGCGGCTGTCGCGGATGCGGCAGAGCTGGAAGTCGAGCTGAACGGCCGGCTCGAAACCTCGTATCGCCACCTTGCCCCGCAAGCCCCCGACGGCCGATGGATGAACCAGCGATACCCCGATACCGGCGGCCACGAACTCGCATAGCGTCGGTGAAATGCTCACGACCATGACGATCTCGGGGGCTACTCCGTGAGCGTCGAAAACCTGCCCGATGCGCCGGCTCGTAAAACTCTCCGGATCGAATGAGATGAAGGCGGTTCCGTCGAGATCGCGAGGCGTGATCACGCTCTTTTCCGTCAAGGGGTGGTCCAGCGGCAGGATGCAGACGAGTGGATGAGCCATCAGCGGCTCGGAGACGATGTAGGGGTTGTCGATCGGTGAGACGGTGAATCCGACGTCGAGCTTTCGGGTCACGAGCCCGTCGGCGATCCATTGCGAGCTGCGCGACTGCACCGAGCAGAACACACCCGGCTGACGGGCGAGAAAGCGCGTGGTCGCCTCCCTTATGAAGGCGCCGGAGAGCGCCGGCATGACGCCGATCAGCAGGCGGCTCTGCTCGTCGCGGCGGATCGCCTCGACCGCGTTCTCGACCTGGCGCACGCCGGCGAAGATCCGGTCGATCTCCTCATAGAGCCGCATCCCGCGCCGGGTCAGCACGAGCCTTCCCTTCACGCGGTCGAATAGCTGGAGAGCCGTGTCCTCCTCCAGATGGGCGATCAGCTTGCTCATGGCAGGCTGCGAGATGTTCATCATCTCGGCTGCGCGGCTGACCGTGCCGTATTCGATCACGGCCTTGAAGGCCTCGACCTGTCGAAGATTGAGCCGTCGCGCCATTGCATAACCCTGGAGAATAGCATCGAGAGAAAAACGACTTTGACGAAATACAATAAGGCTTCCTAACGTCAAAGCCGGCAAGGGAAATTCACATGCGGCCGGACATCATCGTCATCGGAGGGGGCACGGTCGGCGCGGCGATCGCGTATGGCCTGGCGAAGCAGCGGCAGCAGGTTCTTCTGCTCGACGGCGATGATGGCGATTTCCGCGCGGCCCGCGCGAATTTCGGGCTCGTCTGGCTGCAGGGCAAGGGGCTCGGCATGCCGGCCTATCAGGCCCTGACCCGTGACAGCATCGCCTTGTGGCGCGGCTTCACCAACGAAATCGAGGCCGAGACGCAGATCGACCTCGCCTATGAGCAGAATGGCGGCCTCGCTTTCTGCCTGGGCGAAGAGGGCTTCGAGCAGCGACGGCACGACCTGATGCGTCTGCACAACCAGCGCGGCGAGGGCGCACCGGATTGGGAGATGCTCGATCGTTCGGCGCTGCAGCGCTTGCTGCCGAAGGTCACCCTCGGCCCCAATGTGACGGGGGCGAGCTTCGGCCGACATGATGGACACGCCAATCCGCTGCGGCTGCTGGCGGCTCTGCACGGAGCGCTCCCCCGCCATGGCGGCAGCATCCGCCATCGGGCGCGCGTCGAGCGGATCGAGCCGATGGGTCGCGATTTTCGCCTGATCCTCGACGGCGAGACATTGGTCGCGCCGCGCATCGTCATCGCGGCCGGGCTCGGCTCCCCAGCATTGGCCCGGCAGGTCGGGCTCGAGGTGCCCCTGCGCCCCGAACGTGGACAGGTGCTCGTGACCGAACGGCTCGAGCCGTTCCTGCCGCTGCCGGCAAGCGGGCTGCGACAGACCGGCGAAGGCACGGTGATGATCGGCGCGACCAAGGATCGCCCGGGCTTCGATGTTTCGACGACGGCTGAAGCGGCTGCCGGGCTGAGCCGCAAGACCGTCGAGATCGTCCCGGCTTTGGCTCAGGTCCGCCTCGTCAGGCAATGGGCCGGCCTCAGGATCATGACGCCCGACGGCCATCCGATCTATGCGCAGTCGCAGAGCCATCCCGGCGCCTTCGTCGCGCTCTGCCATTCCGGCGTGACGCTCGCGGCCTTCCATGCCGAGACGCTGGCGGGAGCCATCGCCGCCGGCGTTCTGCCCGAAAACCTTTCTCCCTTTCACCAGAGACGCTTCGATGTTCCGCAAGCTGCATGATCCAGGGGCGCAAGCTGTCACGATCTTCATCGACGGGCGTCCCGTGCCCGCCGAGCTCGGCGAAAGCGTCGCCGCGGTGCTGCTGCGCCAGCCCGAAGCCTGGTGCCGCACGACGCCGGTCTCGGAGAGTCCGCGCGCGCCCTATTGCATGATGGGCGTTTGTTTCGAATGCCTCGTCGAGGTCGACGGCCTGGCCTCCGTGCAGGCTTGCCTGACCCCGGTCCGAACCGGCATGCGTATCGCCCGTCAGCAGGGCCCCAGGAGCCTGTCGGCATGAGCGCGAACGAGACCGATCTCCTGATCGTCGGCGCGGGTCCCGCCGGCATGGCCGCCGCCGTCACCGCCCGCCGCCAAGGCCTCTCCGTGCGTGTCCTCGACGATCAGCCGGCGCCCGGCGGCCAGATCTGGCGCGCGATAGAGACTGTAGCCGAGACGCCGCGCATCGCGCGGCTTGGCGAGTCATACCGGACTGGAGCGGATCGGGCCTCCGCCTTCCGTGCCTGCGGCGCGCTCTACGAGCCGGAAAGCCAGCTCTGGCAGATCGAGCCCGGTTTTCGCGCCTTCCTGACCCGGCAAGGCAGGGCGCGCAGCGTGACCGCGAAGGCGGTCATCCTCGCCACCGGCGCACAGGAGCGCCCAGTGCCGTTTCCCGGCTGGACGCTGCCGGGCGTGCTCACGGTCGGCGCAGCGCAGATTTTGCTGAAGACGGCCGATTCCGTGCCGACGAGCCCCGTCTGGATCGCTGGCTGCGGGCCTCTGCCATTGCTCTACATGACGCAGCTGCTGGCGGCAGGCGGCCGGATCGCCGGCTTCCTCGATACGACCCCGCGCGGGCGCATCGGCGCGGCTTTGCGCCATCTGCCGCAAGGCCTCGGCCGCCTCGCCGATCTCGCCAAGGGCCTGTCCTGGTCGTTCGCGCTCAAGCGGGCCGGGTTTCCGATCATCCGCCATGTCACGGAGCTTCGCGCCGAGGGGGAAGGGCGCCTCGAAAGCCTGCATTACCGGACGCAGGACGGTCGCGAAGGCGAGGTGGCCGCCGAGGTGCTGCTCGTCCATGAGGGTGTGGTGCCGAATATCCACGCTCCGCTCGCGCTCGGCTGCGCAGTGAGCTGGCATGCCGGCCAGCACTGCTATGTCCCTGAGTTGGACAGCTGGGGCGAGACATCCCAAGCGAATGTCTTCGTCGCGGGCGACGGCGCTGGCATCGGCGGCGTCGAAGCGGCCGAACCGCGCGGGCGGATCGCCGCACTGCGCGTCGCTGCCCGACTCGGG
Organism: Allobosea psychrotolerans; assembly: GCF_002917105.1. Classification (GTDB taxonomy): domain Bacteria; phylum Pseudomonadota; class Alphaproteobacteria; order Rhizobiales; family Beijerinckiaceae; genus Allobosea; species Allobosea psychrotolerans. Next base: position 138,681 of record NZ_PQFZ01000002.1, read on the forward strand.
AAACTCGGCGAAGGTGAAGCCGAATCCACCGCCCGGCCGGAGCGGGGCAGGCTCTCCCGCGCGCTCGCCTTGCGGCCATTCCTCGATGCGCTCTATGCGCCGCGTCCACAGGTCTTCGCCCCGGCCGACGAGACGCTCGTCTGCCGCTGCGAGGAGGTCACGGCCGGCGAATTGCGCGCCCGCGCCGTGCAGGGGCGACCTGGCCCCAACCAGATCAAGGCCTTCACCCGCGCCGGCATGGGCCCCTGCCAGGGCCGGCAATGCGGCTACACCATGGCCCATATCGTCGCGGCCGCGCAGAACCGGCCGGTCGAGAAAATCGGTTTCTATCGTATCCGCCCACCGCTGAAGCCGGTGACGCTTGGCGAGTTGGCAAGTCTTGGCGAGTTGGCAAGTCTTGGCGAATTGGCGAGCCTCGACGAGCGGGAGCCGGCGGCATGAGCGCTGAGGCATTCGACGTCGCGGTCGTGGGCGGCGGCTTGCACGGCCTGTCGGCGGCGCTGCATTTGGCCCGCACCGGCCGGCGCGTGACGGTGATCGAGCGGCGCTGGACCGGGCGGCACGCCTCCGGCGCCACCGCAGCCGGCGTGCGCACGCTCGGCCGCGACATCGCCGAGATCCCGATCTCGCTCGAAGCGATGGCGATGTGGCACAGGATCGCGGACATCGTCGGCGACCCTTGCGGCTTTCATGCCCATGGCCAGCTTCGCGTCGCGGAAACTGGGGAGCACATGCCGGCCCTGCTCCAGCGCGAGGCGAAAATCCGCTCGCTGGGCTATGCGCATGAGGAGATCATCGACGCTGCCGAGCTGCGCCGCCTCGTGCCGGCCTTGAGCCCGCATTGCGTCGGCGCGCTGGTGGCGCGGCGCGACGGCGCCGCCGATCCGCATCGCACCATTCTCGCCTTCCGCCGCGCCTGTGAGGCGGAGAACGTCGCCATCGTCGAGGACTGCGGGCTCGAGGCGGTCGACCGGCAGGGAGACGACTGGCTGCTCGTTTGCGGCCAGCGCCGCTTCCGCGCGCCCGTCGTCGTCAATGCGGCCGGGGCCTGGGCCGCCCGGCTCGCGGCCCTGTTCGGCGACGAGATCGCGCTTGGCGTCAGGGCCTCGATGATGATCGTGACGGAGCGCCTCGCGCCGCTGCTCGCCCCTGTCGTCAGCGTCGTCGGCCGGGCGCTCTCCTTCAAGCAATCGGACCAGGGCACTCTGGTGATCGGCGGAGGCTTGCAGGGCGCGGCCGACCTCGACCGGGAGCGCAGCAGCGTCGACTTCACCGAGCTCGCCAAGGGAGCACGGGCCGCCAGCGACCTCTTCCCGGCGGTGCGTGGGGTGCGCATCGCCCGCTGCTGGACCGGAATCGAAGCGCAGACGCATGATCATCTGCCGGTCATCGGCGCCTCGCCGAACGCGCCCGGCCTGTTCCATGCCTTCGGTTTCTCCGGGCACGGCTTTCAGCTCGTCCCGGTCGTCGGCGCGATCCTGACGGATCTCGTCGTTGAGGGAACGACGCGGCGCGAGATCGCCGCCTTCGCGCCGCGGCGCCTGATGCAGGAAAGGGTCGCGGCATGATGAGCTATGTCTTCAGGCGCGTGCTTCTCGCCGTGCCGACGCTGTTCCTGATGCTGACGGCGATCTTCGTGCTGGTCCGGCTCTTGCCCGGCGACGCCGCCTCCGTGATCCTCGGCGACCAGGCGAGCGCCGCCTCGCTCGCCGCCCTCCGCGAAAAGCTCGGGCTCGACCAGCCGGTCCATGCCCAGTATCTCGCCTTCCTCGGCAAGGTGCTGACGGGCGATCTCGGCCAGTCCTTGAGCAGCGGCCGCAGCGTCATCCAGGAGGTGCTGCTGGTGCTGCCCTCGACGATCGAGCTCACCATTGCAGCGGTCGCGATCGGCCTCGTCTTCGGCCTGCCGCTCGGCGTCGCCGCCGCGCTCAGCCGAAATGGCTGGGTCGACTATGTCTCGCGCGTCGTCTCGCTGGTCGGTCTGTCCTTCCCGGCCTTCGTCTCCGGCATCCTGATGCTGATCGTCTTCTCGATCCAGCTCGGCTGGTTCCCGGTGCTGGGCAACACCAGCGGCGCCGGCAGCCTGGTTGAGCGGCTGCGGGCGCTCGCACTGCCGGCGCTCAATCTCGGCATCATCATGACGGCCTATGTGATGCGCGTGACCCGCGCCGCGATGCTCGGCGTCCTGACCGAGGACTATATCCGCACCGCCCGCGCCAAGGGGGTGGGCCCGGGCCAGCTCGTCGTGACGCATGCCCTGCGCAACAGCCTGATTCCGATCATCACGGTGGTCGGGCTCTATTTCGGCACGCTGATCGGCAATTCGGTGCTGACCGAGATCATCTTCAACCGCCCGGGCCTGGGCAAGCTGATCATCGGCGCACTCAACGCCCGCGACTACACGCTGCTACAGGGGCTGATGATCATCTTCGCCATCTGCGTGATCATCGTGAACACATTGACCGACCTGGCCTACGGCCTCGTCGATCCGAGGGTGAAATACACATGAGCGCAGTTGCCACCACGACCGTCGACATCCGGCCGGGCGGCCTCTGGCTCGCCTTCACCCAGAACAAACTCGCCTGGGTCGGCCTCGTCCTGCTCATGCTCATCGTCTTCGTCGCGGTCTTCGCGCCCTGGCTCGCCCCCTATGATCCTCTGGAGCAGAACATCGTTGTACGGCTCGAGCCGCCCTCGGCGGAATTCTGGCTCGGCACCGACAGCTACGGCCGCGACGTGTTTTCGCGATTGCTCTACGGCGCACGGATTTCGCTTTTCGTCGGGTTCGTCGCCATCCTGATCGCCATGCTGGTCGGCACGACGATCGGCGTGCTGGCCGGCTATATCGGCGGCGTGTTCGACCAGATCGTCATGGGCTTCCTCGACGTGCTGCTCGCTTTCCCGACGCTGCTGCTCGGCCTGATGATCGCTGCGATGCTCGGAGCGAGCCTGGAGAACCTGATCATCGCAATCGCAGTGACGGAGGTCGCCCCCTTCGCCCGCGTCGCACGCGCGCCGACGATGACGCTGCGCCAGCGCGATTTCGTCGAGGCGAGCCGCTCCTATGGCTGCGGCCCGTTCCGCATCATGACGCGCCATATCCTGCCCAACATGATCTCGGACGTGGTGGTGATGAGCTCGCTCTGGCTCGCTTCCGCGATCCGTACCGAAGCTTCGCTGAGCTTCATCGGCCTCGGCGTGCCGCCGCCGGCGGCGACCTGGGGCGGCATGATCCGCGAGGGCTTCGAGAACATCCTCGATGCCTGGTGGCTTGCCGTTTTCCCCAGTCTCGCAATCCTGGTGACGGTGCTTGCGCTCAACCTCCTCGGCGATGCTCTGCGCGACGCATCCGATCCGCGCAGCCGCTCAAGGTGAGAACAGCCGCCCATTCGAACGCACCGTGTCAAGGCGAGCGTCTGTGTGCATCTGACTGCGCCAGTTCACCATGGAATTCGGCACCTCGACATCGAACTGGCGCCGGCCGAGCAGCGCATTGGCAATCACCGCGCCGCGCCAAGCCATCAGGCTGAGCTGAGGTTCGGCAATGCCATGGCTGATGAGGCCCGCATTCAGGGCGAAGATCCGGTTCGCGTTTGGGCCATCCCAGGCGATGGCGAAATCCGCGTCAGGCACGGGGCGGCCCGTTCGGTCGATGACGATGCGCCCAGTCAGCGGGGCGAGACAGTCGGGCAGCTCGTAGCGGTAGCCGGTCGCGAGAATGACGATCTCCGCATGGCCGATCTCCATCATCCCGTCCATGCCGTTGCGCATGATGAGCTGGTAGGCGCCCTCTCTCGGCTCGGCGTTGACGACGTCGCGATGCGGCAGGAGCTCGACCTTCGGTCCGGCTGGCTCCAGATGCCGCAGAACGTAGAGACGGCGATAGATGGCGGTGAGTGTCTCGCTCGACACCCCGTCACCGGCGAGCTTCTCGCGCTCGACGGTGGCGTGGCGACGCGGCTCCGGGAGATCGCGGAAGCTTGCGACGTAAGGCGGTGTGAAGAGCTCGTTGGTGAAGGGCGTCTCGTCGAGCGGCAGGAAATTGGGGCGCTGGCTGATCCAGGCGACATGGCTTGGCGCATTGTCTGTCTGGTTCAGCAAGTGCAACAGGATTTCGGCGCCGCTCTGGCCACCGCCGATGACCGCCACGCGCTTGCCGGCGCAGGCCCCCAGCCGGAACCGCGCCTGCGAGGAATGGAAATGGTCATCCTCCCGCAGCCGGCCGGCGAAGGCTGGCAAGACCGGCTTCAGCCCGACACCGAGCGCGATGTTGCGGGCGCGCTGTTCCCGGTTGCCGCTGCGCAGGACGACATTGCGGCCATCGAAATCGACCTCGTCGATCCCGGCGCCAAAACGCAGGGTCGGCAGCCCCTCCGCCGCCCAGCTGAGATATTGCGCGAATTCGCGCCGGGGAATCGCGGCGAAATCCGCGTTCATGAAATCGTAGAAGCGCTTCTTCGCCACCAGGAAGGAGAGGAAGGTCCAGGGGCTCGACGGATGGGTGGCGCTCACCAGATCCTTGAGGAAGGAGGTCTGCAGCGTCACGTCCGGCAGCATCATGCCCGGGTGCCAGTCGAACGCGTTGCGGCGCTCGAAGAACAGCGCCTCGACCCCTTCGACCGCGTCGAGATGCGCCGCGAGGCTGAGGTTGAACGGCCCGATGCCGATGCCGGCCAGGTCGAGCGGGTGGTTTGTCATCATGGCTGGGCTCCGACGAGACTGCGCGGCTGCTCCGTTTCGGAGCGCTCGGCGAGATGAAGGGGGTTGTTGAGATTGGTGCCGAGGCTGGGGACCGGACGGCGATTGGCGTCGCCATAGCCGATGGCCAGCCGCACCCGGTTGATGCAGATGCGTGGCACCTTGGCGGTGAACAGGTCGAACAGGGCGAAGCGCTCGGTCAGTTCGGGATGAGCCGCCTGATAGCGCCGCAGGCAGCGGGCGAGACAGGCATAGAAGCGCAGCTCCGGAAAACGGTCATGCGTCTCCAGCGCATCCGAGAGGAAGCGCAGGACGCTGGTGAAGTGGCCGGTCTGGAGATGCTGCTGCAGATGGGCGGCGGGCCGGCGCTGCAGAACCGCCTTGATCTCCGGAGCGAGATCGTCCGCCTCCGGGAAATCCTGGTCGACGAGGTCGGCGTCGCCCTGCAGGTCCTTCAGCGCGACACCGCAGGGCGTGAACCGCTCCAGCACCAGCGTGACGTTCTGGCCATGGGCGATGAAGCCGACGCCATAGCGGCATAGGAAGTGGTAGAGCGGCACGGCGACCGCGTCGAAGAAGCGCTCTAGCCAGGCCTCGTGCGACAGGCCGGAGCGAACGATCAGCGCGCTCACGATCGGTCGCCCCGCCGGGGTCAGCTTGGTGAGCGCGCCCAGCATTATGGCGTTCTGGCCGGGCTCCAGACGGGTCTCGACGGATTCGCGCCAGATCGCGCCGAGCATCTCGCGGAACTGGTAGGGCACGCCCTCGATCCGCTCGTAGAGCGGGTGCGGATAGAAGGCGCCGGCCGGCTCGCGCAGCACTGTGGCTGGAGCGAGCGCCGGGTCGGTCGCCGCCTTCTCCGCGAGCCAGGCCGAGAAGACCGGCCCGATCGCCATGTACTTCCCCGGCACGCCGCGCCAGGCCGAGGTGTTGAGGATGCTGAGCGAGAGCTTGAGGTGCAGCGCGCTGGGAACACTGGCATTGGCGAGCGTCCGCAAGGATTGCTGCGGCAGGTAGCCGCTGCCGAAAGAGCCGAGCGGCAGGAGCCGGCCGGCCGCGATCTCGCCGGCAAATTGCAGCGCGACCATATTGTCCCACTGCCAGGGATGCACGGGCAGGAGCAGGAAGCGCGGGCGGTCCAGCCCGAGTCGTCGGCAGGCTTCCAGGCAAGCTTCCTCGAGCCGACGCCGCTCAGCGGAATCGAGCGAGGCGGCGAGGAGGTCCTCCTCCGAAATCGAGGGATCATGCGAGAGCTGGCAGGCATCGCGTGCGGCCGCCACCCAGAAGAGCTGCAGCTCGGCCTGGAATTCCGGCGCATAGGCCTCGGCATCGCCGAGCCCCCAGCCGATGCGCCCCTTGGCGGCGGGCGCCTTCGGATGCCCCTCGAGATAGTGCTGCAGCCGATGGTCGGGCAGGGCGATCAGCTCGTCCTCGCCGATCGCGGCGTTGATGGCCGCCACCCTGGCATCCGAGGACAAGGTGCTCGACAATTCCCGGATGTAGATGGCGAGCGTGTCGGGCTCGATCTCCAGCACAGCCCTGGCATCGATCATGAAGCCGGCGACATCGTCCGCCGGGGCCGCGAGCGCGCCGTCATGACGCGACAGGCTCCGGGGCTCGATTGCGAGATTGCCCCAGATGCGCCGCTTCGCCTTGAAGCGGTAGCTCACCGTCTCGCCGAGCCGCAGCGTCCAGAGCTCGTGCTGCTGATCCAGCGGTTCGGGCTTCAGGCCTTCTTCGAAGCTAAGCTCGCTGATCGCGCGGGCGATGAGGGCCTGGTTGAGCTCGCGCCACAACCGGGCCTCGACCGGCCGACCGCCGGGGAGGGGGCCGAGGCTCATAGCGCGATCTCCCGAAAGAAGCGCTCGCGCTCGCAGCAGACGAGCGCCGCGCGCTTATGCGGGAAGTCGAACTCCTTGACCTTCTCATAGGCGACGTCGGCACAATAGCTCAGCATCTTATGATGCGAGGCGCGAGGCTCGCCGACGATGCGCTGGGTGCGCGGCTCGTCGAGGAAGAGGTAATGCGTGAGCGAGCGGAACCAGGCCAGCGTCTTGGCGCGGCCGAGATGACGCGGATTGCCGATCAGGCCGTGCCAGCCCCTGTCGAAATCCTCCACCTCGTAATGCGGGCCGAGCCGGTCTTCCCTGGCCCAGTAGAACTCGAAATAGCCGACCGGCTCGTCGTCGAAGCTGCCGATCACGCCGAAGAGATGCGGATCCGCCTCCTGCTCGGCGAGATAGCGATCGAGCTCCTCGCGCGATTGCGCCAGCTCCCAGAAGAAGGCGACGCGCGGCTGGTTCATCCAGTGATGGAACAGGTCGAGGTCGCGGCGGCGGTCGATGGTGCGCAGCGAGAGCGTCATGCCCAGATGCGGCACCCAGCGGCGGTAGATCAGCCCGTTCGGCTGCGCCGGCCGCAGCACCGGCAGGCGGTCCGCCGGCCCGAGCGCGGAGCGGATCGCCGGATAGGCCGCATGCGCGCCGGCCTGCCGCCAGAGCAGCGGCAGCTGCTGGAAGACGCTGCGGGTGATCACCGCGCAGTCCACGCCGTCCGCCGTCCGATCGGTCTCGACGCAGAGCCCCACGATCGCGGGTTTGCGGGCATAGCCGGTAAGCTCCAGCCGCGACAGCGACGGGGCGCTCTGGAAAGCCGCTTCGATCAGGGCTGCGAGCGCATCCGCATCGGCGGGATGGTCGCCGTCGGGCCTGGTCACGTCGAGGCGGCCGCTCGCGGCGGCCACCGCAACCGTGAGCCGTGCCTCGATCCCGCTCTCCGTGCCTCCGGTGAACAGCACGCCGTCAGCGCTGTCGCTGGCCTCGATGACGAGCGCGGTCTCGCCGCGTGCCGGGAAGTGCCGGCTGGTCGCCCGCTTCGTCAACGGGGTCACGGCGGCGGTGTCGATCCTGGGAGCGATCGTCATGACCGCGCTCCCGCGATCGGATTGGGCAGCTCGACATATCCGGCGAGCGGGTCCGTCACATCGGTGTTCTCGTTGATGTTGCGGAAACAGATCATGAAATTCCCCTTGCTGAGGAGGGTTGGCGAGGTGAGGAGGTAGTCGAGGCAGGTCCTGTCGCGCAGCGGCTGCGCGGCGAGCGCCGCCAGCGCAGCGCGCAGCGCTGCGAGCAGGCGCGCCTCGCTGGCGAGACCGGCAAGCGCGAGCGCGCCGATGACCGAGAAGACGCTGTTCACGATGAGGTAGTAGCCGGCGAGCCTGGCCGCATAGGCGCTGTCGAAGACATGCCCGGCTTCGAGCCGCACATCCGGCGCCTGCGCCGCGAGCTCCGGCAGGAATTCGCGGACATAGCCGGTGCCCTGGCAGTCGCGGAAATGCAGCGTGACGGGCCAGCCATCGTCCAGGCCGACGACGATGTTCTGCTGATGCGCGCCGAAGAGCAGGCCGTGATCCGCCTGGATGCCGAGCAGGGGGAGAGCGACGTTGTGCAGGAAGCGCTCGAACCAGGCCAGCGCGGTTGCGGCAGGGGCACTGCCCTGGCGCACCGCGATGCGCCCGATGGTGGTCGAGAGCGCGCTGCTGCGCCCATCCGGGCCAATCTCGCAAAGCGACGCCAGCACCGCCGCGCGGCCATGTTGGCGATCGCCGCTGAACGGATTGTCGCGGAAGACGACGATGGTCGAGCGCAGCGGCGCACCGGTCTCGTCGCGCAAAGCGAGATAGCCAGGCTCGCCCATGACCCGGAAGCTCGGAAACCGCGCGGCGATCCGCTGCCCGACCGGTCCCGCCAGGAGCTTGTCGATCTCGAGCCCGCGCTCGCATTCATAGGGCTCGATGATGCGCTGCGAATTGGTCAAGCGCAGGTTCAGCGACATCTTCAGCATCCAGGCGGCATGTGGCGCATGGATGCTGCGCAGGGACGAGGTGGCGTGCCAGTTCGAGCCGGCGGGCCCGAGTGGGCGGATGTCGCCTGTCGTCATCAGGCGCGTGATCGCGGGATCGAGTATGAGCTGCGAAGCCTGCCAAGGATGCATCGGCAGCAGCACCCGCCCGTCTTCCACCTGCCGGCGAATGGCCGGCTCCATAGCGGGATCGTCGATGGCGAGGCTGGCGGCCATCTCCGAGGCAGCCTGTCCGCGCGAGCTGCCCTGGAGCACGATCTGCGGTGCGACAGACCACCAGTGCAGCGCGAAGCCCCGGCCGTATTCGGGCGAGAAGCGCCGCGTATCCTCCAGCGTGAACTGGTCGCGGCTGCGTGGCGTCGGATGCACATTGTGGCCGAAGCGCAGGGCCTGCTCGGCCTCGATGAAGCTCGGGTCGCGCTCGGCGAAAACCGCCTCGCCGAGGCAGGGATGGCGCAAGGTGTCTTCGATCGTGGCGAGGCTGTCGAGCGCGCGACGCAGGAAGACGAGCCCTCTTATGTCGGAGTCCGCGCCCGCGATCTCAGGTTCTGCCGTGATCAGGTTCAACAGCTCGGGGAAGGGGACGACACGCATCGCGCCGTCCGGCCCGACTTCATAGAAGGGTGGGCGCAGACCATGGGCGCCGACCCGAGAGAGATGAGTGAGCGCGACATGGATCTCGCGCCCGGCCAGCGGCAGCTTGAGAACCTGGCGCGGAGGGGAATCCGCAGCGGATACGCCATCCCCGTTGCCGATGGACCAGCCTTGCCATTCCCGCATCAGGCTCAGGAGAAGTGCACGCGCCGAAATGCGGCTGGCGAGCTCCAGGGTTTTGGGCTTGGCTTCGATCATGGTTCGACCTTCATTGTCGAGGTATTCGACTTGATATTGTTGATAAACTCTCAGATTAGAATCAATCTATATTGTATATTTTGTTTTGACATCGAAGGAATTGCATGTATCGGCGCGATTTGAATTGGTTGTTTCGAGGGAATTGCAATGGCGACCAAGGATGTGACTCGACTCTCGCTCATGGCGGCGACCGTCGGCTTCGGCCAGTCGGCACTGCTGGCGCTGGTGCCGATCATCTCGGGGGCGACCGGGCTCGATGCGCCGGCGATCGGAGCGATTGGTTTCCTCGGCGCGCTCGCCTTCCTTGCCGCCGCACCGGCCTGGGGCTACCGCGAAGGCGGGCTGCGCAGCCGCTTCCGGCTGCTGGCCTGGCTGATGGTCGGAGCGCAGTTCGTGTTCCTGGGCGTGCTGAGCGCCGGGTCGATGTCCGCCATGCTCGCCTTCGCGCTGCTGGCCGGTTCTCGCATCGTCTACAGCGCCGCGGCCGCAGGCGTGATGCCGCAGGCGCAGGCCGCGATCGTTCGGATGAGCAGCCCGGAAAAGCGCCATGCCGCCTTGGCGCGATTGAGCGCCGGGCTGTCCGTTGGCCGTGTGCTCGGTCCGCTCGTCACCTTGCCCGGTGCGGCGGGCCTGCTGCCGGCGCTTGCGGTCATGACGGTCATGCCACTCGCCTTGCTGGCCAGCCCGGACATCGTGCCCGCCGAGCGGCAGGTGGCGCAGCAAGTGGAGCGGGCCCGCCGTCGGTGGGATGTGGCGCGCGCCGTCTTGCCCTTGCTGGGGGTCGGCTTCGCCCTGACGCTCGGCCTCGGTCAGATTCAGATCACGCTCGGCCTCTTCCTGCAGGCACGCTTCGGACTGGACGCACATGCCGCCGCCCGCTGGAGCGGCGTGACCTTCATGCTGGTCGCTGTGGCGATGATCGTGGTGCAGCTTGCCCTGGTGCCGCGCCTCAGAGGCGGACTCCTGCGTAGCCTGCGTATCGGCCTGGTCGTCTTCTCTCTCGGCAGCGCCGCAGCAGGCTTTGCCCCTTCGGTGTTGGTCGTCATGCTCGGCGCCATGATTGCGGGCGGCGGCATTGCGCTTGCGACACCCTCCTACACGGCCTGGCTCGTCGGCCGGATCGCGCAGCGGGAGCAGGCGGCTGCCGCGGGCTGGCTCGCCAGCGTGCATGTGCTGGGGCAGGGCGGGGGCGCACTGAGTGGTGGGCTCGCCTTCGCGCTCTCGCCGCTCGCGCCCTTCCTGATCTGCGCGGGGCTCGGAGCGGCGATCGCCCTGGCGCTCCCCTATATCGAACCGCCACGCGATCATCGCGAGGCCCGATAAGTTCGCGCGCCGGCGGCAGCCCCCGCCTCGCTGGAACACGCTAATGCAAAAAGGCAATGATGAATTGCGGGGGAAGGCATATCGCGTCCAAACTTCTCTTAAATTCGACGGAGTCACTGGTCGTTGCGCGGATTAGTTTCAGATATTTAGATGTTTATACTTTTAGGTATTCGCCAGTTTTAAATTAGAATAAACAGGAAATGGCTACATATTTGACTTCTGCGGCCTTCGTAACAATTGAATTCTGTAGCTTTTGTTTGCATGCTGGTGGAATTGAATTCTTGGACTGGTGCGAAATGCCTAGCGGACTGAAACGCAGTGCTCAGGAGGCGGCTCCTGTGTCCGGGCGAGGGCGGCGCTCTGCCCTAGTGCAGGAGCCTGGCCCGCTCTGGCTTCTCTCCAGTGAGATGCCCCAATCAGAGATCGACCTTCATCTCGGGGCGAGGGCGGAGCGGCGTTTCGTTTTCGATGGGGCGAGCCCGGCTCCGTTCGGTGCCAGAGCCATGCTGCGGCTGGAGCCCGATATCGGCCTGATGTCGCTCTTCGCGCCGAGAACGGCAGTTTCATTGCCCGTGCGAGATCTGTGCGCGGAGGGCAAGGCTCTGCTGCTGCGCCCGGCCGATGGCGCGCTGATCGTGACCTGCGGCGCGCGCCGGGCTGTGGTCGGCGGCCGCGAGGCCATTCTCCTGATGGCGCCTCCTCAGGCGACGCTGCTGCCGATGCAGATCTCGCGTCTCGATTGCCTGACCATCCCGACTGGCGCGGTCAGCGAGCGGGCGCGCCTCCTGGCGCAAGAGCTGCGCGTCTTCGGGGCCGGCGACGACGCCTTGCAGATGCTCGGCAACTATGGCGCGGCGTTGTTGCGCGGGATGATACCGATCAGGACGCCGGAGCTGCACGAGCTCGCCAGGCATTTCATGTTCGATCTCGTCAACATCATGTCGCCCGAGAGCCTGCCGGGCCGCGAGCCTCGGCATCGCCGCGACGAGCGGATGAACGCGATCAAATCCGATATCGAAGCGAGGCTCGAGGACCGCAGGCTGACCGCACGCGAGATCGCCGACCGGCACGGCATCAGCTTGCGCTATCTCCAGAAGCTGTTCGAGGACGAAGGAACGACCTTCTCGGAATTCGTGCTGCAGCGCAGGCTGGACAGGGCCTTGCGCCTTCTGCAGTCGGCCGGCTCCTGGGAGACCAGCATCACCGAGATCGCCTTCGGCGTCGGCTTCGGCGACCTCTCCTATTTCAACCGCACCTTCCGGCGCCGCTTCGGCGCCGCGCCGCGCGACATCAGGGCAAACCAGCGCGCCATCGTCGCGGTGCAGGCTTAGAGCCTACTCAGGATCAAGAAGCCCCGGCGCCGGCGCTTTTCGACTGCCGCCACAGCATCAGCATGCGCAGCGTGGCCAGGACGGCGAAGGCCGACAGCGCGGTTGCGACCGCGAAAAGCCAGCCATAGCCGAGCGCGTCGGCGAGCTTGCCGGCGAGCATCGAGCCGACGAGATAGACGAGCAGCTGTGCGCAGGCGAGGATCGTGAAATCCGTGCCGGGCTGGTCGGAGGTCGTCACCGCCATGAACAGCGAATAGAGCGCGACGATCTCCATATAGCGGATCAGCGTCTGGAAGCCGGCCGCGCCGAACAGGGGCCAGGAGCCGGTGACGACGCCGATCGCATGACAGGTGAAGAGAAGGAAGCACAAGGTCCTCATGCCGCCGAGCAGGCCCAGCACGAAGGAGAGGCCGCGTCGCTTCACCAGCCAGGCGGCGATGAAGGAGCCCGCAAGACCCGCCGTGGTCGCCGAGAGGCCGGAGAGATAGCCGATCTGGTCGAGCGGGATGCCGGCATCGACGAGATAGGGGCCCTCCATCGCCTTCACCAGGCCCTCGCTCGCCCGGTAAATCAGCGCGATCCAGAGGATTCGACGGGCCTCCGGACGGCGCAGGAAGGCGCGCAGTGAAGGCTTCTGCAGCGCCGGCGCTGCGGCGTCGCTCTCGCGCATCAGCGCGGCGGCTGCCAGCGGCAGCAGCGACACGGCCGCGATGACGAGAAGCATGCCGGTCCAGCCGATGCGGTGATAGAGCACGAGGCCGAGCGTGCCGCCGATGACGACGCCGAAGGCGATCGCGCCGCCCTGGATCGCATTGCCCATCGCACGGTCGGCCTCCGGCAGGTATTTCGCGGCATAGCCGTCCGTGGCGATGTCCTGCGTCGAGACCAGCAGCGAGGCGATGAAGCCGACCGCCACAATGCCGACGATGTTCGTGGGGCCGATCGGGATCAGGGCGAGGATGGCGAGGATCGTCGCGCTCTGCGTTATCAGCACCCAGCCGGCCCGGTGCGCCCGCGCGAAGGGCCTGACGCGATCGACCCAGGGCGCCCAGAACAGCTTGAGGACGAGCGGCAGCAGCAGGATGCTCATATAGCCGATCGCGGTTCGCGACACGCCGGCTTCGCGCAGGATCGGCGGGATCGCCGCGACGAAGAGATAGGACGGGATCGACTGGGCGAGATAGAGCCCGGCGAGGACCCCGAACAGGCGATAGCGCCCGATGGGCTCGCGCCCATTAAGGCCGGCGGCGCTCGCCGGAGAAGTCACGGTCACGGCACGGCCGTCTGATGCTGGAGCAGGAAGGCCAGGCCGGCCTCCTCCTCGCGCTCCGCGATGATCGGGAAGGGCCAGAGCCGGCGGAATATCTCTGCCGTCTTCTCGTCGGCGTCGGGCCGGATAATGGCGCAAGCCTGGCAGAACTGGCTCAGGCGCGCCTTCGTCGCCTTGAACCAGAGCGCCTGCTCGCGCTCGCCAGCCTGTGAAAGCGCCCGCCTGCCGCCGAAGACCGTCAGCAGGACATAGGGCTCCGCGCGCTCGCCGATCCTGGCGAGCGCGTCGAGATAGTCGCGCTCGTCGCTGTCGAGATAGGGCGGCAGATAACGCAACGTCAGGATCGCGTCGGCACCGATGTCGAGGCTGACCATGATGCGTCAGAAAGTCTTGCGGAAGCCGACCGTCACTGTGCGACCCCAGGCATAATTGGCGAGGTTGCGCACCGAGGTCGCCGTCGGGTTCTGATAGGCCCGGTCGAACAGGTTGTTGACCGAGACATAAGCCTCGCCCTCCCAGATCGGTGCGGTGAAGGCGGCGTTCATCGTCACGGCGCCCTTCAGCTTGTAGCGGGTGCCCGTGAGGTCGATGGCGACGTCGCGGTCCGAGAAGCCTTCGCCCTCGAGGCGCAGCTGCATGCCGTTCACGAAACGATAGCTGCCATAGAGCATGCCGCGCCAGGGCGAGCCGATGCGGTTGTTGGGCAGATAGCTGTCGAGCTTGCCATCCTTGTTCGTGTCGTAGCGGCCCTCGCGATATGACACGACCGAGCCCATGGTGAACTGCTCGGTGAAGGCGTAATCCGCCGTCGCCTCCGCGCCCCAGATGCGCTCCTTCTGCTGCGAGAGCGTGTTGGTGGCGGCATCGAAGGTCACGCCGTCGTCCGAGGTGCTGATATAGCCGGTCAGCGATCCCTTGAAGGCGCCGTAGCTGCCGCGCACCCCGAGCTCGTAGTTGTTGACGATCTGCGCCTCGGGCGCGATCGAGGCATAGCTGATCGTGCGGCGGCTGGCCGGCAGGCAGTTGATGTTGGCCAGGGTGCAGGCATAAGCGGTCGAGAGACCGGCGCGCCGGGTGAAGGCGCCGACATCGGGCAGCGCGAAGCCCTGCGACCAGCCACCGAAGACTTCGCTCGTGTCCGACAGCTTGACTGTCGCGCCGAGATTGCCGGTCAGCGCCGAATAGTCGAAATTGCCACCCGTCACATTGAGGGCGGGCAGGACGAAGCTCTGATAGCCGAGCGCGTTGTTGGCGGCCACGGCCGCATAGGCCGCCGGGCGGACATAATCGCTGACCGACAGCGCGAAATGCTCATAGCGCAAGCCACCGCGCAGCACGATCCGCTCCCCGATCGGGATCTGCAACTGGCCGAAGCCCGCAGTGGTCGTCTGCTTCAATGGCGTGAAGACGTCCTGGCCGTTGGTCAGCGTCTGCCAGGTGCGGTCCTGGATCAGGTCGCCGCCCCAGGTCAGCTTAGCGCCAGGCAGGAGCCGGTCGAGCGAGGTGTCGATCGTGACGTTGACGCCGCCGCGCTGGGAGTAGAGCGTCGTCTGGTTGTCCGGGCTCGTCGGCGAGAGCGGGTTGAAGGAGTAGTAGACCTGCGTGTTGTAAGGGTATGCAAAGGTTGAATAATTGAAGCGCTTCTTGATGTCGTTGTAGTAGCCGAGCACGCTCAGGCTGCCGAGCGCGAAATCCTTGTCGGTGTAGCGCAGCGAGAGTGACTTGGTGTCCTCGATGACGTTCTGGCCGGGATAAAGCCGCGTCCGGTCCGGGCGGGCGTAGGGAGCGGCATAGTTCGTCAGATATTTGGGATCCTGGTCGAAGGCGATCAGCGAGCCGTTGATCTCGATGCGCTTGCTCGTGTCGAAGTCATAGCCGAGCTTGGCCAGCAGGTTGCCCGCCTTGTAGCGGTCGCCGCCGCCCTGGCCGAGCAGTCCGTCCGAGGGCAATTCGCGGCCGGCGCCGTCATAGGTGCGGCCGGCGCCACGTCCGCTGGCCGTGACCAGGTAATCGAAGCCGTTGGGGACCTTGCCGGAAACCGTGACGGAGGCCTCCGGAGCGAGCGAGCGGCCGATATTCTGCGTGAAGGCGCGCATCGCGGTGTTGACCGTGACGGTCGGCTTGCCCTCCGCCGCCTTCTTGGTAATGAAATTGACCGTGCCGCCGGTCGCGCCGGCGCCATAGAGGCTCGAAGCACCGGCCACGACTTCGATGCGCTCGACCGAGTTGAGATCGATCATCGACAGGATGCGCGAGACGTCGCGCAGCGGCGTGGTCATCGGTACGCCGTCGACCAGCACGAGCAGGTCGCGCCCGCGATAGTTTTCCGAGGCGCTGGACACCGTTTGCGTGGACATCGAATAGCCCGGCACCAGCTTGCCGAGGGCAGCGGCGGCGCTCGGGCTGAATTTGAGCTGCTCCTCGATCTGGGCCCGGTCCAGGACCTGGACCGATTGCGGTGTCTCCGCGGTGCTGCGCTCGGTACGTGCCGCCGTGACGGTGATCGTGTCGAGATTGATGACGGGGATCGGATTGGCCTGGCCGAAGGCGGCGGTGGCCGCTGACAGGGCGGCGAGGCTTACCGTGAACGAAAGGAGCTTTGTCATCGTGGTGCCCGTCAATCTCTTCTAGAAAGCCGCTGGGAGCGGAAAGCAAAGTCGGAGTCATTCTCCGGATGGAGGCCTTGTCTTCAGTTTTGAATCAAAATAAACTGCATGGAGTCTTCTTCTGTTTCTGCATTCCCGTCATATTCCCTAACGGCTCTCTATGGTGTCCGCAGGCGATAGACTTGGACTTGAGCGAACGCCGAATGGGACAGAAGCGAACGGGCACGCCGGCGCAGACCGATGTGTCGTCGCTGCAACGCGGCTGCTCTGTGCATTAACGGCCTGTCCGGCCCATCGGCTTGTTTCGTCGAAAGAGGGGGAGGGCCGCGCAATCCTGCGCAATTCCGGCCGCCGCCGTGGCCGCGGGCGGACCGTCTCCAGCAATCGGATGCCAGCCTCAGTCCGCGCGACGCTACGCGCCCGTGCGGCTGAGCAGGCGCGGCTTGAGGCGCTCCTCGAACCCCTTGATGGTCAGGCTCAGTGCCGGCTGCGACACGCCCAGTTTCGTGCCGGCTCTGGTGAAGTTGCGCTCATTCGCCACCATGGCGCGCTTCGAGGAGATCGAGGCCGAGATCGCAGCGCCAGCTGAATTGCGGGGCAGGGCGCCTGGCACGATCCGCGTCATTTCCGGGCATCGGATGGTTGCAGGAAACAAGACTTGGCGTCGCGATGATGTCAGAAGGGCTCTGTCAGAGCCTTGACGTTAAAAACGCGACGACATCATCCAGCACCGGCGCACTCCAGTGCAAAAGCTCCGACAGCGCGACGACCGTCCCGACATGGCCGAGACCCGGATAGATCTTGAGCGCGACCGACTGCGCGCCGGCGTTCTTCAGCGCTGCGGCGAGCCGTTCGCTGTTGCGCGGCAGGACAGTCGTATCATCGGACCCGGTCGCCAGAAAAACCGGCGGGGTATCGCTGCGGGCAAAATTGATCGGTTGCGTCAGCGCCGGGTCGCGGGCGTTTCCGAACGCTGCCTTGGTCACATCGATGTCGAAGGGCAGGAAATCATAGGGGCCCGAGAGCCCGACCGCGGAGCGGATATCGTTCGAACGCAGCCCGGCAGCGGCGAGATAGCGCTTGTCCAGCGTCAGCATCATGGCGTTATAGGCGCCGGCAGAATGTCCCATGAGGTGAAGCATGCGCGGTGAGCCGCCGAAGCGGGCGATATTGTCGCGCACGAAGCGCAGAGCCATTGCGCCATCCTCGATGAATGTCGGAAAGCGCACCTCGGGAACGAGACGATAATCTGCAATCACCGTGACGAAGCCGCGCGAGGCGAGCGCTTCACCGACGAATGCATAGGTCTCCTTGGCGCCGTTGGCCCAGGAGCCGCCATAGATGAAGAAGACGACCGGTCTGTCGGTGCCGCCATTTTGCGGGACGTAAATGTCCATTCGCTGCCGCTGGAGGCGGCCGTAGGCGACGTCGCTTGCGCCATTCGTTAACACGTCAGGGCGTAGCGCGGCGCAGCCGGGAAGGGCTCCCGCAGCGAGCATTGGAACGATCGCGCGGCGGGAGATTTCAGTCGTCATTGTCGCCATCAGCTCCAGGGGCTTGGCTCTATACGCTTGCTCCGGTGGAATGGATTTGCGCCTTGGGCGTTTCGAAGCGGCACCCGGACGTGAACCGGGGCGGCGTGCCCTGCGTATCTGCAGGCACAGCCCCGGAGGTCATCATGCGCTTCGTCGTCGGTTACATCGCGTTTCTCGTCGCCTTCGGCATCTGCGATGCCATCTGGCTCGGCACGATGACGGCCAAGCTCTACAGGCCTGCGCTGGGCGACCTGATCGTCGAGCAGGTGCGCTACTGGCCAGCAGCGTTGTTCTATTTCGGCTTTCCGCTCGGTGTACTGCATTTCGCGATCATGCCCGCTCTGCGGGATGAAAACGCCGGCGCGGCTCTGGTGAATGGTGCCCTGATCGGCTTGTTCGCCTATGCGACTTATGACCTGACGAACTACGCCACTCTGCGCCCCTGGACGCTGACGATCACTGTCGCAGACATGGTCTACGGCACCGTCGCCGTCGGCTTCTGCAGCTGGATCGCCTATGAGATCGTGCGCCGCGCCAGCGGTTGGGGCTGGGTCTGATCGTTCGATCTCCTCGGCGGAGCCATCAAGCGGGCCGCAGCCGATAGTGATTGACGCCCCAGGGTTCGCCGCCGGCATGACCGAACAACCCGCTCGTGGCCAGAAAAAACAGGCGCCAGCGGCGCCGCCACAGCGCCGCGTCCTCGCCATAGACCTCGCTCAGGATCGGGTCGATTCTCGGCAGGTTGTGGTCGAAGTTCGACAGCCAATCCTCGGCCGTGCGCCGGTAGTGCTCGCCGCTCCAGCGCCATTCCGCCTCGACGGCGAAGATATCGGGAAACTGATGCGCCAGGGCCGCGCTCGGCATGATGCCGCCTGTAAAGAAATGTTGCGCAATCCAGTCGCCGCCATCGCCGCTGTCGAAACGGTAACAGCCCCGCACATGCGCGAAGACATGGATGAACAGCCTCCCGTCCGGCTTGAGCCAACCGTGGACGCGGCCGAGAAGCGCGCGCCAATTCGCCATATGCTCGAACATCTCGACCGAGACGACGCGGTCGAAACGCTCATCCGCTGTGAAATCGTTCATGTCGGCGGTGACGATGCGGAGGTTGCTGAGCCCGTATTGGCGCGCCCGTTCCTCGATGAAGGCGCGTTGCGAAGCGGAATTGGAAACCGAGACGATCCGCGCTGCCGGGTAGCGCTTCGCCATCCATAGCGACAGCGAACCCCAGCCGCAGCCGAGCTCGAGGATATCCTGACCATCGGCGAGCAACGCGTGCTCCGCCGTCAGCACAAGCGCCGTCTCTTCCGCCGTCGCGAGACTATCGCTGGAATTGGCGTAGTAGCAGGAGGAATATCTGCGCTGCGGTCCAAGCACCTGGTCGAAGAAGGCGGCCGGGACCTCATAGTGCTGGGCGTTGGCGATATCGGTATGGATTGCGATCGGAAACTCCGCCATCTCGCGGGCGAAGGCGGCGGCATCGGCGGATTGCGCGGCCAGGGACTGCCCCGTGCGACCGACCAGAGAGGCAATCACCATGCGGCTGATGGCGTCGGGCAGGGGCAGGCCTTCGCCCCAGTTCGAGAGCCTCTGCATGATGGTCATGGCGTTGCTCCTTTCGGCGGCTTCGGGATCAGCGCGCTGGTTCGATTCTGGTACGCCCGATAAGCGGCGCCGTGCTTGGCGAGCAGGTGCTCCTCAAGCGGGGGGATACCTGAGATACGGGTGAGCAGCAGCGTGATGCAGGCAGGCGCCAATAGGGCGAGCCAGCCCCAGGGATAGGACATTCCGGGTGCTGCTATCGCGTAGGAGCACCAGAGCACGCATTCGAAGAAGTAGTTCGGATGACGTGACCAGCGCCATAATCCGCGATCGCAGACGCCGCTGGTTCCCAACCGGGCGAAAGCACGCAGTTGCCCATCCGCAACGGCACCGCCTGCGAGGCCGGCGACGAAGACGCAGACACCGACGAGATCCTGCCAGCCCAGCAAAGGCGCCGGGTTATGCGCCGCCAGAACGATCCCCAGCGCCAGCGGAATGCTGACCAGCGCCTGCATCTGAAGCAGGCGAACCATCTGTCGAGGCGCCTGGCTACCCCAGTCGCGCTTGAGCTTCGCGTAGCGCGGATCCTCGGTGATATTGCTCGTACGCCGCGCGATGTGCAGGCCGAGCCTCAGCGCCCAGGCGAGTGCAAGCCCGGCCACCAGCAAACGTCGCGACATCGGCCCGGCGCCAAAGGGCAACAATGCGCCGGCGAAGCCGGTCGCACCGAGCCCAACGGTCCAGATCACATCGATCCAGCCGGAATTGCCGGTGCGGCGCTCGATCAGCGCTGCCAGCAGCATGAAGGCAGACATCGCCACGCCCGTGAGAACGGCGGCCATGGCGAAGGAAGCGACGGTCACAGCCGCACCAGTGGTTGCAACAGCCGTCCGAGCCAGCCTTGGAGCAGCACATTCCCGGTCATGGCGACGATGCAGGTGCAGCCCTCGATCGGGTCGACACGCGGCGTGTGATCGCTATCGGAATCGGCTTCGTCGAAATCCCCGGCCGCATAGCGCCCGTATTCATGCTCATAGGCCCCGGACAGGATCGTGGTCCATTCGAGACCGCTATGCTTGTGGTGCGGCAATGCGATGCCTGGCCCGGCGCGCAGCATGAATACGCGTGCTTCCGCGCCGGGAACCTCGATGCGCCGCAGGGCGATCCGGATTCCGATCGGCCGCCACGGGCCCAAGGCGTAGGGACGCAGAACCCCGGGCAATCCCGGTTCGCCCCCTGGCGAAGCCCTATCGACGCCTAGCTTGTCGGGCTCGACCAGCCGCGAATGGGGCGGCCCCGCATCCATCGAGACGGGCTCGATTGCGTCGAGGAGCGCACCCTGCACGGCCTGCAGTTCCTGTACGCGCCGCCAGCTCACGTGATCCATCTCGACATGAGCCGCGACGACCACCGCGAGACCTTCGTCGAGTTGCCCCGCGGCGAAGGACGCCAGCATTTCGTCGGACGGACGATGCGCGACGCTCATCGCAGATCCTCCAGCTTGCCGCGCAGATGCGACAGGGCCAATCGCAGCCGCGACTTCACCGTCCCGAGCGGAATGGCGAGACGGTGAGCGACGTCCTGGTGGCTGAAGCCTTCGAGGAACGCCAGTTCGACGACGCGATATTGATCCGCTGAGAGCTGCGTCATTGCCGCCCGCACCCGCACATCACGTTCCGCTCCGGAGAGTGTCTCGTCGGGACGTTCAGGTCTTTCTTCATCCAGAATCTCGTAAACTTGGGACAATCGCGACCGTGTCTCCCGGCGAGCGATGTCGATGCGCAAATTTCGCGCTATTGTCGCGATCCAGGTCGATGCGCTGGCTTTGGCAGGGTCAAACAACGCCGCCTTGCGCCAGACGGCCAGCAAGGTTTCCTGCGCGACCTCCTCCGCCAGCTCGGCAGGCGTTCCGCCACGCATGAGCAGGCCCTTCACGCGTGGCGCGAAATGGTCGAAAAGAGCGGCGAATGCGGCCCGGTCACCCGAGCGCGCGATCGCAGCAATTAGTGAGTTGGGGTCGAACAAGACGACGAACCGACCTCCTTGCGCAGCGGCTCCCGCCTTGCGCATGCCATCGACAGTCAGGGCGAGTGCGGCAACCATGGTTGAGATACGCCTGGCCCAGGGCGCTGGATCACTGGTTGGCCAGCCAAGACAATACTCGGTCGCATTACTGAACGGCCTTCCAGGCCACGTCCCGACAGATCAGCCGCCCGACGATGCAACCGCGCGTGGTCAAGCCCCCGGCGGCCGTCGTGATCGTCATCGCATAGCTCCAGTCTCGCTTGGGATCGTAGGCGTTCCCCGAGAAGCTTCCGTCGGCCTGGCGCGCCAGGGTCATGATCAGCTTATCGCCAACGGCCTCACCTGTGCTGGTGTCGCCGATCCAGAGATTGGTCGCACAGATTTTGTCGCCGCATGGCGCGATGCGCACACGCGCATTGCCATCGTCGCGCAGCCAAGTGCCATCGAGATCTCTGGCGGCCGCGCTCGCCACAGACAATGATGAAAAGGTGAGGGCGAGCAGAAGGCGGCTCATGGCGATGTCCTTTTCCGCGAATGCCTCTCTTCTACGCTCAGCCACCCTGATCGGTTTCATCGGAGTGCGAAATCGTGCCGAGGCGGCCGGCGAAGAGCCAGCCGATCAACACGGTCAGGGATGCGGCGCTTAAAAAATTCAGGCGCTGCAGGGCGGCGTATTCACCCGGGTCGTAGAGGTGAAGCGGCGCGCCCAGAAGCGCAGACGGCTGCAGATAGACGATGAAGGCCAGCGCCGCGAAGCCCAATGCAAAGGCGCATTCGCGACGTCGAAACAGCAGCAGCGCCAGCATCAGGCACGAAAACAGGAAAACCTCGACCCCTGAGCCCGGGCCGAAAGCAACGCGGCAGAGCAGGGTGTTGCCGATGCCGGCGACGAGCAGCAGCGCACGTCCGAAAAGCGAACTGCGCCGCATCGCGGCCGGAACGGCGGCAAAGAGGGGCGTCGACAGAAAGGTGACGTAGGACGGCGAGATGACCGGCGAGACCGCCCAATAGATATACAGCGGATAGAAGGGCTGGTTCGAGACGATAACGAGCGCGACGGCGTTGGCGATCGCGGCGCGCGGATCGGGATGCGCGGCATAGGCACCGATCGCCGTGATCACCTGCTTCAGAGCTGTCCTCGACATAGCCGATCCCTCCCGGGTGTCCGCACCTGTTTTGCTGCCTACGCACCAGATCCGGCCATGGGTCACCGGGCCGGTGTGTTTTTCGGCGCCCTGCGGCAAATCCAGACCGGCACGTGCTGCGTATACCCGTCATGAAAAACGGAGAGGCGGGGATGGAAAGGACACAGGCCCAGTCAAAGAGGATCGCGGTGATCGGCGCCGGCATCTCCGGCCTCTCCTGCGCGTGGCTGCTCGGACAGGCGCATGACGTCGTGCTGTTTGAGGCGGCTCCTCGCCTTGGCGGCCACGCCAACACGGTTCACATCACCCGACATGGCAGCGAGACTGCGGTCGATACCGGTTTCATCGTCTATAACGAGGCGACCTATCCCAATTTCATAGCTTTGATGGCGCATCTTCGCGTCGCGACACAGCCCACCGAGATGTCCTTCGCCGTCTCCCTCGATGGCGGCCGGCTCGAATACAGCGGCACCGGCATAACCGGCTTGTTCGCCCAGCGGCGCAACCTGGTCAGCCCGCGCTTCTGGGCGATGCTGCAGGACGTTGGTCGCTTCTACCGAAACGCTTCGAGAGATGTGCGGACAGGCGAGGCGGGGGAGATTTCGCTCGGCGATTATCTTGCCGCAGGCGGATATGGCGCCGCCTTCCGCGACGATCATCTCCTCCCGATGGCCGCGGCGATCTGGTCGGCACCCTGTTCCGAGATCCTGTCCTACCCCGCTGCGGCATTTCTTCGCTTCCACCATAATCATGGGCTGCTGCAGTTCACCGACCGCCCGGTGTGGCGCACCGTGACCGGCGGCAGCGCCGTCTATGTCGAGAGGTTGCGCAGCGCCTTTTCGGGGCAGGTCAGGATCGGCTCGCCAGTGCGACAGGTTCGGCGAGCGCCCAACGAGGTCGTGGTCCAGGGTGACGGCTGGAGCGAGCGCTTCGACGAGGTGGTCTTTGCCGCTCATGCCGACCAGACGCTCGCGATGCTGGCCGATCCCGGCACGGAGGAGACGGAGACGCTCGGCGCCTTCCGCTACAGTCGCAACCGCGTGGTGCTGCATGACGATGCGGCCCTGATGCCTCGGCGCCGGCGAGCCTGGGCGAGTTGGAACCATATCGGCGAGCGCAGCCGGCCCGAAGCTGCCTGTGCCGTCACCTACTGGATGAACCGGCTCCAAGGCTTGCCGGAAGAGCGGCCGCTCTTCGTCACGCTCAACCCGCCGGACGGGCTGCGCGAGGCCACCATCCTCCATGAGGAATCATACGAGCATCCGCTGTTCGATGCCGCGGCGCTCGACGCGCAGGCGCGGCTGTGGTCGCTGCAGGGCGCGCGGCGCAGCTGGTTCTGCGGCGCCTATTTCGGATCGGGCTTCCACGAGGACGGGCTGCAAGCCGGGCTCGCGGTCGCCGAGGCGCTCGGAGGCCGCCGCCGGCCCTGGCATGTCCCCCACGAATCGGGACGCATCCCGCTGCCCGAGCAAAGGGAGCAGGCGGCGTGAGCTGGAACTCCGCGCTCTATGTCGGGCGAGTGCGACACCATCGGTTTCGGCCGAAGCCGCATGCCTTGGCCTATCGCGTCTTCTGGATGCTGCTTGACCTCGACGAAATCGGTCCGCTCGCCGCAAATCTGAGCAGCTTTTCGCGCAATCGCTTCAATCTCTATGCCTTTCGCGACACCGACTATGGCGACCGCAGCGGGCGGCCTCTGCGGGCGCAGATCGGCGAGGCTCTGGCCAGCGCGGATATCGCTTGGGACGAAGGCTCCATCCGCCTGCTGACCATGCCGCGCATCCTCGGCTACGCCTTCAACCCATTCAACGCCTATTTCTGCTATCGGCGCGACGGCAGCCTCTGCGCCACCGTCTACGAGGTACACAACACCTTCGGCGAGACCCACAGCTACGTCGCGCCGGCGCCCGCCACGGGAGAGCCGCTGCGGCAGGAGGCCCGCAAGGTCTTCCACGTCTCGCCCTTCATGGGGCTGGCGATGCGCTACGCCTTCCAGGTCGTGCCCCCTGGGGACCATGTCTCGATCGCGATCGACGGTCACGACGCCGCAGGGCGCCTGATCTCCGCGACGATGAGCGGCAAACGCGCGGAGATGAGCGACGCAACGCTGCTGCGGCTGCTGGCGACCCATCCGCTGCTGACGCTGAAAGTCACCGCCGCCATCCACTGGCACGCGCTGCGGCTGCTGGCGAAACGCATTCCGTGGCGGCGGCATCCTGCGCCGCCGGAGCGCCCATTCAGCCCTGGCAGCGCCGTGGCGCCGCATGCGAAAGGATCGATTCAGCCATGAGCCAACAGGAGACCGAACGGCATCTCCCGATGACCGAGCCGTCGCTCGCGCTGCCGCGCGGCATCGGCCTCTCGCGCTGGTTCCTGCGCCGCTTGCTCTCGCGCATCGCCATTGGCCGCCTGACCGTCGTCACGCCAGAGGGCGAGCGCCTCCACAGCGGGAACGCTGCGCCAGGCCCCCAGGCCACGCTGATCCTGAAAAATTGGCGCGCGATGCGGCGCGTGCTGCTCGACGGCGATATCGGGTTGGCCGAAGCCTATCGGGACGGCGAGCTGGACACACCCGATCTCACGGCACTGATTGAACTCGGCGCGCGCAATGACGCGACGCTGCGCCGGCTGGTCTCGGGGGCGTGGCCAGTGCGCCTGTACAATCGTTTTCGGCACATGCTGAACGCCAATACCCGCGCGGGCAGTCGCCGCAACATCATGGCCCATTACGACCTCGGCAATGATTTCTACGGCCAGTGGCTCGACGCCAGCATGATGTACTCCTCGGCACTCTACGAAACGCCGACAGAGACGCTGGAGGCGGCGCAGCAGCGCAGGCTCGACAGGATCGTTGCCATGCTGGGCCTTTCGGGCGGCGAACATGTCCTCGAGATTGGTTGCGGCTGGGGAGCCCTGGCCGAACGGCTGGCCCGCGAAGGCTGCCGCGTGACCGCAATCACCCTCTCGCCGGCGCAGCTGGAGACAGCGCGGCAGCGCATCGCCAAGGCCGGTCTGGCCGAGCGCGTCAGTCTGCACCTGCAGGATTATCGCGACATCTCCGGCCAATTCGACCGCATCGTTTCGATCGAGATGATCGAGGCGGTTGGCCATGCCTATTGGCCGTCCTATTTCGCGACGCTGCAGCGTTCGCTGCGGCCCGGCGGTTGTGCCGTGCTGCAAGCGATCACGATCGACGACACTGTGTTCGAGGCCTACCGGCAGGGCACCGATTTCATCCAGCGTTACATCTTTCCCGGCGGCTGCCTGCCATCGGTCCCGGCATTGGCACACCAGGCCGAAGGAGCGGGCCTTACCGTGGTCGAGCAACTCGACT
Organism: Allobosea psychrotolerans; assembly: GCF_002917105.1. GTDB lineage: Bacteria > Pseudomonadota > Alphaproteobacteria > Rhizobiales > Beijerinckiaceae > Allobosea > Allobosea psychrotolerans. The sequence goes on from NZ_PQFZ01000002.1 coordinate 164,203, forward strand.
TCGGCGAGAGCTACGCCTTGACCCTGAACGAGTGGCGCCGGCGCTTCCTGGAACGCTGGACGACCGTCGCGCAACTCGGCTTCGACGAGCCGTTTCGCAGGCTGTGGGAATACTATCTCTGCTACTGCGAAGCTGGCTTCCGGGCACAGACCATCGACGTCAGCCTGATCGCGCTGCGCGGTCGCTGACTTGCAGGCAAGGGCGACCGCGATCAAGCGGGCAGGGCGCCTGGATCGGGACATTGTCATCGAGAAGCCGGGTGTTACGACACTGGCGCGAATTTTCCGCCGCTGCGCCGCTTGTGTCACTTCGTCGGCTGAGAGCGTGCGGTGAGCTTGTTGCCGTCCGGATCACGAAAATCGGCGACGACGGCTCCGTTCGGGCGCTCGCTGGGCGGGCTCTCGATCGCCGTCCCACCATGCGCGGTGCCGGGCTCGTGCCATGCGAGAACATGGTCATGGCTCGCAGCGGCGATGCCGATCGTGCCACCATTGGCCGCGGTCGCTGGATTGCCGTCGATCGACGTCGTGATCATCAGCCGGCCGCCCTTGCGAGCATAGATCAGCCTTCCTCTGGCATCGATTTCATCATGGGGCTGCAAAACGCGATCATCACCAAGATTTCGCGAGCTCGCATGTGACGGGCGTGGTCTCGGATATCGGCATCGAGCTGGGAAGCTGTTTTATTGGAACAGGACAATCGGCCCCCGCTTACGGTCGCGCCCTGATCGATCGCGCGAAACTACGCTTGCTTGGGGGCGCTGCTTGGCTCCTTCTTCGCCGGTGGGAGTAGTCGGCGCCCTCGGCTTCGATCACATAGGCTTCTCGGCATGACGGTTCCGCTGGCGATCCTCCTACTGCTGCTTGAGGGAGTCCCGATGGCAGCAGATGCGATCGCCAGACGCCGCGTGACGTCCGCAACAGGCGTTCTGCCCCAGTGACCGGTAGCAGCTCCCGATCCGCTTGCCGGAATGTGTCAGGACCTGATCGCCGCAGTCATCTGGTTTGGCGCTCCGACCTCAGGACCGTTATCCTGATGCTAAGTAGTGATGCCTTAGACATCACCACTAACGCCGGATGTAGGTTGTGGGCGTCTGAGCGGGGAAGCCTTGGTAACGGGACTAGGCGATGCGGACGTTGGGATATTTCGAGGGAGCATACGGGACGATCTGCATCATAGAGGACAAGGTGACCGGAGCCCGTCGCTACTACGAAGGCAACGCATTCCAGAGCCACGCCCTGCCGAGTGGCGAAAGCTGCTTTACCTATATCCACCTGATGAGCAGCTTTCTTCGGCAGGCAACGAACGTGCTGTTGCTCGGATGCGCCGGAGGCACGCTTGCGACCATGCTGTATCGGCAGGGAAAGGCGGTCACGCTCGTCGACCACAATCCGATCAGCTTCAAGCTCGCGCAGGAATATTTCTGGATGCCACGCGGGATTCGATGCATCGAGGCAGATTTCAAAGATTTTCTCGGGATGACGTCCGAGCGCTTCGACGGCATTGCAATCGACGTTGGGGGCACGGACTTTCGGTTCGGGGATGAGTTCGGTCGCCAGACCTGTCAGGCCTTGCGCGCTACGCTGACGCAGTCCGGGCGAATTGCCATGAACCTTCTTGTCGAGCACGATCTGGACCCACTACCCGATGAGATCACCGCTGACCTTGCGGGATCGGATCTGAATGCCTGGATCATCGATGAAGCCTTTGGAGAACCGGAGCGCAATGCTGTCATCGCATGCGCGCCGGAACGGCGACTGGAGCTGGGGCAGGACACCTTTCCACCAGTTATCGCCGCTGAGTTCCTGAGCTGGTCCGTCCGGCGCCCACGGCTCTGGTAGCTGCGAGATTGCGGGGTCACAGCGGGCCCCGGGCTCTGCCGTTCGCCATGAGCGCGAGCAGCCCCTTGAGCAAGGCAGTCGGGGTCGGAGGGCAGCCGGGGATATACAGGTCGACCGGAACGACCGCAGCGACACCGCCGAGGCATGCATAGCCTCCGGCGAAAAGGCCGCCATCGTAGGCGCAGGCTCCCGCGGCCACGACCCATTTGGGTGCTGGAATCGCCTGATAGGTCCTCAGGAGCGCTTCGCTCATGTTCCTGGTGACAGGTCCTGTCACGAGCAAGACATCGGCATGCCGCGGGGAGGCAACAAACCTCAATCCGAAGCGCTCCAAGTCGTAGAACGCGTTGCTGAGAGCATGGATCTCAAGTTCGCAGCCATTGCACGACCCGGCATCGACTTCGCGGATGGACAGGCTGCGTCCAAGCTTGGCGCGTGCGGCATGGTCGAGCTGAATGGCGAGTGCCGAAATCTCGGCGTCGGCTTCGCCAGGAGCAGGCTCGGTGAGTGGCGCTTTCGCAAGGCTCTCGAACAAGATCTTCCGCATGGCGTGGACCTAGAGGTCATGCCCCGAATAGGAGCAGTTGAACGATTTGTTGCAGAGGGGAAAGTCGGCGACGATATTGCCCTCGATCGCGGCCTCCAGCAGCGGCCACTGGAACCAGGACGGATCACGCAGGTGGCAGCGATCGACGCATCCATCCGCTCCGAGGCGGACCCAGGCGAGAACATCGCCGCGGAATCCTTCGACCAGCGCCAAACCCTCCGCGGGCTTGCCGGTCGCCCCCACCGGTGCACGCAGAGGGCCGTCCGTCGGCATGGCATCTAGAATCTGTTCGATCAGCGCGAGGCTCTGCTGGACCTCCTGGATGCGGATCCAGACCCGCGCGTTGACATCGCCTTCACTGCGCACGGGGATCTCGAAACGTAAACTGTCATAGGGCGCATAGGCGAGGTTGCGTCGAACATCGAAGTTGCGCCCCGATGCCCTGCCGACATAGCCTCCGCAGCCATACTGCCGCGCCAGCGTCGGATTCAGGATGCCGGTTCCGACCGTCCTGTCCTGAAGCGAGGCGGTATTATCATAAAGCTCAACCAGCGCCGGAAAGGCCTTACCGGCGATATCGGCCAATTCACGGATCAGTCCGGCCCCTTCCGGAGTGAGATCCCCCGCGACGCCACCCGGCATGATGCAATCCATCATCAGGCGATGCCCGAAGCAGGCGGCAGCGGCCCGCAGCACGCGCTCGCGCAGAACGCTGGTATGGGCGTGCAGGAGCGCGAAGGCGGCATCGTTGCAGATCGCGCCGATATCCCCGAAATGATTGGCGAGGCGTTCGAGCTCGGCCATCAGGGCCCGCAGCCAGAGGGCGCGCGGGGGCACGTCGATGGCAAGCGCCGCCTCGACGGCCCGGGCGAATGCGAAGGCATAGGCGACCGTGCTGTCGCCCGAGGTTCGTCCGGCGAGGCGCGCGGCCTGTTCGATGGACGCGCCGGCCATCAGCGACTCGACGCCCTTGTGGGCGTAGCCCAGCCGCTCCTCGAGCCGCACGACCGTTTCGCCATTGGCGGTGAAGCGAAAATGGCCCGGCTCGATGATGCCCGCATGCACGGGGCCGACCGGAATCTGGTGCAGGCCCTCGCCCTCCGCGCCGAGGAATGGATAGCTCGTGGGCTCCCCGGCTGCTTCGGCATGGCGAGCCAACGGGTTGCGCAGTCCCCAGCGGCCGTGATCAAGCCAAGGCCGCGGGTCAGGCAGCTCCGCAAGTTCGATCCCGAACAGATCCCGGAGCGTGCGTTCCAGGCGCAGGGCCGGAGGATGAACCCGGCTCACCGAGGGGATCGGTCCCTCGCCGGTCAGCGCCGTGGCAACGATGACACCGCCCTCTCTCTCGTCGAGAAGCGCCATGTGAACCGCATCGGCATCTCCCCAGAGTCCAAGAAGGGTGCTCTCTCCCTGGGAAAGCCGCGAGATCAAAGTCTGCCAAAGCGAAGCACTCACCACGACCCGAGGGTATGATCGATGCGCCTCGATCACGCGACCGGTTGCAATTGTGTCTGAGAGGGTCGGCATCGCTTACGTCCTCCCTTACCCGAGCAGGCCTGCAACGTGCCGAAACCAGGAGACGAGTGGTGGCGGCAGATAGATGCCCGCCATCAGGACCAGAGCGAGATGTCCGATCATCGGAAGATAGGACGCCTGCACCGGTTCGCTGCTGCCGGTAGGCTCGCCGAAGGCCAGCCCATGGACCCGCAGCATGAGCGCTCCGAATGCGACGAGCAGGCCGAGGACCAACGGCAGCGCCAACAGAGGCGCGCGGGCGAAGGTCGAGCTGACCACCAGGAATTCGCTCATGAAGATTCCGAGCGGCGGCATGCCGGCGATGGCAACCACACCCACGACGAGGCCCCACCCCAGGACTGGATGGCTGACCGTCAAGCCGTGGAGGTCGGCAATCTTCTGCGTGCCCTTGGCCTGGGCGATATGGCCGACCGCAAAAAAGATCGCCGACTTTGTCAGGCTGTGCATCGTCATGTGCAGAAGGCCCGCGAAATTGGCCAGCGGTCCCCCCATGCCGAATGCGAAGACAATGATGCCCATATGCTCGATCGACGAATAGGCGAACATCCGTTTGATGTCGCGGCGGCGGTAGAGCATGAACCCGGCGAAGACGAGCGAGAGCAGGCCCAGCGTCACCATCAACGGCCCGGGCGTCAGCGCCGCGGGATTGGCGGCCAGCAGCAGCTTGAAGCGCAGGACGGCGTAGAGCGCGACATTGAGCAGCAGGCCCGACAGCACGGCCGAGATTGGCGTCGGGCCTTCGGCATGGGCATCCGGCAACCAGGCGTGCAACGGTGCCAAGCCCACCTTCGTGCCGTAGCCGAGCAACAGGAAAACGAAGGCGAGGTTGAGTAGCGCGGGATCGAAGCTGGAGACGCGCTGGATCAGCACAGTCCAGACCATGCCGTCCAAGCCTTCGCCGACCACCGGCCGGGCAGCCATATAGACCAGAATCGTCCCGAAGAGCGCGAGCGCGATGCCGACGCTGCCGAGGATGAAGTATTTCCACGCCGCCTCGATTGCGGCGTCGGTGCGGTAGATGCCGACCATGATCACTGTAGTGAGCGTCGCCATCTCGATCGCCACCCACATCAGCCCGATGTTATTGGCCACCAGCGCCAGGTTCATGGCGAACAGCAGGGCCTGGTACATGGCGTGGTAGAAGCGCAGATGGGCCGGAGTCAGCCGCTCCGTCTCCAGCTCGTGGGCGATGTAGCTGGCGCTGAAGACGCTGGTGGTGAAGCCGATGAAGGTGTTGAGGACCACGAAGACGATATTGAGATCGTCGACCAGGATGTAGGGTCCCGGCTCAGGCTTCGACGCGAACAGCGACAGCGCCGCTAGGAAGGTCAGGAAGGCCGAGAGGACGTTGAGCCGCGCCGAGAGACGGTAGTTCGGCAACGATGCCAACAAGACACTCGTCGCGGCGGGAACGGCCAGGATCAAGGTGATGCCGTCGACCGGAAGCGGGTTCATCGCTGGTCCCCGCGGAAGCGGTCGAGCGCGTGGACATCGACGGTGTCGAACCGCTCGCGGATGCGAAACAGGAAGATGCCGATCACGATGAAGGCGACGAGAACCGAAAAGGCCACGCTGATCTCGACCACGAGCGGCATGCCCTTTGCGCCCGTCGCAGCCAGGATCAAGCCATTTTCCAGAGACATGAAGCCGACGACCTGACTGACCGCGTTGCGGCGTGTCACCATCATCAGCAGGCCCAGCAAGACGACGGAGAGGGCAAAGGCCAAATCCTCCCGCGCGAGCGGGTCGGCGTCAGCCGTCACTTTCAACATGACCACCATGGACAGGGCGACAAGCCCAATGCCCGCCAGCATGGTGGGGCCGATGCTGACGACGTTCTCGATCTCGCGATGGATGCCGAGCCGGGCGATGATCCGATGCAGCGCGACCGGAATCACGATCGCCTTGACGACCAGCGCGATCACGGCCGTGATGTAGAGATGCGGGGCGCCCTGGACCCACGCCTGCCACGCAACCGACATGGCGAGCACCGTCGCCTGCAGGGCAAACACGTTGAGAAGCGCGTAGAGCCGATCCTGGTACAGCAGCATCAGGCTGACGAGCACCAATCCGCCGGCGAGCAAATGGGCGATATCGAAGGCCAGGTTGCCCATCTATAGGCTCCGCGACACGAAGAGCAGCAAGGTGCCGAGAAGTCCGAGCATGAGGGCGGCTCCCAGGAAGTCCGGCACGCGGAAAACGCGCATCTTCGCCACGGTGGTTTCGAACAGGGCGAGCAGAAAGCCGCCGGCGGCGAGCTTGGCGATATAGACCGCAACGGCCGCGACCTGGGCCGCGGCACCTGCGCCGGGCAGCGCCAGCCCCCAAGGCAGGAACACGCAGCCGATCAGCGAGATGTAGAGCAGGAGCTTCAGCGACGCCGCGAGTTCGATCATCGCGAGGTGCCGTCCGGAATATTCCAGCACCATCGCCTCGTGAACCATGGTGAGTTCGAGATGCGTCGCCGGATTGTCGATCGGGATGCGGGCGTTTTCGGCGATCGCCACCATCACGAGCGCGACGAGCGCAAGCGCAAGCGAAACCCTCACCCCAACCGACGAGGACAGCATGAAGCTCGCGACATTCGAGAGCTGGGTCGATCCGGCGAGGAGCGCGAGCGTGAACACGATCATGATCATCGCGGGTTCGGCCAGCGTTGCGATCATGACCTCCCGGCTCGACCCGATGCCGCCAAAGCTCGTGCCGACATCCATCCCGGCGAGGGCCAAAAAGAACCGCGCGCTGCCGAGCAGGGCGATGATCGCGATCAGATCCGCGGACCAGCTGAACAGAAGGCTGGTGGCGAAGGTCGGCACCAACGCTGCCGCCACCCAAGTCGTCGCAAAGATCAGGTAGGGGATCACCCGAAACAACCAGGAAGCAGTGTCCGCAAGGATCACCTCCTTGCGTAGGAGCCGCAAGAGGTCCCGGTAAGGCTGCACGATCGACGCGCCGCGGCGGCGCAGCAGCTGCGCCTTCACTTTGCGGACAAAGCCGGTGAGCAGCGGCGCCAGCGTCAGCACCAGGAGCATCTGTGCACCCTGGATGGCGAGATCCGAGATCACGACCATAGCGCCAGCACCAGCAGGAGGAAGACGAGGGCGGAGAAGACCAGGCTCAGATATTGGCGAATGGTCAGGAACTGGAGCCGGTTGAGCCGCTCGGCCGCGACGGAGACAGAGTTGGTGATGGGGGTATAGATGAGCTCCCAGGCGAGATCGCGCAGATCGACCTGGAACCGTGCCGGACCGAGGTTTCCGGGCGGAGGCATCTCGACACGCTCCCGGGCTTGAAAGGCATAGCCGCCGAAGACACGTCGAATCGGTTGGGCGAAGCTGCTCGCGGTATACTGCGTCGCCGGGCTCGATTGCGGGAAGCCGCAATCCCATGCCGGTGCGCGTCGCAAGGCATGCGACGCTAGACGGTGGATGACGTAAGCCGCAAGCGAGGCCGATGCCGCGATGAAGCAGAAGACGAGGAGGCCGTTATACGAGCTACGACTTTCGGCGACCGGTATGATCGAAAGCCAGCTCATACCGGCCTGCTCAGGCATCCGGCTGCCGACGAGGCTCTGTGCCACGGGCGCGATGGCATCGATCACGAAACCAGGCAGGATGCCGGCGAGAATGCACAACCCTGCAAGGATGACCATCGCGCTGAGCGACCAACGATCGACCTCCGCAGCCCTCTCTGCTGCCGGGCTGCGGGGCCGGCCGAGAAAGACGATCCCGAAGACCCGAACGAAGCAGGCCGCGGCGAGCGCGGCCGACAGAGCCAGCAGCGCACCGACGGCGGGAACGAGCAGCTTCAGTCCCCATAGTGGAAGCTGCGGGCTCAGTAGAATGGCCTGGAAGGCAAGCCATTCGGAAGCGAAGCCGTTCAGGGGCGGCAGCGCCGAAATCGCGACGCACGCGACCAGCACCACGACGCTCGTGGTCGGCATGCGATGGATCAGCCCTCCAAGCCGCTCCATCTGACGCTCGCCGGTCGCAGTGAGCACGGCGCCAGCCCCAAAGAACAAAGCGCTCTTGAAGAGCGCGTGATTGAAGGCATGGAAGAGCGCCGCGGTCAGCGCCAAGGCGCTTGCTGCGGGCAGGCTGTTTGCACGGAATGCGAGTGCGAGGCCGAGTCCGACGAAGATCAGGCCGATATTCTCGATCGTGCTGTAGGCAAGCACGCGCTTGAGATCTGTCTCCATCAGCGCGTAGAGCACGCCGAGCACGGCGGTCCCACTACCGATGGCCAGAATCGGAAAACTCCACCACCAGGCCGTCGGGCCGAGCAGATCGAAGACGATCCGGATGAAGCCATAGACCGCGACCTTGGTCATCACCCCGCTCATCGACGCCGAGACATGGCTCGGCGCCGCCGGGTGGGCGAGAGGCAACCAGACATGGAGCGGCACGAGGCCAGCTTTCGATCCTGCGCCGAGCAAGGCGAGGCCGAGGACGAAACCTGCGAGGAGCGGCGAGAGCTGGTGCACGCGGATCGAGGCGAAGGCGTAGCCCCCCTCCGGCCCCGCCAGCAGACCGAAAGCGAGCAGCAGGGCGAGCGTGCCGAAACACGCCATCACGATATAGACGTAACCGGCACGAATATTGTCGCGCTCGTGGTGATGCGCCATGACGAGCGCCCAGGAGGCGAGGGACATGAATTCCCAGGACAGGAGGAAACTGAAGGCGTCATCCGCCAGAATGACGAGATTCATGCCGGCCAGGAACGCCGGAAAGAACGGTAGCACGCGTTGCGGCTCGTCCTCGTGCTGACCGTAGCCGACACCGTAGAGGCTCGCAGCCGCACCGCCGAGATTGATCACGACCAGGAAGAAGGCCGACAGCGCATCCATGCGGAAATGAGCGCCGATCCAGGGAAGGCCTAGAGGCAACACGATACTGGGCGGAACTCCAGTGCCTCCAACAAGCTGGAGCACCGCCGTGATCAACGCGACGGTGCTGGTGGCGGCAGTCGCGCCATAGGTAAGACGCGACCCTTGCGACCAGTTGCCGGCGACGATGCCGAAACCCGCAATGCCCAGCAGAGCCGCCACGCACCACAGTCCGACGATCGCTACCATCGTGCTCGCTCCTAGAGCCGGATGATGTCAGACGGGATCACAAGTGAACCTGTCTGACATCTGAATCCGTATCTCATCAAAGAGTTAGAGCAGGATCGATGCAAAAAGCCGGTTTCCACTTTTTCGCATCCTGCTCTAGGCCGCTCTGGCCCCGGCTGTCTGGGGCATTTTTCGGGGCTGGTGCTCGACGCCGACGGCAGCTTCCTTGAGGCGAACGCCGCGCCCCTTGCCTTGACTGGGTATCCCTTCTCCGATCAGCTCGATTCCGGCGGTGTCCAACGCGCCGATCAGCTTCATCAGTGAGTCGACATTGCCCCGGATCACCCCGTCGCTTCCTTCCATGCGCTGGATCGTCGGCACAGAAAGCTGCGACAGCGCGGCAAGACCACGCTGGTCGATACCAAGAAGGGCGCGTGCGGCCCGTAACTGCGCTCCGGTGATCATGGGCAGCCCATTGATTGCGACGCACCGAGTGTCGATGATGATTTGTACGCTTCGGACGATATTGTTTCCAGCATGATATTCGACGCTTGAGATATCAAATTGCCGGCACGGCCAGCCAACGAGCCTCGTTGGTCGCAAGGAAGGTGTCATCCAGACCCGAGCGCTCTACAGCTTTTATCGGAGGCGTATCGAAGCGCTGTCCGAGAAGGCGGAGCCGAAAGACATCTGGCCGCCGGATTTACGTGCTCTCCTGAGCGAGCTGAAGGATCACTTGTCCGAAATTGAGCCTGCGAGCGCCGGGCTCCTGTGCGAAGGGCTCTGCCAGCGGCTTGCACGAAGCGCTTCAAGTCACCGATGCGCGCCGTTGCGCGCGGAAATTACCCCGTGTAACGGGCTTCAAGCAGGTCAATTTCGCGGATGAACTTGCGTGCAGCTTCGCTATCCAGCTCGCGGTTACGAGACAGCCGGTACAGCTCCGTACGTTCAGCGCGTAGGCCAGCGACCCGCAGCTTCCGCTCAATCGCCTCAATGCTTCGGCCAAGCGAAGCTGCCTCCGGGCTCTGCAATCGGCCATCGAGGCGTCGGCGATAGAGTTCCATGACGCGGGCAGAGGCGTCGGCGTAAAGGTCGGCATCCGAGCGCCCCGAAGACATGGCGTGTTGAGTTCGCTCGATGGCCTTGATCGCGGCTTCGGCGGCGGACGCTCGAGCGCGATCGACCTGGACCTGATCGAACGCCTCCGGCGGCAATTCAAGGTTACGCAGTAGGCTGGGGAGGCCGATGCTCGCAGCGACGAGCGAGACGAAGATGACGCCCGCCGCCAGGAAGATGGCCAGATCACGAGCAGGGAAAGCAGAGCCATCCGCGAGGGCAAGGGGCAACGTCAACACGCCGGCCAAGGTAATCGCACCGCGGACGCCTGCGAGCGACATGGCCGCGATCAAGCGCCAGCTCACTGCCCGCAAAGGCTGCCCTTTTTGCTTGGCCCGGAAGAGCGTGAGCTTCAGCGATATCCAGACCCAGGCGAAGCGTAGCACCGCAAGCGCTCCGCTGATAACCAGGACATAAATGGCCAGCCACCAAGGCTCACGATGGCCGGTCAGCTTCACAGTTTCGACCGCGCCAGCAAGAATGCCGGGCATCTGCTCGCCAAGCAGTACGAAGATAACTCCGTTGGCTGCGAACTGGACCATGTCCCAGACCGCAGCGCGCCGCACTCGGGTCACCGCCAGAGCCTGGCCCGTTTCCTCGACCAGGCTCATGGTCATGCCCGCCGCGACAGCCGCGAGGATACCGGAGCAATGGAAGTGCTCGGCCAGCAGATAGGCTCCAAATGGAATCAACAGGCTGATCAGGATTTGGGAGCTTGTGTCCTCTCCCAGATGGGCTGTGACCCATTGCTTGCCCTTCGATATCGCCCAGGTGACGCAGATGCCGATGGCAATGCCCCCAAGTGCGACCCATAGGAACGTGACGAAGGCGGCCTGGATGGAGAAGGTCCCAGTGAGCATCGCGGCCACGGCGAAGCGCATGCAGACCAGCCCCGAGGCATCGTTCAACAGCGATTCTCCTTCGAGGATATGCATCAGCCGCTTGGGAATCGGGACACGAGCCGCGATTGCCGATACCGCGATGGGGTCGGTCGGGGACACTACGGCTGCCAGGGCGAAGGCGACCGGGAGCGGCATGGCGGGGACTAGCCAGCTGACCAGAAAACCGACGCCGACGACCGTGAAAAGGACAAGACCCAATGCCAGTTCGAGGACGACTGCCCGGTCCCGAACGATATGCTCTTTGGGGATACGCCAGCCATCGAGGAACAGCAGCGGCGGCAGGAAAAGAACGAAGAAGAGCTGGGGGTCTAGTACCACTGTCGGCACGACGGACAGCGCAACCAGGGCACCGAGCGCAATCTGGACCAACGGCAATGGCAGCGTCGTCAACCGCGCCAGCGAGCTGCTGATCACGACGGCCAGAAGCAGGAAAAGGATGGTCGCGACAGAGTCCACATGATCTCCGATTTATATGGGCGTGTCGCGCTTATGAGGCGAACCGCCGATCAAATGCAAAGTCGTTCCACGTGCTTTTTGCACACGGCCGAAGGCCCCGTCATGCCTCCCGATCAGGCCTCGAGCTTCCGGCGCGACAGGCCTGGACGTCCTCATCGTTCTCGCCCAGCCATAGGGCTGCGGAGATGGGGTGTTGAAGCTCGGTTCCCGCAACCCGATGAGGCTGCCGGATATGTCGCACGGGCCAAAGAAGGGATCGTTTGTCGCGCTCAACACAATGATCGAGGGCGGCGGGGTTGCCGCTACGGGAATTGACCTTATCGAGGGGAGAAACTATTCGTCCGCAGATGAATGCGATTTCGCCGTCACGGTTCGAGTGTTCAATTTGCGGGTCGCCGTCGGTCTTGCTCCCCGAGCCCTTGTCTAACGAAGCTCTCGTCAGATGTCGCGAATGCAAGAGGGATCTTGGAACGTGGCGGAGCTTTCGGGAGCGCATCGCAGCGACCTTGAGGATTTCCGGCCAGCCGGTATCGGCTGATCCATATCCTAGGGATTGATCAGGTGCCGAGCTCCGTCTGAGCTTTGACGAAAAATGTCTCGGACTCGTGGAGTTCTTTCGTGCCGCCGTCGATCTTCCGCGAACCGGCAGCATCAAGCCAGCGATCTTGCCCTCGCAAACTGAATCGTTTGACGTTGGAGTGATGCTTCGATCTGACGGGCGGTCTGTGAACGTCAGACGTGTCGAGTGAAGCTGGCGGGGGGAGGGGCTCAAGATGCCCGCAGGCAGTCGGCGAAGTGCCGTCTGGTCGGATAGCCAATCAGTGGAATAAGAACTTGCCTCTGGCGTGCGGTCGGTTTCGTGGACTGGCAGTTGCGCCAATCCAACCTTCTTTTCGAACGCGACCGGGCTGAAATAACCAATGGGCGAGTGCCTTCGGATCGTGTCGTAGAACCGCTCGATGTAGTCGAACACGTCGGCCCCAGCGGTGTCGCGCGTCCAGCACCTTGCCCTGATGCGTTCGGTTCTCCGCAGCCAGCTTCAATCCATCGGCGATCATGAGAGCGCGATCATCCTGTGATATAACCGCCTCGGAAAGAAACCTTCCGTTAAATTTCCTACGATCAAAGAAGGCATCCACGAGCTAATTGTCTACTGCAAGGCAAATCAGGGCTCGACGAGCATCAATGCCACCGATGTGCTTTTGAAAGCTGGGAAAGCACGCAACGCCAAATAAAACGCTCGTCCGTGCCTGACAGACATGGGCACGGACATCCTCCATGAATGATTCGACTGGATCTCTTCGCTGGTCTCATGCCCAGCCAGAATGCGAGCCACGCTAATTTGGCGCACGCTCATTTGGAACCTTCTGCGACAATTTTGAAATTGATCCACGTGACCACTGCACACGATCGTTTCCGGACGATGTAAAACTCTCTGCTGGACAATCGGCTGACGCGATCAAGCCAAGAACATCGGCTTCTGCGCTACAGAAATAATGGCTGTTAATTGTAAGAATGCATCTGTTTCGCGCGCCTTGAGCATTCTAGCATCGTGCCTGTCAGATTCTCAGATTAGCTTCAACGGCGAGGGGCTCGCCAACCGCGCCGCCTTCCAAAGCCGATCGCTTCCCGGTGGATTTGACAAAATGGGTTCGTTGGCCGATTCATGATTTCATGAACAGCGCATACCAGTTTGGTCGCGGCCGTCACCGGTCAGGGAACCTTATCGCGGGCCACTAGCCCCGGGTCTGCTGCGCTGCGCGCCTCGGACACGGGGTGCCGACCGCGTCATATCAACCTCCATCCACAGCGGATCTGAGCAGCGCAGACCGGGCATCGCCCCGGTCGGACGCGCGGCCGCAGCATTTTCAAGCGAGACTTTCCATGAGCAGCCGTAGGAGGGGCAGGGCGCGCGCGCCTATTGTCGTGACCAGCGAGGACCATCACAAGCTGAGCCGGATCGCTGCCGGCGCCATCAAAACCATGCCGGAGCTTTCGGCGGAACTTTCGGCTGAGCTGGATCGCGCACGCATTCTCCCCCCAGGCCGCAGCTCAAGTGGGCATGTCCGGGTTGGCAGTGAAGTCCGATTTCGCGACGAGACGGCTGGCAAGGAAACGACCGTCACACTGGTGTGGCCCGAAGACGCGGATATCGCCGCTAACAGGATATCGGTGATCACCCCAATTGGGGTCGCGCTGATCGGCATGGCAGGTGGACGGTCCATCGAATGGACGACGCGTTCGGGAGACGTCAAGCGGCTGACCGTAGTGACGCTCATCGATCCCATGGACGCGGTCTCACCGAATTGAGCGAGACGACAAATCTCAGTCGTCGAAGTTCCCGACTTTTAGCCGGAAAACATACAGGAGTTTCGAAGAATGAAGACATGGCCCGCATTCGGAGAGATCACCGGCCCGATCGTGATGATCGATTTTGGTTCGATCAGCCGCGGGACGTCGCCGCTGATCGAGCGGCATTTCACGTAAGACGCTCCCGACGACGCGAACCGTGCCTTGCTCGACGAGCGGGGCATTCGGTTCAATCAGGAGCCTGTGACGCGAGACAACTGCATGACGATGTTGGAACTGCTGCTCACCGCGGGTGGAGACCAGGGTTTTGCGTGAACTTGCTGCCATAAGCGCCTGACCCGCGTTCCAGCGGAGCTCAAGCAGCGCGGCGGAGCTTGTCAGGGCTGCACAGCTGCGCTGCGGCGCGCCTACAAGCGGCCGACCGGGCAGGGCCCTCGGCCGCAGGTAGCGTGTCAGGTTTTTGAGCATATCCGGCTATTGAGCCAATTCTTTGCCAAGGAAGTCGCGGAGTTCGGACGGCCCCGCTAGTGGCCTCGTCGTCAAACTTGCTCCAGTGCCCGTAGATCTGACGTAGCTCCTTGAAGACGGGAACGTTGAACGAGTGAAACACCCCGAAACAGGGTGAGCCTCAGATTCTTTCCGACATCCCTCTGGGCGATTGCCTCGCACGGGCTGCGAGGGTCCAATCGTCCTTGTCGCCGATCAGGATGAGCGTCGGGATGACCAGGCTCTCCGAAACGATCTCGCATGGAGGGTAGTCGGCCGCCGCGGGTATTTCGCAGAGGCCCTTTGAGATTGCATCGCGATCCTAAGCGCCAGGAGGGACCGAAGAGATGATTCGCATAAGACATATTATGGAACTTAAATTGATACCGAACCCTGGCGCGCTCAGGCTCAATTGCACAAGGCTTGCTCTTGGTAGCATCGATTTGCCAATGGCTTGCCGAATGTTTCTCACCTGTTGTCTTTGACGACCGGCTTGGCGAACATGATGTCTCCCGCTGCGCCGTCGATGATGTGCGGCAGCATGGCTTTCCAGGATTCGATCATCTCGCGGTAGTAGCCGGGCTCCGGGCGCAGCACGGTCTGCACGCCCATGCCGCGCATCAGGCAGACGGTCAGATTGAGGATGATGCGCGCCTGGCGCGGCGCGCAGCGCTGCGGATCGCAGAACGCCAGCCAGATCTCGTCCAGCGCATCGTGGAAGCGCTTCACCACCGGGATCATGCGCTCGCGCAGGCCTGCGTCGTTGCGCGCCTCGGTGATCATCTCCAGCGACAGATAGAAGAAGCGGCCCGAAAACAGCCGCCACAGGAACTCGACGAAATCGCCGAGCGAGACCTTGCCGTCCTGCAGTTGACCGGCAACCGCCTTGATCTGCCTGGTGCCGTCCTCGAGCAAGGCCTCCATCGCGGCGAGCACGATATCGGCCCGCATCGGGAAGTGATGCAGCAGCGCGCCGCGCGACACGCTGGCGCGGACGGCGATCTCCTGCGTGGTCGCGGCGTGGTAGCCGACCTCGAAAATCTCATCGAGCGTGGCCTGGATCAGCCTGTCCCGCGTCAGGACGCTGCGCAATTGCTGTTGTCTCGACGATTTCGCCATGACTCCATCCGACCATGATAACCGGCCGCGCATCATGCGCCCAGCGACAGGATAGCGGGTTTCTCTAAAAAAACAATCTTGCTTGCTTTTTTAAAGCAATGAAGGATAGCGCAGGACCACTGATCCCAGCCGATGAAGGAGCGATATGATGTCGGATGATTATGCAAATCGCAGCTATGGCGAAATTCCCGTCGGCTTCGGCAAGAAGCCAGGCATCGTCGTCGTCGATTTCCAACTCGGCTTCACCGACCCGCAATACCCGCTCGGCGGCGCGCCTCTGGTGATGCGGGCGCTCGAGAACACAGAACGGCTGCTCAAGGTGGCGCGGCGCTATAATGTGCCCGTCGCGGTCTGCAACACGGCCTATCTGAACGAGCGCGAGATGCCCTACTGGAAGATCACGGCGGTGCGCGAGACCTTCCGCCACGACCACCCCAGCGCCGCGCTCGATCCGCGGATCCATGATCCGGCCTATGACCTCACGGTGTGCAAGAAGGGCCCGTCGATCTTCTTCAACACCGGCGTCAGCGACTATTTCACCAAGGAGCGCGTCGACACGGTCATCGTCACCGGCTGCAACACCAGCGGCTGCATCCGCGCGACCTCGATCGACAGCTTCAGCTATCGCTATCGCACCATCGTGCCGGAGGATTGCGTCGGCGATATCGAGGAGCAGCCGCACAAGGACAATCTGCGCGATCTCGGCCGCCGCTATGTCGACGTATCGGATCTCGCAACCGTGCTGGCGCAGCTCGAGGACTGGCATCGGCAGAACGCCGATTAGAACATTTTCGAGCGAAGCGGACACGGCTCGCTCGAAAACGCTTTAAGGCGCCCTACCCGGCCTTCGACGTGACCGTCATGCCGTCGAAGGCGGGCACGATGTCCTGCGGCAGGCGCCGGGACAGCGCTGCATAGTCGAGATCGCTATGCAGATTGGTCAGGATCGTGCGGCGCGGCTTGAGTTCGGCGATGGTCGCCAGCGACTGCACCAGATTGAAATGGCTGGGATGCGGCGTCTCGCGCAGGCAATCGAGGATCAGGATGTCGAGGCCGGCCATCGCCGCCTTGGCCTGAGCCGGCAGGAAGCTGACATCCGGGAGATAGGCCAGATCGCCGAAACGGAAACCGAGCGATTCATAGCCTGGGCCGTGCTCTACGGCGAAAGGCAGCGCCTCTAGGGGCCCCCCTGCTCCCTCGATCGTCAAGGCCGTGCCGACCCGCATCGGCCGCAGATCCAGGATCGGCGGATAGGTGCTGCCGGCCGGCGTCTCGAAGATGTAGCCGAAGCGCAGGGCAAGCGTCGCGGAAGTGCGCTCGTCGGCGTAGACCGGCAACCTGCGGCGCATATGCATGACCAGCGCCCGCATGTCGTCGATGCCATGGGTGTGGTCGGCATGGTCATGCGTGATCAGCACCGCATCGAGATGCATCACGCCGGCGTCGATCAATTGCTCGCGCAGGTCGGGCGAGGTGTCGACGATCAGGCTGGTCGTTCCGTTCGGGCCCGCACTTTCGACCAGGATCGAGCAGCGCCGCCGCCGGTTCTTCGGCTCGGCGGGATCGCAGGCTCCCCAGCCGGAGCCGGGGCGCGGCACGCCGCCAGATGAGCCGCAGCCGAGTATGGTGACCGTCAGCGCCATGCGAAGCGATGTCTCATGGGCGTTGGGCCAAAGGTTGGGCCAAGGGTGCGGCGTGGTCCATCTTCCAATAGCAACGGCGCGCATTGGCCGTGGTCAGGGCCGCGATCTCGTCGAAACCGACGCCGATCGCTTCACCCAGAACCTTCACTGTTTCAACGACGTAGGATGGTTCGTTGCGCTTGCCTCTGAACGGAACGGGCGCAAGATAAGGCGCATCCGTCTCGACCAGGAGGCGGTCGCTCGGCACGAGGCGCGCGATCCGGCGCAGCTCCTCCGAGGTCTTGAAGGTCAGGATGCCGGAGAAGGACACGTAAAGCCCCATCTCGACCCCGGCCAGCGCCAGCGCCTCGCCGGCGGTGAAGCAATGCAGGATGGCAGGGAAGGCGCCCTTCCCCATCTCCTCGCGCAGGATCGCGATCATGTCGTCATCGGCCTGGCGGGCGTGGATGACGAGCGGCAGCTGCGTCATGCGCGCCGCGGCGATATGGGTGCGCAAGCCCTGAGCCTGCGCCTCGCGCGGGCTCTTGTCGTAATGATAGTCGAGCCCGGCCTCGCCGATGGCGACGCAACGCGGATGGCGCGACAGCGCAACCAATTGCTCCGCCGTGACGTCGAGTTCCTCATGCGCGCCATGGGGATGCGTGCCGACGCTGCACCAGACCGAGGGGAAGCGTTCGGCAATTGCCGCATAGGCTGGAAAGCGCGCCACGCGGGTCGAGATCGTGACCATGCGGCCGACGCCGGCGGCCTCGGCGCGCGCGACGAAGGCGTCGAGTTCCTCGGTGAAATCGGGAAAATCGAGATGGCAATGTGTATCGATCAGCATCAGACGCCCTCGCCGGCCTCCGGCTCGACATAGCGCGGGAAGATGCCGCTCGGGGCCGGAAGCGCGGTCCCGACAGCCAGGCGGCCAGACTTGCCCAATGCGGCGAAGCTGCGGGCGTCAGCCGCAACGCCCAGCAGATCGAGCAGCTTGGCGCAGGCCTCGGGCATTACCGGCTGCACCAGGATCGCGACCTGCCGCAGCACCTCGGCCGTGACATAGAGCACGGTGTCGCGGCGCGCGGGATCGCTCTTGGTCAATCGCCAGGGTTCGTTCGCGGCGAAATAGCGGTTCGCCTCGGCAACCAGAGCCCAGAGCTCGGCCAGCAGGCTGTGCAGGGCAAAATCCTGCATGGCGTCACGGGCCTTGGCGAGCGCGCCATCGGCAAGCGCGAGCATAGCGCCGTCGCCCTCGGTCAGCGCGCCGCATTCAGGCACCCTGCCCTCGCAGTTCTTGGCGATCATCGAGAGCGAGCGTTGCGCCAGATTGCCAAGATCATTGGCGAGATCGGCGTTGATGCGTCCGACGATCGCCTCATGGCTGTAATTGCCGTCCTGGCCGAAGGAGACCTCGCGCAGGAAGAAGTAGCGCAGCTGGTCGACGCCATAGGCGTCAGCCAGCGTGAACGGGTCGACGACATTGCCCAGCGACTTCGACATCTTCTCGCCCTTGGAGAGCAGGAAGCCATGGCCGAAGACGCGCTTGGGCACCGGAAGACCGGCGGACATCAGCATGGCGGGCCAGTAGACGGCGTGGAAGCGCACGATGTCCTTGCCGATGATGTGGACATCGGCCGGCCAGTAATGCCAGCGCGGATTGTTCTCGTCGGGGAAGCCGCAGCCGGTCAGGTAGTTGTTGAGGGCATCGACCCAGACATACATCACGTGGTTCGGCGCGCCTGGAACCGACAGCCCCCAGTCGAAGGTGGTGCGGCTGACCGAGAAATCCTCCAGCCCGCTCTTCACGAAGCTGACGACCTCGTTCTTGCGCGTCTCCGGCGAGATGAAGTTCGGGACCTCCTCATAGAGCTTCAGGAGACGGTCCTGATAGGCGCTGAGGCGAAAGAAATAGCTCTCCTCCTCGACCCATTCCACCGGGGTGCCTTGCCCGCCGAGCCGCGTTCCGTCGGGCTGCAGCGTGGTTTCCTTCTCGGCATAGAAGGCCTCGTCGCGAACCGAGTACCAGCCGGCATATTTGGCGAGGTAGATGTCGCCATTGGCTTCCAGGCGCCGCCAGAGCTCATGCGTCGAAGGCAGATGGTCTGCGTCCGTGGTGCGGATGAAGCGGTCGAAGGAACAGCCGAGGCGCTGCTCCATTTGCTTGAAGCGATCTGCGATCTGATCGACGTAAGCCTTTGGTGCAAGGTCATTTTGTGCCGCCGTGCGTTGCACCTTCTGGCCATGCTCGTCGGTGCCGGTCATGGCGAAGACGTCGTAGCCGTCGAGCCGCTTGAAGCGCGCGATCGCGTCCGACGCCACCATCTCATAGGCGTGGCCGATATGGGGCGGACCATTCGTGTAGTGAATGGCGGTCGTCAGATAGAATTTGGGCGCCGTGGCCATAGTCCGGTCCGAAGGGTTCGCTTCACGCTGCGCGCGAGCGGGCAACCGCATCCGACAGATCATGAAACATCGTCATCACGAGAGGGCGGCGATCGAGGTTATAGGTGTCCACCTCTCGGGCCGCGCGTCCCAGCTTTTCCCATACCTCCGCCAGCGGTGCAAGGCGCGCCGGGCTCGCAGCCGCATGGGCATGGAGATGGTCGCCGAGCCAGCTCTGGATGGTGTCGATCATCACCGCGAAATCGCCCTCGCCCGCCTTGCCGGCGACGTCCTCGGCGAGCGCCAGCAAAGCCGTAAGGTCGATGCCCGGAAGCGCATCGAGCCGGGCCCGCACGGCCTCGACCAGCGCCAGCGTCGTGGGGTCGACATAGGTGAGCGCGCGGCGCACCGAACCGTCGCTGAAGCTGGCCGCGCGCAACAGGGCCGATTCGTCGAAGGGATCGCCCATTCGCTCCAGCGCGATCCGACCAGCCTGCGCGATAGCCGCCTCGTCCAGAGCCTCGAAGGTCAGGAGCCGGCAGCGCGAGCGGATCGTCGGCAGCATACGGCCGGGCGCATGCGCCACGATCAGGAAGAGCGCGCGCGGCGGCGGCTCCTCCAGCAGCTTCAGCAAGGCATTGGCGGCGGAGCGGTCCATATCCTCGGCGGAATCGACGATGGCGACGCGCCAGCCACCTTCGGCCGCGCTCGAACCGAAGCGGTCGAGAACGCGACGCACGGAGTCGACCGGGATATTGCTGGTGTAGCCCTTGCCATCGGGCTTCTGCGTCCGGCGCAGCACATGCAGATCGGGATGCGACTGCGCCATGATGCGCCGGCTGGCGGGATCCTCTTCCGCCATGGCCAGCGAGGCGGCATCGGCCGCGCGCCGGGCCGGGTCGCCGGCCGCCAGCATGAAACGCGCGGCGCGATAGGCGAAGCTCGCCTTGCCGATGCCCTCCGGCCCGCCGAGCAGCCAGGCATGGTGCATCCGGCCCGAGCGCAACGCTTCGAGAAAATCCTGCTCCTGCCTGCCATGCCCGACGAGCGCCAGCGTCTCGCGCGGATGCGGGGCATTCGGCAGCCGGTCGGGTTCGTCGCTCGTCGCGCGCATCGGGCGTCCTGTGGCAATGGCAGGCGTTGGTGGAGCACAATCCCGCCCAGGACGGCAAGCGTTTCCGGCACTGTGGAAACGTCAGCCACCGCGATCGATGGGCCCAACACCTGGGATGGCAGCCTCGGGCCGACGAGGCCGGAACGACTGCTAAGGCGCCTCATCGGGCGGACGGACCATGAAGTCGAAATCGCAGCCTTCATCGGCCTGCAGCACCGTTTGCTGGAACAAGCGCGCATAGCCGCGCTTGGGCATCGCCGGCGCAGGCGAGGTCCTCAGCAGGGCTCTGCGGCGCTCGAATTCGCCGTCGTCGATCAGGAGATCGATGCGGCGGCCGGCCAGGTCGAGACGGATCATGTCGCCGCTCTCGACCAGGGCAAGCGGCCCGCCGACGGCCGATTCCGGCGTGATATGCAGCACGATCGTGCCGAAGGCCGTGCCGCTCATGCGGGCGTCGGAAATCCGCACCATATCCTTGACGCCCTGGCGGCCGAGCTTCTTCGGGATCGGCAGATAGCCGGCCTCGGGCATGCCGGGCGCGCCTTTCGGCCCGGTATTGCGCAACACGAGGACGTCGTCCGCCCCGACATCGAGCTCGGGATCGTCGATGCGGGCAGCCATGTCCTCGACCGAATCGAACACCACCGCCCGGCCGGTATGCTGGAGCAGCCGCGCCGACGCCGCCGCCTGCTTGATGATGGCGCCGCCCGGGGCGAGATTGCCATAGAGCACGGCCATCGAGCCTTCTGCCTTGATCGGGGCCGAGCGCGGCCGGATCACGTCCTGCCCCGGGACATCCTCGGCCCTGGCGACGATATCGCGCAATGTCCCGCCTGCGACCGTGCCGGCATCGAGGTCGATCAGCTCGCCGAGCTGGGCGAGCAGCTTGGGCACGCCGCCGGCATGGTGGAAATGCTCCATATAGTGGGCGCCCGAGGGCTTGAGATCGACCAGGACCGGCACCTTGCGCCCGATCTCGTCGAGCATGTCGAGGTCGTAGCGATGCGGCGTGCGGTTGGCGATCGCGGTCAGATGGATGATGCCGTTGGTCGAGCCGCCGATCGCCTGCATCACGACCGTTGCATTGCGGAAGGCCTGCGGCGTCAGCAATTCGCTGGGCCGCGGACCGCCATCGACCGCCATGCGGGCGGCCGCCGCGCCGCTGGCTTCCGCCAGGCGGATGCGCTCGGCATGGGGCGCGGGAATCGTCGCGCTCATCGGTAGGGACAGGCCAAGCGTCTCGGTGATGCAGGCCATGGTTGAAGCCGTGCCCATCACCATGCAGGTGCCGACGGAAGGCGCCAGACGGCTGTTCACGGTCTCGATCTCGGCCTCGTCGATCTCGCCGGCGCGATGGGCGCTCCACAGGCGCCGGCAGTCGGTGCAGGCGCCCAGCACCTCGCCCTTGTGGTGGCCGACCACCATAGGCCCGACCGGGACCACGACGGTGGGCAGGTCGACGCTCGCGGCCGCCATGATCTGCGCCGGCAATGTCTTGTCGCAGCCGCCGATCACGACGATCGCGTCCATCGGCTGGGCACGGATCATCTCCTCGGTGTCCATCGCCATCAGATTGCGCAGGAACATCGAGGTCGGATGGGCGAAGCTCTCATGGATCGAGATGGTCGGGAACACCATCGGCATCGCGCCCGACAGCATGACGCCGCGCTTCACCGCCTCGATCAGGGCCGGCGCATTGCCATGGCAGGGATTGTAGTCGCTGTAGGTGTTGGTGATGCCGACGATCGGACGATCCAGCGCATCGTCGGAATAGCCCATCGCCTTGATGAAGGCCTTGCGCAGGAACAGCGCAAACCCCTCGTCGCCATAGCTCGTCAGTCCCTTGCGCAGGCCTTTGGCCATTATCGTTCCTCCCAGGGCCGAGACCGGCCAAGCCATGATGCAGCATAGACCGACCGCGTTCGATTCCTCGATGAGCAGGAAGCCGGGCGGGGTGTCGTCAGGATCATGGGCAAGCGAGCGAGCGGAGATGGACGGCCCGGCACCGGCCGCCTGCCCGAGCGACACGGCTCGCTCGCCGCACGCCCCGCAGCGTCAGGCAAGGCTTCGGCAGCCTCTTCCAAAACGTTTCGGATGACATTATCGTGCCGCGCAGGCTGAGGTCGGGATCCGTCGCTCCCAGCCCAAGACTCTTGGCCAGTGAACAGAGGCGATCGATGAGTTCATTGCGCGAATTGGCGCAGATGCTGGGTTTGTCGATCACGACCGTGTCTCGGGCGCTCGACGGCTATGGCGACGTCGCTGTCGCCACGCGCGAGCGCGTCCTCGCCGCCGCCGAGACGACCGGCTACCGGCCCAATTCCGCGGCCAGGCGGCTGCGGCGCGGACTGACCGAGATCGTCACCATGGTGCTCCCGGCCGAGCCCGGCCATTTCAACGAACCGCTCTATATCGAGTTGCTGAGATCGACCGGCGAGCGGCTCGCCCAGCAGGGCTACGATCTGACGCTGATCGCCGCCCTGCCCGGCCCCGACGAACTCAAGACCTATCGCCGCCTCATCGAAGGCCGCCGCACCGACGCGATCATCGTCGTCCGCACCCGGCGCGAGGATGCGCGCCTGCGCTATCTCACCGATATCGGCTTCCCCTTCGTCGCGATGGGGCGCAGCGATTTCGCCGAGCCCTATGCCTATGTCGACGGTGACGGCGAAGCCGCCTTCCATGACGCTGCATTGCGCTTGACCGGTCTCGGCCATCGCAGGATCGGCCATCTCGCCGCGCCGTCGGCCTTCACCTTCGCGCATCTGCGCCGCAGCGGTTTCGCCCGCGCCATGCGCGACACAGGGCTTCCCGGCGAGATCATCGAGGACAGCGCGACCGAGGCCGGCGGCTATCGCGCCGCGGGCGTCATGCTGGCGCAGGCGCAGCCGCCGAGCGCCCTGCTCTGCGCCACCGACAGCATGGCGCTGGGCGCAATGCGCGCCGTGCGCGAGCGGGGTCTCGTGGCCGGGCGCGACATCGCGATCATCGGCCACGACAACATCCCGGCAGCCGCGTTCTCCGACCCGGCGCTCGCGACCATGGAATTGCCGATCGCCGCGACGGGCCGCCGCCTCGCCGAAATGGCGCTGGCGCGCATCGGCGGCGCCGATCCGCGCGACATGACCGAGATCAACCCGGTCGAATTCATCCCACGCGCCTCCCTCGGGGAGGCGCGCGGCTGACCCATCACGGAAGGCGCGGGCCTCTCGCAGCCGCCGCTTCCGACGCCAATCAAAGCAAGCGAGCCAGGGAGGAAGCCATGAAGACACTCAACCAGCTGGCGCTCGCCGCCATGACGGCAGGAGCCATCCTCGCCGCACCGGCCGTGAAGGCGCAGGATCTCGTTTTTCTCTCGACGCAATTGCGCCCGATCGACGAGGCGCAGAAGGTGCGCGAGGTGCTGCTCAAGGGCGCGCCGAAAACCACCTATGTGGTTGAAGAGCCGCCGCAATTCGCCGTGCGCATGAAGGCGGAGCAGGCCGCCGGCAAGCGCACGATCAGCCTGATGGGCGCCTTGCATGGCGAATTGCAGCCGCTGGCGCCGACCGCATCGCTGGACGCCATCGACGATGTCGCGGCCAGGCTCGGCGCGAGCGGCATACCCGCCGGTTTGATGGAACTCGGCAAGCTCGGGACCTCCACGCAGCAATACATCCCCTGGATGCAGGCAACCTATGTCCTCGTCGTCAGGAAGGAGGCTTTGCCCTTCCTGCCGGCGGGCGCCGACGTCAACGCCTTGACCTATGAGCAGCTCGCAGCCTGGGGCAAGGCGATCCAGGACAAGACCGGGCAGCGCCGCATCGGCTTTCCGGCCGGCCCCAAAGGCCTGTTCGCGCGCTTCCTGCAGGGCAATCTCGTGCCCTCCTATACCGGCTCGATGGTGACCGAGTTCCGCTCGGCTGCTGCCGAAAAGGGCTGGACCGAGTTCAAGGCGCTCTGGGCGACGGTCAACCCCAACGCCAACAACTATAATTTCATGCAGGAACCGCTGATGGCCGGCGAGGTCTGGATCGCCTGGGACCATATCGCCCGGGTCAAGGATGCGCTGACCGCCGAGCCCGACAAATACCTCGTCGTGCCGCCGCCCGCCGGCAGCCAGGGCCGCGCCTATATGCCGGTCGTCGCCGGCCTTGCCATCGCCAAGGATGCGCCGAACCGGGCCCAGGCTGCGGCCGTGATCGAGCATCTGCTCAAGCCGGCGACGCAGATCGCCACCGCCATGGAGGTCGGTTTCTTCCCGGTCATCAACGCGCCGCTTCCGGCCGATCTGCCTGCCGGCGTCAAGCTGCTGGCTGACGGCATCGCCAAGACGCAAGGCGCGAAGGATGCGATCGTCGCCCTGCTGCCGGTCGGGCTCGGCGACAAGGGCGGCGAGTTCAACAAGGTCTATTTCGACACCTTCCAGCGCATCGTGCTGCGCGGCGAACCGGTCCGCGCGGTGCTCGATTCCCAGGCCGAGACCTTGCGCGCGCTGATGACCCAGACCGCGGCGCCGTGCTGGGCTCCGGACAAGCCGAGCCAGGGCGCCTGCCCGGTGACGTGAGGGGTTCTGGCACGACCTGTCGTCCCGGGCGACCCACCGGGTCCGGCTTTCAGCCGGCCCGATGGCAGGCTCCGGGAAGCCCGGGGCGACGTCGCGGTTTACGTCACAAGCAGAAAGTCCCTCCATGCCCCAGCCGCGCTGGCTGCCCTATCTGCTGATCGCGCCCTCGGTCGCCTTTCTCGCGGCCTTCTTCCTGGTGCCGCTCGGCCAGACCATCCTGCTCTCCTTCGATGGCGGGCAAGGGCTCTCGCTCGCCAACTACGCCCGCATGGCCGGCGATCTCAATTTCCCGACGGCGCTGCGCAACACCTTCGCGCTCGTCATCGTGGTGATCCCGCTGCAAGTGGCGCTGGCGCTGGTCATGGGCCTGATGCTGCAGAAGATGACGCGCGGGCGCGAACTCGTGCTCTGGATCTGGACGATCCCGCTTGGCGTCTCCGATCTCGCGGCTGGCCTCGTCTGGCTCGCGATCCTGCAGGATTCCGGCTATCTCAATACGCTGCTGTTCCAATTCGGCCTGATCGGCGGGCCGACCGCCTATCTCAACAGCGAGACCCCCGTCGCGCTGTTCGTCGCCGTCGTGCTGGCGGAGGTCTGGCGCGCGACCGCCATCGTCCTGATCATCCTCGTCGCCGGCATCCAGCTCATTCCCAAGGAGTTCGGCGAGGCGGCCGACATCGTCGGCGCGAGCCCCTGGACCAAATTCCGCAGGATCACGCTGCCCTTGCTGAAGCCCAGCCTGCAATCGGCGCTGATCCTGCGCACCGTGCTGGCCTTCGAGGTCTTCGCGGTCGTCTATGCGCTCGGCGGGCGCAATTTCCCGATCATCGTCGGCGAAGCCTATACCTGGCAGAACGAGAACCAGAATTACGGCGTCGCCGCAGCCTATGCCGTGCTGGTGATGGCGATCTCGCTGACGGCGACAGTGATCTATCTCAAGGCGCTGCGCGTCGATCCGGAAGCGCAGGCATGAGCGCGCCCCGCAAATTGCTTTACGTCACCGGCGTCCTGGCGCTCTGCGCCTGGGTGCTGGTGCCGATCTACCTGATCGGGCTCGGCGCGATGGGCGGGCGGATGGCCGTGTTCAAATGGCCGAAATCGCTCGCCCCCACGGAGGCTTCCTTCACCGCGCTCGCGGCCTTCCTGAAGATCGAGGGTGTCTGGAACGCGGCGCTGAATTCGCTCATCGCCGCCTCGCTCACCATGCTGTTCTCGATCCTGCTCGGGGCTCCGGCCGGCTATGCGCTGGCGCGCTTCAGCTTCCGCGGCCAGAGCGCCTTCCGCCTGCTGGTGCTGCTGACGCGGGCTTTCCCGCTCGCGATCCTGGCGCTGCCGCTGACCGTCATCTTCATCAAGGTGGGGCTCTACGACACGCCGCTGGGCGTCTCGCTGATCCATACCGCGCTGGCGCTGCCTTTCGCTGCGCTCGTGACCTCCTCGCTCTTCATGGGCATCCCGCGCGAATATGAGGAGGCGGCCTGGGTTTTCGGCTGCACGCGCTGGCAGGCCTTCCGCAAGGTGGTGCTGCCGCTCGCCCTGCCGGGCATCGCGGCGGCTGCGATCTTCGCCTTCGTGATCTCCTGGAACGAGGTCTTCGCCGCCTCGGTGCTGACCGTGCGCGAGCGCACGCTGACGGCCTATCTGCTCGCGGTCCTGTCCGAATCGCCGCTGCATTACCGCTTCGCCGGCGGCTTCATCCTCATCGTCCCTTCCGTGCTCTTCATCTTCGCGGTCAGGAAATACCTGTTCGCGATGTGGGGCGTCTCGAGCAAATAGGAGGCGCCCATGGCCGGCATCCTGATCGACAAGGTCGCCAAGCGGTTCGGCAACGCTGTTGCCCTGCAGGAGATCTCGCTGACCGTCGCGGATGGCGAATTCGTCGCCCTGCTCGGTCCTTCCGGCTGCGGCAAGACCACCCTGCTGCGCATCATCGCGGGGCTCGAGGCGCAGAGCTCCGGCAAGGTCGTGATCGGCGAGCGCGACGTCTCGGCGCTCAAGCCATCCGAACGCGGGCTTGCCATGGTCTTCCAGAACTATGCCGTCTTTCCGCATATGACGGTGTTCGAGAACGTCGCCTTCGGCCTGCGCATGAAGGGGGCCGATCAGGCCCGCGTCGAGGCGCAGGTGCGCAAGGCCGCCGCCCTGCTGCATATCGAGGCGTATCTCGAACGCTACCCCGCCAAACTCTCGGGCGGGCAACGTCAGCGCGTCGCCGTGGCGCGCGCGCTCGCCGTCGAGCCCGCTGTCCTGCTGATGGACGAGCCGCTCTCCAATCTCGACGCCCTGCTCAGGCTCGAGATGCGCGCCGAACTGCGCAGCGTGCTGCGCGAGGCCGGCACGACCACGATCTATGTCACCCACGACCAGACCGAGGCCATGGGGCTCGCCGACCGCATCGCGGTGATGCATGGCGGCCATATCGTCCAGATCGATACGCCGACCACGATCTACTCGAAGCCGGCGACCCGTTTCGTCGGCGGCTTCGTCGGTTCGCCGCCGATGAACTTCGTCTCCACCTCGGCCAGCGCCGGCAGCGCCAAGCTCGGCGGCATCACGCTGGCTGCTCCCGTCGATGGGCCGATCATCCTCGGCTTCCGCGGCGAGGACGCCAGATTGACCGACGCCGCCAGCGGCGTGCCGTTCAGGCTCAAGGTCGCGGAGCCGATGGGCTCGCATCTGCTGCTCACCGGGCATGTCGGCGACGACCTCGCCCGCATCGTCGCCCCATCGGGCACGCGGATCGACGCCGGCGCGACGCTCGGCCTGGCGCTCGACCCCACCCGCATCGTCTGGATCGACCCGCAAACCGGTCGCACCCTTCCTGGAGCCTGAGCCTGTGCTGTCGACAACCCCTCCGACCGATCTCGATGACGCGGCGCGCGCCGTGCTGCGCCGCAATGACCGTGGCGGCTTCACCGTGCCCAATGGCCGGGTCTATCCCTTTCAGTGGAACTGGGATTCCGCCTTCGTCGCGCTCGGCTTCGCGACCTTCGACCTCGACCGCGCCTGGCGCGAGCTGGAGACCTTGTTCGAAGGCCAGTGGCAGGACGGCATGGTGCCGCATATCGTCTTCCGCGCCCCGGCCGAGGGCTATTATCCCGGCCCCGAGGCCTGGGGCATCCAGCGCCAGCCGCTGACCTCCGGCATCTCCCAGCCGCCCGTGGCGGCGACCGCCGCGCGCGTGCTGCACGATCTCTCCGCCGGCGATGCGGCGCGGATCAGGAGCCTGTTCCCGAAACTCTTCGCCTCGCATCGCTGGTGGCACGAGATCCGCGACCCCGACGGTACGGGGCTCGTCACAATGGTTCACCCCTGGGAATCCGGCCGGGACAATTCGCCGGATTGGGACGAGCCGCTGCGCCATGTCGTCCCGAGCGTCGATGTCGCGCATCTGCGCAAGGATCTCGGCCATGTCGACGCCACGCAACGCCCGACCCATGATTTCTACAACCGCGTCATGACGCTGGTCGAGGAGGCCAAGGCGCTGGCCTGGGACGGTGTGTCGGTCGCCCGCACCCTCTCCTTTCGGGTCTGCGATCTCGGCATCCAGTCGATCCTGCTGCGCGCCGATCGCGATCTGCTCAAGCTCGCGGAGGAACTCGGCTTCACCGCTGAAGCCTCGGCCCTGCGCGACTGGATCGCGCGCAGTGAGACGGCGATGCAGCGCCTGAAAGGCACGGATGGGCTCTACCGCTCGCTCGACCTGCGCAGCGGCCAGCTGAGCGAGGCCGTCACCTGCGCCGCCTTCCTGCCGCTCTATGCCCGGACCGCCAGCCAGAAGGACGCACAGGCCCTCAAGGAATACCTTGCAGCGACGCGGGCCGTGGCCGGCTTCTCCATCGCCAGCACCGACCCGCGCGACCCGCGTTTCGATGCCACGCGCTACTGGCGCGGGCCGGTCTGGCTGATGATGAACCGGGTGATCGCCGACGGCCTGTCCGGCTACGGCCTGACCGAGGAGGCCGATACGCTTCGAGCGGACAGCGGCGAACTCGTCCGGCGCAATGGCTTCTGGGAGTATTTCGACCCGCGCGACGGCGCCGGATGCGGCGGTCCGGATTTTTCCTGGACCGCGGCGATGTGGCTGTCCTGGTGCGGATCGCCAAGCGCCAGACAGGCACTGACGGCGCTTTGATTCGGACTATGAAGGAAGCTGGCCAAACGGTATTTTGTACTGACGGCCTTCAGCGCTGACCGATGGCGTTATTCTCCCCCGTCATTCCGGGGCAGGCCGAAGGCCTGAGCCCGGAACCCAGAACCGATGCGCGTCCTCGTGAAGCGAACCGGCTGCCGCGCCTTCTCAAGCAGCGGCATCGTTTCTGGGTTCCGGGCTCGATCCTTCGGATCGCCCCGGAATGACGGCGCAACCTCAGCCATAAGTCGGGGTCAAAGGCCGTTGGTATTAATCAGGCAATTCTCTCGGCTAGCATCCCGCTGACGTAGCTCAGAGCCTCCTGCTCCACGATCGCGGGCGGCCGATCGGCATCGATGACCTTGTACGGGGCAGGCAGTGTCGCGGCCTGGTCCAGGAATGATTGGCGAACGCGGCGATGGAAGGCCAGGTCGAGCGCCTCGAACCGGCCTTCGTCGACTTGCGACTGCTGCAATCGCGTCCGGCTGCGCTCCAGGGCGACCTTGGGGTCGAGATCGAGCACGAGCGTCAGCTCGGGCCAGAGATCCTCGATGGTCAGGCGATGAAGATCGAGGATCAGCGCCTCTGAGAGCCCCCGCCCCGCGCCTTGATAGGCGATCGTCGAGCCGACGAAGCGGTCGCAGATCACGACCTTGCCGGCCTGGAGCGCCGGCAGGATGACCTGGTCGATATGCTGCCGCCGGCTGGCATTCATCAGCAGCAATTCGGCGGTGGGTGTCCAGTCATAGGCGTTGCTGGCCAGCAGGATCTTGCGCAGGGCTGCGCCGGCCTCGGTGCCGCCCGGCTCATGGGTGGCCAGCACCGCGTGCCCGGCCTCCCGCAAGGCGGCGGACAAGGACCGCGCCAGCCCCGACTTGCCGCTGCCGTCGACGCCTTCAAGCGCGATCATGAAACCGCGCGACTGCTTGTGCCGGGACTGCTTGTGCATTGCCATCAAAACCAGTTTGCCGCGGTGCCACACGGATGCCGAAGACTGCATACGAGATTCGAGGGCGCTCGATAACGCAAGCTTGCAGCCGTGATGAGATAGGCCGGCTTCGCTTGCGCGCCGTTCAGCTCCGCTTCAAGGCCTTGCGCACCCAGCCGGTGGCGACCTCCATCAGCGCATCGAGCGCGCGGCGCTGCAAGGTGCCGGCTTCGACGGTCTCAGAGGCGTAGAGCGGGATTTCGAGCGTCTTGACGTCGCCGCGCGTGACGAGCAGGCGCCCGACCTCCGTTCCCTCCTGAACCGGCGCGACCAGCGGGCCGCGATAGACGATCCGCGCATTGAGGCGCTCGCCCGCGCCACGCGGCAGGAGCAGGCTGACCGGCCCTTTCGCCTTCAGTGCGACACGCCCCTTCGCGCCGCCGAAGACGCTGGCCTCGCCGACGATCTCGCCCTCCCCGAAGATCCTGCGTGCCTCGAAGGCGCGAAAGCCCCATTCCAGCAGCTTGCGCGCTTCCTGCGCCCGGTCGCGCGCGGTCTTCAGGCCGTTGACCACCACGATCAGGCGTTGGCCGTTCTGGACCGCCGAGCCGACGAGGCCGTAGCCCGCCTCGTCGATATTGCCGGTCTTCAGGCCGTCCGCGCCGATCTCCATCGCCAGCAAGGGGTTGCGGTTCTGCTGCTTGATCTTGTTCCAGGTGAATTCGCGCTGGCCGAAGATCTTGTAGAGCTCGGGATAGGTCTTGATGATGTGGTCGGAGAGCCTGGCCAGTTCGCGGGCCGTGACCTTCTGCTCCGGGTCGCCCATGCCGGTGGCATTGCGGAAGACCGATTTCGTCAAGCCAAGCGCACGCACGCGCTCCGTCATTACCCGGGCGAAGGTGGCCTCGTCGCCGGCGATGGCCTCGGCCAGGGCGATCGCGGCGTCATTGCCGGACTGGACGATGAGCCCCTGCAGAATGTCCGACAGCTTCACCCGGCTGTTCAGGATCGCAAACATCGTCGAACCGCCGGAGACGCCGCCGCCCTTGCGCCAGGCGTTCTCGGAAATGCCGATCTCGCTGTCGAGGCTGAGGCGCCCCTGCGCGATCTCCTGGAAGGCGACGAGCGCCGTCGCGATCTTGGCGAGGCTGGCCGGGACCATCAGCTCGTCGGCGGCCTTCTCGTAGAGCACCGTGCCGCTGGCTGAGTCGAGCAGGACGGCGTAAGGCGCCTGCGACTGGAAATTCTGAGCCCGCAGGCCCGTTCCAGCCAGCGACAGGACCAGGCCCAAAAACGCAACGACGCCCAGCCGCAAGGCGGCAGAGCGTCGATCAGATCCGTCGCTGCTGGTAACAGGCGCGCTCATGCTTCGATCTGAAGCAGAGCCGGGCTCGGGCGGTCAAGCCCGAACAGCGTCAATTGCGCGATAGCGGCTGCAATGTCTGGGGCGAGAGATCGCGCACCAGCGGATGCGCGTTCGAGAAGCGCTGGGTCGGACCGCGCTCGGGCGCGGCGAACAGGCTTGCGACATTGGTGCGCACGGGCGGCAGCGGCGTCATGGCCCGCGGCTGCATGACGACCGGCTTGCCGGCATTGGCGATGGTGTCAAGGTCGAAGGGACGGTTGGGCGGCAGCGGCGCGCCACGGACCGGAACCCCGACGCTGGTGGAACTTGCGCTGGCCGAGCTCGTGGAAGCAGTCGAGACCATGCTGGCAGCGACCGGGGCGCTCGGCGCGATGGTGCGGACCGGCTCGGCGGCATAGGCCTGCGCGACCGGCTGCGAGACGGCGGGCCGCGCTGGCTCGACCGGCGCCTCGTCGAGATTGGCGCTGGCGTAGCGACCGGTCGCGGTGGGGGCAGCGCTTGCGACCATGGTCGGGGCGCTGGTGCCCGGGATCGCGGCCGGCTGTCCGTCCGTGCGCAACGTCGCCAGAAGCAGCTTGTCGTCGGAGCCGGCAAGCGAAGCCTGGCCGAGATATTCGAGCTTGATGCGGGCTGTGCCGAGATGGCGGAAGGCCAGCGCCTCGGCGGTCTTCTGCGAGACGTCCATCAGGCGGTTGCCGTGATAGGGACCGCGATCATTGACGCGCACGATGATCGAGCGGTTGTTCAGAATGTTGGTGACGCGGGCATAGGCCGGCAGCGGCATGGTCGGATGCGCGGCGCTGATGCCGTTGCGGTCATAGACCTCGCCATTGGCGGTGCGGCGGCCATGGAAGGCCTCGCCATACCAGGAGGCGGTGCCGACCGCCGTGTAGCCGAGCGGCTTCTCATAAGGCGTATAGCGCTTGCCGGCGACCGAATAGGTCTTGCCGATCAGTTGGCGTCCGCCACCCTTGGGCACCTCCTCGCCTTCCGCGACGACGCGCGGGCTGGCAGGGCCGTATTTGGACTGGGGGAACGCGCCGATTTCCTTGGAGCGGCCACGATGGGCGACCTGATTGCCCGCGCAATTGGCGACGAAAAGCCCGGCAAGCGCGACGCAACCAATGCGCATGACGCGCGTTGTCAGGGTGTAACTGCTGAGGCCGCCTGGCTCGGACGCGTCGGAGGGCGATTCCGGGACCGATGAGCATGCGCCTCGAGTCATTCCGTCGTTCCGCTTCCTGCGCCGAAAAACTCAAAAAGACCGGCCAGCCGCATCAGCGGCGAAACCGAAGTTTTCGGACAATCCAATTAAGACATCGTTAAGCGGAGGATCGCGGATCGCGACACCGTTAACGACATTCCGTGTGCCCTTGGGCGGGCACAAAGGTGTCGGAAATGCGGCACCTGTCAACCTGGGACGGGGATAAGGCGCGATTTTGGGCGCGCGTGGCAGCCCTGCAACGCGATCGCCAAGGCGGGGCATGCGGGCTTCCGCCCCGATCTCAGCCAGCGATCAAGACTGAGGCATACGAGACGGATCATCCTGCTATTGCGAATGTTTTTCGGTTTTCGCCGGAATTTTCCGGCACGCCAGGAAAGGCGGATATGGCGTGCGTTTCGCTAGGGCGATAAGCGGACTTGCCAAAACGCCATGCGCCCGGCAATGACAAGCGCGTCGGAAGGGTGGCCGAGTGGTTTAAGGCAGCGGTCTTGAAAACCGCCGTGGGTGCAAGCCCACCGTGGGTTCGAATCCCACCCCTTCCGCCAGTCCCGCCGTTTGCCCTCTATGGCCCGATATTCCCGCCGACAGCCGCACACCACCGTGCGGGATAGGGAACCGCCGATTCCACGCTATAGCCCGACACTTCGCCGTCAACTGATGTCTGAATCTGACCGAAACCATCCCTCAAGCGTCCGGAAGATCATCGGGCGCAGCGCTCGATGCCGTTCTGACAGGCTTTGGCGACTGGCGCTGATCTCGCAAATGAACTGCGGTCTGGTCGATGCTCGGATAGACGGTCGTGGCGTTGATGTTGATCCGGTCGAGTTGGCTGAGAATGTGCGCCTTGTTCTTGATCGTCACCCGGCTAATCTCGATGCCGTCCTGTCCCGCATCTGGCAGCGCAGCCTCATGCCCGAACAGCAGGAAGGCGCCGGACTGTGATTTGATGCGCGTGTTCGTGCGCTTCGCCTTCACGCAGATGATCGTCCCCAGGTCGTCGGGAACGATCCGCCCCTCGAAAAAGCCCTTCTCCGACTTAATGTGGTGAAGCAGCTTGCCGGCGACATCCGTTGCGTTGAAGGCGTCCTGGTCGAGGTTGAGGTCTATGTCGTTCTTCTGCGCATAGGTCAGGTTGGAAAGGTTGGATAGGCAACTGACGGTGTCGGAATCATAGTATTTCACGCCATCGGACGCGACCTGGAAAACGATGACCTCGCCGTCGATTTCGAGTTGATCCGTCTTGCACGAGCGGGCGAAGAACAGCGCAACCAACGGATTACCGGAGATGTCGAGCAGCCGCGTCGGCAGGCCATAATGTTGCATCCGCACGAGACGGTCGAAGCAATAGTCATCGCCGTGGAACTCGTCGTGATGGGCGATCAGCAACTCCTTGCAGAGGCGGTCCTCACTGGGCATGAACTGCCAGTCACCATTGTCCCATTTACGCAGCAGGGACGGGGTCAGTTCATAACGTGCATCACTGTGCCCCCGAAAGAAGGTCTCGGTCCCAAGCTTCGCCGGCGAGCTATAAAGAAGCTCAAGAAACTGCTCCACGCTGTCGGCGGCGCCGAGAATCTTTTTGTCGCGCGGCGGCGGTTGGACTTCCACACCATCGTAGGCAGGCGCGCCCTCTGCCGCGATAAATTGGGCAAAATCTGGCTTCTCTTCAGCCAGTCGGTTGAGGATCTCATGAGCATCGCCTTCACGGACGGCCCAATGGGTTCGGTAGAGTTGAAACTTATCTGCGCCAAACACTGTGCGCGCGGCATCAATGCCCTCGAATTCCACCTCGCCGAAGTCAATTATGGTCTCGAACGCGGCGGAGACCTCTTTGCGTCCGAGATTGACGTTGGAAATTCGACCGTACTTGATCAGCATGGAGACCGCGTCTCCATGTGTTTTGATTTCACTGCATAGGAAGGTCGGCAGCTTTTCCAAGAAGGCAATAGCCGTGCTGTCCAGGCTTTCAAGCCTCTTTTCGGTGTCAGGCGGCGTATATTCAAACATGCGCCCCCGTCCCATGGTGAATATATCGATGTTTCCCTCGATATATTCCCAGTTTCCGAAGGATATGTAGTTGAAATTTTCCGCCATACGCCTATTCCGTTCACCGGCCGCTTCGCTCAACCGAGCAACACCTCGATTTCCTTAGTATCAACTAATGTCGTGATTTCCGAATAGAGATCGACCTGCTGGCCGGGTGCGGAAATCGAAATGACCAGGGCGTAACGCGCCTTGTCGGCCACGCGCTTCTGCCCAACATGCGACTTCCACCAGCCGCCGACGGGGTAAACGGCAATAGCATCGTGCCCGGCGAGGTCGATCGCTCGTCCGCGCCAGAGATCGCAATGGAGGGAGCCCGCTTGGATCGCCTTCGGACCGAGCAGCCAGCAGCTCGTTTCACCATCGGCTTCCGTGCCGTCCTTCGCTTGGCTCGCGGAAATTCGGCTGCGGAATCGGGCGCTCGTCTCGGCGCGCTTCTTCATATCAAAGCGCAGACCAAAGGAACGATAGGTGTCCGGGCGGGTGGCGGCTTTTCCGGTTAGGTTGGGCTCGATGAAATAGGACAATGTCACCTTCATCGTGACGATCTCGTTCTCGAGCTGCTCCAGCGCCGTCTTGGGCCAAGGCAAATCATAGAAATGCATCTCATTGAATACGCCGGTTCGGCCGTCCGCGCCTATCGCAAAAGGCTGAAGCTCTGCCTGCGCAACAAGCGTAGCATCGTTGCGCGCTGAGAGGACCGCGCGGCCGATGTCCGGCACGCCATATCCAAACTCGCGAAGCATTGCCTGCTTCTTCGCCTTGGTGGCGGCCTTGCCCGTTTTCCAGTGAGCGCCTGTGCCGATGAACTTCTTTCGGATCGGCTCGGGCCAGCGCGCTGAGTCGACGATGAGGGCGCGATGCGTTTCCGGCCAGAGGTCGGGCCGAGCCGCCTGCAGCCGACCGACGAAATTACCCGCCATGCCCGCGGCGGCGCTGGTCGCCCAGAACGGGACCAAAGGCTCGCCCACCACATCTGACCCCGCTGATAGAAGGGACACGGACGCGTCCCAGCCGCAGAAGCCCGTGGCGTCAGACATCATATTGCCCGCCTCGAACAACACCTCCGGCTTGATCGGAGTCAGGTCGTCGGGAAGCGACTGAGAGCCACGGCTGAACGGGCTGCGATGATTGGCGGGGACCGCCGCCTGCAACACGGGAGGCGGCGCCGGCGGCTGCTCCTTGCGCGTGAAGCCGCCGATGGTGAGCGCGTTCCAGCTTTGCGACGGATCTTCCAACGGTTGAGAGGGCAGAACGTCCACAGCCATTCCGCCGGAGACGTTTCCGGTGGCGACGACCATCAGGCGCTTGGGACGTTCGGATGCCGCAACTTTGTCATCAACCTCGCCAGGCATCGCACCGGCGATGATCTGATCCAGCGCACCGCTCCAAGTCGATGGTCGGCTGGGCGGGAAGTCTGTCGCGGAGGTCGCGATGCAGAAACTGCGCAGTGCGTCCGGCCGCTCGATCTCGACCGCACTGACCGCGCCTTGCGTAACGACCCCATAGCTGGGCGGCTTGCTCGGCGGGAATCCGTGCGGTGGCAAAAGTTTCATGGATTCCGCGCCGTGTGTCAGCGTGACCGGACGCGAGTCGTTCATCAAGGGTTCGAAATCGCCGTAAAGGACTAGGCCCGCCAGCGGCGTGCCGTGGCCGCCATTCGGCTGATGATCGTCGGCGCCCCAGGCAGCATCATACGCCCACGCGCCACGCAGGCCGGGAGCGATCAGGGGATGGGCGGCGGCGACGCCCGTATCGAGCGTGCAAACCACCGGGGCATCGTTCGCGGGCGCCGAGACCCTCTGCGACAGTTCGGCAACCCAATCGTGCTGACCCAGCCCGGTCTCTCCACGATCGAGAAACGGTTCAATCGTCCCTGTCGCGCGCCTGATTTCGGTGATCGCGCCCGGAACGCGCGTCGCGAAGAGCGCAACCGTTGCGGCAGTGCCGTGCAGAAACAGGACGGTCGTGTCGGGGAAGATCAGGCGGTCGTCATGAACATCGATATTCACATTGCGCGCTGCGTTGACGAGGCGATCTGCCAAGGCGACAGGCTGGCGAACCCACAGCTCCCACCAAACGATGTCCGGCGCGGCCAGGTCCACCGCGCCCGTGAACAATGATCCGGTGTCGATTGCCCGGACCTCCTCAACGACTTCAAAGCGCTCGACATCAGGCCGTCGTTGATTACCCGGATCGCGGCCATATTCGCTGATACGGCCTTGCAGGAAGGCGCGCGCGTCATCCGGCACAAACAGCAATGCGCTCTCCGTGCGGTCGTCGTTCCGTTCAGAACGGAGCACCACCACGTCCTGCGTAGGAAACTCAAGCGCTGTTGGAACCTTGACCGCCTTGGTCCGGGAGTCCTCGGCTGGCGGCAGTGTCGTTATCTCGACGATCGTGCCGGATTTCAGGCCCTGAACGGCGAGACGCGGATCGTCGGCCGGCAGTGGAACATCGCCGAGCGCAGTGGCGAGTTGATCCAGCAGATGTGCGGCGTGCGCAGCATAGTCGCCGCGAAGCGGTTTGCGTTCCTGATTGCGTGATGGGAAAGTGTAAGCTGCCGTCTCACGGAAAACGTCGATCGGTATGTGCTGACGGTCTGTCGCGTCGAAATTATCTGGCTCCGCCATAAGTCCTTGCTCGTTTGTTCGAGTTCCAGTCTATCCGTTGGCGGAGCCTGCCTAACGGCTGGATTGACGACGGAACTTACCTTTTAATGTTTGTCGGTTCTCCAAAGCGCGTTGTAGCGCTTCAGGCGAGGCCTTCGACGCCCCTTCAAGGATGGCGTCCTTCACGACGGCATCTGCGGCACGAACCAATTCGCCCTGGCTGAGCCCCTCCAGCGCCGTTTCGAGCGCAGGCCACGCCTTTGCGGCGAATTTGAACTTGCCAAGGCGGCGCTCGACGATGGCGCGGGCGGCCGCGACGTCCGGCAGGGTGTATTCGATCACCTCATCGAAGCGCCGCGCCAGCGCTTCATCCAGGATCTCGACGTGGTTCGTCGCCGCCAGCACGAGGCTGTCGGTCGAGTTTGGCTCTTCCATAAATGCCAGGACCGAGTTCAACACCCGGCGGATCTCGCCGACATCGTTCGGATCGCCCCGGCGAGCGCCGATCGCGTCGAACTCGTCGAGCAAATAGACACCGCGTGTTTGCGCGATCTGATCGAACAGCAGTCGCATCTTCCCGGCTGTCTCGCCGAAAAAACGGCTGAACAAGGCTTCAAGACGCACAGTGAAGAGTGGTAGACGCAATTCCCCGGCGAGCGCCGAGGCGGTCATGGTCTTACCTGTGCCGGGCAGACCGACGAGCAGCATGTGCGTCGCTGGCGTCTGGCCGTGCTCGCGCAGGGTTGCGCGTTCCTGTTGCTGGCGAACGATCCGCCCAAGCCGTGCGGCGATGTCGTCCGACAGCACCATGCTCGACAGCGTGACCTTGGGATAGGCACTCTCGACGAGACCCTGCAATTCGCCCCGTGGCCGAGCAAGCGGAATCGGCGTCTGCCCGCCAGCGGGCTTTCCGACATGGCGCTGGTCTCTAGCCTTCTGGACGAGGCGCTTCAGCTTTTCGGCATCATCAGCCCGACCTTGACGGGCCTCCTGTGCGGCGATCTGCAAGGCGATCGACAGAAGCTGGTCTTCATCTCCGTCGATATGCGAATTGAGGAGCGCGAGAATTTGTTTGGTAGACATGCTCGCCTCCTTTCTTCGATTCGGCCTCGCTATACTATTATATGCTTTAGATGCCACGGGCGATCATCGGCTCGGGATGACGGTATCTCAGAAGGCACTCAAAAGCCACCGTTTCCTGTGGCTCTCCGGCGCTCAAGATCGTCAGGGACATAACTGGGTTTGTCCGACGCACGCCTACGTCAGACGTGTGACGACCGGCACCGACCATACCGATTGCCCGATATAGCCGCCGATACCTACGCGATTGCCGCCGAAGCCCACCGATAGCCGCACGCTTTGGCAAATCTCTATCAATTTCAGAGAGCTATGACGATTTCGTAGGGCTCATCTTCGTCGGGCGCTGCCCGCCATCACACACCAGAGCATACCGCTCCAACCTTGTGCCCGGCCGCCCTCTCCTACTCCGGCTCAGGCACCTTCAAGATCACCGTCTCGTCGGGGCCGATCGCTCGGCCATCTTGTGTGCGGATGTCGAGCCGGACTGGCAGGCCCGTATCACGCTCGACCAGGGATGAGCGTTGCTCATCCGCCTCGAACAGATGACGCTCGCCCCATTGCCGGAGCGCCACCATCACCGGGAACAGGTCCCGGCCCATCTCGGTCAGGCGATATTCCTGGCGCACGGCGCCGGTCCCGGCAGGAACGAGCTCCAGGATGCCGCGCGAGACCAGCGTCCGCAGGCGGTCCGAGAGGATGTTCTTGGCGATGCCGAGGCTCTTCTGAAACTCGCCGAAGCGCGTCAGCCCATCGAAGGCGTCGCGCACGATCAGGAGCGACCACCAGTCCCCGATCACATCGAGCGAGCGGGCACTGGGGCAGAAATCCGCTTTCAGGCTTCTCCGCCCAACCATCGATGTCGCTCCAGGCTCACCCGAACAGGTCTCGCGCCGGGTTGCATCATAAAACCGAAAAAGCTATGCGTCGATTGGTTTCATAATAAAACCTATTACCGCTGGAGCTTACGATGCATGGACTGCACAAGGCGGCGCCCGCCGGCGCCGTCAACGATGGCGCGCGCCTTCAGGAGAGCGCCGATGGGCAGGCTCCAGATGGGCACATGGTCGCCGACGCCTCATCACAGCCGTCCCGGCTGACGCGCCCGATCACCTTGCTGTTTGCGGTCGCAAGCGGGCTCGCCGTCGCCAACGCCTATTTCGCCCATCCCCTGCTCGATGTGATGGCGCAGGAACTCGGGCTGTCCCGGACGATCGCGGGCCTGATCGTCGGTGCGACCCAACTCGGTTATGGGCTGGGTCTGATCCTGCTGGTGCCGCTGGGCGATCTCGTCGATCGGCGCAGCCTCATCGTCGGTCAGTCGCTGCTGTCGGCTCTCGCGCTCGTTTCGGTCGGCTTCTCCTCGACAGCTGGGATGCTCCTGGGGTCGCTGGCCGCGCTTGGCTTGCTGGCTGTCGTCACGCAAACCCTTGTCGCCTATGCCGCGAGCCTGGCGCAGCCGGCCGAGCGCGGCCAGGTCGTCGGGATCGTCACGAGCGGCATCGTCCTCGGCATCCTGCTGGCCCGAACCGCCGCCGGGCTCCTGACCGATCTGTCGGGATGGCGCACGGTCTATCTCGTCTCCGCGGCCTTGACGCTGGTGATCGCCGGCCTGCTCCATAAAGCCCTGCCCCGGCAGGAGCACTTGCCCAGGACGATCTCCTATCCGCGCCTGATCGGCTCGCTCGTCACCCTCTTCGTCGATGAGCCGGTGCTGC
This sequence comes from Allobosea psychrotolerans, assembly GCF_002917105.1. GTDB lineage: Bacteria > Pseudomonadota > Alphaproteobacteria > Rhizobiales > Beijerinckiaceae > Allobosea > Allobosea psychrotolerans. The sequence goes on from NZ_PQFZ01000002.1 coordinate 204,337, forward strand.
GCATCCGCGCCGTGATCGCGATGCTGATCTTCGCCAACATCACGACGCTGCTCACGCCGCTGGTCTTGCCGCTGAGCGCGCCGCCCTTCTCGCTGTCTCACACCGAAGTCGGCCTCTTCGGCCTCGCCGGTGCCGCAGGGGCGCTTGGCGCCGCCAGGGCCGGGCGCTGGGCGGATCAGGGGCTGGGCCAGCGCATCACCGGCCTGGCGCTCGGCCTCATGCTCTTGGCCTGGCTGCCGATCTCATGGCTGGGACACTCGATCCTGTGGCTGATCCTCGGCGTCGTCATCATCGATTTCGGGCTGCAGGCGACCCATGTGACCAACCAGGGCATGATCTACCGCGTCAGGCCGGAGGCGCAGAGCCGGCTGACGGCCGCCTATATGGTGTTCTACTCCATCGGCAGCGCGCTCGGCTCATCCGTCTCCACCATCGTCTATGCGCATGCAGGCTGGAACGGCGTCTGCCTGCTCGGCGCAGGCATCAGCGCGCTGACGATCGCCTTCTGGTTCGCGACCTTGCGGGCCACGCCTGCAATGGCCACAGGGCGCGCGATCGCGGCCGAGTGATCGAGCCGGAGCGGCCCGGCTGAACCGCGCCGCGATCTAAAGCTGCTTGCTAGAGCTTCCTGCTAAAGCTTCTTGCCGTCCGGGCCGAACTGCTTGAGGAAGGCGGTGAGGTCCTTGATCTCCTGCTCGTTCTTGATGCCGGCGAAGATCATCTTGGTGCCCGGGATCTTGGCCTTGGGGTCCTTGATGTATTCGGCGAAGGTCGCCTCGTCCCAGGTGATGCCGGAATTCTTGTTGGCCGCGGAGTAGCTATAGCCCTCGACCGAGCCGGAGTGCCGCCCGATCAGGCCGTTGAGCTGAGGGCCGACCAGGTTCTTGGCGCCCTCGCCGGTCTGATGACAGGCGCGGCACTTGTTCCAGGAGCGCTCGCCGGCGCTGATGTCCTGGGCCAGGGCCGGCAGGATGGCGGTGGCGGAGATCAGGATGGCGCAGGCGATCGCTTTCATCGGGCTTCCTTCGAGGCTGGGCTAGGGCCGCACCGGCGAATAGGGGCGCGGGAGAATCGTTGCGGACTGCGAATTGTTCTAACCTGCGAATATGGAAATCCCGAGAAGCTGGCGGCCGCATGTCCCGCCCGTCAGCTCGCATTCTCGGGATGAGGCGCCGCGACAGCTCTTCCTTCGCACAGATTCCACGCCCCCTCATTGCCATAGCCTCGCTCGTAGCTCGAACGGATGTCGTTGCGCTGCATCAAATGCGCGCCGCCTGAGGGTGCTGATGGTTTCGATCTTTATGCCGCCTTTATGCGCTGCCCTGCCCTTCCGGCTCGACCCTTGAGCCCTCCGGGCACCATCTCTCCGGTCTAACCTGACCGGAGTAAGGCTCATGGCCGACATCCTTTATCTCGCGCTGGGAACCGGAGCCTTCGTGCTCTTCGGTTGCTACGCAACGCTGCTGCGCAAGGTCTGACGATCATGGCGCTCACCTGGCTTTACGCGACTGCGGCCCTCGGGCTGGCGGTCTACATGGTCGCCGCGCTTCTGCGCCCCGACCGCTTCTGACCTCAAAATCATAAGGAGACCTCGCAATGGATTGGCGGGGCTGGGCCGAGATCGTTTTCACGATCGCGTTGACGGTGGCCATGGGTTGGCCGCTCGGTATCTTCATGGCGCGCGTCTGGGCGGGCGAGCGAACCTGGCTCGATCCGGTGCTGCGGCCGGTCGAGGCGCTCGCCTATGCCGGCTTCGGCATCGACCGCAACAAGGGCCAGAACTGGCTGGGCTATGCCGGGGCCGTGCTTGCCTTCAGCGCCGCCGGCTTCGTGCTGCTTTATCTGCAGCTGCGCTTCCAGAACCTGCTGCCGCTCAATCCGCAGGGCTTCGACGGGCTGTCGCCGCATCTCGCCTTCAACACGGCGGTCAGCTTCGTCACCAATACGAACTGGCAGTCCTATGCCGGCGAGGCGACGATGAGCCATCTCAGCCAGATGGCCGGCTTGACCGTGCATAACTTCGTCTCGGCCGGCACGGGTCTGGCGATCGCGGCTGCAGTCGCACGCGCCTTCGCCACCGATCGCGGCGAGAACCTCGGCAATTTCTGGGTCGATCTGACGCGCACCACGCTCTATGTGCTGCTGCCGCTCTCGATCGTGACCGCGCTCGTGCTGGTCGCGGCCGGCGTACCGCAGACCCTGCTCGCCAATGTCGAAGCCTCGACCATCGAGGGCGCCAAGCAGGTGATCTCGCTGTTCCCGGCCGCCTCGCAGGAGGCGATCAAGCAGTGGGGCACCAATGGCGGCGGCATCTTCAACGTCAACTCGGCGCACCCCTTCGAGAACCCGACGCCCTTCACCAACCTGATCGAGGCGACCTCGATCAACGCGCTCGCCTTCGGCACCGTGATCGCTTTCGGGCGCATTGCCGGGGCGCGCAAGGAGGCCAAGGCGCTGATCGCGGTGATGATCATCCTCGTCGGTGCCGCCGCCGCCGCGATCTATGCTTCGGAGACGCTGACGCCGCAGCCCGCGATGATCGCGGCCGGCATCACCGACGCTCCCTCCAACATGGAGGGCAAGGAGGTCCGCTTCGGGCCGGCCGCCTCATCGGTCTGGGCGGCGCAGACGACCGGGGCTTCGAATGGCTCGGTCAACGCCATGCATGGCAGCTTCATGCCGCTCGGCGGCGGCGTCGCGATGTTCATGATCCAGCTCGGCGAGGTCCTGCCGGGCGGCGTCGGCTCCGGCCTCTACGGCATGGTGGTGATGGCGCTGCTCGCGGTCTTCGTCGCGGGGTTGATGGTCGGGCGCACGCCTGAATATCTCGGCAAGAAGGTCGAGGCGCGCGAGATCAAGTTCGCCATGCTTGCGGTGCTGATCCTGCCGCTCGCCATTCTCGGCTTCTCCGCCATCGCCGCCGTGCTGCCGGTCGCGCTCGAGGGCCTGCTGAACAAGGGGCCGCACGGGCTGTCCGAGATCCTCTACGCCTATTCGTCGGCGGCGGGGAACAACGGCTCCGCCTTTGCCGGGCTGACCGCCAACGCCCCCTGGTGGAACACGACGCTGGCCATCGGCATGCTGCTCGGCCGCTTCGCCTATATCGTGCCGGTGCTCGCCATCGCCGGCGCGCTCGCGGCCAAGCCGAAGCTTCAGCCCACCGCCGGCACCTTGCCGAGCGACAGCCCGCTCTTTGTCGGCCTGCTCATCGGCATCGTCCTGATCCTGGGCGGCCTGCAATTCTTCCCCGCGCTCGCTCTGGGCCCGATCGTCGAGCATTTCCAGCTGCTTGCGGCTGCGGCTTCACGCTGAGCCGACAAAGGAAACCCAATCATGTCCATGTCTTTCGTCAAATCCGGCGCGATCGACCGGAGCGTCGTGACGACCGCGCTGAAGAGCGCCTTCGTCAAGCTCGATCCGCGCGCGCTGACCGGCAACCCGGTGATCCTCGCAACCGAGGTGGTGGCAGTGCTCGCCACCGTCTCGGCCGGCGTCGCCATCGCCGGCGGCCTGCCGGCCAGCTTCCCGATCCAGATCGCGGCCTGGCTCTGGCTGACCGTGCTGTTCGCCAATTTCGCCGAGGCCATCGCCGAAGGGCGCGGCAAGGCGGCGGCCGACAGCCTGCGCGCCACCCGCGTCACCACCAGGGCCAAGCTGATCATCGACGCCGCCCGCAACGCGATCGTCCCGACGCCGGCTCATGAACTCGTGCCGGGCGATGTCGTGCTGGTCGAGGCCGGCGACGTCATCCCCGCCGATGGCGAGATCATCGAGGGCGTCGCCTCGGTCAACGAGGCTGCGATCACCGGCGAATCCGCCCCCGTCATCCGCGAGAGCGGCGGCGATCGCTCGGCCGTCACCGGCGGCACCACGGTCGTCTCCGACTGGCTCAAGGTGAAGGTCACCTCGCAGCAGGGCTCTTCCTTCCTCGATCGCATGATCGCGATGGTGGAAGGCGCCGACCGCCGCAAGACGCCCAATGAGCTCGCGCTCGCCGTGCTGCTGGCCGGGCTGACGCTGGTCTTCCTGATCGCCGTCGTGACGCTGACCGGGCTTGGGGCGTTCTCGGGCGTGACGCTCGATCCCATGGTTCTCGGCGCGCTCTTCGTGACGCTGATCCCGACCACGATCGGCGGGCTGCTCAGCGCGGTCGGCATCGCCGGCATGGACCGGCTGCTCAAGGTCAATGTGCTCGCAACCTCCGGCCGCGCGGTCGAGGCGGCCGGCGACGTCGACACGCTGCTGCTCGACAAGACCGGCACCATCACCTTCGGCAACCGCATGGCGGTCGAGGTCGTCCCGGCCCCCGGCGTGCGGCCCGATGCGGCGCTGCGCGCGGCGCTGATCGCCTCGCTTGCCGACGAGACGCCCGAAGGCCGCTCGATCGTCGAGCTCGCCCGCAACCAGGGCGTCACAGCGCAAGCCCCGGCGGGGGCGACCTCGATCCCATTCAGCGCCATGACGCGCCAGTCCGGCCTCGATGCCGACGGCAAGTCCTGGCGCAAGGGCGCGGTCGATGCGGTCATCCGCTCGCTCGATCTCTCCGAGAGCCAGATTCCCGCCGAACTGCGCCAGGCGGTCGACCGCGTCGCGCGGTCCGGCGGCACGCCGCTCGCCGTCAGCGAGAACGGCGCGCTGGTCGGCGTCATCCATCTCAAGGATGTGGTGAAGCCCGGCGTCAAGGACCGCTTCGCCGATCTGCGCCGCATGGGCGTGCGCACCGTCATGATCACCGGCGACAACCCGGTGACCGCGGCGGCCATCGCCTCCGAGGCCGGCGTCGACGATTTCCTCGCCGAGGCGACGCCCGAGGACAAGCTGCGCATCATCCGCACCGAGCAGGCCAAGGGCCGGCTGGTCGCGATGTGCGGCGACGGCGCCAACGATGCGCCGGCCCTGGCGCAAGCCGATGTCGGCGTCGCCATGCAGACCGGCGCGCAGGCCGCCCGCGAGGCCGGCAACATGGTCGATCTCGACTCGGACCCGACCAAGGTCCTGGAGATCGTCGAGGTCGGCAAGCAGCTCCTGATCACGCGCGGGGCGTTGACGACCTTCTCGATCGCCAACGACGTGGCGAAGTATTTCGCCATCATCCCGGCGATGTTCGTCGTCGCCCTGCCCTCGCTCGGCGCGATGAACATCATGGGCCTGTCGAGCCCGCAGAGCGCCATCCTCTCGGCGGTGATCTTCAACGCGCTGGTCATCGTCGCGCTGATCCCGCTTGCGCTGCGCGGCGTGCGCTACCGGGCGATCGGGGCCGCCAAGCTGCTCTCGCGCAACCTCACCATCTACGGCATCGGCGGGCTGATCGCGCCCTTCGTCGGCATCAAGCTGATCGACATGATCGTCGCGGCGCTGAAGCTCGCCTGATCGCTCATCAAAGGACAACGACCATGTGGTCCCATCTTCGCCCCGCCATCGTCTCGATGGTCTTCTTCACGCTCCTGTTCGGGCTCGCCTATCCGCTCGGCGTCACCGGGCTCTCCCAGGCGCTGTTTCCGGCGCAGGCCGGCGGCTCGCTGATCCGCAACCAGGCCGGCGAGATCATCGGCTCGGAATGGATCGGCCAGAGCTTCGCCGGCGAGGCTTATCTGCGGCCCCGCCCCTCGGCGGCCGGCAAGGACGGCTATGACGCGGCCAATTCCTCCGGCTCCAATTTCGGGCCGATGAACGAGGATCTCGCCACGCGCATCAAGACCGATGCCGATGCGATCCGCGCCGCTGACGGCGCTGGCCCGCTGCCGGCCGATGCCGTTCAAGCATCGGGTTCGGGTCTCGACCCGCATATCTCGCCGGAGAACGCGGCGCGCCAGATCGAGCGCATCGCCAAGGCGCGCGGCGCCCAGCCGGCGCAGGTCGCCGAGATCATCGCCCAGAACACGCAAGGTTATCTGCTCGGGTTCATCGGCCGGCCGCGCGTCAACGTGCTGACTGCCAATCTCGCCCTCGACGCGCGCTATCCGAAGGCTCAAGCTAAGCCGTAATGACCACGGACGAGACCCGATTCCGGGAACAGGGACGCCCTGATCCCGACGCCCTTCTGGCCCAGGCCGGCCGCGGTAAACGCGGCCGGCTGAAGATTTTTCTCGGCATGGCGCCGGGTGTGGGCAAGACCTACGAGATGCTCACCCAGGGCAAGCGCGCCCAAGCGGAGCATGGCGAGGTGCTGGTCGGCCTCGTCGAGACGCATGGCCGCCGTGAGACCGAAGCGCTGCTCGAGGGGCTGGAGGTGATGGCGCGCCGGCCGATCGAGCATAACGGCCGCATGCTGATGGAGTTCGACCTCGATGCGGCGCTGGCCTGCAAGCCGCGCCTGCTGCTGGTCGACGAATACGCGCATTCCAATGCCCCGGGCAGCCGGCACCCCAAGCGCTGGCAGGATGTCGAGGAGTTGCTGGCGGCCGGGATCGACGTCTGGACCACGCTGAACGTCCAGCATCTCGAGAGCCTCGTCGACGTGATCTGGAAGATCACCGGCGTGCGCCAGCGTGAAACGGTGCCCGACAGCGTGCTGAGCAGCGCCGACGAGATCGAATTGATCGACATCACGCCGAGCGAACTGCGCCAGCGCATGGCCGAGGGCAAGGTCTACCTCCCGGAGACGGCGCGGCTCGCCGCCGACAATTTCTTCAAGCCCGAGAACCTGACCGCGCTGCGCGAGCTTGCCTTGCGCCGTGCCGCGCAGACGGTCGACGACCATCTGAACCAGGCGATGAAGCGCGCCGGCGTCGAGGGGCCCTGGGCTGCCGGCGAACGCATCCTGGTGCTGATCGGGCCCGACGCGATGGCGTCCTCGCTCGTGCGCGCCGGCCGGCGCCTCTCCGACATGATGATGGATGCGCCCTGGACGGTCGCCCATGTCGAGCGGCCCAATCGCGCGGACGCCGATCCGGCGCGCGGCCAGCGGCTGGCCGAGGCGCTCAAGCTCGCCGAACAGCTCGGGGCCGCCAATGTCGTTCTGACGAGCGACGATCTCGTCGCCAGCACGCTGGAATATGCGCGGCGCAACAACGTCACCCAGATCGTCGTCGGAAAATCGCATCGCAAGGGCTGGCGCGCCTGGTTCCATCGCTCGCTCGCCCCCGCCCTGCTGGAGGCACAGAACGGTGCGGCGCTTCACATCATCACCGATATCGCCTCGGTACCGGCCATTCCGGTCCCGGTCGTGCCGAAGCGGGATCTCTCCTGGCACGGCCATATCGGCGCGGCGGTCATGGTCGCGGCGGCTGTCGGCCTCGCGGCGCTGGTCGATCGTCAGGCCGAGAACGCCAACCTCGCCATGCTGTTTCTCGTCAGCGTGCTGGGTGCAGGCGTCGCCTTCGGCCTTTGGCCGTCGCTGACGGCGGCGGGGCTTGCTGCCCTCGCCTATAACTTCTTCTTCCTCGAGCCGCGCCTGTCGATGTGGATCGGCAATCCCGCGGACGTGCTGACCTTCGCCGTGTTCTTCGTCGCGGCCGTCGCCACCGGCAGCCTGACCGGGCGCATCCGCGACCAGGCCAAGGCAACGGCGCGGCGCGCCTCGGCGATCACGGCGCTGCTGGCAGCAAGCCGCAGGCTTTCGGGCGCAGGGCGAAGGGAGGACGCCGCAACCGTGCTGGCCGAGCAGCTTTCGGCGGCAACGGCCGGAAAGGTCATCGTCCTGCTCCCGCAAGGCGACGAAATCGCGCCCAGCGCCGGCGCGCCCTCGCTGGAGCCGCTGACCACCGCCGACATGACCGCGGCGCGCTGGAGCTGGAACCGGGGCGAGCCCGCCGGCGCCGGCACCGGCACGCTGCCCAATGTCGCCTGGACCTTCCGGCCCTTGCAGGGCGTGCGGATGCGCTCGGGCGTGGTCGGGTTCGAGCCCAAAGCCCTGCTGGGTGCGGAGAATGAGCGCTTCGCCATGGCGCTGCTCGACCAGGGCGCGATCGCGTTGGAGCGGGTGGAGCTCGCTGCAGCCGCCGTCGATGCCGAGGCGCTGCGCCGGACGGATCGATTGCGCTCGGCGCTGCTGAACTCGGTCAGCCATGATCTGCGCACGCCGCTCGCCACCGTGCTCGGCTCCGTGACGACGCTGATCGATTTCGGCAAGAGCGTCGAGCCGGCCGTGGCCGACGATCTGCTCCTGTCCATTCGCGAGGAGGCCGAGCGCCTCAACCGCTATGTCGGCGACCTGCTCGACATGACGCGGCTGGAAGGCGGCGCGCTGGTGACACGCCGCGATTGGACCGATGTCCGCGACGTGATCTCGGCCGCGATCGCGCGGGTGTCGCGGCGGCTGGAGAACCGCCGCATCCAGCGCGATTTTCCAGCCGAGCTCTCGGCCGTGCCGGCCGACCCGTCCTTGCTCGAACAGGCCCTGGTCAACATCCTGGAGAACGCGATCGCCTATAGCGAGAACGGTTCGCTGATCGAAACCGCTGCCTATGAGGACCGGGGCAATGTCGTGATCTCGATCGAGGACGAAGGTCGCGGCATCCCGACTGCCGAACTCGAACGCGTCTTCGAGAAGTTCCGGCGCATGGAAGAGGCGACCGATCGCGGCGGCGAGCGCGGCAAGGGGGCTGGCCTCGGCCTTGCCATTTCCAAGGGCTTCGTCGAGGCCATGGGCGGGCGCATCGCGGCCGCGAGCCCGATCCAGGACCGGCCCGACGGTTCCAAGGGCGGCACCCGCATATTGATCAGCCTGCGCAAGGACGGCGCTGCGCCGGAGGTTCTGTCATGACCGCTTTCCGCCCCCGCATCCTCGTCATCGACGACGAGCCGCAGATCCACCGCTTCCTCGGACCGGCGCTCGATGCGGCGGGCTACGAACATGTCCGCGCCGACGACGCCACCGCCGGCCTGCGCGAGATCGCGCGCAAGCCGCCCGACGCCGTGGTGCTCGATCTCGGCCTGCCCGACATGGACGGCAAGGAGGCCCTGGCCAAGGCGCGCGCCTTCTATGACGGGCCGGTGATCATCCTCTCGGCGCGCGACCGCGAGACCGAAAAGATCGATGCGCTCGACGCCGGCGCCGATGATTATGTCGAAAAGCCCTTCGGCGTCGGGGAATTGCTGGCGCGCCTGCGTGTCGCGCTGCGCCACCGCATCGAGCGCCAAGGCGCGGAGGCGACGATCCGCTCCGGCGATGTCGAGATCGATCTCGTCAACCGCCGGATCAGCCGCGCCGGGGTGCATGTCAAACTGTCGCCGAAGGAATACGACCTGCTCGCCAGCCTGGCCGGCGGAAATGGCCGCGTGCTGACGCATCGCCAGATCCTGACTGCGGTCTGGGGGCCGGCGCATGAGCATGACGTGCAATATCTGCGCGTCTTCGTCGGGCAGTTGCGCCAGAAGCTCGAGGACGATCCGGCGGCGCCGAAGCTGATCGAGACCGAGCCCGGCGTCGGCTACCGGCTGGGCGGATTGGTCTGACGCAGCGGTCGTCGCCTCTCCTCCTGTGGAGGGCTATGGCATTTCTCCCCACAGCCCTCATCCTGAGGAGCGCTTCCGCAGAGCTACGTCTCGAAGGATGCTCCAGAAGGCGTTTCCGGAGCAAACTGGAGCATCCTTCGAGACGCCGCATGCCGCGGCTCAGGATGCGGGCTCAAAAATCCAAATGCGATGCCCCTGCCTCCTGTGGAGGAAAATCCACTCGATGCCCGCCATGCTCAAGGAGCCGAAAAGACAAATCTCCTCCTTTTGATCGGGAATAAGAAAAAACACGCTACCTTGCGTGAATTGAACCGATCGCCGCTCTGGCTTATTTGAAACGTTCGGAAGAACGAACGGGGCAAGCGGCGCAGTGGCCATTCTGAATGTCATCGACCGCGACGGTCGCGCCCATGAACTCGAGGCCGTCGAAGGATGGCGGGTGATGGAGATCCTGCGCGACTACAAGGTCGGGATCGAGGGCGTCTGCGGCGGTTCCTGCGATTGCGCCACCTGCCATGTCGTCGTCGCGCCCGACTGGGCCAAGCGCCTGCCGGAGCCGCGCGAGGACGAAATCGACGCGCTCGACACCTTGCCCTTGATCGAGACGACCTCGCGCCTCTCCTGCCAGATCATCTGGTCCGACGATCTCGATGGGCTGACGCTCACCTTGGCGGAGGCCGCGTGATGGCTGCCGCCCCCAAGCGCGTCCCCTTGCCGGCGATCCTGCTCGCCAACGACCTGCTCGACGGCGATGTCGTCTTCGCCGTTGCCGGCGCCGCCGGGCAACTCGCCTGGACGCGCGATGCGGCGCTGGCGCTGGTCGCCTCGGACGACGCCACCGCAGAGAGTCTCGAGGCTTTCGCGGCGGCCGAGCTCGCGGGCAATCGCGTCGTCGACGCCTATCTCGTCGATGTCACCATGGAGACCGGCCAGCCGGTTCCGCGCCATTTCCGCGAGAGATTCAAGACGCTGGGGCCCAGCAACCGTCCCGATCTCGGCAAGCAGGCCGGGGACGGGATCTCTGCCGGGCAGAGGGCCTGACCGATGTACCGCTATGATGAATTCGACGAGCGTTTTGTCCGCGAGCGGGTCGCCCAGTTCCGCGACCAGGTCTCGCGCCGCCTAGACGGCTCGATCACCGAGGACGAGTTCAAGCCGCTGCGGCTCAAGAACGGCGTCTACCTGCAGCTCCACGCCTATATGCTGCGCATCGCCATTCCCTATGGCACGCTGTCGTCGAAGCAATTGCGCCAGCTTGCGCTGATCGGCGAACGCTACGACCGCGGCTACGGCCATTTCACCACGCGCCAGAACCTGCAGTTCAACTGGCCGAAGCTGCGCGACGTGCCCGAAATCCTGGACCTGCTCGCCGATGTCGAGATGCATTGCATCCAGACCTCCGGCAACTGCATCCGCAACGTCACGGCCGACCATTTCGCCGGCGTGGCGCAGGACGAGATCGAGGATCCGCGCCCGACAGCCGAATTGATCCGGCAATGGTCGTCGCTCCATCCCGAATTCGACTACCTGCCGCGCAAGTTCAAGATCGCGGTGACCGGCGCCGAGCATGACCGCGCCGTGATCAAGGCGCACGACATCGGCCTGCGCCTGCGCCGCCATCCCGACACCCATGAAGTCAGCTACGAGGTCAGCGTCGGCGGCGGCCTCGGCCGCACCCCGATGATCGGCAAGGTCGTGCGCGACTACCTGCCCAAGTATGATCTGCTCGCCTTCCTCGAGGCGATCATGCGGGTCTATAATCTCGAGGGCCGGCGCGACAACAAATACAAGGCGCGGGTCAAGATCCTCGTCCATGAGATCGGCGTCGAGGAATTCCGCCGCCGCGTCGAGGAGGAGTTTGCGCGGCTCGACGGGCCGTCAGTGAACGCCGATCCGGCCGAGGTCGCGCGCATCGCCGCCTATTTCAAGGCGCCCGATTATGAGGTCCTGCCGGCAACGAGCCGGGTGCTGGAGGCGACGAAGGCCGCCAACCCCGCTTTCGCGCGCTGGGTCGAGGTCAATACGATCCCGCACAAGGCGCCGGGCTATGCAGCGCTGACGATCTCGCTGAAGCCCGTCGGCGAGGCGCCGGGCGACGCCACCTCCGACCAGATGCGGCTCGTCGCCGATCTCGCCGAGCAATATTCGCACGCCGAAATCCGCGTGACCCATGCGCAGAACCTCGTGCTGCCCTATGTCCGCCAGCGCGACCTCTTCGCGATCTGGCAGAGGCTCGGCGAAGCGGGGCTTGCAAGCGCCAATATCGGCCTGATCACCGACATCATCTCCTGCCCCGGGCTCGATTATTGCGCGCTGGCGACGGCGCGTTCGATCCCGATCGCACAGGCGATCCAGCATCGTTTCGCCGATGACGATCGCCAGAAGGCGATCGGTGAGCTCAACATCAAGATTTCGGGCTGCATCAACGCCTGCGGCCACCACCATGTCGGCCATATCGGCATTCTCGGCCTGGAGAAGCGCGGGATCGAATCCTATCAGATCACGCTCGGCGGCGACGCGACCGAGAATGCCGCGATCGGCGAGATCCTGGGACCTGGCCTCGCCGCGGAGGACGTTCCCGACGCGATCGAGCGGATCGTGAACGTCTATCTCTCCGAGCGGGCCGAGGGCGAAAGCTTCATCGAGAACGTCCGCCGCATCGGCCCTGCCCCGTTCAAGGCCGCCTTCCAGGAGATCGCCCATGCCGTTGCTTGACCGGAACGGCACCAAGATCGACGCCTGGACGCGCAGCGAAGGCTCAGGGATCGACAATCTCTCGCAGGCGTTGGTGCCCTGGGAGGCGCTGACCGAAGCGCTGCAACACAAGACGCGCGACCAGCGCATCGGCGTCGTGATCCCCAACAATATCCGCATCGCCGAGCTCAAGCTGGTGCTGCGCCAGCTCTCGCTGATCGCGGTCAGCTTCCCGGCCTATTCGGACGGGCGCGGCTTCAGCCTCGCCAAGCTGATCCGCAATCACGGCTTCACCGGAACCTTGCGTGCGAGCGGCCCCCTGATTGCCGACCAGTTCGCCTATGCGCTGTCCTGCGGCTTCGACGAAATCGAACTGCCCGAGGCCAACGCGGCGCGTCAGCCGGTCGAGCAATGGCTCAAGGCCGTGGGCCAGATCAGCCATGGCTATCAGCGCGGCTATGGCGACAGCCACAACATCCTCGACCAGCGTCGCACGGCCCGCGCCGCCGGCCGCCTCGCCGCGTCGTAACGCGATGGCGTCCGGCGCGGCCGATAGCGACAGCGCCGCCGGACCGGCGACATTGCGCGGATTGAAGGAGGACAGCATGGACAGCGAGATCGCAAATCTGCTTCCGAAGCAGCCCCATGAGCGCTGGTTCGATCTTTGCTTTCGCCTTATCATTGTGCTCTTGGCTGTCTTCTGGTTGCTGATGCCGCCAGCGGGGGGCGAGACACGCCCCACGGATGTCAGAGCCACCACAGCGACGCGATGAGCGAAAGACAACCCGAGCCGACCACCGCGCGCCGCATCGACAGGCTGGCGACGCTGCCGCTCTTCCACAAGCTGGAAGGACGCAAGGTCGTGCTCGCGGGCGGCAGCGAGAGCGCACTCTGGAAGGCCGAATTGATCGCGGCGGCCGGAGCCGATCTCCATGTTTTCGCCGGAGAAGCCGCGGCGCGCTTCACAATCCTCGCCAACGAGCCGCCCGCCGGCCATGTGCGCGTTGTCGCCCGGCATTGGCAGCCCGACGATCTGGCCGACGCGGCGCTTGCCATCGGCGATATCGAGGATCTCACCGAGGCGCGCGCCTTTGCGGCGGCTGCGCGGCAGCTGGGCGTGCCGGTCAATGTCGTCGACAAGCCCGAATTCTGCGACTTCGCCTTCGGTTCGCTGGTCAACCGTTCGCCCCTGATCGTCGCGATCTCGACCGACGGCGCCGCGCCTGTCTTCGGACAGGCGATCCGGGCCAAGATCGAAGCGTTGCTGCCGGCCGGGCTGAAGAGCTGGGCCCAGGCGGCCAAGGACTGGCGTCCTGCCGTGCAGGTGCGCGAGCTTCCTTTCGCGCTGCGCCGCGCCTTCTGGGAGCGCTTCACGGCGCGCGCCATCGCCGCTCCCGAGCGCGACCCTGGCGAGATCGACAGGAGCGACCTCTTCAGCGTGCTCGACCGACTCGAAAGCGCCCATGACGGCACCGGTCGCGTGACCCTGGTCGGCGCCGGCCCGGGCGACCCGGAACTTTTGACGCTGAAGGCCATCCGCGCCCTGCAGAGCGCCGACATCATCTTGTATGACGACCTCGTCTCGCCTGGCGTGCTGGAATTCGCCCGCCGCGAAGCCAAGCGCATGCTGGTTGGCAAGACCGGCTATGGGCCGTCGGTCAAACAGAGTGACATCAACGCCCTGATCGTCGCGCTGGCTGGTCAGGGCAAGCATGTCGTGCGCCTCAAGGGCGGCGACCCCGGCATCTTCGGCCGCGCCGGCGAGGAGATCGAAGCCTGCGCCGCCGCCAATATCCCGGTTGCGATCGTGCCGGGCATCTCGGCGGCGCAAGGGGCTGCGGCCTCGCTTGGCCTGTCGCTGACCCATCGCGACCATGCGCGCCGGCTGCAATTCGTCACCGGCCATGCCCGCAGCGGCGACCTGCCTGACGATCTCGACTGGCAGGCCATGGCCGACCCCTATGCGACGACGGTGATCTACATGGCACGCGCCACGCTCGCGGGCTTCCGCGACCGCGCCGTGGCGGCCGGGCTCGATCCGCAGACGCCGGCCGTTGCCGTGCTGGCGGCGACGCGGCCGGACGAAGTCCGGGTGGCCGCGACGATCGCGACATTGCCTGATATGCTTGGCCGGCTGCCGGCCAAGGGGCCTGTGCTCGTCCTGGTGGGGCATGCGCTGGGGGCAGTGGCCGCCACCAGCGTATCGCAGGATCTGCGCCGGGCCTGAGTTCGGCGCCGCGACGGCCTGTCCGGATTTATGCCTGATTTGCCCGCGAATCTCGTTGCGCGGCACAATGCCTGACCAAAAATACGGTGGAACGCCTTCAAGGGAGACGCGTTTTCTCCCATAGGGTGCAAGTTTGGAACGGGCCTGCTGCAGCATGCCGTTGAGGCTGGTGCGAAAATTCAGTACGTTTCGTTTGTTATTCAGAACGAATGTCGGTGGTCCCCTGGGGGCCTCCGGCATTGATCGCAACGGAGCCCTGACATGACGCAACCTGTCTTTCGCCGTGTGCTTAGAGCCGGGCTCGTGCTCGGGGCCTTCACCCTGTGCTTCGGCGTCGTGGCCGGCGCACGCGCCCAGACCGAGTTGCTGAACGTCTCCTACGACCCGACGCGGGAACTCTACCGCGACCTCAACGCGGCTTTCATCGCCGAATGGAACGCGAAGAACGGCAAGAAGATCAGGACCATCCGCCAGTCCCACGGCGGCTCGGGCGCGCAGGCCCGCACGGTCATCGATGGCCTCAATGCGGATGTGGTGACGCTCGCCCTCGCGGGCGATATCGACGCCATCGCACAGCGCTCGAAGAAGCTGCCGGAAAACTGGCAGACGCGCCTGCCCAACAACTCCTCGCCCTACACCTCGACGATCGTCTTCCTTGTCCGCAAGGGCAACCCAAAGGCGCTCAAGGACTGGGGCGACCTGGTCAAGCCAGGCGTGCAGATCATCACGCCGAACCCGAAGACCTCGGGCGGCGCGCGCTGGAACTATCTCGCCGCCTGGGCCTATGCCGACAAGGCCTTCGACAAGGACGAGGCGAAGGTCCGCGACTACATCGGCAAGCTCCTGGCAAACGTGCCCGTGCTCGACACCGGCGCGCGTGGCGCGACCACGACCTTCACCCAGCGCGGCATCGGCGACGTGCTCCTCGCCTGGGAGAACGAGGCCTTCCTCGCCTTGCATGAATTCGGCGCCGACAAGTTCGATATCGTCGTACCGAGCCTCTCGATCCTGGCCGAACCGCCGGTCGCACTGGTCGACGCCAATGTCGACGCCAAGGGGACCCGAGCCGAGGCGCAGGCCTATCTCGACTTCCTGTACACACCGAAGGCCCAGGCGATCATCGCGAAGAACTATTATCGGCCGCGCAATGTCGAAGCCGCCGACGCCAAGGACATCGCGAATTTCCCGAAGCTCGAGCTGGTCACGATCGACAAGGACTTCGGCGGCTGGGCCAAGGCGCAGCCGGCCCATTTCGGCGACGGCGGCACCTTCGATCAGCTCTACAAGCCGGCGCGCTAGCTGATGGCGGCGGCAACCTCAGTTTGGCGGCAACCGAGCATCCTGCCAGGCTTCGGCATCGCGCTCGGCATCACGCTGAGCGCCTTGTCCCTGATCGTGCTCGTGCCGCTGGCGGCATTGGCGCTCAAGGCCGCGAGCGCCGGCCCGGCCGATATCTTGGCGGTCGCAACCTCGCCGCGGACGGTGGCGGCGCTACGCCTGTCATTTCTGGGAGCGCTGTTTGCCGCCTGCGTCAACGCCGTCTTCGGCATGATCCTCGCCTGGGTGCTGGTGCGTTACGAGTTTCCGGGTCGCCGCTTCATCGATGCAGCGGTCGACCTGCCCTTCGCCTTGCCGACGGCAGTCGCCGGCATCGCGCTCACGGCGATCTATGCGCCCAATGGCTGGGTCGGCAGCTTGCTCGCACCCTATGGCATCAAGGTCGCCTATACGCCGCTCGGCGTGATGGTGGCACTGATCTTCGTCGGCCTGCCCTTCGTCGTGCGCACCGTGCAGCCGGTGCTGCAGGAGATGCAGGCCGATGTCGAGGAGGCTGCGGCGCTGCTCGGGGCCGGCCGCTGGCGCACCATCTTCACCGTGATCCTGCCTCCGATCTATCCGGCGTTGCTGACCGGCTTCGTCCTCGCCTTTGCGCGGGCGGTCGGCGAATACGGCTCGGTGATCTTCATCGCCGGCAATGTGCCGATGGTCTCTGAGATCGCGCCCCTGCTGATCGTGATCCGGCTGGAGCAGTTCGACTATGCCGGCGCCGCTGTCGTCGCGATGCTGATGCTGCTGATCTCCTTTGCCCTCATTCTCTTCGTCAACCTGATTCAGGCACGGGCACGCCGGAGGTTCGGCGATGTCTGATGCCGCCCTGCCCCAATTCCGGACCGACACGGCCCAAAAGCGTGATACGCGCCGCGTCCGCGGCGAAGGCGTTGTCGTCCAGGCCGTGCTGATCACAATCTCGCTCGCCTTTCTGGCGCTGTTCCTGCTGTTGCCGCTGGTCTCGGTCTTCGTCGAGGCGGGGGCGCGCGGCTGGACGGCTTATATGGCGGCCGTGACCGAGCCCGATGCGGTCGCGGCGATCCATCTCACCCTGCTGGTCGCCGGCATTGCCGTGCCCTTCAACGTCGTCGTCGGCATCGCAGCCGCCTGGGCGATCGCCAAGTTCGCGTTTCGGGGCAAGAACCTGCTGATCAGCCTGATCGACCTGCCCTTTTCGGTGTCGCCGGTGATCTCGGGCCTCGTCTTCGTGCTGCTCTTCGGCGCGCAGGGCTATTTCGGGGCCTGGCTCAAGGCCCATGACGTGCAGATCATCTTCGCCCTGCCCGGTCTCGTCCTGGCGACGGTGTTCGTGACCTTCCCCTTCGTCGCACGCGAGCTGATTCCGCATATGCAATCGCTCGGTTCGGCCGACGAGGAAGCGGCGCTGACGCTCGGCGCTTCGGGCTGGCGGACCTTCCTGACGATCACACTTCCCAATGTGAAGTGGAGCCTGTTCTACGGCGTGCTGCTCTGCAATGCGCGCGCCATGGGCGAGTTCGGCGCGGTCGCGGTCGTCTCCGGCAAGATCCGCGGGCTGACCAACACCATGCCGCTGCATGTCGAGATTCTCTACAACGAGTACATGAGCGCAGCAGCCTTTGCCGTCGCCTCGCTTCTGGCAGGGCTGGCGCTCGTCACGCTCGCGCTCAAGACGCTGCTGGAATGGCATTACTCGGATTCCATCGCCGCCAGCCGCCGCCATTGATGAAGGACGCCAGCATGTCGGTCTCAGTCACCATCGAATCGATCGAGAAGCGCTTCGACGCTTTCGCGGCCTTGCGCGGCGTCTCGCTCGACATCCAGCCTGCCGAGCTCGTCGCCCTGCTCGGCCCCTCGGGCTCAGGCAAGACCACGCTCCTGCGCTTGATCGCCGGCCTCGAACAGGCCGATCAAGGCCGCGTGCTGTTCGGCGAGACCGATATGCGCGACCTCTCGCTGCGCGACCGGCGGATCGGCTTCGTCTTCCAGCACTACGCCCTGTTCCGGACCATGACGGTCGGAGAGAACGTCGCCTTCGGCCTGAAGTCGCGCCCGCGCGGGCAGCGCCCGGACGATGCGGAGATCAGAAAGCGCGTCGGCGACCTGCTCGAACTCGTACAGCTGCCCGGCCTCGACAAGCGCTATCCGAGCCAGCTTTCGGGAGGCCAGCGCCAGCGCGTGGCGCTGGCTCGTGCGCTGGCGATCGAACCGCGCGTGCTCTTGCTCGACGAGCCTTTCGGGGCGCTGGACGCCAGGGTCCGCAAGGATCTGCGCGCCTGGCTGCGCGACCTGCATCGCCGCACCGGACACACCACCGTCTTCGTCACGCATGACCAGGAGGAGGCGCTGGAGCTCGCCGACCGTGTCGCGATCCTGAATGACGGCCGTATCGAGCAGGTTGGCTCGGCCGATGATGTCTATGACCATCCGGCAACGCCGTTTGTCTGCGAGTTCTTGGGCGAGGTGAACAAGCTGCCGGTCAAGGTCGTCGGCAGCCAGGCCTTTTTCGGCGATCGGCCGGTTCTGGGCGGGTTGTCGCAGAATCAGGGCGGACAGGCCGCGCTCTATGTCCGGCCGCAGCATCTGCGCATCGTCGATGATCTGCCGCTGGCGCTGCCTGGCGTCGTCGAGCATCTGCGCCGGAACGGCCCGCTGCGGCGCGCCGAGGTCGCTGTCCAGGGGCTGGCGAAGCGCCTCGACGTGGATCTGGCAAGCCAGGTCGCGCCGGCGATCGGCGAGCACATCCGCTTGCGCATCACACATGGCAGTCTGTTCGCGGCAGCCTGAGTGGTCTCGCTTCGGCCTTCACCAGCCGCTAGCCTGCGCGAGAGCCGGATGATTTCAGGTGGAATCACAGAGTGATTCCACCTGAAATCTGAATCCGTCTCTCATCCCGGAAGTGAGAGCAGGATCAATGCGAAAAACCGGTTCCCACTTTTTCGCATCCTGCTCTGGTGATTTGCATAGGAGCGAACGATGAAAGCGCGGGCGAAATGGGTCGAGGGCATGGCCTTCATGGGCGAGGCCGGCAGCGGCCACGCCGTGATGATGGACGGTGCCCCTGAATATGGCGGCCGCAACATCGGCATCCGGCCGATGGAGATGCTGCTGATCGGGCTTGCCGGCTGCACGGGCTTCGATGTCGTGCAGATCCTCAGGAAGGGCCGCGAGAGCGTCACCGGTTGCGAGGTCGAGGTCGAGGCGGAACGCGCCACCGAAGACCCCAAGGTCTTCACCAAGATCCACCTCGCCTACAGGATCACCGGCCGAGGCCTATCGCAGGCGAAGGCGGAACGGGCCGTCACATTGTCGAAGGAAAAATACTGTTCGGCTTCGATCATGCTCGGGGCGACGGCCGAGATGAGCTACACCCTCGACGTGATCGACGAATTGCAGAAGGTGGCGGCCGAATGAGCGAAACCCAATTCTCCGGACTGATCACGCCCGAGGCCCTCGTGCAGCGCCTGGGTGACAGCAATCTGGTTGTCGTCGACATCCGCTCCTCGGTCGATGGCGGCGGCAAGGCGGCTTATGAAGCGGGACATGTTCCCGGCGCCGTGCACAGCGATTATGCCGCCGATGGCTGGCGCGCCAAGGTCGGCAATGCGCCGGGCATGCTGCCGTCGCTCGAGCATCTGGCTGCGCTCGCGGGACGGCTCGGCATCAAGCCGCATGACGACGTCGTCATCGTGCCGGCGGGCGTCAGCGCGACCGACTTTGCCGCGGCCGCGCGGATCTACTGGACGTTGAAGCTGATCGGCCACGGCCAACAGGCCATTCTCGACGGCGGCTTCAAGGCCTGGAGCGCCGATCCGCAACGCCCCGTCGAAATCGGACCATCCGCTCCGAAATCGACCGATCCCTATCCGGTCGTGATGCAACAGCAGCTGCGCAGCAACACCGACGCGACCCTCGTGGCTTCGCGCGGCAAGCTCGCGACCCTGGTCGATGCGCGTGCGACGAGCTATTTCGAGGGCCGCGAGAAGGCCGCCGAGGCGACCCGCGCCGGGCATATCCCCGGGGCGGTCTCGCGCGACTATGCCGCGGCCTTCGACCCCGAAACGGGCGCTCTGAAGCCGATCCACGATCTGTCCGCGCTGTTTGCCGGCGTGCCGAACGGGCCGGCGATCTCCTATTGCAACACCGGCCACACGGCGGCGCTGAACTGGTTCGTGATGTCCGAGGTGCTCGGCCGTGAAGAGGTCGCGCTCTATGATGGCTCGATGACCGACTGGACGCAGGATTCGGAGCGGCCGGTCGCGACGGTAGCCGCGGCATAACCTTCCAGATTTGCCAAACAGGCTGAAACGGTTCAAAGGAAGCGCCGTGCGCGAGCCATGCCGCGCCGCTTCCTTTCAGAATTGTCGAGTCGCCTGCCGATGAACGCCGTCGCGCCGAAAATCTCTTTCGTTTCGCTGGGCTGCCCCAAGGCTCTGGTCGATTCCGAGCGGATCATCACCTCGCTGCGCTCGGAGGGCTATGAGCTCAGCAAGTCGCATGCGGGCGCCGATCTCGTCATCGTCAACACCTGCGGCTTCCTCGACAGCGCCAAGGCGGAATCGCTGGAGGCGATCGGCGCTGCCATGTCGGAAAACGGCAAGGTCATCGTCACCGGCTGCATGGGCGCCGAGCCCGAGCAGATCCGAGACGCCTTCCCCAACGTGCTCGCGATCACGGGCCCTCAGGCCTATGAGAGCGTCGTCTCGGCCGTGCACCAGGCGGTGCCGCCACGGCACGACCCCTTCATCGACCTCGTGCCTGACCAGGGCATCAAGCTGACGCCGCGCCACTACGCCTATCTGAAGATTTCAGAGGGCTGCAACAACCGCTGCAGCTTCTGCATCATCCCCAAGCTGCGCGGCGATCTGGTCTCGCGGCCGATCGGCGAGGTGCTGCGCGAGGCCGAGAAGCTGGTCAAGGCCGGCGTCAAGGAACTGCTGGTGATCTCGCAGGACACCAGCGCCTATGGCCTCGACATCAAATACGCACCCTCGATGTGGCAGGATCGCGAGGTGCGCACGCGCTTCTTCGAGCTGGCCCGCGAATTGGGCCAGATGGGCATCTGGGTGCGGATGCACTACGTCTACCCGTATCCGCATGTCGACGAGGTCATCCCCCTGATGCAGGAGGGCTTGATCCTGCCTTATCTCGACATCCCCTTCCAGCACGCTTCCCCCAATGTTCTCAAGGCGATGAAGCGGCCTGCTCACCAGGACCGCACGCTCGACCGCCTGCGCAAATGGCGCGAGATCTGCCCCGATCTCGCCATCCGCTCCACCTTCATCGTCGGCTTCCCCGGCGAGACGGAGGAGGATGTGCAGTTCCTGCTCGATTGGCTGAAGGAGGCCAAGCTCGAGCGCGTCGGCTGCTTCAAATATGAGCCTGTGAAGGGCGCGCCGGCCAATGATCTGGGCCTCGCTCTGGTCCCGGAAGTGGAAAAGGAGGCGCGCTGGCACCGCTTCATGAAGGCGCAGGCCGAGATCAGCACACGCATCGTCAAGAACCGCGTCGGCAAGCGCATTTCCGTCATCATCGACGAGGCCGGCCCGACCGTCGCCAAAGGCCGCTCGAAATGGGACGCGCCCGAGATCGACGGCAATGTCTATGTCGCGAGCCGCCGGCCGCTCCGGGCCGGCGACATCGTCACCGTGAAGATCGAGCGGGCCGACGCCTATGACCTGCACGGCGTCGCCGTCTAGGATTTTCACGGATATTCGCAGAAATAGCGGATGATCTGGCCGCCGCGGCCGCGCACCGCAAAGACCTCACCACCAGCGCAGGCATTGCCGGTGTCCGCGACCTGCCGCACGGGCCGCTGACGCGGCGGAGGCGGTTCGTTGCAGACATGGGTGAGGCAGCCCGTACCGGCGCGACGCAGCTCGACCGCACGGGTCAGGCGGGCCCTGGCGTGATCTTCGCGCAGCACCTGCAGGATCGAGGGATCGCCGCCCCCTCCGCCGCTGCCGCCGCCGTCGCCGCCACGGCCTCCGCCGCCACCCTGTTGGGCCATGGCGACTGTCGAGATGGTGAGCGAAGCCAAGACGAGCCCCGCGAAACGAATGGTCCGGTTCATGACCTGTCTCCCGAATGAGGATCAGCATGTGCTGACCCCCATTGGTCGCGGGCCGGGCCGAACAGGTTCAAAGCGGGTTCGATTTTTCTCAAACCGGCTGGGAAGCCCGCCTTAGAGCGTTTTCGAGCGAAGTGGACACCGGTTCGCGTGAAGAAAACGCGTCAAAACAAGGACCTAGAGCAACTTACGATCCAGCCGGATCGGAAATTGCTCTAGGGTATCAGGACGGTCGAGCCGGTGGTGCCGCGGCTTTCCAGCGCGCGATGCGCATTGGCCGCGTCCTGCAGCGCGAAGGTCGCGTTGACCGGCACGGTGACCGCGCCCGACGCGACGGCGCCGAACAGATTGGCCGCCATCTCGATCATGGTCTCGCGCTTGGCGATATGGGTGAAGAGCGTCGGCCGGGTGACGTAGAGCGAGCCCTTCGGTCCGAGCAGGCCGAGATTGAAGGGCTCGACGGCGCCCGACGCATTGCCGAAGCTCGCCAGCACGCCGAAGGGGCTCAGGCAATCGAGCGAAGGCAGGAAGGTGTCCTTGCCGACGCCGTCATAGACCACCGCGCAGAGCTTGCCGCCGGTGATCTCCTTGACGCGGGCCGGGAAGTTCTCCTCGCGATACAGGATGGTGTGGTCGGCGCCATGCGCCTTGGCGAGCGCAGCCTTTTCCCTGGAGCCGACAGTGCCGATCACGGTCGCGCCCAGCGCCTTGCCCCACTGACACAGGATCAGCCCGGTGCCGCCGGCCGCGGCATGGACCAGGATGGTATCGCCCGGCTTCACCTTATAGGTGCGGTGGAGCAGGTATTCCGCCGTCATGCCCTTCAGCATCATGCTGGCGGCGGCCTCATAGGTGACGGCGTCGGGCAGCGCCACGACCGAGTTCACCGCGACGATGCGCTCCTCGGCATAGGAACCGAGCGTCGCGACATAGGCGACGCGGTCACCGACCTTGAACTCGGTGACATTGGGGCCGACCGCCAGGACTTCGCCCGCCCCCTCATTGCCGGGCACGAAAGGCAGTTGCGGGGCGGCGTAGAGGCCGGTGCGGAAATAGGTGTCGATGAAGTTCAGGCCGATGGCGCGGTTCCTTACCAGAACCTCGCCCGGCCCCGGCTGGGGCAGCGTGATATCTTCCCATTGCAGCACTTCGGGGCCGCCGACCTTGTGAACGCGGATGGCCTTGACCATGAATCCAACTCCCTGACTCGAAGACGGGGACCATAGGGACTTGCATCCGTACCGTGCAACGGCCGGACTGCGTGGGGGACCGGCGTTCAGCGCCGATTCGAGCGCAGCCGTGGCCTTGAAGGCAGTGATCCACAAGGCGAAGCATCATGGCGCGACCGTCGAGATCAGCGGCGCAACGCTGGTTATGCGGCGCGTATTGCTGCATGAGGGCATCCGCGAGCCGCTCGTCGCCTTCAGCAACGCCTGCCCTGCGACGCAGCGGCCGATGGTCAAGACCGTCTGCTTCAGCTAGAGCGTTTTCGAGCGAAGTGGACGCCGGTTCGCGTGAAGAAAACGCGTTAAAACAAAGGGCTAGAGCAATTGAACGATCCAATCGGATCGGAAATTGCTCTAGCGACACAGCATGAGCTCTTCTGAGGACAACGAGGTCGATATCGCGATCGTCGGTGCCGGGGCCGTCGGCCTCACCGCCGCGCTTGCGCTGGCCAGGGACGGGTGGCGCGTCGCTGTGCTCGGCCCTCTCACCGCGGCGCGTGACGGGCGCACCGTGGCCTTGCTCGACGGCTCCTGGCGGCTCCTCGCCGAGTTCGGCTTGACCGATGCACTCGCCGGCAAGGCCGCTCCCCTCGAAACGATGCGGCTTGTCGACGACACTGGCAGCCTGTTCCGCCAGCCGCCGGTCGAGTTCAGGGCCTCGGAGGCCGGGCTCGAGGCTTTCGGCTGGAATGTCGAGAACGTCGAGCTTGTCGCGGCATTGGCGAGTACCGTGCGCCAGCATGGCGGCATCCGGCTGGTCGAAAGCCTGGTTTCAGCGATCGCGCCCGATCAGGATGGCGTGATACTGTCCGGCGACGGCTTTTCGCCGCTGCGCGCCCGCCTCGTCATCGGCGCTGATGGTCGCCAGTCCCGGGTGCGCGGAGCCGCCGGAATTGCCGCACGCGACTGGCGCTATCCGCAGATCGCGCTGACGGCGATCCTCGGTCATCGCCGCGACCATCAGGAGACCTCGACCGAGTTCCACACCCGCAAGGGCCCCTGCACGCTGGTGCCCCTGCCCGGCCGACGCTCATCGCTGGTCTGGATGCTGGATCCGGCTGAGGCAGAGGCGGTCGTTGCGCTGGACGATGCCGGCTTCGCCCGCCGGGTCGAAACGCAGACGCATTCGCTGCTCGGCGCGATGAGCCTTGCCGGGCCGCGTGGGCGCGTCCCGATGGGCGGGCTTTCGGTCGAGCGCTTCGCAGCCAACCGCATGGCGCTGATCGGCGAAGCCGCGCATGTGTTTCCGCCGATCGGCGCACAAGGCCTCAATCTCGGCCTGCGCGACGTGATGGCCTTGCGCGAGGTGCTGCTCGGCTCGGATGATCCGGGCGACGATGCCGTGATGGCGGCTTATGATCGGGCGCGCCAGAGCGATGTGCGCTTGCGCACCGGCGCCGTCGATGCGCTGAACCGCACGCTGCTGACCGATCTGATGCCGGCCGATCTGCTGCGCGGCGCCGGGCTTCTGGCGCTCTCGCGGATCGGCCCGTTGCGCCGCTTCGTCATGCGGCACGGGCTGGCGGGCGGAACGGCCCGCTGAATCGCTCAGGAGCGCTTTCGAGCGAAGTGGATACCGGTTCGCGTGAAGAAAGCGCGTTAAAACAAAGATTACATTGCGCCGGGCTTGAGCAGTTCATCGGTATCGACACCGCTGGCGGCAACCTTGCGCAAGGCCTGCGCCTGATCGCGAAAGACCGGCGCGAGCGGCAGCGGCGTCGACACGAGGCGCCGCCCGCCCGGCTCCTCGGCCTGCGCATCGAGCAGGCCGCGCGCGGTGAGATGCGGGTCCGCGGCGGCCTCCTCCAGCGTGCGCACGACCGTGCAGCAACAATCGAGCGGCTCCAGCAGATCGCGCCAATGCGCGGCGGGGGCTGATGCGATAATCGCCTCGATGGCCGCTTTCGTGGCGGCCGGATCGGTCCTGTCGTCGCGCAAGCGCGCCTCAAGAGCGATCGCCTCGCAGAAGCCGTCCCAGAATTTCGGCTCGAGAGCGCCGACCGCGAGAAACCAGCCGTCCTGAGTGGCATAGAGCCCATAGCGCGGGCTTGCCCCGGTCAGGAGGCCTTCCCCGCCGGCGGGATAGCGTCCGGCCGCCTGGCCTTGGGCCATGCCGTACCAGGCGAAGGCCGGCATCGCGTCCGACATGGCGATGTCGAGATAGCAGCCCTCGCCGCTGCGCTCGCGCTGGCGCAGGGCGAGCAAGATGTTGAGCACGGCCGGCATCGTGCCGCCGCCGATATCGGCGACGAGCGCGGGCGGCAGTGGCGCGGGCGCGCCACGCTTCAGCGACTGGCCGAGCAGCCCGCCGACAGCTTGGTAATTGATGTCGTGGCCGGCTTCCTGCGCGCGCGGGCCGGTCTGGCCGAAGCCGCTGATCGAGCAATAGATCAGGCGTGGATTGAGCAATTTCAACGCCTCGAAACCGAAGCCGAGCCGCTCCATCACGCCGGGCCGGAACTGCTCGATCAGGATATCGGCGCGCGAGATCAGCGGCGTCAGGCGCACTAGGGCATCCGCCGCCTTGAGGTCGATCTCGAGGCTCGCCTTGCCGCGGTTGAGCACGGCGAAGGGGGCGGAGGTTTCGCCCAAGCGTGGCGGAAAGCGGCGCATGTCCTCGCCGCCGGGACGCTCGATCTTGATCACCCGCGCGCCGGCCTCGGAGAGGAACAGGCTCGCCAGCGGTCCCGGCAGCAGCGTCGAGAAGTCCAGAACCAGCAGGTCGTCCAGCGGCAGCATCGGCGCCTCGCTTCGGCGCCGGCCGGGCCACGCGCTCAGGGGAACAGGTCGGCGGCCATCCTGCCTGTCTTCACCAGCCACAGGAAGCCCGTCAATGTACCCATCGACACGATGGTGCCGACCAGGATGCAGGCCGAGGCGCGCTCGACGCCGACCTTGTACTGCGTCGAGATCACGAAGATGTTCAGCGCCGGCGGCAGCGCGGCCATGATAATGGCGGTGAAGATCCAATGGTCGGGCACATCGGCAATGGCCGAGAGCAGCACCCAGACCAGCAGCGGATGCAGCACGAGCTTGACCAGCACCAAGAGCGGCACCTCGCCGGGCATCGCCTTCATCGGCCGCAGCGCCACCGTGACGCCGAGCAGGAAGAGCGCGCAGGGCGCCGCCGCCTGCGAGAGCCAAAGCGTCATCTTGTCGATCGCCGTCGGCAATTCGAGATGGGTGAAGGCCGCGATCACACCTGCCGCGGTGGCGAGGTTGAAGGGGTGGGTCAGGACCTTCCAGACGATCTCGCCCATGGTGGCGAGCAGGCTCTTCTTCTCGACACCGGCAATCGCCATCAGGAAAGGGACCAGCGAAAACAACAGGATGCTGTCGAAGACGAAGACCAGCACCAGCGGCGCGCTCGAGGCCGGACCGAGCGCGGCCAGGATCAGCGGCGGGCCCATATAGCCGATATTCGAGTAGGAGCCGGCTACTCCCTGCATGACCGACTGGGGTATGTCGCGGCGGGTGAATTTCATCCCGATCGCGAAAGACAGGGCAAACGCGCAGAAGGTCGACAGCGTCGTAGCGCTGACGAAGCGCCAATTGCTGAGCTCGCTGAGCGGCTTGTCGGCGATCAGCCGGTAGAACAGCGGCGGCAACGCGACATAGATCAGGAAGAACTGCAGCCAGGCGAGTCCCGCCTCCGGCAATCGCTTGTAACGCCCGATGACGAAGCCGAGCAGGATCAACCCGAAAAACGGCGCGACGAGATTGAAGATACCGGCGAGATCGGCCATGCGGATGAGAGCTACCTGAGACGGGCATAGCGGCCCGCGCTTGGCCGAAGGGACGGCGTTGCCTGCCGTTTAGTCTCTCCATGCAGGGGCGCAAGCGCGTTTGCGCCGTGCCGGCAGTCGGCCATCGCCGGGCAAGGGAATTATTCCTGGGAACCAAAACCTATCAAATGCGCTAGGCAATATTTCCTAGATCGCAAATCTCCACCCGTCCTGCCCGCACAATGGACGATGGACGGGATTGCCGGCCTTCGTCACATTGCGGCATTGCACCATGGAGCCTCGCCATGACCGTCAAGACGCCGCGCCAGTTCTTCCGTCCGCTCGCCATCGGCGCGCCGGAGCCGTTCCGCGAGCTCCCGCTGAAACTGGAACGGATGATCCATTTCGTGCCGCCGCACCTGGAAAAGGTGCGGGCCAAGGTCGGCGAACTCGCGGGCCAGGTCGATATCGTGCTCGGCAACCTGGAGGACGCCATCCCCGTCGAGGCGAAGCAGGCGGCGCGCGACGGCTTCATCGCGATGGGCAAGGCCGTCGATTTCGGCAAGACCGGATTGTGGACGCGGGTGAACGCGTTGAATTCGCCCTGGTTCCTCGACGATATCACCGCGATCATGGCCGAGATCGGCGGCAAGCTCGATGTCGTGATGGTGCCCAAGGTCGAGGGACCATGGGACATCCACTACGTCGACCAGTTGCTGGCCCAATTCGAAGCCAGGCACAGCCTGCCCAAGCCGATCATGATCCACGCCATCCTCGAGACCGCCGAGGGGGTGAAGAACGTCGATACGATCGCAACCGCCTCCCCGCGCATGCATGGGATGAGCCTGGGGCCGGCTGATCTCGCGGCCTCGCGCGCGATGAAGACGACGCGCGTCGGCGGCGGCCATCCGGAATACAAGGTCATCGCGGACCCCACGACGGATGGCGCCGCACGCGCCGTCGCTCAGCAGGACCTCTGGCACTATACGCTCGCCAAGATGGTCGATGCCTGCGCGGCGGCCGGCATCAAGCCATTCTACGGGCCCTTCGGCGACTTCGCCGATACGGCCGCCTGCGAGGCGCAGTTTCGCAACGCTTTCCTGCTCGGTTGCTGCGGCGCCTGGACATTGCATCCCTCGCAGATCGAAATCGCCAAACGCGTCTTCAGCCCGGATCCCGCCGAGGTCGCCTTCGCCAAGCGCATCCTGGAGGCGATGCCGGACGGCTCCGGCGCTGTGATGATCGACGGCAAGATGCAGGATGACGCCACTTGGAAACAGGCCAAGGTCATCGTCGATCTGGCAAGACAGGTAGCGGGGCGCGACCCGGCACTTGCGGAACGTTATGGGTTATAATCACTAATTTCAGCTGGAACTTATTGATTTTGACGCATTTGCGACGCAATCCTCAAGCAAGCGCCTGACAATATTTTAGCCGGGCACCTCTTCCGCCTACCCGCTCCAGCATGGACCAAAGCCTACGATGCAAGCACGTTCGGCGAAATTCAGGATCGGACAGGTGGTCAAGCACCGCGTCTATCCGTTCCGTGGCGTGATCTTCGACGTCGACCCCGTTTTCGCCAACTCGGACGAATGGTGGCTGGCGATCCCGGAAAATCTGCGCCCGTCGAAGGACCAGCCTTTCTACCATCTCTTCGCCGAGAACGAGGAGACGGAATACGTCGCCTATGTCTCGGAGCAGAACCTGGTGATCGACGAGTCGGGGCGGCCGATCCGCCACCCGCAGGCCAAGGAATTCTTCCGCCGCGATCGCAAGGGACAATACCAGATCGATCGCGCCGGATTGAACTGAGGCCCGCCCTCGCCCCATAGAAGCCCGCATCCATCCGGTCATGAAAAAGGCCGGCGACCACGAAAAAGGCCGGCCCCTCTCGGGACCGGCCTTTTCCTTGTGACGTCGTCTCCTGCCTATCAGGGCTTGGGAGCAGTTCCCGGGGCCGGCGCGGCGCCCGGGGCCGAAAGCCCTCCCGGAACGGCAGGCGCAGCTCCCGGGACGCCCGGAGCGGCGTTGGCGCCGCTGCCGCCAAGACGCTGGCGCAGTTCTTCCTGACGCTTGGCCAATTCGTCCTGCAAGGCCTTCTGCTGGTCCTCGAGCACCTTGGGATCGATCGGTGCGCCGTCGAAACCCTTGGCGAAATCGGAAAGCGGAATCGAGAAGGAGACCTCGCGCGCGCCCTGGTTCTGGACGCTGACGCTGAGATTGGTGCCCTTCTTCATCGCGTTGATGAAGTCGTCCTTGACCTGGGCCTCGGCGAAGCAGCCATTCGGGAAGCAGATCGCATAGCGGCCCGGGGTGGGCTGCGCGGTATCGACGCCGAAGCGGATGCCGGGCTGCAGCAACAGGCCGAGCGGCATCAGGAAGCGCACGATCTTGTTGGGATCGCCCTTGACGTCATAGACGGCGACCGCGAGCACCGGCTGGCCCTGGTCGGAGACGAAGTCGCGCGTGGTGTAGCAGATTTCCTTGTTGGCGGCCTGGTCCTTGCCGCAGACCTTGGTCCAATTGGTCTGCGAGGGCTCGGGCTTGACCTGAACGACGGTCGGGCCGGTTGCGGCTTGCCCGCCCTGAGGAGCGGCAGGCTGCTGAGCCGGTTGGGCTGGCTGCGCCGGGCGCTGCGCGGGGCGCTGTGCCTGGGCAAAGGCGGCGACGGGGCCAAGACCCAGCGCTGCGCTGAGGGCGATGCCCAGGACGCGCGAGGACAAGCTAAACGAAGCGGACATCTGTCATTCCTTAATCTGCGAATTCGGGACCACGACTTCGCAAGCCGCGCGCGCCACCATCGACAGCCCAATCGCATATCAGCGCCAGCCACCGCAAGCCGAGCACATCAGGGGTGATTGAGGCGTTTGCATGACACCTGGCGTCGCCTTTAGCGAGTTCCGTTACAGGATTCCAGTCCGAATAGCTGCATGACTGCGAAGTTGCCGTGTTATCCTCACGCTCGGGAATCAGGTTTGACGATGTCTTCGCCTCGCATGGGCCACTCAGCATTGCGCGCTGCGGCCACAACAATCTTTGCTGCATTGGCGCTTATCCTGGCGATGGGCAGGGATTCGCATGCCGAATCGCCCTCCTCTGCCCATGCCATCGCGATGCATGGCGAGCCGGCGCTGCCGCCGGGCTTCAGGCATCTGCCCTATGCCGATCCCGACGCGCCCAAGGGCGGGCGCATCGTCTTTGGTTTGCAGGGCACGTTCGACAGCCTGAATCCGCTGGTCGTGCTCGGCGTCGCGCCCGACGCCGTGCCGCGCTACGTCCAGCAGAGCCTGCTCTACCGTTCAGCCGACGAACCCTTCACCGCCTATGGCCTGCTCGCATCCCGCGTCGAGCTCAACGAGGCGCGGACCCGGCTCGCCTTCGAGATCGACGAAAGAGCGCGCTTCTCCGACGGGACGCCGGTTACTGCCGACGACGTGCTCTTCACCTTCGAGATGCTGAAGACCAAGGGCAAGCCGTTCCACCGCTCCAGCCTCGGCCGCGTAACGAAGGCGGAGGCGCCCTCGCCGCGCTATGTCGTGTTCGAGCTCGGCGACGGCTCGAACCGCGAATTGCCTTTGGTGATCGGCGCGATGCCGATCTTCGCCAGGCACGCCACCAATGCGGACACGTTCGGCGAAACCAGCTTCAAGCCGGCGCTCGGCTCGGGCCCCTATCTCGTCAGCGAGGTCAGGCCCGGCGAGGCGCTGACGCTGAAGAGGCGCAAGGATTTCTGGGCCGAAAACCACCCGCTGATGCGCGGCCTCTTCAATGCCGATGAGATCCGTTACGATTTCTATCGCGACGCCAACGCCTTGTTCGAGGCCTTCAAGGCAGGCCTCTACGACATCCGGCTCGAACCAGATCCGACGCGCTGGATGACGGGCTATGACGTGCCTGCCGTGCGCGATGGCCGCATCGTGCGAGAAGCGCTGCGCTTCCAGTCCCCCAAGGGTATGACCGGACTCGTCTTCAACACGCGCCGGCCAGCCTTCGCCGATGTCCGCGTCCGCGAGGCGCTCGGCATCATGTTCGATTTCGAGTGGGTCAACCGCAACCTGTTCCACGGCGTCTATCGCCGCGCCGGCAGCTTCTTCTCCGATTCGGAGTTGTCGGCGCTCGGCGTCCCCGCCGATGCGCGGGAGAAAGCCTTGCTGGCTGCGTTTCCGGGCAGCGTGCGCGACGATATTCTCGCCGGGAGCTGGGCGCCGGCTGCAACCGACGGCTCGGGTCGCGACCGCGAACAGGCCCGCAAGGCGCTCGATCTGCTGCAGAGCGCAGGATACGAGCTTCAGGATGGGGTCCTGCGCAATACCAGGACGGCGGAGCCTCTCGCCTTCGAGATCACCGTCACCAACCGGCCGCAGGAGCGCCTAGCACTGAACTATGCCGCTTCGCTCGGGCGTCTCGGCGTCGGGGTCAGCGTCAGGCTGATCGACGATGTGCAGTACTGGCGCAGGCTGTCGGCCTTCGACTTCGACATGATCCAGTGGACATGGCCGGCCTCCGCCTCACCCGGCAACGAACAGGTTGGCCGCTGGGGCTCGGCCAATGCCGACCGCAAGGGCGCGCTGAATTATGCCGGCGTGAAATCGCCGGCCGTCGACGCCGCCCTGCAGGCGATTCTGGCGGCGCGCGAACGCGAGGATTTCGTCGCGGCCGTGCGGGTGCTCGATCGGGCGCTGCTCTCGGGCTTCTATGTCGTGCCGCTGTATTACCTGCCCGAGACATGGCTGGCGCATTCACGCGATGTCGTCCTGCCAGCACGCAAGCCGGCCTATTTCCTCGCCACCGAAGCTCTGGCGCGCCGGCCGGCGTCGTCGGCGCCAGCCAACTGAAGGCCAGTCGATGCGGGCAGAACAGGACGACGCCGCTTCCGCCCTGCTCGACGGGCTCGACCTCGACACGCTGCTGAAAGCCCTGACCCGCGGCCGGGGATATGAGGCGGCGCTGCGCGACCCGCCGGGACGCCGGGGCTGGAGCGACACGATCCCGACCTCGCTGAGCTTCATGCAGCTCGAGGAGCGTGTCGACCAACTCGCGCGATTGCTCGCCGTCAATCATGCGCAGCCGGGCGCGACCGTCGCTATCCTGGCGCCGCTCGGCCCGGAGGCGATCGTCGCCATCCTCGCCAGCCTGCGCGCGGGCCTGTCGCCGCTGATGCTGCCATTGCACGGCAACGAGCTCGAATTGCTGGGATTGATCGAAGCGTCCAACGCAGTGATGGCGCTCGGCGTCGGCCGTGTCGGACCGCTGCAGCCGCTGATCATGCTGCGCAATCTCGCCGTCCGGGCCTTTGGCACGCGCTTCGTGGGAGGGTTCGGGCAGGATGTCCCGGACGGCGTCGCGCCTCTCGATGGGCTGATGGCGAGCGCCGGCCTGCATCCGCTGCCCGAACAAAGCGGGCGCCCGGCTCTTCAGGTCGTCGATGCCCTGAGCCTGGCGGGACCCTTGATGATTTCCGAGCGAGACGTGCTCGGCAAGTCGTTGGAGATATCGCGCCTGCTGAAGCCGTTGGCGTCGTCGCGGATCGTGACCACGCTCGTTGGCGGCGACCTCGCCGCTTTGGCGAGCGGGCCGGGCATGGCGCTGCTGACCGGTGTCGAATTGTTGCCGCTCGGCCTGTTCAGCCTCGGTGACCTGCAGGCCTGCGTCGCGGGTGGACGCAATGTCCATCTCGTCCTGCCCGGCGCGATGGAGCCCGCGCTGGCGCGCTCACGGCTGGCCGCCGACCCCTCGCTGGCGAGCGTCGTCCTGGTGCACCGTCCAGGAGAGGCGCGCACCTTGCCGGCGCTCGACCGGCCCGACCTTGCCATCGTCGACATCGATGTCCGCTCGGCGGCGGAGATCGACGTCAGCAGGCGTTGACCGTCAAGCCGCCTTCTTGCGCTCGGCAATCCGGGCCAGGTCGGTCAGCAGGCGGCGCGTGCCCTTGAGCCGCAGCTCGGCGGTCTCGAAATCATCGATGAAGACCACGCGCATATCGGGACGCACCTTCGCCAGCGTGCCCTGCTTGGCGACATAACCCACGAGGCCCTCGGGGTTGGCGAACTCGTTGTCGCGGAAGGCGACGATGATGCCCTTCGGGCCAGCCTCGACCTTCTCGACATTGGCGCGTTTGCACAAAGCCTTGATCGCGACGATTTCCAGGAGCTGCTGCACCTCGTCCGGCAGCGGGCCGAAGCGATCGACCAATTCCGCGCCGAAGGACTGGATGTCGCCATCGTCGTCCAGCGTCGAGAGGCGCTTGTAGAGCGTGAGCCGCAGCGTCAGGTCCGTGACGTAATGCTCGGGGATCATCACCGGCGCGCCGATCTGGATCGTCGGCGACCATTGCGCGTCGCTCTCGAAATCGACACCGGACTTCAGCGCCGCAACCGCCTCCTCCAGCATCTGTTGGTAGAGCTCGTAGCCGACTTCCTTGATATGGCCGGACTGCTCGTCGCCGAGCAGATTGCCGGCGCCGCGGATGTCGAGATCATGGCTGGCGAGCTGGAAGCCAGCGCCCAGCGTGTCGAGCGATTGCAGGACCTTGAGGCGGCGCTCGGCCTGCTCGGTCAGCTTGCGGTTGGCCGGCATGGTGAAGAGCGCATAGGCACGGATCTTCGAGCGGCCGACACGTCCCCTGAGCTGATAAAGCTGGGCGAGGCCGAACATGTCGGCGCGGTGGACGATGAGCGTGTTGGCGTTGGGGATGTCGAGCCCCGATTCGACGATCGTGGTCGAGAGCAGCACGTCGTACTGGCCCTCATAGAAGGCCGTCATGACGTCCTCGAGCTGGCCTGCCGCCATCTGACCATGGGCGATGCCGACCTTGGCCTCGGGCACCTGCTTGTCCAGGAAATCCTTGACGTCGGAAATATCCTCGATGCGCGGCACGACATAGAAGCTGCGCCCGCCGCGATAGCGCTCGCGCAGCAGCGCCTCGCGCACGATCAGCGGATCGAAAGGCGTCACGAATGTGCGCACCGCAAGCCGATCGACCGGCGGCGTCGCGATGATCGAGAGCTCGCGCACGCCGGTCATGGCGAGCTGGAGCGTACGCGGGATCGGCGTCGCCGTCAGGGTCAGCATATGGACCTCGGCGCGGAACTCCTTCAGCCGCTCCTTGTGGTTGACGCCGAAATGCTGCTCCTCATCGACGATGACGAGGCCGAGATCCTTGAACTCGATCGCCTTTCCCAGCAGCGCATGGGTGCCGACGACGATATCCATCGTGCCGTCCTTGATGCCGGCCTTCACCGCCTTGAGATCGGCCGCGGACACGAAGCGCGAGGCCTGGCCGACATGGACCGGCAGGCCTTTGAAGCGCTCGGCGAAATTGCGGTAGTGCTGGCGCGCCAGCAGCGTGGTGGGCACCACGACGGCGACCTGCTTGCCGTTCAGCGCGCAAGCGAAAGCAGCCCGCAGCGCGACCTCCGTCTTGCCGAAGCCGACATCGCCGCAGACCAGCCGGTCCATCGGCCGCCCCGCGGCCATATCGTCGAGCACGGCATCGATCGTGGCCTGCTGGTCCTCGGTCTCCTCGAAGGGGAAGCGGGCACAGAACTCGTCATAAAGCCCTTCCTGCGGGACCAGGCGCGGGGCTTCCTTGAGGGCGCGGGCGGCTGCGATCGCGATCAG
Organism: Allobosea psychrotolerans; assembly: GCF_002917105.1. Lineage (GTDB taxonomy): Bacteria > Pseudomonadota > Alphaproteobacteria > Rhizobiales > Beijerinckiaceae > Allobosea > Allobosea psychrotolerans. The sequence continues at coordinate 238,603 of NZ_PQFZ01000002.1, forward strand.
CTTGCCCGCCATCTCGCGGATGCGCTGCTTCAGCTTGGCCTTGCGCGCCTGCCAGCCGCCACCGCCGAGACGGTCGAGCGGAACATCGGTATCCTCCGAGCCGTAGCGCGAGAGCAATTCGATGTTTTCGACCGGCAGGAAGAGCTTCGAATCCGCCGCATAGTGGATTTCGAGGCAGTCATGCGGCGCCCCCACCGCCGTGATCGTGCGCAGGCCGATGAAGCGGCCGATGCCGTGATCGACATGGACGACGAGATCGCCGGGGCTGAGCGATGACAGTTCGGCGATGAAGTCCTGCGGCCGGCGCGTCTTCTTGCGCGGGCGCACGAGGCGGTCGCCCAGGATGTCCTGCTCGCCGATGACCGCGAGCTTGCCGGCCTCGAAGCCGGTCTCGAAGCCCCAGACGGCCAGCGCCGTCGTGCCAGGCTTGAGATCGAAGGCGGCGCGCAGCGAACCCGTCGTCTGCACGGCCTTCAGGCCGTGATCAGCCAGCACATGCGCCAGGCGCTCGCGCGAGCCTTCCGACCAGGCGGCAAGGATGACACGGCGGCCATCGGCCTGCAGCGCCTTCACATGGGCGACGGCTGCATCGAACACGCTGCCGGCATTGTCGGCGCGCTCGGCGGCGAAGCTGCGGCCCTGACGGGCACCGAGATCGACGATCAGCTTGCCGTCGCTGTCGGGCAGTTGGAACGGCGTCAACGCGGCGACACCCGCCTGGTCGACGATACCGCGCCATTCCGCCGGCGAGAGATAGAGCGCATTCGGCAGCAGCGGCTTATAGGGCGCGCCGCCGGCGCTCGGCTGGTCCATCGCCGCCTTGCGGGCGTCGTAATAGTCCTTGATCAGGCTGATGCGCTCGCCGACGGCGTCCTCGGCCTGGGCGTCGAGCACCAGCGGAACATCGGGCAGATAGGCGAAGAGCGTGTCGAGCTTCTCGGCCAGCAGCGGCAGCCAATGCTCGAGTCCGGCCGGGCGACGGCCTTCGCTGACCGCTTCATAGAGCGTGTCGTCGCGGCCCGGCGTACCGAAGGTCGTGATGTAGCTCTGGCGAAAGCGCTTGATGCTTTCGCTGGTCATCTGCGCCTCGGACATCGGCACGAGATCAAGCCCGCGCATTTGCCCGGTGGTGCGCTGCGTCTCGGGATCGAAGGTGCGGATCGATTCCAGAGTATCGCCGAAGAAATCGAGCCGGATCGGTGCCGGCATGCCCGGCGGGAAGAGATCGACGATGCCGCCGCGAACGGCGAACTCACCGGTCTCGCGCACGGTCGAGGTGCGCAGATAACCGTTCATGTCGAGCCAGCGCGCGAGCTGCTCGGTATCGACCATATTACCCGGCGCGGCCGAGAAGCTCTCGGAGGCCACCTTGCTGAAGGCCGGCACGCGCTGGAGCGCCGCATTGACCGTGGTCAACAGCAGGCGCGGCTTGTCACCGGACTTCGTCTTGGCGAGCCGCGACAGCGTCGTCATGCGATGCGCGACGATCGAGGGGGCCGGCGAAACGCGGTCATAGGGCTGGCAGTCCCAGGCCGGGAAGGACATCACTTCGAGATCGGGCGCAACGAATTGCAAGGCGTTCTCGAGCACCTGCAGGCGCTGGCCGTCACGGGCGATGAAGACGAGCATGGCCGCGCCCTCGGCCTTCTTCGCCCGGGCGCGCACAAGATCGGCCAGGATGACGGCATCGAATCCGTCGGGAACGCTTGCAAGCGTCGGCTTGTCGCCGCGATTCAACGCATCGAGAATGCGGTCGCTCTGAAGTTTGGCGAGTTGGGCGGGAGGCGGGATGCTCATATGGAAAGCGTCATTCTCGGGCTTGTCCCGAGAATCTCGGGATAAGAGGCCACTGGTTTCAGAGATGGCCGGGTCAAGCCCGACCAGGACGAGCGCGCAGGCACGCGCCTCATCGTCTCACACATGAATCGGCTTGCCGTGATGATGAAACGCCTTCAGCCGCCGGAACACCTCGGTGTCGTAATTCGCGGGAACCTCGGCTTCGCCCGTGATCCATGACAGCAGGTCGCGGTCGAGCACTTCGATCAATTGCTCGAACAGATCGAGTTCGGCCTCGCTCAGCGTACCGATCTCGGCATCGGCGAAGCGGCCCATGATCAGATCGGTCTCGCGCATGCCGCGATGCCAGGCGCGAAACAGGATCTTTCGCCGGCGCGGGTCGAGATCGGCGCTGGTCCTCGTCGAGCCACTCATGTGAAAACCTCGGGCAAGAAATCTGGAATGGGGCAATGACGATCGGGCCGGCCCCGTCGCGGAGCCTGCCGTCGCGCGCTATATAGCGTTGCGCCCCGGCGAAGTCAGCGGCAGAACGCCTGAGATCTTCGCTCTCCTGACATGTCCCGAGTATCCGCTTGCGCCCATCCCTTCTCGACCCGCTGTTCGCCCCCGTGACGACGCTGCCGGGCGTTGGCCCCAAGCTCGGCAAGCTTCTGGACAAACTCCTCGGCGACGAGACGCGCCCTGCACGCGTCATCGACCTGCTGTTTCGCTTGCCGACCGGTGCGATCGACCGGCGGCCGAGTCCTTCGATCGCCGATGCGCCGATCGGTGAGGTCGCGACCTTCAACGCGCAGGTGACCGAGCATCGCCCCGCGCCGCCCACCAAGGCGAAGGCGCCCTATCGCATCATCGTCGAGGACGAGACCGGCGATGTGACGCTGGTGTTCTTCCATGCCGATGTGCGCCATCTCCTGCAGACCCTGCCGATCGGCGCCTATCGGCTCATCTCCGGCAAGCTCGAGCTCTGGGACGGCATGCGCCAGATGGTGCATCCCGACCGCATCCTCGATCCCAAATTCGCCGCGACACTACCGGCGATCGAGCCGGTCTACGGATTGACCGAAGGCATTGGCGCGCGGGTGATGACGCGGATCGCAGCATCGGCCGCGGAGAAATGCCCGGATCTGGCGGAATGGCAGGACCCGGGCTTCCTGGCCAAGAGCGGGTTTCCGCCCTTCTTCGAGGCGATGCAGGCCTTGCATCATCCGCCCGATCTCAAGGCGATCGAGGGCGACACGATCGCGCGGCGCCGCGTCGCCTATGACGAATTGCTGGCGAGCCAGATCGCGCTCGCTCTGGTGCGACGGCAGCAGAAGAAGCTGGCCGGGCGGGCGACCGCCGGCGACGGCGTATTGCGGCGGCGGATCGAGGGCGCCCTGCCCTTTACGCTGACCGACGGCCAGCGGCAGGCCCTCAGCGACATCCATGACGACATGGAAAAGCCCGAACGCATGCTGCGATTGCTGCAGGGCGATGTCGGCTCGGGCAAGACGGTCGTGGCGCTGATGGCGATGGCCGCCGCCGCCGAGGCCGGCCGGCAATCCGTGCTGATGGCCCCGACCGAAATCCTGGCGCGCCAGCATGCCGAGCGGCTCGCCCCCCTCGCCGAAGCCGCGGGCCTCAAGCTCGCGCTGCTGACCGGGCGTGAGAAGGGCCCGGGCCGGGCCCGCGTGCTGGAGGGGCTGGCGAATGGCGAGATTGCGATAGCGGTCGGCACCCATGCGCTGTTCCAGGAGGGCGTCGCCTTTCGCGATCTCGCGCTCGCCATAGTCGATGAGCAGCACCGTTTCGGCGTGCATCAGCGCCTGCTGCTCGGTTCCAAGGGCGAAGCGGTCGATATTCTGGTGATGACGGCGACACCGATCCCGCGCACGCTGTCGCTGACCTGGTTCGGAGACATGGATATCTCCGTGCTGGCCGAGAAGCCGGCGGGACGCAAGCCGATCGCGACCAAGGCGATCTCGCTCGACCGCTATGACGAGGTCGTCGGCGCGGTCGGGCGTGCAGTCGAGGCCGGCGCCCAGGTCTATTGGGTCTGCCCCCTGGTGCAGGAATCCGACACGCTCGACGTCGCCGCCGCGCAGGAGCGTTTCGATGCTCTGCACGAGTTTTTCGGCGACCGGGTCGGGCTGCTGCACGGCCAGATGCCCGGGCGCGACAAGGATGCGGCGATGTCGGCTTTCGTCGCGGGCCAAACGCGCATCCTGATCTCGACCACGGTGATCGAGGTCGGCGTCGATGTGCCCAATGCCAGCGTGATGGTCATCGAACATGCCGAACGCTTCGGTCTGGCGCAGCTTCACCAGCTGCGCGGGCGCATCGGGCGCGGTTCGGCCGCCTCGACCTGCCTCCTGCTCTACAAGGGACCTCTGGGACCGGTGGCTGAAGCGCGACTGACCATCATGCGCGAAACCGAGGACGGTTTCCGCATCGCCGAGGAGGATCTGCGGCTGCGCGGCGAAGGCGAGGTGCTCGGCACAAAGCAGTCGGGCTCGCCGGACTGGCAGATCGCACGACCGGAAACGGATGGCGATCTGCTCGCCGCCGCGCGCGACGATGCCCGCCTGCTCATCGAGCGCGATCCGCATCTCGAGGGTCCGCGCGGCGAAGCCGTGAGGACATTGCTCTATCTGTTCGAGCGTGACGTCGCGATCAGGCTGTTGCGCGCGGGGTAGCAATCCCGATCAAATGCGCCCCGGCCGTTCGGGCCAGTGTGACGCCGCTTTGTGGAGCCTACCATGGATCCGATCAAGAAGGCTGTCTGGTGCATCGAAAGCCGCTTCGCCTCCGAACTCTCGCTCGACGAGATCGCCGAAGTGAGCGGCGTTTCGCGCTTCCATCTCAGCCGGGTGTTCGGAGCAGCCACCGGCCGCTCGGTGATGCGCTATGTGCGCGAGCGCCGGTTGTCGGAGGCGGCGCGCCAGCTCGCATCCGGCGCGCCCGATATCCTCTCGGTCGCGCTCGACTGGGGATATGGCTCTCACGAGGCTTTCACCCGCGCCTTTCGCGATCAGTTCGGCCTCACGCCGGAGGATTTGCGTGCGAAAGGCGATTTGTCCTCGCTGCGACTAGCGGAGCCCATCGCCATGTATAGCGACACGTCCATCACCTTGCCGGAACCTCGTTTTGTGACGGAAAAGCCCCTCCTGATCGCCGGACTCGGTGGTCGTTTTTCCTATGAGAACACCTCGGGGATTCCTGCTCTTTGGCAGCGCGTCGCGCCGCATCTCGGCCATATCCCCGGTCAAATCGGCCATGTCTGCTACGGCGTGAGCTACAACTGCGACGATCACGGTCAGTTCGATTACATCGCCGGAGCCGCAGTCTCGGATTTCAGCGAGCTGCCCGCCGAATTCGACCGCACGCGAGTGCCCGAGCAGAATTACGCCGTGTTCGAGCACCGCGGCCACGTCACGCAGATCAAGCGCACCTATGAAGCGATCTGGCGGGATTGGCTGCCGAAATCCGGGCGTAAGCCCGCCGACGGGCCGACACTGGAGCGCATGGACGAGCGTTTCGACGGCTCGACCGGAAACGGTGTGCTGGAAATCTGGCTGGCGCTGAAGGCCTGAGCTATTTGCCGGGATCCGTGCCCGGCATGAGCTTCGGCGCAGCCTCGCCGGGCTGGATCAGCCCCGCCGACATGATCAGCTTGGCGCCGTCCTCGACGGAGATCGTCAGTTCGATGACGTCCTTGCGCGGCAGGTAGAAAAAGAAGCCCGTCGTCGGGTTCGGCGTGCAGGGCAGGAAGACGCCGATCTGCTCGTTTCCATCAGGCAGTTTTCCGGCGATCTCGGGCGCGGCCTCCTGCGCGATGAAGACGACCGACCACATGCCCGGCTGCGGAAACTGCACCATCCCGACCTTGCGAAACGAGGTGCCCGACTGCGAGAAGATGGTCTCGAAGACCTGCTTTACGCCCTTGTAGAGGCTGCGGACCACCGGCATGCGATGCAGCAGTGCCTCGCCCGCCTCGATCAATGTGCGGCCGACCAGGTTGGCGGTGAGGAAGCCGAGCAGCGTCAGCCCGATCAGGCCGATGATGATGCCAAGGCCGGGAATCGGAAACGGCAGATAGGAATCAGGCAGATAGGAGTTCGGGATCAGCGGCTTCACCAGCCCGTCGATCAGGGTGATGAACCACCAGGTCACGGAAGCCGTGATCGCCAGTGGAGCCGCGATGACGAGCCCAGTCAGGAAATAACGCCGCAGCCGCGTGCCGGCCGTTGGGCGCAACAGGTCGGTCTGGATGATGAGGCGGGGATCGGGCGGGCCGGCGGTCATGCGAGGGTTCCGGTCAAGTCGGGCGTACAGCCGCCATTGGCCGGCCACCATGCGACAGACGTGCCAATGCTCCCAGCAGAATTCAAGGATCGTGACATCGACCGGCGAACAAGCTCGCCCCGCCATATTGCCGCTTGATGTCAGTTCGCCGCGAGCCGGCCGAAGCCGGCTCGCGAACAGCCGTCACTCCACCGTGACGGACTTCGCCAGGTTGCGCGGCTGATCGACGTCCTTACCCATGAAGACGGCGGTCTGGTAGGCGATCATCTGGATCGGCAGCGCGTAGACGATCGGCGCAAAGAGCGGGTCCATCTCCGGCATGATGATCGTCGCCTCCGGGGTGATGCCGCATTCGGCCGCGCCCTTGGCGTCGGTGATCAGGATGATCCGCCCGCCGCGCGCCGCGACCTCCTGCATGTTCGACGCGGTCTTCTCGAAGAGCGCGTCATGGGGCGCGACCACGATGACCGGCATATCCTCGTCGATCAATGCGATCGGGCCGTGCTTGAGTTCGCCAGCCGCATAACCTTCGGCGTGGATGTAGCTGATTTCCTTCAACTTCAGCGCTCCTTCGAGCGCCAGCGGGAAGCTCGTGCCGCGGCCAAGATAAAGCACGTCGCTCGCCTTGGAGAGTTCGCGGGCGAGCCGCTCGATCTCGGGCTCGAGTTCGAGCGCCTTCGCCAGGAGTCCGGGCAGCGCGATGAGATGCTGGACATGCCGGATCTCGTCTTCCGCCGAGAGCGTGCCGCGCGCGCGGGCGGCGGCAAGCGCCAGGCATGCAAGCGTGGTCAATTGGCAGGTGAAGGCCTTGGTCGAGGCAACGCCGATCTCGGGGCCGGCGAGCGTGGGAGCAACCGCGTCGCTCTCGCGGGCGATGGTCGAGGTCGGCATGTTGACGACCGACAGGATCGTCTGGCGCTCCTGCTTGGCGTATTTCAGGCAGGCCAGCGTGTCGGCGGTCTCGCCCGATTGCGAGATGAAGAGCGCGAGCCCGTTCTCGGGCATCGGCGCCTCCCGATAGCGGAACTCCGACGCGACATCGATCTCGACCGGCAGGCGCGCCAGCCGCTCGAACCAGTATTTCGCCGTGAGCCCGGCATAATAGGCCGTGCCGCAAGCGGAAACGGAGAGTCGCGACAGGCCTTTCCATTCTACGCCGGGCTCGAAAGGCTGCCTCAGCGTGCCGGCCGCCATGTCGAGATACTGCGTCAGCGTATGAGCGACGACCTCGGGCTGCTCATGAATTTCCTTCGCCATGAAGTGGCGGTGATTGCCCTTGTCGACCAGCATGCTGCCGGCGGCGACGCGACGCGCGCGCCGTTCAACCTGGACATTCGCCTTGTCGTAGAAGGTCGCGCCCTTGCGGTTGAGGACGACCCAATCACCCTCCTCCAGATAAGCGATGAGGTTGGTGAAGGGCGCCAGCGCGACCGCATCCGAGCCCAGATACATCTCGCCGTCCCCGACGCCGACGGCCAATGGCGGCCCGTTGCGCGCGCCGATCAGCAGGTCTTCCTCACCCTGGAACAGGAAGGCCAGCGCGAAGGCCCCGCGCAAACGCGGCAGGCAATGTGCGATTGCCGCGACGGGCTTCTTGCCGCGATCGAGCTCGCGCGTGACCAATTGAGCGACGATCTCGGTGTCGGTCTGCGTCTTGAAGACGTAACCGTCGGCCTCGAGCTCTGCCTTGAGCTCGCGGAAATTCTCGATGATGCCGTTATGGACGACAGCGAGCTTTTCGGTCGCGTGGGGATGGGCGTTGGTCTCGTTGGGCTTGCCATGGGTCGCCCAGCGGGTGTGACCGATGCCGATTAGGCCTTCGAGCGGCTCGCTCGAGAGCCTGATCTCGAGGTTCTTGAGCTTGCCTTCGGCGCGGCGGCGGGCGAGCAGGCCGTTTTCCAGCGTCGCGACGCCGGCCGAATCATAGCCGCGATATTCGAGCCGCCGCAGCGCCTCGACGACCTGGGGCGCGACCGCTTCCTTGCCCAGAATGCCCACGATGCCGCACATGCCAAAACCTCTTCAGACGTTGCCGTTGGCACACCGCATAGCGGGCAACGGCGAACATTCCCAATCACTCTAAATGTAGAACTATGAACGGCGGCCTGCGGGGAAGGCCGCCTTTCAGGGTTATTCCGGCGTTTTCTTGGCTGCGGACTTCTTCGCCATGGCCTTGTCGCGGAATGTCTTCGCCCAACCTTCACGCTCGATCTGACGGCCGCGGCCGATAGCCAGCGCATCGGCTGGAACGTCCTTCGTGATCACCGAACCCGAGCCGATGATGGCTCGGTCGCCGATCGTCACCGGCGCAACCAGAGCGGAATTGGAACCGACGAAGGCACCGGCTCCAATCGCCGTCTTGTACTTGAAGAAGCCGTCATAGTTGCAGGTGATGGTGCCGGCGCCGATATTGGCATCGGCGCCGACACTGGCATCGCCGATATAGGTGAGATGGCTGACCTTGGCGCCCTCGCCGATATCGGATGCCTTGATCTCCACGAAATTGCCGACCTTGGCATTGGCGCCGAGCTTTGCGCCCGGACGCAGGCGGCCATAGGGGCCAACCGTCGCGCCAGGGCCGACGTCCGCCCCCTCCAGATGCGAAAAGGCGTGGATGACTGCGCCGTCAGCGACGCTGACGCCTGGGCCGAAGACGACATTGGGCTCGACCAGCACATCTTGCCCCAACCGCGTATCGAAGCTGAAGAACACCGTCTCAGGCGCGATCAAGGTCGCACCCTGCTTCATCGCCTCCAGTCGCTTGCGTCTTTGGAATTCAGCTTCCGCAGCGGCAAGCTGCACGCGATCGTTGACGCCTTGCACCTCGCTCTCGGCGGCCTGCAGGGCGATCGCCTTCAGCCCGCGTTCGCGCGCGACGCCGACGGCATCGGTCAGGTAGAACTCGCCTTGCGCATTGGCGCTGCCGATCGCCTCGAGGATTGACAGCGCCTGCCGGCCGTCCAGTGCCATCAGCCCGGCATTGCACAGGCGGATCGCGCGTTGCGCCTCGGTTGCGTCCTTGTGCTCGACGATGGCTACGAGTTCGTCGTCCCTGATCACAAACCGCCCATAGCCTGCCGGATCCTGCGCCTCGAAGCCAAGCGCGGCGACGCTCGCGCCCTCGGCCAGCGCCAGGCGAAGGTCGAGGAAGGTCTGCGGTTGGATGAGAGGCGTATCCGCGAAGGCAATGAGGATGTCGTCATGCTTGCCCGACAGCGCCTCGCGCGCCGCGAGCACGGCATGGGCCGTGCCGCGTCGCTCGGCCTGGATCGCGATCGTAGCCGAGGGCAGCAATGCGCGGGCCTCGCTCGCAACATCGGGCCGGTCTGGGCCGATCACGACCACGACAGCATCGGCTCCGGCCTCCGCCACGGCAGCGAGCGCATGGGCTAGAAGCGAGCGGCCGCCGACCTCGTGCAGCACCTTCGGCTGCCGCGATTTCATGCGCGTGCCCTCGCCGGCCGCAAGAATGATGGCGAGGCAGGACCGGTCGGACTGCATTTTGGTCATGATTATCGTTTCCCTTGGCGCCCCAACGGCAAATCCTGCCGGTCACTTCCTGGGTCGTCGCTGGCGATCTGGTGCATGGTGGTGTTGCGAACGCCGTGGATAGCCGATCCTGTCGGCATTTGCCAAAGTCGCTTGCGAAAGCTGCCGTTGCGGCGCAACCGGTCGGCAGGCGGCGGCCAAGTGGCGCCATTGTATACGGCGACGTAAGAAACAGTCTCTAGGAACGCGACCATCTGCATTTTCCGGACGCAAACGCTTTTCAGGTCGCCAGGAAATGCTCTAGAAGCGCGAGAGGGCGAGGGCGTCGCCCGTCTATGTTGGATATCATGTCGAAATCCTTGAATCGTCGGCAGTTTCTCGAAGGCGCGGCGATCAGCCTGGCCTCCGCACCGCTGATCGGCGCGACGCCGGCGGCGGCGCAAAGCAGCTGGGCGGCGCTTGTTCAGTCGGTGATCGCCGAGGGCCAGAAATTCGACCCCGCGCTGGTCGTCGAGACCGCGCGGCAACTGGCGCGTCGGCCGTTGGTGCCGGTCGTCACCACCGATCTGCCGGACGGCTATACCACCCTGCCCTTCGATCAGTATGCGGGAATCAGGGCGCAGCCCGGCGGCCTGATCTGGGCCGGCGAGAATCGTGGCTTCACCATCGAGCCGCTGCATCGCGGCTATGTCTTCTCCAGCCCGGTCAGCCTGTTCACGGTCGAGGACGAGGTCGTGCGCCGCGTCGCCTTCGATCGCGGCAAGTTCGACTATGGCCGCGTCACCCCGCCGCCGGCGAATGTCGACCTGCAATTCTCCGGGATGCGGATCGCGACCGGGCTGGAACGGCCCTATGAGGTTGCGATATTCCAGGGCGCAACCTTCTTCCGTTCGCTGGCGCGCGGGCAGAATTATGGTTCGACGGCGCGGGCTCTGATCCTGCGGCCGGGCGAGACGCGCGGTGAGGAGATTCCGTTCTTCCGCGCCTTCTGGATCGAGCGGCCGAGCCCCGCCTCCGGCTCTCTCGTCATCCACGCATTGCTCGATTCGGAAAGTCTCACCGGCGCGGTGCGGATGACGCTGCGGCCCGGCGACATCACCCTGATCGATGTCGAGATGACGCTGTTCGCGCGGCAGGCGCTCGACCATGTCGGGCTGGGCTGTACGATGGGCACCTTCCTCTCGGGTCCGCAGAGCCGGCGCAGCTTCGACGATCTGCGCCCCTCCGTGCACGAGGTGTCCGGCGTGCAGATGCTGACAGGCAACGGCGAATGGATCTACCGTCCCGTGAGCAATCCGGCGACCTTGCAGGTTTCGTCTTTCATGGACTCCAACCCGCGCGGCTTCGGCCTGGTCGAGCGCGAGCGCGACCCCGCGGCCTTCCAGGATGACGACCAGCGTTTCGAATTGAGGCCGAGCGTCTGGGTCGAGCCCCTCGGCGAATGGGGCGCGGGTTCGGTGCAGCTCATCGAGATCCCCAGCGATTCCGATGTGAACAAGAACGTCATCCTCTATTGGCGGCCGCGACAGGTGCTGGCACCCGGCAGCGAGACCACACTGGCCTATCGGCAGGCCTGGTGCTGGCAGCCGCCGGAGCGGCCGGCGCTGGCGGTCTCGGGGCGCGTGCGGCAGGGACGCGGCTCACAAGCCCGCCGCCGCCGCTTCATCGTCGATTTCACCGGCGACCGCCTGGCCGATGCCGCGGTCGTCGCTTCCACCCGCGCCAACATCACTGCGACGCCGGGCACGATCCAGAATGTCCGGATCTGGCCCTATCCAGAGCGCAAGCTGATGCGCGTCGGCTTCGAGGTCGATCCCGGCACGGAGAATTTGAGCGAGCTCAGGCTCGTCTTGCAGTCCGGCGGTCAGCCGGTCTCGGAAACTTGGTTGAATCGATGGACGTGGTGACCGCAGAGCGCCCGGATATGGCCGCTGGGACTGACGCGCGACGCTATGCGGTCAGCGCCGAGCCGGCGACGCCGCCCGAGAACCGGCTGCTCATGCCCGTGCAATCCTTTCGGAGCTGGAACGCGTCCGACCGGCGCAAGCCGACCGCACCGAAACTCTGGACGACGCCCTGGCTGAAACGGTTATTCGTATTCGGCGGTGGCATGGCGCTGACCGCCTATGGCGCCTGGGAAATGTACAATGTCGTGTCGGTGAGCCGCACGACCTCGCTGCAGTACGTCTTGCTCGTACTGTTCACGGTCAATTTCTCATGGATCGCGCTCGCCTTCACCAGCGCATTGCTGGGTTTCTTCGGACTTCTGGTTGGAAGCGGACGCACGGGCCGGGTCGAGACGCTGCAGCATCGCACCGTCGTGGTGATGCCGATCTACAATGAATCGACGGCGCGGACCTTCGCCGCGCTCGCCGCCATCAGGGAATCCGTCGAGGCGACGGGCCTTGGCGCGCATTTCGACTATTTCATCGTCTCCGACACGACCAATGCCGATGTCTGGATCGCAGAGGAACGCGCCTTCCTGGCACTGCGTGAAAAGCTTGGCCCCGAAGCCCGCGTCTATTACCGGCATCGGCCGAAGAACCACCACCGCAAGGCCGGCAACATCGCCGATTTCGTCACGCGCTGGGGCGGGTACTACGAACATATGGTCGTGCTCGACGCCGACAGCCTGATGACCGGCACCTGCATCGTCCGGCTTGCAGCAGCGATGGAGGCCGATCCCGATGCCGGCATCATCCAGTCGCTGCCGCTGATCATCAATCGCAACACCTTCTTCGCACGGCTCCAGCAATTCGCGGCTCGCGTCTATGGCCCCGTCATCGCGACCGGGCTCGCCATGTGGTCGGGCCGCGACGGCAATTACTGGGGCCACAACGCGATCATCCGCACGAAGGCCTTTGCCGATCATTGCGGCCTGCCTGACCTGAAGGGCAAGCCGCCCTTCGGCGGCCATGTGCTGAGCCATGACTTCGTCGAGGCAGCGCTGATGCGCCGGGCCGGCTGGGCGGTCTATATGCTGCCCGACCTGACGGGATCCTATGAGGAAAGCCCGCCCTCGCTGATCGACATCTCGGTGCGCGACCGACGCTGGTGCCAGGGCAATCTGCAGCATTCGCGCATCATCGGGGCGAAGGGTTTCGTCTGGTCGACGCGCCAGCATTTCGCCACCGGCATCATGGGCTATCTCGCCTCGCCCTTCTGGCTGATGCAGCTGGTCGTCGGTATCTTGATCGTGCTGCAGGTCAATTACGCGCGGCCGGAGTATTTTACGCAGGAGTTCACGCTCTTCCCGGTCTGGCCGCGCTTCGACCCCGAGCGCGCCTTGAACCTGTTCGCGCTGACCATGGCGATCCTGCTCGCACCGAAAGGCTTCGGGCTGATCCTGACCCTGATCAACGGCAAGCTCCGGCGCGCCGGCGGCGGCGCGATCAGGCTGATCTTCTCGGCCCTGCTCGAAATCCTGTTCTCCGCCTTCTTCGCGCCGATCATGATGCTGATCCAGTCGGGCTCGGTCTTCCAGATCCTGCTCGGGCGCGACACCGGCTGGAATCCGCAGCGGCGTGACGATGGTTCGATCCCGCTGAAGGACATCATCCGCCGGCACCGGACCCACACGGTGCTCGGGGTCGTCGCCGGCATCTCCGCTTTCATGATCGCGACATCGCTGTTTGCCTGGATGTCTCCGACGATCGTCGGCCTCGTGCTGGCGATTCCCTTGTCCTGGGCGTCGGGACAATTGGGGCTGGGCCTCTGGCTGAAGCGGCACAAACTGCTGGTGACGCCGGAGGAAGGCGACCCGCCAGCCATCGCGCTGCGGGCGAACGCGCTGCAGGCTGAATTCGCCAAGGCTGGCTTCGACGAGGCGGACGGCCTCGTTGCGCTTCACGCCGACGCGGCCTTGCGCCACGCCCATGACATGATGCTGCCGGAGGGTCAGCCGCGCCGGCGCGGCGAGATCGAACCTGACCGCGCCGTGGCGCAGGCCAAGCTCGTCGATGCCGAGACGATCGAGGATGCCGCGATCTGGCTCAAGCCCAAGGAACGCATGGTGGTGCTGCACGACAGGGCGCTCGTCGGCCTGTTGGCGACCCTGCCCAAAGAGCGCGCCTCAGCCTGAAGCGACGTCTTGTGCGATCAGTAGCTCATCGCGGCGGCGTTGATGACGCCGGCCGCCAATGAGGCGGCCCCGAGAAAGAGCGCCGCGGCGAGCTCTCCCGATGCGATCCGCGACGACAGGTTGGGCAGCACCAGCCGCACCAGTGCATAGACGACCAGTTGCACGATGATGGCGACGATGCCCCAGACCGCGAGATCCACGATCGTCGTGGAATGGACGATGGCGCTCGACAAGGGCAGCGCGAAGCCGATGAGGCTCAAACCCAGCGAGAGTGCGGCAGCGAGGTTGTTCTGACGGATCAGGCCGAACTCGTTATGCGACGTCGCGAGCGTGTAGATCAGCAGATAGAGGCCGACGAGCGCCAGCGAGCCGGAGAAGAACATGGCGAAATCCGGAAGTTTCGCCAAAGCTTGAGCTATCATGGATGGTCCTGTCTCCTTCGCCGGATCAGGATGGCTTCATCCCTGCTCGAAGGCAATGACACAGCCTAGCGCCGCAGCCGCCGGCACGACGATGCGCTCCTCGCCCTGTGCGAAAGGAACGCCCGCTGCGCTCAGCCGCGCAGCGACGGCTTCAAGATCCGCCACCGTCACGCAAAATCCGAGAAAGCGCGCCGGCGTCGGATCCGGCTCGACATGGTAGATCGCGCTCGCGGCCTCGCCGTCGAGCACGTCGATGCGACCGCGCGGCAGGTCCAGGACGTAATCCTCATTGCCCTCGAGGATCTCGGCCCCACCGGTGAAGGCGGTGAGGAAGGCGCGGTGCTGCTCGGGCTCGTCCGTCACCAGAATCGCCGCAGACAGCCCTGTCGCGCCATTCTCATGCTGCTGGAACGCCGGATTCCAGAAGTTCTGCGGCTCATGCTGCTCGCAGACGAAGAAGCCGCATTCAGGCGCAGCCGCATCGTCGGCAAAGGCGAGCGAGAAGGCGACGCGCACCTCCTCCCCGCTCGGGCGGCGCGCCTGCCGTTCGAAGAAGAAGGGCTCGAAAGCGCCGATGCCGGCGGCCTTGAAAGCGAGATTGTCGGCCTTGGCGTCCTGGCTTTCCAGAACCAGCATCGACATGCCCTCACCGCGCTCCAGGGCATCGCGGACGAAGGCCCCGAAGGAGAAGCGGCCCGGCGCAGGCTCCGGAATCGATTCGGCATCGCCGATCGTGATCAACTCCAGGAAGGAGCCCGGAAACTGGACGATCCGGTTCTGCGTGCCCCAGGGATGACTGTTGCGTGCTCCGACACGGAAGCCGAGCTTCTCATAGAGGGCGCCGGCTGCGTCGAGATCGCGCACGCCGATGACGAGATGGTCGAGGCCACGAGGAGTGGTGGGAGCAGGCATGGCGGTGTCTCGCAAGGCAGGAGGCTCGGACAGCTCCTTGTCTAGCAGGTCATCGGGCGCAGGTCATGGCGCGATGCAGGTCACGGCTCGATATAGTGCGGCAGGAAGCGCGAGGTGTTCTTGGTGATCGGTGTCGCATCCTCGCGGACGCACAGACCGCAGGCCTGCGAGGCGACCAGCCAGGAGCCGATCACGGCGTAGTTGCCATCGGACTGGAACACATTGGTCGCAGCGTCCTGCAGGATGAAGCCCTCGGCGCCATAGGGACCGTCATCGCTGTCCAGCACCTTGCCCCGTTCCAGCAAGGTGATGTTGGCGCCCTCGCGCGAATAGAGCGGCTTGCGAACCCGGCGCGGCGACAGGCTTTCGCAATGGGGATCGCCCTCGAAGAAGGCCGGCAGCAGGTTCGGATGACCGGGTTCCATCTCCCAGAGGCAAGCCAGCAAACCCTTGTTCGAAAGCAGGGCCTTCCAGGGCGGCTCGATGAACTGGCAGCGCGAGCCTGCGAGCGCGCTGGCATAGCGTTCGCGGAAGAGCCATTCCCAGGGGTAGAGCTTGAACAAGGTCTCGATCGGCACGTTCGAACCGTCGCAGAAGCGGCCATCGGTCAGCAGGCCGATCTCTTCGATGAAGGTGAAGCGGGCGTCGAGCCCGGCCTGCTTGGCGCAATCGAGCAGGTAATCGACAGTGCCCTTGTCCTCGGCGCTCTCCTGCACGCAGGCGAGATGCAGCCGATAGGGTGACGGCGCGCGCAGCCCGGCAAAGGCGGCGATCAATCGCTCATGCAATGAATTGAACTGGTCGCAGCCGGCGGGCAGCGTGCCATTCGCCATCGCTTGTTCCAGCCAATCCCATTGCACGACGCTCGATTCGAACAGGGCGGTCGGCGTGTCGGCATTATATTCGAGCAGCTTGGCCGGCCCGCGCCCGTCATAGGCCAGGTCGAGCCGGCCGTAGAGATTGCGCTCGCCGCGCTGCCAGCTCTCGCGGATGAAGGCCCATTGCGCTTCGGGAATGGCGAGCCGGGTCAGGACCGCGTCGTCGTCGATCGCCTTCTCGATGAAGGCGAAACAGAGCTGCTCGATCGCCTCGGTCGGCGCCTCGATATCGCGCTCGATCTCTTCCAGCGTGAAGGCATAGGCCGCGCCTTCGTCCCAATAGGTCGCGCCGTCGATGGTGTGGAAGGCAAAGCCGAGGCGCTCGACCTGAGCCTGCCAATCGGCGCGCGCTTCGAGGACGACGCGGCGCATCTCAGGAGGAGGACGAAGAACTGAAGGAATGCGAGGTCGAGCCGAAGCCGCCGCGCGAGGCGACGCTGGTCGTGCTGACGCCGCTGCTGGAGCCGCCGCTGCGCGCGACGAGCGCTTGTCCCGACGACGTCGAATAGGCGCGGGAATAGCTGCCTCCGCGGGAGCCACCACCACTGCTGCTCGACGAAGAGCGCGCCTGCTGGCATTCCTGTGCCTGGGAGCCCGGCGGGCAGGCCTCGCGCGTCGGCGGCAGCAGCGGCTGCGCCGCGCCCCCGCCCTGGGCCAGGCTGCGCGCCAGCATGATGCCGGCAAGGGCGGGAACGACGACCTGCGCCCCGTTCCAGGTTGCGCTCTGGCAAGAGCCGGCGCCATATTCGGTCTCGCAGGCGCTGGTGTTGCTGAATTTCCTGGCGTCGCGCAGATGATTGGCCGTGGCCTCGTTGAAGCGCTGCTCGCATTGGCTGGCGCTCAATTGCCCGCCGGCGCGGCACTCGGCCAGGCTGTTGTAGATCAGGCTGTCGTCATCGTCGCTGCCTGAGAGCGACCAGACGGTCGCGACCAGCACCACACCCGCCGCCGCCAGTCCGATCTGGGTCGAGCGCTTCATCGCGCCGTCCTCTCAGACCGTCATGCTGGCGGCCGCCAGCGTGCCGGAAATCACGGCGATGACGGCCAGCATCGCCGCCGAGGGAATGCGATCCTCTTCGATCTTGCGCGAAAGCTCGGGAATGATGAGGCGGGCAAGGCCGTAGACCGCGAACTGGATGAGCATCGCCGCGATGGCCCAGAGCACGCAGTCGGGAATGCTGCTCGCCTGCGCGATCGCCTTCTCGAGCGGAATCGAAAACCCCGTCAGGTTGCCGCCAAACGCGATCGCCGCCGAGAGGTTTCCGGCGCGGATCAGCGCGATCTCGTCATGAGCGGTGAGTCGCAGATAGATAATCGCGAAGCCCGCGATCAGCGCAGCGCCGACCACGAAATAGAGCAGAAAAGCGGGAAGCCCCGCCATCGAGATCGCCATGCCGCTCGCCCCCGGGCCGCAAAAAGCAGTCCGGTGACTATACGTGAGTTGCGCGGCGATGCCAGTGTGCCGCCGGGAGGGTCAGACCAGGCGGCTTTGCACCACGGCGGCCTCGACGAAGCTTGCGAAAAGCGGGTGCGGCTCGAAGGGCCGCGACTTCAGCTCCGGATGATACTGCACGCCGATAAACCAGGGATGGTCGGGATATTCGACCGTTTCCGGCAGCAGCCCGTCGGGCGAGACGCCGCTGAACTTCAGCCCTTGCGCCTCGAGCCGCGCGCGATAGCTCATATTCACTTCGTAGCGATGGCGATGACGCTCGGAAATCTCGGTCCCACCATAGATCTTGGCGATCTTGGTGTCGGGATCGAGGATCGAGGCATAGGCGCCAAGCCGCATGGTGCCGCCAAGATTGCCGTCGGCCGCGCGCTGCTCGAGCTCATTGCCGCGCATCCATTCCGTCATCAGGCCAACGACGGGCTCTTCCGTCGGCCCGAACTCGCTGGAATTCGCCTTCTCGATATGGGCGAGCGAGCGGGCCGCTTCGATCACGGCCATCTGCATGCCGAAACAGATGCCGAAATACGGCACCTTGTGCTGCCTCGCGAAGGTCGCAGCCTTGATCTTGCCCTCCGCACCACGGTGACCGAAGCCGCCGGGCACGAGGATACCATGGACATGCTCGAGGAAGGGCGTCGGGTCTTCCTTTTCGAAGACCTCCGATTCGATCCAGTCGAGATTCACCTTCACCCGGTTGGCGATGCCGCCATGCGTCAGCGCCTCGATGAGGGACTTATAGGCGTCCTTCATGCCGGTATATTTGCCGACGATGGCAATGGTGACCTCGCCCTCGGGGTTCTTCACCCGCTCGGAGATGCGCCGCCAGTTCGAGATGTCGGGTTCAGCGCTGGCATCCATGCCGAAGGCGGCCAGCACCTCGTTGTCGAGCCCCTCCGCATGGTAGGACAACGGCACGTCATAGATTGATGCGACGTCCCTCGCCTCGATCACGGCGGTCTCGCGGACATTGCAGAACAGGGCGAGCTTGCGGCGCTCCTCGCGCGGGATCTCGCGATCGGTCCGGCAGAGCAGGATGTCGGGCTGGATGCCGATCGAGCGCAATTCGGCGACCGAATGCTGGGTCGGCTTGGTCTTCAGCTCGCCTGCGGTCGGGATATAGGGCAGCAGCGTCAGATGGATGAAGATGCACTGGCCGCGCGGCAATTGCTGGCTGGTCTGGCGGATCGCTTCGAGGAAGGGCAGGCTCTCGATGTCGCCGACCGTGCCGCCGACTTCCATCAGGACGAAATCATAGCCCTCATTGCCGGTGAGGATGAATTCCTTGATCGCATTGGTGACGTGCGGAACGACCTGGATGGTCGCGCCGAGATAGTCGCCACGGCGCTCCTTGGTCAGGATGTCCATGTAGATGCGGCCGGTGGTGATGTTGTCACCCCGGTTGCAGGGCCGGCCGGTGAAGCGCTCGTAATGGCCGAGATCGAGATCCGTCTCGGCCCCGTCATCGGTGACGAAGACCTCGCCATGCTGATACGGGCTCATCGTGCCCGGATCGACATTGAGGTAGGGGTCGAGCTTGCGCAGGCGGACCGTGTGGCCGCGCGCTTGAAGAAGAGCTGCGAGAGCCGCCGACGCCAGGCCTTTGCCAAGCGAGGACACCACGCCGCCGGTGATGAAAACATACCGCGTCATGGGAGGTCACCTTTAACGCCAAGGTTTCGATTCGCGAAGCGGGGCCGCGCAGGGCCGTTGTGCTTCACACGCTTGTCCACAGGCTGACGAGTCCAGTGACCCTCCAGGCTGCATTTGTCCGTCGGGACTGATCCATCAGGGCCACTATAGCAGCGCAGCTCGATCAGGCTCGGTGGGAACGGCCGGTTTCCCGGCGACTTCCCGTCAAAAGAGAGAGGCCGGTTTCCCGGCGATCTCCTGTCAAAAGAGAAGGGCCGGTTTCCCGGCCCCTGCCCTGTCGTCATTGCTGCGGCGCCGCGGGGGGCGTCGGCGGCTGCGAGCCGCCGCTCGGCCCTTGCAGTTGCCGCAGTTGGTCGAGCACGCCGCCGGCATTGGGGGCGCTCGGGCCGGTCGGGTTGACGGGCGCGCTCGTCGTGGGCGCGCCGTCGATGATCGAACGCTGCACCCGGCCGCGATTCGCGATCACAGCGAGCACGATCGAGGTCAGGAAGAAGGCTCCGGCCAGAATGGCCGTAGCGCGGGTCAGCGCGTTGGCCTGGCCGCGACCGGTCATGAAGCCGCCCGCACCGCCGCCCCCGGAGCCCATGCCGAGCCCGCCGCCTTCGGAGCGCTGCAGGAGGACGACGCCGACGAGTGCGACCACGATGATCAAATGGATGACGATGAGAACGTTCTGCATGGTCTCACGAAAATGGGTATGGAGCGGGCCGCTGCAAGAGCGCCCCGCCCCGTCTGCCCGTATCGGGCTTGTAGAGGTCGCGGCGCACATAGCACGCGTCTACGAAGCGCACCACCCGGCAAATCACGCTTGGCGACGCTCTGGACTCAGGCGCAGGCCCGCGCGATCGCCAGGAAGTCCTCGGCCTTGAGGCTCGCGCCACCGACCAGCGCACCATCGACATGGGCGACATTCATCAATTCCGCCGCGTTCGAAGGCTTCACCGAGCCGCCGTAAAGCAGGCGAACGCCGGCAGCTGCGCCCTTGCCGAGAAGCCGGCCGAGCTCTGTGCGGATCGCCTCATGCATTTCAGCGACATCGGCAGCCGTCGGGGTCAGGCCGGTTCCGATCGCCCAGACCGGTTCATAGGCGATGACGAGACTCGCCGCCGTCGAATCCTCCGGGACCGAACCGCGCAGCTGCTTCTTGACGCTCGCCAGCGCCTTGCCGGCCTCGCGCTCATCCCTGGTCTCTCCGACACAGATGATCGGCACCAGCAGGGCAGCCCGCGCGGCCTGTGCCTTCGCCTTGACGATGGCGTTGGTCTCGCTGTGAAGCGTGCGCCGCTCGGAATGGCCGACAATGGCGAAGTGGGCGCCGGAATCGGCGAGCATCGCGGCCGAGACCTCACCGGTGAAGGCGCCGCCGGCATTGGAGCTGCAATCCTGCCCGCCGGTTGCGATGCGCGATCCGATCAATGCGGCCGTAGTGGTATAGAGCAGGGTCGCGGGCGGGCAGACCGCGAGATCGACGGCCGCCTTCAGCGCGGTGTCATAGCCCTTGGCGACCTCGACTGCGATGGCGAGATCGGCCTTCAGCCCGTTCATCTTCCAATTGCCGGCCACCAGCGGCCTGATGTTGCGCGTCACGTCTCGCCTCCCAATATGCTGCGCCGGCTCTAGCAACGCCCGGCCCCTGCCGCAATCACCCGGCAACACCGCAGCGCCGATCGACTCAGGAATGATTGCGAGTTGCGCAAGCGGTTCCTATAAGCGGCCCGACAAAAACCGGCGGCGCGCTCGCTTGCGCCGCATCCGGACAGGAAAGACTTAAATTCAATGATGATGCAGGGCATCCGCAAGGCGGGTCAGAGTTTCCTCGGGAAGCTCATCATCAGCATAACGTTCGGCTTCCTGATCCTGTCCTTTGCGATCTGGGGCATAGGGGACATCTTCCGCGGCTATGGCCGCAATGAAGTCGCTCGCGTCGGCAAGGTCGAGATCGGTCTCGAACAGATGCGCACAGCCTATCAGAACGAGATCCAGACGCTGACCCGCCAGCAGCGCCGCCAGATTACGCCTGATATGGCCCGCGCGCTCGGCCTCGACCGGCAGGTGCTGTCGCGGTTGGTGACGGAAGCGGTGCTCGACCAGACGGCGCAGGGCATGCGGCTTGCCGTATCCGACGAGACGATTCGCAACCTGATCTTTGACGATCCGAGCTTCCGTGACGCATCGGGTGCTTTCTCGCCGGCGCGCTTCAACGAATTGCTGCGCAGTAACGGCTATACCGAGCAGGTCTATGTCCGCGAGCAGCGCGCCACGATCCTGCGCCAGCAGCTCGCCGAGATGGTCGTGGGCGCAGTCGCCGCGCCCGTGGCGCTGCAGGAGATCGGCCACCGCCTGCGCAACGAAAAGCGCAGCGTCACTCTCGCCCATGTGCCGGTGAGCGCGGCCAGCGAGATCGCCGCGCCCACAGAGGCGCAGCTCAAGACCTTCTTCGACGAGCGCAAGGCCGCTTTCCGCGCGCCTGAATACCGCACCGCCAATATGCTCTCTATCACGGCCGAGACGATCGCCGATCCGGCCTCGGTCAGCGAGGACGACGTCAAGGCGCGCTACGAGCAGATCAAGGGGCAGCGCTTCAGCTCGCCCGAGACGCGCACCATCCAGCAGATCGCCTTCCCGACGCCCGAAGAAGCGCAGGCGGCCAAGGCCCGCATCGACGGTGGCGAGACCTACGAGGCGCTGGCGACCCAGCGCAACGTCGCCGAGAAGGACCTCTCGCTCGGTACCTTCACCAAGAGCCAGGTCTTCGATCCGGCCGTGCGCGATGCCGCCTTCGCGCTGGCGCAAGGCGCGGTCAGCGCTCCGGTGACGAGCGCCTTCGGCTCCGTTCTGCTGCGTGTGACCGCGATCACGCCCGAGCGCGTGCGTCCCTATGAGGAGGTCGCAGCCGAGCTGCGCAGCGAGATCGCGACCAGTCGCGCCACGAGCCTGATCGCCGACCTGCACGACAAGATCGAGGATCAGCGCGCCGCCGCCAAGCCGCTGGCGGAGATCGCGAGCGAGTTGAAGCTGCCCTTGCGCACGCTTGGCCCCGTCGATGCGAGCCTGCGCAAGCCCGATGGCGCGACCGAGGCGGCCGTGCCGGGAGGCGACGCCACCGTACAGGCGATCTTCCGCTCGGATATAGGCGTCGACAACGAGGCGATCCGGTTGCCGCGCGATACGGGCTATGTCTGGTTCGATCTGACCAAGATCGATCCCGCCCGCGCGCAGGGCTTCGACGAGGTCAAGGCGCAGGTCGAGGCGCAATGGCGCGCCGACGAGGTCGCGAGCAAGCTCTCGGCCAAGACGCGCGAGCTCGTCGCACAGCTCGACAAGGGTGAGGCCTTCGATGCAGTCGCGTCAGCCGCTGGCCTCACCATCGAGAAGGCCGCCGATCTCGGCCGGCAGGAGCAGCGTCCCGAATTGCCAGCCAATGTGGTCAGCCTGATTTTCGGCACCGCGGTCGGCAAGAGCGGCGCGGCAGCGCTTGCCGATGGCGGGCGCGTGCTGTTCAAGGTCGATAGCGCGACAGTGCAGCCCTATGCCCGCACGACACAGGAGGCAGAGAATTTCGCCCGCCTGCTCGCCTCGAGCATCAGCGAGGACATCCTGTCGCAATATGTCGGCAAGCGGCAGTCGGAGCTCGGCGTCAGCGTCAACGAAGCCGC
This sequence comes from Allobosea psychrotolerans, assembly GCF_002917105.1. Taxonomy (GTDB): domain Bacteria; phylum Pseudomonadota; class Alphaproteobacteria; order Rhizobiales; family Beijerinckiaceae; genus Allobosea; species Allobosea psychrotolerans. Next base: position 261,225 of record NZ_PQFZ01000002.1, read on the forward strand.
ATTCCGCAATGCCACCGGCGGCGCGCAGAATTGACCATGCAAGCCCCTTTCGAGCGCTTCGCGCAAAGCTACGAGGCCGGCACGGCGCAATTGCTCAGACAGGTGCTGGTCGGCGATTGCGAGACGCCGGTCGCCGCCTTCCTGAAGCTGCGGCACGCGACGACGGGCCCGGCCTTCCTGCTCGAATCGGTCGAAGGCGGAGCCGTGCGCGGGCGCTATTCGATGATCGGGCTCGAGCCGGACCTGATCTGGCGCTGCCATCGCGGCGAGGCCGCCCTGTGCCGGCCGGCGCTCGGCGACGGTTTCCTCACCGATCCGCGCCCGGCTTTCGAGAGCCTGCGCTCATTGCTGGAAGAGAGCGCGATCCCGGACAGCGAAGGGGCGGAAGGCGAGAAACTGCCGCCGATGGCTGCCGGCGTGTTCGGCTATCTCGGTTACGACATGGTGCGCCTGATGGAGCGCCTGCCTGAACCGAAAGAGACCGGCACCGGCGTTCCCGACGCCACCCTGATCCGCCCGACTCTGATGGTCGTGTTCGATTCGGTGCGCGATGAGATCCATGTCGTGACCCCGGTGCGGGCTCAGCCCGGCATCGCCGCCCGCGCCGCCTATGAGCAGGCGCAGGACCGGCTGGACGCCGTGGTGATGGCGCTTGAAGGGCCGTTGCCGGCCGATGCCGCCATCGACATCGCCAATTTGCCGGAGCCGGCAATTGTCTCGAACACCAGCGAGGCGGATTTCCACGCCATGGTCGCCACCGCGCAGGATTATATCCGCGCCGGAGACATCTTCCAGGTCGTGCTGTCGCAGCGCTTCGAGGCGCCCTTCCAGCTGCCGCCCTTCGCTCTCTACCGGGCGCTCAGGCGGGTCAATCCGGCGCCGTTCCTGTGCTATCTCGACTTCGTCGACTTCCAGATCGTCTGCTCCAGCCCCGAAATTCTGGTCCGCCTGCGCGACGATACCGTCACCATCCGGCCGATCGCCGGCACGCGGCGTCGCGGCGCAACAGTGGCTGAGGACGACGCGCTCGCCGATGAGTTGCTGGCCGACCCCAAGGAGCGCGCCGAGCATCTGATGCTGCTCGATCTCGGCCGCAACGATGTCGGCCGGGTCGCGCGGATCGGTTCGGTGAAGGTCACGGACTCCTTCTTCATCGAGCGCTACAGCCAGGTCATGCACATCGTCTCGAATGTCGAAGGGGCGATCGACCCGCAGCATGACGCATTGGCCGCCTTGTCTGCCGGCTTTCCCGCCGGCACGGTCTCGGGCGCGCCGAAGGTCCGCGCGATGGAGATCATCGACGAATTGGAGCGCGACGCGCGCGGCGCCTATGGCGGCTGCATCGGTTATTTCGGCGCCAATGGCGAGATGGACACCTGCATCGTGCTGCGCACGGCAGTGGTCAAGGACGAGCGCATGCATGTCCAGGCCGGCGCCGGCATCGTCTATGATTCCAACCCGGCTTCCGAGCAGGCCGAATGCGTGAACAAGGCGAAGGCCCTGTTCAAGGCGGCGGAAGAAGCGATCCGCTTCGCCTCGCGGGTCGGGCGCGGGCAGTAGGACCGGCCTATCGCTCGCGCCAGAACGGCGGAACTCGACGCGATCATCGCTGCGCTTGCAGCGTCGAGGGCGCGCGAGAGGCGAGCAGGCCGATGCGCATCTCCGCCCGACGGCAGCGGCGTGGGGCCTGCCCCATAGCCAGCGCGCTTGACCGCCCTGCCCTAGACCGTGCATGACCTTCGCCCGAAATCACGGCTTGAACCGATGCGCATCCTGCTGATCGACAACTACGACAGCTTCACTTGGAACCTCGTCCACCTGATCGGCGGGCTGGGCGCTGACGTCGTCGTGCGTCGCAACGATGCGATTACGGTCGCCGAGGCGTTGTCCGACGATTACGACGCGATCGTGCTGTCGCCGGGTCCCTGCACGCCCAACGAGGCCGGCATCTGCCTCGACCTCGTGCGTGAGGGCGCCGGGGTCAGGCCGATCTTCGGCGTCTGCCTCGGCTTGCAGGCGATCGGACAGGTCTTCGGTGGCGATGTCGTGCGAGCCCCCCTGCCGATGCACGGCAAGATCTCGGCGATCCGACATCAGTCGCGCGGCATGTTCCGCGGCATCAACGGGCCGATCCAGGCAACACGCTACCATTCGCTCGTCGTCTCCCGTCAAACCTGTCCCGCGGCGCTCGATATCGAGGCGGAAAGCGATGACGGGTTGATCATGGCGCTGTCGCATCGCGAATTTCCGGTGCAGGGCGTGCAGTTCCACCCTGAGAGCATCGCCTCCGAGCATGGCGCGACGATCCTGCGCAATTTCCTCGAGAGCTCCGAGCGATGGTCGCGGCAGCATCGACCCGCCGCCCTGCCCCAGACCGCCTGATTTCACAGAGTTCCCGATTTTCGCAGAGTTCATATGGACGACTTCAAACCCTTCATCGCCAAGGTCGCGACCGGAGCCACGCTTTCGCGCGACGAGGCTCGAGATGCCTTCGACACCATCCTCTCGGGCGAGGTCACCAACGCCCAGGCCGCCGCCTTCCTGATGGCGTTGCGCGTGCGTGGCGAGACTACCGAGGAGATTGCAGGCGCCGTCAGCGCCATGCGTGGCAAGATGGTGAAGGTCCAGGCTCCGGCTGATGCCATCGACATCGTCGGCACCGGTGGCGATTCGTCGGGCTCCTACAATGTCTCGACGCTGGCCGCGATCATCACGGCCGCCTGCGGCGTTCCCGTCGCCAAGCATGGCAACCGCGCCGCCTCATCGCGTTCCGGCGCGGCCGACGTGCTGATGGCGCTCGGCGTCAAGGTCGGGCTCGACGCGGCGGCAACCGAGCGCTGCATCAATGAGGCCGGCGTCGGCTTCATGTTCGCGCCGACGCACCATGCCTCGATGCGCCATGTCGCGCCGGTGCGCACCGAACTCGGCACCCGCACGATCTTCAACCTGCTCGGCCCCCTGTCGAATCCGGCCGGCGTGACCAGGCAGCTCGTCGGCGCGTTCTCCGAGACCTGGCTGGAGCCCATGGTGAAGGTTCTGGCCTCGCTCGGCTCGCAGCGGATCTGGGCCGTGCACGGCTCCGACGGTCTGGACGAGATCACCACCACCGGTCCGACGCGGGTCGTCTCGCTCGATGGCGGCAAGATCGAGAGCTTCACGATCAGCCCGGGCGATGTCGGGCTTGCGCTGGCGAAGCCTGCGGATCTGCGCGGCGGCGAGCCCGAGCAGAATGCGGCCGCGCTGCGGGCCGTTCTCGATGGGCAGAAGACCGCCTTTCGCGATATCGCGGCCTTCAATGCGGCTGCTGCGCTCGTCGTTGCCGGCAAGGCGGGCGATCTGCGCGACGGGCTGGCTCAGGCTTTCGCCGCGCTCGACAGCGGTCGCGCCAAGGCCCGTCTCGATGCGTTGATCGTCAGCTCGAACGCGTGAGGCGGCGATGACCGATATTCTCGCGAAGATCGAGGTCTATAAGCGCCAGGAGATCGCTGCCGCCAAGGCCGCGATCCCGCAAGCCGAGATCGAGCGACGGGCGCTGGCCGCCTCGCCGGTACGCGGCTTTGCCGCTGCACTCGCGGCCAAGCACGCCATGGGCCAGCCGGCCTTGATCGCGGAGATCAAGAAGGCGAGCCCGTCAAAGGGGCTGATCCGGCAGGATTTCGATCCGCCCTCGCTGGCCAAGGCTTATGCGGCAGGAGGGGCTGCCTGCCTTTCGGTGCTGACCGACGCACCGTCGTTCCAGGGTCGGCCCGAATTCCTGACGCAAGCGCGCGAGGCCTCCGGCCTGCCGGCGCTGCGCAAGGACTTCCTCTACGACGCCTATCAGGTGTTCGAGGCGCGCGCATGGGGCGCCGATTGCATCCTGATCATCATGGCCGGGGTCGACGACGCCACGGCACGTGAGCTCAACGCCACGGCGCAGGGCCTCGGCATGGACGTCCTCGTCGAGGTCCATGACGAAGCCGAGCTCGGACGCGCGCTAGAGATCGACAGCCGCCTGCTCGGCATCAACAACCGCGATCTGCGCAGCTTCCATGTCGACCTCGCCGTCACGGAACGCCTGGCACCGCGCATTCCCGATGACCGCATCATCGTCGGCGAGAGCGGCGTCTTCGGCCCCGCCGATATCGCAAGGCTGCGGCGCGTCGGTGTCGAAACCTTCCTGGTCGGCGAGAGCCTGATGCGCCAGGCGGATGTGGCGCAGGCGACGCGCGCTCTGCTCGCCAAGCCGGGCGACGAGGTCGCGGCATGACCGGCCTCAGCCACCTCGATGCGCAGGGCCAGGCCCATATGGTGGATGTCGGCGACAAGGCCGATACCACGCGTGTCGCGATCGCCGAGGGCAATGTCGTGATGCAGGCAGCCACGCTCGACATCGTGCGCCGTGGCGACGCGAAGAAGGGCGACGTGCTCGGCACCGCCCGGCTCGCCGGCATCATGGCGGCCAAGCGCACCCATGAGCTGATTCCGCTTTGCCACCCGCTGCTGATCAGCAAGATCGCCGTCGATCTCACCATCGACGCGGCATTGCCCGGCATTCGCGTGCGCGCCGAGGTCAAGATGAAGGGCCAGACCGGCGTCGAGATGGAAGCGCTCACCGCTGTCAGCGTCGCCTGTCTCACGGTCTACGACATGGTAAAGGCGGTCGATCGCGCGATGCACATCGAGGGCATCCGGCTGGTGCACAAATCCGGCGGGAAATCCGGTGTCTACGAGGCGGAGCAGCCGGCATGAGCCTGACCCCGGTCAAGGTCGCGCTGCAGGCGCTGCTCGACAGCGTTCCCGGACCGACATCGGTCGAGATCATTCCGCTCGCCTCCTGCGCCGAGCGCGTGCTGGGCGCCGATATCATCGCGCTCAGAACGCAGCCGCCTTTCGCCAATTCGGCCATGGATGGCTACGCGGCCCGAGCCGCAGATCTTACGCCGGCAAAAGAATTGCGTGTCATCGGCGAATCGGCGGCTGGGCGCGCCTTTGCAGGGACGGTCGGCCCCGGCGAGGCGATTCGCATCTTCACCGGCGCGCCGATGCCACAGGGTGCGGACACGATTCTGATCCAGGAGAATGCCGACGGTGTCGGCGGCGCAGTCATCCGCGTCCGCGAGGGGGCCGAGCCGGGGCGTTTCGTCCGCCCGGCCGGGCTCGATTTCCGGGAAGGCGATCTCCTCCTCCCGGCGGGGCGCCGGCTCGACAGCGCCGCCCTCGGCCTCGCAGCTGCAGCCGGACACCCTGCCCTGCCGGTTCGGCGCAAGCCTCTGGTCGCGATCCTGGCTACGGGTGACGAACTCGTCCTGCCGGGCGAGGTGGTCGGGCCCGACCAGATCGTCGCGTCGAACAGCTATTCCCTGGCGGCGATCGTCGAGGCGATCGGCGCAACGGCGCTCGATCTCGGCATCGCACGCGACAATCATCCCGATCTCGCCGCCAAGATCGAACAGGCGCGAGCCGCCGGGGCGGATGTCCTGATTACGCTCGGCGGTGCCTCGGTCGGGGCGCATGACCTCGTGCAGGAGGCCTTGAAGCGCCAGGGCATGGAGCTCGGCTTCTGGAAGATCGCGATGCGGCCGGGCAAGCCGATGATGATGGGGCGGCTTGGAGCCATGGTCGCCGTAGGCCTGCCCGGTAACCCGGTCTCGTCGATCGTCTGCGGGCATCTGTTCGTGGCACCGCTGATCGAGGCGCTCCTCGGCATGCCCGATCCCGCGCGCGACCGCAGCGAGCCGGCGCTTCTCGGAATCGATATGCCGGCTAACGATGAGCGCGAGGATTATCTGCGCGCCGATCTTCAGCACATCGAGGCCGGCTGGCTCGCCACCCCCTTCGCCAAGCAGGATTCCTCGATGTTGGGCAATCTGGCGCGTGCTCGGGCGCTGGTCATTCGCCCGGCCCATGCAGAGCCGGCAAAAGAAGGCGCGCCCTGCCGGATCATCCGCCTCCGCTAGGCTTGCTTGCGGAACACAACACGAACGTGTATGATGTTCGTGATTTGTTTCGAATGCGCGCCGCGGGCGCTGGCGGGGACCATGCTGACACGCAAACAATTCGAATTGCTCCGCTTCATCCAGGAACGCCTGCGTGAAAGCGGCGTGCCGCCCTCCTTCGACGAAATGAAGGACGCGCTCGATCTCCGCTCGAAATCCGGCATCCATCGCCTGATCATGGCGTTGGAGGAGCGGGGCTTCATTCGCCGGCTGCCCAATCGCGCCCGCGCTCTGGAGGTGATCAAGCTTCCTGATGGTGTCGGCACGCCACAGGGCGCGCGTGCGCGCTTCAGCCCCTCCATCGTGCAAGGCGGCCTCGGCCAGGGCGGCGGCCTCGGCAAGGCGCGCCCGGCGCCTGGTCCCGAAGAGGATGCGCGGGGCACGATCGCAATCCCGGTGATGGGGCGGATCGCCGCCGGCACGCCGATCTCGGCGATCCAGAACCGCAGCCACACTGTGGCGATGCCGGCAGACATGCTCGGCACCGGCGAGCATTTCGCGCTTGAGGTGCGCGGCGATTCGATGGTCGAGGCCGGCATTCTCGACGGCGACACCGTGGTCATCCGCCGGCAGGACACAGCCAATACCGGCGACATCATCGTGGCGCTGATCGATGACGAAGAGGCGACGCTGAAGCGGCTGCGCAAGCGTGGCTCGTCGATCGCGCTTGAAGCAGCCAACCCCGCTTACGAAACCCGTGTGCTCGGCCCCGACCGGGTCAAGATCCAGGGCCGCTTGGTCAATCTGATGCGGCGCTACTGAAGCCGACCGGACTCGGCTGCCACATCGCCCGTATCGCTCCTCTCCGGTTGCCGCGCAGGAGGCGGCTGCGCCGGCCTTGGGCTGGTCTCTGCACGCTTGCGCATCCAAGGGCGATCGGCATCCTGCCGTTCTGCCTGGATCGAACGCCATCCGCCTGCAGTGCCGATGAGGGAGGTCGCGCCGTCGCGGCTCAGGGCCGTCCGATCGACCAGCTTCGCTGCGCAGGGAGCCGACCAGGGTATCGGCGTGACCACGAGATCGGCGCGCTGACAATCCTCGATGACGGCGAGCCGGTCTTTCGCATAGGCGATCCGGCGGCCATTGCGGGCGGTGACGACACAGCCTTGCGTATCGCAGGCCGCATTCTTGCGCAGGCTCTCATCCGTGGGCTGGCGCCCATCGCCATCGGCGGTAAGCCATTGTTGCAGCACGAAGCTGCTTGGTCGGCCGACCAGAATGAAACGGTCGTCTGATCCGCGCACGACGAGGCCGGAACCGTCACGCTCGATGACGATATCGGGCCGATCCGGCCTGGCCGCGACCGTGACGCCCATCACCAGCGGCACGATGGCGAGCAGCCGAAGCTTCGTGCTCCACAGCGTCAGCCAGAGCAATGTCATTGCGAGGCAGACCAGCGCGGCCTCGCCGAAGGCGGGAATGATCAGCGTCGAGTGGTCGATCGCCGCGACCCAGTGGGCCAGCCGCAGCACGACCTCGGAGGCCGCGCCCATCAGCCACCAGGCCGGCCAGTCGAGGCCGAAGGGGTAGGCCAGCACTCCAAACACCGCAGCCGGCATGACGAACAGCGAGACGAAGGGCAAGGCAAGCGCATTGCCGAGCAGCCCGAACGGATTGAAGGTCTGGAAATGATAGGCGCCGAACGGGGCCGTCGCCGCCGTCGCCAGCAAGGTTGTGATGACCGTGCCGCTGGCGGCGATCCAGAGTGGGCGCAGCGGCCACGGCCACGGCGATGGCGATGGCGGCGCGGTCTGATTGCGTTCGTCCCAGCGCTCGGCAAAGGCGATCAGCGCCGCGACCGCTCCGAATGACATCTGGAAGCTCGGCCCGAGCAGCGCCTCGGGCTCGCGCAGCAAGACGATGATGGCCGCCAGGGCAAGGTTGCGCATGCTCAGCGCCGGGCGGTCGATCAGGATTGCGCCGAGCATCACCAGCGTCATGATCAGTGATCTGACGGTTGCGACATCGGAGCCGGAGAAGATGCAATAGGCGGTTGCTCCGATCATGGCGGCAACGGCGGCGATCTTCTTGATCGGCCAATGCAAGGCCAGCGTCTGCGAGAGCGCCAGCAGCGCCCGCACCAGCCAGAGGATCGTGCCGGCGGCGAGCACCATGTGAAGGCCCGAGATCGAGACGATGTGGTAGATGCCCGCCGCGCGCAGATCGGCATTGGTCGTTTCCGTGATCAGGCCGCGCTTGCCGGTCACCAGCGCCGCCGCCATCGCGCCGGCCTGCCCTCCTCCGACGCTGGCGATGCGGGCGGTCAGGGCGTTGCGGGCGCGGTCGATCAGCACGGCTCGCGCGAGTTCGGGCGGAGGCGGGCCTGGCGCCGGCGTCAGCATGATCTTGCCGGGGATGTTGCCGACCGCGCCGATGCCGCGAAAGAACGCGTCGCGACCGAAATCATAGCCGCCCGGTCGCGCCGGACCAGGCGGCGGCAGAAGGCGCGCATTGGCCGCGATATGGTCTCCCGGCGCGACTGTCTCCGCCTTGATGTTGACGCGGACGCGTTTGGGCCGTCGCTCCGCTTCGACGCCGGCTATCCCGGTGACCAGCACGACGAGGCGAGCGCCTGCATCGCGCGCCTCGACGGATTCGACATAGCCGGTGAGTTGGCCGCTGCGCGGGCGATCCAGGATCGGCGCCATGATCGTCGCAGTGCGCCATGTCGCCGCCGAGAAGCCGACGAAGACCGCAACCAGCCCAAGACAGACCGGCAAGGCGAGCCGCCGCCGACGCAGAGCTATGGCGAGGCCGCTTGCAACCGCGATACCGGCAAGCGGCGCCCATGGCGCGGGCTCCTGGTCGGCCGCGAAGTAGAGCAGAATGCCGATGCCCATCATGACCGGGAACCAGAGGAAGAGCCGCCGGCGCTCCGCCTCGGCGGCGAAGGCCTGTCGCGCGTTCCCGAGCCAATCCCGCCCTGTCAGGCTGACACCGCTGCCGAACCACGATACGGGCAGGCGCGACGGCAGGACGCCGGCCAGCGCGCCGCGTGATTTCATCCGCTCTGACGGTCCGCTATGCACCGCCGCCCCTTCCCCCTGCCCGCCCCGCGATCTTGCGCTTAACGCGGGCGGCCGAGCCATGTTACAGGGGCCACGCCGGCTGTCATGTCATGACCGGTGGATTGTCCTGTTTTTGCCCTCCCTTCCTGTTTTGCCTTTGGGCTGCCGATTCACGAGCCCAGCCGGAGCCCAGCCTTCATGAGTGATGCGGTCGTCACGCGCTTTGCCCCCTCGCCCACCGGTTTCCTGCATATCGGCGGAGCGCGGACGGCCCTGTTCAACTGGCTCTATGCGCGCCGCCATGGCGGCAAGATGCTGCTGCGGATCGAGGACACGGACCGTGAGCGCTCTACGGAACCGGCGATCGCCGCGATCCTCGACGGATTGAGCTGGCTCGGGCTCGATTGGGATGGCGACACGGTCTACCAATTCGCCCGCGCCGAGCGGCATCGCGAAGTGGCGCAGCAGATGCTGGCTGCCGGCAGGGCCTATTATTGCTATGCGACGCCGGCCGAACTCGACGAGATGCGCGAGAAGGCCAAGGCCGAGGGCCGGCCGATGCGCTATGACGGCCGCTGGCGCGACCGTGATCCGGCGACGGCCCCGGCCGGCGTGAAGCCGGTCATCCGCCTGCGCGCACCGCAGACCGGTGAGACCGTGGTCGAGGACGAGGTCCAGGGCCGTGTCGTCTGGCAGAACGAGAATCTCGACGACCTCGTCCTGCTGCGCTCCGACGGAAACCCGACCTACATGCTGGCCGTGGTGGTCGACGACCACGACATGGGCGTGACCCATGTCATTCGTGGCGACGACCATCTGACCAATGCTGCCCGCCAGACCCAGATCTACCAGGCGATGGGCTGGCAGGTGCCGAGTATGTCACATATCCCGCTGATCCACGGGGCGGATGGAGCAAAACTCTCCAAACGCCATGGCGCGCTCGGCGTCGATGCCTATCGCTCCATGGGGTATTTGCCGGTAGCGCTGCGCAATTATCTGCTGCGCCTCGGCTGGAGCCATGGCGACCAGGAGATATTCTCGACCGACGAGATGATCGCGCTGTTCAACCTGTCCTCGATCGGCCGTTCGCCGGCGCGTTTCGACTACGCCAAGCTGGAGAGCTTGAACGGTCTCTATATGCGCCAGTCCAGCGATCACGACCTGCTCACGGCGTTGAAGACGATCCTGCCCGAGATCGGGCCGGCGCGCGGCCTGCCGGGTGCGCTTTCGCCGGAGCTGGAGGCGCGTTTCCTCGCCGCCATGCCTGGCCTGAAAGAGCGCGCCAAGACGCTGATCGAACTGCTCGACAGCGCCTATTATCTTTACGCCCCGCGCCCGCTGCAGCTCGATCAGAAGGCAGCAGCCCTGCTCGACGAGGCCGCACGCCAGCGCCTGCCGGGGCTGGCGGCGAAGCTTTCGGCCGTGAACGACTGGTCGCCGCAGGCGCTGGAGGCAGTGGTTCGCGGCTATGCCGAGGAGCATGGGCTCAAGCTCGGCCAGGCAGCGCAGCCCCTGCGTGCCGCCCTGACCGGCCGCGCCATGTCGCCGGGCCTGTTCGACGTCATGGCGGTGCTCGGCCGCGAGGAGACGCTGGCACGTCTGGCGGATCAGTCATGACGTGGCGAGGGTTCCCTCCCCCTTTCGGCTCTGTTGAACCGCCTCTGCAAATGGTCTAGTGACGCGCCATGTGACCGGCTCCGCCGCGTGGTGGAAGGGGCACAAATATTGCTTGAATATCAGTTGGATGAACCACCTTCCTGCCCGTATCCGCATTTGCCGTTCCGTCACAGGGCCGTCACGTCCAGGCCTTCGGATGACAGAGATGTCTCGTGCGCAACAATTCGGTGTTGGGCCTGATGGAACAGCGACTGGTCAGCAACGAGCCTGAAAGGATCGGTATCGATGAGCGGAAATAGCAGCCAGCTCCAGGTCGACGGAAAAACCATCGACATGGCGATCAAGAAGGGGTCGATCGGCCCCTCCGTCATCGACATCGCCAAGCTCTACTCGCAAACGGGCATGTTTACCTATGACCCGGGATTCACCTCTACGGCGAGCTGCGAATCGCAGATCACCTATATCGACGGCGACGAGGGCATCCTGCTCTATCGCGGCTACCCCATCGAGCAACTCGCCGAGCATGGCGACTTCCTCGAGACCTGCTACCTGCTGCTGGAAGGCGAATTGCCGACCGCAGCGCAGAAGGCCGATTTCGACTATCGCGTGACGCGCCACACCATGGTGCACGAGCAGATGGCTCGCTTCTTCCAGGGCTTCCGCCGTGACGCTCACCCGATGGCGGTGATGGTCGGCTCGATCGGCGCGATGTCGGCGTTCTATCACGACTCGACCGACATCTCCGACCCGCAGCAGCGCATGATCGCCTCGATGCGCATGATCGCGAAGATGCCGACGCTCGCCGCCATGGCGTTCAAATACACCATCGGCCAGCCCTTCGTGTTCCCGCTGAACTCGCTCGATTACACCTCGAACTTCCTGCGCATGTGCTTTGCGGTACCTGCCGAGGAGTACAAGGTCAATCCGGTGCTGTCGCGCGCGCTCGACCGGATCTTCATCCTGCACGCCGACCATGAGCAGAATGCCTCGACCTCGACGGTCCGGCTTGCCGGCTCGTCGGGCGCCAATCCCTTCGCCTGCATCGCCGCCGGCGCAGCCTGCCTCTGGGGCCCGGCCCATGGCGGCGCCAATGAAGCCGCCCTCAAGATGCTCGAGGAGATCGGCTCGGTCGAGAACATCCCGAAATACATCGCCAAGGCGAAGGACAAGAACGATCCCTTCCGCCTGATGGGCTTCGGCCACCGCGTCTACAAGAACTACGATCCGCGCGCCAAGATCATGCAGAAGACCACGCATGAGGTGCTCAACGAGCTCGGCATCAAGGACGACCCGCTGCTGGACGTGGCGATCGAGCTTGAGCGCATCGCGCTCTCGGACCCCTATTTCATCGAGAAGAAGCTCTATCCGAACATCGATTTCTATTCGGGCATCACGCTGAAGGCGATGGGCTTCCCGACTTCGATGTTCACGGCGCTGTTCGCGCTTGCCCGCACCGTCGGCTGGATCGCGCAGTGGAAGGAAATGATCGAGGATCCGTCCCAGCGCATCGGCCGTCCGCGCCAGCTCTACACCGGCGCCGGCCCGCGCGAATACACTCCGATCGGCCGGCGCTGAAACATCCGGCGCAACTGTTGAAAGGCCGCGGCGAGACATCGCCGCGGCCTTTTTATTGCACCCAATTGATAACTGAGACGCATGCGCGCCTGGTTTATCGTTCCCCTTCAATTGGGAGTGCAGCTTCATGTCGAACCAGAATGGCTTGAATCGTCGTGTTTTCCTGACCGGAGCCTCGGCGCTTTCGGTCGCCGGATTTCCCGCGCTCGCGCATGCGCAAGCCACCTTCCCAACCCGACCGGTTTCGCTGATCGTGCCCTTCGCCGCCGGCGGCTCCACCGATATCGTCGCCCGCCTCGTCGGCCAGAAGATGGGTGAACTGCTCGGGCAGTCGGTCGTCATCGAGAACCGCGCCGGGGCGGGCGGCAATCTTGGCTCCACCGCCGTGGCGCGCGCCGCGCCTGACGGCTACACCATCCTGATGGGCACGATCTCGACCCATGCGCTCAATCCCGCGATCCTCAAGACCGTCACCTTCGATCCGGTCAAGGATTTCACGCCGATCTCACTGCTGGCCATAGTCCCCAACGTCATGGTCGTGCATCCGGACTTTCCAGCGAAAACGGTACCGGACGTCATCAAGCTGCTGAAGGAAAACCCCGGCAAATACGCCTATGCGTCGTCGGGGGTCGGCACGCCGCTGCATCTATCGGGCGAGCTGTTCAAGTCGCTCGGCGGCGTCAGCATGAACCATGTGCCCTATCGCGGCGCCGGCCCCGCCTTGAACGACGTGGTCTCAGGCGCGGTGCCGATCATGTTCGACAACCTGCCCTCCTCCGCGCAATTCATCCGCACGGGGCAATTGCGCGCCATCGGCGTCACCACCAAGGCCCGGGTCTCGTCCTTCCCCGACATCCCGACCATCGCCGAGGGCGGCCTCGCCGGCTATGAGACCTATACTTGGAATGCGTTGTTCGGGCCGGCGAATCTGCCTCGCCCCATCGTCGACAAGCTCAACAGTGTGGCAAACGCGGCGCTGACCGACGCCAATGTGAAGCAGCGCCTCAACGACGTCAGCGCCGAGATCATCGGCTCGACACCCGAAGCGCTCGGCGAACACGTCAAGATCGAGGTGGCGAAATGGTTCCCGATCGCCAAGGCTTCAGGCGCGGCGCTCGAATGAGCCCGGAGCCGGGTGATTTCAGCTGGGATCACCGAGTGATCCCAGCTGAAATCTGAATCCGTCTCGCATCTAAAAGTGAGAGACGGATCAATGCGAAACACCGATGCCCATTCTTTCGCATCCAGCCCTTGCGTCAAACCCGCGCCGCAGGGCCTGATTCAAGCAAGGCCAGCGCAGCCTCGACGGCATTCGCCGCCGGGCTCGTGCCGGCCGAACGCATGATCATCTCGACCTCGTCGAAACCGACCAATTGGCGAGCACGCGGCTCGCCCTCGGGGATGATCGCCAGAACCTCCCGGCTCAATGTCCCAGGCGTCGCCGTCTCCTGGATGAATTCGGGCACGATGCTGCGCCCCAGGATCAGGTTCGGTAGGATCACGCTCGGCAGCTTGATCAAGCGCTTGGCGATCGCGGCTTCCCAATTGGCGCCACGATAGGCGGCAACCGTGGGGATCTGCGCCAGCGCCAGTTCGAGCGTGACGGTGCCCGACGCCGCAAGCGCCGCGCGTGCCCCGCGGAAGGCTGCAAGCTTGTTGACCTCGCCGGTGACGATATCGGGCTTGACTGGCCAGGAGGCGACGGCTTCGCCGATCAGCCCCCGAAGATGCACGACGGCAGGCAAGACGAAGCGCGCCTGGGGCCGCTCGGCGGCGATCAGGGCCACGGCCTGCCCGAAAGCCGGCATCAGGTGATTGATCTCGGAGCGGCGGCTGCCTGGCAGGATCAGGATTTCCGGTCGCCCGCTATCGGCGCGGCGAGCGGCTTCATCGGCGTTCGGGCGCAGATCGGCCAGGCGCTCCATCAGCGGATGGCCGACATAGATCGTGCTTGGCCCATGCAGCCGCGCCAAGGCGGCCGGCTCGAAGGGCAGCAATGCCAGAATGCGGTCGACATGCGGCGCCATGCGCCGTGCCCGCCCCGAGCGCCAGGCCCAGACGCTGGGGCAGACCCAATGCACGATCGGGATCGCCGGCGCGCGGGCTCGAACCTTCTTGGCGACGCGCAAGGAAAAGTCCGGGCTGTCGATCGTCAGCAGCAGATCGGGCGCGAAGGCGGCAATGCCCTTAGCCGCATCCGACATCCGCCGCAGCAGCAGCGGCAAGCGCGCGATGACGGGTCCAAATCCCATCACGGCGATATCGGCTTGCGGGAACAGCGGGACGAGCCCCTGCGCGATCAGGCTCTCGCCGCCCACGCCCGTGAGCACGAGCGGCCGCTCGCCCAAGCGCGCGCGCAGCGCCGCGAGGAAACGCGTCGCCAGCGCATCGCCCGAGGCCTCGCCCGCGATGATGGCAAGCCGGAACGGCCGGCTCATATGACACCCTCGACGAAGAGGCCGAGCTGATCGGCAAGCCGGCCGAGTTTGCCGCGATCGCCGACAAGCACGCGGCCGGCCCTGAGCGCGATACCGGCAAGGCCCGCTTCCGCGATATTGCGCAAAGTATCGGGACCGATCGCCGGCATGTCGACGCGCAGGTCCTGGCCCTCCTTCGGGGCCTTGACCAGGACGCCATCGCCCCTGGCGATCTTGAGCCGCCCGCTTGAGGCAAGCTCGGCGACACGCCGGATCATCGCGTCGGTGCCCTCGGCAGCCTCGATCGCGACGATGCGGTGGTCGGCCAGGATCGCTGCCTGACCGACATCGAAAGGGGCGAGCGCGGACAGCATGCAGAAGCCGCGCGCGATCAATTCATGCTGGGCCGGCGTGGCGGCCTTGCGGCCGAGCGCACCCATTGGGGCGGTCAACTCCGGCGCGATCTCGGCGGGACCATGGACGCGAAAGCCGCGCTCCTCGAAGAAGCGGACGACACCGCGCAGCAAATGGTCGTCTCCGCCCTGAAAGGCGCGTGCAAAATGAGGCAGATATTTCAAGGTCGAGGCTTCCGGCCTCAGCGCGCCGAAGCTCGGGCGCGGCAGCGAACCGATCAGGACGAGATCGGCGATCTTCCGACGCCGCAATTCGTCGAGCAGCCGTCCGAGTTGGCCAAGCCTGTATGAGGTGAGCTCGATCGCGCCGAAACGTGCCGGGTCAGCCGCACCATCGAGCGCGGCGACAAACAGGCCGTGGCCCTGCCGGGCCGCGATTTCGGCAAGAGCTGGCGGAAAATCGCCGCCGCCGGCGATGATCGCGAGCGGCCCGCGCGCCACCGCCACCGTCTCTGGATGACCAGCCGTCACCGATCCGGCGCGTTGACGTCGCGCGGGACGCAGATCGCCCGCTCGTTGCCGTTGCGGATGAAATCGAGAATTTCGTGAATCAAGGGATGGGCGGCAAACTCGCTGGCGACGTCCTCGACGCGCTCCGACAAGGTGCCTTCATCGGCGAAGAGCAGCCTGTAAGCGCGACGCAATTCATGAATCTGCTCGCGCGAGAAACCGCGTCGCTTGAGCCCGACGAGATTGAGACCGGCCAAGTGTGCCGGGTTGTCCCGCACCAGGCCGAAGGGGATGACGTCGTTCATGACGCCCGCACCGCCGCCGATGAAGGCGTGATCGCCGACACGGATGAACTGCTGCAAGCCCGTGCCACCGCCAACGATGACGAAATTGCCGACCGTGACATGGCCAGCGCACATGACGTTGTTGGAGAAGATGACGTTGTTGCCGATATGGCTATCGTGGCCGACATGCGAATTGGCGAGGAAGAAACAACGGTCACCGACCGTGGTCTCCATGCCGCCGCCCTCGGTGCCGGGATTGATGGTGACACCCTCGCGGATCAGGCACTCGGCGCCGATCACCAGCGTCGACGGCTCGCCGCGATATTTCACATCCTGAGGCGGATGGCCGATCGATGCGAAAGGATAAAGCTTCGTACGCTCGCCGATGCTGGTAATTCCGGAAACCGCGACATGGCTGATCAGTTCGACATTGTCGGCCAGGGTCACGTCGGGCCCCACGGTGCAAAACGGACCGATCTGAACGCCCGCCCCAAGGCGCGCTTTCGGATCGACGACCGACATCGGGTGAATGGTCACGCTCATGGAATTGCTGTCCTGACCTTGCTGATCGTCAAACGACCATGGCCGAAAGATCCGCCTCGGCGACCAGGACCCCGTCGACCCGGGCCTCGCCGCGGTAGAAGTAGAGGTTGCGCTTGCGCGTTACCTTCGTCAGGTGGAAGCGCAGCGTGTCGCCTGGAATGACCGGCTTGCGGAACTTCGCCTTGTCGATCGTGGTGAAGAGCACGGTGCTGACGGCTGGATCATCGCTACCCCGGGCATTGACGACAAGGACGCCGGCAGTCTGCGCCATCGCCTCGATCATCAGCACGCCGGGGAAAACCGGGCGGCCAGGGAAATGCCCGGTGAACTGAGGCTCGTTCATCGTCACGTTCTTGATGCCGATGCCGGAATCCTCGCCGTCGATCTCAACGACGCGATCGACCAGCAGGAACGGATAGCGATGGGGAATGCAGGCCATGATCCTCTGGATGTCCGCCACACCCAGGGTTTTCGTCGCGTCGTTCATGGTGTCCCCATTATCCATCCGGGCCCCGCGCTGGGCACCGCATTTTCCATTCGTTCTAGAGCCGGAGCGATCTAGGTGATGCAATCCTTGCCCGTCATGCCATGGCCGACAGCAACGGATCTTGTCAAACGTCTGAGCGATCCGAGGTCTTGCCGCGCTTGGCGACCAGCGACTTCAGCAGGGCGCTCTCGCGCGCCCAGCTCAGCGCCGGCTGGGCGGGATAGCCACCATAGCGCGCACCGCGCGGCACGTCGCCCGCGACGCCGCTTTGGGCTGCGACCTGCGCGCCCATGCCGATCGTCAGATGGCCGGCAAGCCCGACCTGACCACCGAGGACGACGAAATCCTCCAGCGTCGACGAGCCGGCAATGCCGACCTGGGAGACGATGACGCAGTGACGCCCGATGACGACATTATGGCCGATCTGGACCAGGTTATCGATCTTGGTGCCCTCGCCGATCACCGTATCGCGGCTCGCGCCGCGGTCGATGCAGGTGTTGGCGCCGATCTCGACATCGTCCTGGATGATGACGCGCCCGATCTGCGGCACCTTCATGTGCCCTTTCGGGCTCATCGCGAAGCCGAAACCGTCCTGGCCGATGCGCACGCCTGGGTGAATGATGACGCGGTTGCCGATGAGGGTCGATTGCAATGTGCTGCCCGAACCGATCGCACAGTCGCGCCCGATGCGAACCTGCGGTCCGATGACGGCATGGGAGCCGACCACGGTGCCTGCCCCGATCTCGGCGCCAGGGCCAATGACCGCGCCGGGATCGACCGTGACCCCCGCCTCCAGAACGGCTGTCGCATGAACGAAGGCGCCAGGCGCCACGCCTTGCGAGCCGAACATCGAGCCCGGCTTCAGCGCCGTCGGGAAAAACCGGGCGAGCACCCGCGCAAAGGCATGATAGGGGGCGTTGGAAACCAGCGCGGTGGTGCCGGTCGGCACCCGCATGACGAAGCGCGACGACACCAGGCACAGCCCTGCACTCGTCGCCGCCAGGGCGTCGGTATATTTCGGGTTGTCCATATAGGCGAGATCGGACGGACCCGCGGCCTCAAGGGCTGCTGCGCCCGTGATCATGCGAGCCGCATCGGCGCCTTCCGGCAAAGCGGCGCCCGAAATGGCTGCGACCTCGCCGAAGCTGAGCGAGGTCGCCAAAGGAAAGAACTGAGGGTCTGACATCGAGAAGATCCGGGACGGGGCAACGTGCCCCGCCGCGTCAGAAGCGCGTGCCGCCGGAGAAGCGGAAGGCCTGCAGCCGGTCGCCGCCATACTTGATGCCGGTCGTGGGATCACGCTGACCATCGTCCTTCGACAACGCATAGGCATAGTCGAAGCGGATCGGGCCGAGCGGCGACTGCCAGAGCAGGCTGACGCCGACGGAGGAGCGGATCACGTTCTTGTCGCGCACGCAGGCCACGTTCGACTGATAGATCGAGCTGGTCGCAACCTTGAACTGGCGCGCTTCCGCGCCAACGGGGCAGGTCGTGGCCGTGGTGATCGTCTTCGAGCCGCCCTCATAGTCGAACAGCGTGCCGGCATCGGCGAAGACCGCACCGCGCAGGCCCAGATCCCGCGGCAAGCCGAAGATCGGGAACTGAACTTCAAGCGAACCGCCGAAATAGGTGGTGCCGCCGAGAGCGTTGGCCGTCGGATCGTTCAGCACGTCACGCGGACCGATACCGGAGGGCGCAAAACCGCGAACCAGCGTCGGTCCGAGGAAGTAGTGGTCGATCATGCGCAGATCGCCGCTGGTTGCCTGGACGTGGCCACCCTGCACACGAGCGAAGCCGACGACATCGTCGAAGATCTCGCGGTAGTAGCGGGCATCCGCCGCAACGCGCAGGAACTTCGAATCGCCGCCGACGCCCGCGAATTCCGGCTTGATCTCGGCCAGGAAGCCGTTGCGCGGATTCTGATAGTTGTCGAGCGAGTTGTAATTGAAGTTCAAGCCAACCAGCGAGGTCAGCGTGGTGCCGACCGCCTCCTTGACCGCGATCGTCGCCTCGCCATTGGTCAAGCAGTTGTAGACCGAATTCGCTCCGATCGCCCCTGCCGTTCCCGGAGTAATGCCGGCCAGCGGCACGGCGCAGTCGTTATAGGGACGGCTTTCCGTGTTCGGAATCTTGATTTCGGTCGTATAGAGCGAATAGCGCGGCGTAATCGAAAACTCTTCCGTGATCGGGAAGGTCAGGCGCACCTGCCCGCCATTCACGCGGCTTTCGAAACGGCCAGTATTGTAGTTGTCGTTATATTTCGAGAACAGATCGAAGCCCGCCCCGATCCGGCGACCGAGGAAGTACGGCTCCGTGAAGGAGAAATCGACGCCCTGAGTGCGCTGTCCGAGCGTGCCGGCGATACGGACGAACTGGCCGCGGCCGAGGAAGTTCGACTCCGACAGCGAGACTTCGCCGATGACACCGTCCGAAGTCGAGTAACCGCCGGCGATCGAGAACGAGCCGGTCGCCTTGTCCTCGACATCGATATTGACGATGACGCGATCAGGCGTCGAGCCCGGCTCGTTGGTGACACGAACCTTGCTGAAGAAGCCGAGATTGTTCAGGCGCCGCTCGGCCCGGTCGACCAGGACCTTGTTATAGGCGTCGCCCTCACCGAGATCGAGCTCGCGGCGCACGACATAGTCGCGGGTACGGGTGTTGCCACGGACATTGATGCGCTCGACATAGACCCGCGGGCCTTCGTCGATGACATAGGTGATGCCGATCTGGCGTCCGGCAGAATCGCGGTCGCCGCGCGGACGAACCTGCGCGAAGGCATAGCCGCGGCGCGAAACTTCCGTCGTCAGAGCCACCAGCGACTTCTCGACCGCCTCGGCGTTGTAGGTATCGCCGGCGGAGGTCGCGACGACACGCTGCAGTGCATTGGGATCGAGGTCGGGCAGCTTGGAATCGACCGCCACGTTGCCGACGCGGTATTGCGGACCTTCATCGACAGCGATGTCGATGACCCAGCCGCCTTGCGCTTCGTCGAAGCGGGCGTTGTTCGAGACGATCTGGAAGTCGGCATAGCCGTTCTTCAGATAGAAACGGCGGATGAGCTCGAGATCGGAGGAAATCCGGTCGGCCTCATAGACGTCCGAGGTCTTGATGAAGCTGAGGAAGTTCGACTCGGTCGAGGTCATCAGACCGCGCAGACGACCAGACGAGTAAACGCCATTGCCGCTGAAATTGATCGACTTGATGCCGGTCTTGCCGCTCTCGACGATGGTGAAGACCACATCCGAGCGCCCGTTCGGCAGCGGAGCGATACGGCCGCTCACCGAGGCCAAGCCGTAGCCGGCGCGGCGATAGGCGTCCTTCAGACGCTGAACGTCGGCATCGATCAGCGCCTGGCTCATCGGGCCCTGCGCCTTCGACTGGACCTGCTGGAGCAGCACATCGCTCTTCAGCCGGCGGTTACCTTCGAAGGCGACACGATTGATCGTGTCGTTTTCCCTGACCGCGATCACGGTCTGCGATCCGCGGCGGCTGACCTGCACGCTGGAGAACAGGCCGGTAGCCATCAGATTCTGACGGATATCCTGAGGGGCGGCAGAGCCCTGCCCGGCCGCATAGGAACGGATCGTCTCCGCGTCTACGCTTCTATTGCCCTGGACAATCACGGCCTGCGCGAACACTACGCCACCGCTTACGGCCAACATGAAGGCCGAAAGTCCGACTGATCGAGAGAGCCGCAGCTTGAAAGACAGGCTCTTTTGGGTCGACGTCATCGGGTCGCCTATTCCATTTTCTCGGGTCGCCACCCCAGACGGGGACCACCGCCTAGGGGCAGCGGCATGGCGACATTGCAGTCCAAACGCTTCTACAAAGTTTCCTGCAGGACGCAAACCGCCATTGTCGTTAACAAAATATTTTTAAGCGCCTCGTTGCCAGGAGGCCACGCGTCCTGCCGCGATTCCGCCGCAAAGCGGCGCGGTCAGGACGTGGAATCCCGGTCAAAGCTGCGAATGGACGTGAAGAATGTCATTCCAGGTTACGAACAGCATCAGCATCAGGACGAGACAGGCCCCGACGCGGAAGCCGATTTCCTGAGCCCGTTCGCTGAGCGGCCGGCCGCGAAGTGTTTCTATCGCGTAGAACATGAGATGCCCGCCATCGAGTATCGGGACCGGAAGCAGGTTCATCAGGCCGATCGAGACCGACAGGATCGCCGCCAGATTGATCAGGCCCAGAAACCCGCCATTCGACGCCACCAGGCCGGAAACCTGGGCGATCCGGATCGGCCCAGACAGTTGGTCGGTCGATTCGCGCCCGCTGACCAACTTGCCGATGTAGTCATAGGTCTGCCTGACCACGAACCAGGTTTCGGAGACGCCGTTGCGCAGCGATTCCAGCGGCCCGAAATGCTGGACTTTCCAGTCCTCGGCCTTGCGCGACGCCTCGACGCCGATGACACCAATCCGCTGTTTGCCAAGCGGCGAGGTCGTCTCGACCAAGGCAGGCGTCACCGGAATCGTCAGCTCGGCGCCGGCGCGCTCGACGGTGACCGAGACCACCTCGTTGGGTCGTGCCGAGATGATGCGCTGCATGTCGCTGAAGCTGCCGATCGGCTGGCCGTCGATCGCGACCACGAGATCGCCCGCCTGCAAGCCAGCTCGTTGGGCAGCGCTGTCGGCCCTGACCTGATCGACCCTGGGGATCAGCACCTGCTTGCCGAACAGGAACACAGTGGCGGCGAAGATGAAGATGGCGAGCAGGAAATTGGCGATCGGCCCGGCTGCGACGATCGCGGCTCGTTCGCCGATCGACTGCGCCGGGAAGGAGCGCGCCCGCTCCTGCGGCGTCATCTGCGCGACCTCGGCGTTGTCGGGCGCACTCGACGCATCGGCGTCGCCGGAGAATTTCACATAGCCGCCGAGCGGGATCAGGGCGATGCGCCAGCGCGTTCCGTACTTGTCGTTGAAGCCGTAGATTTCGCGACCGAAGCCGATCGAGAACACCTTCACGTCGACGCCACACCAGCGGCCGACGAGGAAATGCCCAAGCTCATGGATGAAGACGACGACGGCCAGGACGAACAGAAACGGCACGACATAGCCCAGCAGGGAGCCGCCCGCATTCCAGATTGTCGCTACGAATTCCATCAACAACTCCCGATCTGTCGCCCTTAGGTGACAGCGAAAGGGGTCTACTACAAGAGCGCCCGCGCGCGCTTTCTCGCATCTTGGTCAACCGCGAGGGCGCCCGCCACATCTGCCGGAGCCGCCATCTGCGGCGCCGATTGGCTGCAGACTGCGTCCACCAATGCGGCAATTCCAGGAAAGCTGATCGCGCCGGCGAGATAAGCTGCGACGGCGATCTCATTGGCGGCGTTGAGGATCGCCGGCATGGCGCCACCTTGTGCCAACGCCGCCATGGCAAGGCCGAGCGCCGGGAAGCGCGCGAGATCGGGGCGCTCGAAGGCGAGCGGCGCCGTCAGCGCAAGGTCCAGGAAACGCGCCGGCGGCGCATCGAGCCGACCGTCCACACCCAGGCAATGGGCAGCGGCGACGCGCATGTCGGGCACGGCCATGCCGGCGCTGACCGAGCCATCGCGGAAGGTCACGAGCCCGTGGACGATCTGCTGTGGATGCACAAGCACATCGAGCTGGTCATGGCGCAACCCGAACAGGAAGCAGGCCTCGATCAGCTCCAGTCCCTTGTTCATCATGCTGGCGGAATCGATCGTGATCTTGGCGCCCATCGCGTAGTTGGGATGAGCCAGCGCCTGCTCCGGCCTTGCTGCGGCAATTTCCTCAACGCTCCAGGTGCGGAAGGGCCCCCCCGAAGCCGTCAGCGTCATGGTGCGGATGGCCGAGATCGGCTCGACGCCAAGGACTTGGAATAACGCGTTATGTTCGGAATCGAGCGGCAGGATCCGCACGCCAACCTCTTGCGCGCGCGCCATGACGGCGGCTCCGGCGCAAACGAGGCTTTCCTTGTTGGCGAGCGCCACGACCCTGCCCGGCGTCAGTGCCGCGAAGGTCGCCTCCAGCCCAGCGGCTCCGGAAATCGCGCTGACAACGATATCGCTCGGCATCGCCACCGCCTCGAATACTGCCGAACGCCCTGCGCCATGGGCGATGCCGCTGCCCGACAAAGCCTCCGCCAGCGCCGCCGCACCGCCCTCGTCGGCGAGCGCCGCGAAACGCGCCCCGGTCTCGATGGCGACCTTGGCGAGCGCCGCCGCGTCCTTGCCGCCGACAACGGCCGAGATCGCGAGACGGTCGGGATTCTCTGCGACGACCTCGCGGGTCGAGCGGCCGATCGAGCCCGTGGCGCCGAGCAGGGTGACGGTGCGAAGCATCGGGTTCTCTACGTCAAAGACGCGTCAGGAAGAGCAGCAGGCCAGCGAAGATCAGCACGGCCCAATAGCCGTCCAGACGATCCAGGAAACCGCCATGGCCGGGGATCAATCGGCTCGAATCCTTCGCTCCGAAGCGCCGCTTGATGGCGGATTCGAAGAGATCGCCGGCCTGGCTGAGGACGGAAGCCGCGAATGAAGCAGCAATCGCGAGGCCTGGCCCGACGGCCATCGCCGCCTGAGGCGTCAGCGCCCAGACCGCATAGCCTCCGAGCGTGCCCGCCATCGTGCCACCGAGCGCGCCGGACCAGGTTTTCTTCGGGCTGAAACGCGGCATCAATTTGGGGCCGCCCAGCGTGCGGCCCGTGAAATAGGCCGCGATGTCGGTGAACCAGACCACAGCGAAGCTCCAGATGATCAGAGCCAGGCCGAGATCGGGAATTGCGCGCAAGGCCGGTGTAACGAGCGCGAACGCCAGCGCATAGGCGACACCGCAGATTTCGAGCGCCAGGCGATTCTGGGTCAAGGGCGTCAGCACCGCGCCACACAGGGCCAACGCAGCCGCGACGCCCGCAAGGGCCGGCGGGCTTGCCGGCGAAAACCCGAGCAGCAGCCCCGCAAGCACGACTCCGATACCTGCTGCGACCGCGTTCTGGCGACTGACGATCGAAAGCCACTCATAAGCGACAAGGCCCGCCACGAGCGTCCAGACCAGTCGAAACGGCCAGCCGCCCCAGAACGTCGCAGCGAGAATGCCCGCCGCAAGGACAAGCGCCGACGCCACCCGCAGCTTCAGTTCGCTGGAGGCGACCGGCGCGGCGTCGGAGCGGGGTTCATTCACGCTGCCCCCACATTGCGGTCTGCAGGTTCGGACACCCCGCCGAAGCGGCGCTCGCGACGGCGATACTCGGCGATCGCATCTTCCAGAGCGCCGCGATCGAAGTCCGGCCAGAGCACCGGCGAGAAGATGAATTCGGCATAGGCTGCCTGCCAGAGCAGGAAATTCGAGATGCGCGTCTCGCCGGAGGTGCGGATCACCAGTTCCGGATCGGGCAGATCGCTCGTGTCCAGGCGGCTCGAGAACAGCGCCTCGTCGATCGCGCTCGCGGCGATGCTGCCTGCTGCGACCTCGGCGGCCAGCGCGCGTGCCGTGCGGACGATCTCGTCGCGCGATCCATAGTTGAAGGCGATGGCAAGCGTCATGCCGGTATTGTTGCAGGTCATGGCTTCGGCATGCTCGACCAGACGACGCAGATCCGGAGCGAGATCCTCGCGGCCGCCGATGATGCGGACCTTCACCCCGGAGGCGTCGAGCTCGGCGAGATCCTTTTCGACGAAACGCTTGAGCAGCCCCATCAGGAAGGAGACCTCGGCCTGGGGCCGGCGCCAGTTCTCGGTCGAGAAGCTGTAGAGCGTCAGCACCGCAATGCCGAGCTCGCCCGCGTTCTTGACCGTGCGGCGCAGGGCCTCGAGCCCCCGCCGATGGCCTTCCTGACGCGGCAGGCCGCGCATCTGCGCCCAACGACCATTGCCATCCATGATGATGGCGACATGGGCGGGGCCTGCGGGCTGCTGCCCCTGACGCTGGCCTGCTGACATTCCAATGCCTCGTTCGGCCTAGCGCCGTGAAGAGCGTCGCGCGGGGCATTCCCGCGCAGGCTTGATCTCAGTCCTCGTCTCGGAAACCCGCGTCTCAGACGTGCAGAATCTCTTTTTCCTTCGCCGCCAGCGCCTGGTCGATCTCGGCAATGTGCTGGTCGGTGGCCTTCTGGACCTGATCGGACTGCCGGACCACGTCATCCTTGGTGAGGTGACCGTCCTTTTCCAGCTTCTTGATCAGGTCGATACCGTCGCGGCGGACATGGCGCACCGCGATCTTGGCATCCTCGGCATATTTATGGGCGACCTTGACCATCTCCTTGCGGCGCTGCTCGTTCAGCTCCGGAATACGGATGCGGAGCACCTGGCCTTCCGTCTGCGGGTTGAGGCCGAGATCGGATTCGCGGATCGCCTTTTCGACGGCCGCGGTCATGCTGCGGTCCCAGACCTGGACGCTGAGCAAGCGGGCTTCCGGCACGCTGACCGTCGCAAGCTGGCTGAGCGGCGTGCGGGCGCCATAGGCCTCGACCTGGATCGGGTCGAGCATGTTGGCGGAGGCGCGACCGCTGCGCAGCGAGGCGAGATCGCCCTTGAAGGACTGGAGCGAACTCTGCATGCGGCGCTTCACGTCCGCGAGATCGAATGTCGTCTGGGCCATTATCTTCAAGACCTTGAGAGCTTATACGAAACCGGGCGCGACCATGGCGGCGGGTCCGCGCAGGGTCAAGGATTTCATGCGCCGCCGCAGTTTCAGAACGGGACGTCTTGACGCGTCGGGGTTGGTCACCCGTTCATTCGGTTGCGCCATGGCGAGCCCCTCGAAACGAGTCCAGACACCGGAGTCGGCCATGCCACGCCTGAATCGCATTATCGAGACCGCACTCTATGTTGATGATCTCGAGCGCGCCGCAGCGTTCTACGAGAACGTTCTTGACGTCAAAGCGTTGCTACGCACCAAGACATTGTACGCTTACGACATAGGCGGGTCGAGCGTGTTGCTGCTGTTCCACCGGGGAGAATCACTCGGCAGCCAGACATCCCCCAACGGAATCATCCCCCCGCATGACGGCTCGGGACCGCTGCATATCTGCTTCGCCGTCGATACCGAAGAATTGCCCGCCTGGGAGAGCAGGTTGAAGCAGCTCGGCGTCGCCATCGAAGGCCGCATGACCTGGGAGCGCGGCGGGAAGAGCCTCTATCTGCGCGACCCGGATGGCCACTTGCTTGAATTGATGAGTCCGGGTGTCTGGGCGACCTACTGACCCCGCAAGCCTGAACACGTGGCCCGGGTCGTGCCTGCCCGGCTTCAGGGCGTGACGTATGTCGCCCTGCCCTCGCCGCGCAGCACGGCTGCAAGCGCGCCGGTCTCGGCGATCGAGAACACGACGATGGTGAGGCCGGCATCGCGCGCCAGGGCAAAGGCCGCAGTGTCCATCACCTTGAGATCGCGCTTGATCGCCTCGGCATGGGTGAGTGTGTCGTAGCGCGTCGCCTTCGGGTCGACCTTGGGATCGGCAGTGTAGACACCGTCGACCTGCGTCGCCTTGAGCAGGTGGCTGCAGTCGAGTTCGGCGGCGCGCAGCGCGGCCCCCGTATCGGTGGTGAAATAGGGGTTGCCGGTGCCGCCGCCCAGAATCACCACCTTGCCGTTGCTGAGATGATCGAGGGCGCGGCGGCGCGCATAGCTCTCGCAGAGCGAAGGCATCGGCACGGCCGACATCGCACGCGCGGGGGCGCCAGCGGTCTCGATCGCATGCTCGAGGGCAAGCGCATTCATCACCGTGCCGAGCATGCCGATGGAATCGGCGCTCGGCCGATCGAGGCCCTTGTTCAGGCCCTGCAAGCCACGAAAGAAATTGCCGCCGCCGACCACGATGGCGATCTCGACGCCTTCGCGAGCGGCATGCGCAATATCAGCCGCCAGCGCCGTCAGCGTGTGGCCGTCGAGGCCAGATCCCGCTTGTCCCGCAAGGGCTTCGCCGGAGAGCTTCACAAGGACGCGTTTAGGTCTCACGGATTCGTCTCCCTTGCTACAGCATCTGACCGAATATCGTATTCGGGCAGATGCTGTAGGGCTTTAATCTTGCATCGGCTTGTCCCGAAAACCGGTTCCCACTTTTCGGGCCGATGCGCTAACGCGAACTCGATTCGTATCCGCAGCCATCTTCTTACAAAAAAGGCCGCGCTGGGCGCGGCCTTTTTCTCAATCGTCAACTGGCATTTCAGCCCGTCGCACCGCCGGCAGCTGCAACTTCCGCCGCAAAATCCTGCTCTTCCTTCTCGATGCCTTCGCCGAGCGCAAAGCGCGCGAAGCCGGTGAGCTTCACCGGAGCGCCGACCTTGCCCTCGATCTCCTTGAGCACCTGGCCGACCGACTTCGAGCCATCATGAATATAGGCCTGCTCGAGCAGGCAATATTCCTTGGCGTAGCTCTTCAGGCCGCTCTCGGTGATCTTCTCGAGCACATTGGCGGGCTTGCCGGCGTTCTTCTCGGCCAGGATCGCCTTCTCACGAGCCAGCACCTCGGGATCGACCGAAGCAAGATCGAGCGCGACCGGGTTGGTCGCCGCGACATGCATGGCAAGCTGCCGGCCGAGCACGGCGAGTTCGTCCGCGTTGCCGGTCGATTCCAGCGCGACAATGACGCCGATCTTGCCGAGGCCGTCGGCGACCGCGCCATGGACATAAGAGCCGATCAGGCCGGCCGAGACCTTCAGCGACGCGACGCGGCGCAGCGTCATGTTCTCGCCGATGGTGGCGATGGCGTTGGCGACCGCCTCGGAAACCGTGCCGCCGCCGGGATAGTGATGGGCGAGCACCGCCTCGACGTCGCCGCCGCGCTCAAGCGCGACATTGGCAATGCCATGAGCGAGCGCCTGGAATTCGAGGTTGCGCGCCACGAAATCCGTCTCCGAGTTCAGCTCGATGACAACGCCGCTATGGCCGGCGATCGCAACAGCGACGAGACCTTCGGCAGCGACGCGGCCGGCCTTCTTGGCGGCCTTGGCGAGGCCCTTGGTGCGCAGCCAGTCGATCGCGGCCTCGATGTTGCCGTCGACGGCGCTGAGCGCGGTCTTACAGTCCATCATGCCCGCGCCGGTCTTGTCGCGGAGTTCCTTCACCATGCCGGCGGTGATCGCTGCCATTTGCCTTGTCCTTATTGTCGTGCGGACTGCGCCCTCACCGGGGGCAGCCGCGCAATTCGTCTCGAAACATCACTTGAAGGAAGAACGCCGACGCTCCGTTTCCGGCCGCCGGCGCTCGTCTCGCATCATTGAAGAATGCGTTTTCGCGACGCGCCGATGACGCGTCGCGGAATTGGGATCACGCGTCGGCGAGATCGCGCGCCTGGGCGACCCAACCGTCACGCTCAATGCGGCCGGCGAGCTTCAGGTCGTGATCGACCTTGGTCACATCGGCAGGCGACATCGCAGCGAACTGCCAGAAATGGAACAGACCGCCATCATTGAGCTTCTGGACGAGCTCGGGGCCCATGCCGGAAAGCTTCATAAGGTCGTCCGGCGCGCCGCGCGGCGCGGTCAGCAGCTCGAAGGTCGGGCCGGCGTCGCCTGCGGGCTCGGCGACGACCTCCTCGACGATCGGAGCCTCGGCAGCGCCGAGATCGATGCCATGGTCGCCCGAAGCGCGCGAAATGCCGTCAATGGCCGAGCGTGCAACCAGATCGCAATAGAGCGCGATGGCGCGGCCGGCGTCGTCATTGGCCGGAACCGGAAAGGTGATGCCGTCCGGATCGCTGTTCGAGTCGATGATGGCGGCGACCGGAATGCCGAGGCGCTGGGCCTCCTTGATCGCGAGCGCTTCCTTGTTGGTGTCGATCACGAAGATCATGTCGGGCGTGCCGCCCATGTCCTTGATGCCGCCGAGCGCGCGCTCGAGCTTGTCGCGCTCGCGCGCCAGCATCAGGCGCTCTTTCTTGGTCAGGCCGGTGCCGCCTCCATTGAGGAGCTCATCGACCTTGCGCAGGCGCTGGATCGAAGCCGAGATGGTCTTCCAGTTGGTCAGCATGCCGCCGAGCCAACGCGAATTGACATAATACTGAGCCGAGCGCTTGGCAGCGTCAGCGATCGAATCCTGCGCCTGGCGCTTGGTGCCGACGAAGAGGACGCGGCCGCCGCGAGCGACCGTGTCCGAGACCGCCTGCAGGGCGCGCGACAGCATCGGCACCGACTGCGAGAGATCGAGGATGTGGATGTTGTTGCGCGTGCCGAAGATGTAGGGCGACATCTTCGGGTTCCAGCGATGCGACTGGTGGCCGAAATGCGCGCCGGCCTCGAGCAACTGGCGCATAGAGAAATCTGGCAGAGCCATGGTATCAAACGTCCTTCCGGTTGAGCCTCTGGGGTGCGAATGAACGAGGCATAAGCTGCCAAGTCACCGGAACGCTTCGAGTATGAAGCGATGCTCCCCATGTGGGATGGGCTGCGCCATACAGGGGATGACGCGGGAATGCAAGATGTTCGCCGGCCGATGGGATCACAAATCGCGGGAATGCCCCGACCCGCGACGCAAGCGCGTTGCGCGGGGCCGGGGTCGTCGCGTTCGACGCAAGGCGATCGAGCCTTATTTCGGCAGGGCCGCGCCCATCTGGGTGACCACGGCGCCGATCTGCTTGCAGTAGGTTTCAGCCGTGGCGTTCTGTGCCTTGGCGATCGTCTCGATATTCTGTTGGATGCCCATCGCTGCGATGGTGCCGGTGCGGCCCTGGGCTTCGGCTGAGTCGCCACCGCTCTTGTCGGCGGGAGCCGGCACCATGCCGAGCAACTTCTTCTGGATGTCGATCACGTCGGTGCCGACGAAGCCCTTGTCGTTGCAATAGCCCAGAATGCCGAGCTGGTTTCGCCCGGCCTGATAGGCGAGCTTGAGCTGGTCGGCCTGGGTAGGTGTCTGGGCCAGCACCGATGCACCCGAGGCCAGGAAAGCACTCGCAGCAACAATATAAATAAAATTCCTAGGAGAGGTCATCTCGGCCATCCTTCGTTATAATTCTCAGCATGATCTTCATGCTTCACCTTCCCCACCCCGATGCTTGATTAGCCTCGCATGTCCCGTGATGCAACCTGACGATGTCTAGCCGGCAATACTGAAGGCTCTACACGAAAACGGCACTACAACGAAACTGCGCTTGCCGGGTGAGCCGACATTGCCGAGGCGATGATCTCGAAATCATGTGCCTCGGCACGCAGGAGCCCGAAACGGAGTTGATAGCCCCAATTTCGCTGCCCTGAGGTCAGATGCAATTGGTCGAGCAGCGGCCTGATCGGCGCCTCCCGCGCCTCCAGCCAATCGACATTGCGTCGGAAAGGTTGGAAGCCATTGCCCATATCGGCTCGGTACGGCTCTTCGTCCCGCACCCTCCCAATCGCCGTGAACGCCTGCAGCCGGTCCAAGCCGCCGAATGTGGTGGTCGGCGAATAATAGACGAGATGGTCACCCGGCTTGATGCGCCGCAACGGTGCGCCCTTGCCGTGGCAAACCTGCATGAATCCGCCGGACAGGCCGCGCCTCACATGCTCGGCGGCAGCCACCGCAATCCAGTGCCCGTTCATCGAGGCCTCCTCACGCCTGTCCGGGCGCGAAGACCCGTAGCCGATGGCCGTCGGGATCGAGCGCCACGAAGGTGCGGCCGAAATCGAGATCCGTCGGGGCCTGCAGGATGGCAAGCCCACGCGCTGCCCAATCGGCGTGGGCGGCATCCACGGCAGCGGCGTTCGTGACCGTCATGGCGATTTCCGCGCCGCCGCCGCCCGCCCCCGCCCCAGGTTCGACAGTGTGGCGCGACCACAGTCCCAGCATGATGCCGGACGGCAAGGCGAACATCGCAAAGGTCGCAGACGAATCGAGCGGCTCGCGACCGAGCAGATCGGCGTAGAAGCGGGCGCTCGCAAGCGGGCTGTCGACATAGAGAATGATGAAATTGGCATCCAGCATTGGAGGCTCCTGTTCTTGGAAGGCCTCGTCACACTAGATGTCGATGCTGCCAGTTTCCGGCAGTGTCTGTCATTCCGGCTGCGGGATGCCCTCGCTCTCGCGCCATTCCTTGAGGAGCGCCAGCCTGCGGCGTGGATAGCGCATCTCCAGTGCGGTCAATTCGGCAATGCGGTCGGCGCGGAAATGCCGGAACCCCTGCCGCAATTCGCACCAGGCGACGACGATCCGGACATGATCGAAGAAGCTCAGCGCGAAAGGCCAGATCACGCGCTCCGAGCGCGCCTCCTTGCCATTGCGATAGAGGATTGTGAGCTTGCGCTCGGAGCGAATGGCTTTGCGGATGAGGCCGAGATCGATGCGGCCTTCGCTGATCGCTGCCCCGGGCCCGACGAGCAGCGCCGAAGCCTCGGCGCGCTCACGCAGGTCAGCCGGCAGAACCGCCGCGATCTTGGCCATGGCGTCGCGTGCCGCCGCCCCCAGGCGCTCATCGGCCCGGTCCGCGACCCAGCGCGAACCCAACACCAACGCCTCGATCTCGTCTTCCGTGAACATCAGCGGCGGCAGCATGAAGCCCGGATGCAGCACATAGCCGAGGCCGGGTTCACCCTCGATCGGCGCGCCCTGCCCCTGCAAGGTCGCGATATCGCGATAGAGCGTGCGGATGCTGATGCCGGTTTCCTCGGCGAGCCTGCGGCCGCTGACCGGCCTGCGATGACGGCGCAGGACCTGGACCAGATCGAGCAGGCGCTGCGAACGCGACATCTGAAGCTTTCAGCCCGGCAAATCCGCCGCCCTGATCCGCTTGATCCCCAACGCCGCCATATCCGCCCAGGCCTTGGCCAGCGAGCCGTTGAGATCGATCGCGCGGCAGGCCTCTTCGACGACCTGCGTCTGAAGCCCCGCCTTGGCGGCATCCTGAGCCGTCCAGCTTACGCAGAAATCCGTGGCGAGGCCGACGACGACGGCGCGCGTGACCCCGCGCTCCTTGAGGTAACCGCCCAGGCCCGTCGGCGTCTTGCGGTCGGCCTCGACGAAGCCCGAATAGCTGTCGATCTCCGGCCGGTAGCCTTTCCGGACGATAGTCTGGGCACGGGGCAGATCGAGATCGGCTCGGAATTCGGCACCCTTGCTGCCCTGAATGCAATGGTCCGGCCAAAGTACCTGCGGGCCATAAGGCATCTGGATCAGTTCGAAGGGCTTCTTGCCGGAATGGCTCGAGGCGAAGGAGGAGTGGCCGGCGGGATGCCAATCCTGCGTCAGGACGACGGTCTCGAAACGCTTGCCCAGCGCATTGATCACCGCGACGACCTCATCGCCCTTGGTCACGGCGAGATTGCCGCCCGGGCAGAAATCATTCTGCACATCGACCACGATAAGCGCAGTACGGGCGTCGATCATCGGCTTCTCCTGCGCTTGTGCGTATAGCGGCCGGACCGCAGCGGCGATGCTCAGCACCGTCGCACCTGCGATCAGGCTGCGACGATCGACGGCGATCGAATTCAGCATGGAAACCTTCCCGATCCTTGTCCAATCCCGCAGTCAGGCCCGCGCGCTTGCATCATCCCTCGGCGCAGCGCCTCATCCGCGTCACGCCCTTACGGGCAGCAAACATGCGCCCATAAACGTCGCCCGCAAGGTCGGGTCGGTAGCAGCGCTGTTCGAGCAAGGGATCCCAGGAATGCTCATGGGTGTCGATCAGGTCGAAATCCGCTTTCAGGCGAGCCTCAAGCTGGATGCGGTTCTTGCGATTCTGGTACTCCAGCAACACCAGCGACGTCTTTGACAGGTCGATATGATCCAGCACATCGCCCTCGCCGCCCTCGATATCGATTTTCACGATGTCCGGTGACGGCAGGCTGGTGGGATCCACGACGGCGACCTCGTAGCGCTCGACCATGGCGCCGGCCACGAAGGTGTCGCCG
This sequence comes from Allobosea psychrotolerans, assembly GCF_002917105.1. Lineage (GTDB taxonomy): Bacteria > Pseudomonadota > Alphaproteobacteria > Rhizobiales > Beijerinckiaceae > Allobosea > Allobosea psychrotolerans. Next base: position 293,774 of record NZ_PQFZ01000002.1, read on the forward strand.
GCATAGGATGCCAATCCGGATTCGCCATCCCCGGCGAAGCGGCTCACGAAGCTCGCCGTCTTCTGTCCGCCTGGAAACAGGGCCGCGTTGACGATGACGATATCGCGGCGCTGATGCGTATTGCGTTTCAGGAACTCGAAAGTGCCGGGATGCGGTTCATAGGAGGTCACCATGCTGCCCGGCCAGCGCGCCGTCGCCCAGAGCGCAAAAGAACCGACATTCGCGCCGATATCGAGGATATCGAGGCCGACGCCGTCATAGCCCGCCTCGTACTCGCCCTCCAGCACGTCCTTGATGGCCCAGTGCATCGCCTCGGGCACCGCAAGGCTCATCGGAATGCGCGCGATATAATGATTCACGATAGGCCCCCGCTATTCGGATCCGCTCCAATCCTCTGGTGAGATACGGCGTCGCACCCAGATCGAAACGCTTACCCGCTGCATTTGAAAGCATTGCGCTCAACTCAGCACAAGGCCGGTGCCGGGCTTTCGCGTTGATCCTGCTCCAACAATCTGAATCCGTCTCCAGCCGGTCGAGCAGGCGAAAACCCGCCCGATCCCAAGCAGCATTCGCGCCTCCTCAGCGCAATTCCACGCTGACCACGCCAGGCGCGGCGCGCACCGCATTGGCGATCTGCTGGTTGACCGGATAGCGCCCCGGCAGCTCGATCTCGACCTCCTGCGCGCCGTCGTTCAGGATCATGACCAGCGCGATCTTGCCCTCGGCCCTGATGCCGTCGCTGCGCGGCCGGACACGCTCGGCGATCGAGGCCAGCGCCTTGTCGTCACGCAGATAGACCAGCAGATCCTGCTTCTGACGCGCGGCAAGATCGTCCAGCACCTCGACATCCTCGATGCGGGGCCGAACCTCCTCGCCGTCGAGCACGGCGGACAGGCGCAGGACCAGCGCCCTGCCCGGCTCCAGCAGATCCCGGAAGCGCTGCAGCCCTTCCGAGAACAGGATCGCCTCGAACTGGCCGCTCGGATCGGAGAGGTTGACGATGCCCATCTTCGAACCGGATTTCGTCCGCCGCTCCGATTTGTCGATGACGGAAACGGCGACCTTGGCGACCGAAGTACCGTTGGCACGCACGGTCTGGGCGAAATCGGCATAGCGCTGAACGCGCAGGCGCTTGAGGACGTGCTCGTAGTCGTCGAGCGGATGGCCGGAGAGGAAGAAGCCGACCGCGTCATGCTCGCGCCTGAGCCTTTCGGCCGGCGACCAGGGTTCGACGGGCGGGATGCGGAAAGCCTCCTGGACCATGCCGCCGCCGAAGAAATCGGATTGCCCCGCCGCCGCCTCGTCACGCGTGCGGTTGGAGAGCGCCAGCATGCCGTCGATCGCCGCCATGGCCCGGGCGCGCTCCGGCTCCAGCGCATCCAGCGCGCCGGCCGCAATCAGCGCCTCGATGGTGCGGCGGTTGACCAGTTTGGTATCAATCCGCCGGGCGAAGTCGGCGAGATCCTTGAAATCGCCGCCGGCGCGGCGCGCGGCGACGACGGATTCGACCGCAAGCCGCCCGACGCCCTTGATCGCGCCGAGCGCATAATGGATCGCGCCATCGGCGACGTCGAACTCGACGCCGGAGCGGTTGATCGCAGGCGGCAGAACCTTGATGGCTAGGCGCTCGGCGTCGCGGCGGAATTCGTTGAGCTTGTCGGTGTTGCCCATATCGAGCGTCATCGAGGCTGCGAGGAATTCAACCGGATAATTCGCCTTGAGATAGGCGGTCTGGAAGGCCACCACGGCATAAGCGGCGGCATGGCTCTTGTTGAAGCCGTAATCAGCGAATTTCGCCAGAAGATCGAAGATCTCGGAAGCGATATCCTTGGTCATGCCGCCTTCGACGGCGCCGCGCACGAAACGGTCGCGCTGGGCGTCCATCTCGGCCTTGATCTTCTTGCCCATGGCGCGACGCAGCAGGTCTGCCTCGCCGAGCGAATAGCCTGAGAGCGCCTGGGCCACCTGCATCACCTGCTCCTGGTAGACGATGATGCCGTGCGTTTCGGCGAGGATCGGCTCCATCTTGGGGTGCAGATAGGTCGGGCTTTCCTGACCGAGCTTGCGGCGGCAATAGCTCGGGATGTTATCCATCGGGCCCGGCCGGTAGAGCGCGACAAGCGCGATCAGATCCTCGATACGGTCGGCTTTCATGTCGACCAGCGCACGACGCATGCCGGCGCTTTCCACCTGGAACACGCCGACCACCTCGCCGCGCGCCAGCATCTCGTAGCTCTTGGGATCGTCGAAAGGCAGGCTCGCGAGGTCGACCGCGATGCCGCGCTGGGCGATGAGCTTCACCGCCGTCTCCAGGGTGGTCAGCGTCTTGAGGCCGAGGAAGTCGAACTTCACCAACCCGGCCTGCTCGACCCATTTCATGTTGAACTGGGTGACGCGCATGCCGGTGCGCGGGTCGACCGAGAGCGCGACGAGCTGTTCGAGCGGGCGGTCGCCGATGACGACGCCGGCCGCATGGGTCGAGGCGTGGCGGTGCAGGCCTTCGAGCTTCTGGCCGATCTCGAGCAGGCGCGCGACGATCGGCTCCTCAGCGGCCGCCTCCTGCAGCTTGGGCTCGCCTGCAATCGCATCGACCAGCGAAATCGGTTTCGCCGGATTCTGCGGCACGAGCTTGGTCAGCTTGTCGACCTGGCCATAAGGCATTTCCAGAACGCGGCCGACATCGCGCAGCACGCCGCGCGCCAAGAGCGTACCGAAGGTGATGATCTGGGCGACGCGCTCCTCGCCATAATGGCGTTTGACGTAGTCGATCACCTCTTCTCGCCGGTTCTGGCAGAAGTCGATGTCGAAGTCTGGCATCGAGACGCGGTCGGGGTTGAGGAAGCGCTCGAACAGCAGGCCGAAGCGCAATGGATCGACGTCGGTGATGGTCAGCGCATAGGCGACGAGCGAGCCTGCGCCCGAACCGCGGCCGGGCCCGACCGGAATGCCGTGATCCTTGGCCCATTTGATGAAGTCGGCAACGATCAGAAAATAGCCCGGGAACTTCATCCGGGTGATGATGGAGAGCTCGAAATCGAGCCGCTTCTCATAGTCCTCGACCGTATAGCCGGAAGCCGGGCCGTGCTTGGCAAGCCGCGCGGCAAGGCCGGCGCGCGCCTGTGCTTCCAGCTCCTCCGCCTCGTCGCGCCCCTCCGCGCCGAAGCGCGGCAGGATCGGCTTACGCAGGCCGACGCGCCAGGAGCAGCGCATCGCGATCTCGACGGTCGCGCTCAAGGCCTCCGGCAGGTCGGCGAAGCGCCGCTTCATCTCGGCGCGGCTGGCGAAATGATGCAGCGGCGTGACGCGGCGGCGTTCGCCATCGGAAACCAGGCGCCCTGCGGCGACCGCCAGCAGCGCGTCATGGGCGTCGAAGTCGCCAGGCTTTGCGAAGAAGGGCTCGTTGGTGGCAACGATCGGCAGGTCGGCATCATAGGCAAGCCGCAGCAGATGCGCCTCGACCACCGCCTGCCCCTCGCGCTCATGGCGCTGGATCTCGACATAGAGCCGGTCGCCGAAAACGGAGGCGAGTTGGTCGAGCCGGGTTTTTGCCTGCGGCGCCTGTCCCGCCCGCAGCGCCATGTCGAGCGGACCGCCATAACCGCCCGTCAGGGCGATCAGCCCTTCATGATGCGCCGCCAGGCGCTCCAGCGACGAGATCGGCTGCCCCGAGCCGCCGGCCGCCAGGCAGGCCTCGGAGACGAGCTTCATCAGGTTGCCGTAACCAGCTTCCGTCATGGCGAGCAGGACGATGTGCGGCGTGTCCTGCTGTACGGGCTTGCGGCCGCCCTCGGCTTCGTCGGCGAAATCGACGGAGAGCTGCACGCCCACGATCGGCTGCAAGCCGGAGCCCGCCAGCTTCTCCGAGAATTCCAGCGCCCCGAACAGGTTGTTGGTGTCGGTCAGCGCCAGCGCCGGCTGCCCGTCCCCGGCAGCCATCTTGGCGATGGTCGAGATGGTCATTGCACCTTCGAGCAGCGAATAGCTCGAATGGACATGAAGATGGACGAAGCCGACCTCCGACAGAATGCGTGCCTCGTCGGATTCTCGACTCATTCCACCCTCACCCGCCCGCTGTTCAGAGCGCGACTCGCAGCGTCGCGCCAATGTCATATGAAGCGGTTGCGTGGCAGGCGTCGAGGCGGTGACATGGCGCGCTGTGGAAAGGTCAGACGCGCGGCCCCGCCATCAAGGCCGCCCAGATCCAGATCATGCCGAGAAACAGGCCAAGCGACAGGATTTCGGCCAAGCCAACGACCAGTTTGCGTGCAGCGATCATGCTCACCTCCAATGTTCTCTATACGTTCAATTTAATTCATGTTTTGTTCTCGTCAATGCCTATAGGTCAGCTCTGCCCTGCGCACATGAATGGCAGTTAACAAGATATGAAAGGAGACTTGCCGTCAGAGCGGCACGACCAGCCCGTCGCGGATCGTGACCTGACGATCCATGCGGCGAGCAAGGTCGAGATTATGGGTCGCGATCAGTGCCGCCAACCCCGAGGCACGCGCCAGAGCCACGAGCGTGCTGAAGACATGCAGCGAGGTATGCGGGTCGAGATTGCCGGTCGGCTCATCGGCCAGCAGCAGGCGCGGTGTATTGGCCATGGCGCGGCCGATCGCGACGCGCTGCTGCTCGCCGCCGGAGAGTTCGCCCGGCAGATGATCGAGGCGCGCGCCCAGACCGAGGAAGGTCAGGAGTTCGGCGGCTCGCTCCTCCGCTAGTCGCTTTGGCAGACCACGGATGCGCTGCGGGAGGACGACGTTCTCCAGCGCGCTGAATTCCGGCAGCAGATGGTGGAACTGGTAGACGAAGCCGATCTCGGTGCGCCGCAACCGCGTGCGGCCCTTGTCGTCGAGCTTGGCGGTCGCCATGCCGCCGACGAATACCTCGCCGGCATCCGGTTTCTCGAGCAGGCCGGCCACATGGAGCAAGGTCGACTTGCCCGTGCCGCTCGGCGCGACGAGCGCGACGAGTTCGCCTGGCCACAGTGCGAAATCCGCCTTGCGCAGGATTTCGAGCGGAGCATCGGTCTGGGGATAGAAGCGCTCGACCTGGGAGAGGAAGAGTGCAGGTGTTTCGCGTTGCATGATGCGGCCAGTTCCTGCCTTCAACCCATCCTGAGCGCTTGCACGGGGTCGAGACGCGCCGCCTTCCAGGCCGGATAGAGCGTCGCCAGCAGCGACAGGACGAGCGCCATCACCACCACGCTCGTGACCTCGCTCCAATCGATGACAGATGGAATGTCGCTGAGGAAACGCACGGTCGGATCCCAGAGATTGGCGCCGGTGAGCCAGTTCAGCGCTGCGGTGATCGACTTGATGTTCCTGGCGAAGACGATCCCGAGCCCGAGGCCCGCCAGCGTCCCGAAGACGCCGATCGCCGCTCCCGTGATCAGGAAGACGCGCAGGACCGTGCCACGCGTCGCCCCCATCGTCCGCATGATCGCAATGTCCGATGTCTTGTCCTTTACCAGCATGATCAGGCCCGAGACGATGTTGAGCGCCGCGACGAGTACGATCAGAGCCAGGATGATGAACATGACGTTGCGCTCGACTTCGAGTGCGCTGAAGAAGGTCCGGTTGCGCTGGCGCCAGTCGGACAACACGAGCGGTCGCGGCGCATCGGCCTCGATGGCGTCGCGCACGGCCTGAGTCTTGTCGGGATTGTCGACGAAGATCTCAATGACGTTCACGTCGCCGTCGCGGTTGAAATAGGCCTGCGCCTCCGTCAGCGGCATGAAGACGAAGGAGCTGTCGAACTCGGTCATCCCGATTTCGAACACGGCCTGCACCGGATAGGCCTTGATGCGCGGCGCCGTGCCGAAGGGCGTAGAGGCTCCGCGCGGCGTCACGATGGTGATCGAATCACCCGGTTGCAGCGACAGGGAATCCGCCAGGCGCTTGCCGATGGCGACGCCTCCGGCCGTATCGAAGCCATCGAGCGTGCCGCGCTTGATGTTGCCGCCGACGAAGGGGATCGATTTGAGGTCGGCCTCGCTGATGCCGCGCACCAGCACACCGCCATTGGCGTATTGCGATGACGCCAGCGCTTGCCCCTCGACCAGCGGGATGGCGAGCTTGATGCCCGGCACCTTCCGAAGCCGCTCCGCCACCGCCATATAGTCGTCGAGCGGACGGTCGATCGGGGTCGCGAAGATGTGGCCGTTCACGCCGACGATCTTCTCCAGCAGCTCCTTGCGGAAGCCGTTCATCACCGACATCACGATGATCAGCGTAGCGACGCCGAGCAGGATGCCGAGGAAGGAGAAGCCGGCAATGACCGAAACGAAGCCCTCGCGCCGGCGCGTGCGCAGATAGCGCCCGGCCAGCAGCCATTCGAAGCCAGCGAAGGGCCGGGTTCCGGTGGGCTGAATCTGCGCGCCCGCATCGGCCGTCTCGGCCGGTATCGCCTGCGTCGCCATATTCATCGACCCCTGCCCTGCCGGTTGCGCGGGTTCACGCGGTCTTGCCCTTGAAGCGGTCGAGCGCAGCTTCAAGCGAGACGAGCTCGCGCTCGCCGCCGGCGCGGCGCTTGATTTCGACCTTGCCCTCGGCCAGCCCCTTGGGACCGACGATGATCTGCCAGGGTGCGCCGATCAGGTCGGCAGTGGCGAATTTGCCACCTGGACGCGTGTCGGTGTCGTCGTAGAGCGCGTCATAGCCCCTGGCGAGCAGCGTCTTGTAGAGCTGCTCGCAGGCGCCGTCGGTCGCAGCGTCGCCGGCCTTGAGGTTCAGCACGGCAATGTCGAAGGGCGCGATCTCATCGGGCCAGATGATGCCGCTCTCGTCATGGCTGGCTTCGATCAGGGCGGCGACCAGCCTGCTCGGGCCGATGCCATAAGACCCCATATGGACTGGCGAGAGCGTGCCGTCCGGCCCGGTAACCGTGGCGCCCATCGGCTCGGAATACTTCGTGCCGAAATAGAAGATGTGACCGACCTCGATGCCACGTGCCGAAAGCTGCTTGTCGGCGGGGATCGCGTCAAAATCCGCAGCCTCATGCATCTCCTCGGTCGCGGCATAGAGGCTCGTCCAATTGTCGACGAGCCTCTGGAGACCATCCACGCTGTCGAAATCGGTGTCGATCGCGGGCGTCTCGAAGTCGAGATAGTCCTTGTGGCAGAAGACCTGGCTCTCGCCGGTCGAGGCCAGCACGATGAATTCGTGGCTGAGATCCCCGCCGATCGGGCCGGTGTCGGCGCGCATCGGGATCGCCTTCAGGCCGAGCCGCGCAAAGGTACGCAGATAGGCCGTGAACATGCGGTTATAGGCGTGGCGCGCGCTGGCCTGGTCGATGTCGAAGGAATAGGCGTCCTTCATCAGGAATTCGCGCCCGCGCATCACGCCGAATCGAGGCCGGACCTCGTCGCGGAACTTCCACTGGATGTGGTAGAGATTGAGCGGCAAGTCCTTGTAGGACTTCACATACGACCGGAAGATGTCGGTGACCATCTCCTCATTGGTCGGGCCGTAGAGCATCTCGCGGTCGTGCCGGTCCTTGATGCGCAGCATCTCCTTGCCATAGGCGTCGTAGCGGCCACTCTCGCGCCAGAGATCGGCCGACTGGATCGTCGGCATCAGAATCTCGATCGCGCCCGAGCGGTTCTGCTCCTCGCGGACGATGCGGCTGATCTTGTCGAGGACGCGCAGGCCCAGCGGCAGCCAGGAATAGATGCCGGCGGACTGCTGGCGGATCATCCCCGCGCGCAGCATCAGGCGGTGCGAGACGATCTCGGCTTCTTTGGGCGTATCGCGCAGCAGGGGCAGAAAGTAGCGGGAGAGGCGCATGGAGGAACTCGTGGAACGGTGGACTCGCACCGAAACGATGCGAGTCAGTCGTTCCAGAGACACCATCGCCGTTCACAAAATGCAAATGCAAATCCAATTCGCACCACCGAAAATGGCGCGGAACCGGGCTTAGCGCGTCGGGAACTTGAGCTTGAGCCTGGTGCTGACCAGTGGCGGAACGAAGGCCGAGACGTCTCCGCCCATCGATGCGATCTGGCGGACCAGCGTCGAGGTGATGTAGCGCGTATTGGCGGAAGCCGGGAGGAACACCGTCTGCAAGTCGGGCACCATGGTCTGGTTCATGCCGGCGAGCTGCATCTCGTAGTCGAAGTCGGTAGCGTCGCGCAGGCCCCGGATCATGATGGTCGCGCCGGCGGCCTGGGCGGCCTGGACGGCGAGATAGTCGAAGGTCACGACCTCGATGGCAACGCCCTCCGCCGCAGCGATCGGCCCTGCGACCTCGCGCAGCAGTGCGGCGCGTTCATCGGCCGAAAAGATAGGGGCTTTGCCGGGATGCACGCCGATGGCCAGAACGAGCCGGTCGCAGAGTCGGCAGGCGCCTGCAATGACGTCGGCATGGCCGTTGGTGATCGGGTCGAAGGATCCGGGATAAAAGGCTGTGCGGCTCATGGGGAAGGGTTAGCCCGTGCCCGCCTCGCCGACAAGCGGCTCGCCACGCTCACGCTGCGCGGACCTGGGTGATGAACTGATCGATCCGCGCCTTCAGCGAGCCTGCAAGCCCGCTCAATTCGCTCGACGCCCGCAGGACGGCGGCTGCGGCTTCCGAGGTCTGCTGCGAGGCGTTCGAGACCAGGCTAGTGGCGTCGCCGATTCGGCTGAATTCGTGGGTCGCGGCGCTGACATCGGAGACGATGGCATGGGTCACGCCATGCTGCTGGCGCATCGTTCCCGCGGTGCGGCGGACAGCATCACTCAGATCGGCGATCATGCCGCGAATACCGGCGATGGCATCGACAGTCTCGCCCGTGGCCTGGTTCATCGTCGCGATCTGGCGCGAAATGTCCTCGATGGCGCGCGCGGTCTGGGCCGACAGTCCCTTCACCTCGGAGGCGACGACGGCGAAGCCGCGACCGGCGTCTCCGGCGCGGGCGGCTTCGATCGTGGCGTTGAGCGCAAGCAGATTGGTCTGCGCGGCGATGCCGGAGATCAGGCCGGTAACGTCGGAGACGCGCGCCGCTCCTGTCGCCAGCGAATCCACGATCACCCCCATCTCGTCCGCATAGTCCCGCGCCGACCGTGCCGAGCGGTCGGAAGACTGGACGTCGCCGTCAAGCCGATCGATCGCCAGGCGCAGATCGCGCGCCGCCTCTTCGATCGAGCTCATGCTGAAGATCGCCCGCGAGGCCGCCTCGTGGACCGTACCGGCATTGGCCTGCGTTTCACGCGCTCCCGCCGACAACTCGCTCGCCGTCACGCTGAGGGCCTCGGCGGCGTTGGACACCGCGCTCGTGACGCCCAGCACGGAGCGCTCCAGATCGGAGGCGAGATCACTGAGCAAGGCCGCGCGCTGCCGCTGTGTGTCGCTATCGCGCTCCTCGCGTTCCTGCAGGCGGGCCTGCTCGTCCCGCACCATGGTTTCGCGGATGCTCTGGACAGACGCTGCGATCGCCCCGATCTCGTCTCGTCGCTGCGCCCCAGGGATGCGCAGATCGGTGCGCCCGGCAGCGGCCCCCGCAAGCGCCTCGGCGAGCCCGGCGATCGGCCGCGCCACCGAGAGGCCAAGCAGCAGCGCCACCAGCAGCACGGGGCCGAGCACACTGAGGCTGGCCGCCACGATCGCTCCCTTGAGCTTGTCGATGATGGCGAAGGCCGAACTCTCCGGCTCGGTCAGCCAGAGCAGCCAGGGCCAGCCATCGACCGTCATGCTGCGCCCGGTCACGACCAATGGCGCGCCGTCGCGGCTCGTCATCTGGAGCATGGCTCCGCCCGAGGCGGCAAGCCGGCGAGGATCGAGCGTCTCGACAGGCGCCGTACCGGCTCGCCGCGCGGCAGGGTTCGAGCGCATGAAGCCGTCCGCGCCGACGACATGAGCCTGCGTATGTCGCGACGCGCTGGCGCTCGCCGCCAGAACCTCGTCGATCAGCGAGGTGTTGATCGCGAAGATGAGCGTGCCGGCAGGCTCGGAAGCCCCACTCCCGCTATCGGCATCAGAGAAGCGCTGCGCCAGGAACGCGCGCGATTCGCCGCCTACCGGGTCATAAGGCTTGAAATCGATGACGGCCTGCTCACCGATGGGAAGCTTGCTCGCAGCCTCGAAGACCGTACCGAGCCCTGATCCGGCAAGGTCGGGCTCGCTGATCAGACGTCCGAATTCGGGCCCCTTGGTCACGCTGTAGACGACGCGGCCCTTGGCGGAGACGAGGTAGATGTCGGCATAGCCGAACTGCTTCAGGATCGAAGAATAGGTCTCGTGGATCGCGATATGGCGCCAGGAATAGCCATGCTTGTGGTCCTGGCCGGTCCGCGCCACCCGCTCGGCTGAAGAGAGAGAGCCATCTCCTTGATAATAGGACAGAATGGCATTCCGGTCATAAGGTCCGAGCTCCATCCATTTGCCGATTTCGTCGAGCGTCGTGACCGTATAGGCGCTGCGCGCCTGCACCGAAAGCTCGGAGCGGATCTGCCGCCAACGCCGCTCGATCGCCTTGGCATGGCTTTCGGCGAGAATGTCGAGGCGCTCGCGCACCGCTTCGCGAGTCCATTGCTGAACCGCGAAATAGGCCGACCCGCCCACGGCGAGCGCGGCGAGACATGCCAGGCCGAGCATGGCAGCAGGAAGCCTGAATCTCAGACTGAACAAGCGGCACGGCCCCCGCAGCGACACCAATAATGGTCTCGTCTGAATAGGCCAGTCGGCGTTAACGTTCGCTGAAAGGCTGTGCCGTCAGGACATTGGCAGCCAGGATGGCGGCAGCAATGCCGCAGCGGCGGCGGCACTGCCGACGATCACCGACGTCAGGGCTATCAAAATAGATGCGACCGAGACGTGGCGCCGGCGGGCGAAACTGGAATCGAGCTGCATGGGATGCTCTGGGCGAATCGAATGATATTGGACTTACTTTGCGTGAGGGCCCGGCCGGGCGACGGAAAGGCAAGACCGTGGCAGAACCGTGACGGCGTCCGTCGAGCAGCCTCTAGGCGCGTTTGACGATTGCTTTAGGGGTGAATTCCCGCCTAAACCGCCGCATGCTCACGATCAACGATATTACCTACAGGCTCGGTGAACGGCTTCTGCTCGATCACGCCAGCGCCTCGCTTCCAGATGGCTCGCGCGTCGGCCTCGTCGGCCGCAACGGCACCGGCAAGACCACGCTCTTCCGCATCATCACCGGCGATCTTTCACCGGAAGGCGGCAGCATCAGCCTGCCCAAGGGTCGGCGCATCGGCGGTGTCGCGCAGGAGGCGCCCGGCGGTTCGGAGACGCTGATCGAGGTCGTGCTCGCCGCCGACACCGAGCGCGCGGCCCTGATCAAGGAGTCCGAGACTGCCAAGGATCCGCATCGCATTGCCGAGATCGAAACCCGGCTTGCCGACATCAACGCCCATTCCGCGCCGGCCCGCGCCGCGACCGTGCTGCACGGCCTCGGCTTCGACGAGGCGGCGCAGCAGCGCCCCTGTTCGGATTTCTCCGGCGGCTGGCGCATGCGTGTTGCACTCGCCGCCGTGCTGTTCTCGGAACCCGACCTGCTGCTCCTCGACGAGCCGACCAACTATCTCGACCTCGAAGGCACGCTCTGGCTCTACGATTATCTCGAGCGCTACCCGCACACGGTACTCGTCGTCAGCCATGACCGCGAATTGCTCGACACCTGCGTCGACCACATCCTGCATCTCGACCAGGGCAAGCTGACGATCTATCGCGGCGGCTACACCTCTTTTGCGAGGCAGCGCGCCGAAAAGCAGATGCAACTCTCGAAGGCCAAGGAGAAGCAGGACGCCGAGCGCAAGCATCTCCAGGCCTTCGTCGACCGCTTCAAGGCCAAGGCTTCGAAGGCGCGCCAGGCACAGTCGCGCGTCAAGCGACTGGAGAAGATGGAATCGATCGCCACCATCGTCGACCGCGACGTCCAGCCCTTCAGCCTGCCTGGCCCCGAACGGCCGCTCTCGCCCCCGATGATCGTGCTGGACAACGCCAGCGCCGGCTATGGCGACCGCACCGTGCTGTCGAAGCTCAACCTGACGCTGCTGCCCGACGACCGCATCGCGCTGCTCGGCTCGAACGGCAACGGCAAGTCGACCTTCTGCAAGCTGATCGGCGGCAGACTGCCGCCGCTCTCGGGCACGATGCGGAAATCATCGAAGCTGGAGACGGCCTATTTCGCCCAGCACCAGCTCGACGAATTGCGGCTGGAGGACACGCCGGTCGCGCATCTGCGCGATCTGATGCCGGATGCGCCCGAGGCCAAGGTCCGCTCCAAGGCGGCGCAGATCGGCTTCCCCGCGAGCAAGGCCGAGACGCCGGTGAAGAACCTCTCTGGCGGCGAGAAGGCCCGGCTGATGCTAGGGCTCGCGGCCTTCGGTGGGCCTCATCTCCTGATCCTCGACGAGCCGACCAACCATCTCGACATCGACAGCCGCACCGCGCTGGTCAACGCGATCAACGACTATCCCGGCGCGGTCATCCTCGTCAGTCATGACCGCTTCCTGATCGAGTCCTGCGCCGACCGGCTCTGGCTGGTGGGCGACGGCACGGTCAAGAATTTCGACGGCGACATGGAGGACTACCGCAGCTTCGTGCTCGGCACCGCGAAGGCGGCCAAGCGTGAAAAGTCGGCAGCCGAGGCAGCGCCCTCAGGTAATGGTAAGGCCGAGGAGCGCAAGGAGGCAGCGGTCAAGCGCGTCGCGCAGGGCCCGCTACGGCAAAAGCTCAATCTCGCCGAGGCGCGCATCGCCAAGCTGACCGGATTGATCGAGAAGGTCGACGGCGTGCTTGGCAATGGTGCGGCCTTCGCACGTGACCCCGACAAGGCGCTGATCCTGTCGCGGCAGCGGGCGGAGCTCGCCGAGGCGTTGGCTGCTGCCGAAGAGGAGTGGCTGGGCCTGAGCGAGGAATTGGAGAGCGCCTAAGCCCAATGGATCATTCGGATGCGGGCCCGGCAAGCGAACCGGCTCGCTGGAGATGCACTCGATCAGGGAATAATCGCTTCTGCTGCCGTATCGTCAATTCCTGACGGGCTTCAGCGCCGGGTCCCAATGCTCGACGATCTTGCCGTCCTTGACCCGGAACAGATCGAACCAGTAGCTGTCATAGGTCTTCAGCTCATTGCCGGGCTCTGCCCGGCTGCGACGCATCACGAGCTGGACGAGATCGCCCTGCGTCACGACGGCCACGAATTCGGTCGCAATGATCGCGGTGGCGGATTTGGGGTTCGGCCAGATCTTCGAGAAATACGCGTTGAACCCGGCCAACCCACTCGCCACATTGGGATTGTGCTGGATGTAGTCGTCGGCGAGATAGTCCTTCGCCCTGGTCCAGTCCTGCGCGTCGAAGACCTTGGCCCAGAAGTCGAGGACGAGCGCCTTGTTGGCGGCTTCGGCTTGCGACAATTGCGAGGCCGCCTGCGCCAACGCGCTCCGCGGCGTGGTCGAGAGCAGGGCGAGGCTCGTCATGGCGACGGCTGCGAAACGAATGATCGATGACCGCCGCATGTCCTGGTTCCTGCTCCCGAAGCGGGAATGTGCCGAAGAGATCAGCCCTGCCCGGGCTTCACGATCCGGCTCAGCCGGTTGTCGGTGAACATGTAGATTTCGCGGCCGCCAGGCTCGGAATAAAGCACCTGCACCTCGCGCTGGCCCTTGCCGCTGTCGCCGATCAGGACATCGGTCGGGCGGGCGCCCTTCAGCTTGACCAGCTCGCATTCAGTGATGCCCTCCGCGATCGCGGGTGGCAGCGGCCGGGTCGAGGGATCGAGCGAGACACCGACGCTGCAGGAGCCGTCCGCCGTCAGGACCGGTTCCTGCGTCGAGATGCCGGCGCTGGCGCTGCTCGTCGTGGTGGTGGTGAGGCCGCCCTTGGTCTCCGATTGGAAGGCGAACCCGCCCATATCGACGGAACATCCGCCCAGGGCGGCGGCGCAAACGAGCAGGATAGGCAATTTCACGCTTTTTTCTCCCAGCGGCCGGCCTCGTCCTGCTGCCAGTAGCTGGCGCTGGCACCCGAAGCCCGAACCGACTTCCAATCCTCGCGCGCCGCTGTCAGCGCGTCGGGATCGTCACCATCGAAAATCAACACGACGCGCTCGTAGTCCTGCAATGCGTCGGGAATGCGGACGCCTTCGGCGCAGATACGGACCTGCGCCGCGTTGGGGTTATGCGCCTTCGTCGTCAGCACGATCGGATTGGCCGCCGCGTCGGCCTCGGCCGCCGTGACGTGAGGCAGGAAGCTCTCGTCGGAATAGGTCCAGAGATGATCGTCGAGTGCGCTGAGACGCTCCGGGCTGGACAATTCGACCACGACCTTCTGCCCGCGCGAAACCGCCCGATCGAGAATCGTCGGCAGAACCTGTTCGAGCGGGCGCGATTGCAGATGGAAGAACAGGATTTCCGGCATGAAAGCCATTCTTTCCGAAATGTTGCGGGAGCAGTCTCCAGATCGAATCAGCTTTCGTAATGCTCAGCCACCAGACGATCGAGCAGGCGCACGCCCCAGCCCGAACCCCAGGAGCGGTTGATCTCGGTATTGGGCGAGCTCATGCCCGTGCCTGCAATGTCGAGATGCACCCAGGGAGTGTCGTTGACATGGCGCTGCAGGAACTGAGCGGCGGTGATCGAGCCGCCATAGCGACCAGCCGAGTTCTTCATGTCGGCGAATTTCGAATCGATCATCTTGTCGTACGCCGCCGAAAGCGGCATGCGCCAGACCGCTTCACCGGTCGCCTTTCCGGCGGCGCTCAATCGCTCCGACAATTCGTCGTTGTTGGAGAACAGGCCGGCATGTTCCTGCGCCAGGGCAACCAGGATCGCCCCGGTCAGCGTTGCGAGATTGATCATGAATTTCGGCTTGAATTCGGCCTGGGTATACCAGAGCACATCGGCCAGAACGAGGCGGCCTTCCGCGTCGGTGTTGATGATCTCGATGGTCTGCCCCGAAAGCGAGGTGACGATGTCGCCGGGGCGTTGGGCATTGCCGTCGGGCATGTTCTCGACGAGACCGATCACGCCGATGGCGTTGACCTTGGCCTTGCGGGCGGCAAGCGCATGCATCAGCCCGGTGACGCAGGCCGCGCCCGCCATGTCGCCCTTCATGTCCTCCATGCTGGCGCCGGGCTTGAGCGAGATGCCGCCAGTGTCGAAAGTCACGCCCTTGCCGACAAAGGCAATGGGCTGGACGCCGGACTTGGCGCCATTCCAGCGCATCACGACGACGCGGCTTTCGCGGCGCGAGCCCTGGCCGACAGCAAGGAGCGCGCGCATCCCGATCTTCTTCAGTTGCTTCTCGTCGAGGACGTCGACCTCGACGCCGAGCTTCTCGAGCTTGGCGGCGCGATCGGCGAACTCTTCAGGGTAGAGAACATTGGGCGGCTCGTTGACGAGATCGCGCGCCAGTTCGACGCCGCCCGCGATCGCCTCGCGCGCCTTCAAGGCCTTCTTGACCGCCGCGGGGTCAGACACCCGCAGCGTCACCGTAAGCGGCTCGGCCTCGTCCTTCTCCTTCGTCTTGGTCTTGTAGCGATCGAAGGCGTAAGCGCGCAGCCGCATCCCAAGCGCGATGTCCGCGGCCTGGTCGGCCGTCGGCTCACCGTCCGGCAGGGCCAGAATCATATCGGCGCTGCGGCCATGACCAAGGCGCCCGGCGATAGCGCCGCCAAGCTTGGCGAAATCGAGCTTGCCGCGCTCCGCTTCCGGGCCCACACCGATGGCGATCAGGCGCTCATAGCCGGCTCCGTCGGGAGCCAGCAGGGTCAGCCCCGATAGCGCCTTGCCTTTGAAGCGCTCGGCCGCTGCAGCGCGCGCGAGCAGGCTGCGGGCGCCTTCGCCGAGCCATTCGTCGGCCGCCTTCGGCGGCGTCAGCGCATCCGATACGAGAATCACGAGATCCTGGCCGGAGATTGCGTTCAGGGCTTTGACCTCGAGCTTCAGGCGCTGCGACATGACGGGCTCACGATTTGGGAATTGGGGCGTCGGGAAGGGCGAAACGAGACGAACACAAACGATTCCCGTTTGCGCCTTGATTGCGCCTATACCATAGGGTGAGTTCGACGAACCGTCCAAGGGAGCCTCGCCTCCCAGCCTTGCATCGGAATCAGAAGCTTGTTCCTTAAGCGCCTCGACCGCTACATCCTGAAGATCGCGACGGTCGCGGCCATCGTCCTGCTTGTCGGGCTGACGAGCGTGATCTGGGTCACGCAGGCCCTGCGCGAGGTCGATCTGATCACCGGCAAGGGCCAGACGGTCCTGATCTTCTTCACCGTCACACTGCTTTCGCTGCCGGCGCTGGTCGCAGGCATCGCGCCGGTCGCGCTGTTCATGGCGACGCTCTACACGCTGAACCGGTTGAACAGCGATTCCGAGCTGATCGTGATGAACGCAGCCGGCGTCGCGCCCCATCGCCTGACGCGGCCGTTCATCGTCCTGACGATCGCGACCTCGCTGATCGTCTGCTGGATGACGCTGTCTGTGATGCCGGCGGGATTTCGCATGCTGCGCGACCTGATCACGCTGATCCGCGCGGATTTCGTCGCGAACGTGGTCAAGGAGGGCCAGTTCGTCTCGCTCGATTCGGGGGTGACCTTCCATTACCGCGAGAAATCGGGAGACGCACTGGTCGGCATCTTCATGCAGGACAGGCGCGATCCGAAGCAGCCTTCGATCTATATCGCCGAGCGCGGACGCACCGTCGATGTCGACGGCAACAGCTTCCTGATGCTGGAAAAGGGCACGATCCAGCGCGAAAATCGTCAGGATACGACCTCGATCATCTCGTTCGAGCGCTACGCGCTCAACCTGTCGGCGCTGTCGGGCGATCCTACGGGAGGGGCCGGCGAAGGCGATGGCGACAAGGTCACCTACAAGCCGCGCGAACGCTCGACCTGGGCGCTGCTGAACCAGGACCCCAATGAGAGCTATTACAAGCTCCAGGAGGGACGTTTCCGTGCCGAACTGCACAACAGGCTGTCGGCCCCGCTCTACCCGATCGCCTTCATGCTGATCGCCTTTGCGGCGATCGGCGAGGCGCGCACCACACGTCAGGGCCGCGCAGTCGCGCTCCAATCCGCCATCCTCATCGTCAGTGCGACGCGCATCGGCGCTTACGCCGCCTGGACGGCGAGCGTCAGATCAAGCTTCGCGGTCTGGCTGCTCTATATCCTGCCGCTGGCCGCAATCGTTATCTCGGTTTCGCTGATCGTCTTCGGCCAAAGGCTGCGGCCTTTCCTGGGACGCCTCACGGCGCCCTTGTTCGCGCCGTTCAACCTGCTCGCAGCAAGGCTTCGGCGCGCCTGATGCTTCTGATCTCGACCTTTGGCCGCTATCTGACAAAGCGGTTCGCACGCGCCATCCTCGGCGTCTTCAGCACGTTCTTCTTCCTGATCGGAACGCTCGACTTCGTCGAGCTGATGCGGCGTGCGGGCGATTCGCCCATCGCCACGACGCCGCTGATCATCCAGCTCGCGCTCTACCGTGCGCCGGCGGTCGCCGAGCAGATCTTTCCGTTCGCGGCGCTGTTTGGCGGCATGTTCGCGCTGCTGACGCTGAGCCGGAAGCTCGAGCTCGTCGTCGCACGCTCGGTCGGCGTCTCGGCCTGGCAATTCCTGCAACCCGCGGCCCTCGTGGCCGTGGTCATCGGGCTGGTCTCGATCCTGATATACAACCCCGTGGCGGCCGAGCTGAAGCGCAAGGCCACCGCGCTCGAACTGCGGCTGTTCGCCCGCACCGGCCAGACGGCCAGCGGTCAGGACATCTGGATGCGGCAACGCAGCATCGACGGCCAGGCGATCATCCGCGCCGCCGGCGCGCTGCCGGACGGCGACGGCCTCTCCGACGTCGCGATCTTCAATTTCGATGCCAATGGCGGCTTCGTCGAGCGGATCGACGCGAAACGCGCCGTGCTCTATCGAGGGCACTGGGAACTCACCGATGCGCGTGTGATCTCCGCCATGGAAGAGCCGCAAAACTACAAGACCTACCTGCTCGCGACCACGCTGGAGCCCGAGCAGATGCGGCAAAGCTTCACACCGCCCGACGCCGTCGGCTTCTGGGCGATGCCCACGGTGATCGAAAGAACGCAGCGCGCCGGGCTCGATACGACACGCTATGAACTGCGCTATCAGTCACTTAAGGCGCGCCCCCTGCTGCTCGTCGCCATGGTTTTGGTCGCTGCGTCCGTTTCCTTAAGATTTTTCCGGTTTGGTGGGGTAACTAGACTGGTGATAGGTGGCGTGGCGGCCGGCTTCGTGCTGTATGTTGCGACGCAGCTGTCGGAGGAGCTCGGATCGTCGGGAATCGTCAATCCGATCGTCGCCGCGTGGCTGCCTGCGGCCGTCGGAACGATGCTGGGAGCCTTGGCCCTCCTTCATCAGGAAGATGGGTAAGAGTACTGTGCCTATGGTTAATTTAGGATTGAGCGTATGAATGTGGGCGTGAGACGCATGGCGCGCTTTGCTACGGCGACCGCCCTCGCCTCGAGCTTGGCCTATATGCTGACGGCCGGCGGCATCGCCGTCGCGCAAGCGCCTGCTGCTGCCCAGAATTCCGCCGGGGCCAAATCGCAAGCCGGAGCCAAACCGCAGGAGCGGATGGTCGTCGATGCCCGCGAACTGGTCTACGACAAGGACAACAACACCGTTTCCGCCGTCGGCGATGTCCAGATCCTCTATCAGGGACGGACGATCGAGGCCGACAAGGTTGTCTATGACCGTGCCAGCAAGCGCGTGATCGCCACCGGGAACGCCCGGATCACCGAGACCAACGGTACGGTCATCAGCGGCGACCATTTCAACCTGACCGACGATTTCCGCGACGGCTTCATCGATTCGCTGCGCGTGGTGAATCCCGACAAGACGCGGTTTACCGCGCCGCGCGGCGAGCGTACCGACGGCGAGACCTTCATCTTCGACAAGGGCATCTACACGGCTTGCGAGCCCTGCAAGGACAATCCGGAAAGACCGCCGCTCTGGCAGGTGCGGGCCGCGCGGATCATCCACAAGAAGTCAGAGCAGACGATCTATTACGAGGATGCGCGCCTCGAATTTCTCGGCGTGCCGATGGCCTATGTGCCGTACATGTCGGGTCCGGATTCGACGGTGAAGCGGAAATCCGGCTTCCTCTCGCCGAAGTTCCTGAATACGGGGGCGCTCGGCTATGGCGTCGGCCTGCCATATTTCCTGAATTTGGCGCCCGATTACGACCTGACCATCACGCCGACCTATCTGACGCGCCAGGGCCTGCTCGGCCAGGTGGAATGGCGCCAGCGTCTCGTCAACGGCGCCTACAAGATCCGCGCCACGGGCATTTTCCAGCAGGACAAGTCCGCGTTCCTGGCAACGCCGCTGGGCGCCGGCGACAAGGAGTTCCGCGGGTCGATCGAATCGAACGGCAAGTTCTACCTGAACCCGCGCTGGTCGTTCGGCTGGAACGTGGCGATGTCGACCGACCGCTGGTTCTACAAGAACTACCGGATCACCAACGAAAGCATCAGCTCGACGACCTATTTGCAGGAGTCGATCTCGACGGTCTATCTCAACGGGCAAAGCGAGACGGCCTGGTTCGACATGCGCGGCTACTATTTCCAGCCGCTGACCTCGACCGATTGGCAGAAACAGCAGCCGGTGGTGCTGCCGGTCATCGATTATGACAAGCGCGTCAACAAACCGTCCTTCCTCGGCGGCGAATTGACCTTCAACGCCAATGTCACCGCCCTGCACCGCGATGCGACGGCCTACCAGCAAATCCCGAACCAGAACACTTATCTGGTCACCGGCAAGACAAGCGCCGGCACCTCCTATTCATTATATGATGGCTGCGCCGTCTATCAGAAGAGCACCTGCCTGGTACGCGGCCTCGCCGGCAATACCGCGCGTGCCACGGCGGAAGTGTCCTGGCGGCGCAATTTCATCGATCCGATCGGCCAGGTCTGGACGCCTTATGCCTCGCTGCGGGCCGATGTGTTCTCGATCAACCCATCGACGACCGGCTACGCCAATGCCAATGCGACGACGATCGCCGACACCTCGGACGAGATGTTCGGCCGGGCGATGCCGGCGATCGGCCTGATGTACCGCTACCCGTTCGTCGCCAAGACGAGCTGGGGGACGCATATCATCGAGCCGGTCGCGCAGATCATCGCACGCCCGAACGAGACGAGCAGCCTGCGCGTCGCGAACGAAGATTCCCAGAGCCTGGTCTTCGACGACACCAACCTGTTCGAATGGAGCAGCAAGTTCTCGGGATATGACCGGCTAGAAGGCGGAACGCGCGCCAATGTCGGCGCCCGCTATACCGGTCGCTTTGGCACCGATGGCTATGCCAACGCCTTGTTCGGACAATCCTACAGCATCGCTGGACGCAATTCCTTCGCTCGCGGGGATCTGATCAATACCGGGCTCGATTCCGGCCTCGACACCGCCCGCTCGGATTACGTCGCGCGCGCCCAGATCTCGCCCTTCAAGAATTTCGTCCTGACGGGCGCGGCTCGCCTGAACGAGAGCACCTTCGAGGCACAGCGCATCGACGCGGGGGCGACCTATAGCAACAGCATCTTCTCCGCGACGGTCGGTTATGGCCGCTATGAGCCGCAGCCCGATCTCGGTATCCCGCGCCGGCGCGAAGGCCTGTCGCTCAACGGCTCGGTCCTGGTCGCACAGAACTGGCGCGTGCGGGCCGGCGTGCTGTTCGACCTCGACAAGTACAAATACGACCGCGAAGTCTGGCGCGCCAGCTATGCTGCGGGGACCGCGACCATCGCCACTTACCCGAACACGGGTCCGCTCCAGACGGCCTCGACCTCGTTCGGCGTGAACTACACCGACGAATGCACCATTTTCGACGTCAGCTACACGCAGAACTACGCTGACAAGCAGGTCTCCGGCACAACGAAAGATACCCGCACGATCATGTTCAAGCTCGAGCTCAAGACGCTCGGACAGATCACCTATTCCCAGAATCTCGGCGGCTCTTCGACCGGCGATGGCGTCAGCCAGTGACGCCGACTGGCATCGCCCCCTCGCGGAGGTAACGGTGCCAGCGCCACCACTGGCCCTGACGCAGGGCGACCCGGCCGGAATCGGCCCCGAACTCGCATTGCTGGCCTGGCGGGAACGCCAGCAGCGCGCGTTACCCGCCTTCGCCTGCATCACGGATATCGACCATCTCGCGCAGACCGCGCAGAGGCTCGGGCTCGATGTCCCGCTGATCTCCTGCGAATGGGATGCGGTGAACCGCTGCTTCGCGAAGGCCTTGCCTGTCATCGCGCATGGTCATGCCGTTACAGCAATGCCGGGACGGCCAGACCAGGCGTCGGCCGCCGGCACGATCGGCTCGATCACCTCCGCGGTCGCAGCTGTGAGGCAAGGACAGGCATCGGCCGTCGTCACCAGCCCGATCGCCAAATCCGTGCTCTACGCCGCAGGCTTCGCTCATCCCGGCCATACGGAATTCCTCGCGCATCTCGCCGCCGATGGTGGTGCGCCGCTTCACCCGGTCATGATGCTGTGGTGCGAGGACCTCGCGGTCGTTCCCGTCACGATCCATATCCCGCTGCGGTCGGTCCCGGATGCACTGACGCAGGACCTGATCGTCGAAACCGGCCGGATTGTTGCCGGAGAATTGTCGCGCCGTTTCGGCATCGCCGCCCCCCGCATAGCGGTGAGCGGCCTGAACCCGCATGCCGGAGAAGGCGGCGCGCTCGGGCGCGAAGACGATGAGGTGGTCGCGCCTGCCATCGCGAGGTTGCGGGCGTTGGGCATCGAGGCGCGCGGCCCCTACCCGGCCGACACGATGTTCCACGCCCGGGCGCGCGCCGGCTATGATGTCGCGCTGGCGATGTACCATGACCAGGCGCTGATCCCGATCAAGACGATCGCCTTCGACGAGGGGGTGAACGTCACGCTCGGCTTGCCCTTCATCCGAACCTCTCCGGACCACGGCACCGCCTTCGACATTGCCGGGCAAGGCATCGCCCGGCCGGACAGCCTCTGCGCTGCGCTGCGGCTTGCCGCACGCATGGCGGCGCAACCCGCGCAGGCTTCGGCGTGAGCCAGATCGACACCCTGCCGCCCCTGCGCGATGTGGTCGAGCGCCATGGGCTCATGGCTCAGAAAGCGCTCGGGCAGAACTTCCTGTTCGACCTCAACCTGACCGGACGGATCGCGCGGGCGGCCGGCCCGCTGGAGGGCGAAACCGTGGTCGAGATCGGGCCAGGCCCCGGCGGGTTGACGCGCGCGCTGCTGGCCAATGGAGCCTGCCGGGTGATCGCGATCGAGCGCGACCGGCGCTGCCTGCCGGCCCTGGCGGAGATCGCCGCGCATTACCCCGGCCGTCTGGAGGTCATCGACGGTGACGCATTGGCTGTCGATCTCAGATCGCATCTCGCCGGCAAACCGGCCCGCATCGTCGCGAACCTGCCCTATAATATCGGTACACCGCTGCTCGTGGGCTGGCTTAGCCTCGACCCCTGGCCGCCCTGGTGGCAATCGCTGACGCTGATGTTCCAGCGCGAGGTCGCCGAGCGGATCGTGGCGACGCCCGAGGAGCGCGCCGATTACGGCCGGCTGGCCGTGCTGTGCAACTGGCTTTGCGAGACAAAGATCCTGTTCGACGTGCCGCGCACCGCTTTCGTGCCCCAGCCGAAGATCACCTCCTCGATCGTGCAGCTGGTTCCGCGCGCTGCGCCGGAGCCCTGCGACCGGCGCCTGCTCGAGCGGATCACGCTTGCCGCCTTCGGCCAGCGGCGCAAGATGCTGCGCCAGAGCCTGAAGCCAATCCTGTCGGATCCGCTGCCGCTGATCGAGGAAGCCGGACTTGCGCCGACGGCCCGGGCCGAGGAAATTCCGGTCTCGGGCTTCGTGCGGCTCGCCAACGCCTTGGCGCGGCGACGCTGATTGGAGCAGTATCCGATCCAATAGGATTGGATACTGCTAACGCGGCTTCTTCACGCGCCCCAATGTCCACGTCGCTCAAAAATGCTCTGGGCAAGATGCCGGTCGCCAAGGCCTTGATCTTGCATCGGATCGCCCGAAAACCGGCTCCGGGGTTTCGGGCCGATGCTCTGGTTCGCCGTCAGGAGGTCGCGCCGATGCGCCGCGCCATCGCGTCCTTGTTGATCTGCATCACGGTCGCGGCCGGTTTGGCGGGTGCCGACCCGACCGAGGCCCAGCCGACGGATTATCCAATGAGGCCGGTCAGGATCGTCGTCGGCTTCGCGGCGGGCGGCGCGCCCGATGCGCTTGCCCGCATCGTCGCCGAGAAGCTGACGCAACGCTGGGGCAAGCCGGTCATAGTCGAGAACCGGGTCGGCGCCCAAGGTAACACCGCCATGGCGGCCGTCGCCAAGGCGGAGGCTGACGGCTACACGCTGGCGCTGATGCCGGTCGGCAATGCAGCAGTCAATCCGGCGCTGTTTGCCAATCTGCCCTATGATCCGGTCAAGGATTTCGCCCCGATCACGCAGATCGCCAGCGTCGAGAACGTGCTGGTCGTTGCCTCCGGATCACCGATCGCGACCGCGCAGGACATGCTCACGCGCGGGCGGCCCGGCCCGAACCAGCGAGGCCTGACTTACGCGTCTCCCGGCGCCGGGAGTCTGGCCCATCTCGCCGCCGAATTATTGGCCCGTTCGACCGGGATGTCGATGACACATGTGCCCTATCGAGGGGTCGCGCCGGCCCTGACCGATGTCCTGCGCGGCGATGTCGACCTGATCTTTGCACAGCTCTCAACCGCTAAGCCCTTGATCGATAGCGGCCAGTTGCGGGCGCTCGGGCTCGCCAGTGCGCAGCGCAGCCCGGTGATGCCCGAATTGCCGACCATCGCCGAGGCCGTCGGATTGCCGGGTTTCGAGGCCGTCTCCTGGTATGCGCTGATGGCGCCTGCGGCGACGCCGGCCTCGGTCGTTGCGAAGCTGAACGAAGCCGTGTCCCAGGCGATCAGATCCGCCGATGTAGCGGAGGCCATGCAGGCCCAGGGCGCAACGCCGATAGGTAATTCGCCAGCCGAGCTTTCCGCGGTGATCTCGGCCGACAGCGCACGCTGGTCCAAGCTCGTCCGCGACGCCGGCATCCAGCCGAACTGACGCGCCGGAGCCGGATCGCGCATCGGTTCGAAAACCGGCTCCCGCTTTTCAGGCCGATGCTCTGGCTGCTACGGCAACGCCTCACCGAGCAGGCGATCGACGAAATCCTTGAGGCCGGTCGCCCGGCTGCGCTTCAGCCGCTCCGCCGTCAGGATCGCCTTGATCGATTCATAGGCCGCACCGAGATCATCATTGATGATGACGTAGTCGTACTTCTCCCAGCGCGCGATCTCGTCACGGGCGTTGCCTAGGCGCTTGGCGATGACCTCGGGAGCATCCTCGGCGCGGCGCACGAGCCTGGAGCGCAATTCGGCCATGGAAGGCGGCAGGATGAAAATGGTGACGACATCCTCGCGCGCTTTCTTGACGATCTGCTGGGTGCCCTGCCAGTCAATGTCGAAGAGCACGTCCCGGCCATCGGCGAGCGACGTCTCGACATCCTTGCGCGGCGTACCATAGCCGTTGCCATGGACCTCGGCCCATTCCAGCAGCTCGTTATGCTGGCGCATGGCGTCGAACGTCGCGCGATCGATGAAACGATAATGCACGCCGTCGATCTCGGAGGGACGCTTGAGCCGCGTCGTCACCGAGATCGACAAATCAAGATTGTTCTCGTTCTGCGACAGATTGCGCGTCAGCGTCGACTTTCCCGCCCCGGACGGCGAGGACAGGATCAACATAAGCCCGCGACGGGCCGGGCGAACGGCGTCAGCCATCAGCGCTCACTCCACATTCTGCACCTGCTCGCGCATCTGATCGACGACGGTCCGCAGCTCCAGGCCAATCCGCGACAAGCCCGCATCACCCGCCTTGGCGCAAAGGGTCGAGGCCTCGCGACCGAACTCCTGCGAGAGGAAATCGAGCTTGCGACCGATCGCGCCGCCCTGGTCGAGCAACACCCGCAAGGCGGCGACATGAGCATGCAAACGGTCGACCTCCTCGCGGATATCGGCCTTTACCGCCAGCAGGGCCGCCTCCTGATGCAAGCGTTGCGGATCGAGCGCCGGGCTTGCCTCCATCAGCGCCTGCAACTGCGTGGCCAGTCGCTCACGGATCGCATCGACGCCGCGGGCGGGGTGGCTCTCGGCCTCGGCCGTGAGGCGGGCGATGCTGTCGCGATGCCCGCAGAGGACGGCTTCGAGCGCACGCCCCTCGCTTGCCCGCGCCTCCTTCAAGGCCAGCACGACGGCCTCCAGCCCCTTCAGCGCGGATGCCTCAACGGCTGCGAGCGCGTCCTGGGCTTCTTCGGTGAACTCAACCACGCCGCGAATGCCGAGCAGCCCGTCATAGGAGGCTGGTCGAATGGCATCCGATGCAGGCAGGCGTGATACCGCCTCCAGAAGCGTGGCGAGCGCCGTTTCGTTGATCCGCGGACGCGGCGGACCCGCATCGCTGGTCACCGTGAGGTTCACATGCAGGGTTCCACGCGAAAAAGCGCTGGAGATGCGCTTGCGCGCGGCCTCGGCAATGCTCTCGAAACCCGGCGGCACACGCACACGCGCATCCAGGCCACGCCCGTTGACGCTGCGGATTTCCCAGGCCCAGGCATGGATGCCCACGGTGCCGGCGACGCGGGCAAATCCCGTCATGCTCTCGATGGCCATGGAAATCCCTGTCTCTGCCGCAACAACGCGGCGGACCCTAGAGCCGGATGATGTCTGATGGAATCACG
The DNA here is from genome assembly GCF_002917105.1 of Allobosea psychrotolerans. Classification (GTDB taxonomy): domain Bacteria; phylum Pseudomonadota; class Alphaproteobacteria; order Rhizobiales; family Beijerinckiaceae; genus Allobosea; species Allobosea psychrotolerans. The sequence goes on from NZ_PQFZ01000002.1 coordinate 319,479, forward strand.
AAGTGATCCCATCAGACATCTGAATCCGTCTCTCATCCAAAAGTGAAAGCAGGATGCGAAAAACCGGTTCCCACTTTTTCGCCTCCTGCTCTAGTGACAGGTATCCCGGCGAGCAAGGCTTGCCGCCGCCGCGTCCCGGTCCAGGATGTGGATAGAGCCCGGATGGCTAGGGGCGCAGCGAAGGCACCTGCTTGGGGCTGTTCAGATCGAAGCTCTTGTTCAGCAGGGGATCCCGCGGCGTGCCTTCCGAGGCGTCGAAGGCGCGGGCCCGCCCAGTGACGCCAGCCTGAACGTTGGCGCCCGGCTGAGCCACAGGAGCACCCGCACGGCGGCTCCCCGGCGTCGGGAAGGTCTCGACATCATCCGTATCGGTGTTGGCCCGCTGCGGTCCAGGCGCCTCGGTGCGCGTATCGGGCGCCGGCGGTGGCTCGACCTTGTCGACGGAGGATTCCGACGGCGGCTTGCCCGGCTCGCGACGCCCGGCCTCGAGCTGGCGCCAGCGCCCGACATTGCGGTTGTGCTGGTCCAGCGTCTCGGCGAAGGCATGGCCGCCGCTGCCGTCAGCAACGAAATAGAGCTCCTTGGTCCGTGAGTGATTGACCACGGCCTCCATGGCGGCGCGGCCTGGATTGGCGATAGGCCCCGGCGGTAGACCGTCGATGACATAGGTGTTGTAGGGCGTGGCCTGGGTGATCTCGTTGCGCTGGATCGAGCGGCCGAGCGTGCCCTTGCCTCCGACGAGGCCGTAAACGATCGTCGGGTCGGACTGGAGCTTCATCTTGCGGTTGAGGCGGTTGATGAAGACGCCAGCCACGCGCGGCCGTTCATCAGCCCGGCCGGTTTCCTTCTCGACGATGGAGGCCAGGATCACGAGCTCCTGCGGCGTCTTGATCGGCAGATCGGCAGGGCGCTTGGTCCAGATCGCGTTGAGGGCGATGCGCTGGTCGCGCGTCATCCGATCGACGATGGCCTGGCGGGTCGAGCCGCGCTGGAACTTGTAGGTATCGGGCAGGATCGAGCCTTCGCGCGGCACCTGGATCACATCGCCGGTGAGAAGCTCGTTATCCTTCAGCCTGGCGATGATCTGCTCGCTGGTCAGCCCCTCCGGCACCGTGATCGAATGCTCGACGGCCTTGCCCTCGGCGATGATGTCGAGAATCTCCTGCTGGCTGGCGCGCGCCTTGAAAAGATATTCGCCGGCCTTGAGCTTGGTCCAGTTGCCGGTCACCAGCGCCGAGACGCGGAAGGCCCAGGGGTGCTCGATCAAGCCCTCGCGCAGCAGGAGATCGGAGATCTCCGTCAGGCCGCTTTCCTTCGGGATGATCAGGACACGGTCGCTGGCGAGCGGGCCTGGTGCCTTGCTCTGGCTGCCGATCACGGCAATGCCGGCGCCGACGACCCCGGCCAGGACCAGCAGCGCCGTGAACAGGCCGCTCATCATGGCGATGAAAGGGCTGCGACGGCGACGGCGCGCCTTTGGCGGCGGCGCTGGGGGAGCGACCGGCTTGAGTGCCTCGCTGGGGCTCTTGGGGGCGACGCGGGGCGACTGGTTCACGGTTCGACGCTCGCACTTCTTCAAATCGATACAGGTTTCGTGCCGCCGGCGAGCCGGGTACGACCAGCAAGCCAGCCTGTCGTGGTTTCGACCGGCAGACTAGCAGAAATTATGGCGAAAGCGCGCTGCCCCCCGAAATCCGGAGTTCAGTCGACGTAGCGCCGCATAACCAGAGAGGCGTTGGTCCCGCCAAAGCCGAAGGAATTCGACAGCACGGCGTCGATGCGGCGCTTCTTGGCGACATGAGGCACGAGATCGAGATCGGTCTCGACGGAGGGGTTGTCGAGATTGATCGTCGGCGGCGCGACCTGGTCGCGAATCGCCAGGATCGAGAAGATCGCCTCGATCGCGCCGGCGGCGCCGAGCAGGTGGCCCGTGGCCGATTTGGTCGATGACATCGCCGGCTTGCGCGAGGCATTGGCCAGAAGCCGCTCGACCGCGCGCAGTTCGATCTCGTCACCGAGCTGCGTCGAGGTGCCATGCGCGTTGACATAATCGAGATCGGACGCCGTCAGCCCCGCCCGATTCAAGGCCGCGGACATGCAGCGATAAGCGCCGTCGCCGTCTTCCGAAGGCGAGGTGATGTGATAGGCGTCACCCGACATGCCGTAGCCGGTGATCTCGGCATAGATGCGGGCGCCGCGCGCCAAGGCGTGTTCGAGTTCCTCCAGCACGACGACGCCGGCGCCCTCGCCCATGACGAAGCCGTCGCGGTCCTTGTCGTAAGGGCGCGAGGCCTTCTCGGGCGTGTCGTTGAAGCCGGTCGACAGCGCCCGGCAGGCGCAGAAACCTGCAATGCCGAGCCGGTTGATCGCCGATTCCGTGCCGCCGGCCACCATCACCTCGGCATCGCCGAGCGCGACCATGCGAGCAGCGTCGCCGATCGCATGAGCGCCGGTGGAGCATGCCGTCACAACCGCGTGGTTGGGGCCCTTGAGATGGTTCTCGATCGAGACATAGCCTGCCGCCAGATTGCTCAGGCGGCCGGGGATGAAGAAGGGCGAGAGCCGGCGCGGCCCGCGCTCCTTCAGCAGGATGGAAGCTTCATAGATGCCGCCGAGCCCGCCAATGCCGGAACCGATCGCGACACCGGTCGCGGTCTGATCCTCATAGCTCTCGGGTGCCCAGTTCGCATCGGTCAGCGCCTGCTTGGCCGCAGCCATCGCAAAGACGATGAAATCATCGACCTTGCGCTGTTCCTTCGGCTCCATCCAATCGTCGGGATTGAAGCTGCTGTCGGTTCCGTCGCCACGCCGGATGTTGCAGGCGATCCGCGCAGGCAGATCGCTCGCGTCAAAACTCGTGATCGGCCCGGCGCCGCTGGCGCCGGACAGAATGCGAGCCCAAGTCGGCTCGACGCCACATCCAAGCGGCGTCACCATGCCGAGGCCGGTGACGACGACACGTCGCATCGTAAAACTGCGTGAAACCATGGGACTTTCGGCGGCGAGCGACCTGAAGGCTGCTCAGGCGGTCTTCGACAGGAACTTGACGGCGTCGCCGACGGTCACGATCGTCTCGGCCGCATCGTCAGGGATCTCGACGCCAAACTCTTCCTCGAAGGCCATCACCAGCTCGACGGTGTCGAGGCTGTCAGCGCCCAGGTCTTCGATGAAGTTCGCGCCATCCACGACCTTCTCCGGCTCGACGCCGAGATGCTCGACCACGATCTTCTTCACGCGCTCGGCGACATCGCTCATGGGTCTCTTCCTTAAAGCTTGAAACACACCGCTGGATCGCGACGCGTATAGGGGAATTGCACTTCCCGTATCCCGCCTCACCAGAATGGTGCCGGCGGGCCGGAACTCTCGAAGCCTGCACAAACGCAACAACCGGGTCCTCGTCAAGTCCCCTCGGCACCTGCGCTGCAGCGCGACGGCGCTCAGTAACACAGGCTGTGGAGGCTGGCGAGAGTACAAAACCCTCTTTAAAAACTTTTGAAAAGCTTTATCAAGCCATTCAAATCATTGTCATTCCGCCGTTGACGTGCAGAGTCTGCCCCGTCACGTAAGCGGCCTCGTTGCTGGCGAGGTAGGCAACCGCGGCAGCAACATCTGCGCCCGAACCCAGCCGGCCCATCGGCACGTCGGACAAGATGCCCTCGCGCTGCTTTTCATTGAGCGCCTGCGTCATCGGCGACTCGATGAACCCAGGCGCGACGATATTGACGGTGATGTTGCGGCTGGCGACCTCGGCCGCGAGCGCCTTCGACATGCCGATCAGCCCGGCCTTGGAGGCCGCATAATTGCCCTGCCCGGGATTGCCGGTCGTTCCGACGACGGAGCCGATCGAGATGATACGACCATAGCGCCGGCGCATCATCGTCTTCACCGCCGCGCGCGAGAGCCTGAAGGCCGCGGTCAGATTGACGGCGATGACGCTGTCCCAATCCTCGTCCTTCAGGCGCAGGAACAGGTTGTCGCGCGTGACGCCGGCATTGTTGACGAGGATGTCGAGTCCACCGAGCTTCTCTTCCGCCGCCGGCACAAGCGCCTCGACCGATTCCTTGTCGGACAGATTGCAGGGCGCGATCACGGCCCGCTCGCCGAGCTCGGCGGCCAGGGCTTCCAGCGCCTCGACGCGCGTCCCCGAGAGCGCCACGGTCGCGCCCTGGCGATGCAGTTGCCGCGCGATCGCGCCACCCAAGCCGCCGGTCGCGCCGGTGACCAGGGCCTTCTTGCCTGTCAAATCAAACATGGTCTCTCCCTGTGTTCGGCGCCCCGCCGTTTCACCCGTTCCGGGTTTTGTAATTCGCAATATCGTCGGCCGTGCCGACGGAGATGGTGGCGGCTCCCGCAGCGATCCGCTTGATCAATCCGGCCAGCACCTTGCCGCTGCCGGCCTCGACGAATTGCGTGACCCCGGCATCGGCCATCGCCAGCACGCATTCACGCCAGCGCACCGTGCCGGTGACCTGCGCCACCAATGAGGCGCGAATCGCGGCCGGATCGCTCAGCGGCGCGGCCCCGACATTCGCCATCACCGGAACGACCGGCGCCTGCATCGAGACGGCCGCCAGCGCGGCGCGCATGGCCTCGGCCGCAGGCTGCATCAAGGCACAATGGAAGGGCGCGGAAACCGGCAGCAGCATGGCGCGCTTGACGCCGCGTTCGGCGGAAAGCGCGATGGCGCGCTCGATCGCCGCCTTGGCGCCCGACAGCACGACCTGGCCACCGCCATTGTCATTGGCCGCCTCGCAGACTTCGCCCTGCGCGGCGTCACTGGCTATCGAGCGCGCGAGATCGAGCTCGGCCCCCAAAAGCGCTGCCATAGCGCCCTGCCCGGCCGGCACGGCCTTTTGCATGGCGTCGCCGCGGATGCGCAGCAGACGCGCCGCATCCTTGATGCTGAAGGTCCCAGCCGCCGCGAGCGCCGAATACTCGCCGAGCGAGTGGCCGGCGACGAAGGCCGCGTCGCGCTTCAGATCGAGCCCGGCCTCGGCCTCGAGCACGCGAATGACCGCGAGGCTGACGGCCATCAGCGCCGGCTGCGCATTGGCGGTCAGCGTCAATTCCTCGGCCGGCCCTTCCCACATCAGGACCGAGAGCTTCTGCGAGAGCGCAGCATCGACCTCGTCGAACACGGCTTTCGCCTGAGGGAAGGCCTCGGTCAGGCTCTTGCCCATGCCCACGACCTGGGAACCCTGGCCGGGAAAGATGAACGCTGTGGTCATTTCAGGCAAACCTCGATCGTCACGCCATAGTGATCAAGACGGCGCTGTCACATTGCTGGCGAGCTCCCGTCAAGCAACTCATGCGACATTTCCGCTGTCCACACGGGTTCTTTGCACTGATTTTGGTTGCGCGAGGCGTCGTCAGCCTGTAACGACCCGCTTCTGCTTGTTCGGCCGGAGGCTGAACGGATGGCGTGCTTTCGCCCGCAGGTTCCTAACCAGGACCGTCATCCCGTGTCTCCGCCTTCGATGAAATCCTGTCGGGCCTGTTCCAGGGCTCGGAGGGCTCCGCGCCGGGCGAAGCAGGGTGAAACAGAAAGGCCACTCAATGGCATTGTACGAGCATGTCCTGCTCGCGCGACAAGACGTCAGCGCGCAGCAGGTCGAGGCCCTTGTCGAGCAGTTCAAGGGCATCATCGAGGCGAATGGCGGCTCGGTTCCGAAGGTGGAGTACTGGGGCGTCAAGTCGCTCGGCTACCGCATCAAGAAGAACCGCAAGGCGCATTACTCGCTGCTGAACATCAACGCCCCCTCCGCCGCCGTGCTGGAGATGGAGCGCCAGATGCGCATCAACGAAGACGTCCTGCGCTTCCTGACCGTTCGCGTCGAGGAGCTCGAAGAGGGTCAGTCGGCCATGCTGCAGAAGCGTGACCGCGACGACCGTGGCGATCGGGGCGACCGCTTCGATCGTGGCGCCGGCGGTGGTGACCGGTTCGACCGCGATCGTGGCCCGCGCCGCGACCGTCCGCGTCGTGACGACGAAGTCACCGAAACCACTGGCGCGGAGGTCTGAGCCATGTCGACTGCATCAGCCGGCGCTCGCCGCCCCTTCTTCCGCCGCCGCAAGTCCTGCCCCTTCTCGGGCGAGGGCGCTCCGAAGATCGACTACAAGGATGTGCGCCTGCTCTCGCGCTATATCTCCGAGCGCGGCAAGATCGTGCCGTCGCGCATCACGGCGGTCTCCGCCAAGAAGCAGCGTGAGCTCGCCCAGGCGATCAAGCGCGCCCGCTTCCTTGGCCTGCTGCCCTACGTCATCCGCTGAGCGGATTTGAGACTGCCCGGCGGCGCCCTGGCGCCGCCGGTTCATCGAAACGACAACCCATGGTCGCCCAGTGGTGAAACTCCACCGGGTATGTTGAGGCGAAAAGCCTCTCACCCTGTCGGGCCGGAAGGCCAGCGAACAGCGGGACAGCAGGACGAAAGCATGCTTCCGATCGTCGGCATCGGCGCGGGCCTGGTAGCGGCCCTGCTCTTCGCGGTGGTGATCACTGGATCGCCGCTGGCGGCATTGCTGTATTCCGCCGCCCCCCTTCCGATCTTCATCGCAGCGCTCGGCTGGAACCACCGCGCGGGCCTTGTGGCCATCGCCGCGGGCGCGCTCGCGGTCACTGTTGCGCTCAGCCTCACCGCAGGTGTCGGCTTTGCCGTCATCATCGCCGTGCCGGCCTGGTGGATCGCCTATCTCGCCTTGCTGGCGCGCGAGGAGGCAGGCGCTTTCGAGTGGTATCCGCTCGGCCGGCTGCTGCTCTGGATCGCTGGAACGGCCGCACTTGTCACCGTCGGCAGCGCGCTCGTGATGACAACGGATTACGAGGCGTATCGCTCCGTCATCGCCCGCATCATCGAAAACCTGCTCACCGAGATGGTGCGCGCCAAGCTGATCGCGCTGCCCGCCGATGTCCGGCTGCCGGAACTCGCCCAGAGCCTCGCGCCAGCGGTTCCGGTCGGTATAGGCGCGTCCTTCGTCACCACGATCACCGCCAATCTCTGGATCGCCGCCAAGGCGGTTCGTATTTCGGGTCGGCTGCCGCGGCCCTGGCCGTTCATCCCCGCCACCACATTGCCGCGCCAGGCGCTGCTGCTGCTTGTGCTCGCCATGGTGACGGCTTCGCTCGGCGGCTTCGTCGGCGTCGCCGGCGCGGCGATGACCGGGGCCTTGCTTGCCGCCTTCATGTTCAGTGGGCTCGCGCTCCTGCATGACGCCTCACGCGGCAAGGCCTGGCGCACACCGATGCTCGTCTCGGTCTATGTTGCGCTCATCGTCATGCAGGCCGTCCTGACGCCGCTTTTGGCTCTGGCGGGCCTGCTCGACACCCTTCTCGGCCTGCGCAAGCGGGTCGCACTGCCTCCACCACCCAACGCCTAAGCCCATCAACCAAACTCAAAACGGAGATTAAGACCATGGAAGTGATCCTGCTCGAACGCGTCGCCAAGCTCGGCCAGATGGGCGAAGTCGTGCGCGTGCGCGATGGCTTCGGCCGCAACTACCTGCTCGCCCGCGGCAAGGCGCTGCGCGCCACCGAAGACAACCGCAAGCGCTTCGAGACCCAGCGCATCGAACTCGAGACCCGCAATCTCGAGCTGAAGTCGGAAGCCGAGACCGTCGCCGAGACGCTGAACGGCCACTCGGTCGTGATCCTGCGCCAGTCGGGCGAGTCCGGCGTGCTCTACGGCTCGGTCTCGACCCGCGACATCGCCGAGTCCCTGACCGCCGACGGCTTCCACGTCGCCCGCAGCCAGGTGACGCTGAACGCCCCGATCAAGACGCTGGGCCTGCACACCGTCCCGGTCGTGCTGCATCCGGAAGTCTCGGTGACGGTCACGATCAACGTCGCCCGTTCGGCGGAAGAGGCCGAGCGCCAGGTGCGCGGCGAGAACGTCACGGCCCGCGAGGAATTCGACCTCGACGATCTCGGCCTCGAGGTCGGCGCGGCCCTGGCGGAAGCCGGCGAGGACGATCGCTGAGCTTTCTCGATTTCGCATCGAGTCAAGGGCGCCATGGCAACATGGCGCCCTTTTCGTTTGGTGGGCTGTGGAGTGCCGTGGATTGCGGATTCGGTGCTGGCGCAAACCGTCAGGGTGCTAGACTAAGCTACGTTCCGACTCATCCCTGACAGAACCTGTCCGCAGACCATGGCCACCGCCACCGCCCTCGTCGCCCGCCTCGAAAACCGCGAGGCCGAGTACCGCGTCCAGCCTCACAACATCGAGGCGGAGCAGGCGCTGCTGGGCGCGATCCTGGTCAATAACGACGCCTTCTATCGCGTCTCCGACTTCCTGCTGCCGGACCATTTCTTCGAGGCTATCCACCAGCGCGTCTTCGAGTTGATGTCGAGCCTTGTCCGCGCCGGCAAGATCGCCACGCCGATCACGCTCAAGACCTTCGTCGGCGAGATGGATCTCGGCGGCATCACCGCCTCGCAATATCTCGCCCGCCTCGCGGCCGAAGCGACGACGGTCATCAACGCACAGGACTACGGCCGCACGGTCTACGACCTCGCCATCCGCCGCCAGCTCATCGGCGTCGGTGAGGAGCTGGTCAATGTCGCCTATGACGCGCCAGTCGACATGGCGCCGCGGGAGCAGATCGAGGACGCCGAGCGCAAGCTCTACGAGCTCGCCGAAAAGGGCCGCTATGAGGGCGGCTTCCAGAAATTCGACAATGCGCTGCGCACCGCGATCGACATGGCGGCCAACGCCTATGCGCGCGCCGGCGGTCTCTCGGGCATCTCTTCGGGCCTGCGCGATCTCGACCAGCGCATGGGCGGCCTGCAGCCCTCCGACCTGATCGTCCTCGCCGGCCGCCCCGCCATGGGCAAGACGTCGCTTGCAACGAACATCGCCTTCAACATGGCGAAGGCCTGGCGCGGCGAGCGGCAGCCGGACGGTACGCTCAAGACCGTCGATGGCGCCATCGTCGCCTTCTTCTCGCTCGAAATGTCGGCCGATCAGCTGGCGACCCGCATCGTCGCCGAACAGTCTGGCATCTCCTCCTACAAGATCAGGCAGGGCCGCATCACCGAGGCCGACTTTGCGAGGCTGACCGATGTCGCGGCGCAGATCGAGAAGCTGCCGCTCTATATCGACCAGACCGGCGGCATCTCGATCGCCCAGCTCGTTGCCCGCGCCCGCCGATTGAAGCGTCAGAAGGGGCTCGACGCCCTCTTCATCGACTATCTGCAGCTCCTCTCCGGCTCGTCCAAGAACAGCCAGAATCGTGTGCAGGAATTGACCGAGATCACCACCAGCCTGAAGGCGCTGGCCAAGGAGCTTTCCGTTCCGATCATCGCGCTTTCGCAGCTCTCGCGCCAGGTCGAAAGCCGCGACGACAAGCGTCCGCAGCTCTCGGATCTGCGTGAATCCGGCTCGATCGAGCAGGACGCCGACGTCGTGATGTTCGTCTATCGCGACGAATACTACCTCAAGGGCAAGGAGCCGCGCCCCGGCACCGAAGAGCACAACAAGTGGCAAATCGAGATGGAAGCCGCCCATGGCGTGGCGGAGCTCATCATCGGCAAGCAGCGCCATGGCCCGACCGGTAGCATCGCCCTCCAGTTCGACGCGGAGGTGACGCGCTTCTCCGACCGCGCGGACGACCTCCGGCTTCCGGATCGCGAATGAGCACGGATCGCGAATGAGCACCTTCGATTCAACCGACGCCGCGACCGCCGGCGCCATCCTCACCATCGATCTCGGCGCGCTTGTCGCCAATTGGCGGGCGCTGGGCGCGCGCGCAGGCGCGGAAGCCGGCGCAGTGGTCAAGGCGAACGCCTATGGCATCGGCATCGAACCGGCGGTGACGGCGCTCGCCAGGGCCGGCTGCCGCAGCTTCTTCGTCGCGCATCTCTCCGAGGGCATCCGCGTGCGCAGCGTTGCCCCCGATGCAGCGGTCTATATCCTCAACGGGCTTTTGCCCGACACATGCGGCGTCTATGCGGAACACGGTCTGTCGCCCGTGCTCGGTTCGCATGAGGAACTGCTGGAATGGGCCTCCTTTCGCCAGACCGGCGCACAGGTCCGGCCTGCGGCGCTGCATGTCGATACCGCGATGAACCGGCTCGGGCTCTGGCCCGGCGAGGGGCTCAACCTGGCCCGCGAGCGCAGCGGCGTGATCGCCGCGGCCGGGATCGGGCTGGTGATGAGCCATTTCGCCTCCTCCGAGGACGAGGCGGACCCGGCCAATGCCCGCCAGATCGCGGCCTTCGCCGAGATCGCGGCCGCATTCCCCGACACGCCGGCCTCGCTGAAGAATTCTTCCGGCCATTTCCTGAAGGACTGCCCGTCCTATCAGCTGACCCGGCCAGGCTATGCGCTCTATGGCGGCAACCCGACGCCGGGCCAGGCCAACCCGATGCAGCCCGTCATCGGCCTGGAAGCGCGCATCATCCAGTTGCGCGAGGTCGAGCCCGGTACACAGGTCGGCTATAATGGTCGCTGGACGGCCAAGAGCCGGCGCAAGCTCGCCACCATCTGCCTCGGCTATGCCGACGGCTACCCGCGCAATGCGAGCTGGACCGATACCGTCACCGGCGGCTCGGCGCTGGTCGGCGGTGTCATCTGTCCTTTCGTCGGCTCTGTCTCGATGGATCTCATCATCGTCGACGTCACCGACGCCCCGGCCGGCGCGGCGGTTCGCGGCGCGAGCGTGACCTTGATCGGCGGCTCGCTCGATATCGAGACGGTCGGTGCCGGGGCCAAGACGGTCGGCTACGAGATTCTGACCAGCCTCGGCCGGCGTTACGCGCGCCGCTATGTGGGGTTGTAAGCACGTTGGCAGGCGAGCCCACCACTGTCATTCCGGGGCACGGCGCAGCCGTGAACCCGGAACCCACGACCGGGCGCGCGCCTTCCACCGTGCTTGGAAAATGTCGCGTCCCGTCATGGGTGCCGGGTTCTTCGCTGGCGCGAAGCCCCGGAAAGACATCGTAAGACGCAATGGCCAAGCGCGGTCCCACTTACATCTGCCAGGCTTGCGGGGCGGTTTATCACCGCTGGCAGGGCAAATGCGACGCCTGCGGCACCTGGTCCTCGCTATCTGAGGAAGCCCAGGCCGCGCCAGTTCCCGGAGGCCGCACCTCGTCGAACGGCAAGGCGCGCGGACGCGTCTTCGCCCTGGAGACGCTGAAGGGCGACACACAGGACGCGCCGCGCATCAAGGCCGGCATCGGCGAGCTCGACCGTGTCACCGGCGGCGGCTTCGTGCCAGGCTCGGTGCTGCTGATCGGCGGCAATCCCGGTATCGGCAAGTCGACCTTGCTGATGCAGGCCTGCGCCGCGCTGGCGCTCTCCGGCCGCCGCGTCGTCTATGTCTCGGGTGAGGAATCCACCGGCCAGGTCCGCTTGCGCGCCGAGCGCATGGGGCTGGCCGACTCCCCAGTCGATCTGGCGGCGGAGACCAATGTCGAGGACATCATCGCGACCTTGGGCCAGGGCAACCGCCCTGCCCTGGTGGTGATCGACTCGATCCAGACCATGTGGTCGGGCGAAGTCGAGAGCGCACCGGGCACCGTCACTCAGGTTCGCGGTTCGGCGCAGGCGCTGATCCGCTATGCCAAGACCAGCGGCGCCTGCCTGATTCTCGTCGGCCATGTCACCAAGGACGGGCAGATCGCAGGCCCGCGCGTCGTCGAGCACATGGTGGACGCCGTGCTCTCCTTCGAGGGGGAAGGCGCGCATGCCTTCCGCATCCTGCGCGCCCAGAAGAACCGCTTCGGCCCCACCGACGAAATCGGCGTCTTCGAAATGACCGGGATGGGCCTGTCGGAAGTCACCAACCCCTCGGCGCTTTTCCTCGCGGACCGGGATCAGGCGGCGCCGGGTGCCGCGGTCTTTGCCGGGATCGAGGGCACGCGGCCCGTGCTGGTCGAGATCCAGGCCCTGGTCGCTCCGACCTCGCTGGGCACGCCGCGCCGCGCCGTGGTCGGCTGGGAGAACAGCCGCCTGGCCATGGTGCTTGCCGTGCTCGAGACCCATGGTGGGCTCAAGCTTGGCCAGCACGATGTCTATCTGAATGTCGCCGGCGGCCTGCGGGTCAACGAACCTGCCGCCGATCTGGCGGTCGCCGCCGCGCTGGTCTCATCGCTGAGCGGGGCGATCCTGCCGCCGGAATCGGTCTATTTCGGCGAGATCGCGCTGTCGGGCGCGATTCGGCCGGTATCGGTCGCGCCCGCGCGCTTGCGCGAGGCTTCCAAGCTTGGCTTCGAATCGGCGCTGATGCCTTCAGGCGGCGCAGATACAGGCGATGGCGGCGGGCTGGTGCTGCGGCGCTTCGGCCATGTCACCGAGCTTGTTGCCGATATCGCGGCGCGAGCACCTCGCAGAGATGTGAAATGACTCGGACGCAATGGTGACGCAGGCCATGCGAGCGCGTATAGCAAAAACGATGTGGCCCGCCCATTTCGCGCAGGCCTTCCTGAGTTCTTAAGCGAAGCGGCTTATCCATGCCTGTCACCATCCTCGATCTCGTCGTTGTCGGCGTGGTTTTGATCTCGGCATTGCTGGCCGCCGTGCGCGGCCTGACGCGCGAAGTGCTGGCGATCGCCTCCTGGGTCGCCGCAGCCGCCGTGGCCTGGGTCTTCCACCCGCAGCTCCTGCCGCTCGCCAAGCAATACATCCCCAATGACACGATTGCCCTGATCGCCTCGATCGCGGCGCTGTTCCTAGTGACCTTGATCGTGGTTTCGCTGGTGACGGCGCGGATTTCGGACTTCGTGCTAGATTCGCGCATCGGCGCGCTGGATCGGACGCTCGGCTTCGTCTTCGGCGCCGGTCGCGGCCTGCTGCTTGCCGTCGTCGGTTATCTGTTCTTCAGCGCGCTGCTGCCCGAGAAGAACCTGCCGTCCTGGGCCAAGGATGCGCGCGCTCGCCCGCTTCTCGAGGAAACCGGCCGCTCGCTCTTGACGATGCTGCCGCAAGACATCAACTCCGACATGATCAAGAAGATGCTCAAGCCCAAGACAGGCGAGGAGCCGACGGAGGCGCCGGCCGAGGAGCCTCGCGCCCCCGCCAGCCCCACCGCCGACCCACAGCGCCGCACCCAGGTGCCCGATGCCAACGACAAGCAGGCATTGCAGCGGGTGATCGAAGCTGGCAAAGCAACGACGCCTGCCCAACCCCGTCCGTAATTCGAGCGTAGAGACCTCCCAGTCCTGCCGCATTGGAGCCCGTGATGACGCTGCAGACCGAAGCCGAAGCCGCCTTTGACCCCAATGCCGACCGGCTGCGGGAGGAGTGCGGCGTCTTCGGCATCTTCGGACATGCCGACGCCGCCGCTCTGACGGCGCTGGGCCTGCACGCCCTGCAGCATCGCGGCCAGGAGGCTGCGGGCATCGTCAGCTTCGACGGTAAGCGCTTCCACTCCGAGCGCAGGCTCGGCCTCGTCGGCGACGCCTTCTCGGAAGTCTCCGTCATCGAGAAGCTCAAGGGCAAGCAGGCGATCGGCCATGTGCGCTACTCGACCACGGGCGAGACCATCCTGCGCAACGTCCAGCCGCTTTTCGCCGAGCTCCATGGCGGCGGGTTCGCGGTCGCGCATAACGGCAACCTGACCAATGGCCTGACGCTGCGGCGTAACCTCGTCCGCGACGGCGCGATCTACCAGTCGACATCGGACACCGAGGTGCTGCTGCATCTCGTCGCGCGCAGCCGCAAATCGCATTTCATCGAGCGCTTCGTCGAAGCTATCCGCCAGATCGAGGGGGCCTACGCCTTCGTCGGCATCACCAACAAGAAGCTGATCGGCGTGCGCGACCCGCTCGGCATCCGCCCGCTGGTGCTGGGCGAGCTCGATGGCTGCCCGATCCTGACCTCCGAGACCTGCGCGCTCGACATCATCGGCGCGAAGTTCATCCGCGAGGTCGAAAACGGCGAAGTCGTCGTCATCTCCGAGAGTGGCATCGAGAGCCACAAGCCCTTCCCGCCGGTCGCCGAGCGGCCCTGCATCTTCGAATACATCTATTTCGCCCGGCCCGACTCCATCGTGAAGGGCCGCAGCATCTATGAGCGCCGCAAGCAGATGGGCGCGCAGCTCGCGTCCGAAGCCCCGGCAAATGCCGATGTGATCGTGCCCGTGCCCGATTCCGGCGTGCCAGCCGCGCTCGGCTTCTCGCAGGCGAGCGGCATCCCCTTCGAGCTCGGCATCATTCGCAATCATTATGTCGGGCGCACCTTCATCGAGCCGACGCAGAAGGTCCGCGAACTCGGCGTGCGCCTGAAGCATTCCGCCAATCGCAGCGTCGTCGAGGGCAAGAGCATCGTGCTCGTCGACGATTCGATCGTGCGCGGGACGACGTCGCTGAAGATCGTCAAGATGATGCGCGAGGCCGGCGCGCGCGAGGTGCATTTCCGCATCTCCTCGCCGCCGATCACGCACCCCGATTATTACGGCATCGATACGCCCGACCGCGAAAAACTGCTGGCCGCGACGCATTCGCTCGAGGAAATGCGCCAGTTCGTCGGCGCCGATTCGCTGGCCTTCCTGTCGGTCGACGGGCTCTACCGCGCCATGGGCCATGCCGGACGCGATGCGGTCCGCCCGCAATTCACCGACCACTGCTTCACCGGCGATTATCCGACCTCTCTGACTGATGTGGTCGGGGAGAGCGCCAAGCAGCAGATTTCGCTGCTGGCCGAAGCCGGCTGAGCCCCGCTCAAGGAAGTCCATGTCCAAGCCTTTGGAAGGGCGCGTCGCGCTCGTCACCGGCGCATCGCGCGGCATCGGCCGGGCAGCGGCGCTCGCCTTCGCCCAGGCCGGCGCACATGTCGTCGCGCTTGCCCGCACCACCGGGGCTCTCGAAGAGCTGGACGACGAGATTCTGGCGTTGGGCGGCAGCACGACGCTCGTCCCGGTCGACCTCGCGGATACCGCCGCGATCGAGAAGCTCGGCCCAGCCCTCCTGCAGCGCTGGGGCAAGCTCGACATCCTCCTGGCCAATGCCGGCATATTGGGGCCATTGACGCCCCTGACCCACGCCTCGCCGAAGGAATGGGCCAATGTGTTCGACACCAATGTCACGGCGAATTGGCGCTTGCTGAAATCGGTCGAGCCGGCGCTGCAGGCGTCGGACGCTGCCCGCGTGATCCTGATGTCCTCGGGCGCCGCGCATAAATGCCTGGCTTATTGGGGGCCTTACTCGATCTCGAAGGCAGCCGTCGAAGCCATGGCGCGCACCTATGCCGCCGAGACCGTGACGACACCGCTGAAGGTGATGCTGGTCAATCCGGGCCCGCTGCGGACCAAGATGCGCGCCGAGGCGATGCCGGGCGAGGATCCGCTGACGCTCAGGACGCCGGAGGAGCTCGCGCCGCATCTGGTCGAGATCGCCTCGCCCGCATGGAGCGAGACCGGCAAGATCTTCGATTTCCCGCAGGGAAAAGTGCTGACGCCGCAAATGCCGGCCTGAGGCATCCCTTCTCCTCCGAGGGGAGAAGGGAAGAACCACGCTACTTCTTGCCCTTGTCGTAAGGGTTTTCGCCGCCGCGCGTATGCAGGCGGATCGGCGTGCCCGGCAGTTCGAAGGCCTCGCGCAGATTGTTGACCAGATAGCGGGTGTAGGACACCGGCAGATGGTCGAGCTGGTTGCCGAACAGAGCAAAGGTCGGCGGGCGCGCCTTGGCCTGCGTCATGTAGCGGATCTTGATGCGCCGGCCTGCGACGGCTGGCGGCGGATGGGCCGAGAGCACACCTTCCAGCCAGCGGTTGATCCGCGCCGTCGAGATGCGACGATTCCAGACGTCGTAGCTCTCGAACACCGCCTGCATCAAGCGGTCGATGCCTTCGCCGGCAAGCCCGGACAGCGGCACGATCGGCACGCCGCGCACCTGCGCGAGCAGATGCTTGGCCTTCTCCTTCAGCTCAGCCAGCAAGCCGTTCTTGTCGGCGACGAGATCCCATTTGTTCAGGCCGATGACGACGGTGCGGCCCTCGCGCTCGGTGAAATCGACGAGCGTCAGGTCCTGCTTCTCGAACGGGATCGTGGCATCCAGCAACACGACGACGACCTCGGCGAAGCGGATCGCGCGCAGCGCGTCCTGCACCGACATCTTCTCGAGCTTTTCCTCGATGCGGGCGCGTTTGCGCATCCCGGCCGTATCGAACAGTTTTACGGGGCGGCCTCGCCATTCATAGTCGACGGAGATGGTGTCGCGGGTGATGCCGGCCTCAGGGCCGGTCAGCAGCCGTTCCTCGCCGATCATGCGGTTGACCAAGGTCGACTTGCCGGCATTGGGGCGGCCGATGATGGTGACGCGCAGCGGCTTGTTCGGGTCGTTGTACTCTTCGTCTTCCTCGCCGACGGCGGCCGGGGCATCCACCCAGCGCTTGTCGCCATAGCTCTCGTCGAAGGCCTCTTCCTCTTCCGGCTCGACATCGACGAAGGGCGCGAGCGCCTCCAGCAAATCGGACGTGCCCTCGCCGTGCTCGGCCGAGAACGGCACGGGATCGCCAAGGCCCAGCGCATAGGATTCGAAGATGCCGTCCAGCCCCTTTTTCCCCTCGGCCTTGTTGGCGAGCAGGATGACGGGCTTGCCGGATTTGCGCACCAGATCGGCGAAGGGCTGATCCATCGGCGTCAGACCGAGCCGCGCATCGATCATGAACAGGATGACGTCGGCCTGGGCGATCGCGGTTTCCGTCTGCGCGCGCATCCGGCCCAGGAGCGAATCCTTGTCGGCCTCTTCCAGACCCGCCGTATCGATCACGTTGAAGCGCAGATGTCCGAGCGAGGCCTCGCCCTCGCGCCGGTCGCGCGTCACGCCGGGCCGGTCGTCGACGAGCGCGAGCTTCTTGCCGACGAGCCGGTTGAACAGCGTCGACTTGCCGACATTGGGGCGGCCGATGATGGCGACGATGGCGGTCATTGCGTGTCAACTATTCCTGTTTCGCCTGCGTGGTCCAACGACGTTGGCTCCTTCGCAGCCGATAAAAGCGCACGGTCATCCCAGATCCCCCTAGGGTCGCCCGGGATGACCAGCGCTACAAATGAAATTCTCGCAAACCTCGTTCGTGGGAACTCAGTTCTTCGTCTCGACCGGGCCGCCGCGAACCAGAGCGAGGTAGAGATCGGTGCGCTGGCGCAGCACCTGCGGCGCCTGCGGGTCGGTGACGATCGCATCGAACCAGCGCCCGGCATCCTCGAACAGATTGGCCTTGAGTGCGGCGATGCCCAGCATCTCCCGCGCCGAGTGGCGCCAGACGCCCTGAGGCGTCACCAGCGGCTCCAGCGCCGTCTTGACCTCGGCGTAGGGCGCGAGATCGACGCGCAGCATGCCGGCGCGCAGGCGCGCCAGATCGCGATAGAGCTGATCGAGTCCGCCATCATTGGCGAGCGCATCGAAAGCAGCGACGCCGGCAGCGGCATCGCGCTTGGCGGTCTCGGCAGCAAGACGGAAGCGCGCGATCTGACGATAGCCGGCGGGAGCGCTCTCAGTGAGCTCCTTCAGAATCGTCTCGGCCTCCGCGCCATTGCCGTCGCGCGAGGATTTCAGCGCGGCTTCGAGCCGCGCGCCGACAGCCTGGGAGGCCTGGTTCTCGCGATGCAGCCAATATTGCCAGCCGGCGACGGCGAGCACGGCCAGCACGGCCAGCGCGACGAAGACATTGCCGTATTTGCTCCAGATGGCCGCCGCCTTGTCGCGGCGCACCTCTTCATCGATCTCGCGAAAAATATCGGCCATGGCCCGTCAGAATTCCCTTGTTGCCGTGCCGGTTAGCATTTCCGCGCGGCGATTGCGAGCCGGATCAACGCCTTTCGCCGACATCGTAGGAGTCTGGCCGTCCTGGGCCAAATGCCGCCCCGCCGTCATTGCGAGCGCAGCGAAGCAATCCAGGGCGGCAGGGTGCTCAGTCTGGATTGCTTCGCTGCGCTCGCAATGACGTGTGAGACTGACAGGCTCGCCACGGCTTCAGGCAGACGGCAGAGCGCGATGCAGCAGGCTGGCATCGCCATAGGAGTAGAAGCGATAATTCTCCGCGATCGCATGGGCATAGGCGCGTTTCATGATGTCGAGACCGCAGAAGGCCGAGACCAGCATGAACAGCGTCGAGCGCGGCAGGTGGAAATTGGTCAGCAGCAGGTCGACGGCGCGGAAACGATAGCCCGGCGTGATGAAGATCGCGGTGTCGCCGGAGAAAGGCGCGATGACGCCATCCTCGCCGGTGGCGCTCTCCAGGAGCCGCAGCGAGGTCGTGCCGACCGCAATGACGCGCCCGCCCTTTGCCCTGACCGCATTCAGCGCGGCGGCGGTCTCGGCCGAGACGCTGCCCCATTCGGCATGCATGCGGTGTTCGCTTGTGTCATCCACCTTCACTGGCAGGAAGGTCCCCGCGCCGACATGCAGCGTAACGAGGTGGCGCGAGACCCCGTATGCATCGAGCGCAGCGACAAGCTCCGGCGTGAAATGCAGGCCAGCCGTCGGCGCGGCGACCGCGCCGTCCTCGCGGGCGTGCATGGTCTGGTAGTCGCTCGCATCCTGTTGGTCGGTCGGGCGTTTGCCGGCGATGTAGGGCGGCAGCGGCAGCTCACCGTGCCGCGCGATAGCCTCATCGAGAATTGGCCCTGACAGAGCGAAGCGCAACTCGACCTCGCCGCCCTCGCCTTTTGACAAAACCTCGGCCTCGAGCCGGCCGAGTTCGCAGACATTGCCTGCGCCGGCCTCACCGAAGACGATCATCTCGCCGAGAGTGAGTTTCTTGGCCGGGCGGGCGAAGGCGAGCCAGCGATCGGCGCCCGCGCGCTTGTGCAGCATGATCTCGATGCCGGCAGACGTCCCGCCTCGGAAGCGCCGGCCACGCAGCCGCGAGGGGATGACGCGGGTGTCGTTCAGGACAAGCGCATCACCCGGTTGGAGCAGGCCGACGAGGTCGCGGATGCCGCGATCCTCGAATGGTTCGGGTGCACCAGGCCTGACGACAAGCAGGCGCGCCGCATCGCGCGGGCTTGCGGGCCTCAGCGCGATGCGGTCTTCGGGGAGGTCGAAATCGAAGAGCCCGACATCCACGGTCTGGATCAGGCCGCGTCGGCCAGAACCTTCATCGAGACGATCGAGTCGGGATCGCGCACCGGCTCGCCGCGCTTGATCTTGTCGACATTCTCCATGCCTTCAACGACTTCGCCCCAGACGGTGTACTGCTTGTCGAGGAAGCGGGCATCGTCGAAGACAATGAAGAACTGGCTGTTGGCCGAGTTCGGGTTCTGCGAACGGGCCATCGAGCAGATGCCGCGCACATGCGGTTCGGCATTGAACTCGGCCTTCAGGTCGGGCAGGTCCGAGCCGCCGGTGCCGGTGCCATGCGGGCAGCCGACCTGGGCCATGAAGCCGTCGATGACGCGGTGGAAGACGATGCCGTCATAAAAGCCCTGGCGCGAGAGCGTCTTCAGGCGCTCGACATGGCCGGGAGCCAGGTCGGGGCGCAGCTTGATGACGACTTTGCCCTTGGTGGTTTCCATGACGAGGGTGTTCTCGGGATCGAGCGACATCAGATCTGCCTTTCTGTGGACGGCGCGCGGCCGTGGAAGCGAATGGAAAAAGGTCGCCCCGCGATACTCGCTCCGAGCTGCGGCGACAACCTCATCGGTGTGCAATCGCGAACAGCGGCAACCACCGAGTCCGTGAAACGCTGGCGCAAGGCCGGGTCGGTCCGCCTGGTTTCCCAGGTTACACGCGGCTGGCCGAAGAGCGAACCGTCTCGGCGCAGGCTGAACCTGACCGTCGCCATGACGCCCGTATCGGGACCGTCGATGACGGGCGGATGCCAGCAGCGCCGCAAAGCGGGCGCGATATCGGTGAGACGGGCAAGCGCCTCGCCTTCGAACGGTTTCGTCGAAGGCGCAAGCCCTCCGGCCACGCCGATCTCGCCGCTGCGCGACTCTCGGGGCGGCCTGATCCCGCGATAGCCGCTGCCCGGCATGTCATCCCCGCTAAAGGGGCCGCCGATGCCTGGCATGTAGCGCTGCCCCGACTGCGGCGGCAGAATAGGGTTCTGCGAACCGGATGGCGGCGGCAGGACGGGATTTTGCGAACCGGACGGCGGCGGCAGGCCGAGATCGCGTGTATCCTGCGCAGCGGCCGAGCCGGCCGCCAGCAGCAGGAGACAAGTGAGAGCCGCGCGCAGCATTGTCACGGCCCTCCCCTGACTGGCCCTGCTTGTGGTTGGCCGTTACTTGGCGTCGGTTACTTGGCGTCGGCCTGCAGGCGCATGCGGATGATCTTGTCGGGGTTGGTGACCTGGCCATTGGCCGATTGGCTGCCCTTCTTGATCTTGCGCACGGCGTCCATGCCGGAGACGACCTCGCCGAACAGCGTGTACTGGCCGGTCAGCGAACCGCAGCCTTCAAAGCAGATGAAGAACTGGGAATTGGCGGAATCCGGCGATTGCGAGCGGGCCATGCCGACCGAGCCGACCTTGTAAGGTGTCGGGCTGAATTCGGCCGGCAGGTTCGGCAGGTCGGACTTGCCGGTGCCGGTGCCGGTCGGGTCGCCGGTCTGGGCCATGAAGCCGTCGATGACGCGGTGGAAGACGATGCCGTCATAAAAGCCGCGCTTGGTCAACGCCTTGATCTGCGCGACATGCTTGGGCGCCAGATCGGGCCGCAGCCGGATCGTCACCGGCCCGTCCTTGGTCTCCAGAACCAGTGTATTGGCCGGGTCCGGCGCCTGGGCCTGGGCCATGCCGAGCGAGGCGATGAGGGCAAGAGCGGCGAGAGAGCTGCGCAGCATAGACGATCTCCATGGCAACCGGCGGGCCCGGCTGGTCTGGCACTCGCCTAGCGGCATCCTTTGGCCGGAACAAGGCGGGAAAACGCCCCGGATAGAACTTTGCTGCACTGCACAAGTGCAACACAGAATAAACTTGCAAAAAGATCAGGCTGCGCATGCCTAAAGTGGTGACAGCCCCGTCATAATCCGCTAATCATTCCGGGCTGGACACGCTTTGCGATTATCGAAGCGTCGCGGACCAGGTCTCGGGAGGAACAAACGCCCGCCTAGTATATGAGTCGCGCGCGATCAGATGCGTGCCGTTGCTGCGGTAAAAACAGACTTCCAAGGCAAGGCATCGGCCTTGCCTTTTTCTTTTTGAAGTCCAGCACGCGAAGACTAGAGGTCGAACTTCGCCCAGATATACCAGACCAGCGCGAAGACCACCCCGGCGATGACCGAGGTGATCGAGGCCTTCTTGAGCAAGCCTGGAAGGACCGGCGCGCCCGGTTCCGTGCCGTCCGTGACCTCACCGGCCTCTGCCTGGCTGCGCACACCGAAGGGCAGCACGGCAAACAGCACCGTCCACCAGATCACGAAATAAACGGCGAGCCCGCCGGCGATGGTCATGAGCGGTCATCCCTTGTCGCATCGCCGGCGAGCGCGATGCAGGAAAAAGCGACGCGCGCCTGCGTCGGCACGCCGAAACGAGCCGTATGGCGCGCCGGCAACCCGCCGGGAAAATGCTTCACATATTCGGCGTTGCAGGCGGCATAGTCGTCGGGATTGGTGATCAGCATCGAAACCTGCACGACGCGGCCGAGACTGCTGCCGGCCTCTGCCAGGATCTCGGCGATCTTCGCCAATGCGTTGCGGACCTCCTCGGCCGGCGTATCCCCGCGAAAGACGCCACGCTCGGGATCATGCGGCGCCGAATGGCCGGAGACGAAAATCAGGCCACCGGCCCGCGTTGCGGCGCTGAAGGGGCGGGGCGACCCCGCCTCCGGCTCGCCGAAGAAGGTGATCTCGTCCATCGCGCTCAGGCCTGCTCGAGCTCGACGAGCGTGCCGCAGAAATCCTTGGGGTGCAGGAACAGCACCGGCTTGCCATGGGCGCCGATACGCGGCTCTCCGGAGCCGAGAACGCGCGCGCCCGTCGCCTTCAACCGGTCGCGGGCAGCCAGAATGTCGTCGACCTCGTAGCAGATATGATGGATGCCGCCATCGGGATTGCGCTCGAGGAACTTCGCTACCGGCGAATCAGGCCCCATCGGCTCCAGCAATTCAATCTTGGTGTTCGGCAGTTCCACGAAGACCACGGTCACACCATGCTCCGGCTGCGGCAGCGGCTGCGAAACCCGCGCGCCCAGCGTATCGCGATAGAGCGCCGTCGAGGCCGCGAGATCCTTCACGGCGATGGCGACATGGTTGAGGCGTCCGATCATGGCTTTCCCTTCATCGAGCTTACCCATCCTGGCTCTGAACCACGCCGTCATCCCGGACAAGCTGCGCCGCAGCGCCGATCCGGGATCCATCGTAGAGCGCAGTTCCCTACGATGGATCCCGGATCTCCGCTTCGCTGCGTCCGGGATGACGCGGTAGTTCCGAGCAAAGTCGTGCCAGCTTAAACCTCGATCACCAGCGCATGCACCAGCGGCTTCTTGCCCCATTCCTCGTTGACGGCGCTGCGCAGGCCGCGCTCCAGCGCATTGCGGAGCGCCTCGGGATCGCGCCGGCGCGCCTTGGGGATGCCGTCGATCAATTCGGAGACGGCCTCGGCGACATATTCGTCGAAATCGGTGCCGTCGCGCGTCCGCGGTGGCAGGCCCAGCACCGCGATCTCGGGATCGCCGGCAAGCCCGCCCTTCTCGTCGATAGCGACCGCGACCGAGATCATGCCGGCGAAGGACAGCTTCCGGCGCTCGGAGATGGTCTTCTCCAGCGCGTTCACCAGCAGCGTACCGTCCTGATAGAGGCGGCCATGCGTGACCTCGTCGACCTTGCTGGCGCCGTCGGCTGTGATCGCGACGACATCGCCATTCCCGGCACGCACCACGATCTTGACGCCGAGCCCACGTGCGAAGATGGCGTGCTCCGAGAGATGCAGATCCTCGCCATGGGCGGGGATGACGATCTTCGGCTTCAGCCAGCCATAAAGCCTGGCCATCTCCTCGCGGCGCGGATGCCCGGAGACATGGACGAGATGGGTGCGGTCGGTGATGATCTCGATATTGTCGCGCGCGAGCGCATTCAGGATGTTGCCGACGGCCTTCTCATTGCCGGGAATGGTGCGCGACGAGAAGATCACCCGGTCGCCGGGCGAGAGCGCGATCTCGGGATGGTCGTCGGAGGCGATGCGCGAGAGCGCCGCGCGCGGTTCGCCCTGGCTGCCAGTGAGCAGCGCCACGACCTTGTCGCGCGGCAGATAGCCATAGGTGTCGGCCGAGCGGAAGGCCGGGATGCCGTCGAGATAGCCGCATTCGCGCGCGACATCGATGACGCGGTCCATGGCGCGCCCAACGACGACGACCTCGCGCTGATCGGCCATCGCAGCCTCGGCGACGGCGCGCAGGCGCGCCACATTCGAGGCGAAGGTGGTGACGGCGACGCGGCCCGGTGCGGAATGCACCAGTTCCTTCAGCTTGGCTGCGACATCGGCCTCGCTCGGGCTGGTGCCGTCGCGCATGACATTGGTCGAATCGCAGATCAGCGCGAGCACGCCTTCGTCACCGAGTTCGCGCAGGCGCTTCTCGTCGGTCGGCAGGCCGACCTGCGGCGTCGGGTCGATCTTCCAGTCGCCGGTATGGACGACGAGGCCGACCGGGGTGCGGATCGCCAGCGCGTTCGATTCGGGGATCGAATGCGCCACCGGCACGAATTCGATGTCGAAGGGGCCAAGCGTCACCCGGCCGCCCTGCGCCACCACATGCATCGGCACCTTGGGCGCGCCCGGCTCGGAGAGCCGGCGCGTCGCCAGGAGGCCGGCGGCGAAGCGCGTGCAATAGACCGGCGCGCGCAGGCTCGGCCACAAGGCGGCGAGCGCGCCGATATGGTCTTCATGCGCGTGGGTGATGATGATGCCAAGCAGATTGGCGCGCTCTTCGATGATGTAGCGCAGGTCGGGCAGGATGATGTCGACGCCGGGAACCTCTGGACCGGCGAAGGACAGGCCGCAATCGACCAGGATCCATTTCCGCCGCCCTTCCGGGCCGAACCCGTAGAGCGCGGCGTTCATGCCGATCTCGCCGAGGCCGCCGAGGGGAACGAAGACGAGTTGATCGCTGGAACGGGTCACTGAATATCCTGACTGGAATATGGATCGGCGCATGAACGCGGGAGATGTGCGGGAGCCCTACCATGCCGGGCGGCAGGTCTCCATAGCGCGACCGCCCCAATGCGTGTGGTTCAGGCCGGCGGGCCGAAAAACAGATCGCCGGCATCGATGGCGCGGCGGCCCGTGGCGGTCTCCATTTCGAGCCGGCCGGATGGGTCGAGCCCGATGAAGCGCCCTTCGAGCGGGCCTTCCGGCAGGCGGATCGTGATCGTTTCGCCGAGAAAGGCGGCGCGCTCCAGCCAGGCGGCGCGCGTCGGGCCGAAGCCGCCGGGCTGCTGCCAGGCGCTGAAGCGGGCAAGCCAGGCCCCGCTGAGCGCCGACAGCACCGCCTCGATGCTTGCAGTCGGCTGGTGCTGCTTCAGGAAACTCGCCGGATAGGGCGTGCCCTGCGCGCAGGAGACGATGTTGACGCCGAAGCCGATGATCACATTGAGCCGCCCTGCCCGGCTCTCGCCTTCGAGCAGGAGGCCGGCCGTCTTGGCGCGCTCGATCAGCAGATCGTTGGGCCATTTCAGCGCAAGATCGGGAGCTGTAAGCCCTGTAACGGCCGTTGCAGCGTCATGCAACGCCAATCCGGCAACGAAGCCGAGCTGCGGTGCAAGCGCCGGCTCGCAAGGCGCGGTCAACAGCAGGCTGACATAGAGATTGCCGGGCGGCGAACTCCATTGCCGGCCATGGCGGCCGCGACCGGCGTTCTGGCTGCGCGCCACGATCCAGAGCTTGCCGGCATCGCCCTGGTCGAGCGACCGCCGCGCCTCCTCCATGGTGGAGCCGACTTCGTCGCGGACGATCAGACGGTAACCGGCAGCGCGGGCTGCTTCAGAGAGCATGGATCGCTTCCGTCATTCTAGGCCACAGGCCTCGAGTCCAGCCGTTGGCCGGCCCAAGGACAAGCGCCACGCAGACCCGATATCTCCGTCGAGAGATGCTCGGGTCGAGCCCGAGCATGACGGGAGCTGCATTCAGAACAGCGACTTCGCCGCCGCAGCCGCCGAATTGAGCAGGGGCGCGGGAGCCAGCGACAGCACCAGCACGAAGGCCGCCGAGATCAGCAGCACGGCGCGCACGCCGATATCGCCCTTCTCGAAGGCGGGCTTGGCGTCGTCGAAATAGATGATCTTGACCAGGCGCAGATAGTAATAGGCGCCAACCACGCTGGTCACCACCCCGACCACCGCCAGCACATAGAGCTTGGCCTCGATCGCGGCGAGGAAGACGTAGAACTTCGCCCAGAAGCCGGCCAGAGGCGGAATGCCGGCGAGCGAGAACATCATCATCGACAGCGCAAACGCCATCCAGGGATTGGTGCGCGAGAGGCCGGCAAGCTCGCTGATGTTCTCGACCGGCTTGCCGTCACGGCGCATCAGCAGGACGCAGGCAAAGGCGCCCAGCGTCGTCGCCAGATAGATCGCCATATAGACCATGACGCCCTGCACGCCGTTGGCGGTGCCGGCGGCGAGCCCGACCAGCGCATAGCCCATATTGGCGATCGAGGAATAGGCGAGCAGGCGCTTGATGTTGCTCTGGCCGATCGCCGCAAAGGCGCCCAGCGCCATCGAGGCGATCGCGATGAAGATGATGATCTGCTGCCAGTCATGCAGCGCGCCCGGGAAGGCGCCGACGAAGACGCGCACCACCATCGCCATCGCCGCCATCTTGGGGGCCGAGGCGAAGAAGGCGGCGACCGGGGTCGGCGCGCCCTCATAGACGTCGGGCGTCCACATATGGAACGGCACGGCCGAGATCTTGAAGGCGACGCCTGCCGCGATGAAGACGATGCCGAAGATCAGCCCGATGCCGGCATGACCGCCATGGGTGGCAGCCGCGATGCCCGGGAAGCTCACCGTGCCGGTGAAGCCGTAGACCAGGGAAGAGCCGTAAAGCAGCATGCCCGAGGAGAGCGCGCCGAGGACGAAGTACTTCAGGCCGGCCTCGGTCGACTTCGCATTGTCGCGGTCGAAGGCGGCAACGACGTAGAGCGCCAGCGACTGCAATTCCAGGCCGACATAGAGGCTGATCAGATCGTTGGCCGAAATCATCATCATCATGCCGATCGTCGCCAGCACGACGAGGATCGGGAATTCGAAGCGCATCGAGCCGCTGCGGCGCAGGGCATCGGAAGAGAGCAGAATCGTGGCCGCGGCGCCCAGCAGCGTCAGCACCTTCATGAAGCGGGCGAACCCGTCGGCGACGAAGCTGCCATTGAAGGTGATGAGCTTGCCCTCGCCCGAGAGCACCAGGACGAGCGCCAGCACGAAGAGCGCGATCGCCGCGCCTTCGAGCAGGCGCGTCGAACGCTCGCCCTTGATCGCGCCGACCAGCACCATGGCGATGGCGCCGAGCGCGAGGATGATTTCCGGCAGGGCAGGCCCGAGGGCGGGAACGACGGTCATCGGGCCAACCTTACTGAACGACCAGCATCGCCGTTTTCGCGGCGGTGAGTGCGGCTTGATAATTCTTGATGAGGGCTTCGGTCGGCGCAGCAAATGCGTCGAGGATCGTGCCGGGACGGATGCCGTACCAGACCGTCAGCAGGACGAGCGGCACGAGGATCACGATCTCGCGGTTGTTCAGATCCATGATGCCCTTGAGCTCCGGCTTGACCAGTTCGCCGAACATGACGCGGCGATAGAGCCAGAGCGCGTAAGCAGCCGACAGGATGACGCCCGAGGTCGCGATGAAGGCAACCCAGGGATTGGCCTTGAAGGCGCCCAGCAGCGTCAGGAACTCGCCGACGAAACCGGCCGTGCCGGGAAGGCCGACATTGGCCATGGTGAAGACCATGAAGATGACGGCATAGATCGGCATGCGGTTGACCAGCCCGCCATAGGCCGCGATCTCACGGGTGTGCATGCGGTCATAGACAACGCCGACGCAGAGGAAGAGCGCGCCCGAGACCAGCCCGTGGCTGACCATCTGGAACATCGCGCCCTGGATGCCCTGCGCCGTCAGCGTGAACAGGCCCATGGTGACGAAGCCCATATGCGCCACCGAGGAGTAGGCGATCAGCTTCTTGATGTCCTCCTGCATCAGCGCCACCAGAGAGGTGTAGACGATGGCGATGACCGAGAGCGCGAAGACGAAGGGCGCGAAATATTGCGACGCCTCCGGGAACATCGGGATCGAGAAGCGGATGAAGCCGTAGCCGCCCATCTTCAGCAGGATCGCCGCCAGGATGACGGAACCTGCGGTGGGTGCCTCGACATGGGCATCAGGCAGCCAGGTATGAACCGGCCACATCGGCATCTTCACCGCGAAAGAGGCGAAGAAGGCGAGCCACAGCCAGGTCTGCATGCCGACCGGGAACTGATGCGCCAGCAGCGTCGGGATGTCGGTGGTGCCGGCGTTCCAGTACATCGCCATCAGTGCCAGCAGCAGCAGGACCGAGCCGAGCAGCGTGTAGAGGAAGAATTTATAGGAGGCGTAGACCCGCCGCTTGCCGCCCCAGATGCCGATGATCAGGAACATCGGGATCAGGCCGGCCTCGAAGAACAGGTAGAACAGCACGAGGTCGAGCGCCACGAAGACGCCGATCATCAGCGTCTCCAGGATCAGGAACGCGACCATGTATTCGCGCACCCGCTTCGTCACGGATGTCCAGGACGCCAGGATGCAGAACGGCATCAGGAAGGCGGTCAGCACCACGAAGGGGAAGGAGAACCCGTCGACGCCGAGCTTGAACTTGATCGCGTCGGAGACCCAGCCATGGGTCTCGACCATCTGGAAGCCGGCATTGCCCGGCTCGAAACGGCCCCAGGCGACCAGCGCCAGCACGAAGGTCGCGATCGTCGCTGCCAGCGCCGCATAGCGCGCATTCGAGTCGACCGAAGCCTCGTCGCCGCGCTGCGCCAGTATGAAAGCCGCGCCGACCAGCGGCAGGACGAGAAGACCGGTGAGGATACCGAAACCGAACATCATCTCACCCGCGCGCCACGAGATACCAGGTCACAAAGCCCGCGACGCCGATCAGCATGGCGAAGGCATAGTGATAGACATAGCCGGTCTGGAGGCGAACCACCCGGTTGGTGACGTCGACGACGCGGGCGGAAACTCCGTCCGGCCCCATGCCGTCGATGACGAAACCGTCGCCCTTCTTCCAGAGGAACTTGCCGAGCCACATCGCCGGCTTCACGAACAGGAAGTCGTAGAGCTCGTCGAAATACCACTTGTTCAGCAGGAACTTGTAGAGCGCCGGATTGGCCGCCACGAGCTTGCCGGGCACATCGGGCCGCAGCACGTAGCAATAGAAGGCGAACAGGAAGCCCAGCACCATGGCGACGAAGGGCGAGGCCACGACCCAGCCCGGCACTTCATGCATCGCGTGCAGGATGTGGTTGTCCTTGCCCATGAACAAGGCCGACTTCCAGAAATGCTCGAAGTCGTGGCCGATGAAGGCGTCCTTGAAGACGAAGCCGGCGGCGAGCGCACCGAGCGAGAGCACGGCGAGCGGGATCAGCATCACCCACGGGCTCTCATGCGGCGTGTGGTCGTGACCATGGCCGTGATGATCGTCATGCGCGTGGTCGTCATGGCCGTGAGCATCATGGCCGTGCGCGGCATGGGCATCCGCGCCCCAGCGCGGCTTGCCCTCGAAGGTCATGAAATAGAGCCGCCAGGAATAGAACGAGGTCATGCAGGCGGCTGCGACCAGCAGCACGAAGGCATAGGAACTGGCGAAACCGCCATGCGCCACCGAGGCATAGGCGCTCTCGATGATGGCATCCTTGGAGAAGTAGCCGGCGAAGCCCGGGAAGCCGGTCAGCGCCAGCGTGCCGATGGTCATGGCCGCAGCCGTCAGCGGGATGTGCTTCCTGAGGCCGCCCATGTTCCGCATGTCCTGCTCGTGATGCATCGCATGGATGACCGAGCCTGCGCCGAGGAAGAGCAGCGCCTTGAAGAAGGCGTGGGTGAACAGGTGGAAGATACCGGCGCCATAATTGCCAACGCCGAGCGCCACGAACATGTAGCCGAGCTGCGAGCAGGTCGAATAAGCGATGACGCGCTTGATGTCGTTCTGCACCAGGCCGACCGTGGCGGCGAAGAAGGCGGTCGTCGCGCCGATGACGACGACGACGGTCAGCGCGACCGGTGCGTATTCGAAGATCGGCGAGAGCCGCGCCACCATGAAGACGCCGGCGGTGACCATGGTCGCGGCATGGATCAGGGCCGAGACCGGGGTCGGCCCCTCCATCGCGTCCGGCAGCCAGGTGTGCAGCAGGAACTGCGCCGACTTGCCCATGGCGCCCATGAACAGCAGCAGGCTCGCCAGCGTCAGCGCATGCCAGTCGCGACCGAGGAAGTGAAAGCTCTGATTGGTCAGATCGGCGACGCGCGGGAAAATCGCATCGAACCCGACCGAGCCAAACAGCACGAAGACCAGGAAGATGCCGAGCGCGAAGCCGAAATCGCCGACGCGGTTGACGATGAAGGCCTTCATCGCTGCCGCATTGGCCGAGGGCTTCTGGTACCAGAAGCCGATCAGCAGATAGGAGGCGAGACCCACGCCTTCCCAGCCGAAGAACATCTGGACGAGGTTGTCCGCGGTGACCAGCATCAGCATGGCGAAGGTGAACAGCGACAGATACGCGAAGAAGCGCGGCCGATGCGCATCCTCATGCATGTAGCCGATCGAGTAGAGGTGCACGAGGCAAGAGACGGTGTTGACGACGACCAGCATCACCGCGGTCAGCGTGTCCACGCGGAACGCCCAGTCGACGCGCAGATCGCCCGACGCCATCCAGGTCGCGATCTGGACGCGGGTCGTGCCATGGCCGAAGCCGACCTGGAAGAAGGCGATCCAGGACAGGACCGCCGAGACGACCAGCAAGGAGGTGGTGACGATCTCCGAGCCGCGCGCGCCGATCAGCCGGCCGAAGAGGCCAGCGATCAGGAAGCCGATCAGAGGGAGGAAGACGATCGCGTGATACATGGGCTGGATCCGGGCGCTGTCTGCGCTCAGCCTTTCATCATGTTGATGTCTTCCACCGCGATCGTGCCGCGGTTGCGGAAGTAGACGACGAGGATGGCGAGCCCGATGGCGGCTTCAGCCGCCGCGACCGTCAGCACCAGAAGCGCGAAGACCTGGCCGACGATGTCGTTCAGGAAGCTCGAGAAGGCGACGAGGTTGATGTTGACCGCGAGCAGGATGAGCTCGATCGACATCAGGATGACGATGACGTTCTTGCGGTTGATGAAGATGCCGAGCACGCCGAGGGTGAACAGGATCGCACTGACGGCGAGATAATGGCCCAGTCCGATCATCAGACCGTCTCCTCGATCCCGGCGCGGGAAGGAACCTGCTTCACTTCCATCGCAGTCGCCTTGGTGCGGGCGTTCTGCTGGATGATGTCCTGGCGCTTGATGCCGATGCGCTCGCGCAGGGTCAGCACGATGGCGCCGATCATGGCGACGAGCAGGACGAGCCCGGCCGCCTGGAAGTAGTAGATGTACTGCGTGTAGAGCACCTGGCCGAGCGCGGCGGTGTTGGTCAGGTTGGCCGGGATCGGGGCCACCGGCGTGCTCACGATCCGCGGATCGATGACCCAGGCTCCGACCACCAGCAGCAATTCGACCGCGAAGATCAGGCCGATCAGCGCCCCGATCGGCAGATAATTCAGGAAGCCCTGGCGGAACTCGGCGAAATCGACGTCGAGCATCATCACCACGAAGAGGAACAGCACCGCGACCGCGCCGACATAGACCACGATCAGCAGCATCGCCAGGAACTCGGCACCAAGCAGCATGAACAGCCCCGCCGCATTGACGAAGGCGAGGATCAGGAACAGCACCGAGTGAACGGGATTGCGCGAGGTCACCACCATGAACGCCGAAGCGACGGTGACGCCTGCGAAGAGATAGAAGAAAGCCGCTGAGGCGTTCATCCTGGCCAGCCTTTCCGCCCTTGCGGGCGGTCCTCGTTGCAAAGCGACCGACTCTCTGGCCGGGCGCAGTTTGGAGCGTCTATAGTCAGGCCCATCGCGAGCGACAACCGCGCGACGGGCCCTGTCCCCTTACCGGTAAGGAGCATCCATCGCGATGTTGCGCGCAATCTCGCGCTCCCAGCGCGCACCGTTCGCGAGCAGCCGGTCCTTGTCGTAGAACAGCTCCTCGCGGGTCTCGGTCGCGAACTCGAAATTCGGCCCCTCGACGATGGCGTCTACCGGGCATGCCTCCTGGCAGAAGCCGCAATAGATGCACTTCGTCATGTCGATGTCGTAGCGCGTCGTGCGGCGCGTGCCGTCATTGCGGCGCGGGCCGGCCTCGATGGTGATGGCCTGGGCCGGGCAGATCGCCTCGCAGAGCTTGCAGGCGATGCAGCGTTCCTCGCCATTGGGATAGCGACGCAAAGCGTGCTCGCCCCGGAACCGCGGCGAGAGCATGCCCTTTTCGAAGGGGTAGTTCAGCGTCGCCTTCGGCTTGAAGAAATAGCGCATCGACAGGACGAACGCCCCGACGAACTCCTTGAGGAGCAGACCCTTGGCGGCTTGAGCGAGTGTCATCGCGCAAAATCCTTATGCGTCGTCAGGGTGGTCGTCATCAATGCACCGGCCCCCAACCCGTGACCTGCAGCACGAAGGCCACGACCACGACCGAGACCAGCGAGAGCGGCAGGAAGACCTTCCAGCCCAGGCGCATCAGCTGGTCGTAGCGGTAGCGCGGCACGAAGGCCTTCACCATCGCGAACATGAAGAAGACGAGGCAGACCTTGAGTGCGAACCAGAACACGCCCGGCAGCCAGGTGAAGGGCGCGATCGGGAACGGCGGCAGCCAGCCCCCCAGGAACAGGATCGTCGTCAGCGAGCACATGGTCATGATCGCCACGTATTCGCCGAGCATGAACAGCAGATAGGGCGTCGAGGAATACTCGACCATGAAGCCGGCGACGAGCTCCGATTCCGCTTCCGGCAGGTCGAAGGGCGGGCGGTTCGTCTCGGCCAGGGCCGAGATGAAGAAGACGATGAACATCGGGAAGAGCGGCAGCCAGTACCAGCGCAGCATGCCCCAGCTGGTGTTCTGTGCCTCGACGATCGCCGTCAGATTGAGCGAGCCGACGCAGAGCAGCACCGTGATGATGACGAAGCCGATCGAGACCTCGTAGGAGACCATCTGCGCCGCCGAGCGCAGCGCTCCCATGAACGGGTATTTCGAGTTCGAGGCCCAGCCGGCCATGATCACGCCGTAGACCCCCAGCGACGAGATCGCCAGGATGTAGAGCACGCCGACATTGATGTCCGCGATCGCCCAGCCTTCCGCCACCGGAATGACCGCCCAGGCGCCCAGCGACAGGAAGCAGGAGATCAAGGGCGCCAGCAGGAACACGCCCTTGTTGGAGCCCGACGGGATGATCGGCTCCTTGAAGGCGAATTTCAGCAGATCGGCGAAGCTCTGGAACAGGCCGAAGGGCCCGACCACGTTGGGGCCGCGGCGCAACTGCACCGCCGCCCAGATCTTGCGGTCGGCGAGCAGGATATAGGCGATGAAGACGAGCAGGCAGACCAGCAGCAGCAGGCTCTTGCCGAGCATGATCGCGAGGTCGAGGACGAGATCCCAGTTCATGGCCGCTTACTCCGCCGCCTGCCGCAGCCGGCCCGAGGCCAGCGCCGAACATTCGGCCATCACGGCGGATGCGCGCGCGATCGGGTTGGTCTGGTAGAAATCACTGACGGGCGAGACGAAGCCGGCCTTCTCGGCCTTGCCGCCGAGACCTGCGAGCTTGCCAAGCCCGCTCGCGTCGGAGGCAGGCAGGCTGTCGAGGGCGGCAAAGTGCGGATAGGCCTCGTAGAGCGCCTTGCGCAGTCCCGCGAGCGAGTCGAAGGGCAAGGTCTTGCCGAGCGCGGCGGAAAGCGCGCGCAGGACCGCCCAATCCTCGCGGGCATCGCCCGGCGGGAAGGTGGCGCGATCGGTCATCTGCACCCGGCCCTCGGTATTGGCGTAGGTGCCCGACTTCTCGGTATAGGCGGCGCCCGGCAGGATGACGTCGGCGCGATGAGCGCCCTTGTCGCCATGCGTGCCCTGATAGACCACGAAAGCGCCCGCCGGCACCTCGATCTCGTCGGCGCCCAGCAGGAAGAGCACATCGAGCGCACCCGGGCTCAGCATGCCGGCGACATCGAGACCGCCCTCGCCCGGCACGAAGCCGAGATCGAGCGAACCGACGCGGGCAGCTGCGGTATGCAGCACGCCAAAGCCGCTCCAGCCTTCGCCTGCACCACCCAGCACCTGCGCCGCCTTGGCGGCCATGGAGAGGATCGCGGCGCCGTCGGCTCGGGTGAGAGCGCCCTGCCCGACCAGCACCATGGGCTTGGCCTTGCCCGCAGTCGCCGTCTTGATCAGCTCGGCCAGCGTATCGCTGCCGGCGCCGAGATAGTCGTAATCATAGGTCAGATCGACCTTCTCGCCGATCAGGCCGACCTTGAAATCGCCGCGCAGCCAGCGCTTGCGGATGCGTGCATTCAGGATCGGCGCTTCCTTGCGCGGGTTGGCGCCGATGATCAGCAGCGAATCCGCTTCGTCGATACCGGCGATACCGGCGTTCAGGATGTAGGAAGCGCGGCCGAATTTGGGATCGAGCTTCGTGCCATCCTGGCGGCCGTCGAGATTGGCTGATCCAAGCGAAGCCATCAGGCTTTTCAGCGCGAACATCTCCTCGACAGCGGCGAGGTCACCGGCGATCGCGCCGATCTTTTCAGGGCTCGCAGCCTTCACCTTCGCGGCGATCAGCGC
The DNA here is from genome assembly GCF_002917105.1 of Allobosea psychrotolerans. Classification (GTDB taxonomy): domain Bacteria; phylum Pseudomonadota; class Alphaproteobacteria; order Rhizobiales; family Beijerinckiaceae; genus Allobosea; species Allobosea psychrotolerans. Next base: position 353,237 of record NZ_PQFZ01000002.1, read on the forward strand.
GAAGGCCTCGTTCCAGCTCGCGGGCTTCAGCGCGCCGTTCTGGCGGATATAGGGCCGGTCGAGCCGCTGCGTGCGCAGGCCGTCGACGATGTGGCGGGTCTTGTCGGAGATCCACTCCTCGTTCACCGCCTCGTTGATGCGCGGCAGGATGCGCATCACCTCACGGCCACGGGAATCGACGCGGATCGCCGAGCCGACCGCGTCCATCACGTCGATGGACTCGGTCTTGGTCAGCTCCCACGGCCGGGCCTTGTTCTGATAGGGCTTCGAGGTCAACGCCCCGACCGGGCAGAGATCGACGATATTGCCCTGCAGTTCGGAGGTCATCGCCTGTTCGAGATAGGTCGTGATCTCCATGTCCTCGCCGCGACCGATGGCGCCGAGATCGGTGCCGCCGGCAACTTCCGTGGTGAAGCGGACGCAGCGCGTGCACTGGATGCAGCGCGTCATCGAGGTCTTCACCAACGGGCCGATATATTTGTCCTCGACCGCGCGCTTGTTCTCGGCATAGCGGGAATTGTCCACGCCATAGGCCATGGCCTGGTCCTGCAGGTCGCATTCACCGCCCTGGTCGCAGATCGGGCAATCCAGCGGGTGGTTGATCAGGAGGAACTCCATCACCCCCTCGCGCGCCTTCTTGACCATGGGCGACTTGGTCGAGACGACCGGCGGTTCGCCATTGGGACCGGGGCGCAGATCGCGCACACCGATGGCGCAGGAGGCCTGAGGCTTGGGCGGGCCGCCCTTCACCTCGACCAGGCACATGCGGCAATTGCCCGCGATGGAGAGGCGCTCATGGAAGCAGAAGCGCGGCACTTCGGCGCCGGCGGCCTCGCAAGCCTGGAGCACGGTGTAGTCGGCGGGAACGTCGACCTCGATGCCGTCGATGAGGAGTTTTGTCATTGTCTCACTCCGCCGCCATCAGTCGAACCGGCTCGGAATGCGGGTTCGCGGCATAATCGTCGATGCGCTTCTCGATCTCGTGACGGAAATGCGCGATCAGGCCCTGGATCGGCCAGGCGGCGGCATCGCCGAGCGCGCAGATGGTGTGGCCCTCGATCTGCTTGGTGACGTCGAGCAACATGTCGATCTCGCGCTTCTGCGCCCTGCCCTCGGCCATGCGGCTGATGACACGCCACATCCAGCCCGTGCCCTCGCGGCAAGGCGTGCACTGGCCGCAGCTCTCATGCTTGTAGAAATAGCTGATGCGGGCGATGGCGCGGACGATGTCGGTCGACTTGTCCATGACGATGACGGCCGCCGTGCCCAGGCCCGACTTCAGCTTCGAGAGCGAGTCGAAATCCATCGGCGTGTCGATGATCTGCTCGGCCGGAACCATGCGCACCGATGAGCCCCCGGGAATGACCGCGAGCAGGTTGTCCCAGCCGCCGCGCACGCCGCCGCAGTGGCGGTCGATCAGTTCGCGGAAGGGAATGCCCATCACCTCTTCGACATTGCAGGGCTTGTTCACGTGGCCGGAGACACAGAACAGCTTGGTGCCGACATTGTTGGGGTTGCCGAGCGAGGAGAACCAGGCCGCGCCACGGCGCAGGATGGTCGGTGCGACCGCGATCGACTCGACGTTGTTCACGGTGGTCGGGCAACCATATAGGCCGACATTGGCCGGGAATGGCGGCTTCAGCCGCGGCATGCCCTTCTTGCCTTCGAGGCTCTCCAGCAGCGCCGTCTCTTCGCCGCAGATATAGGCGCCGGCGCCGTGATGCACATAAAGATCAAAGGGATAGCCGTGCTTGTTGTTATTGCCGATGAGGTTGGCCTCATAGGCCTCGTCGACGGCGCGCTGCAGCGCCTCGCGCTCGCGGACATACTCGCCGCGGATGTAGATGTAAGCCGCGTTCGCGCCCATCGCGAAGGAGGCGATCAGGCAACCCTCGACCAGCGTATGCGGGTCGTTGCGCATGATCTCGCGATCCTTGCAGGTGCCGGGCTCCGACTCGTCGGCATTGACGACGAGATAGCTCGGCCGTCCGTCGCTGACCTTGGGCATGAACGACCATTTCAGGCCGGTCGGGAAGCCTGCGCCACCGCGTCCGCGCAGGCCGGACTTCTTCATCTCATCGATGATCCAGTCCTTGCCCTGTTCGAGCAGGAATTTGGTGCCGTCCCAGGCGCCGCGCGCCATCGCGCCCTTCAGCGAAAGGTCGTGCCGGCCGTAGAGATTGGTGAAAATGCGGTCGCGATCAGCAAGCATCGTCTTCGCCTCACTTCACCGGCTTGTCGCCGAGGGCCGATTCCGGCCGCCAGCCTGTCGCGAGCTTCTTCGCCTGCGAAATCCAGTCGTCGCGCGTGGCGCGGCCCTTGAAGCCGGTCAGTCGCGCATCGACCCAGGCGAGTTCCTCGGCCTTCCAGCTCGCGATCTGGTCGAAATGCCAGACGCCCATCGCGTTGAGCATCTTCACAAGCTTGGGGCCAACACCCCAGATCAGTTCGAGATCATCGCCTTTGCCCCCGCGCGCAGCGGTCAGCAATTCCGGCTGCGATTCCGCGACCGGTGCGGCCTCGGCCTTGGCCGGAGCGGCGGGCTTCGCCGCTTCCGCGACAGCTGCCTTCTCGACCTTGCCGCCGGCGGCAGGCGTGTCGTTGGCGGCGCTCGAGGGCTGGGACGGAGCGGAGGGCTTCGGCCGGCTCGCTGCCGCCGTCTCGCTGGCAGGCTTGCTCTCGACGGCGGCTGGCGTCGCCTCGGCGGCCTTTGCGGCCGCTTCGGCCGCAACCTTGGCCGCGGCGGCTTCAGCGGCGGCCTTGCGCTGTTCGGCAATGCGCTTCTGCCAGTCGCCGGCGCCGATCACGGTGCCGTCATAGAGCGCGGGATCCTTCAAGGTCTCGCCGCCGCCAAGCGGCTCCGAGCAGGAGCGATCATTCTGCGGGCCGGGCTTGGTCGGCCGGCCATGGCGCAGATCGTCGAGGAGCGCGCGGAAATTATCGGGCGTCAGGTCTTCGTAATAGTCGAAATTGATCTGCGCCATCGGAGCGTTGCAGCAGGCGCCCAGGCACTCGACCTCAAGCCAGGAAAGCTTGCCGTCGGCGCTCACCGTCGATTGCGGGCCGATCACGTCCTCGCAGACCTTCTTCAGCGCCTCGGCACCGCGCAAGGCGCAGGGCGTGGTGCCGCAGAGCTGGATGAAATGCTCACCCACCGGCTGCAGGTTGAACATGGTGTAGAAGGTCGCGATCTCCATGACGCGCATCGGCGCCATGTCGAGCTTCCTGGCCACCGCCTCGATCGCGGCGCGCGGCACCCAGCCCTGATGCTGCTCCTGCGCCTTCCACAACAGCGGGATCACGGCCGAGGCCTGCCGGCCTGCCGGGTATTTGGCGATCTGCTGGTCGGCCCAGTTCTCATTCGCCGCATCAAAGGCGAAGGAAGCGGGCTGGACGTGATCGGGGGCTAGACGACGGACGGACATTAGCGGTCCACCTCACCAAAGACGATATCGAGGGAGCCCAGGATCGCGCTGACATCCGCCAGCATGTGCTTGCGGCACATGAAATCCATGGCCTGGAGATGGGCGAAGCCCGGGGCCTTGATCTTGCAGCGATAGGGCTTGTTGGTGCCGTCGGAGACGAGATAGACGCCGAATTCGCCCTTGGGTGCCTCGACCGCCGCATAGACCTCGCCGGCGGGCACCTTGTAGCCCTCGGTGTAGAGCTTGAAATGGTGGATCAGCGCTTCCATCGAGCGCTTCATCTCGCCACGCTTGGGCGGCACCATCTTGCCGTCGAGCGAGGAGACCGGTCCGCCGCCATCAGCAGCCAGCAGCTTCTCGCAGCACTGCTTCATGATGCGGACGGACTGGCGCATCTCCTCCATGCGGATGCAGTAACGGTCGTAGCAATCGCCGTTCTTGCCGATAGGGATGTCGAAATCCATCTCCTCATAGCATTCATAGGGCTGCGACTTGCGCAGATCCCAGGCGGCGCCGGAACCGCGCACCATCACGCCCGAAAAACCCCATTTCCAGCATGTGTCGAGATCGACGACGCCGATATCGACATTGCGCTGCTTGAAGATGCGGTTGTCGGTGAGCAGGGTCTCGAGATCGTCGCAGACCTTGAGGAACGGATCGCACCATTCGGCGATGTCGTGGATCAGTGAGACCGGCAGGTCCTGATGGACACCGCCGGGCCGGACATAGGCCGCATGCATGCGCGCGCCGCAAGCCCGCTCATAGAAGATCATCAGCTTTTCGCGTTCCTCGAAACCCCAGAGCGGGGGCGTCAGCGCGCCGACGTCCATCGCCTGCGTGGTGACGTTGAGGATATGCGAGAGGATGCGGCCGATCTCGGAATAGAGCACGCGGATGAGCTGGCCCCGGCGCGGCACCGTGACGCCCATCAGCTTCTCGACCGCAAGCGAATAGGCGTGCTCCTGGTTCATCGGCGCGACATAGTCGAGCCGGTCGAAATAGGGCAAAGCCTGGAGATAGGTCTTGGCCTCGATCAGCTTCTCGGTGCCGCGATGCAGCAGGCCGATATGCGGGTCGACACGCTCGACGATTTCGCCGTCGAGCTCCAGGACGAGGCGCAGCACGCCGTGGGCCGCGGGGTGCTGCGGGCCGAAATTGATCGAGAAATTCCGGATGTTGTGTTCTGTCATGTCCGGATCCGATCAGGATGCTTTGGCTTTTTCGTCGCCGGGGAGGACGTAATCGGTCCCCTCCCAGGGACTTAAGAAGTCAAAGTTGCGGAACTCTTGATTGAGCTTCACCGGCTCGTAGACGACGCGCTTCTGCTCGTCATCGTAGCGGACCTCGACGAAGCCGGTCAGCGGGAAGTCCTTGCGCAGCGGATACCCCTCGAAGCCGTAATCGGTGAGGATGCGGCGCAGATCGGGATGGCCCGAGAACAGGATTCCGTAGAAGTCGTAAGCCTCGCGCTCATACCAGTTCGCCGCCGGGAAGATCTCGATCACGGAGGGGACGGGCGTCGCCTCGTCGGTCTGGACCTTGACCCGGATTCGGTGGTTGTGGCGCGGCGAGAGCAGATGGTAGACGACGTCGAACCGCTTCTCGCGCTCGATATAGTCGGCGCCGGCGATGTCGGTGAAGTTCACGAAGCGGAAGCGCGGGTCGTCGCGCAAGACCCTGAGAACCTGCACGATCGACGCGGCTTCAGCGTGAACAGTCAATTCGTCGAAGGCGACGACGGCCTCCGTCACCGCGCCGGGCAGCGCGGCCTTGATGTCTTCCCCAAGCGCAAGGAGATCGCTCATGACAGGCCCTCAGCGCTCGATCGTGCCGGTGCGGCGGATTTTCTTCTGCAGCAGCAGCACGCCATAGAGCAGCGCTTCCGCCGTCGGCGGGCAGCCGGGCACATAGATGTCGATCGGCACGATGCGATCGCAGCCGCGCACCACTGAATAGCTGTAGTGATAATAGCCGCCGCCATTGGCGCAGGAGCCCATCGAGATGACGTAGCGCGGCTCCGGCATCTGGTCGTAGACCTTGCGCAGCGCCGGGGCCATCTTGTTGGTCAGCGTACCGGCGACGATCATCACGTCGGACTGGCGCGGGGAGGCGCGTGGGGCAAAGCCGAAACGCTCGACATCATAGCGTGGCATCGAGAGCTGCATCATCTCGACGGCGCAGCAGGCGAGCCCGAAGGTCATCCACATCAGCGAGCCGGTGCGCGACCAGTTGATCAGGTCATCCGTCGCCGTGACCAGAAACCCCTTATCGGCGAGCTCGCTGTTGATCTCGGTGAAGAAGGGATCGCGCGCGCCGACAGGCAAGCCGTCGGGGCCGAGCAGGCCTTTGGGCGCCGGCGCGACCAGCGGGTCGCCGCGATCGATCGCTGTTGTTGCCATGATCTGAACCCTTGTAACCCGTAACCGTCAGATAAGTCGCGAAATCAGTGCTGCGGTCGGACGACTAGTCCCACTCCAGCGCCCCTTTTCGCCACTCATAGACGAAGCCGACGGTCAGCACGCCCAGGAAGATCATCATCGAGACGAAGCCATACCAGCCAAGCCCGCCAAATGCGACGGCCCAGGGGAACAGAAAGGCGACCTCGAGATCGAAGATGATGAACAGGATCGCGACCAGATAGAAGCGGACATCGAATTTCATGCGCGCATCGTCGAAGGCGTTGAAGCCGCACTCATAGGCCGAGAGCTTTTCGGCATCGGGTTTCGAATAGGCGATGGCGAAGGGAGCCACCAGCAAGGCGATGCCGATGATGGCCGCGACGCCCAGGAAAATGACGAGCGGCAGATAGTCGTTCAGCAGGGACGGTACTGGGAGTGTTTGCATGGACAAGTCCCCGCTTCGGGCCGCCAGGCGGCGGCGCGCTGGCACAGTCGATTAGACCCTGCATTAGAATGAAGCAAGACTCCGCCGCGCTGCACAATCGCGCGAGAGGGTTGATTTCGACGCAGATTGGCGCGGATGTCGCAGCGCCTCTCCGCATGGCTCGCCGTTCTGCATCGACTGCGGGTGCTTTTTTGCAGCATAGCGCCGGCTGCCGGCTGGCTGTTTGCCGCGCAAAGCGACACACTCGCGCCGAATCGACGTCTCGCGGCCGCGGCCGCCCCTGGAGGCAGAAAGACCGCCATGGTGCTGCCCATGCAACGCTCCCTTCTGCTCGCCGCAGCGCTTGCCGCCTCCATTTCAGGAGCCAATCGCGCCAGCGCCGAGACGCTGGACCTGATGCGCGCGACCTGCGCCGACTTCGTCGCGATGAATGGCGGCGACCGGGATCAGCTCTCGCTCTGGCTCGCCGGATATTATGCCGGCGGCGCGCAACGCCCGCTGATCGACCGCGATAAGATCACGAGCGCGCCCGCTGAGCTCGCCGCGCTCTGCGCCAAGACGCCGCAGCTGCCGCTGGTCGGTGCCGAAACCCGCGCCGTCTTTCTGCCGACGCCGGCGCCCTGAGCGTGAACTCTTTTGCCTTCCCCCTGGCGGCGCTGGTCTTCGCCTGCGCCCTGCCGCCCATGACGACCTCGGCGCAGGAGGGGCAGAGCATGCGCGCGCCGCTGCCGCCGCAGCGCCCCTTCGATCTCGATTTGCCGGCGCAATCGACCTTGCCTGCGATCGTGGTTCCGCCGCCGGCCACGCCAAGCCCAAGCCCAGATCCGAGCCCAAGCTCGCCGGTCGCCGCAGAACCCGAAGAGGATGAAGGGCCGGAATGGCCCAAGCTCACGCCTGGCCAGAAGGCCGGGGCCGAGCCGCAATTCGACCCCAATGAGAAGCCCGAACGGCCAGGCGTCTCGACCGATCCCGGCACCTCCATCATCTGCCTGCCACAGCGGCTGAAGGACATTCTCGGCAAGGTCGCAGACAAATACGGGGCCGTGAAGGTGACATCGACCTGGCGGCCGCCCTGGCGGGCGCGGCGCGGCTCCTATCACAAGCGCTGCGAGGCCATGGACTTCCGTGTCCCAGGCGTGCGCCCGCGCCTCGTGCTGGACTATGCCCGCTCGCTACCTGAGGTCGGCGGCAATCAAGTCTATTGGAACGGGCTGATCCATATCGACACCGGACCGCGCCGCCCCTGGTGAAGCGGGTGACGGCATCATCGGCTTGCCCGAAAACCGGTTCCCACTTTTCGGGCCGATGCAACAAGGCGCGTGATCAGTCCGGCGCGCCTTCCATGCCCTTCTCGGCCAGGATGCGCTTGGCGCTATCGCCACCGAGAAAGGCGAGGAACGTCTTGGCCGCCTCCGGCTGCGTGCTCGCCGCTGCGATGCCGCCGGTATAGGTCGTGTAGTTCTGGATCTCGGCCGGCAGCGGCCCGACCAGCGTCGCTCCCTTCACGGCCAGGATCTCGCTGATCTGGTGGATGGCGAGATCGGCCTCGCCGGTAACGAGACGCTGCGCGACCAGGCCGCCCGGCACCAGCACGGCCTTGGCCTTGACCGCATCCGCGATGCCCATCGTCTCCAGCAGCTTGGCGAAATAGATCCCGCTCGAGCCACCGGCCGCAGGGTCGATATAAGCGACCTTGCCGGCGGCGAGCAGCGTGGCCTTGAAGGCCGCGACAGTCGCGATGTCGGGGCGCGGGGCGCCGTCCTTGACCGCCACGCCGACCGAGGTCCGCGCCAGGTTCCGCGGCGTGCCCGAGGCGATTCGTCCGGCCTCGACGAGTTCCTTCACCGCCGCGGGCGTCAGCACGGCGAGATCGAACGCCTCGCCCCCCGTGATGCGGCGCAGCAGCCCGCCGGCGGTATCGTTGTCGATGACGAGCTTGTGGCCGCTCTGCTTCTCGAAATCCGCGGCGACGGCCTGCACGATCGGCTTGAACGCTCCCGCCGTCAGGACCTTGACCTCTGCGGCTCCCGCAGGCCCCCAGGCACACAGGCTCGCGATCATGAAGCAGTCGACAATTGTGATGCGCATGGACATCTCCGGTCGCCGCCATCTCATGGCGGCTCAAGGCGATGGGAGATTAAAGCAGTCGTGCCACGCGGCAAGCGGTGCGCGCCGGAAACGACACCGGGCGGCTTGCCTATCGGATTGCAATGTAAGGAGAAAATGGCGCGGGTGACGGGGCTCGAACCCGCGACCTCCGGCGTGACAGGCCGGCACTCTAACCAACTGAGCTACACCCGCGCAGGGCGGCTAAGGCCTCGGCCTCAGCGGGGTTGGGATTATGGCGAGAGGCGGAAAGTGTCAAGCGCGCTGGCCAGGTAAATTCACAGCCGGCGACAGAAACGTGTTCATGCGGGCATCAACCCGCCCATGCAAGCGGACGCGACCGGAAGCCGGATACGCCACTAAACCAGGGCCAAGGGCGTCCGCCACACCCGATTTGCTTCAATCCTCGCCGGATGCCTCGCCCCGATCGGGCGACGCCAGGCAGGGGTCGAGCAGCACATGGCGCTCGTCCTGGCGGTTGTAACCTCCACGCAGAATCACTTGGTCGCCGAGCTTCAGCTCGTTCCCGCTATAGGTGACACAGAGAATCCGGACACCCGGATCCGAGCACACGGCAACATACCAAAGCGTTCCATCGGTCTGGATCAGGCTGACCGGGCCCTTGATCGCCATATCGACACGCGCATCGGCCGGAACAGCGTTCGGCAATTGTGTCTTCACCGTCTCGCAGGTCGCCGGCATCCGAGCGACCTGCTCCGGCGGCGAGAAAGCCGGCCGATTGACAAAGAAATCCTCGGGCACGGCCGACTGGTCCTGTGCGGCGGCCGCTCCGCAGAAGGTCAGACAGACCCCTGCCAGCATATTTGCCCCTGCCAGCCTATTTGGAAGAAACCTCACTCGACCTCTCAAGCCTGTCTCGATCACGACGGGGATCACAGGACGGCGTAGAAAGATGGCGGAATTCGATCGCGGCAGGCTCCGCGGCGCAATGGCGACAGCCTCAACCTTCGCTGGAAACGGGTCAATGCAAGAAACCGGTGCCCGCTTTTTTGCATTCCGCGCGAGCCGAGCGCCAGTACGCCTGGGTGGGGCGTGGTGGGCGGTGCAGGGCTCGAACCCGCGACCCTCTCCGTGTAAAGGAGACGCTCTACCAACTGAGCTAACCGCCCCGATGCCGTGGGGTTTAAGGCCTGGCGCCGTCGCCATCAAGCGCCGAGATGGAGCGAATCGCCCGCTTCTCCCCTTTTCACGCTCCACTCAAAGAAAATGCCGCCGGCGCTGAACGCCGGCGGCTCTCTGGTCAAGCAGTCAGCCTCAGTGGGCGACGAGGCCGCCTGCGGCATCCTCTTCGCCGGCCTTCGGCCGTAGCGCGGTCAGATCCTCTTCCCAGACGATCGGAACGGGCTGGCGCGTCAGCGCATGCTGCAGCACCTGCTCCATCCGCGAGACCGGGATGATCTCCATGCCCTCCTTCACCGACTTGGGCAGGTCGATCAGATCCTTGGCATTGTCCTCGGGGATCAGCACCTTCTTGATGCCGCCCCGCAGAGCCGCCAGGAGCTTCTCCTTGAGACCGCCGATCGGCAGCACCCTACCCCGCAGCGTCACCTCGCCGGTCATGGCGACGTCGCGCTGGGTTGGGATGCCGGTCAGGATCGAGACGATGGCGGTCGCCATCGCGATGCCTGCCGACGGGCCGTCCTTCGGGGTCGCGCCCTCGGGAACGTGGACGTGGATGTCGCGCCGGTCGAACAAGGGCGGCTCGATGCCGAAATCGATGGCGCGCGAGCGGACATAGGAGGCCGCCGCCGAAATCGATTCCCTCATCACGTCCTTGAGGTTGCCGGTGACGGTCATCTTGCCCTTGCCGGGCATCATCACGCCTTCGATCGTCAAGAGTTCGCCGCCGACCTCGGTCCAGGCAAGCCCGGTGACGACGCCGACCTGATCCTCGGTCTCCGCCATGCCATAGCGATAGCGCGGCGGGCCGAGATACTCCTCAAGCACCGGCGTGGTGACGGCGACCTTCTTCTTCTTCGAGAGCACGATGTCCTTCACCGCCTTGCGGACGGTGTTGGAGAGCTCGCGCTCCAGGTTGCGGACGCCCGCCTCCCGCGTATAGCGGCGGACCAGCGTCATCAGAGCGTCGTCGTCGATCGACCATTCCTTGGATTCGAGGCCGTGCTTCTTGATCGCGTTCGGGATCAGGTGACGCCGGGCGATCTCGGTCTTCTCATCTTCGGTGTAGCCCGCGATGCGGATCACCTCCATCCGGTCCAGCAGGGCCGGCGGAATGTTCAGCGTGTTGGCCGTGGTGACGAACATCACATTCGACAGGTCGTAATCGACCTCGAGGTAATGATCGTTGAAGGTGCCGTTCTGCTCGGGATCAAGCACCTCCAGCAGGGCCGCCGAGGGGTCGCCGCGGAAGTCCTGGCCCATCTTGTCGATCTCGTCGAGCAGGATGAGCGGGTTGGAGGTCTTGGCCTTCTTCATCGACTGGATGATCTTGCCGGGCATCGAGCCGATATAGGTGCGGCGATGCCCGCGGATCTCGGCCTCGTCACGCACGCCGCCGAGCGACATGCGCACGAATTCGCGCCCCGTCGCCTTGGCGATCGACTTGCCGAGCGAGGTCTTGCCGACGCCGGGAGGGCCGACGAGGCACAGGATCGGGCCGGCGAGCCGGTTCGTCCGCTGCTGCACGGCGAGGTATTCGACGATTCGGTCCTTGACCTTGTCGAGGCCGAAATGATCATCGTCGAGCACGCCCTGCGCGATCGAGAGATCCTTCTTGATCTTGGAGCGCTTGTTCCACGGGATGCCGAGCATCCAGTCGAGATAGTTGCGCACCACCGTCGCCTCGGCCGACATCGGCGACATCTGGCGCAGCTTCTTCATCTCCGCGACGGCCTTGTCACGGGCCTCCTTGGAGAGCTTGGTGCGGGCGATGCGCTCTTCCAGCTCGGCCAGCTCGTCACGGCCTTCCTCGCCGTCACCCAGCTCCTTCTGGATCGCCTTCATCTGCTCGTTGAGATAGTACTCGCGCTGCGTCTTCTCCATCTGGCGCTTGACGCGCGAGCGGATGCGCTTCTCGACCTGGAGCACCGACATCTCGCTTTCCATCAGCGAGAGAACCTTCTCCAGCCGATGCGCGACATGGGTGATCTCGAGCACCGCCTGGCGGTCCGCGATCTTGACGGCGAGATGCGAGGCGACAGTGTCGGCGAGCTTGGAGGCTTCGTCGATCTGCGAGACGGCGGCGACGATCTCGGGCGAGATCTTCTTGTTGAGCTTCACATAGCTCTCGAACTCGCTGACGACCGAACGGCCCAGCGCCTCGACCTCGACCTTCTTGCCCTCCTCCTCGGCCAGGCCAACGGCCTCGGCCTGATAGAAGGCGTCATCGGCGACGTAAGCGGTCGCCTTGGCGCGGCCGACGCCCTCGACCAGGACCTTCACGGTCGAGTCGGGCAGCTTCAGCAGCTGCAGCACGCGGGCCAGCGTGCCGATTTCATAGATATCCTTGGTCGCTGGATCATCGTCGCCAGCATTCTTCTGGGTGGCGAGCAGGATCAGGCCATCGGTCTTCACGACCTCCTCGAGGGCGCGGATGGACTTCTCGCGGCCCACGAAGAGCGGCACGATCATATGCGGGAAAACGACGATGTCGCGCAGGGGGAGCACCGGGTAGAGGCCGGTCTCGCCGGGAACGAAAGGAGCGCGGGGCGCCGAGCCAGTCATGACTTGTCCTTTGTGGTTGCGCCAGGCCTACCCCCAAATGGGCGGAGCCACCTGACGTATGCGGCCGAGACGACTATCGCCACGCCCGCCCTCGCGCATCACACCCTCGACAGGCATGCGACTCTCGCAAGTGCACCTAAAGTGGAGACTTCCTCGCCGGCTTTCAAGCGAGCCTTCGAGGCATCCCCAGATTGGATTGTCGCGGGGTGAAACAGACGACCGTCCAACCTGGCCCACGACGCAAAACGCGCGCCAACAGGCGCGCGTTTGCAATGTCTTGGGTGCTTGGCGGGCATCTCAGGCAGAGGCCGACTTCGCCTCTTCCTCACGCTCCGAATAGATGAAGAGCGGTCGCGATTTCGACTCGACGGCCTCCGGGCCGATCACGATCTGCTCGACGCCTTCCAGCCCCGGCAGCTCGTACATCGTCTCGAGCAGGATGCCTTCCATGATCGAACGCAGGCCGCGCGCACCGGTCTTGCGGTCGATCGCCTTGCGGGCGATCAGGCTGACGGCCTCGTCGGTGAAGGTCAGTTCGGTGTCCTCCATCTCGAACAGGCGCTGATACTGCTTCACCAGCGCGTTCTTCGGCTCGGTCAGGATGGTCTTCAGCGCCGCTTCGTCGAGATCCTCCAAAGTCGCCAGGACCGGCAGGCGGCCGACGAATTCCGGGATCAGGCCGAACTTCAGCAGATCCTCGGGCTCGACCTCGCGGAAGATTGCGCCGGTGCGGCGGTCGTCAGGCCCCTTCACCGTCGCGCCGAAGCCGATCGAGGTGCCCTTGCCACGGCTGGAGATGATCTTGTCCAGCCCGGCGAAAGCGCCACCGCAGATGAACAGGATGTTGGTGGTGTCGACCTGCAGGAATTCCTGCTGCGGATGCTTGCGCCCGCCCTGCGGCGGCACGGAGGCGACAGTACCTTCCATGATCTTGAGCAGGGCCTGCTGCACGCCCTCGCCCGAGACGTCGCGGGTGATCGAGGGGTTGTCCGACTTGCGGCTGATCTTGTCGATCTCGTCGATATAGACGATGCCGCGCTGCGCACGCTCGACATTGTAGTCGGAGGCCTGGAGCAGCTTCAGGATGATGTTCTCGACATCCTCGCCGACATAACCGGCTTCCGTCAGCGTCGTCGCGTCGGCCATGGTGAAGGGCACGTCGAGAATGCGGGCGAGCGTCTGCGCGAGCAGCGTCTTGCCCGAGCCCGTGGGCCCGATCAGCAGGATGTTCGACTTCGCCAGCTCGACGTCATTGTGCTTCGAGGCGTGCGAAAGGCGCTTGTAGTGGTTGTGGACCGCGACCGAGAGAACCTTCTTGGCGTGGTCCTGGCCGATGACATAGTCGTCCAGCACCTTGCGGATCTCGCGCGGTGTCGGAACCCCATCCTTCGACTTCACCAGCGCGGATTTCGATTCCTCGCGGATGATATCCATGCAGAGCTCGACGCATTCATCGCAGATGAACACGGTCGGGCCCGCAATGAGCTTGCGAACCTCGTGCTGGCTCTTGCCGCAGAAAGAGCAGTAGAGGGTGCTCTTCGAATCGCCGCCGCTGACCTTACTCATCGTCCATCTCCATTCTCGGAGCCGGACGACCACATCAGCCTGAGCGGATGCAACCGTCGTCTCTCCGTCATTAATAGACGCTCAGATCACGATCATTAGGTTAACGCCCTGTTCCGGAACACCCGGTGGACAGAGCCGACCCAAAACCGGACCGTTTAGGAGCGCCAGTCCGCTCGCCCGATTCCCCATGCAAACATGGGGCCGGTCCCCTTGCAATATGGGCGCTTAAAGCCGCCGCGCCAACCCACAGGCAACGGGGCGGCTGGTCGCAGCCCACGCCGCCGGTCAGGCTGTCGCGTCTTCCGGCCGCTTGTCGATGACTTTGTCGATCAGGCCGAAGTCGCGCGCCGCCTCGGCGGTCATGAAATTGTCGCGCTCCAGCGCCGCTTCGATGTCGGCATAGGAGCGGCCGGTGTGCTTGACGTAGATCTCGTTCAGCCGGCGCTTCAGGCTCTCGACCTCGCGGGCGTGGATCAGGATGTCGGTGACCTGGCCCTGGAAGCCGCCCGAGGGCTGGTGGACCATGATGCGCGCGTTGGGCAGCGCAAAACGCATGTCCTTGGCGCCGGCGGTGAGCAGCAGCGAGCCCATCGAGGCGGCCTGGCCGACACACAAAGTCGTGACCGGGCAGCGGATGAACTGCATCGTGTCGTAGATCGACATGCCCGACGTCACCACGCCACCGGGCGAGTTGATGTAGAAGGAGATTTCCTTCTTGGGGTTCTCGGCCTCGAGGAAGAGGAGCTGCGCCACGATCAGCGAGGCGGAGTAATCCTCCACCGGTCCGGTCAGGAAGATGATGCGCTCGCGCAGCAGCCGCGAATAGATGTCGAAGGCGCGCTCGCCACGGCTGGACTGCTCGACCACCATCGGGACGAGATTGTTGTAGGTCTCGATCGGATCGCGCAGCATGAAAATCGTCCTTGGGTGGCGGCGCCGGATTCGGCGGATGGAGAATCAGCGAATGTCTCGGAGGACACCCACATAAGCACGGCAAACGCGGCTGAAAAGAGAAGCGCCGCCCAGCATGAAGCCCGGCGGCGCGAATCTTGCGATTAAGGTTGCCGACAATCAGGCCGAAGCGTCGTCGGCCTTGTCCTCGCCCTTGGCGTCAGCCTTCTTGGCCTTCTTGGCGGCCTTCTTCGGCTTGGCCTCGGCAGTCTCGTCCGCCTCTTCGTCGGCATAGAGCGCTTCGCGCGTGACGCTCTGATCCTCGACCTTCACCTGCTCCAGCAGGTGGTCGACGACCTTCTCCTCGAAGATCGGGGCACGGATCTCGGCCAGGGCCTGCGGGTTCTTCTGGTAGAACTCCCAGACCTGCTTCTCCTGCCCGGGGAACTGGCGGGCGCGCTCGACCAGGGCCTTGGTGACCTCGTCATCCGAGATCTGGACCTTGGCCTTCTCGCCGATCTCGGCCAGCACGAGGCCGAGGCGCACCCGGCGCTCGGCGATCTTGCGATAGTCGGCCTTCGCGGCTTCTTCGGTCGTGCCCTCGTCCTCGAACGACTTCTTGGCTTCCTTCATGTCGACTTCGACATGGCTCCAGACGCTGGCGAACTCCTGCTCGACCAGGGTCGGCGGCAATTCGAAGGTGTATTTGGCGTCGAGCGCGTCGAGCAGGCTCTTCTTCAGCTTGCGGCGCGACTGCTCGCCGAAATCGCGGCCGATCTGCTCGCGGATCGCGGTCTTCAGCGCATCGAGCGACTCCATGCCGAAGGCCTTGGCGAGCTCGTCGTCGATCTTGACGGGCTCGGGCGCCTGCACCTCGGTGACCGTGACTTCGAACTCGGCCGGCTTACCGGCAAGATGGGTCGCGGTGTAGTTCTCGGGGAAGGTCACCTTGACCGTGCGGGTCTCGCCGGCCTTGGCGCCTTCGAGCTGCTCCTCGAAGCCGGGGATGAACTGGCCGGCGCCGAGATCGAGCGGGATGCCCTCGCCCGTGCCGCCGTCGAAGGGCTTGCCCTCGAGCGTGCCGACGAAGGAGATCATCAGGCGGTCGCCGCTGGCGGCCTTGGCCTTCTCGCCCTTGTTCGAATAGGTGCGGTTCTGGCCGGCCATGCGCTCCAGCGCGGCGTCGACATCGGCGTCGGGCACCTCGGCGACGGGCTTGGTCAGCGACACGTCCGACAGGTCGGCGAGCTCGATCTTGGGCAGAACCTCGAGCGCGACGGTGAAGGCGAGATCGCCCTTGGCCTCCATCGCGGCCTCGATCTCGTCCTTGTTCTCGGGGAAGCGGATCTGCGGCTCGAAGGCGAGCTTCAGGCCGTTATCCGTGACGATCTTCTGGTTCGCCTCGTTGACTGCGTTCTGCAGCACGTCGGACATGACCGAGCGGCCATAGAGACGGCGCAGATGGGCGACCGGCACCTTGCCGGGGCGGAAGCCATTGATCCTGGCCTTGCCCTGCAGGCCCTGGAGGCCGTCATCGAGCCTGGATTTGAGGTCGGCGGCGTTCAACACCACCTGAAACTCGCGCTTGAGGCCCTGGGACAGGGTTTCGGTCACGTTCATCGTTTTCGATCCGCCAACAGCGTTACTTCAATGTCCAAAGCGCGACGCCGGGTGACCGCCGCCGCGCTCGCGAAATCCATTTTTCTTCAGCGAACGATTCCCGCGCCACGACGCTAACGTCATGATGCGATCGCACGCTTGCTGGTGCGGGCGGAGGGACTCGAACCCCCACGACTTTCGCCGCTGGTACCTAAAACCAGTGCGTCTACCAATTCCGCCACGCCCGCCGGCCCGATAGCGCTGCACGCGAGCAAACGCAGCGCGGCCATCGTTGGGCCGCGGTGCTATACGCATTTCGAGCAGGCCATGCAGCAAAAAAATGCGACGTTTCTGCGAAGGTCGCCCTGCCGCGCCGTATCGCGACACATCGCCAGGCTGCGCGAAGGCCGCCTCTCGCCAGATCGCGCGCCACAGATTATGCCGGGCGCATGACCGACAAAGGCCTCCTTCCCTCCCTGCGATCGTCCCTGATGCCGACAAGGCGCGCCACGCTTGCCGGCCTTGGCGCTGCGACGACGATCGCGCTTGCCGGCCGGGCCTCGTCCCAGGCCAGACCGCCGGCGGGCCCAGCCGGAACCGAGCCGCCATTGAGCCTGCTGGTTGCAGCCCCCGGCAAGGCGCGTTTGCGGCCGGCGCCGGCCGGCGAGACCGACATCCTGGCGCTGAACGGGGCGTCTCCAGGTCCGGCGCTGCGAATCAAGCTAGGGGAGACGTTGCGCCTCAAGCTCGACAACCGAACCGCTCTGCCGCTGTCCCTGCATTGGCAAGGCCTGCGTGGCGCGGCCGCCATGGACGGGGTCGGGGGCTTCGGCCAGCCCCCGGTCGCTCCAGGCGCAAGCTTTGAATACCGGCTGACGCCGCCGGATGCGGGCACCTTCCTCTATCGGCCGCTGCTCGTCGGCGGCTCGTCCGAACCGGCCGGCCGAGGCCTTGGCGGAATGCTCATCGTCGAGGAGGCGGAGCCGCTGGCGGTCGACCTGGATCTGCCGGTGATGGTCGCGGATTGGCTGCTCGGCGACGACCACGTCATTCGTCCCTTTGCCGCGGCAAGCCCCGAGAACGCAGCCGGAGGCCGGCTCGGCAGCTGGCTGACGGTCAATGGCGCTCCGCCGCCGCAGCGCGTCGCGGTCGCTCCGGGCGCGCGCGTCCGCCTGCGCCTCGCCAACGCCTGCAACGCCCGGATCATGCGGTTGCGCTTCGACGGGGTGAAGGCCTCGGTCGTTGCCGTCGACGGGCAGCCGACCGACACGTTCGAGCCGGTGCGCGCGCAACTGCCCTTCGCACCGGGCACGCGCTACGATCTGATCGTCGACATGCCGGAGGAGCCGGGCGCGACCGCGATCGTGACCGCCTTGATCGGCGCCGGCGTGCCGCTTGTCCGGCTGGTGACTGAGGGCGCAAAGAAAGCGGCCGTGACCGCGCCTGCCGCTCTGAAGCCCAACCCGACGCTCCCTGCTGCGGTGCGCCTCCAGGATGCGGTCCGCCCCCAGATCCTCATCGAGGGCGGGGCGAAGGTCATGCCCGAGCTCAAGCTGGATCTCGCCGGCCTCGATCTCTCCAAACCCTGGCGGGTCAATGGTGGCGTCGGAGACGCCGGCAAGCCGCTCGTCAGTGTCAAGCGCGGCACGCCGATCGTGCTCGCGATCGAAAACCGAACGGCCTTCCTGCAGCCGATCCATGTGCATGGCCACTGCTTTCGGCTGCTGCACCCGCTCGACGATGGCTGGGAGCCCTATTTCATGGACACGGTGCAGATTCCCGAGGGCAAGCGGCTGCATATCGCCTTCATCGCCGAGAACCCGGGCCGCTGGATGATCTCGTCGACGGTCCTGGAGCGCTTCGACCTGGGCTTGTGGACCTGGTTCGAGGTGACGTGAAGCTGCACTCCGCGATGCGCTGGCTGATGGCGGCGTTCTATCTCGCCGCCGGAGGGCTTCATCTGCGCTCGCCCGAGGCTTTTCTGCCGATCATGCCGGACTGGATACCCGCGCCGCGTGAGGTCGTCGTCCTGACCGGAATTGCGGAAATCCTCGGCGCCCTGGCATTGCTGATCCCGCATCTTCGCAAAGCAGCCGGCATCGGGCTCGCGCTCTACGCGCTTTGCGTCTTTCCGGCCAACATCAAGCACGCCCTGGAAGCCATTGCGATTCCGGGGCTGCCGGCGAGTTGGTGGTATCACGGCCCGAGACTGGCGCTGCAACCGATCCTGATCTGGTGGGCGCTGTTCTGCTCTGGAGCGATCGCTTGGCCGGCGCGGCAGCGCTAGAGCCGGATGACTTCAGGTTGGATCACTAAGTGATCCGACCTGAAATCTGAATCCGTCTCTCATCAAAGAGTTAGAGCAGGATCGATTGCGAAAAACCGGTTCCCACTTTTTCGCATCCTGCTCTAGCCCTGACAGGTCAGTTCAACCCGAGCTTTGTCAACACCGCGCGCAGAATCTCGTCCTTCGGCAGCTCGACCGGCATCACCAGCGGGCGCTCATCGTCGCCGGGCTCCTCCAGCGCAGCGAACTGGCTGTCGAGCAGCGCGGGCGGCATGAAATGGTGCTGCCGCGCCGCCATGCGCGCGCCGATCAATTCGCGCGAGCCCTTGAGATAGACCAGGGCGACATCGGGGCGATCGCCGATGATGACGCGGCGATAGGCCCGCTTCAGCGCCGAACAGGTGACGATGCCATTCTTGCCCGCAGCGCGAAGTTCGTCGATCCAGGCGGCGATGGCAGCGAGCCAGGGCTTGCGGTCCTCGTCGTTCAACGGCGTGCCGCCCGCCATCTTGGCGACATTCTGCGGCGGGTGGAACGAATCGGCATCGCGGAACGGCCAGCCCAGATGCTCGGCAAGACGCTCGCCCAGCGAGGTCTTGCCCGAGCTCGCAACGCCCATGACGACGATGACGGCGGGCCCGCCGCCCTTCTCCGAATTGCTCATGGCGCGTCAGACCGGCTTCTTGGGCTCGACATGGCCGCCGAAGCCGGCGCGCATGGCCGAGAGTACCTTCTCGGCGAAGGTGTGGTCCTTGCGTGAGCGGAAGCGGGTGTAGAGCGAGGAGGTCAGGACCTCGGCCGGCGTCGCGGTCTCGATCGCGGCCTGCACCGTCCAGCGCCCCTCGCCCGAATCCGAGACATTGCCGGTATAAGCCGAGAGATCCTCATCGGCTGCGAGCGCCGACGCCGTCAGGTCGAGCAGCCAAGAGGTCACGACCGAGCCGCGCCGCCAGACCTCGGAGATCTCGGCGACATCGAAATCGAAGCCGTATTCCGGCGGCAGGCCCTCCCGAGCAGAGGCGTTGCGCAGCAGGTCGAAGCCCTCGGCGAAGGCCTGCATCATGCCGTATTCGATACCGTTATGGACCATCTTGACGAAATGGCCCGCGCCGACCGGCCCGCAATGCAGGTATCCCTCCTCGCTGGTCGGATTGCGACCGTCGCGATGGCTGGTCTCAGGAATATCGCCCTTGCCGGGCGCGAGCGCCTTCAGCAGCGGGTCCAACCGCGCGACGGTCTCCTTGTCGCCGCCGATCATCAGGCAATAGCCGCGCTCCAGCCCATGCACACCGCCGCTGGTGCCGATATCGAGATAATGCAGGCCCTTGGCCGAAAGCTCCTGCCCACGCCGGACATCGTCCTTCCAGAAGGCGTTGCCGCCGTCGATCAGCGTGTCGCCTGGAGACAGCAGTCCGGACAACTCGGTCAGCGTCGCCTCGGTAATCTCGCCGGCCGGCAGCATGACCCAGATGGCACGCGGCGCGGCAAGCTTGGCGACCATGTCCTTCAGGTCGGAGGCGACGACCGCCCCCTTCTCGGCGAGAGCGGCGCCAGGCTTGGGATCGCGGTCATAGACCACGCAATCATGCCCGGCCTGCATCAGCCTGCGCACGATATTCGCCCCCATCCGGCCGAGGCCGACCATCCCTAGCTGCATCGCTTCAACCCTTCATGGCCGGGGCATCTCGACCGCCGGTCCGTTTCATGCGCCGGTCCGTTTCTTGGCACTTCCTGTTCATCGCGCTTCTTGCATCCCGACCGCCTCCGCGACAAGCCAGTCGCGCAGCAAGACGAGCGCCGGACTCGGTGGACGATCCGCCGGGCGGGTCAGCCAATAGCCATGCCGGCTGCGAAAACCGAGCCCCGCCGGGTTGACGAGACGCCCCCCCGTGAGCTCCTCCGCGACCAGGGCGCGCGGCACCAGCGCCAGCCCCTGCCCCGCGATCGCCGCGCGAATGACCAGGGCATAGAAGCCGAAGCGGATCACCCTCTGTGGAACGAGGTCAGCCACGGCATTGGCCTCGGCAAACTCGCTCCAGCGCAGCGGGGTCGGCGGATGGTCGAGCACCGGAAACCGCGCGATATCCCTGACATCGCGGATCGGCCCGAAGCGCGCCAGAAGGTCAGGCGCCGCGACCAGCGCGACATCGCGCCCGAACAGATAATCCGCCTGCTGCCCAGGCCAGTCGCCCTCACCGAAGCGAAACGTCGCGTCCGCGGCTTCGGCCGTGCCATGGGCGACGAAGTTCGTGAACTGGACCTCGATCTCGGGATGTTCCTCGGCGAAGCGCGAGAAGCGCGGCACCAGCCAGCGGTCGCCAAGGATCGGCAGCACATGCAGCCTGAGCATCGGCTGCTCCGGGCGAAAACCTGCAACACCGCCGACCGCCGAGGCCAGGGCGACGAGCACATCCCGGGCCGGACCGATGAAGGCGTGGCCGGCTTCGGTCGGCTCCAGGCCGCGCCGGTTACGTGCAAACAGGCTCGCACCGACAATCTGCTCGACGCCGCGCAATTGCTTGCTGACGGCACTCTGGGTCAGGTTCAGTTCGTCGGCTGCGCCCGAGCAGGAGCCATGACGCGCAACCGCCTCGACCACGCGCAGGCCCATGGTCGAAGGCAGCCGCCGCGGCAGCGGCGCCGAGAGGAGCGAGGGTGACTCCGAAAGCATCTCTCACACTAGTCCACGACGACGCCCAGCGAAAGAGCTATTCCAAAATGGAATGATCGTCGGAAATCATCTCCTTTGCCGGCGCAAACCCATGCGCACTAACCTGCCTGGCGTTACGTCAGAGCGGGGAGCCAGCGTGAACCAGCCATTGCGCCTGTGGGGCGGTCGTTTCACCGCCGACCCCGATCCTGCGCTGACCCGCCTCTCACGCTCGGAGGCCAGCGATTTCAGCCTGGCGCCCTATGATCTCGCCGGCTCGCGCGCCCATATCCGCGAGCTCGGCCGCGCCGGCCTGCTCGACGATGCCGAGATCGCCACGATCCAGAAAGAGATCGACGCGGTCGAGAAACTCCATGCGACAGGGCTGATCGAGCCCTGGCCGGAGGACGAAGACGTCCAGACCTTCCTCGAGCGCGTCCTGACGCAGCGGCTCGGCCCTCTCGGCGGCAAGATCCGCGCCGGGCGCTCGCGCAACGACCAGGCCGCCAACGACCTCAAGCTCTTCCTCCGGCACCGCGCCCGCGGGCTGATGAAGGATCTGCTGAGCCTGCAGGAGGCCCTCATTGCGCAGGCCCGCGAACATGTCGCGACGCCGGCGCCGGGCGTGACGCATCTTCAGGCGGCGCAGCCCATCACCTTCGGCCATCACCTGATGGCCCATGCCCAGGCCTTCGCGCGTGATGCCGAGCGGTTGATCGACTGGGACAGGCGCAATGCCGTCTCCCCGCTCGGCGCCGCCGCGCTGGCGGGTTCCGCGATCGCGCTCAACCCCGAGCTGGTCGCCGAGGAACTCAGCTATGACGGCTCGTTCGAGAACTCGGTCGACGCCGTCGGCTCTCGCGACCATGTCGCGGAGTTCCTGTTCGTCACCGCCATGCACGCGGTCAATCTCTCCAGGCTGGCCGAGGAGATCGTGATCTGGTGCACGCAGCCTTATCGCTGGATTTCGCTGCATGATTCTTTCGCGACCGGGTCCTCGATCATGCCGCAGAAGAAGAACCCCGACATCGCCGAACTGACGCGCGGCCGCTCGGCGCGGCTGATCGGCGGGCTCATGACCATGCTGGCGGCGCTGAAGAGCCTGCCCCTGTCCTATAACCGTGACCTCGCCGAGGATAAGAACGCCTGCTGCGATGCAGTCGAGGGTTTGGCGCTGGCGCTTCCCGCCGTGGCCGGCCTGGTCGCCACCATGACGGTCGATGTCGCGACCATGCGAGACGCTGCTTCACGCGGTTTTACGCTCGCGACCGAGGTCGCCGATTTCCTGGCGCGCAGGGGCGTAGCCTTCAGCGAGGCGCATGAGATCACCGGCGCGCTGGTACGCCTCTGCGAGGAGAAATCCTGCCAGCTGCACGAGATCGACGATGCCGCGCTGGCCTCGATCGACCTACGCCTCACGCCCGATATCAGGGAACATCTGACATTGGAGGCGGCACTCGATGCGCGTATGGCCAAAGGTGGCACGTCGCCTGCACGCGTGGCCGAGCAGATAGACCGGCTGACGCTGCGCCTCGCCGTGCAGCGTGACTGGGCCAACGGATACCGGGGACCGCAACCATGACTTCGAGCCAGATGCCGGGGACGGCGCTCGACCCGACGATCCTCAGCCTGCCCCGCGTCGGCAGGCTGCATCTCGGACGCTGGGTTTCCGCGACCCTGGTGCTGCTTGCGCTTGCGTTCGTGGTGAAGGCTTTTGCCGAGGGCGACATCGCCTGGAAGGTGGTCGGCCAGTTCTTCACCGCGCCCGCCATCCTGGGCGGCCTCGCCAACACCGTGATCATGACGGTCTGCGCCATGGCGCTGGGCATCGCGCTCGGAGTCATCTTCGCGATCATGGCGATGTCGCCCAACGCCGTGATGCGCGGCTCGGCGGCGTTCTACATCTGGTTCTTCCGCGGCACGCCGCTGATCCTGCAATTGCTGATCTGGTTCAACCTCGCGCTGGTCTTCCCGACGATCGGCATTCCAGGCCTGTTCTCGGCCCGGACGATCGACCTGATCGGTCCCTTCATGGCGACGCTGCTGGGCTTAGGCATCAACCAGGGCGCCTATACGGCCGAGGTCGTGCGCTCCGGAATCCTCTCGGTCGACCACGGTCAGGTCGAAGCGGCCAAGGCGATCGGCATGACCAGGCTGACGACCTTGCGCCGGATCGTGCTGCCGCAATCGATGCGGGTGATCATTCCGCCTGTCGGCAATGAGGTGGTGAGCATGGTCAAGCTGACCTCGATCGCCAGCGTGATCCAGTTCTCCGAGATCCTGCGCAACGCCCAGACGATCTACTACGCCAATGCTCGGGTGATCGAATTGCTGATCGTCGCTGCGGGCTGGTATCTGATCGTGGTCTCGATCCTCTCGCTCGGGCAGGTTGTCCTGGAGCGGCATTTCGCCAAGGGCCGCGCTGGTGCGGGAGCGCGCAATGGTTGAGGCGTCCGCAAACCGCCCCATGGTCCAGGCGCTGTCGCTGACGAAGCGCTTCGGCAATCTAGCGGCGCTCGATTCCGTCTCGCTCGACGTCGCGCCCGGGGAGGTCGTCTGCATCATCGGTCCCTCCGGCTCCGGCAAGAGCACGCTCTTGCGCTGCATCAACCAGCTCGAACGGATCGATGGTGGCGCGATCTGGGTCGATGGCGAACTCGCCGGCTTCCGGCGCACCAGCGACCGCTTGATCGAATTGACCGACAAGGAGATCGCGCGTCAGCGCCTCGCCAGCGGCATGGTCTTCCAGCGCTTCAATCTCTTCGGCCATATGACGGCGCTGCAGAACGTGATCGAGGGGCCGGTGACCGTCCTGAAGCAGCCCAGGGCCACCGCGACCGCCGAGGCCGAGCGCCTGCTGGCCCGGGTCGGCCTCGCCGAGAAACGCGGCGCCTACCCCTCCGAGCTTTCCGGAGGCCAGCAGCAGCGCGTTGCGATCGCCCGCGCGCTTGCGATGAAGCCACGTTTGATGCTGTTCGACGAGCCGACCTCGGCGCTCGATCCGGAACTCGTCGGCGAGGTGCTCGCCGTGATGCGCGACCTGGCCAAGAGCGGCATGACGATGATCGTGGTGACGCATGAGCTCGGTTTCGCGCGCGAGGTCGCCGACCGCGTCGTCTTCATGGATCAAGGTCGCCTGATCGAACAGGGGCCTCCCGCCCAGGTGCTGAGCGCACCCGAACATCCCCGCACCCGCGACTTCATCGCCGCGGTCTTGCCTTGAGCTCTTGCCCTGAACCCTCGCCTTGAACCGATCCGGAGGATTGCCATGACCCTGACCTCACGAAGCCTGCTCGCCGCTTTGGCGTTCTGCCTGCCCGCGGCGGTTTCCGCCCAGGAACTGCCGGCCCGGATCAAGACCGCTGGCAAGATCATCGTCGCGACGCAGCCGAACTACCCGCCGATCATCTTCAAGGACCCGGCGACCAACACCCTGACCGGGCTCGACATCGAAATCGGCGAAGCGATCGGCAAGGAACTCGGCGTCGCGATCGAGTGGCAGGAGACCGCCTTCGCGCAGATGCTGCCCTCGCTGCAGACCGGCCGTGTCGACATGGTCATGGCCGGCATGTCGGATAAACCGGCTCGGCGCGAAACCGCCGATTTCATCGACTACTTCTCGTCGGGCGCGCAGTTCTACACCATCGCGGCACTGGCCTCGGGCCTGAAGACGATGGAGGATCTCTGCGGCAAGACGGTCGGTGCCAGCCGCTCGACGAGCTGGCCTGCCGAAATGGAAGCCTGGAGCAAGGAAAACTGCGTCGCCAAGGGCAAGCCGGCCCTGACGATCGTCGGTACGGAAGGCTCTATCGACGCCCGCACCCAGCTCAAGACCCAGCGCCTCCAGGCTGCCGTCCAGGGCAGCGAGGTGATGCCCTATTTCCTCAAGCTCGAGCCCAACACCTATGTGCCGATCGGCGCGCCCTTCACCGATGTGCGCGCCGGCATTCCCTTCGTGAAGACCCCCGAAGGCAACCAGTTGCGCGATGCGGTCAAGGGCGCGCTCGACCGGCTCAAGGCCAAGGGAAGCTATGACGCGATCTTCGTGAAATACGGTCTGTCCAGCAGCGCCTTGCCGAAGATCACGGTCAACGAGGGCAAATAGGCCTGAAAACGAAGGCAAACAGGCCTGCATAGTCGAACATCCGGAGGGAGAACGGCTTATGGCCGTCGCTCACTCCGGATGGCGATGCAGGTTGCGCCAGCGACCGGGCGTGACGCCGAAAGCCCGGCGGAACTGGCGCGTCAGATGGCTCTGGTCGGCGAAACCGCAAGCGGCCGCGACATCGGCGATTTCAAGTCCCGACCGCAGCATGGCGCGGGCTCGGTCGAGCCGGCGCATGACGAGATAATTATAGGGGCTCGTGCCGAAGCTCGCGCGGAAGTGGCGGGCCAGCGCGAACCGATCGAGCCCGGCGACGTCTTCCAGCTCTCCTGATGTGACGACCCGCTCCAGGTGAGCGTCGAGAAACCGCCTGACGCGCTCCGAGGCCGCCTGGGCGTGGCGTGAGCCCACTGGGCGCGCGGCGGACGGGTCGAGCGCCAGCAGGGCCTCGGCCAACCCCAGGACGATGTCGTCAGCTTCGTCAGCCGCCAATGGCGTGTCGATCGCGCGCAAGCCGCGCGCGATCGCGCGAACGAGGCGCGGATCAGACGAGACGGCCGCCGAGATGAAGGGCAGCGTGCGGGCCTCATCGCCCAGCGCCGCGCGCAGGAGCCGGGGCTCCAGATACAGCATGCGGTAGCGGAAACCGGTTTCGACGCCGGCGCGGCCATTATGAATCTCGTCTGGATGCAGGACGATCGCATTGCCCGCGCAGCTATCCTGCCGGCTGCCGCGGTAGTCGAAGCTCTGCACGCCGCTCAGCGTCAGGCCCAGCGCATAGGTGTCGTGCCTGTGCGGGTCATAGGCGTGGCCGCTGAAGAAGGCCTCGATCCGCTCGATGCCGTCAGAGCCGGGCCCGGCGCGCAGCCAATCACCCTGTGAGGGGCCGCACGATCGTTCAAGACCGGCTGGCTCAGGCTCGCCTATCGATTGCGCCATGCGTTACGACACCAAGATCGCCATAGCGGTGCGCGAGAATCTCGCCACCTGGCAAAAACTCAACGTCGCCAGCTTCCTCGCCGGCGGCCTCGTGGGAGCTTACCCCGAACTCAGGGGCGAGGACTACAACGATGCCTCGGGCCGATTTTACGGCCCGCTGATCCGCCAGCCCGTCCTGATCTTCGCCGCGACCAGCGAGCAGCTCGGATTGATGCTCCAGCGCGCGCAGCAGCGCGGCGTGCGGCCGCATCTCTATACGCGGGAGCTGTTCGCGACCGGCAATGACAGCGACAACCGCGCCGCGGTCGCCGCTGTCGCCACGGCGGCGCTCGATCTCGTCGGCCTGGCCATCCATGCCGAGCGCAAGGAGGCAGACAAGATCACCAAGGGCCTGTCGCTCCACGACTGAAGCGGCAGCCCTTGGAGTCGGATGCGAAAAACCGGTTCCCGCCGTTTCGCATCCGGCTCTGGCTTTAGGGAAACATCACCGCCAACGGCTCGATCGACCAGATCGGCTCGATCCGCATCAGCCGCGTCTGCACCCCGGCCGGAAAGGCCGGGTCGCCGCACCAGCGCAGCATGACCGCTTGCGCCGTCTCCGCGTTCTTGAAGCCGAGCGCGATGACCTCGCGGACTGGCCGGCCGCGCTCGTCGCGCTCCGTCCCGACGAAATTGAGTCGACCGTCGCCCGCCAGGGCGATGGGGCCGATCCGGTCAAGCAAGCCTGACCGGACGCCGGACGCTTCGGAGGCGAACTCGAAGAAGACGACGGCTTCCATGACGGCTCAGCCGTTGCGGAAGGTGTAGCTGTAGCCGTTGATCGCCGGCACGCCGCCGAGATGCGCGTAGAGCACCTTGGAACCGGCCGGGAAGAAGCCCTTCTTCACCAGATCGATCATGCCCTGCATGGATTTCCCCTCATAGACGGGGTCGGTCATCATGCCTTCGAGACGAGCCGAGAGGCGGATCGCCTCGACGGTCTCCTGCGAGGGCACGCCGTAGACCGGGTAGGCGTAGTCCTCGTTGAGGACGATATCCTCGTTGGTGATGTCCTTGCCGCCGACGAGGGCCGAGGTCTTCTGGGCGATATCGAGAACCTGGGCGCGCGTCTGGGCCGGCGTGAAGGAGGCGTCGATGCCGATGACGTTGCGCTGGCGGCCATCTTTGGCGAAGCCGACGACCATGCCGGCATGGGTCGAGCCGGTGACGGTGCAGACGATGATGTAGTCGAATTTGAAGCCGAGTTCGGCTTCCTGGGCCCGCACTTCCTCGGCGAAGCCGACATAGCCGAGACCACCGAATTTATGGACCGAGGCGCCGGCGGGAATCGCATAGGGCTTGCCGCCCTTGGCCTTCACATCGGCGAGCGCCTTTTCCCAGCTTTCGCGGATGCCGATGTCGAAGCCCTCGTCGACGAGCTGGACCTCGGCACCCATGACGCGTGACATCAGGATATTGCCGACGCGGTCATAGACGGCGTCCTCATGCGGCACCCAGCTCTCCTGGATCAGGCGGCACTTCATGCCGATCTTGGCGGCAGTCGCGGCGACCATGCGGGTATGGTTCGACTGCACGCCACCGATCGAGACCAGCGTATCGGCGTTGCTGGCGATGGCGTCGGGCACGATATATTCGAGCTTGCGCAGCTTGTTGCCGCCGAAGGCCAGGCCCGAATTGCAATCCTCGCGCTTGGCGAAGATCTCGACATGGCCGCCGAGATGGGCGGACAGACGCGACAGTTTCTCGATCGGCGTTGGCCCGAAGGTCAGCGGATAGCGCTCGAATTTGCTCAGCATGGCAGGCTTGTCTCCCTCGAAAATGATCGGGGAAAAATATCGAATCTCAGTTGAGACGTCCTTCCAAAGTGAACGCTTGTTTTTC
Organism: Allobosea psychrotolerans; assembly: GCF_002917105.1. GTDB lineage: Bacteria > Pseudomonadota > Alphaproteobacteria > Rhizobiales > Beijerinckiaceae > Allobosea > Allobosea psychrotolerans. The sequence goes on from NZ_PQFZ01000002.1 coordinate 381,235, forward strand.
CTGAAACTTCCGCAATTATTGGATCATCGCGCCATCAGTTCCGAAAATTGGCATGAAAACGGACGTTTCTTCCATGGCTGAAAAACTCGACCGAACCGACCTCAAAATCCTGCGCCTGCTGCAGGCGGATGGGCGGCTCGGCAACGCCGAGATCGCCAAACGGGTCAACACCAGCCCCGCCACCTGCCACCGGCGGATCCAGCGCCTGTTCAGCGACGGCTATATCTCATCGGTGCGCGCGCAGGTCTCGCCGCAACATGTCGAGATGGGCACGCTGGCCTTCGTCGGCGTCGTGCTGGATCGCTCCACGCCCGAAAGCTTCGGCGACTTCGAGGCCGCCATCCGGAACATGCCCACTGTTCTCGATTGCCACATCGTCGCCGGCGATTTCGACTATTTCCTCAAGATCCGCGTCAGGGACATGGCCGATTTCAACAAGTTGCACGCCGACAAGCTGATCGCGCTGCCCGGTGTGCGGCAGACGCGGACCTTCTTCGTGATGAAGGAAGTCGTCGACAACGCCCCGCTCGCGTTTTGAAGCCCTCCTCGCGCTAAACTTGGATCAGCCTCTGGACCTGATTGGCGTCGAGCTCGGCCATCGGCCCCGACAGCACGACCTCGCCGCGCTCCATCACGAACATCGAGTCGGCGAGATCGCGGGCGAAGTCGAAATATTGCTCGACCAGCACGATCGCCATGTCGCCCTTTGAGCGCAGATAATCGATCGCGCGACCGATATCCTTGATGATGGAGGGCTGGATGCCCTCGGTCGGCTCGTCCAGCACCAGCAATTTGGGCCGGGTGACCAGCGCCCGCGCGATGGCGAGTTGCTGTTGCTGGCCACCCGAGAGGTCTCCGCCGCGCCGCCCCAACATCGACTTCAGCACGGGGAATAGGTCAAACAGTTCGTCGGGGACATAGCGCTCCTTGCGGGGCAAGGGCGCATAGCCCGTCTCCAGATTTTCCTTCACGCTCAGCAGCGGGAACACCTCCCGCCCCTGCGGCACATAGGCGATGCCGGCGCGCGCACGATCCTCGCTGCGCAGCCTCGATATGTCCTCGCCGCCGAAGCTGATCTTGCCGCCCGAGATCGCCTGGTGGCCCACGATGGCGCGCATCAGCGAGGTCTTGCCGACGCCGTTGCGGCCCATCACGCAGGTGACCTTGCCGATCTCGGCCGTGACCGAGACGCGGCGCAGCGCCTGGGCTGCGCCGTAATGGAGATCGATGGCGTCCACGCTCAGCATTGGTCAGCTTTCTGCCGCATGAGCTGATCGGAAAACCGGTTCCCACTTTTCCGGCTCATGCTCATCGTCCCAGATACACTTCGACGACGCGCTCATTGGCGCTGACCTGGTCGAGCGGACCCTCGGCCAGAACCGAGCCCTCATGCAGCACGGTCACCTTCACGCCGAGCTCGCGGATGAAGCCCATGTCATGCTCGACCACGATGACCGAATGATCCCTGGCGATCTCCTTGAGGAGGACGGCCGTCTCGGCCGTCTCGCCATCGGTCATGCCGGCGGCAGGCTCATCGACCAGCAGGAGTTTTGGATCCTGCGCCAGGAGCATGCCGATCTCGAGCCACTGCTTCTGGCCATGCGAGAGCGAGCCCGCGAGCCGGTCGCGCGCATCGCCGAGCTTGATGATGCCGAGGATGTCGTCGATGCGCTTGGCGTCCGCAGCAGCCGTCTTCCAGAACAGGGTCCTGGCCACCGTGCGCTTCGATTTCAACGCCAGCAGGATGTTGTCTTCGATGGTATGGAAATCGAACACCGTAGGCTTCTGGAATTTGCGACCGATGCCGAGATTGGCGATCGCCGCCTCGTCGAGCTTGGTCAGGTCGACCGAGCCGCCGAACATCACCGTGCCGACATCGGGCTTTGTCTTGCCGGTGATGATGTCCATCATCGTGGTCTTGCCGGCGCCGTTGGGGCCGATGATGGCGCGCATCTCGCCTGGCTCGATGGTCAGCGAAAGGCCGCGAATGGCCTTGAAGCCGTCGAAGGAGACGCTGACGCCGTCGAGATAGAGCAGCGAGGAGGTGAGTGCGCCGGGAACGGGAGCGTTCATGTCGTCACTCCGCCGGGGCCGGTTCGGCCGCTGGCGACGCCTCGGGAGGCGCCTTGCGCCGGGCCCACCAGTCCTGCGCCGTGCCCAGAATGCCCTTGGGCATGAAGATCGTCACGAAGACGAAGAGCGCGCCCAGCGCGAACAGCCAGTACGGCGCCATGAAGCCAGAGGTGAAGACGGTCTTGGCGTAGTTGACGACGACGGCCCCCAAGGCCGCGCCGACCAGCGTGCCGCGCCCGCCGACCGCGACCCAGATCACGGTCTCAATCGAGTTCGCCGGCGCGAATTCGCTGGGATTGATGATGCCGACCTGCGGCACGTAAAGCGCGCCGGCGACGCCCGCCATGCAGGCCGAGACGGTGAAGACGAAGAGCTTGAAGCGGTCGACCCGGTAGCCGAGGAAGCGCGTGCGGGATTCCGCATCGCGGATGGCGATCACGACCTTGCCGAGTTTCGACGAGACGATGCCGCGCGCGATCAGGAAACCGGCGATCAGCATGACGCAGGTCATCGAGAACAAGGCCGCGCGCGTCGACTGCGCCTGCACGTTGAAGCCGACGATCTCCTTGAAATCGGTCAGGCCGTTATTGCCGCCAAAGCCCATATCGTTGCGGAAAAAGGCGAGCAGCAGCGCATAGGTCAGCGCCTGGGTGATGATCGAGAGATAGACGCCGGTGACGCGCGAGCGGAAGGCGAACCAGCCGAAGACGAAGGCGAGCAGGCCGGGCACGGCCAGGACCATCAGCACGGCGAACGGAAAGGAGGAGAAGCCGTACCAGTACCAGGGCAACTCGCTCCAGTTCAGGAAGACCATGAAATCGGGCAGGATCGGGTTGCCATAAGTTCCGCGCGAGCCGATCTGGCGCATCAGATACATGCCCATCGCGTAGCCGCCGAGCGCGAAGAAGGCGCCGTGGCCGAGGCTCAGGATGCCGCAATAGCCCCAGACCAGATCGAGCGAGATAGCCAGCAGCGCGTAGCAGAGATATTTGCCCCAGAGCGACATGGCCGAGGTCGGCACATGCAGGATCGAGCCCGGCGGCAGCAGCAGATTGGCGAGCGGGACGAGAACCGCCAGCGCCACGAGCACGGCGAGGAAGACGAGGCCGCGCTTGTCCATGCCCTGGATGAGAAAGCGGGTGATCATGCTTCCACCGCCCTGCCCTTTTGCGCGAACAGGCCGCGCGGGCGCTTTTGGATGAACAGGATGATGAAGACGAGAAGCGCGATCTTGCCGAGCACCGCGCCGGCATAGGGCTCGAGCAGCTTGTTGGCGATGCCGAGCGTCATCGCGCCGACCAGCGTGCCCCAGAGATTGCCGACGCCGCCGAAGACCACGACCATGAAGCTGTCGATGATGTAGCTCTGGCCGAGATTGGGGCTGACATTGTCGATCTGCGAGAGCGCGACACCGGCCAAGCCCGCCACGCCCGAGCCCAGCCCGAAGGTCAAGGCATCGACGCGGCCGGTGCGGATGCCCATCGCCGAGGCCATGCGCCGGTTCTGGGTGACGGCGCGCATCTGCAGGCCGATCGGCGTCAGCTTCAGGATCGCCAGCAGCGCCGCAAAAACGAGACCGGCGAAGACGATGATCCAGAGCCGGTTCCAGGTGATGGCGAGCTGGCCGATCTCGAAGGCGCCGGACATGAAATTGGGCGCGCCGACCTCGCGGTTCGTCGGGCCAAAGGCGGTGCGAACCGCCTGCTGCAGGATCAGGCTGATGCCCCAGGTTGCGAGCAGCGTCTCAAGCGGACGGCCATAGAGAAACCGGATGACGCCGCGCTCGATCGCGATCCCGACGAGGCCGGCGACCAGGAAAGCCAGCGGCACGGCGATCAACAAGGAGTAGTCGAACAGGCCGGGAAAGCGGGTCCGAATAAGCTCCTGCACGATGAAAGTGGTGTAGGCCCCGAGCATCACCATCTCGCCATGGGCCATGTTGATCACACCCATCACGCCGAAGGTGATGGCCAGCCCGATCGCCGCCAGCAACAGCACCGAGCCAAGCGAGAGGCCGTACCAGAGGTTTTGTCCGGCACGCCACAGCGCGAGCTTGCTCTCGATGGCTGAGACCGCGCGGCCTTGCGCCTCCCTCAGCCCAGCCGAGGAATCGCCCGGCAGGGAACGCAGGGTCGCCAGCGCATCCTGGTCGCCGCGTTCGCGCAGCACGTCGACGGCAGCGATCCTGTCAAAGGGCGGGGCGTCGGGTTTGGCGATGAGGATCGCGGCCTGGGCCTGACGCAGCGCCGCCTTCGCTCGGGCATCGCTCTCCTTGGCGATGGCGCCTTCGAGCACCGGCAGCAAGGAAGCATCGCGCGACTTGAACACCGCCTCGGCAGCGGCGATGCGCTTGCCCGCATCGGGATTGAGCAACCCCAGACCGCCAAGAGCCGCCTGGATGGTACGGCGCACGCCGTTATTGAGGCGCACTGCGCTCAACCCCGGAGGCTCGGAGGCAAGTGCAGCGCCGGTCTTTGCGTCAAGCAGTTTGCCGTCCTTGGTCTTCACGACGACCGCACCGCCCCCAGCCAGAAGCCGACCATCGGCCAGAGCCTCAATGATGACAGCGGCCTGCGGATGAGCGTTCGCGATCAGGATCTCGATGGCGCGGTTGGTGTCGGAGAAACTGTCGGCGCCGAGCCTGGTGAAGGCCTCTTCGGCGGCTTGGGGCGAACCTTGGGCTGAAGCAGCGCCCGGCTGGAGCGCAAGCAGCGTCGCTAGCGCAATCATGCGCAGAAGGCAGGACACAAATCGCATGGGCTCGTTTCGGGTTCGCGGCTCGGCAGCTTGCTTGGCAGTGACGGACTTGGGCAGTGGCGGACGCCCCCAGTTCGAACAAACGGAGGCGTCTCGCCGAATTCCAAGGGACGGCCGGGCTTATCCGCCCGTGCCGTCCCTCCCCCTCATGACCTCACGCGCCGCCGCACTTGCCGGTCTTGACGTTGAAGTTGCCGCACTTCTTCTCGACCCAGTCGCCGATCAGGTCCTTGGAGCCATCGAGCTCCTTCGACCAGGCGTCGCCGGCGACGAGACCGGTCTTCGAGACCACGTCGAACTGGCCGTCGGCCTTGATCTCGCCGATCAGCACGGGCTTGGTGATGTGGTGGTTCGGGAGCATCTTGGAGATGCCGCCGGTCAGGTTCGGCGCCTCGATGCCGGGCAGCGCATCGATGACCTTGTCGGGGTCGAAGCTCTTGGCCTTCTCGACCGCCTTGACCCACATGGCGAAGCCGATGACATGGGCTTCCATCGGATCGTTGGTGACGGCCTTGTCGTTCTTCTTGTAGGCCTTCCACTGCTTGATGAAGGCCTCGTTCTCCGGCGTCTTCACCGACTGGAAGTAGTTCCAGGCGGCGAGATGGCCGAGCAGCGGCTTGGTGTCGATACCGGCGAGCTCTTCCTCACCGACCGAGAAGGCCACGACCGGGATATCCGTCGCCTTGATGCCCTGGTTGCCGAGCTCCTTGTAGAACGGCACGTTGGCGTCGCCATTGATGGTCGAGACCACGGCGGTCTTCTTGCCGGCCGAGCCGAACTTCTTGATGTCGGACACGATCGTCTGCCAGTCGGAATGGCCGAACGGCGTGTAGTTGATCATGATGTCCTCGGCCTTGACGCCCTTGGACTTGAGATACGCCTCAAGGATCTTGTTGGTCGTGCGCGGATAGACATAGTCGGTGCCGGCGAGCACCCAACGCTGGACCTTCTCCTCCTTGGCAAGGTAGTCGACCGCGGGGATCGCCTGCTGGTTCGGCGCGGCGCCGGTGTAGAAGACGTTGCGTTCCGATTCCTCACCCTCGTACTGGACGGGATAGAACAGGATCGAGTTCAGCTCCTTGAAGACCGGCAGAACGGATTTGCGCGACACCGAGGTCCAGCAGCCGAACACGGCCGAGACCTTGTCCTTGGCAATCAGCTCGCGCGCCTTCTCGGCAAAGAGCGGCCAGTTCGAGGCGGGGTCGACGACGACGGCCTCGAGCTTCTTGCCGAGCACGCCGCCCTTCTTGTTCTGCTCGTCGATGAGCATGAGCATGACGTCCTTCAACGTCGTCTCGGAAATAGCCATCGTGCCCGAGAGCGAATGCAGGATGCCGACCTTGATCGTCTCCTGTGCTGCGGCCGGCAGGAGCGTCCCCAGAAAAGCGGCGCCTGCCAGTGCAGCGCCCAGAATAACGCGACGAGTATTGCTCACGGACATGTCCCCCGAACCAATCCTGTTGAATGCACCCTTGAGCGGGCGCCGACAGGCCTCCCCGGCCCGGAGAAGCGGGCTCGCAAGCGACATGCCAACGAGCCTTTTGCGACGGTTCGACCCGCAAATCTCTGCCGCTGGGGCAGCTTTTGCCGAATTTCCTGCGAGATGGACAGCCATGCGCGCAAGGATGATGCGAGACGGGCATTTTTGATTATTTATTGAGCATAATTCCCGCCCAACATTTCGGCAGGCGATCCAAAGGGCTTCATTTTGCCGGCTGTCGCGGCATTTGGCCTGCTGAAGGAAGCGCTTTTTTTGACATTTACGCCGGCCCGAGAATCGCCCTAGCCTGTCCTTGTCGGTAACAACTGAAAGGAGGTGATCCAGTGTCTCATTGTCATCAACCGCTGGTGCAAAGCGGGTGGACCTGGACTCATTCCCAATGGGGTTCTTGTTCCGCGTGAGTTTTCGCGCCTTTGGGTCCGGCTCGCCGGGCCGCGGTTCGACAATGGAAGGGCTGCCCGCAAGGGCGGCCCTTCTTTCATTTGGGACGCTTTCATTGGCGGATGTGGCGATACCGGTTCTGGCGTCGGCGCGGCGCTCATGGCAGACAGGAGCTGTGCTGTCTTCGCCCTCCCCCGTTTTAACGAGCCGATATCGTGTCATCGCCCGTGCCTGAGCCGAGCCGTGAGGCGATCCTGGACTTCATCGAGACCGAGCGTGCCGCCGGCCGCGATGCCGGCCGCCGCGAGATCGCGCGCGCCTTCGGGTTGTCCGGCGGCGGCAAGATCTGGCTGAAGCGGCTGCTGAAGGAGATCCAGGAGGATCAGGCTGTCGATGCTCCCGGGAACGGCACGCTCGTCGCGCATCCGCGCGGCGCCTTGCCTCCCGTTCTGCTGAGCGAAATCAAATCCAAGGATCGCGACGGCGACCTCGTCGCGATCCCCCTGGAATGGAACGAGGCCGACCAGGGCGTGGCGCCGCGCATCCTGATCGAGCGGGCGCGCGAGTTCCGCGCCAAGCGCAATGCGGCTCCGGCAGCCGGCGTCGGCGACCAGGTCCTGCTCAAGCTGACCCGCTTGAAAGGCGTCGACGGCTTCGCCTATTCCGGCCGCGTGCTGAAGATCATGGGCAAGGGCAAGGCGCAGGTGCTCGGCATCTTCCGCGCCCTGCCCGATGGCAGCGGCCGCCTGATCCCGATCGACAAGAAGGCGCAAGGCCGCGAGGCGCTGATCCCGAAGGGCCGGACGGCCGAGGCGCAGGATGGCGACCTCGTCTCCGTCACGCTGCGTAACGAGACGCGCTTCGGGCCGCCCGAGGCGCATGTGCGCGAACGGCTCGGCTCGATCAAATCGGAGCGCGCCGTCAGCCTGATCGCGATCCACGCCCATGGCATTCCCAACGTCTTCTCGCCGGCGACCATCGCCGAGGCCGACGCCGCGCGTCCAGCGGGCACCGCCGGCCGCGAGGATTGGCGCGATCTGCCGCTGATCACGATCGACCCCTTCGATGCCAAGGACCATGACGACGCGGTCCACGCCGCGCCTGACGCCGATCCCGACAATCCCGGCGGCTATGTCGTCACCGTCGCCATCGCCGATGTCGCAGCCTATGTCCGGCCAGGCTCCAGCCTCGACCGCGAGGCGCTGGAGCGCGGCAACTCGGTCTATTTCCCCGACCGGGTCGTGCCGATGCTGCCGGAGCGGATCTCGAACGATCTCTGCTCGCTGCGTGGCGGCGAGGACCGGCCGGCTCTCGCGGTACGGCTGGTGCTGAAATCTGACGGCTCCAAGAAGACCCATTCCTTCCACCGCATCCTGATGCGCTCGGCCGCCAAGCTGTCCTACCAACAGGCGCAGGCCGCGATCGACGGCAAGCCCGACGAGACCACCGCACCGATCCGCAACACCATCCTGATGCCCCTCTGGGCTGCCTATGGCATCGCCTCCCGCGCCCGCGACGCGCGCCAGCCGCTCGATCTCGACCTGCCCGAGCGCAAGCTGGTGCTGAAACCCGACGGCGCGGTCGACCGCGTCATCGTGCCCGAGCGGCTGGCGGCGCATAAGCTGATCGAGGAGTTCATGATCCTCGCCAATGTCGCGGCCGCAGAGACCCTGGAGAAGGCCGGCAGCCTCTTGATCTACCGCTGCCATGACGAGCCATCGCTGGAGAAGATGCGGGCGCTCAGTGAGGTGCTGGCTTCGATCGGCATCAAGCTGCCCAAGGAGGCTGCGCTCCGGCCGGTGCTGTTCAACCGCATCCTGGCCATGATCAAGGGCTCGGAGAACGAGCTCTTCCTCAACGAGGTCGTATTGCGGACCCAGGCGCAGGCCGAATATGTCGCCGAGAATTACGGGCATTTCGGCTTGAACCTGCGCCGCTACGCCCATTTCACCTCGCCGATCCGGCGCTATGCCGATCTCATCGTCCACCGCGCTCTGATCACCGCCATGCGGGCTGGAGATGACGGTCTGCCGAAGACGACGACGCTCGCCGAATTGCGCGAGATCTCGACCCGGATCTCGGCGGCCGAGCGCCGCGCCATGGCAGCCGAGCGCGAGACCACGGACCGGCTGATCGCGCATTTCCTGGCCGACCAGATCGGCTCCAGCTTCGACGGTCGCATCGGCGGCGTGAATCGGGCAGGCCTGTTCGTGAAGCTGGACGGCACCGGTGCCGACGGCTTCATCCCGGCCTCGACCTTGGGCGCCGACTATTATCGCTACGACGAAGCCGCCCACGCCATGATCGGGGAACGCAGCGGCGAGAGCTGGCGCCTGGGCGACCGGGTGCATGTGCGTCTCGTCGAAGCCGCTCCGGTAGCAGGTGCTCTGCGCTTCGAATTGCTCTCCGAGGGCCGGCATGTGACACCGGGACGCTCTGGCAATCGCCCTGCACGGCCCCCTATATCAGGGCGCGCGAGGGCGAAGCCGTCCTTCGGCAAGGCGGGCGGCAAGAAGCCCGGCAAGAGGCGCTGATGTCTGTTCAAATCAATCATGCGGTCGGGCGACCGGTCGAACGCGACTGGCGCAGCGCCATCGGGCGCGGCCTGATGGGGCGCTGCCCACATTGCGGCGAAGGCAAGCTGTTCCGCGCCTTCCTCAAGCCGGTCGATACCTGCCAGGCGTGCGGCGAGGCGATGCACCATCAGCGCGCCGACGACCTGCCGCCCTATATCGTCATTACCATCGTCGGCCATATCGTCGTCGGCGGCCTGCTGATGGCCGAGAAATATGCCAACTGGCCGATGTGGCTGCATATGGCGATCTGGCCGGCCCTCACGGTCCTGCTCTGCCTCGTGATGATGCAGCCGGTGAAGGGCGGCGTGGTCGGCCTGCAATGGGCGATGCGCATGCATGGCTTCGACGGCGAGCCGCCGCGGCCGGAGCGCCAGCCCGCAGCCACCTTGCTGCGCCCGTGAGCGACCATGTCGTCACGCTGACGCAGGCCGAACGTGCGCGCGTCCAGGTCAATCTGCGCCCCAAGGATGCAGCGACGGTGCTGATCATCGACCGCTCGGCCAGGACGCCGCGGGTTCTGATGGGCAAGCGCCATCCGGGCCACAAGTTCATGCCCGGGAAATTCGTCTTTCCCGGCGGCAGGATCGATCCGGAAGACCGCCGCATGACGGCAACCGGCGCGCTCGACCAGATCTGCGAAAACCGGCTGATGGCGCGCACCCAGCGCCCGAGCCCGATGAAGGCGCGGGCGCTGGCGCTGGCCGCCATTCGCGAGACCTTCGAGGAGACGGGGCTGCTCTTCGGCTCGAGTGAGCTCGGCACGCCCGAGAAGCCACCGGCCGGCAGTTGGGCGGGCTTCGCCAGCCATGGCATTTTTCCCGACCTCAGCGCCATTACATTCGTCGCGCGAGCCGTGACGCCGCCGCGCCGGCCCAAGCGCTTCGACACGCGCTTCTTCACGATCGATTATGGCGCCCTCGCCGGAAAGGTCGAGGGGGTGACGGGCCCCGATTCGGAGTTGATCGAACTCGTCTGGGTGACCTTCGCTGATGCGCAGCAGCTCGATCTGCCGACGATCACGCAAGTGATTCTGAAGGAAGTCGACGCACGGCTCAGCGCGGGCTTCGCACCTTATCTGCCGGTTCCCTATTATTGGGAGAAGAACGGCCGCTTTGTCCGTGAGGAATTATAGAGCCTACGGCGGCGTTCTACGCCCGATGACGTGGCAAGGCGGAAACAGCCAGGCGCGCGCCATTCTTTCTTGACTTCGCCGGCTCGTTGCGGCATTCCCCCACCCGACGGTTTGCCGGGTCCGCCCGGCCATTTTCTTTTTTATAGGGCCTCACCAGCCCCTCAGGCTCGAGGATAATCCCATGGCCAAGGCCGTGACCATCAAGATCAAGCTGCTCTCGACGGCGGATACCGGTTTCTTCTATGTCACCAAGAAGAACTCCCGCACGATGACCGAGAAGATGTCCAAGAAGAAGTACGACCCCGTCGCGCGCAAGCACGTCGAGTTCAAGGAAACCAAGATCAAGTGATCCTGGTTACGCTTCAGGCATAACAACGCTCTCGAAAGACCGCTCGTATCCCGGGCGGTTTTTCATTTCGGCCTGCCGCGATGCGCCCGTCAGTAGGACGGCTTGGGCACGAACAGGCAGAAGGGCCGCTGCGACGGCGCGATCACGGTCCCGGTCAGGGTGCCTCCGCTCCGGCAGATGTGAAAACGCCCGTCTTTCGAGACCCGCGTGGCGCTTTCCGGCACGAAATGACCGTCATGGGTCATATAGCCGCCGGGAACGATGCGGGGATCGGGCTCGCGGGCATCATGGTCCATTCCCATGGGCCAGCAATCGCGATCGCTGCAGCAGTCGTAAGGATACCAACTATGCGCGTAGACAAGCCCTCCGCCCCACGGGGATGCCGTAAGGCAGAGCGCCAATGCGAGGGTACGCATGGGTCGCTCCATAGATTGAGGATGTCAGGCCAGCATCTTCGCAATCCGAACTAGCTGGTTTGCGAATCGTCATAAGAGTATCACGCTCGAGCGCTACCGTTGATCGATTTGCTGCGCTGCAATGTCCAAGGACGATAGCGGCCCGGCGAGCGGCCGAATTTAACGTCGGCCTGCGACGAATATGTCACTTGGCTCGGGCAATAGCTGGCGTAGCATCGGCTTCTTGCCCGACCTTTGCCGGCCGAAAGGCTTATGGGCTCGCGCGGGCCGTCGAGACCGTGCCGACGCCTGCCAGTTGAAACCTATCCCTCCTCCCCGATCGGACATAGCCCTTGAGCAGCGGCGACAAGCATGCCGAGCCCCTCACGCCAGGCCACGGCCCCTGGCGACGCTTCCTGAAGCTGCTGGTGGAAGTCGATTCGTCGCGCTTCGCGCTCAGCCGGCTGAAGGCGGGGCTGATGCTGCTCGCGATCCTCGCGCTCTTCGGCGGGCTCGGCTACGCCCTGCCGGCGCTGTTCTCGCGCTATTTCTGACGACCGCTCTCGGACACAGGACGCACGCCCTCACCCGAATACCGGGATGGCTCCGTCTGCATCAGGTTTTGAGGGGGTGGTCGGCCGGCGACGGTTCTGATGAGGCCAGAAATCCGTCACCGACCGGCCGAGCCCATCGGTTTCCCAGGAGATGCGGCGGATCCGGGAGGCCGAAGGGCGTTTCGAAGCAGCAACAGTGAGCCGCTGCGTTGAACCGACCCTACAGGCAGCCCCTCCCGAATCAATCCAATTGGACTGATTCACCAATATTCATCGATGCTTAACCTTACCGGCTAACCGTGCCGGGGCGCATGAGCAGGATGCGAAGAAGTGGGAACCGGTTTTTCCCAATCGATCCTGCTCTAACTCTTTGGATCAGAGCCGGTTTTCAGGCGGCATTGGCCACGATGACGCGGTTTCGCCCGGCATCCTTGGCGCGGTAGAGCGCGTCATCGGCGCGTTTCATCATCTCCGCCGCCGAGGCATCGCCAGCGCGCCGGCTCGCGACCCCGATCGAGACCGTCACCGTGATGGAGCGGGTGTTGCGGTGGATGCTGAACGGTTCGGCCTCGACCCGCTCGCGGATACGCTCTGCAACAGCGCTGGCCGCGTCCAGAGAGGTATCCGGCAACACCACGACGACCTCCTCGCCGCCCATCCGGGCGACCAGATCGATGCCGCGCGTGCAGGCGCGCACCCGATCGGCGAATTCGCGCAGCACCTCGTCGCCGGCATCATGCCCCCAGGTGTCGTTGACGACCTTGAAGCGATCGACATCGAGGACGAGCATGGCGAGCGAGCGGGCCCTGAGCGCCGATTCATCGAACATCGTGCCCATGCGGCTGTCCATGAAGCGGCGGTTATGCAGGCCGGTGAGCTGATCCATCACCGCCATTTCCATGGAGGACTGGACGCTGTCGCGCAGCCGCTCGGCAAAGCGCTTGCGGCGGACCTGCGTGCGTACGCGCGCCAGGAGCTCGTTGCGGTCGACCGGACGGATCAGGAAGTCATGGGCCCCGATCTCGAGGCCGCGCAGGATGCGCGTGCGATCCTCGGCCTCGCCCAGCATCAGCACCGAGACGTTGCGGGTGCGCTCGAGCGAGCGCAACTGGCTGCAGATCCGCAGGCCGTCATAGGATTTGAGGTCGAGGCTGACGAGAACGCTGTCGTAGTCGCCCTCGGCCGCCCGCAGCAGGGCCTGATGCGGATCGGCCTCGATCTCGACGACATGAAAGGCCGAAAGCGCGCTCGACAGCCGCTCTGTCACGGTCGGCCGATCCTCGATCACCAGGATACGGCCGTTCAGACCGGTCTCGGAGGCTGCGGCGGCAAGCGGATCGGCGATGCCAAGGCGGCGCGAGGCGAAAGCGCGATTGCGCAGCTCGTCCGTGACGGATTTCAAGCGGACGAGGCTGCGCACGCGGGCAAACAGCGCCGTGTCGTCCAGCGGCTTGGTCAGGAAATCGTCAGCCCCGGCGTCCAGCCCCTTCAAGCGGTCGCCGGGTTGGTCGAGCGCCGTCACCATCACGACGGGGATATGGGCCGTGGTCGCGCCGTTCTTCAAGCGCCGGCAGACCTCGAAGCCGTCCATGCCCGGCATCATCACGTCGAGCAGGACGATGTCAGCCTCGCCACGTTCGCAGATCGCCAGCGCCTCGATGCCGTTCAGCGCGGTCACGACGTCGAAATATTCTGCTGAAAGCTTCGCCTCCAGCAGCTTCACATTGGTGACGATGTCGTCGACGACGAGGACACGGGCTGACATGGTTTTGCTTTCGAAGCCTTAGGCTGGGCCAGCGTAGGCGCGGACGGTCTCCAGGAATTTCGCAACCGAGATCGGCTTCGAGAGGTAAGCCTCGCAGCCTCCCTCGCGGATGCGCTCTTCGTCACCCTTCATCGCAAAAGCCGTCACCGCGATGACGGGGATGGATTTGAGGGTGTCATCCTCCTTGATCCATTTGGTGACTTCGAGCCCCGAAACCTCGGGAAGCTGGATGTCCATCAAAATCAGATCGGGATGATGCATGCGCGCGAGTTCGATCGCCTCGATGCCATCGGCAGTCTTCAGCGTCGCATAGCCATGCGCTTCAAGCAGATCATTGAAGAGCTTCATGTTGAGCTCATTGTCCTCGACGATCAAAACCGTCTTCATCATGCCGCCCTTCAATCGCGCCACTGACAGGCCGTCTCGATCCTGCCATCACAAGTTGGCGGCCTCATTCAAAGATTACGCTAGCATGAGAGCCGTTGACGAAACGCAAACCCGAAGCTCGATTTGGAAGGCAGCTCCCGCCATGGCAAGATCACCCTCCGTCCAGGACGCTGAAACTCTCGCGCTGCGCGCGCTGGGCTTCCTCGCGGCAGATCCGGCGCGTCTGGAGCCGTTTCTGGCGCAAACCGGCCTCGGCCCCTCGAATCTGAGGGCTGCGGCGCAAGAGCCCGGTTTCCTCGCCGCAGTGCTCGACCATCTCGCCGGCAGCGATTCGCTGCTGTTGGAGTTTGCCGGAAATTTAAGCCTGAATCCGGAAATCATCGCGCAGGCGCGCGGACGGCTCGCCGGGCCGCCAATGGACGAGGCCCCGTGACCGACCGGGCCGCCCAGCCCGTGCGGCGCGTGCTCTGCCGCGATTGCCTCATCGATCACGATGAGGCAATTGCGGCGCTGCGCCGCTGCCCGGCTTGCGGCTCACCCAGGCTGCTGCGCCATCCAGAGCGCGATGCCCTGAGCCTCGCCCATATCGACTGCGACGCCTTCTATGCGGCGATCGAGAAGCGCGACGATCCTACGCTGCTCGACAAACCGGTGATCATCGGCGGCGGCAAGCGCGGCGTGGTCTCGACGGCCTGCTATATCGCCCGGACCTACGGCGTGCGCTCGGCCATGCCGATGTTCAAGGCGCTGGAGGCCTGCCCCGAGGCGGTGGTCGTCAAGCCGAACATGGCGAAATATGTCGCGGTCGGGCGCGAAGTCAGGCGATTGATGCAGGAATTGACGCCGCTGGTCGAGCCGCTCTCGATCGACGAGGCCTTTCTCGACCTCGCCGGAACCGAGCGCCTGCATCACGCCAGCCCCGCCATCACGCTCGTGCGTTTCGCCAAACGGATCGAGGGCGAGATCGGGATCAGCATCTCCATCGGTTTGTCCTATGCCAAATTCCTGGCGAAGGTCGCCTCCGACATGGATAAGCCGCGCGGCTTCTCGGTGATCGGGCGGGCGGAGGCCGTCGCTTTTCTGGCGCGGAAGCCGGTCAGCCTCATTCCCGGCGTCGGCCAGGCGAGCGCGGCCAAGCTCGCCGAATCCGGGTACCGCCTGATCGGTGATCTGCGCGAAGCGCCGATCGACAAGCTGTTCCGCCTGGCCGGCAAGGATGGGCCGCGGCTGAAGAAGCTCGCCAACGGCATCGACGAGCGCCAGGTCACGCCCGACCGCGAGACCAAGAGCGTTTCCAGCGAAACCACGCTCGACACCGACCTGTCGCGCTTCGAGGATCTCGAGCCGGTGCTGTGGCGGCTCTGCGAGAAGACCTCGAAGCGCCTCAAGGCCCAGGCCCTCGCGGGCCGGACCATCACCATGAAGCTGAAGACGGCGGATTTTCACGCGATCACGCGCGCCAGCCGCCTGCCGGAACCGACACAATTGGCAGCCAGGCTGTTCTCCGCCGGGCGCGACCTGCTCAGGCGCGAATGCAACGGCCAGCGCTACCGGCTGATCGGCATCGGCGCGAGCGACTTCAGCGCGCCCGAGGAAGCCGACCATGGCGATCTCGCCGATGTCGCGACGCCCCGGTTGAAGGCGATGGAAGGCGCGCTCGACGCACTGCGCGCCCGCTTCGGCGACGCGTCGATCGGCAAGGGCCTCAGCCTGCGCGGCCCGCAGCGGGCCAGTGGCGCGAGCGCTACTTCGCGCAATCCTGCTGCGGAAGAAGATCCAGACGCGTGAGCGTGCCGCGCAGCGCGAAGCTGCCATAGTCGAGCTTGATCGCGCCGGTCACGCCATTCTCATAGAGCTCGAAGGAAATGGTGTAGGATGGCGTGGTCTCGCCGGAATCGACCTTGAAATAGGAGATCGACACCGGCCAGCGCGCCAGCCTCTCGAACTCCGGACGCTGCAACGGCGCCTCGGAAGGCTTGGTCTCGATCCGCTTCCCGATGACCGAGAGCGTGTCATAGACTTCCTTGCCGCTATTGGCGCCGTCATAGAGGCGCACATTCAGCGTGGTCTTGCCGGCACGCGCCGCCTCGATCACCGCCTTCATCTGCGCGTTCGGGAACAGGGCGTCCGTCGTCTGTCGCACCGTCTCGGGCTTGGGCGCGCTGAGCTTGATCTCGTAGCCGCCACCGGACTTCTGGACCGAGCCGTCGACGATCTCGGCCGGCGCACCGCCCGCCGAGCTTTCGGTCTTGAAGCGGTAGCTCGCCCCGTCGCCTGCCTCGAAGCTCGTCGTGCGCGCATCGATGGTGCGCGGACCGCCTTCGCTGCTGCTGACCTGCGTGACCTGGCGGAAGGAGAGCGCATACCCCTCGCAGGCATCGCCGGTGAAATCGAAGGCGATGCGGCCGCGCGCCGCCTCGATGCTGGTGGCTGGTTTGTCGTCGTCGAGCACGAGGTCGTAGACCGCGCGATGGGGCGCCAGGACCACGCGCCCGGCCGATTGAGGCTGGGCCGAGGCGCCGACGCTCGCCAGCACGGCGACCGTGCTCAGGATACTCGCCAGGGTATTTGCAAGGCCAAATCCGTTCATGCTCATGACACTTGCCGCTCTGCTGGAGGTTGACCGAATCTAGGTGCATTGCAGCAGTGGCGCAAACAAGGCGTAAAGCCGCAGTCGCGAACGCCGGCCCGAGCCGCCTTGCACACATATCGCGGCTGCTTGCGGCTTGCCCGGCCATCGGCCATGAAGGTTTTATTCCATCGAGCCGGAGGCCGCCCCATGAGCGCAATCGAAGCCAAGCTTGCCGAACTCGGCATAACCCTGCCCGCGCCGGCCGCGCCGGTCGCGAATTACGTGCCCTATGTCATCACCGGCAAGCTGCTGGTGATCTCCGGCCAGCTCTGCTTCGACCTCGATGGCAAGCTTTCCGACAGCCACAAGGGCAAGCTCGGCGCCGAGATCTTCAACGAGGCCGGCATCGAGGCGGCGCGGCTCTGCGCGATCAATGTGCTGGCGCAGGCCAAGGCTGCGCTCGGCAATCTCGACCGGATCACCCGCTGCGTGCGCCTCGGCGGCTTCATCAATGCGATGCCGCATTTCGCTGGCCTGCCGGCGATCATGAACGGCGCCTCGGATTTGATGGTCGAGGTACTCGGCGACAAGGGCCGCCATGCCCGCTCGACCATCGGTGTCGCCGAACTCCCGGCCGGCGCCGCCGTCGAAGTCGAGGCGATGTTCGAGATCGCGTGATGGCGCGGCTCGCGACATCCGGACTCGGCTGGCTCGTCGCCCGGCCGATCGCGCATCGTGGCCTGCATGATGCGAAGATCGGGGTGATCGAGAACAGCCTGTCCGCAGCAGAGGCCGCCATCGCCGGCGGCTTCGGCATCGAATGCGACGTCCAGCTCAGCGCCGACGGCGAGGCGATGGTGTTTCACGATTTCGTGCTCGACCGATTGACGGCCGAGACCGGGCTCGTCAACGAGCGGAGCGCGCAGGCGCTGGCAAAGATCACCCTGAGGGGCAGCAGCGACCGCATTCCGACGCTGAAGGGCTTTCTCGATGCGGTCGCGGGACGTGTGCCGCTGGTGATCGAGGTCAAGAGCCGCTTCGATGGTGCTCTCGCTTTGGCGCAGCGCACGGCCGAGATCGTCAGCCAGCGCTCCGGCCAGCCGATCGTGCTGAAATCCTTCGATCCCGTGATCGTCACGGCATTGCGCGAGCTCGCACCCGGCATCCCGCGCGGAATCGTGGCGATGAACGACTATTCCTATCCCGACTACGACCATCTCGACGCCGTCCAGAAACATGCGCTGGCTAATCTGCTGCATTTCGGCGAGAGCCGGCCTGATTTTTTGTCCTGGAAGGTTGCTGATTTGCCGAGCGCGGCTCCCTATCTCTGTCGGGAGGCGTTGGGCTTGCCGGTGATGAGCTGGACGGTGCGCAACGCGCAGGATCGCGAGCGGGCCGCATTGCATGCCGACCAGATGGTCTTCGAGGGCTTCAAACCTTGAGTGTTGACGGGCGCGACGACCTCAGGGTGCGCGTCGCGACGTCATTGAAGACCGTCCCCGCCGCCGCATGGAACGCCTGCGCCAACCCGTTCGCGTTGCGCGCCGCCATGGCTGCGACCTCCCCGGCTTCGACCTGCCAGGATGCCGCTTCCGCATCAGTGATCGACGAGGACAATCCCTTCGTCTCGCATGCCTTCCTGCTCGCCCTGGAGGAGAGCGGCTGCGTCGGCAGGCGTTCCGGCTGGTCTCCGGCCTATCTGCTGGTCGAGGATGCGCAAGGCACGCTGCTGGCGGCGGCGCCGAGCTTCCTCAAGAGCCACAGCCAGGGCGAATATGTCTTCGACCATGCCTGGGCCGACGCCTATGAGCGCGCCGGCGGGCGCTACTACCCCAAGCTCCAGCTCGCCGCGCCCTTTACCCCTGCGACCGGGCCCCGCCTGCTGGTCGCTGACGGCCTTCGCTCCGACGAAGCCCGCGCCGGGCTGATCGCCGGGCTGGAGGCGTTGCGCGGGCAGGCGAACGCCTCCTCGGTCCATGTCACCTTCGTCCAGGAGCCCGATATCACAGCGCTGCGCGAGGCCGGCTATCTGGAACGGCACGACCTTCAGTTTCACTGGCGCAACGAAGGCTTTGAAACCTATGACGATTTTCTAGGAACGCTGGCCTCGCGCAAGCGCAAGGCGCTGAAGCGCGAGCGGCGCGAGGCGCTCTCGGCCGACATCACGGTGGAGGTCCTGACCGGTTCCGACCTGACCGAAGCCGTCTGGGACAACTTCCATTCCTTCTACGAGGATACCGGCTCGCGCAAATGGGGCCGGCCCTATCTCAACCGCGCCTTCTTCTCGGCCGTGGGGGCGGCGATGGGTGATCGCATCGTGCTGGTAATGGCCAGGCGCGCCGGCCGCTATATCGCCGGCGCGATCAATTTCCGCGGCGCAAACACGCTTTACGGCCGCAACTGGGGCTGCATCGAGGACCACCCCTTCCTGCATTTCGAGCTCTGCTATCATCAGGCGATCGACTATGCGATCGCCCACAAGCTCACTCGCGTCGAGGCTGGCGCACAGGGCGAGCATAAGCTCGCGCGCGGCTACCGGCCGGTGGTGACACGCTCGCTGCATCATCTTGCCGATCCCGGGCTTCGCCGCGCCGTCGCCGCCTATCTCGTCAATGAACGCCAGCATATCGCGCAGGCGCAGGAGGCGCTTGCAGCGGAAAGCCCCTTCAGGAAAGGCGGGGGCGCCGATGACTGAGGCTGCTTCCGCGGGTAGCGCCAGCCTCTTCTGCGACGATTCCGAACTCGGCTATCGCCGCAGCCTCTCGGATTTCTCGGTGCCGCTGACGCTGGATCACAGCTATCGGCTCGCCCATCTGCCGCTCGTTGCGCCGAACCACCCGCGTGTCATCCCGCGGGTGGAGGGCAAGTTCTACGAGAGGGGGCGGCATCCGCCGGTTTTCTCGCTTGTCCTGCCGGTTCGCGACGAGGCCTTGCGAGGGTCTGCCGCCTTTCTCGCTCTGGAGGCTGAGATCAAGGCCGCCCCCTTCGCCGCCAAGATCGCCTGGGATATCCTGCCGCGCCGCAAGGACAGGCTGCACGCGACGATCTGCGGCGCGCTCGGAACCGGTGCGGGGGCGACCATCGCGGACGAGACGCGGCGGGCGCTCCGCACGATCCCCTCTTTCGCTGTCGAACTGCGCGGCCTGTTCTCGGGCAGCGTCAATCGTGGCCGGCTCTATCTTGCCGCCTATCCGGAACAGCGCGACGGCATGAACATGCTGCAAGCCGTGCAGCAGGCCTTCGGACGCTCGCCTGGCGATCTCTGGCTGGTCGGCCTCTACAATCTGACGGACGACCTCGATGCCGGGGAGACCGCGGCGCTGGCGGACATCGTGATGCGCTGGTGGGACCGCCCCCTGCTGCGTCTCGAGGCCACGGCGTTTGAAATCCTCGGCGCCTGCGACGATCTCGTGCTCGACAGCGTCGTCGAGGAGGTTCTGCCGCTTGCGGCTGCGCGCATCGCCACGGGTTGACGGCACGGCGGGCGAGCCACAGTTTGCGCTCTCCCGCCTCCAGCATGCCGGTCCCGTCATGAGCGCCTACGATCCATCCAATGTCTTCGCCAAGATCCTGCGCGGCGAATTGCCCTCGCACACGGTCTATGAGGACGCCGACACTATCGCCATCATGGACATCATGCCGCGTGCCGACGGGCATGTCCTGGTCGTTCCCAAGGCCGCCTGCCGCAATGTCTTCGATGCGCCCCCCGAGGCGCTGAAATCCGTCGCCCTTAGCGTCCAGACGCTGGCGCGAGCGGTGAAGTCAGCCTTCAATGCCGACGGCGTCACCATCCAGCAATTCAACGAGGCGGCCGGCGGGCAGGTCGTGTTCCACCTGCATGTCCACGTCATGCCGCGCTTCGATGGCGTTGCGCTCAGGCCCCATACCGGCGCCATGGAAAAGCCCGACGTGCTGGCCGCCCATGCCGAAAAAATCCGGGCCGCGCTAAAAAATCTCTGAGCGATGTCACAACCACGGACGCTGTCTCGTCTTGCATTCATCGAACCCCGATGGAGACCAAGATGACCCAACGCCTCAACGCCCTGCAGCTTGCGCCTGCAGCCATCAACGCCGTATTGGGCGCACAGAACTACGTCGAACAAAGCGGGCTGGAACACAGCCTGCTCGAACTGGTGAAGATGCGCGCCTCCCAGATCAACTCCTGCGCCTATTGCCTGCATATGCATGCAACCGACGCCCGCAAGGCTGGTGAAACCGAGGCGAGGCTTTATCTGCTCAGCGCCTGGGAGGAATCGGAACTCTACACCCCGCGAGAGCGCGCCGCGCTGGCCTGGACGGAGGCGCTGACACGGCTTTCCCAGGGCGCCCCGAGCGACGAGGCCTTCGCCGAATTGCGTGAGCATTTCAGCGAGGTCGAATGCGTCAATCTTTCAGTGGCGATCGGCACGATCAACCTCTGGAACCGCATCAATGCCGGCTTCCGCACCCGGCATCCGCAGGACCGCAGCCGACCCGCCGCCGCATGATCGCAAGACCAGACAGCCCATCCAGCAACGCGTTCGAGCAGCACAGGCCATTCCTGATCCGGTTGGCCTACCGCATGCTCGGCTCGGTCAGCGATGCCGAGGACGTGGTGCAGGATACCTGGCTGCGCTGGCACGAGGCCGGACAGGACGACATCGTCAACCCGCGCGCCTATCTGGCGCGCGTGGTGACGCGGCTCTGCCTCGATCAGATGAAATCGGCCCGCAGCCGGCGCGAATTCTATGTCGGAACCTGGCTCCCGGAGCCGATCGTCGAGAGCATCAGTGGCGACGAGCCGGTGGATGATGAGCTCGATGCGCCGATCGCGCTGATGCTGGCGCTGGAACGGCTCTCGCCGCTGGAGCGGGCCGCTTTCCTGCTGCACGACATCTTCGATATCGGCTTTGCCGAAATCGCCCGCATGCTGGAGCGCAGCGAGGCCGCCTGCCGCCAACTCGCCACGCGGGCGCGCCAGCATGTCCGGCTCGACCTTCCCCCGCGCAACAGCATCTCACGCGAGGAGGCGGCGCGCTATGCCGAGGCCTTCTTCAAGGCCTCGCATCAATCTGACCCGACCCTGCTGCAGCAACTGCTCGCGCGCGATGTCGTCCTGCACAGCGACGGCGGCGGCAAGGTGCCGGCCTCGATCAACCAGATCTTCGGCCTCGACAAGGTCGCACGCTTCTTCGCGGGCATCGCCCAGAAAATCGCAAGGCTCGGTCTCTCGACCACGCGCTACGAGCCCGTGATGATCAACGGCTTGCCGGGTTATGTCAGTCTCGAACGCGGCGATACCCTGCAGGCGACCGCGCTCGATATCCGCGACGGCCTGATCCAGGCCATCTATGTCATCCGCAACCCCGACAAATTGCGGCATATTTCGCCGCCTGTCGGTTCAAATGACGGCTCCCTCTAGAGCGCTTTCGAGCGAAGTGGCCACCGGTTCGCGTGAAGAAAACGTGATAAAACAAAGGGATAGGGCAATTGAACGATCCAGTTTGATCGGAAATCGCTCTAGATCAGCAGCCACGCCCCGGCGATCAGCGTCGCCTCACCCGCGAGCACGGCGAGCATCACCCTGCGCCGGTCGAAGAGCATGATCGCCAGCGCGACAGCGAGCGCACCGATCCGCAAGCCCAGTGGCGCCGCCGCCAGGGCGCCCGGCGGCACGATGATCAGCTTGGCGACGACCCCGGCCAGGAGCGCGGTCGCGACCGACCTCACCCATTCAAGCACTGGCGATTCAGGCGGGATCCGCCGTGCGAAGGCAACCGCGAGCCAGCGCCAGATCTCGGTCGGCAGCACGGCAAAGAGCAGCAAGGCGAGATAGGGCCAGTAGGCGCCGTCCAGGCCGGGAATCGGCGGCGTCATGCGGCCCTCCCGCGCCTGCGGCCAATCAGGAAGGCGATGCTCCCGGCGATCACTCCGGCGACGATCAGATCGAAGCCGCCGCCGATGAAGCGGTCGCAGATCGGCGCCAGCGCAAGGCCCAGCACCATGGCCGCAATGTCGCCGCGATGCCGGATGCCGGCCGCCAGCGAAACCAGGAAGAAGATCGGCGTCAGGCAGAGCAGCCCCGCCGCGAACGGAATCGGCAAGGCGTTGACGAGGTAGTAGCCGGAAAACGTCCCGATCGAACTGACGGCCATGCAGGTGTTGGCGAAGCCGAGGAAATAGGCCACGCGCTGCGGCGGCGGCACGGCGGGCAAGCGCCGCAGACCCTCCGTCCAGGCCGTCACGGCGACATAATGCGACAGCACTAGCTGAAGCCAGACGCTTTGCCCGGGCCGGCGCAGCAGGGGCAGGATCGCGACCGTCATCGGCAGGAAGCGCAATGAGGCGAAACCGATCGCGATCGCAATCGCGCTCCAGGCCGCGCCGGCGGCGATCGAGGCGAAGAAGATCACCTGCGACGGCCCGGCCCAGACCAGCATGGTCGACAGCACCGCGACCTCGACGGGATAGCCGACATCCCGGGCCAATGAACCGATTCCGACAAGCCCGAAACCGACCACCCAAGCCGGCAGGGAGAGCGCATCGCGCATGCCGGCCAGCGCCACACGCTGCCAGCTCCAATCGGCCGATACGCTCATGAAGGGATGTGCACGCCTGCCCGATAGCCGCCGAGGGACCATACAGCCCCCGCTATGACACGGGCGCTGCGAGCGTTCTAACCCGCACGGTACGGCAAACCGATATCCGGCGTCGCGCGGTCAGCCCTGCGTCGGCTGCAACGGGCCGAAAGCCGGACGGCGAGATCTCAGCGGCCGCCCTTCATGACGATGCCGATGAGCTCGTTGCCGAAATCGATCAACTCCTTCGGCACGCCGCCAACCGCCTTCACGCCGAGATAGATCAGGTAGACGAAGGCCGGCACGAGAATCCAGCCCAGGATCTCCTCGAACAATTTGCGCCGCCGCCGGCGCTGCTCGCGCTTCTCGAACCAGCCGAGCTTCTGCTTGCGCGCCGGAGGCTCCGGCGCGGTTTCCGGCGCCTGCGCCAGAAGGGGGGCGGGTTTTCGCTTGAACCACACGGTCTCAGGCCTTGGTCAGAGGAACTTTCGGCACGGTCCTGACAAGACGCTGCGTCTTCGGTGCCTCGGGGGCGCCGCCGGGCTTGCCAGCGGAGCCGCCTTTGGCAGGTCTCTTCGGTGATGTCGAGACCGAAGGCTCGCTCGCCGCCTTGGCGCGCGGCTTGCGCTCGCGCTTTTCACCTGCTGCGGCGACGTCCTTTTCGGGCTTCGGCTTCACCGGCCCTTCCGGGAACTCTAGCCCCAGGACCTTGATGCCGGTCTCGGACTGGACGACCACGACCTTCACCGCGCCGCCATGCTTCAGGCGTCCGAACAGCACTTCGTCGGCGAGCGGCGTCTTGATGGTCTGCTGGATCAGGCGAGCCATCGGGCGGGCGCCCATCGCCTCGTCATAGCCGTTCTCGACCAGCCATTCGCGCGCCTCGTCGCTGAGTTCGATCGTGACGTTGCGGTCGGCAAGCTGGGCCTCGAGCTGAAGCACGAACTTGTCGACGACGCGGGCCACGACCGTCTTCGGCAGATGGCTGAAGGAGACGACGGCATCGAGCCGGTTGCGGAACTCGGGCGCGAACAGCTTGTTGATCGCCTCTGTGTCGTCGCCCTCGCGCTTCTGGCGGGTGAAGCCATAGGCGTTGCGGGCCATGTCGGCGGCGCCGGCATTGGTCGTCATGATCAGGATGACGTTCCTGAAATCGACCTGCTTGCCGTTATTGTCGGTCAGTTTGCCGTGGTCCATGACCTGCAACAGGATGTTGAACAGGTCGGGATGGGCCTTTTCGATCTCGTCGAGCAGCAGCACCGAATGCGGATGCTGGTCGATCTTGTCGGTCAACAGCCCGCCCTGATCGAAGCCGACATAGCCGGGAGGCGCGCCGATCAGCCGCGAAACGGTGTGGCGCTCCATATATTCGGACATGTCGAAGCGCACGAGCTCGACGCCCAGCGACGAGGCGAGCTGGCGTGCGACCTCGGTCTTGCCGACACCGGTTGGGCCGGCAAAGAGATAGCAGCCGATCGGCTTCTCGCCGTCGCGCAGGCCGGCGCGCGCCAGCTTGATCGACGATGACAAGGCCTCGATCGCCTTTTCCTGGCCGTAGACGGTGCGCTTCAGCGTGCTCTCGAGATTGCGCAGCACCTCGGCGTCGTCCTTGGAGACGGTCTTGGCCGGGATACGCGCCATCGTCGCGATGGCGGCCTCGACCTCCTTCACGCCGATGACCTTCTTGCGCTTGTTCTCGGGCACCAGCATCTGCGAGGCGCCGGTCTCGTCGATGACGTCGATCGCCTTGTCCGGCAGCTTGCGGTCATGGATGTAGCGGGCCGAGAGCTCGACCGCCGCCTTGATGGCGTCGGCCGTGTAGCGCAGCTTGTGGAACTCTTCGAAATAGGGCTTCAGCCCCTTCAGGATCTCGATCGCATCGGGGATCGACGGCTCGTTGACGTCGATCTTCTGGAAGCGGCGCACGAGCGCCCGGTCCTTCTCGAAATACTGGCGATATTCCTTGTAAGTGGTCGAGCCGATGCAGCGCAGTCCGCCGGAGGCCAAAGCCGGCTTGAGCAAATTGGAGGCGTCCATCGCGCCGCCCGAGGTCGCGCCCGCGCCGATCACCGTATGGATCTCGTCGATGAACATGATCGCCTTGGGATGGGCCTCGATCTCCTTCATCACCTGCTTGAGGCGTTCCTCGAAATCGCCGCGATAGCGCGTGCCTGCGAGCAGCGTGCCCATGTCCAGCGAGAACACGGTCGCGTCCTCCAGAACCTCCGGCACCTCGCCGCGGATGATCTTGAGCGCCAGGCCCTCTGCGATGGCGGTCTTGCCGACACCGGGCTCGCCGACCAGCAGCGGGTTGTTCTTCTGCCGGCGGCAAAGAATCTGGATGGTGCGCTGGACCTCGGCCTCGCGCCCGATCAGCGGATCGATGCGGCCGTCGCGTGCCTTGCGGTTGAGGTTGACGCAATAGGCGTCGAGCGCGCTTTCCTTCTTCTTCTTGTCCTTGTCGGCGTCGTTGCCCTGGTCGGCGGCACGGGAATCGCGCTGCTGCTCGGGCTCTTCCTCGACGCCGCGCACGGGCTTGCTCTCGCTCGCGCCGGGGCGCTTGGCGATGCCGTGGCTGATGTAGTTGACCGCGTCGTAGCGGGTCATGTCCTGCTCCTGCAGGAAATAGGCAGCGTGGCTCTCGCGCTCGGCGAACATGGCGACAAGCACGTTTGCACCGGTCACTTCCTCGCGGCCCGAGGATTGGACGTGGATCACCGCGCGCTGGATCACGCGCTGGAAGCCCGCCGTCGGCTTGGAATCGTCGCGCCCGTCGGTAACAAGGTTGGTCAGCTCCGCGTCGATGTAATCGACGAGATTGCGCCGCAGCGTGTCGAGATCGACACTGCAGGCACGCATGACCGCCGCCGCGTCCTGGTCGTCGACCAACGCGAGCAGGAGATGTTCCAGCGTGGCGTATTCGTGGTGGCGTTCATTGGCGAGGGCAAGAGCCCGGTGAAGCGCCTGTTCGAGACTGCGCGAGAAACTCGGCACGGATAGCGCTCCTATTCCGATGTCAGAGGTGAGACCGAATCCAGATCGTCCAAACGCAAG
This sequence comes from Allobosea psychrotolerans, assembly GCF_002917105.1. Lineage (GTDB taxonomy): Bacteria > Pseudomonadota > Alphaproteobacteria > Rhizobiales > Beijerinckiaceae > Allobosea > Allobosea psychrotolerans. The sequence continues at coordinate 407,288 of NZ_PQFZ01000002.1, forward strand.
GCTACTTCTTCTCCATCACGCATTGCAGCGGGTGCATGTGCTTGCGTGCAAGATCCATGACGAGTGTCACCTTGGTCTCGGCGACCTCGTATGTGAAGACACCGCATTCGCCGACGCCGTTCTGATGCACATGCATCATGATCAGCGTCGCCTCGGCGCGGTCCTTGTTGAAGAAGCGTTCGAGAACGTGAACGACGAACTCCATCGGCGTGTAGTCATCGTTCAGCAGCAGCACCCGGTAGAGGTTGGGCTTGCGCGTCCGCGTCCGCGTCAGGACGGCCGTCCCTGTCCCGTCCCGACCGCCATCCGACGGTGCGTTGGGGCGCTTGGGGCGCTCGACCATCTCGGCGGACGAACGTGGCGCAATCACGGCACGCCGATCCGCGCCGCCCCTTGCCTCACCCGTCATCGTCGCTGCTGTTCTCAAGATCGTTTCCCGGCGTTCCCACCCGACATAATGCTTCGTCTGCGAATTTACAGACCTCGCGGCTGCTTCGCCAGTCCGTTTGGCGTGATGCCTCCCAAGATTGCAGCGCACGGCAGCTCTCGCTTGACCCGCCCATGCCCCGGACCTAAGCCCGGCGGGCATCGTCGCCCAGGAATCTTGCCCATGACCGCCAACGCCATCGTCAGCATCGGCGCCGACCTCGCCCGGCCGGTCCGTTTCGGCAACAGCCTGCCGCTTTCGTTGATCGCCGGTCCCTGCCAGATGGAAAGCCGCGAGCATGCGCTCGAAATGGCCTTCGCCCTGAAGGAGATCTCGGAACGTCTGGACATCGGCATCGTCTTCAAGACCTCCTTCGACAAGGCCAACCGCACCAGCGCCCGGGGCCAGCGCGGCATGGGTCTCGAGGCCGCCCTGCCCGTCTTCGCCGAGATCCGCGCGCGCACCGGCATGCCCATGCTCACCGACGTGCATGAAGCGAGCCAATGCGCCGCCGTCGCCGAGATCGTCGACGTGCTGCAGATCCCGGCCTTTCTCTGCCGCCAGACCGATCTCCTGGTAGCGGCGGCCAAGACCGGCCGCGTCGTCAACGTCAAGAAGGGCCAGTTCCTAGCGCCCTGGGACATGGTCAATGTCGCCGCCAAGATCACCGAGAGCGGCAATCCCAATGTCATGCTGACCGAGCGCGGCGCCTCCTTCGGCTACAACACGCTCGTCTCCGACATGCGCAGCCTTCCGATCATGGCCGAGATCGGCGCGCCGGTGATCTTCGACGCCACCCATTCGGTGCAGCAGCCGGGCGGCAAGGGCTCCTCCTCCGGCGGGCAGCGCGAATTCGTGCCGGTGCTGGCCCGGGCCGCCGTCGCTGTCGGGGTCGCCGGCGTCTTCATCGAGACCCATCCCGATCCGGACACGGCCCCCTCGGACGGCCCCAACATGGTGCCGCTCGCCGACTTCCCTGCGCTCATCGCAGAGCTGCAAGGCTTTGACCGGCTTGCCAAGGCACGAGCCTTGCCTACGCTGGCTTATGTCTGAAAGCTCTGCCGCCGCGCCAAGCCCTGCCTCGCTACGCTCACTCATCCTCGTTCTTGGAGCCTGCGGCTTCGCATCGACCTTCACGATGCGGATCGTCGACCCGCTGATCCCGACGCTGGCGAACGAATTCGCACAGACAGTGCCGCAGATCGTGGCGATGGTGACGGCGTTCTCGCTGTCTTACGCGCTGGGCCAGCCTTTCCTCGGTCCGATCGCCGATTCGATCGGCAAGGTGCGCACCATCCTGATCTGCCTGACCGTCCTGGCCACGCTCTCGACCATCGCAGCCTTCTCCTGGTCCTACGAGGCGATGACAGTGCTGCGCGCGCTGACCGGCATCGCCTCGGGCGGCGTCATTCCCATCGCAATGGCGGCGATCGGCGATCGTGCCCCGATGCAGGAGCGCCAGGTCGCGCTCGGCCGCTTCCTCGTTCTGATGATCGTGGGGCAGATGTCGGGTTCGGCCTGCTCCGGGCTGATCGCGACCCATGCCGGTTGGCGCGCGGCCTTCCTGTCGGCGGCGGCGATCGCTGTCCTGGCGGCACTTCTCGTCGCATTCGTGTTGAAGCCGCGCCGCAATGTCGCGCGCCAGCCCTTGAGCCTCTCCGGCGCGATCGCGAACTACAAGACGGTGTTCTCAAACCCCAAGACCAAGCTGCTCTACGGCCTCGTCGTCACCGAAGGCACACTGCTCTTCGGCATCCCGTCCTATGTCGCCGCGATCCTGGCCGAACGCTCGGGGGTCGGCCCCGCACAAGCCGGCCTCGCCATCGCCGGCATGGGCTTCGGTTGCCTGGTTTACGGGCTTCTGACCAGGATCCTGGTCGAGCGCCTTGGCCCCTCGCTGATGACGCGCGTCGGCGGGGCCATCTGCGCCTGTGCGCTCGCGCTGTTTGCCTTCGACTGGCCCTGGTGGAGCGCCGTCATCCTGTTCAGCTTCCAGGGTTTCGGCTTCTTCCTGCTGCACGGCACCTTCCAGGCGCAGGCGACGGAACTGGCGCCGAGCGTGCGCGGATCGGCGGTCGCCCTCTTCGCCTGCTGCTTCTTTCTTGGTCAGGCGATGGGGCCGGTGGTGATGGGCGTGCTGATGCACCTCATCGGCACCAGCGCCGCCATCGTGATCTTCGCCATCGCGATCGCCACGCTCGGGCAGCTCACGCCGCGCATTCTGCCGCTGGCCGGCAGCCGAACCTGATCAGCGGCCGCGATAGGGCGCAACGCCCTGATCGGGCAACCAGAGGCCCTTGGGCGGCTCCCCCGTCTGCCAGAACACGTCGATCGGAATGCCGCCGCGCGGATACCAGTAGCCGCCGATGCGGAACCAGACCGGCTGCAACAGTTCGACCAGCGTCTTGCCGATATTGACGGTGCAGTCCTCGTGGAAGGCGCCATGGTTGCGGAAAGCGCCGAGATAGAGCTTCAGCGACTTGGATTCGACCAGCCAGTCGCCCGGCAGATAGTCGATCACCAGGATGCCGAAATCGGGCTGGCCGGTGACCGGGCAGATCGAGGTGAATTCCGGGCAGGTGAAGCGGGCGAGATAGTTCGTGCCGGCATGGGGATTGGGCACGCGGTCGAGGCGCGCCTCCTCCGGCGAGGCGGGCAAGGCGCTGTGCTGGCCGAGCTGCAGGGTCGAGGCGTCGAGGGTCATCGCGAATGCTCCTTGAAGGCGGCCTTTTATGACCTCGGAGCCGCAAACGCCACCCGCCCCTTTCCGTTCGGCGCTGCGTTGGCTAGAAGCGCGCCATCACTCCTGTCCTGCCGTTCTCCGGAGCCTCCCATGACCGCGATCATCGACATCATCGGCCGTCAGATCCTCGACAGCCGCGGCAACCCGACCGTCGAGGTCGATGTCGTGCTCGAAGACGGCTCGATGGGCCGCGCCGCCGTTCCCTCCGGCGCCTCGACCGGCGCGCATGAGGCTGTCGAGCTGCGCGACGGTGACAAGAGCCGCTATCTCGGCAAGGGCGTGCTCAAGGCGGTCGAGGCCGTCAATGTCGCGATCGCCGAACAGCTCGTCGCCATGGACGCCGAGGATCAGGTTGCCATCGACGCGGCGATGATCGAGCTCGACGGCACCCCCAACAAGTCGAAGCTGGGCGCCAACGCCATCCTCGGCGTCTCGCTCGCCGTCGCCAAGGCCGCCGCCGAAGCCTCGGGCCTGGCGCTCTACCGCTATGTCGGCGGCACGCAGGCGCGTGTCCTGCCTGTGCCGATGATGAACATCGTCAATGGCGGCGCCCATGCCGACAATCCGATCGACTTCCAGGAGTTCATGGTCATGCCGATCGGCGCGCCCTCCTTCGCGGAGGCGCTGCGCATGGGCTCGGAGATCTTCCACACGCTCAAGAAGGCGCTGCACGATGCCGGCCACAACACCAATGTCGGCGATGAGGGCGGCTTCGCGCCGAACCTGAAATCGGCGGAAGCCGCGCTCGATTTCGTCATGCAGGCGGTCGAGAAGGCCGGCTACAAGCCCGGCGAGGACATCGCGCTGGCGCTCGATTGCGCCGCAACCGAGTTCTTCAAGGACGGCTCCTATGTCTATGAAGGCGAGCGCAAAACCCGCGACCCCAAGGCACAGGCCAAGTACCTCGCCAAGCTCGTCGGCAATTATCCGATCGTCTCGATCGAGGACGGCATGGCCGAGGACGACTGGGAGGGCTGGAAGGCGCTGACTGACGCGATCGGCTCGCAGTGCCAGCTCGTCGGCGACGACCTCTTCGTCACGAACGTGACGCGCCTGTCGCGCGGCATCAAGGCGAAGACGGCAAACTCGATCCTGGTCAAGGTCAACCAGATCGGCACGCTGACCGAGACGCTGGCCGCCGTCGAGATGGCGCAGCGCGCCGGCTATACCGCCGTGATGTCGCATCGCTCGGGCGAGACCGAGGATTCGACCATCGCCGATCTCTCGGTCGCGACCAATTGCGGGCAGATCAAGACGGGCTCGCTCGCCCGATCCGACCGGACGGCGAAATACAACCAGCTCCTGCGCATCGAGGAAGAGCTGGGCGCCCAGGCGGTCTATGCCGGACGTGGCGCGCTGAAGGCCCTCGCCTGAGGCACTCAAGCGTTTTCGCGCGAAGCGACTACCGGTTCGCGCGAAAAAAAATGCGATAAAACAAGCAGCTAGAGCGTTTTCGCGATTCGGAGAAACGCGGAAATGCTCTAGACCCAAACCTGCTAAAGGCGCGGCAACAGGCTGGACGCTCGCGACAGCGTCCAGAAACCCGCCGCGCCGACGGTTCCAACAGCGCTCGACATGACGTCGCCGACGCGCGCAACCGACGCGGGCACGGCCCGGCCGAGGATCGTCGGCGCCGTCCGCGCCACAGCCACGGGTTCGATCCCGTCCGACACTGCAGCGGCTTCGACCACCTGGACGGCCGGCAAGATCAATCGCGGCGCCGCTTCCGCGACCTGATGCTGGCGCTCGCCGGCCGGCGCGGTCTTCTCACCCGCAGACGCGGTCTTGCGGACCGGAGGCAGCACCTGCGCCGTCCGCGCATGAACCTCCGCAGTCACGACCGGGCTGGGCTGAGGCGCCGGCGGCAATCCGATCTCGGGCTGCGCCCAGGCCACCGCCATAGGCATCGCCGAAGCAGCCGGCACGATCAGGCCGCGCGCACTGAGCGATTGCGTCAGCGCCTCGCCGCCCCCCGCATCGTGATGGCGCTCCCTGATCTTGCCATCCGGCGCGACGGGAGAGACCCAGCCCTGAGATTCGGCCTTCGCCGCGATAAGGCCGGGTGCGGTCGTGACCGCATCGGGCAAGGCGAGAAAAGCCGCCGCGACCGCAGACGCCACGATCGAGACCGCGGCCTGGTTGCCGACATGGCCGACAAAGCGCTTCGAACCGGCGAAGACGGAGGAAAGGGACATATTCGGTTCTCCATGAACCTGCCCAGGGAACCGCCTGCAGCCGGCGCGAGAAAGGCTGAAGCAAGGTGCAATTGCGATCGATTATCTCGGTTTGTTTCTGCCGCGCCGCAAAGTCTCTGCTGCACTGCGAAAAATCGCACAGCTCCCATGCATCCCACCCTCTAACGGCGGAGACGACCGAAGCGATAACAAGGGATCATGCACAAGCCCGCACCGCTTTCGGAGTCCATGCTGGCGCGAGACCGCCTGCGCTGGCGGCTCGCCTTCGGCGGCATGGTCGTGGCCATGGTGATCTTCGGCGCGAACTTCGTCGTCAGCCGGCAGGCCATCCTCAACGGACTCAGCCCGCATGACTTGCTGGCGCTGCGCTTCGGCACGGCCGGGCTCATCCTGCTGCCGACCTTCCTTTCCGGCGGCTTCTCCACTTGCGGAGGGGTGGGCTGGGGCCGGGGCGCCACGCTCGCGATCATGAGCGGGCTGCCGATGAGCTATCTGCTGCTGACCGGGCTGGCCTATGCGCCCGCAGCCCATGGCGCGACGATCGGCCCGGGACTGGTGACGGTGATCGGCATCGTCGGCGGCGTCGTTCTGTTCGCTACGGTGCTGACACGGCAGCTCGTCCTCGGAATCGGCGCGGTGCTGTTCGGGCTCGCCTGCCTTGCCGTCGCCGGCAGCACGCACACCAATCCCACGATCCTTCTCGGCGATCTCTGCTTTCTCGGCGTCGGGCTGATCTGGGGATGCTACCCCTTGCTGATCCAGCTCTGGCGCGTCGATGCGCTGAAGGCGACCGCGATCGTCTCGGTGCTGTCGATGGCCTACCTGCCCTTTTACGCGCTGTTCTATTTTCGCGGCTTCGATGTCGCGCCCTGGTGGGTCATCGCGCTGCACGCCATCAATCAGGGCGTGCTCAACGTGATCCTGGGCCTGTGGATCTGGAGCTGGGCCGCGCGCGTGCTGGGCCCGGCCGTGGTCGGCCGTTTCCCGCCGATGATCCCCGTCATCGGCACGCTGCTGGGCATCCCCGTCCTTGGCGAAATCCCCAGCGGCCTCCAGATCGCCGGTATCGGGCTGATCATCGGCGGCTTGTTCGTCGCATCCTGGCGGCGCTCAGCCCCGGCCGCGCTTGAGCTGCATCAGGCCGAGATTCCAGACTATGCAGATGGCGAGCGCCAGGCCCAGCGATAGGCCGGAACCGAGCGCCACGGCGCTGAGATGGACGCTGCCGATCGCCAGCCCGAAGCCGATCAGCCCGAGTGCGCTGTTGGCGATGACGGCCGCCATGGCCGGCCCGCCGATGCGCGGCTGAAGCATCGCGATCATGCTCGACAGCACGACCGGAAACGCGGCGAGCACGCCCGACCAGGCCGGGCCGACATGGCTGCTGACGGTGGTGACGGTGCCCGCCAGCATGGCGACAGCGCCCGCGCGCAACGGGATCGCATACCAGGGCCGGGCCGACACCGCCTTCGGCCGCGCCGCGAGATAGGGCCGGAACAGCCGGTGCAGCGCGCCGAAGCCGACGACGGTGGCGCAGATCAGAACGATGAAGGATGGTTCGAGCGCCCGCAGCGTCATCGCGGCGATCAACCAGGCCGCCAGCGCCGCACCAAGGCTGAGCAGCGTGCCGAAGCGCTGAGCCAGCAGGACATAGGCCAGCGACAACCCGGTATTGGCGAGATTGGCGGACATGCTGCCAAGCGCACCGGCAGCCAGGAAAGCAGGCTCGTGCTCCAGGGCGAGGAAGACATAGACCGGTCCCGCCGAGATCGGCAGCGTCGCGATCATCGCCGCGACCATCGGCCCGGAGCGCTCTGCCAGCAGCGAACAGCCGACGACGACCGACGCAGCGACCGCCATCTTGGCGAATAGCAGGATGAACCAGGGATCAATCACGCCGGCTCGCCGACGGTTTCTCCCCGCGCCCAGCCTTCCTTGGTCTCGGCGATGAACTCCTGGAGCCGCCCCTCGGCAATCGCGGCGCGCAGGCCCGCCATCAGCTCCTGATAATAAGCGAGATTGACCCAGGTCAGCAGCATCTTGCCGAGCATCTCCTCGGACTTGACAAGGTGGTGCAGATAGGCGCGTGCGTAGCCATTGGCAGCTTGGCAGGATGATTGCGGGTCGATCGGCCGCGGATCCTCGGCATGCTTGGCGTTCTTCAGATTCATCCGGCCGAAGCGCGTGAAGATCTGGCCATGGCGGCCGGCGCGCGTCGGCATCACGCAATCGAACATGTCGATGCCGCGCGAGACCGCCTCGACGAGATCATCGGGCGTGCCGACGCCCATCAGATAGCGCGGCTTCTCCGTCGGAAGATGCGGTTCGACCGTCTCGATCATCGCGAGCATGACATCCTGCGGCTCGCCGACAGCCAGCCCGCCGATGGCGTAGCCCTTGAGATCCATGGCGACGAGTTCGCGCGCACTCTCGATCCTGAGCGCCGGCACGGCCCCGCCCTGGACGATGCCGAAGAGCGCCCGCCCTGCCGGATTGCCGAAGGCTGCCTTGCAGCGTTCCGCCCAGCGCAGCGACAGACGCATCGCTTTTTCCGCCACCTTGTCCTCGCAAGGCAGCGAGACGCATTCATCGAGCTGCATCACGATGTCGGAGCCGAGCAGGTTCTGGATCTCGACCGAGCGCTCGGGGGTGAGCACATGCTTCGAGCCGTCGATATGCGACTGGAAGGTGACGCCCTCCTCCGTCAGCTTGCGCAGCTGGGAGAGCGACATCACCTGGAAGCCGCCGGAATCAGTCAGGATCGGGTGCGGCCAGTTCATGAACTTGTGCAGGCCGCCGAGTTTCGCCACGCGCTCCGCGCCGGGCCGCAGCATCAGATGATAGGTGTTGCCGAGCACGACATCGGCGCCGAGCGCCTTGACCTGTTCGGGATACATGCCCTTGACGGTCGCTGCGGTGCCGACCGGCATGAAGGCGGGCGTCCGAATGACGCCGCGCGGCATGCGGATCTCGCCGGTGCGGGCGGCACCGTCGCGGGCAGCGAGATGGAAGCTGAAATCGGTCACCGTGGCGCCGGCTATCTTGGAGTTGGTCATCATGGCGCTGCGAGGTAGCGCAGCGCGGAGCGCAGCGAAAGGGCCCGCTCCGTTATTGCGGCTCCTCCTTGGCCAGGGCCGCGACCAAATGACGAGCCAACGCCGAAGCCGCCGGCGTCGGCTCCTCACTGAGGTGCAGCCGGATATCTGCCGCCGGAAGCCCAGGCAAACCATCATCGGCGCCCAGCATCCGCAGGCTGGAGGGGCAGGTGCCGGCCTTGACTACAGTCACCGCGAGCCCGGCCGCGGCAATGGCCTCGGCCGCGCCAAGGCTGTGATTGACGAAGGCGAGGCGCCAGGGCACGCCCGCCGCATCCAGCGCCGTCATGGCCCATTGCCGGAACAGACAGCCCTGCGGATAAAGCGCCACCGGCAGCGGGCTGAGCGACAACGCCGAATGCGTTGCTCCGACTGCCCAGGCCGCCTGCTCACGACGCAGGAAGGTGCCGCCGCCTTGCCCCTGCGGGTGCATGGCAATGACGAGATCGAAGTTTTCGCCGAGGCGCTCGGTCATGGCCGCAGTGAGGCCGGTCTGCATCTCGATCTGAATGCAGGGGAAATGCGCGACGAAAGTCGCTAGCGCGGGCGGCACCAGCAGCGTTCCGTAATCCTCCATGACGCCGAGCCGGACCCGGCCTTCAAGGCGGCTTTCGCCGAGGCGCGCGATCGCTTCCCGGTTCATCGCCAGAATCCGGCGGGCATAGCCGAGCAGCGACTCGCCCGAAGCGCTTAGCGCAACATGTGCCGTGCTGCGCTGGAAGAGCTCGTGCCCCAACCTCTGCTCCAGCCGCTTCACTTGCATGCTCACGGCCGACTGGGTGCGATTGAGCTTCGCGGCCGCGCGAGTGAACGACTGCAGGTCGGCCACGGCCAGGAAGGCCTGAAGCAGGGCGGGATCGAGAGCAACGTCCTTCATAATGATCCTTGATGAAGCCTATCCCATAAATTCCATTCCCTGAAAGGTATGGTCTCCCGCACAAGCGAAGCAAGCGGAAGCGCCGAGGATCGACGGCAAGGATCGACGGGCAAGGATCAACGCGTATGAGCGAAATCATCGGCGTGCTGGCGGCGATACTGTCGAGTGCGATCGGAGGCACGTCCATCGCCGCGACCCGCTATGTCGTCGGGCACACAGATCCGCTGACGCTCGGAGCGCTACGCTTCGGCATCGGCTTCATCGGGCTTCTGCCGCTTGCCTTGCTGCAAAGCGAACGCTGGCCAGCGCGGGCGGACTGGGCCTATCTGATCGCGTTGGGGAGCCTGTTCTTCGGACTCTTCCCAATCCTGTTCAACGCCTCGCTGATATACACGACAGCAGCGCGCGGCGCGCTCGCCCTGTCGACCTTGCCGCTGTTGACCATGGCGGTTGCGGCGCTGCTCCGGGTCGAGCCGCTCACACCGCAGAAATCGTTCGGCGTCCTGATCGCCATGGCAGGCGTGGCGCTCGCCTTGCTCAGCGGATTGGAGCACGCACCGACCGGCGCCTGGCGCGGCGATCTCATGATGATGGCCGCCGCCATGTGCATGGCGCTCTATAGTGTCTGGTCGCGCCCGTTGATCCGCCGCTCAGGAGCCACGACCTTCACGACACTGGCGATGGCCACGGGCGCCTGCGAGCTGATCGCATTGTCGGCGTTCGGCGGTGGCTTGCAGCGCGTGGCTCAGACCGGCCCCGAGCAATGGCTCGCCTTCGCCTATATCGGCCTTGCCGGCAGCGCGCTCGCGTTTTTCCTCTGGTCGTTTGCGCTGGGGCGCACCTCACCGACGCGCGTGGCGGTTTCCGTCACCGTCAATCCGGTGATGGCCGCTTTGACAGGGGCATGGCTGCTCGACGAAGCCGTGGGCTGGAATGTCATCCTGGGACTGGTCGCGGTCATCCTCGGAATCGGGCTGGCGACGATCACCTGGCCGACCAATGGCAGACGGCCTCAGCCCAGCGCGTCAGCATAGACCTCCGGCTTGAAACCCACCAGCGTCTTGCCGCCGAGATCGAGCACCGGGCGCTTGATCATCGAGGGCTGGGCCAGCATCAGCGCGATTGCCTTCCCGGCATCCAGCCCCTGCTTGTCGGCATCAGGCAAAGCGCGAAAGGTCGTGCCGGAGCGGTTGAGCACCGTTTCCCAGCCATGCTCATCGACCCAGCGCATCAGGGAGGCGCGATCTATGCCACTGGCCTTGTAGTCATGGAAGGCATGGGCGACGCCACGCGCCTCCAGCCAGTTGCGCGCCTTCTTCATCGTGTCGCAGTTCTTGATGCCGTAAATCGTGATCGTCATATCCGCCTCGAATCCCTTCAGCGCCGCGCCAATTTCTCATAGCGCTTGATCAACCGCTCGCGCTTCAGGCGCGAAAGCCTGTGAATCCAGAACATGCCGTCGAGCTGGTCGATCTCATGCTGGAGACAGACCGCGAGCAAGCCCTCGGCATCCTCAGAGTGCTCGCTGCCGTCCTGGTCCCGGTAGCGGACCGACAACTTCGCATGCCGCTCGACCTCCTCGGTCATGCCGGGCATGGAAATACTGCCCTCCTCCTGTCGGATCATCTCCCGGGAAGCCTGGACGATCTCCGGATTGATATAGATCCGGACGCCATCTGCACCCGACAGCTCGATCACGACGACACGCCGCGCGCAGCCGATATGCGGCGCCGTGATGCCGATGCCGGGAGCTGCCCGCATCGTGTCGACGAGATCCGTGACAAGCGCGCCGAGCTCATCGTCGAAATCGACGACCGGCTCGGCCGGCAAGCGCAGCCGCGCATCGGGATAGCTGACGATCGCGCGCACCGTCATGGCGAGCCGACCGCTTCGCTACCACCTGCAAGCCGCTTCACCGCAACCTCGTTCGACTGTTCGAAAGGCATCGCAACCTGCTGGAATATCGGAGTATCTGAACCGAACTGACGGCTCCGGCACGATCGGCGCGGCAAATGTTCCGGTCGCCGTTGCCGTCCAAGGCGTCTAGTTGGAACGTCGTTGCCGCTCAATAGCCCGGGCCTTGTATTGGCGGGCTTTCAGACCCGGATTGCTTCGATCGCGCCCCTCGCCGCTTCAAGCGCCGTCGAATTCCTTCCGAAATTTTTCGCTGACCGCGACGCTCTCGCGGAACCGGCCGATCGAGAAGGGCTCGAGCGGCGTCGATGTCGCCCCGTCGACGATCATCTCGCTCAGGCAAAGCCCGACGCCTGGCCCGATCTGGAAACCGTGGCCGCAGAAGCCGAAGGCGTGGAAGAGACCCGGCATCGTCAGGCTCGGCCCGATCACCGGGATCATGTCGGGCAGATAACCCTCGATTCCGGACCAGACGCGGATGACGTGGCATTGCGCCAGGATGGGGGCGACCCTGGCGAGCGCGCGCATCGCGGCCAATGTCTTGGCGGGAGGGACGGGCGCGCGGTTATTGACCGGGTCAGCCGCTGTGCGCGGATAACCCGCGAGGATGATGTTGCCGCGCGGGATCTGCCGGAAGATCACCGAGCCGTCGATAGCCTGGATCGAAGGCTCGATCAGGTAGGGAAAGGGTTCCGTGACGAATTGCGGCGGGCCCGCCGGGACGATCGGTGCGGTCTCGCCGAAGCGCTCGGCAATCGCGACCGCCCAGGCTCCGGCCGCGTTGACGAGAGCACCGCAGCTCCAATGCGCCCCATCGGCCGTCTTCACCGAGAAACCGTCGCCGCTGTGCGCGACATCGCTGACGCATGAGTTCTCGATGATGGTCACGCCCAGCGCTCGGGCAGCGCGCGCGACGGCGGGCGTCACCAGCCTTGGATTGGCGGTCGCGTCGCGCGCCGAGAAGGTCGCAGCCACCGCCCGCTCGCTCAGCCAGGGCCAGCGCTTGCGCAGCTCGGACGGTCCCAGGCGCTCGATGGCAAGGCCATGGGATTCGGAGACCTGCGCATAACCTTCGAGCTTCGCTCTCTCCTCGTCGTCATAGGCGAGATAGAGATGGCCGGTCCGCGCGAACTCGCAATCCTCTCCGATCAACGCCGCGATCTCCTCCCAGAGCGACTGCGAGCGCAGCGAGAGCGGATATTGACCGGGAAAGCGGCCCTGGAGCCGGAGATTCCCGAAATTCGTGCCGCTCGATTGGGCTCCGACGACGCCTTTATCGATCAGGACGACGCGCTGCTTGCGCCGGGCCAGGAAGAAGGCGGTCCAGACGCCGATCAAGCCGCCGCCGACGATCACCACATCCGCCGCGTGCCTGCTCATGGCGCTTCACCCGCCACGGCAAGCGCGATCGGCTTGACCGGCGCCTGGGCCCGCAGCCGGCCGGCCTGTTCGCCCGCAATCCCGGCTGTACCGGCGACGATCTCCTGCAGCGCCGGGCCGCAGACACGGCCCTGGCAGCGCCCCATGCCGCAGCGTGTCATCGCCTTGACCCGGTTGATTTCAACCGGGCCGAGCTGTTGTGCCATGGCCTGCCTGATCTCTCCGATGCGGACCTCCTCGCAGCGGCAGAGCATCACCTCATCCGGCAAGGCCCGGATCTGTGCGACTGGCCAGGCGAAAGCTTTCGCCAGCCCCTTCTGAAAGCCGCGCAGCCGGGCAAGCCTGCGGCGGAGGGCAAGGCGCCCCCCCTCATCGACCAGCTCGCCCAGATCGGCGAGCACCGCCAATGCTGCGAGCCCGCCGCTGGCCTCGGCCGCATCAGCCCCGCCGATCGCCGCCCCGTCGCCGGCAAGATAGAGGCCCGGCGCGGCGCGCCCGTCAGCGTCGCATTGCGGCAGCCAGAGCCGGAAGGCCTCGTCGAAGCGGAGCGTCGCGCCGGCGAGTTCGGCCAGCTGAGTCTCAGGCTTAAGACCATAGCCCAACGCAATGGCATCGCAGGGAAAGCGTCGCTCGCGCCCACGCCGGTCGCGCAGGATCAAGGCCTCGACATGACCGTCGCCGACCACCTTGACCGGCGTTACGCCATGCAGAACCGGAACGCCGACCAGCATCGCTCCACCCAGATAGGACAGGCCGCGCCACAGCGCGCGCGGCGAAAGGGCCAGGGCCGGCAGCGCCGCCAGCTTGCGCACAAAAGGCGTGGTGTCGGCAATGGTCACCACCTTGCCGCCGAGCTTGCTGTATTGGGCCGCCGCAAGGGCCAGCAAAGGCGACGAGCCGACGAAAGCGACGCGCCGGCCGACCAGGCAGCCCTGATCCTTGAGCGCGACCTGCGCCCCGCCGAGCGTGAACACGCCCGGCAGCGTCCAGCCCGGAAACGGCGCGATCTTGTCCATGGCGCCGGTTGCGAGAACCAGCGCGTCGAAACGCAGCGTCGAGGCAACACCCGCCTGGACCAAATGGAGCACATGGTCCTCGACCGCCCAGACCAGCGTCTGCGGACGGTAGTCTATCTGCGGCAACAACCTGGCGAAGCGGGCATGCAGCGCCTCGTATTTGCCGGCCTCCGTGCCCATCACCGCCGCCATGTCGAGATCGAGACCGGGCGACGGTCGGCGATAGCCCTGGCCGCCGGCCTGCCGGCCCTCGTCAACCAGCACCACGCGATGACCATGCGCGCAAAGCCGCTCCGCGGCATTGATGCCGGCCGGGCCGGCGCCGACGACAACGATCTCAGCCACGCAAGGCATCCACCCCTGGAGGCTGGCTACGCAAGACCATGCCTTCCGTCACATTGGTGGTGCAGGCGCGCAATCGCCCGCCCGTATCCGACCAGACCCAGCAATCCTGGCAGGCCCCCATCAGGCAGAAGCCGGCGCGCGGCTCGCTGCCGAACTCCGTGCGCCGCAGGAACGAGCGCTGAGTTAGCAGAACCGCGAGCACGCTCTCGCCTTCAGACGCCTCCACCGCCTCTCCGTCGAAGTGGAGCGTGATGCGCGGCCCTTGCCGCGACACGGCCCGCACGAACTGGCCAGCGTGATCATCCATCCCCATCTCCGCATCGTTCTATCGCAATGCAATAAGATAATGCGAATGATGATAGGCACGCATTCGCGCTGTCAAGCCGCGTGGAGCGCGGCCTCTCAGACCCGCGAGATCGCGTGGGCGGCAGCGATGATCAAGGAGGAGTAGCGCGTCACGACCTCTTCGCGGCTGTAGCGCGAACACGACACCGCGACATTCACGGCTCCCTCGGGCCGGCCGCGATGATCGAGGATGGGCGCCGCGATCGAGGCGTCGCCCAGATAGAACTCCTCGAAGGCCGTCGCGTAACCCTGCGCCCTCGCCTCCCGAATCTTGCTCACCAGGCTCTCGCGCTGCCATGTCGTGGAGGGCGTATGGGGCTGCAGGTCGGAGCGGTCGATGATCGCCAGCGCCTCGGCCTCGGGCAGCCGCGACAGCATCGCGATGCCAGGCGCCGTGCAATAGGCCGGCATCCGCGTGCCGATGATGACGTCCGTATTCAGAACGTGCCGGCTGAGGAAGCGCGAGACGAAGATGATCTCCGTATCCTCGAGCATGGTCAGGTTGACCGTCTCCTCGGTCTCCTTGCTGAGATGCATCAGATAAGGCATCGCCCGATCGACCAGCCGGCTGCTGCGGAAGAAATGGTAGCCGAGGTCGAGCGTCTTGGCTGTGAGCTCGAAGCGCTTGGTCTCGCTGTCCTTCCTCAGGAAGCCGAGCTTGACCAGCGTATGCGTGAAGCGCTGGGCCGCACTCAGGTCCATCCCGGTCACGGATGCGACCTGCGACAGGTTCAGCGTCGGGTGCTGACGGCCGAAGGCCGAGAGCACCCGAAAGGCCTTCTCGACCGACATCACCATCAAGGCGTCGTCTTTTTTCTCGGCCTTGTCGTCCGAGATGGCAGGGCGTTTGCGGCTGGCCGGGCTCGCGTCAAGCGTGGACATGCAGGTCTTCTCCTTCCCCGGATCAATGGCCGCGACCACCCCGGTTGACAAGGTAACCTCATTGGCGTTGATTGAATAATAGAAATTATCGCATTGTAATAGAAACTCATCGGGAGACGGAATCCATGCAAGCGTTCGTTCTGAGCGAGGTTCGCGGTCCGGTCGGGATTTTGACGCTGAACCGCCCTGAGGTGCTGAATGCGTGGAACGCACCGATGCGGGCGCGGCTGGTCGAAGCCCTCGATCAGCTCGAAGCCAACGAGGCCGTGCGCGCCATCGTCCTGACGGGCGCTGGCGACCGGGCTTTCGGGGCCGGCCAGGACCTGAACGAGACCAAGACCTTCGATCCCGACCGCGCCGAGCTCTGGATGGGCGAGTGGGAGCGCCTCTACGATCGGCTGCGCTCGCTCTCCAAGCCGCTCATCGCCGCGCTCAACGGCGTCGCGGCCGGCTCGGCCTTCCAGGTCGCTTTGCTCTGCGACCTGCGCATCGGCCATGACGGCGTCACCATGGGCCAGCCGGAGATCAATTCCGGCATTGCCTCGGTGACCGGCCCCTGGATCATGCGCGAGATGATCGGGATCGCCCGCACCATCGACCTGACCCTGACCGGGCGGATGATGGACGCTGATGAATGCTTCCGGATCGGCCTGATCAATCGGATCGTGGCTAAGGAGGCGGTGATGGACGCTGCACTGGCACTCGCCACGGAGCTCGCCGGAAAGCCGCCTGTCGCGATGCGTCTCAACAAGGCCCGCTTCCGCGAGATTACGGAGGAAAGCTTCCGCGAGTGCCTCAAGGCCGGCATCCGCAACCAGCGTGAGGCTTACGCCACCGGCGAGCCCGCCCGCATGATGGAAGAATTCCTCGCGAAAAGAGCCGCGCGCAAAAGCGCCTGAACGCAGGCAGCCTGAGCCTGACGTCACGATCACCCGTGGGGAAATTGCGGAAAACCGCGTGAAGGGGAGATGTCCATGACCAGCAAGACGATGATTCCGAACCGGCGCGACCTGCTTCAACTGGCAGGTGGCGCGGCAGCCGGTGCGATGCTCGCACCGGCCTTGATCGGGCGAGCCAATGCAGCGACGCAGATCACGGTCGCCGATCCCGGCGGGCCCTTCGGTCCCGCCTTCCGCAAGGCCTTCTACGATCCTTACGAGAAGGCGACCGGCAACAAGGTCGTCAATGTCGCCCGTGAAGCGGAGCCGACCGCCCAGTTCAAGGCGATGGTCGAGACCAAATCCTACACATGGGACGTCTGCACGCTGACGCTGTCGGCGCGCGACATCCTCGCCTCCCAGAATCTGCTCGATCCGATCGGCTTCTCCCATGCCGACGTGCCGCAATTGATGCCGGAAGCGATTTCGGCCAACTTCATGGGAACGGACGTCTATTCGACCGTTCTGGCTTATCGCACGGACCGGGTGAAGAACGCACCGACGAGCTGGGCCGACTTCTTCAACGTCGAGAAATTTCCGGGCCGCCGCGCCCTGCGCAAGAACCCGATCGACTCGATCGAACAGGCGCTGCTCGCCGATGGCGTGCCGCTCGACAAGCTCTACCCGCTCGATGTCGAGCGCGCCTTCAAGGTGCTCGACAAGATCAAGCCACATATCGCGGTCTGGTGGACCGGCGGCGCCCAGTCGACGCAATTGCTGCAGAGCGGCGAGGTCGACATGATCCCCGGCTGGAACGCGCGTTTCCAGGCCGCGATCGATGGCGGCACGCCAGCCAAGATCGTCTGGAACCAGGGCCTTTACTCGATCGAGGGCTGGGCCATGCCGAAGGGCGGTCCGCGCGCCGAGGCGGCACGGCAGTTCATCAAGTTCTGCTCTTCGCCGCAGGCGCAGGCCGTCTACACCGAGATCCTGGCCTATGGGCCGACCAATCTCGACGCTTACAAGATAATTCCCGCCGACCGCGCCAAGTCGCTCCCGACCTCGCCGGACAACCTCAAGCTGATGGCGATCGCCAATGAGGCCTGGTGGAGCGCCAATCGTGCCGCCGTGACCGAGCGCTTCAACGCCTGGCTGCTGACCTGAAACCGGTGACGGTAGTGGCGATCCAGCCTCACGGCGGCGAGAGGCCGCCCAAGCTCGTCGTCGAGGGACTGTGCAAGCGCTATGGCGCGACCACGGCCCTCGAAGCGAGCTCGCTCAGCGTCGGTGAAGGCGAGTTCCTCACGCTGCTGGGCCCTTCGGGCTCCGGCAAGACGACGTTGCTGCAGCTGATCTGCGGTCTCGTGGAGGCCAGCGAAGGCCGCGTGATCATCGACGGGCGCGACCAGTCGCGCACGCCGGTGCATCAGCGCGACATCGGGCTGGTGTTCCAGCACTACGCGCTGTTCCCCCATCTGACGGTCGCCGAGAACATCGCCTTTCCGCTGAAGATGCGCGGCCGGGCGGCGGCGGAGATCGCCAGGCGCGTCACAGACACGCTCGAGATGGTCCATCTCGGCCATCTCGCCCAGCGCTTTCCGCGCGAATTGTCGGGCGGACAGCAACAGCGCGTCGCACTCGCCCGCTGCTTCGTCTACCAGCCCTCGATCATCCTGATGGATGAGCCGCTGGGCGCGCTCGACAAGAAGCTGCGCGAGCATATGCAGATCGAGATCAAGCGGCTGCATCGCGAAAGCGGTGCGACCATCGTCTATGTCACGCATGATCAGGAGGAGGCGCTGGCGCTGTCCGACCGGATCTGCCTGATGAACCATGCCAGGATCGAGCAGCTCGGCACGCCGCGTGAGATCTATGAGCGCCCGCGCACGGCCTTCGCAGCCGACTTCATCGGCATTTCGAACATTTTCCGGGGCACGGCGACCGCCAATGGCGCCCTCGAAACCGCGCATGGCCTGTTCGCCCTGCCCGATGGCGCGCGCTGCGACGACGGCAAGGGCGCCCTGGTGATCCGCCCCGAGCATCTGCATCTCGGCGCCGAGGCCGGTAACAGCGTCTCGGGGACGGTCAGCGAGATCGTCTATGCCGGCTCGGAGACGCGGATCATCGCCAGGCTCGGCGATGGCGCCACACTTGTGCTGCGCCTGGGCCCCGGCGAAACCGTTCCAGGCCTCGACGAGCGCATCGTCGCCGGCTGGCAACGCGACAAGGCGGTGCTGGTGTCATGAGCGGCGCAATCGCAGCGAGGCCGCATCGGGCGGGCTGGCGGCTGCCGCGTCTCGGGCCGCTCTGGCTCGCACTGCCGGGCGTCATCTTCCTCGGCGTCTTCTTCGCCTATCCGGTCGCCCAGCTCCTGGGCCTGAGCCTCGTCGATCCCGCGACCGGGGCCTTCTCGACAGCCACCTATCAGCGCATCGCCGGTACGGATGTCTATCTGCGCGTCCTCGGTATCACCTTCCGCATCGCCGGCTACACGGCTCTGTATTCGCTGCTGATCGGCTACCCGCTGGCCTATTGGCTGGCGCGCCTGCCGGACATGTTCCGCGGCCGCATGCTGCTCTTCGTCATGGTGCCGTTCTGGACGAGCTATCTCGTCAAGACCTTCGCCTGGATGATCGTGCTCGGCCGCAGCGGCATCATCAATGCGCTGGCGACGGGCTCAGGGATCGTCGATCAGCCGCTGGCGCTGCTCCACAACGAGTTCGGCGTCATGGTGGGCATGGTTCACGCCATGGTGCCGCTGGCGGTGATGACGCTTCTGCCGGTCATGGCCGGCATAGACCGGCGCCTCGTCCAGGCGGCGCAGACGCTCGGGGCCTCGCCCGCTCACGCCTTCTGGCTGGTCTATTTCAAGCTCTCGCTGCCTGGCGTCGCCGCCGCAGGGCTGCTCGTCTTCATCTCCTCGCTCGGCTTCTTCATCGTGCCGGCCTTCCTCGGCGGTCGCCGTGAGACCATGTTGGCGCAGCTCATCATCACCCAGATCCAGGAGTTGCTGAACTGGCCCTTCGCGGGAGCGCTCGCGGCCATGATGCTCGCAACCGCGCTGATCTCCTGCTGGCTCTATGACCGGCTCTTCGGCCTTTCGACCATTGCCGGCGGCTCCGCACAGGTCAGCACAGGACGCATCCGCGATCTCGGTCTCGTCATCCTCGGCTGGATCGCGGCACTGGCGGGCAAGCTCGCCGCGCTCACCCGCATGGTTCTCGGCAAGCGCGGGAGTGGCCTGCTCCTGCCGCTCGTCGCCTGGCTGACGATCGCCTTCCTCGTGGTGCCGACGCTGCTCGTGATCCCGCTTGCCTTCACCTCCTCGCAGTTCCTCGAATTTCCACCGCCGGGCTATAGCCTGACCTGGTTCGAGACCTATTTCGCCTCGCCGCTCTGGATCCAGGCGACGATCCGCTCCTTCCTCGTCGCCTTCGCCACCGCGGTCGCCGCGACGACGGTCGGCGGCTTTACGGCGCTCGCGCTGGCCAACAGCCGCACGCGCTGGGGCGGGCTTATCTTCGCTTTCTTTCTCGCTCCGATGATCGTGCCGCGCATCGTCATCGCGGTCGGGCTGTTCTATCTGTTTGCCCGGATGGGCCTGATCGCGACGGATCTGGGCCTCATCATCGGCCATACCGTGCTGGCGATCCCGTTCACGCTCGTCACCATCGCCGCCGTGCTCAAGAGCTACGACCAGCGCCTCGACCAGGCCGCCGCCACGCTCGGCGCCAATCGCCTGCGCACCCTGGTCGGCGTGACGATTCCCTTGGTGAAAGGTGGCCTGGTCGCCGCCTTCCTCTTCGCCTTCATCACCTCCTTCGACGAGCTCACGATCGCGATCTTCATCAGCGGCGGAATCAAGACGACCCTGCCGAAGCAGATGTGGGACGACATGATCCTGCAGTTGAATCCGACCCTGGCGGCCGTATCCGTGGTCGTTTTCGTGGTGGTCACAGTGATGCTCGTGACCGCAGAACGCTTCCGCCGCACGCCTTGAACCCGATTTGCGACGATCCAGAGAATCCCATGCCTTTCGATGATGACGGCTTTGTCGGCCTGCTGAACGAGCGCGCCCTGCGCGATCCCGACGGGACCTATGCCCGCTTCAACGGCGAGCCGGTGAGCTATGGCGCGCTCGACCGGCAGGCCTCGACCTTCGCCGCTTATCTGCGCGCAAGCGGCATAGCGCCCGGCGAGCGCGTCGCGGTGATGATGCGCAACAGCATCGCCGCGATCGCCTGCGTTTTCGGCCTGGCCAAGGCTGGCGTCGCCTGGGTTCCCGTCAACGCACAGCAGCGCGGCGAGGGGCTGCGCTATCTGCTGAGCCGTTCCGGCCCGAGGCTCGTCATCGTCGATGACGACCTCGCCGCACTCGTCGTCGAGGCGCTGCCCTCGAACGATGCGCCCAGGCTCCTCATCCATGGACGGGGGGACGGTCTCGACGCCATCCTCGCTGAGACCGCCGCTTTCGACCAACCGCCTCCGGCGCCCGATGCGGTGTTCGCGATCATGTACACATCGGGCACGACCGGTCGTCCCAAGGGCGTCATCGTCTCGCACCGCATGCTGCGGCTGGCGGCCGAGGGCGTCGGCCTCGTCTCCGCAGCGCAGGCGGGAGAGGTGCTGTTCGTCTGGGAGCCGCTCTATCATATCGGCGGGGCGCAGCTCCTGCCCCTGCCGATGATCCGCGACGTCACGCTCGCCATGGTCGAGCGCTTCAGCGCCAGCCGGTTCTGGGCGCAGGTCAAGGCCGAGGGCGCAAGCCATATCCATTATCTCGGCGGCATCCTGCAGATCCTGCTGAAGCAGCCGCCCGGCCCGCTCGACCGCGATCATGGCGTCCGCATCGCCTGGGGCGGCGGCTGCCCGCCCGATATCTGGCCTCAGTTCCAGCAGCGCTTCGGCGTCGAGATCCGCGAATGCTACGGCATGACGGAAGCCTCCAGCATCACCACCTGCAACGACAGCGGCGTCGTGGGTTCGGTCGGCCGTTGCATGCCGTGGTTCGGCGTTGCATTGCTGGGCCCTGACGGTCACCCCGTATCCAATGGCGAGCGCGGCGAGATCGTTGTCGAGACCACGCTGCCCGGCGCGCTCTTTCCGGGCTATCTCGACAATCCCGAGGCCACCGCAAAGGCGCTGCGCAATGGCAGGCTGCACACCGGCGATCTCGGCTCCTTCGACGCCGACGGGAACCTCTATTTCCACGGCCGCATGACCGACAGCGTGCGCTGCCGCGGCGAGAACGTCTCGGCCTGGGAGGTCGAACATGTCGCCGCCGAGCACGAGGCGGTGGAGGATTGCGCCATGATCGGCGTCGCGGCCGATATCGGCGAGCAGGACATCAAATTGTTCGTCAAGCCGCGCGAAGGCGCGCGCCTTGATCCCGCGACCCTGTCGGCGTGGCTCGGCCGTCGGCTCGCCCCCTATCAGAACCCGCGCTACATCGCGCTGGTCGACGAGTTCGAGCGCACCGCAAGCCAGCGCATCATGAAACACAAGCTGTCGCCCCGGCTCGATGATTGCTGGGACCGCGCCGCACTGGTGGAGCGTTGAGATGAACTGCTGCGACATCCTGATTTCGGGCACGGGCGGCTTCGCAGCCCGCATCGCCTTCGACATCGCCGCGACCGCGGATCAGCCGGTGCATGTCACGATCGCCGGCCGCAACCAGGAGCGGCTGCGCTGGCTGCGTACCGCTGCCAATGCCCGCGCCGCCCTGTTCGGCAAACCGGCGCGCTTCGACACGCACGCGATCGACCTTCTGGCGCCCGACGCTGCCGACGCAGTGCTCGCGGCGACCGGTCCGCGCATACTGGTGCAGGCCGCCTCGATCCAGACCTCGCAGGTCATCGCCCAGCGCGGCAATGCCTGGACGCGCCTCGTTGCCGAGGGTGGCCTGAGCGCGACCGCCGTCTTCCAGGCGCTGATCAGCGCCCGTGTCGCGGCAGCGATCAGCCGCTCTGGCAGGCCGATCACGCTCGTGAACTGCAGCTTCCCGGATGTCGTCAACAGCATCATCACGGCGCTCGGCCACGATGTCGCCTGCGGCATGGGCAATGTCGCCATCCTGTCCAATGTCTTCGCCGGCTCGGCTTCGGTTCCCGCCGGCGCGGAGATCAAGGTTCTCGCCCATTATCAAAACCTCGCGGCCTGGCGACGCCTGCCGGCCGAGCGTCGTGGAACGCCGCCGCGCGTCTGGATCGACGGCCGTGAGGTCGATGATGTCTTCGCGCGCTTTGCGGACATCCAATTGACGCCGGAGCCGGTGATCGAGATTTCGGGCGCCAGCGGCGTGCCGATGCTGCTCGCCATGGCGGCAGGCCGGGAGTGGCGCGGCCATGTCCCGGGGCCGAACGGCCTGCCGGGCGGTTATCCGGTGCGATTGAGCGAGGGAACACTGAAGCTCGATCTGCCCACGGGTTTAGCTCGGGAGGAGGCGGTGGCCTGGAACGCGGCGTTCGAGCAGGAGAACGGCCTGGTGGTTTCACCGGCTGGCGAGGCCCGCTTCAACGGCGTGCTGCGCGAGCTGCTAACGGCGCACCTCCCCGAACTCGCAGCCGGCTTCTCGGTCAGCGAGCTGGAAAGCGTGTGCCAGACCCTGCTTGGCGTCAGGGATCGGCTTATGAATATGGCCGCGGATGATCGCTAGAAGCGTCCAACCACCTGCTCTCCTTGGCTTAACGCCAGGAGTAAAGTCATCCTATTCTAATTCGGCGCCTCGCCTTTCTTCGCTTGGCCCTGCGTGATGAGGCGGGCACTGCGCTGCCCGCTGATATAGATCCACAGCCAGCTCAAGGCGACGGCGAGGCGGTTACGCAACCCGATCAGGAAGAAGATGTGCGCGATACCCCACATCCACCAGGCGAAGCGGCCTTTCAGCTTGATCCAGCCGAAATCGACGATTGCCGCGCGCTTGCCGATCGTCGCGAGATTGCCGGCGTTCTTGTAATGGAATGGCGGCGGCACGCTTCCGTCGCTTAACCGGGCCTTGATCATCGCGGCGACATAGCGCCCCTCCTGTTTGGCCGCCGGCGCGACGCCCGGAACAAGTTTTCCGTCCGCCGCGGCGACATGGGCCGTATCGCCGATCACAAAGATGTGGGGATGTCCGGGGACAGTGAGGTCGTCCTCCACAAGAACCCGCCCTGCCCGGTCGGCGGGTGCATTCAGCCAATCGGCCGCCGGCGAAGCCGCCACGCCCGCGGCCCACAAAATCGTCCTTGCCGGGAGAAACTCGTCGCCGAGCTCGACGCCGTCCTCCCCGCATTTTGAAACAGCGTGCCCGAGCCTGATCTCGACCCCGAGACGCGTCAGCGCCTGGTGGGCGTAAGCCGATAGATCCTCGCTGAAGCCGGAGAGGATGCGCGGGCCGGCTTCGATGAGGACGACGCGCGCGCTATGCGTATCGAAATTGCGGAAATCGCTGCGCAGCGTATCCCGGGCGAGCTCGGCGATCGTGCCGGCGAGCTCCACGCCGGTCGGGCCTGCGCCGATGATCACGAAGGTGAGGAATGTGGCGCGCCGCGCTTCGTCTGTTTCCCACTCGGCCTGCTCGAAGGCCGACAGGATGCGACGCCTGATCTTGGTTGCATCCTCGAGGGTCTTCAGGCCGGGCGCATGGGGCTCCCATTCATCGTGGCCGAAATAGGCATGGCGCGCGCCGGTCGCCAGAATCAAGGTGTCGAAAGCGATCGACGGCTCACCATCCAGCAAAACCTCTTTCTCTCGGATATTCACGCCAACGACGCTCCCAAGCAGCGTCGTGACGTTCTTGTGCCTGTGCAGCAGAGCCCGGATCGGCCAGGCTATCTCCGATGTCGCGAGCGAGGCAACGGCCACCTGGTAGAGCAGAGGCTGGAACAGGTGATGATTACGCCGATCAATGACTGTCATGCGCACCGGCGCGCCGGCGAGATCGCGCGCCGCTTCAAGGCCGCCGAAGCCGGCTCCGACGATGACGACATGATGTGCGGACGCAGCAGTCACGGGCTCACCGGCGCCAGGGTAACGGAGGCTGACGTTAGCATCCGGAACGCAAAAGTCTCCTGCAGATGCCGCTCAACAATCGTGCTGGAGCGGTTGAGATCGCAGGCTTTGCCCCAGCGCTGCGCAGCCGGTGCGACGGCCTCGAGAGGCATCAGGGATCGACCGATCGCCCGGACTTTTCCTCCTCCAGGGTCACTGCGATGTCAGCGTTCGCTGAGAGGCGAACCTTGTTCCCCTCGACGCCGGCCACGAAGCCGGCCTCGATGTAATGATGATGGCCCTCATGCTTCCCGAAGCTGTCGCTCATCTTGAGCTTGATGCGGCCGCCCTCGAAGCGATCGACCGTCCCGACATGCACACCGTCGGCCCCGATGACCTCCATGTGTTCCTTGACGCTGTCTTTCATCGTGAGCTTCTCCTTGCTGAGTGCTGGTCGATCATGAAGTCGTCCCGGGCATGTGGAGCCGCGGCAGGAAACGCGTCGATCGGCGCGAGCAAGACTGTAACCCCCGGCCGGTCAAGCCGGTTCCAATTCATCCTCGTCCTCGATCTCCGAGTTCTGTCCGTTGAAGCTCGAACCGTCGCGTGCATCGCCTGCGAAGGTCATGTCGACCAAGGCTCCGCCGCTGCGCCGGCCGGTCCGTCAGGTCGAGCCCCGCACATCGGCGTCATGAGGACGGCCAGGAACACGCAATCCTGCCAGCCGATCCGAAACGACGAAGGCTCCGCATCACTGCGGAGCCTTCGTCCATCGCGAGCTTTGGATGGACAGCTGGGCCGGAGAGTGCCACGGCCGGAACGGTATCAGTTCGGTCGCATCAGGCGTCCAAGTGCGAAAGCGACCTCTTACCTCCGTCGCTCATGGTCCCGGCCAGAATGCGCAAGGCCATCCACCCCGGGGCCGGGAGATGTGCGTCACCAACATCATGCCGCTTCCCATCCGTTGCCATGTGGGCTCTCGGCGGCACTGCTTGGCTCGCGCGCGGCTGCCCCGGCCAGTTGGAGGCATTGCTCACCTCGCCGAAGGCCGGATATTGCGCTTGGTCGTTTGGTTGCGCCTTGCTGGTCGCGTATCGGGCCATCGACATCGATTTGGCTTTCATGAGTCCAGCCGCCTGAGTGCGGAGATGTTCTTCAGGATGATCGAGCGGCGATGCGCGGGCAGTTCGATGTAGCGAGCGCGTTCCAATTGCGTCAGCGAGCGCGAGACCGTCTCAATCGTCAAGCCGAGATGGTCGGCGATATCGATGCGGGACATCGGCAAGTCGACACACCCAAGTCCCGAGAGCCGATCCGCGATGCCGAGGAGGAAGGTTGCCAGTTTTTCAACGGCGCTCTTGCGCCCCAGAAGCATGATATGAGCCTGCGCGCGCTCCAATGCCTGCAGCATCGCCCCCATAACCTGTTGGGCGAATTCAGGATCATCCGTTGCAAGTTCGGCCAGCGGCTGATTGCGATACTGCAGCAGCGTAACGGGCTCGACGGCATCGGCACTCATGCTCCGCACCTCGCCCATCTCAATTCCGAAGATGTCGCCAGGCACGTGGAAGGCGTCGATCTGCCGGCGGCCATCGCTGAGAACGCGGTACGTCCGGACGGTTCCGGCCATGACGCGATAATAGGACTGCGCTTGGTCGCCCTGGGTAAAGATGCCCGCTTCCTTTGCGAAGCTGCGCCGGGCCTCGTTCGGCGCCGATGCAGGGCGGGTGTCGGATTGGCGCGCAGCGCCTCGAGCCATCCACGCCGGAAATTGCATAACATGGGGTGCGGAAATCGTTTGCATGGCGCCCTCTGCAGAATGGTTGTGTCTTGCAGAAGAGCTACCGTTTCGCGCATACTGGGAAAATTCAGATGCTGTCCTAAGGGATATCCCTGAGGGCCGGGTGCCCGGAGGCAAGGGCGGTGCGGATGGTCTCAACGAGAGAATCATCCTGCAGAGGTTTTTCGATCACCCGATTGAAGCCGGCCTTACCCGCCTTTCGGCGAATGTGATCCGATACCCGGCCTGTCATCAGGATGGCAGGCAGGTCGACATGGCGGTCGCGCAGATGCTCGACGAGCTCGATGCCGTTCATCCCGGGCATGTTGTAGTCGACAATCAGGCAGCCGTGAGTCGGCATGTTCGGCTCGGCGAGAAGCTGCGCGCCGTCGCAATAGGCGCGCACCTGCAAGCCCTCGATCTCGAGAACGAATATCAGTGACTGCCGAACCGCTTCATCGTCGTCGACGACGATGATCGGCCCTGTGTCGGTTGACATCCTATGGCCCCATCCAATGCCATCGGACACAGGACGTGCCAGATAGTCACGCCGGATTGGACCAGAAGCACCGGGATTTCCAATTCAGGGAAACCCCTTATGGTCTCGCGGTCGTTTCGCTTCCATTCTCGACCAAGAGGGCGAACCGTACCAATTCGGAGAGGCTGCCGGCGCGCATCTTCGTCATGACATTGGCACGATAGATCTCGACCGTCCGTGGACTGATGTCGAGTTCGAAGGCAATGACCTTGTTGGCCTTGCCGGCAACAAGTCGATCGAGAACCTGCTTCTCCCGTTCGGATAGGGCTTTGAGCCGCCCCGCTATCTCGACCGATTGAGCTTGATGCTGTGTTTCGCGCTGGTGCCTATCAAGGCCGATGCGCACCGCCGCCAGCAGCAGATCGTCATTGAAGGGCTTTTCGATGAAGTCGATGGCGCCCTGCTTCATCGCCTCGACCGCAAGTGGCACATCTGCGTGCCCCGTCATAACGATCACGGGCATTGTGAAGCCACGGGCTTTCAGCCGGCGCAGGAACTCGATCCCATCGATGCCCGGCATCCGGACGTCGGTCAGGATACACCCGGTCAATCCATCTTCGACCGTGGCGAGAAACGCGGAGGCCGACTGATGAAGTCGGACGGGCAATCCATCCGATGCAAGAAGGAAAGACAGCGACTGCCGTACGGCCAGATCGTCATCGACGACATGGATGATCGCTTCATTTCCCATCGGCCATTTCCTCGGGATCTACAGATCGCAGGGTAAAGCTGAACGTCGTGCCCGTCCCCGGAATGGACGCGACCCAGATGCGGCCACCATGCGACTCAACAATGGTCCGGCAGATCGAGAGGCCAACTCCCATACCCTGTTTCTTTGTCGTCACGAAGGGCTGAAACAGCTGGTCGGCGATATCGGGGGAAATGCCGGCACCGGTATCGGATACCGAAACCTCGACGAGTTTCTCCAAAAGATCGGCTCGTGTTGCGACGACGAGTTCCCGTCGCGATCTGTCCTGCATCGATTCAATGGCATTGCGGATCAGATTCAGGAGAACCTGTTGGATCTGGATGCGATCGACAAGCACCAGGGGCGCGTTCTCGTCGAAGCGATATATGATCCGGACACCCTTCTCCTTGGCCCCCACCAGGGCGAGTGCGCTGGCTTCCTCGATCAGCTTGGGAAGCGCCTCGACCTGCCGCTCGCTTTCGCCCCGCGCCACGAACTCCCGCAAGTGCCGGATGATGTGACCAGCCCGAAGAGCCTGATCGGCAGCCTGGTTGACGCCGTCGCGCAGGAGCGCAACCTGGTCTCCCTCCATGCGCTGCAGAATGCGGTGGCACCCCTTCAGGTAGTTTGCGATCGCGGTGAGGGGCTGGTTGATCTCATGGGCGAGCGTCGACGCCATCTCTCCAAGCGCCGTGAAGCGGGACACATGAACGAGTTCGGCCTGAAGCTCCTGGAGACGCGTCTCGGTCTGCCGCCGTTCCGTCAGATCCCGAATGAACCCGGTGAAGTAGCGGCTGCCGCCTGAGTGCATTTCGCCGACCGACAACTCCATCGGAAAGGTCGAACCATCCTTGCGCTGGCCGACGACGACGCGACCTGTACCGATGATCCTGCGTTCGCCGGTGGTCAGATAGCGATGCAGGTATCCATCATGCTGCTCACGATAAGGTCCCGGCATCAAAATCTTGATGTTCTTCCCCACGACCTCTGCCGGCTCGTAACTGAACTGGCGAACCGCTGCCGTGCTGAAGGACTGGATTATGCCCTGTTCGTCGATGACGATCATGGCGTCAGGAATAGTCTCCAGAATGGAACGTAGATGGGCTTCGCGCGCTTTGAGCCTGCCTTCGGCAGCCATCTGCTCGGTGATGTCGCGCATCACCTTGGCGAAGCCGTAAATAGCCCCGGAACGGTCGCGCAACGGCGTGATGGTCACATGCGCGGAAAAGTGCGATCCATCCTTGCGGACGCGCAGGCCATATTCCTCGGTCCGCCCGAATTGCCTCGCTTTTCCAAGCTCGGCCTCCGGCTTGCCTGCCGAGATATCGCCGGGCGTGAAGAAGGTCGAGAAATGCCGGCCAAGCATTTCATTTTCGCGCCATCCGCTGATGCGCTCCGCACCCGCGTTCCAGCTCGCAATCAGGCCGTCCGCATCGATCATGAGCAAACCGATATCGGAGACCGCCTCTACGAGAAGCTTTGCGGGAGAAGCGAGCGTCTGAGCCTCGGATCCCGCCTCGGTATCGCTGGCCAAACAAGTCTCCAATGCCCGGAGTAAAACCGTGTCAGACTGAGCACGGATACTCCAGTGGAATCCGTCGGGCGGCATCCGTCAAGCGTCAGTCTGTTCTCCGGCAAGATCGCAGGCTCGGCACGCTGACGAAGTGCATTCCGATTCCCGGCACGGCTTTGAGCCCGTCGATGCCGATGACGACACCGCACTGCTGCCAGACGGCTTCACCATCACCGAAATAGCGACTTCCATCGGCGAATCCGCCGTGACCCAGGCTTGCCCCCACAGCACAGCTAAACTGCTGGCGAGTGCCGGGACATCTGAGAGACGAAGCGCTGATCGAACGCCGTACTGATCACCCTGACGAGATTTCGGGATGCGGGCGCGACATGAATCCTGGCGCCGTCGCGAACCGCAAGGCCATCCCGGATCATCGGCTGCAGTCGCCCCAGATCGTCATCCAGCTCTCCGATCTCGAAGCCATGCTGGTGGCAAAGCGCTGCAAGATCGACGCTGAAGTCACATGTCAGCCGCTCGATGATGCTAGCGCGCAAATTGTCCTGGGGCGTAAGCGGGACACCGCGCGCTGTTGCAAGACGGTCGCTCGACAGGGCCGAACGGTAAGGCGCAACGGTCGCGGCATTCTGCGCATAGCCTTGAGGCAATCGAGAAATCGCAGAGCTACCGAGACCGATGAGAACCTTTGCGTCATCTGTCGTGTAGCCCTGGAAATTGCGCCTGAGCTCGCCTGCCCTCGCGCTCCGGCAGAGGGCATCGTCCGGCTTGGCGAAGTGGTCAAGCCCAAGCCGGACATAGCCCGCAGCGAGGATGCGAGCCGTGGCTGCCTCGAACTGAGCCGAGCGGTCCTCGCTACCGGGCAATGCAGCTTCCGGCAGCAGAGCCTGATGCCGCTTCAGCCACGGCACATGAGCGTAGCCGAACAGCGCAATCCGGTCGGGATCAAGCGACAGGGCCTGATGCACCGTGCTCAGCACATTCGCAACGTTTTGGTGGGGAAGACCATACATCAGGTCGAGATTGAGCCCCTCGACACCGGCGAAGCGGAACCACTCCGCGACGCGCGACGTCAGCTCGAAGGATTGCAGTCGCCGGATCGTCGTCTGGACAAGCGGATCGAAACTCTGCACGCCGAGGCTGACGCGGTTGATCCCTGTCTCCGCCAGCGTGGTCGCAAGCGCCGGAGATATCGTTCGTGGATCGACCTCGATTGCGAGTTCGGCATCGGCCTCGATGTCGAAGCTCTCGCGGATCGCCGCCATCAGCCGCCGGAAGTCGGATGGAGCCAGGATGGTCGGCGTGCCGCCACCGAAATGGAGGTGGCTGAGCCGTTTTCGCCCAGGCAAGGCTTTGCCGACCAGTTCCAGCTCGCGCAACAGCAAGGCGAGATAGGCTTGGACCGACGCCGGGCTGCGCGTCACCGTGGTCTGGCAGCCGCAATAGAGGCAGAGCTCGGCGCAGAACGGCACATGGACATAGACGGAGACCGGCTCGTCGCCGTGGAGTTCGGAGAGCCAGCTCCGGTACAGCGCGGCATCGACCTCACCGGTGAAATACGGCGCGGTTGGATAGCTGGTGTAGCGCGGCACCTGGCGCGCGGCATAGGAAGAGGCTTGGCTGGTCATCGCGGCACTCTGCGCATGCCAGCCGGAGGGGCGCCTTGATGTGCCGCAAATCTCAGGGCTTGCCCCGCATCACCTTGGAAGCCCGTACCGGGCCGCGCATCTGGACGCGGTCTAAGGCAAAGCCGCGCTGCTCCAGGGCATGCTGGTCCTGACTCCAGATATCGGAGGGCTGCATGTCGATCGAGATCGACGGCAGCCCCAGCTCCGTGGCCAGATCACGGGCGAAGCTGACGAGAGATTTGACCAAAACGGTGCCGGGCAGCCGCAGCAAAGCGAGCTCCGTCACCTGCAATGTGGCGTCCCGCCCCAGAGCCTGGACGACGCGAAAAGCAAAGAGGGCATGAATGCAGCCCCTGCGGTCACGCAAGCCGACAATGCCGTCCCCCCTGCGCCCGGCCCGTATCGCCTCGCGCAGGAACCGCTTCCAGTCATCGAAACCGACCTGGGGATGCGACATCGCAACGAGGCTATAGGCGCTACGCGCCTGGGCCGGCGTGACCCGGACCGCCTCGAAGATGTCCTGGTCAACCACCGTGCTGCTCCCGGATAATCATCCGCAGACTGGCTGCCAGGCGTCGCGCCCTGCATTGATCTGGATCAAAACCGCGCGCCCGCGGACCGCGTACGCTTCTGCCGATAGTTGAACCGTAGTAATACTCGCGCGTGTTCTCGGAGGTACGCCATCGTGGATTGTCAGCCATCTGCCTGCGGTGCGGTCACTCCTGTCGAGAACGGCTGCCTGGTGTGCAAGGTTCGCCTTGTCAGCGTGTGCGCATCACTATCGGTCGATGAACTGCAGATGCTCGAATCCCTGGCTCACGAGACCGTCTTTCCCGCCAAGGAAACGCTATTTACGCAAGGGCAGCCGGCACATTCCGTCTACAACATCACGGCCGGCGTGGTGCGGCTCTACAAGCTGCTGCCGGATGGGCGTCGTCAGATCGTCGGCTTCGCTTTGCCCGGCGATTTCCTCGGGCTTGCCATGCGGGATTCCTTTGGTTTTTCCGCCGACGCGATCGACACCGTCACCGCCTGCGCTTTCTCGCGTTCGGCCTATTCGGCGCTGGTCGAGGAGAAGCCCCATCTGTTGCGGCGCCTGCACCAGTTCGCAACGCATGAACTCACCCTTGCGCAAGAGCAGATGATGCTGCTTGGACGCCGAACCGCCGAGGAGAAGCTTATCTGCTTCCTGCTCGCCATGCAGGAGCGCTGGGCCAAGCTCAGAAAATCCTCCGTGACCGTGCCTCTGCCGATGAGCCGCCAGGACATCGCCGATTTCCTGGGTCTGACGATCGAAACCGTCAGCCGAACCTTCACCAAGCTCACTAAGGACAAGACGATCCTGATCGTGCCCGATGGCGTAAGGCTGATGAACCTCGATCACATGGTGCGCGTCTCCGCCTGATTCGCACCGGCGCCGCTCCGCTCTCCTCCCTCAGCGCTTGACGTGGATCAACGTTTACTCGCGGCAACCCGGCTAAACCTCCCACCGAACAGCGCAGAGAGCGGCGCTGACCATGGCATGGGGGCAGCGTATGTCAGCGACAGGGTATCCGATCAGGCGTGCGACGACCGGCGAGTTCGCCGGCATGCTGATTTCTGCAGCAGCGGTCATGCCCTTCCTGATGGTTGCGGCGCTGACCGACCATAGCGGTTATGCCTTTCACGCCACGCTGGCGATGCTGGCATCGTTCGCTTCCATCTTCCTGATCGGCAATCGCTGCTTCCGGCCCGGCCAGGTGCCGGCGCCACAGGAGATCAACGGCAAGCCGAACTACAATATGGGTCCGGTGAAGTTCGCTACCGTGGCCTCGATGTTCTGGGGCATCGCCGGCTTTACGGTTGGCCTGATCATCGCGCTGCAACTCGCCTTTCCGGCGCTGAACTTCGACTTGCCTTGGACAAGCTTCGGCCGCCTGCGCCCGCTGCACACCTCGGCCGTGATCTTCGCCTTCGGCGGCAATGTCCTGATCGCAACCTCGTTCTACGTCGTGCAGCGCACGTCGCGCGCTCGGCTCGCCGGCGACCTTGCGCCCTGGTTCGTGGTGCTCGGCTACAACTTCTTCATCGTCATCGCCGGCACCGGCTACCTGCTCGGCATCACCCAGGGCAAGGAATACGCCGAGCCGGAATGGTATGCCGATCTCTGGCTGACCATCGTCTGGGTTACCTATCTGCTGGTCTTCCTGATGACGCTCGCCAAGCGCAAGGAGCCGCACATCTATGTCGCCAACTGGTTCTATCTCGCCTTCATCCTGACGATCGCCGTCCTGCATCTCGGCAACAATCTCGCCTTGCCGGTCTCGGTGCTCTCGCCGAAGTCCTACATCGTCTGGTCGGGCGTGCAGGATGCGATGTTCCAGTGGTGGTACGGCCACAACGCGGTCGGTTTCTTCCTCACCGCCGGCTTCCTCGCAATCATGTATTACTTCGTGCCCAAGCGCGCGAACCGGCCGGTCTACAGCTATCGGCTCTCGATCATCCATTTCTGGGCGCTGATCTTCCTCTATATCTGGGCCGGCCCCCACCATCTGCACTACACCGCCCTGCCCGACTGGGCCCAGACGCTCGGCATGACCTTCTCGATCATGCTCTGGATGCCCTCCTGGGGCGGCATGATCAACGGGCTGATGACGCTGTCCGGCGCCTGGGACAAGCTGCGCACCGACCCCGTGCTGCGGATGATGGTGGTCTCGCTCGCCTTCTACGGCATGTCGACCTTCGAGGGGCCGCTGATGTCGATCAAGGCGGTGAACTCACTTTCGCACTATACTGACTGGACAATCGGCCACGTCCATTCCGGTGCGCTCGGCTGGGTCGCCTATATCTCCTTCGGCGCAATCTACTGCCTCGTTCCCTGGTTGTGGAACCGGCGCGAACTCTACTCGCTCAGGCTGGTCAACTGGCACTTCTGGATCTCGACGCTCGGCATCGTCTTCTACATTTCGGCGATGTGGGTCTCGGGCATCCTCCAGGGTCTGATGTGGCGCGCCTACACCTCGCTCGGCTTCCTCGAATACTCCTTCATCGAGACGGTCGAGGCGATGCACCCCTTCTACGTGATCCGGGCACTCGGCGGCGCACTCTTCCTGATCGGGGCGCTGATCATGGTCTTCAACCTCTGGATGACGGTGAGGAGCGGGACGGTTGACGTGCCGCAGGCCGATTACGACCACGGCCTCGCCCCCCAACTCGCCCCCGCCCAGTGAGGAAATCAGCCATGTCGAGCATTGACGCCAGCGCCCCCCGGTCGCGCCAGTCCCGTTGGTTGAAGCACAAGATCTTCGAGACGAACTCGATCATCCTGATCATCGGCGTGCTGCTGGTGATCTCGATCGGCGGTCTCGTCGAGATCGCACCGCTCTTCTACCTGAAGAACACCATCGAGAAGGTCGAGGGCATGCGGCCCTACACGCCGCTCGAAATCGCCGGCCGCGCGATCTATGTGCGCGAGGGCTGCTATCTCTGCCACAGCCAGATGATCCGGCCGCTGCGCGACGAGATCGAGCGCTACGGGCACTACTCGCTCGCCGCCGAGAGCATGTATGACAAGCCCTTCCAATGGGGCTCCAAGCGCACCGGGCCGGACCTCGCCCGCGTCGGCGGCAAATATTCCGACGAATGGCATGCCGGCCATCTTGCCGATCCCCGTTCGCTGGTGCCGCAATCGATCATGCCGGGCTATCCGTTCCTGGCCCGGACCGAACTGGCCTTTGCCGACATCGCTGCCGAACTGCGCGCCAATCGCGGCGGCGGCGTGCCCTATACCGACGAGATGATCGCCCAGGCGATGACGGACCTGAAGGCGCAGGCGACACCCGACCATCCCGGGCAAAGCGCGCTCGAGGCCCGCTATCCCAAGGTCCAGGCTCGGGACTTCGACGGCAATCCGGCCCGCATCAGCGAGGCCGATGCCTTGATCGCCTATCTCCAGGTGCTCGGCACGCTCGTCGATTTCAAGCTTTACGACGACAAAGCCAACATCCGCTGAGCGAGGTCATCATGGACACGACCTATCAATGGCTCGCGAGCTTCGCCCAGTCGGCCGGGCTGCTCTATTTCGTCGGCATCTTCGTCAGCGTCTGCGCTTACGCCTTCTGGCCGAAGAACCGGGCCCGCTTCGAACAGGCGGCACACACTCCGCTGCAAGAGGACTGAGCGATGGATCAGGCTCACAAGGACGACCACGAGGTCGATCACGTCACCGGCACAGCTACGACCGGGCATGAATGGGATGGCATCCGCGAGCTCAACACGCCGTTGCCGCGGTGGTGGCTCAACATCTTCTACGCCACCATCATCTGGTCCTTCGGTTACTGGGTCGTCTATCCGGCCTGGCCGCTGATCAGCACGACGACCAAGGGCGTCATCGGCTATGCGACACGCCTGGATGTCGAGACCGACCTGTCCGCGCTGCGGGTGTTTCGCGCCACCCAGACGCAAGGACTCGCCGACGCGTCCCTGGAGCAGATCAAGGCCGATCCGTCGCTGTTTCGCATCGCCATGGCCCAGGGCAAGGCGGCCTTCGGTGACAATTGCGCGGCCTGCCACGGCGTCGGCGGAGCCGGTTCGAAGGGCTACCCCAACCTGAACGACGATGACTGGCTCTGGGGCGGCTCGCTCGCCGCGATCCAGACGACGCTGCAGCACGGCGTCCGCGTCGCGACCGATAACGAGACGCGCGTCAGCCCGATGCCTGCCTTCGGCCGCGACGGCATCCTCAAGCGCGACGAGATCAACGCGGTCGCCAACCATGTCCGCGTACTGGCGGGCCTGCCGACGGAAGCGAAGGCCGACCTCGCCAAGGGCCGGGCGATCTTCGAGCAGAACTGTGCCGCCTGTCATGGCCCCGCCGGCAAGGGCAATCAGGAACTCGGAGCGCCGAACCTGACCGATGCGATCACGCTCTATGGCATGGACTTGGCGTCGCTGACCGAGACCATCACCAACAGCCGCGGCGGCGTGATGCCGGCCTGGGGTGCCCGCCTCGACGCCACGACGATCAAGGCGCTGACGGTCTATGTCCACTCGCTTGGCGGAGGCCAGTGAGATGGACGCCGCCGAGGCCGACGGGCTGCCGCTCTTCGCAGCCTCGAAGAAGGTCTATCCGCAAAGCGTGTCGGGCCCGTTCCGACGCGCCAAATGGGCGATCTTGATCCTCTGCCTGGGCATCTACTATCTGCTGCCCTTCCTGCGCTGGGATCGCGGGCCGAACCTGCCGAACCAGGCAGTACTGGCCGACATCGCCAACAACCGCTTCTATTTCTTCTTCATCGAAATCTGGCCGCAGGAGGTGTACTACTTTACCGGCCTGCTGATCCTGGCAGCCTTCGTCCTGTTCCTGATGAATGCCATCGCGGGCCGGCTATGGTGCGGCTATCTCTGCCCGCAGACGGTCTGGACCGATCTCTTCCTCGCCGTCGAACGCGCCTTCGAGGGGGACCGGCGCGAGCGCATGAAGCGCGACGAAGCGCCCTGGACCACCGGGACGCTGCTGCGCAAGACGGGCAAGCATACCGTCTGGCTCATAATCGCCTGGTGGACCGGCGGTGCCTGGGT
Source organism: Allobosea psychrotolerans (assembly GCF_002917105.1). Lineage (GTDB taxonomy): Bacteria > Pseudomonadota > Alphaproteobacteria > Rhizobiales > Beijerinckiaceae > Allobosea > Allobosea psychrotolerans. Next base: position 443,077 of record NZ_PQFZ01000002.1, read on the forward strand.
GCTCTATTTCGCCGACGCACCGACGCTCGTACACCAGCTCGCGACTTTTACAGCCCCGCTCTCGGCCTATGTCTGGATTGCGATCCTGACCTTCACGACCTATGCGCTCGCCGGCGTCATGCGCGAGCAGGTCTGCAAGTTCATGTGTCCCTGGCCGCGCATCCAGGCGGCCCTGACCGACGATGACGCGCTCAACGTCACCTATCGATACGACCGCGGCGAACCACGCGTCTCGGTGAAACAGGCACAGCGGCTGCGCGATCAGGGCGCGCCGGCTGGCGACTGCATCGACTGCCACCAATGCGTCGCCGTCTGCCCCACCGGAATCGACATCCGCGACGGTGCCCAGCTCGACTGCATCCAGTGCGGCCTGTGCATCGATGCCTGCGACAATGTGATGGCGAAGATCGGCCGGCCTGATCGCCTCATTGGCTATGACACCGAGGACAACGTCCAGCGCAGATTGGCCGGCGAGAAGACCGTCTATCGCCCGATACGAGCGCGGACGCTGATCTATGCCGCGCTGATCATGCTGGTCGGCGGCGCGATGCTCTATCAGCTTGCGACCCGGCGCACGGCCGAGATTTCCGTACTGCACGACCGGGCTCCCCTCTTCGTCAAGCTCAGCGATGGCGCGATCCGCAACGCCTACGCCCTGCGCCTGCTCAACAAGCGTCCGGAAGCGCGGCCCTTCGCCCTGACGGTCGCCGGTATTCCCGGCATCCGAATCGAGGCCGTCGGTGCGCCGGCGACGGCGGATCTGCGTCCCATCGTGACGGTCGAGGCCGACACGTCGCGCGAGGTCCGCGTGCTCGTCACGGTACCGCCCGATACTCATCTCGACGCGTCGCAAAGCATCACCTTCACAGCCTCGGACCTGTTCGCCGGCGAGATCGTGCGCGCTCAGGATCACTTCATCGCACCTTAGGGGACGCCATGTCCTGTTGCGGAGCTTTCGCCATGCCGATCGACCTTCCAGCCCAACCGGCGCGACAACGCCCCCCCTTCGAGCTCAGCGGCCGCATGGTTCTGTTCGCGATGGTCGCCTTCTTCGCCGTCGTAGCAGGCGTCAACGCGATCATGATGACAGCAGCGATCCGGACCATGCCTGGCGTGGACGTCAAGAGCGCCTACGAGACCAGCCAGCGCTTCAATGGCGAGATCGCCCGCATGCACGCCCAGGCCGAACGGGGCTGGCAGGCGCAGGCACGGGTCGAGCGCAAAGGCGACGGCGCAACCGTGACCCTGAATCTGCGCGACCATTCTGGCGTCGCCGTCGTCGGCCTCGGCGTCGAGGCGAAGCTGCAGCATCCGGCATCCCGCCAGGAGGACCGCGAGGCAAATCTCGTCGAGATCGCGCCAGGCCTCTACACCGCGCAGATCCCTACCTTGCACCGCGGTGCCTGGACGCTCGCCGTCGAAGCCAAGCGTGACACCGAGACGCTCTTCATCTCGCGCAGCCGCATCCAGCTGGTGGAGTGAGACCATGGCCGTGCAACAGGATCTCTCTGTCTTCGTCCATCATCACGACGGCATCGACGGCATGGAGCTGGCTGTCGACGGCATTCGCTGCGCCGGCTGCATGCACGCCATCGAGAAGGGCCTGAAGCGGGACTCAAGCATCCTCAGTGCACGCGTCAATCTCGCTCTGAAGCGCGTCACGGTGGAATGGCGTGAAGGGGTCCTGCGGCCCGAAGCGGTGATCGAGCGGCTCGCGCGCCTCGGCTTCAAGGCCTATCCCTTCCTGCCCTCCGAGCAGCAGGACAGCGTGACGCGCGAGGAAGCACGGCTGCTGCGCTATCTCGGCGTCGCCGGCTTCGCCGCCATGAACATCATGCTGCTCTCGGTCTCGGTCTGGTCCGGCAATGCCAGCGACATCAATCCGGTGACGCGCGATCTCTTCCACTGGCTCTCCGCCCTGATCGCCCTGCCGACCGCGGCCTATGCCGGCCGCCCCTTCTTCGAAAGTGCGTTGCGGGCGCTGAAGGCGGGCGCGGTCAACATGGACGTGCCGATCACGCTCGGCGTCGTGCTCGCGCTCGGCATGTCGGTGGTCGAGACCTGGAATCACGCCGAGCACGCTTATTTCGACGGCGCGGTGATGCTACTCTTCTTCCTGCTGATCGGGCGCTATCTAGACCAGCTGATGCGCCGCCGCACTCGCGACCTCGCCGGCAATCTCGCTGCCCTCAAGGCCGAGACGGCAACCCGCTTCGAGCGCGACGGTACGACGATCGTGGTTCCGATCGCAGCGGTCTCGCCCGGCGATCTCGTCCTGGTCCAGCCAGGAGAACGCGTCGCCATCGATGGTCTCGTCGAGACCGGCCGGTCCGAGATCGACCAGAGCCTGGTCACTGGCGAGACGATGCCGATGCTGGTTGCGCCGGGTGGACGCGTCCATGCCGGCACGACGAACCTCTCCGGCGCCTTGACCGTGCGCGTCGAGGCAGCGGGCAGCGGTACGCTGCTCGACGAGATCGACCGGCTGATGGCTCAGGCCGTCGAGAGCCGCTCGCGCTATGTTCATCTATCCGACCGCGCGGCCCGGCTCTATGCGCCGCTGGTGCATGCCACCGCTCTCGCCACGCTCCTCGGCTGGATCGCCTTCGGCCTGCCCTGGCAGCAGGCGTTGATCATCGCCATCACCGTCCTGATCATCACCTGCCCCTGCGCGCTCGGGCTGGCGATTCCCGCTGTCCAGGTCGTCGCCGCCTCCGCGCTGTTCCGCCGCAAGATCATGCTGAAGGAGGGCGACGCGCTGGAGAGGCTGGCCGAAGCCGACATGGTCGTTTTCGACAAGACCGGCACGCTGACTTTGCCCGAACCCGAACTGCTCAACGCAGACAGCCTCGATGTGGACATCGTGCGGCAGGCGGCGGCGCTGGCGGCGGCGAGCCGCCACCCGTTGGCGCAAGCGATCAGCCGCGCCGCAGGCGATCCCGCGCCCGTTCACGCTGCCCATGAACATCAGGGCCTTGGTCTTGTCGCCCTGGTCGATGGCAGCGAGATGCGCCTTGGCAGCGTCTCCTTCTGCGAGGCGCAGGCGGAAGCGGAGCTTGTCGCCGCGGCCTTCCCCACCACCTCGCTGATCGCATGGCGCCATGGCGATGCCTGCGCTGTCTTCGCGATCGGTCAGCGCCTGCGTCCGGACGCTCACGCCTGCATTGCAGCGCTGCGCCAGCTCGGGCTTGGCGTGATGATCCTGTCGGGCGACCGGGAGGCTGCCGTCGCGTCCGTCGCGCAGGAGCTTGGCATCGCGACATACCGCGCCGCCATGCGCCCGGACGAGAAGCTCCTTGCGCTCGCCGATCTCGCGGCCGGCGGCTGCAAGATCTTGATGGTCGGGGATGGGCTCAACGACGCCCCCGCGCTGGCCAAGGCGCATGTCTCGATCTCGCCTGTCAGCGCGGCGCATCTGGCGCAGGCCGCCGCCGACATCGTGTTCCTTGGCGACAGCCTGGCTCCCGTCGCCGCCAGCATCCTCATCGCCCGCAAAGCGCGCCGGCTGATGATACAAAACCTCTGGTTCGCCGTGCTGTATAATGCAGTAGCGGTTCCAATCGCGATCGCAGGCCTCGCGACGCCGCTGGTCGCGGCTGCGGCGATGTCAGGCTCCTCGCTGATCGTCACGTTTAACGCCCTGCGTGCCGGCCGCGGGGCCGTGTCCACGGCAGCGGAGAGGACGATCTCATGAACATCCTCGTCATCCTCTTTCCGCTCGCGCTGGGTCTCGGCCTGGCAGGCCTGGCAGGCTTTTTCTGGTGCATGCGCACGGGTCAGTACAACGACCTGGAGGGATCGGGCTGGCGCGTCTTGCAGGATGACGATCTGATCGATGATCCGTCGCCGCGCACAAATGCGATGCGAGAGCCAGAGCGAGCGCGCTGAGAAAGCGCGAGCCGCCAGCCTGGCATCGTCACGACCGGCAGCCCTTGATCGGCTCCCTGCCCCGCACGCCCGGCGCGACCTGATCCTCGGGCTGGAGCGTTTTCGAGCGAAGTCGATACCTGTTGGCGTGAGGAAAACGCGTCAAAACAATGATCGAGAGCAATTGAACGATCCGACCGGATCGGAAATTGCTCTCGAAACGGCCCGTCACCTCAGCTTTCGCTTGCCACGGGGAGGGGTACCGTCGCCTGCGAAATCCCTGTCTCGGCCAGGCAATGAGTGGAAACAGCCGTCGAAGGCGTTCCGGCATCGATAGAAAGCGTCACTCGCTTGGTGTCGGAATCGGGTCCACCGGGCTCCACCGCGAAACCCAGATCTCCTGCCATGCGCAGCATCGCGGTATTTTCGCTCAAGACATCGCCATAGACGGTCTTGTACCCCGCCTGGCGGGCATAGCCGACGATCTCGGACAGGAGGCGGAATCCCAGCCCCCTGCCCTTCATGTCCGAGCGAACAAGGATTGCAAACTCGGCGGAGCGACGTTCCGGGTCGCCTGCGATGCGCACGACGCCATAGATCGGCCCCTTCCCGAAACCCGAACCCGGCTCGATGGCGACGAAGGCCATCTCCCGATCGTAGTCGATCTGCGAGAGACGAGCGGCCAGGTCGTGCTCGAAACGCTTCACGGAACCGAGGAAGCGCATGCGCAGATCCAGGGCCGTGCACTGTTCGACCATTGCCGTGATTGCGACCTCGTCTTCCGGCCGGATCGGGCGCAGCTCGAGCGGCGTGCCGTCGGTAAGGGCGATCGTTCTCTCCAGCACCCGCGGATAAGGTGTGATCGCATAGCCGCCGGCCGATACCGGCTCTGCAGCGATCACGATCCGCGCATCCAGGGCAATCACCCCGCTCGCATCCGCCAGCAGGGGATTGATGTCGAGCTCCAGTACATCGGGCAGATGCACCGTGATTTCCGAGAGGCGCAACAGCACGTCCTCGACCGCGCCCGGGCGGACCGGCGGCACGTTCCGGAAACCGCAGAGCAACCGGGCAACGCGTGTATGCGCAACCATGTCACCGGCGAGCACGGAATTCAGCGGCGGCAGTCCGATGCTGCGGTCGGACATGACCTCCGCCGCCGTGCCGCCCTGCCCGAACAGGATGACCGGGCCGAAGGTGGCGTCGCGCGCGATGCCGACGATCAGTTCCTGCGCATGCGGACGCGAGATCATGGCCTGTACGGTGAAGCGTAACGCCCGTGCCTCGGGGCGGGCCTCGCGTACGCGCCCGAGCATCGCCTCAGCCTCCCGCTGCACCTCCGCGCCGGACGTCAGTCCGAGCGCAACGCCCCCGACATCGGATTTATGAGTGATGTCTGGAGACAGGATCTTCAGAGCCACGGGACCGCCGATCTCCTGCGCAATGCGCCCGGCCTCAGCCGGCGTCCCCGCGATATGGGTCGCGACCGTCGGAATGCCCAGCAGAGCCAGCAGACGTTTCGCTTCCTGCTCGTTGAGCAGATGCCTGCCGTCTCGCCGAGCCGCTGCAATCAGTTCGCCAGCGGCGGCGACGGCCGCCGGCACCAGCATGACTCCGGCCGAAGGCGTCTCCAGGAGCAGGGCCTGGTTGCGCCGGAATTCGACGAGATGGCCGAAGGCGCGTACGGCCTGTTCGGGACTTTCGAAGCTCGGCACCCGCCCCTCGCGCAGGGCTTGGCGCGGCTCCGCGGAGGCCTCGCTGCCAAGCCAGTTGGCCAGAAGCGGGACGTTGCGCCCGGCCGCCGCGGCAGTCGCAACAGCACGCGCCGCTTGCGCGCCATCGGCCAGAGCGGTCGGGCAGTTGATCGCGAGAATGGCGTCGCTCGCCGGCTCCCGCATCAAGATCGCCAAGGCCGCGCCGTATCGCTCGGCTGTCGCATCGCCAAGGATGTCGACCGGATTGCCGTGCGACCAGCTGTGCGGCAGCACCAGATCGAGAGCCGAGCGGCTCTCGGCGCTGAGTTCCGCGACCTGCAAGCCACGCTCCGCCAGCGCATCAACCGCCAGCACGCCGGCACCGCCGCCATTGGTCAAGATCGTCAGGCGATCGCCGGAGACCCGGATGCCGCTCGCCAGGATAGCCACGGCAGCGAACAGCTCGTCGAGCTCGTGGACCCGCAGGAGACCAGCCCGACGAAAGGCTGCGTCATAGACCGCGTCCGAGCCCGCCAGTGCACCGGTATGCGACAGGGCGGCTTTTGCTCCGGCGCTGCTGCGCCCCGCTTTGACGACAAGGACCGGCTTAATCCGCGCCGCGGCACGCGCCGCCGACATGAACTTGCGCGCATGGGTGATGTTTTCGACGTAGAGCAGGATCGCTCGCGTCGTGGCGTCCGAGCCGAGATAGTCGAGTGCATCGCCAAAATCGACGTCGCTCATGTCGCCGAGCGACATGACATGGGAGAATCCGATCTGCCGCTGCTGCGCCCAGCCCAGCATCGCGGTGATGATGGCACCGGACTGGCTGACGAGGGCAATGCCGCCCGGCCGCGGCGTGACCTGGGCGAAGCTTGCATTGATCGCCCGCGGGGTCGAGATCAGGCCGAGGCAATTGGGACCGACGATGCGCATCAGGTGCGGGCGCGCCGCGTCTAGCAGCCGCTGGCGCAGATCGCCCTCGGCACCCTTGCTTTCAAAGCCGGCGCTGACGACCACGGCCGCCCGGCAACCGCGCTGGCCGAGCTCCGCGACGATGCCGGGAACGCTCGCCGCCGGTGTGGCGATCACCGCCAGATCGGGCACGACGGGAAGCTCCGCAATGGAATGATAGGCATGGGTCGAGGCGATCGCGCGCGCATGGGGATTGACGCACAGGATCGGCCCCTCGAAGCCGGCGCCAAGCAGATTGGCGGCGATGACCTGGCCGACGGAGCTTGGGGTATTGCTGGCCCCGATCAGCGCGATCGACCGTGGACTGAAAAGCGCATCGAAATTGCGGATGCTCATGGTGGTGATGCCCCTCCGGGCCCCATGCCCGCAGCGAGATTGCCGATCTCTGCTCCAGCAACCTTGCTCTGGATCAAATCATCGGCCGCCATTCGGTGGAATGATCAATCAAGTAAACGCTTCACCGGGACTATGGCCATGCTTCAACGAATTACACTCCATCTGGCGCGGACCCCTTCTCATCCGGAGGGCGACAGCCGGGACGGCTACGAGATTGCCGCTCCGCTGACCGAGGACGGTCGGCTCGACGCCGAGCAATGGCACCTCGAGCGTGAGCGCTGCCGCGTCCGGCGCTTCAGGCCCGGCGAACCCGATCGCCATGGCTGGCTGCTCCACCGCGCCGGCGGCGACGGCGGCGCGACCTGGCTGATCGACTACGACGATCGTAGGCGCGACGACGACGAAGGCACCTTCAAGCTCGACCGGCATCGCATCGCCGTCGGCGAATACATCTCGGTACGTGGCGATGACGGCGACTTCGTCCCCTTCAGGGTGGTGTCGATCCGCAAGATCGGCTCCGTCTCGCTGGCGCTGTCGGGCCAACCCTAATCCTGACGGCAGATCCCCGGAAACCGTATTGTTCGCGCGCGCTGCGCAAACACAGCCCCTGACAGGAGAGATATGATGGCAGCGCTGAACCGGACGGCCGGCCTTTCCACCTTTGCGAGTCTGATGGTGCCGGTGCATCTCGGTGGCAATGCCGAGGGACCGATCAGGCTCGCTGCCTCACTCGCCGAGCGTTTCACGAGCCGGCTGATCGGAGTGGCAGCCGCGAAAATTGCGGTGCCCTACTACGGCGACAGCATATCCTCCGCTGACACCCTGCTGCGTCGAAACGCCGAGCAGACTGCCGGCGAGGAGATCGCCAGGGCCGAGACCGTGTTCCGGCGCACGGCAGGCAACAGCTCCGCCACCGAATGGCGCTCCAGCCTCTCCGAGCCGCGGGACTTCATTCTGTCCCAGTCGCGCGCAGCAGATTTGCTGGTAATCGGCCGGCAAGGGGCCGATGACGCCGACCAGGGCCATATGGCAGTCTCGGCGAATGACCTTGTCATGGATCTCGGGCGACCGATCTTGTTGGTCCCGCCACAGCTCGAGCACCTCGCCGCCAAGCGCATCGTGATCGCCTGGAAGGACACCCGCGAAGCGCGGCGCGCCGTATGGGACGCACTGCCCTTCCTGATGAGAGCAGAGTTGGTCTGGGTTGCCTCGGTTGGACCGGGGGCGAACGAGCAAGGCCTCGCGGATGTCTGCACCTACTTGGCAGAGCACCGTATTGCGGCACGCAGTCTGGTGCGCAGCGACAGTAGCGAGTCCGATGCACGCGAAATCATCGATATCGCACAGGAGCAAGGTGCCGACCTGATCGTCGCTGGCGCCTATGGGCACAGCCGCATGCGCGAATGGCTGTTCGGCGGAATGACCAGGGAGCTGCTGGACACGACACCGCTGTGCTGCCTGATATCCCACTAAGCCAGGCAAGCGGATAGAACGGAGCACCCCCGAACCCAAGAACACATCACAGCGCTCGGTGCGCTCTGAACTATCCGGGAATTTCTTGACCATGGACAAGCGCGCAGCGGCATTGACGACGGGCGCCTCAAGCGACGCGCTATCGGCACCGCCGCCACCGAGCTTCTTCCAAACCCTTGGCCCTGGGCTCGTGACGGGCGCAGCCGATGACGATCCCAGCGGGATCGCGACTTACAGCCAGGTCGGTGCGCAATTCGGCTATGGACTGGCCTGGACGATGCTGTTCAGCTTTCCGCTGATGGCCGCGATCCAGGCGATCAGCGCACGGATCGGCTCCGTCACGGGGCGCGGCATCGCCAGCAATCTGCGGCGGCACTACTCCCCCTGGCTCCTGCGCGCGGTCCTGCTGCTTCTCATCGTCGCCAATGTCTTCAACCTCGGCGCGGATCTGGGTGCGATGGGCGCCGCGCTTGAACTCTTGCTCGGCGGATCGCAGCGTCTGTACACCGTAGCCCTCGGTATCATCTCCGTGCTGATCCAGACCTATATGAGCTATGAGCGCTATGCCGCCACGCTGAAATGGGCGACCCTGTCATTGTTCTCCTATGTCGCGGTCGTGTTCGCCGCTCAGGTGCCCCTGGGAGCGGCGCTTCACGGCGCTTTGGTTCCACAACTGACCTTGGACAGCGCGCATGCGATGGCGCTGGTCGCGGTCCTGGGAACCACGATCAGCCCCTATCTTTTCTTCTGGCAGGCGGGTCAGGAGGTCGAGGAGCTGCACCGGCGTCATCTCAAGCCGCTGTTTGTGGCGCCAAAGGCGGCGAACGGCGAACTCGCACGCATCCGCATCGACACGATCGTCGGCATGGGCTTCTCCAACCTGATCGCTCTCTTCATCATCCTGGCGACAGCCGCGACGCTCAACGCCCATGGCGTCACCGACATCCAGACGTCGAGCCAGGCGGCTGAAGCGCTGCGCCCCATTGCCGGCCCCTACACCTTCGCGCTCTTCACGATCGGCATTGTCGCCACGGGCATGCTCGCCATCCCTGTCCTGGCGGGCTCCGTCGCCTATGCGGTGAGCGAGACCTTCGGATGGCCTGAGGGGCTTGATCACCGCCCCCATGAGGCCAAGGCTTTCTATGCGGCAATCGCGATGGCCACCCTCGCGGGGCTGGCGCTCAACTTCGTCGGCATCGACGAGATCAAGGCGCTGTATTGGAGCGCCGTGCTCAACGGCGTCCTCGCAGCCCCGCTCATGGTGGTGATCATGCTGGTCGCCACGAACCGGCGCGTGATGGGGCAGTTGACCCTGCCAAGGCCACTGGCGGCTGTGGGGTGGCTCGCGACCGCGGTGATGGCCGCCGCGACAACAGGCTTCTTTCTGCTATAGCGACCGACGCCACTCAGCCAAACACGAACGGCCCTGGAGCCGCGCCGAGCGTATGCCACCCGGATCGACCGTCGCGTGCCGGTGGCATCGTCGGGGCGCCCGAATGCCGCTCCAGCCAATCGAACCAGTGAGGCCACCAGGAGCCCTCATGATAGGCTGCGCTCTGCAGCCAGAGATCGGGGTCGAGATGGCGTTCACGTGGCTTTGCGGTAGCGATGCGGACGTGACGGTCGGCCCGGCCGGGCGGCGAGACGATGCCCTGGTTGTGGCCGCCATTGGTGAGGGCGAAGGTCACCTCGGATTCCGTCAGGTTGTGGAGCTTGAAGACGGAGCGCCAGGGCGCGACGTGATCCCATTCCGTGCCGACTGCGAAGATCGGGCGGCGGATATCGTGCAGCGACACCCGCTGTCCGTCGATCACGAAACGCCCCTCGGCGAGGTCGTTATTCAGGTAGAGCTTGCGGAGATACTCGCTGTGCATTGCGGCGGGCATGCGGGTCGCATCGGTTGACCATGCCGCGATATCGCCGAGCGGTTCCCGTTGGCCGAGCAGGTAATTGCGGATCATACGCGACCAGATGAGGTCGTTCGACCGCAGGAGATGAAACGTCCCCGCCATGCGGGAGGCCTCCAGCACGCCCCGCTCGGCCATCATGTCGTCGAGGATCGCGAGTTCGCTCTCGTCGACGAACAGACCGAGCTCACCCGCTTCACGGAAATCCGTCTGCGCCGCCAGGAAGGTCAGGGTCTGAATCCGCTCGTCGAGATCGCGCGCCATGGCGGCCGCCGTCAGCGCCAGCAACGTTCCGCCGATGCAGTAGCCTACTGCATGGGCCTTCCGCGCGCCCGACGCCTCGAGTGCGGCCGCAAGCGCTGGCAAGACTCCCAGCGTGCGATAGTCATCCATGCCGAGATCGCGATCGCTCTCGTCCGGGTTCTTCCATGAGATCATGAACACCGTGAAACCCTGGTCGACGAGATGTCGCACCAACGAGTTGTCCGGCCGCAGGTCGAGAATATAATATTTCATGATCCAGGCGGGCACGATGAGCACCGGCTCCGGGTGGACGACCGCGGTGGTCGGCTCGTATTGGATCACTTCGGCGAGCCGGTTGCGATGGATGACCCGCCCCTTCGTCGTTGCAACCGTCTCACCCGGCGTGAAGGCATCGGCGCCGGCAGGCCGCTTCTTCTCCAGAATCCGCTGCCAGTCGTCGAGCGCAAAGGCCGCGCCGGTCAGGAGGTTTTGCCCGCCACTCTTCAAGGTCGCATCCAGAACCTCGGGGTTGGTCAGCGGACTGTTCGACGGCGCCACGCAGTCGAGCGCCTGGCGGCCGACGAAACGCAGCATGGCGAGATGGTGCGGGGTCGCACCATGGATCTTGCATGTAGCCGCGTCGAGCGTCCGCTCCATCGCAAGCAGCGTCTCCGCATAGAGAGCGAAGGGCCATTGCCGCCAGCTCGGATGGCGAAAGCGCTTGTCCTGAGGCAATGCGCGCTCGCACGGGATGCATTCACCGCCATGGACCAGCATGCTCAGATTGAGTTCGGCCAAACGGCTCGCCTCCGTCGCGCAAGACATCGCGATTTCGGCAAAACGCGCAGGCGAGACGGCCAGATGCGCGGCCCAGTCGAACCACGCCTCGGCCAACCCCATTGGCGAAAAACCTGCCGACATCGTGCCGATCGCAGCGTGCAGCAGACGGTCAATCGGCTCCTCCGCGTTAAAATCGTCAGCAGCGTCGGGCTTCGCCGGCGCGACGGGATCCGAGCGGTTGATCGTAGCTTGCAGTGGGGCATGCGGCGCGGTGACCTTCGCTTGGACCGTCATGTGAACACTCCCGCAGCCCGTTCTCGATCGAAGCAGCTTTACCGACATCGACCGATACCGCCTTTGATGCGGATCAAGGCGGCATCCGCAGGATCGCCGATGCTGACTTCTTTGGAGGCCGCGCAGGATGCGCGGCCAGGCAGGAGGCAAGCCATGACGAACCCACGCACCCCTCAGAGCCCCAACGGAGCGAGCAGGAGCGGCATGCAGCCATTTGGATCCTTTGAGAGCCTGTCCAAGTCGATGCAGGGGCAGTTCGCGGCGATTTCTGCTATCCCGCACGCCATGCTCGAAGCCCAGCTGACGATGGGGTCGGAACTTTTCGGCTTCATGGGGCGGCGGATGAAGGCCCAGGCCGAACTCTGTCACGAACTCAGCCAATGTCGCGAACTCGCGGACGCTGTCCAGGCGCAGCGCAAATTCAGCGAACGCGTCACCAGCGACTATTCCGAGGAGTTCGGCCAGATCGCGACGATGCTGCGTAACGAGCTCACAAGTGTCGCGGACGCGGCGAGCGAGGCTGTCACCGAGGCCAGCAAGGCGGCCAAGCTCGCAGCCTGAGTTCAGGATTCCGAACGTGAAACGGGCGGCACTATGGCTTTCGCACAAGTGGTCAAGCGAGGCATCGTCGCCTGCCCGTTGGCCGGCCTGCTGATCGGCTTCGGGCTGCATCAGTTCGGTGGCGATGAAGTCGCCCGGTCGGTCTGGGCATGGGCCACCTTGCCCGTGCTGGCCGTGCTCTGCATCGAGATTGCCACGGCGCTTCGCCGTGGCGAGTTCGGCCTGGACATTGTCGCGGCCTTGTCGATGTCGGCAGCGCTCGTCTTCGGCGAGCCTCTCGCCGCCGTTGTCGTCGCTTTGATGTATGCCGGGGGCCAGCATCTCGAGGACTTCGCCGAGCGTCGCGCCCGCAGGGACATGACCGCCCTGCTCGGTCGCGCGCCACGCTCGGTGATGCGGTACGAGAACGGCCATCTGCGCAAGGTCGCGACCGAACTCGTCCTTCCCGGTGACGCCCTGCTGATCCGCAGCGGCGATATCATTCCCGTGGACGGCCGCATCGCGCGCGGCGCAGCGGTCCTGGATATGTCCGCACTGACCGGAGAAGCACTTCCCCAACGCATGGAAGAAGGGGCCATGATCGCCAGCGGCGCGCTCAATCGCGGCGACGCCTTCGATCTGACTGCGCTCAGGCTCGCTCGCGACAGCGTCTACGCCGGCATTGTACGCCTCGTCGACGCTGCCCAGAAGAGCAAGGCGCCGATGGCGCGTCTGGCCGACCGATACGCCCTCGGCTTCCTGGTCCTCACGCTTGTCATGGCCGGCGGCGCCTGGTGGTTGTCCGGCGACGCCAGCCGCGCAGTCGCCGTGCTCGTCGTCGCAACGCCCTGCCCCCTGCTATTGGCTGTTCCGATCGCCCTCGTCGCCGGCATGTCGCGGGCCGCGAAGGCCGGAATCCTGATCAAGAGCGGCGCTGCGCTGGAGAAACTGGCGCTCCTGCGTGCGATCGTCTTCGACAAAACCGGCACACTGACATCGGGATCAGCACAGGTCGTCGAAATCATGCCCACGACCGGCCATTCGGTAGATGAACTCCTTCGCGCTGCCGCATCGCTCGGCCAGATATCAAACCACGTCGTTTCACATCAACTCGTCTCGGAAGCCCGGCGGCGCGGGATCGAGCTGGTTATCCCGACAGGCGTTTCCGAAGCGGCCGGCGAAGGCGTGACGGGCTTCGTCGCCGGCAAGCGGACGATCATCGGCAAGCCCAGCTTCGTGCGGAATCAACTCAAGCTGGGACAGCCGGACAGCGGGGCGCCATCGGGAGCGCTCCAGATCGCAATCGCAATCGAGCAACGCTACGCTGGCCATATCATCATGTCCGATGGGCTTCGCCAGGGCACGCCCGATCTGCTGCGGGCGCTGCGCAACAGCGGCATCGCCCGCATCGTGCTCGCAACGGGGGACCGCCGCGACGTCGCGGAAGCACTCGCCGCAGACCTCGACCTCGATGCCATTGAAGCCGATCTCACGCCGGCGCAGAAGATCGCTACCGTCAGCGCAGCGCAGCGTCATGGTCCGGTCATGATGGTCGGTGACGGGATCAACGACGCGCCCGCGCTCGCGGCGGCTGATGTCGGCGTCGCCATGGGCTTGAGCGGCTCGGCGGCCTCGATCGAGACTGCGGATGTGGTTCTGCTCATCGATCGGCTTGATCGGCTTGTTACCGCTCTGCAAATCGCCAAGCGGTCACGCGCCATCGCGATACAGAGCGTTGTGGTCGGCATCGGCCTGTCAACGCTCGGCATGATCGCCGCGGCCTTCGGAGGGCTGTCTCCGGTCGAGGGCGCCCTGCTGCAAGAGGCCATTGATGTCGCAGTCATTCTCAATGCGCTACGCGCGCTCGGCGACCAGCATGGCCTCGGCCGCCGGCTTCGCCCTCAAACCGACGCCGTGGGCTAGCCCATTGTCTCCACGCGAACCGGTGTCCACTTCGCTCGAAAAGGCTCCAGCCCACCGTCTGCGCTGGCTCTTGCCAGTTTCGCATGAGCCCCTGAACCACCAGGACAGCCGCCAGGGGGCTCACTGGGGGGCAGTGACCTCAGCGGCGAGCGCCCTACGCAGCGGCTCAGGCCAGTTCCCGCCAATCTCCCCGTCACTGGCTGATAAGACACGGGATCGACAGCTCGATCATAGCGTCGACTTCGGCGGCCAGGCCAGAATGCAGCAGCTGATGATGCGTATAGCCACCGCCGACGATCAAGTCCGTCCCCTCATCTGAAGCGAAGATGCGAAGCCGCTCCATCGTCGGCATTCCCATCTGCTTCAAGGCGACCGCTCGCGCAGCAATGCCGTGACATTGCAGAAACGCGGCGACGTCCGAGGTCCCCGACACAGAATGCAAAGCGTCATTCTCCTGGTCCAACAGCTGAACCACGACCACCTGCTTCATCAACCGCAGCACAGGCAAAGCGTCACGGACCACGCGCCTGCCGGCACGGTCATCATGCCAGAGCACAATGGCATTCCGACGCAAGAACGGTTGCCCCGCAGAATGAGGTATGAACAAGAGCGGCCGCCCGCTGTTCAGCAGCAATTTGTCGAGATCGGAGCCTCCGCCCTCGTCGTCAAAGACCGTGTCCCTTCCGATGACCAGAATATCCGAAGCGCGGCCGTGCCGGATCAACGCGGGCACGCGCGGCTCACACTCTGCGATCCACTGGCCTCGACACTGTTGCCGTCCAGCCAGGGCGATAAACCGCCGCCCGGCCTCGTCGAGTTGATGCTGTGTCGCGATCCTCTGTTCCCGTATCAGATCGCGGACCATTCCAATCGTGTCATCCGGCGAAACCTCGGGCGTGGCTGGTGCCTGCGCCACCAAACCCACGAGCCGGGCATCCAAATGCCGGGCTAGCCAGATGGCGTGGTCGACGCGTCCAGCTCCGGGCCGGTCGTCGGGAACATCGACCAAAATGCTGGCATAGGACATTGCGCGCTCCTTGAGGCCTCTGACACGGCAATGAAGAGCAACTCGCTTCTGGATCCTTTGATGTCGATCAATGCCCGCGATCCTGGTGTCCTTAACCTCACATCAGAAATGAGACCGAGGCTGGGTTCATGGACAATCAGACGGAGACGATCTCGTTCCTGTCCTCCGCGGCTGGGTTGGCAGGCAAGAGCCAAGATCGCCAAACCGTCGCGACCCATATCTCGACCGTGCTCCTGCTCGGCGACAAGGCCGTCAAGCTCAAGAAGGCCGTGCAGTTTCCCTATCTCGACTTTTCGACGCCCGAACGGCGCCTGGCCGCATGCTATGACGAATTGCGACTGAACCGGCGCACCGCGCCGGCCATCTACCGCGCCGTGCATCGTATCACCCGCGAAGGCAATGGCCGGCTCGCACTGAACGGGCCTGGCAAGCTGGTCGACGCCGCGATCGAAATGGCGCGCTTCGATGACGACCAGCTCTTCGACAGGTTGGCGCGCGCTGACCGCCTGACGGTCGATCAGATGGACCAGTTGGCGGCCCAGATCGCCCGGCTGCACGAAACCGCCGAGGTCGTATCGGGCGAAGGCGCAGAGCGGTTCGAGCGCATCATCCGTGGCAACGAGCGCGCCCTGGCGGGTTGTCCGATCTTCCTGCCTTCAGAGGTCGCCGATGTGACCGGCGCCTGCCAGCGCCATTTTCAAGGGAAGGCAGCACTCCTCGACCATCGGGCTCGCTCCGGTCGTGTGAGGCACTGCCATGGCGACCTGCACCTGCGCAACATTTGCATGATCGACGGACAACCAACCCTGTTCGATTGCCTTGAGTTCAACGAAGAGCTTGCCACGACGGATGTCCTCTACGATCTCGCCTTCGTGCTGATGGATCTCTGGCATCGCAAGCTGCCCCTTCACGCCAACATCCTGTTCAATCGATACCTCGATCTGACAGGCGACGAGGGTGGCGTGGTCCTGCTGCCGCTGTTCATGGCCGTGCGCGCCGTCATTCGCGCGCATGTCACGGCCATGGAAGTGGCGGAGACCGATCTGGCCTGCGCCTGGAAGGAGGCCGAGGCGAGATCCTATCTCGATCTGGCCCGGGATTTCCTTGCCGAGAATCCAGCCCTTCTGGTGGCAGTGGGAGGTTATTCCGGCTCGGGCAAATCGACCGTTGCGACCCGGATCGCGCCAGAGATCGGACCTGTGCCGGGCGCGCGCATACTCTCCAGCGACCGCATCAGGAAGAAGCTGTTCGGCGTCGCGCCGCAAGCTCGGCTCGGCCCGGAGGCCTATGCTGACGAGATCTCGGAACAGGTCTACGCGACCATCGCCGACCGGGCGGGCGCGCTCGTGGCGGCAGGCCACGGCGTGGTGGCCGACGCCGTGTTCGATCGCCCCTCCCGGCGCGATCGGCTGGCGGCGGTTGCCGCACGCTGCAATGTGCCGTTTCGCGGACTGTGGCTCGACGCCCCCGCGGACATGCTGATGCGTCGCGTCGCAACTCGCAAGAACGATCCTTCCGACGCGACGCCCGCCGTGGTGATCGATCAGCTTGTCCGTCAGTCGGCGCCGACCGATTGGCTGATTCTGGATGCGGCCGGAGATATTGAGGTCGTCAGCAATGCGGCGCGTCTCGCCGTGCGCCCGCAATCGGCAGTCGAACATCACGCGCCGGCTTGCTCGGGAATACGCGTCGCGTCCGCCTCGCCAGAGCCTCGCCGGTCACGCGACCAGGCAGCTCGCCTCTCGCGCAACCCGCCTGACCCGACTTGCACCACTTCGGGTGCGCACGTCCCACCAGGCTCTCAAACCATCATCGCATGGAGGAAACCATGAACCAGATCGCAATGAAGTCTTCGACCACCGGTATCGCCAAGCCGATTCTGAAGGCCGGCTACAAGGATGTGATGGTCCACCTCGACGGCACCGTCGAGGACGAGATTCGCATCGCCCATGCCGAAGCGATCGCCGCCCAGTTCGAGGCCCATCTGACCGGCCTCTATACAAATGCTCTCCCCGATGCCGCCCTCTATGCCGGGGAATTCGGCACTTCGGCCATCGTCGACGCCTACGATGCCGCGCGCAGGGCTGGAGATGCAATCCATACCCGATTGACGCAACGTTTCGCCCGTCTGGGTGTCGCAAACGAGGTGCGGCGATTGGAGAGCTTCCCCGGCTTGTTGGAGAAGGACGTAGCCACCGAAGCGCGCTGGGCTGATCTCATCGTGGGCTCCTGCCCGCATGGAACATCCGATTGCGAGCGCTGGGGCAGCTTGATCGAAACGATCATGTTCAACAGCGGACACGGGCTCTATCTCGTGCCGCCCGGCTTCAAGCCGCGACAGGCGATCCGCACCGTGCTGATCGGTTGGGTCGATACGCGGGAGGCGGCCCGCGCCGTCTCCGAGGTCCTGCCCCTGCTCGGACTGGCGACGCAGGTCCATCTCGCGAGCGTCCAGGAGGCCGGCAAGGGCAAGCTCGGCGGCGCCGAGGCACTGGCTGACATCGCGACCCATCTCGACCGGCATGGCATCGCGACGACGATAAGCCTCCTGCCGGACAACGATACGCCAGCTGCCATGCTCCTCGCCGAGGCCCATCGGGTTTCGGCCGACCTGATCGTCGCGGGAGCTTACGGCCATACGCGGCTGCGCGAATGGATCCTGGGCGGGGCGACCTATGATCTGCTTCAGAGTTCGAACCTGCCGCTTCTGATGGCGCACTGAACTCCATCCCTCTCTGCGCAGCAGCATCGAAAGCCTTCAGGCGCTCGCGAGAACTTCGAGACGGTCGAGCAGCGGCAGTTGCGCAGGCAGAATCTTCTCGCGCGCCATCGGGAAGGCAAACCAGCCGAGGCGGTCGATCTCCGGAAAGGACTGCACGCGCCCACGGCCCGGAGGCCACTCGATCTCGACCACGGCGCTGCGGAACTGATCGATGTCGAAATCGCCTTCCAGGGCGAAGGCCTCGACGACCTTTCCGCTGCGCTGGCGTATGGTGCCGAGCGGATGCAGAACGCCGCTCGGCGAAAAGCCCGTCTCCTCCGCAAATTCCCTGCGAGCCGCCGCCTCGGCCTGCTCGCCCGCCTCGATCCCGCCCTTGGGAATCGACCAGGCCCCAACGTCCTTCCCGCGCCAGAATGGGCCGCCGGGATGGGCGAGAAGAACCAGAAGCTCTCCGTTCGCACGTCGATGCATCAGGATGCCGGCGCTTCTCTTGGGCAGCCCCTTACGTTGAGCGCGACCTGCCATGCCTGATCCCAATCCGGCTTATCGGGTTCGCGCCCGACCGCCGCCGCCCGCTGCAAATGGTCAGTCCAATTGATACCGAACAAATTGCAATCACCACCTGTGTGACAATCCGCCTGGATAAAGCTGCCGGCGGCGCGAGCGCGGGTGCCGCACCCCTGCGGGAGATTGCCGGGATGCTCGTCGAAGCCATCATGACCGCACCCGTGATCAGCATCGCCCCCTCGCCCTCGATGCGTGACGCCAGCCGCCTGATGCTGGCCCATCGGATCAGCGGCTTGCCCGTCGTCGCCGGCGACGGCGCGCTGGTCGGTATGGTCAGCTAAGCAGATTTCCTGCGGCGCAGCGAGCTCGGAACGCAGCGCAAGAGCTCGTGGCGGCTCGAATTCCCGGTCGGCCCCGGCGCGGTCGCGGACGATTAGGTTCACGCGCATGGCCGGCGAGCGCCTGGTCTATGAAGCGCGTCCCGTCCCCCGCCCGGGAACAGGCGCATGGCTGATCCCTGTCGGGCCAGCCCCCCTCAAGGCGTGATCGCGACCTTCAGGACGCCGTCACGCTGGGCGGCGAAAAGCTCATAGGCGTCGACGATCCGCTCCAGCGGAAACCGGTGGGTTACGAGCCCGCCGAGATCTATCCGTTCCGTGGCGACCACCTCCATCAGGCGCCGCATCCGCTCCTTGCCGCCCGGACACAGCGTCGTGACGATCCGGTGATCGCCGAGGCCGGCCGCGAAAGCTCCAAGAGGAATGGTGAGGTCGGTCGAATAGACGCCGAGCGAAGACAGCGTCCCGCCCGGGCGCAACACGCGCAAGGCGGCCTCGAACGTCTCCTGACGTCCCAGCGCCTCGATCGCAACATCGACGCCTCGCCCATCGGTCAGGCGCATGATCTCGGCGACGGGATCGCCTTTGGAAAAGTCGACAACCACATCGGCGCCGAGGCGGCGCGCCATTGCCTGCCGCGCGGGGATACTTTCAACTGCGATGATGCGCGTCGCCCCCATCAGCCGCGCACCCGCAGTCGCGCAGAGTCCGATCGGCCCCTGCGCGAACACCGCGACACAGTCGCCGATCCTGACGCCCCCCTTCTCCGCTCCCGAGAAGCCTGTCGACATGATGTCGGGACACATCAGGACCTGCTCGTCACTCAGGCCCGAAGGCACCGGCGCGAGATTGGTCATCGCATCGGGAACGAGCAGAAAATCGGCCTGAGCGCCGTCGATCGTGTTGCCGAAACGCCAGCCGCCCATGGCTTTGAAGCCGTGCCGCTCGCCTGGCCCATCCTGCGAGTGGCAGCCGCAAAGGCAGGCCGTGCTGTAGCCAGAGGGCGTGATCGCGCCGGCAATGACGCGCTGCCCCTCCTTGAAACCCCGCACGGCGGAGCCGAGCTTCTCGATGATTCCGACCGGCTCATGGCCGATCGTCAGGCCCCTCGCGACCGGATATTCGCCCTTGAGGATATGAACGTCCGTGCCGCAGATCGTCGTCGTTGTGATACGCAGCAGGGCGTCGAAGGGGCCGATATCGGGCACTGGCTTGTCTTCGAGGACAATCCTTCCGGGAGCAATGAAGACAGCGGCGCGCATTTTCGCTGGCCGGGGCCGAGATCGCGTTTCAATCGAGAATGAGGTTGTTCGAGGATAGACTGCGATGTGGCTCATCTCTGCGCCTCGTGTCGGAACGGGACTATTTCAGCGCATCATCTTTGCCCAAAACTGGCTTGAATCCTTGATCTGACGCAATCGGGCGCAACGAAATCCGCCTATTATTTCTCCTTGTTGGCAAGGCGGCTTTTTCTAGCTTGTCCGCTTTCTGCGAATACGATCTCGCGGAGCAGAGCAAGCCCGCCGCGGAATCGCAGCCAGGCGGCAATGGGTGGACGCTCGTCCAAATCGTCACTGATCGAGGGATTGCCCTGAGAGGAACCACTGCGCGCTCTGAAAAGACGACGCAGCCGAGAGGCCAGTCCAGATACTGATCTGATGGTCATTGCATCACCACAAGGCCAGCTTCCAGCTGGCCTTGTGAACTCTACTGGAAATGAACCAATCGGGATTGACCTGGATCAATCAGGAATATTCCCAAAGTGTCGCTATAGGTTCCCGAGTTGAGCCCGTCTCAATCCGCGCAGGCTATTGCCCAGGAACCAGCGCTCCGCGCGTGCGAGATCATCAAGCACAAGTTGTTGCTCGATGGCTTCACCGCTTCCGATCAGGCTTTGGCGCAGCACGCCCGGCAGGACGCCATCGGTCAGCGGCGGCGTCAGCAGGATCCCTCCCCGCTCGACGAAGATGGTGCTACGCGCCGATTCCGTCACGAAACCGGCTCGATTCACGAAGATCGCCTCATCGGCTCCCTGCATGAGCGCCGCCGCATAGGCGGTCTCATAGAGCCGGCGGCGCGTCGTCTTGTGCTGAAGGAATGGATCTGCGGCATCGGTCCTGTCGGCTGCGACGATGACGCTGAGCAGTCGCTCCGGCTCCTCCGCCAACACCGGTGCGGCGAGATCGAGAACCCCATCGCGGCGCAGTTCGAGGCGGATGCGCCGGTCGTCCCGCCTGTCGAAAGTTGTCGCCAAGCCGTCAAGCCTGGCTTGCACATCGCAACGGTCGAAACTGAAGCCAAGCGCGCTTGCCGAGCGGGCGAGGCGGTCGAGATGCAACTGCAGGCGTGCGAAGCCCGTTTCCCGTGACCAGCGCAATGTTTCGACAAGCCCGTAATCCTCGGCGAGATCGGTCAGGACACGGGCCTTGAGCAAGGCTTCGGCGTATTCGCTCGCGGCCTCCGAATCCGCCACGATGCCACCTCCGATACCATAGCGCCCTGCCCCATCGGGAAAGATCGCCGCAGTGCGAATGGCAACGTTGAAACGCAGATCGCCGTTCGGAGCGATTGCGCCGATCGCTCCGGTATAGACATCCCGCGGCCCATCCTCGATCTCACGGATGATCTGCATCGCCCGCAGCTTGGGCGCACCGGTGATCGAGCCGCACGGGAAGGCCGCCCGCATGAGCTCCTTGAGCGAAAGCCCGGGCTGCAAATTGGATGTCACGGTCGATGTCAGCGTGTGGAATGTGGGGTAGGTCTCAACCCTGAAGAGGCTCGGCACCTCGACCGAGCCCAGCACGCTGATCCGGCCCAGATCGTTGCGCAGCAGGTCGACGATCATGAGATTTTCGGCGCGTTGCTTCGGATCGGCCTGTAGCGCCGCCATAGCGACCCGATCGGCCTCGGGATCGCCGAGACGCGATGCTGTTCCCTTCATCGGGCGCGTCGTCGCCCGACCGGACTTGACCTCGAGGAAGAGCTCCGGCGAGACCGACAGGATCGTGGCGCCTTCGAAGGCGATGATCCCGCCATGCGAAACCGGCTGGCTCGCCCGTAATGCGGCATAGAGCGCGAGCGGATCGCCATCGTAGCGGAAGTCGACCGGGAAGGTCAGATTGATCTGGTAGGCGTCGCCGGCATGCAGATAGTCGAGCACGCGCGCGACCTTGGCGGCATGCGCGGAAGCCTCGAGTCGCGGTTGAACCAGGCCGAGCGGCCGCGGCGGAGCCAGAGCCGCGAAGTGCCGGTCGAGTTCAACCGGCGCGACCTCCAGCGGCTCCCGGAACAGCCCTAACCACAGCAGGGGCAATGCACGGTTCAAGGGCATCGCCGCCATGAGCCGGGGCTCAAAGGCGTAGCCCAGCTCGTAGCCCAGGAAGCCCGCGGCATGCAGCCCACGCGCCAGGCCGCCCTCGATCCTACGCAACGCGGCCGGAACGTCGTCGCCATGAACACAGGAGACGATCTCGACCGGATCGCGATAGAGCCGCGCCGGGGCCGATCCGGCGAGGCGGTCCTCCAGCAGCACGAATGGCTGCTGTGAGCTCAGCATGGTCTGGATCGAAAACGGCATCTGCAGTGTAGCTTCTGACTGGATAGGCGGCGCAACGCCCGAATCGGCTGCGCGTTCAGATAGAAGGCAGAGCGCGACATGCCGAGGGGCATCTGAGCCTGGGCCTTCCATCCGCCTCCGACAATCGGATGTCGCGGCCGCGATCTGATTCAGGCGGGACTGCCCCGATCAGGTCTTACCACCCTTGCGGAGCAGATAGGTATCCATGATCCAGCCCTTCTCCTCGCGGGCTTGCCGTCGAATCCGCTCGATATCGCCCATCACCTCAGAGAGCTTTCCAGCCACCAGGATCTCATCCTCGGTGCCAAGATAGGCGCCCCAGTAGATATCGAGATCATCCGCCTCGATGCGCTTGAAGGCCTGGTCGCCATCGAGCATGACGACGACGCTGTCGAGATTGTCGGGAAACCCCTCAGTGAGTTTGCGCCCGGTCGTGATCAGCACCGGTTGTCCGATGCGGTTGAGCGCGACGCGATGCCGGGCCGCCAGTGCCTGCACGCTGCTGACGCCGGGGATGATATCGTATTCCAGCGCACATCCCTCGGCTCGGATCTGTTCGATGATCCGCAATGTGCTGTCATAGAGCGTCGGGTCGCCCCAGACGAGAAAGCCCCCGCATTCGCCATCTCCGAGCTCCTCCATGATGAGGCTCTCATAGTCATCCGCCAGCTGCGCATGCCACTGATCGACACTGCCGCGGTAATCTTGTCCTGCAGCGGCGCGCGTTGGAATCGGCACCGGGACCATGCGATAGTCCGAGCCGTCGATGAAGCGCTCACAGATGTCCTTGCGCAGTCGCTGCAGCGCCGTCTTGTCTACTCCCTTGTCCGGGATGAAGAAGACATCGACCTGGTTGAGGGCCTTGATCGCCTGGACCGTGACATAATCGGGATTGCCTGCCCCGATCCCGATGATCAGAATTTTGCGCATGCGAGCCTCATGATCCAAGCTCGCATCTCAAGCGGGCTCGCAGCCATAGCATGCGAGGTGCCTTCGATCACCGACAAGGACACGATGCCACGCGGCTTCCCCCCTGACGGCATGCCAGAACGGCGGCGCCCCGAGCGGGGAGCGAGGCGCGGATGAGCCTTCTCGAAAGCCCTAAGCACTCTCGAGGACACTGATACCGGCCATCGTGCTCGTCATGTCGTGCGGCTGCGGCATCGCGGCCATCAGCCGTTGCGTATAGGGGTTCGTGGGTTCCTCGACGATGGCCGCAGCCGGCCCCTGCTCGACGATGCGCCCGCGATGCATCACGGCGATACGATCAGAGACCCAGCGCACGATCTCGATGTCGTGGCCAACGAACATCATCGCAAATCCACGCTTGGCCTGGAGCACCTTCAGCATGGCGATGACCTGCATCTGCACCGTGGCGTCCAGGGCCGAGACGATCTCGTCGCAGATCAGGAGGTCCGGTTCCGATAGAAGCGCCCGCGCGATGCAGACGCGCTGGCGCTGGCCACCGGATAATTGGTGCGGATAGCGGCCGAGATGCTCGCCAGAGAGTCCGACATCGCCCAATGCGGCTTCGAGCCTGGCTCGCTCGCCCTGACCTGAGAGGCCGAGCAATTCCAAGGGTTCGCGCATTGCAGCTTCGATGGTCAGCCTTGGATTGAGCGCGCCATAGGGATTCTGGAAGATGATCTGGCAGCGGCGCCGCAGGGCGCGGCCGAGCCGCTCCAGCCGCGCGATCGGTGTGCCGAAGAGCGAAATCTCCCCGCCCCCAGCTCGGGCAAGACCGATGGCGAGCCGCGCCAAGGTCGACTTGCCAGAGCCGGATTCGCCGAGAATGCCGAGCGTTTCGCCCGGTCCGATCGTCAGCGAGACCCCGTGCAGCGAGCGGAAGGGCCGGCTGAAGAGGCGCCTGGCGGGATAGTCGTGGACGAGCCCCTCGATGCGCAGCACGGGCTCCACCGCATGCGCCACGGGCGACGCCTGCGGCGGCGTGGCGAGCATGCGACGCGTCGAGACGAGCTTGCGCGTGTAGTCCTCCTGCGGATCACGGAGGATGACCGCGGTCGGTCCGCGCTCCACGGCTCGGCCCGCCTGCATCACGACGATGCGGTGCGCGAGCTCCGCCGCGGCCGCCAGATCATGGGTGATGAACAGCAGCGCGTTGCCGAGCTTGCGCTGCAGATTTCTCAGAAGCGTCAGGATTTCGGCCTGGACGGTGGCGTCGAGCGCACTCGTCGGTTCGTCGGCAATCAGCAGGCGCGGTTCGGCGGCCAGCGCCATGGCCAGCATGACGCGCTGCTGCTGACCGCCGGACAGCTCGTGCGGATAGCGCCGCGCAATCTCGGCCGGATCGGGCAGCTCGACCATGGAGAGCAGTTCGAGACGGCGCGCACCGCGCTGCCGGCCATCGCCCATGCCAAGCCGGCATAGCGCCTCGTCAATCTGCCCCGCGACCGTCATGAAGGGATTGAGGCTGCTCATGGGATCCTGGAAAACCATGCTCATGGCGCGGCCACGCAAGGGGCGCATCGCCACGTCATCGTCTGGTTTGAGCAACTCACCGTCGAAACGCAGGCGCGCATGGTCGGCGATGACGGCGCCGGGCGGCAGAAGCCCCATGATGGCGGCCGCCGTCATGGACTTGCCGGAGCCCGATTCTCCAATCAGCGCCATCGTCTCGCCCGGCGCGATCGCGAAGCAGAGCTCGCGCACCACGCGCCTGCCGGCGATGGTGATGTCGAGATCGGTGATGTCGAGGATCGGGCGCATCAGGCAAGCCTCGGATCGATCAGGCGATGGAGCATGTCGACCATCGTGTTGATGGCGACGAGGGCGACCGCGATCAGGGTGACGGCGGCAAGGATGATCGGATAGTCGCGGCCATGGATCGCATTGAGCGTCAGGCTGCCGAGACCCGGCAGTCCGAACAGCACCTCCATCGTCAACGAGCCGGCAACCAGCCCCCCAGAACGAGGCCCGACAAGGCAAGCATGATGGGCATCGCCGCCGGCAGAACATGAGCGAAGGCGATGCGCCAGGGTGACAGGCCCTTGGCGCGGGCCGTGCGCACATGCGGCAGCATCACCGCCTCGCGCAGCTCCTCGCGCAGCGATTTGACGATCTGGCCCGCATTGTCGAGGCCGATCACGAGCACCGGTATCAGCAGCCCCCCGATGACGGGCAACCAGCCAAGCCAGATCGAGAAGACGAGGATCGCCGCGACGCCGGCGCAGAAGGTCGGCACGGCGATCGACCAGGTGTTGACGAAGTCGATCACCGCATCGAGCCAGCGCGAGGGTCTTGCGGTCGCTGCGATCGCGAGCAGCAGGGCCAGCGAGACGCCGAAGCAGAAGCTGAGCGCAGCAAGCCGCGCCGTGACCGGCAGTGCCGTCCCGAGCATGTCTCCGACGGGTCGATCGAAGCGGATCGAACGGCCGAAATCGCCGCTCAACGCATGGCCGACCCAGTCTGCGAACTGTTGCGGCAAGGGCTGGTCGAGCCCGAGGTTGCGACGCATCTCCACCTGCTGGTCGGCGGTCAGCCCCCCTTCCAGGCCGAGCACGTCGACGACGTCACCCGGCATGACGCGGCAGAGAAAGAAAGTCAGCATGACGATGAAGCAAGCCTGGAGGAGGCCTCGCAGCAGGCTGAATAGGACGGCGACGATGCGTGCCATGATGATGCATCCTGGAGCGTTTTCGAGCGAAGCGGATACCGATCCGCGTGAAAATATTGTGTTAAAACAAAAGCATAGAGTAATCTAACGATCCAATCGGATCGGACATTGCGCTAGGCGATCGCGAGCGGCGGCTGGGCTGGAGCGGCGGGCTGCGCCTCATCGTCCCCGCCAAGGCCCGGGGCTTCGGCGCGGACAGGATCGAGCCAGCGTCGCAGATGGTTGCCGACGACGGAGAGGCTGAGCGTCAACAGCACCAGCGCCACGAGCGGCACCGCGATTGCGTGTGGGGCGCGTTCGACGAAACGGCTCGAATCCGCAATCATCCGGCCCCAGGTCGGCGCGTCCGGCGAGGAGCCGACGCCGAGAAAGCTCAACACCGACTCCGTGACGATGCAGCGCGGCAAAATGATCGTAGCCTGGGTCACCAGGGTGCCGGCGATATTGGGCAGGATGTGACGACGCAGGATATGCAGCCTGCCGCCGCAGAAGCTCGCCGCCGCCTGGACATAGTCCCGCGCCACCTCGCGCTTATAGGCCGCGCGCGTCACATAGGCGACGAGCGGCGCAAAAGAGATCCCGAGCGCGAGGATCAGCGGCCCGGGGCCGCTGCCCAGGCCGACGATCAGCAGCAGGGCAAGCAGCGTGCCCGGAAGCGCGCGCACGAGATCGATCAGTGAGAACAGGACAGCAGCCGGCCAACGCCCGAACGTCAGCGCAAGCAGGCCCAGCCCGGCGCCGATGGCGAAGGCGATCGCCGTGCCCGCCAGGGAAATGCCGAATGTCGAGCGTGCCCCGTAGAGCAGCCGCGCGAAGACATCGCGGCCGAGATGGTCGGTACCGAGCGGGAAATCCGCGCTCGGCCCCTTGTTGATCTGCAGCAGGTCCTGGTCGAGCGGAGAATTCTCCGTCAGCCAGGGCGCAGCGAGGCCGGCCGCGACCACCAGCAGCACGATGGCGCAGGAGAGGACGAGGCCAGCCGGCCAACGACGACGCCGGGAAGGAGTTCGGCTGAGGCCGGCCTCCTGTGCTGAAGCCTGGATCGCCATGGCGAGCCCCTCCTGTCCGGTCAGGCGTCGATCGTGGTGTGTGCGACGCCACCGCTCGCCCAGTGGCAAGCCCAGGTGAAGCCTGGGTCGTACCCCTTCACGCCCTTGCGGATCGCAATCAGGCTCGGCGCATGGCCGAGTACGTAGAAATAGCCCTTCTCGATGATGCGCTGGGAGGCCTTGAGATAGGTCGCCTTGCGGTCGGCGGCGTCGGGCTCCTTGACGGCCTCGTCGATCAGCTTGTCGAGGTCGGGATCCTGGATACCGCCCCAAAGAACGGGATTGGGTCCGTCGCTCATCAGGCGGACATAGCGCAGGAAGATGTCGGAGCGCGGCCCCGACGCCATCGCGTTCATGTCCCAGTCGTATTGGCCGAGGCGCTTCTGCGCGGCGATGTCGTCGAGCGCGACATGGTTCACCTTGAAGCCGAGCTTGCGCACCATCTGCACGACGACCTGCGCATAGGGTTCCTGCCAGGAAACGAACTCGATCACATGCTCGGCCGGCTTCACGCCGGCATCAGCGAGCAGCTTCCTGGCCTGGTCGAGATCGAGCTTGCGGAACGCATCGGCGTCATGGCTCGCCTTGTCGAAATAGACATTCCCGGGCGTAACGATCTGATTGGTGACGATGCCCTTGTCGCCGCCGACGAAGTTCATGAAAGCGGCCTTGTCGACGGCCAGCGTCAACGCCTTGCGCACGCGCACATCGTCGAAGGGCTTGCGCGGCTTCCTGTTGTTGAAGGCGACGAAGTACCAGGTCGAATCTTTCAGGCCCGAGATGGTCGCGACGCCGGCTTTCTCCAGGCCTTCCGCCGCTTCGCGCTCGGCACTGATGATGTGCACGTCGCCGGCGCGCAGCGCGAGGCTCTTGTCGATGCCGTCGCGCAGGTCGAACTCGATCGCTTCCAGATGCGGCGCACCGCTTTTCCAGTAGTCGGCGAAGGCGGGGGCGAGCAGTTTCACCTTGGGCTGCCAGGTTCCGAAGGTGAAGGGGCCGGTGCCGATCGGCGTCTTGATCGTCTCCTCCCAGCCCTCGGATTTCGGCGACAGGATCCAGAGTTCCGAGAGCAGGTTGAGGAAGGGCGAGTAGGGTTCCTGCAGGGTGACGGCAAGCGTGGTCGCATCCGGCGTTTCGAGCTTCACGACGCGCTTCATCGCCGAGACGAGCCAGCCGCCCTTCACCTTCGTCTTGACCCGCTCGAAATTGGCGGCAACGTCGGCGGCACTCATCACCTCGCCATTGTGGAATTTCACATTCGGCCTGACCTTGAAGCGATAGGTCAGCCCGTCCGGCGTCATCTCGAAGCTCTCGGCCAGGAACGGCTCGACCGATCCGTCAGCCGCGATCGAGGTCAGCGCCTCGGCATAGCATTGCTGCACGGCGATGCTGCCGGTGTGGCGGTGCGGGTCGGAGGTGTCGAGGCCGAGCGTGGCGTATTTGAGCACGCCCTTGCGGGCGGCCTGGCCGAAAGCCTCGACAGGCAGGACGGCAAGGGCGCCGGCGAGGCCGGCGGCCCGGGCAAGGAAGCTGCGGCGGTCGAGACCGCGATCATTGGTGAAGCTGGTCATGGCTGCGTGTCCGATCGTCATTGCAGGGGTCAGAGGCGTGTCTGCAGCGGCCGGCCGTCCAGGCCGTCCGTGTCATGTCCGAGAAAGGCGAGAAGCGTCGGAGCGAGGTCGATCGCGGAGGTTGTCTCGGCGATCACGGCGCCGGCTTCAAAACCGGGGCCGTCCAGCATCAGGACCGGCGATTGCTCGTAGCGCCCAAGCCCACCATGCTGGCCGCAGCCGAGCCGGTCAGGCTTGCCGCCCGCAGGTTTGGCCGCCAGGCTGAGGCCTGGAACGCCATATTCATTGACCGCCTCGTCATCGGCGGCCATGGCTACGGCGAAAGCGAGATGTCCGCCGGCCGGCACGCCGAACGCCTCGAAATCATCCGGCGTGATCAGGCGGCCGACCCAGGGGCGATCGGCCAGGAAGCGGCCGAGCCCCTCGATCCGGTCATGATGCTCCGGATCGACATAGATCAGCGCCGCGGTACCGTTCGGAGCGACCACGACATCGGCCGAGTCCGGCGCGGCCTTGAGGCCGGCAGTGACCAGCTCGGCCACGATGTCGACGACGCCGGTGACGGTCTGGTGGCCATGGTCCGAGCCGACGAGGAGCAGGATCTCTTCACCTCGCAACCGGGCGGCAGCGACGGCAGCAATGACCGCGCCGGCATGGGCATCGGCCCGGCGCAGAGCCTCGTGATGCGGCGGCGAGCCGAGTGGGCAGTCATGCTGGGTCGTGTCGGGATGCCCCAGCCAGGCGAGCGCCAATGCGGGAGCACCGACCTCGATCGCTTCAGTCACGAAACGAGCGACGAGAGCGGCATCGCCGTCGAGATCGCCAGCGATCGTCAAGGCCCGCTCGCCGGTCATCGGCTCCCGGCCCGGCCCGAGGCTGCCGGCACGGTGATAGACATGGCCGTGGCCGAGCGGATCATGCAGATAGGCAGCCCCGGGCGAGACATTGTTGTAGATCACGACGCCACCCGTCAGGGCGAGGCGCTCTGCGAGCGTCGGCATAGCCAGCGCCGCACCGGTCAGGCGCTGCTTCTCGGCGATGAACTCCGGCTTGCCGGCGTCGAAGAGGGCAAGCGCACCATGCTCCACCATCGCAATCGTGTTGCCGGCCAGCCCATGCCGGGCGGGCCAGCAGCCCGTCGCAACGCTCGACGAAACGACACGTGTCACGGATGGAAAGACCGAACGGTGTTGCTCGCACCAGTTCGCCCGCTCCCGGAAGGCAGCGAGCCGAGGCATCAGCGCTGGCGTGACGAAGTCCCGGCGCAGCCCGTCGAGCATGAGGAGAACAGCACGGCGTTGCTTCGTCATGGCTCAAACCTCCTCGCGGCACGCGCCGTTCAGCACGAAATCGAAGATGTCGTAGTTATGGAGCTGCTGCGTCGCGGCCTTGCGCCGATAGGCCGTGTTCAGCGGATGCGAGACCAGGAAGGGCACGTCCCGCTCGGCCAGGCTGCCATGCGAGCGCAGCCGCGTACCGGCCAGTTCGCCCAGCGCATGGGCGCCGTCATGGGTGCCCAGAGCAACGCCTTTGCTGGCGATGATCGCGACGTCCCCTTCCCGTTCGATCGGCTGGTCGAAGCGGCGGCACATCTCCTCGCGCAGGAGCGCGAGCTGGACGCCGGGCAGCCGGCCCAGGAAGCCGCGGACCTCGTCATGGTCTTGATCGCCCAGAATATGGACGCGCACGAAACCGCCGAGCGCACCGTGATGGCGCACGAACGGATCGGTGATCGGGCAGATCACGCGCGTCGCGCCCACGCCATAGCGGGCGTCCAGGCAGTCGCCGAGATAGAGGATGTTCGGGGAGCCGTCGGCGAGCGAGAGATCCGTCATGCCGTGATCGGCGACGATGCCGACCGTCGCGCCGGCGTCGAGAAACGCCCCGACGCGCGCATCGACGGCGCGGATGAAGGCGTCCGACTCCGGCGCGCCCGGCGCATGGGCGTGCTGCACGAAATCCGACAGCGACAGATAAAGAACTTGCGCACGGCCGCTTTGGAGCAGGCGCAGGCCGGCATCGAGCACGAACAGCGAAAGCTCGGGCGAATACTGGTCTGGAACAGGCTGTCCGGCCTGTGCTTCCTCCCCTGAAATGCCGTGCTCCGCGACGGTGCAGGAGGCGGCTTTCTCGGCGGAGAAGGCGATGCCCTGGCGGCCCTCGCCCGCCAATCCGACGGCAAGCGCCTTGCGCAGCTTGTCCTTGGCCGTGACGGCAGCGACCTTCACGCCTATCTGGGCGAGGCTGGCGAGGATCGTCGGCGCGCGCAGCGGCCCGGCATCGGTCATCATGACCTCAAGGCCGGTCGCGCGGTCATACCAGTAATTGCCGGAGACCCCATGGACGCTGGGTGGCGCACCGCAGACGATCGAGACATTGTTGGGATTGGTGAAGCTCGGCATGGCCGAATGCGCGCTGGCATAGAGGCCGTGCGCCGCCATGGCGGAAAGGCGCGGAGAAATACCCCTTATCGCCGCATCCGCAAGATATGACGGGTCCATTCCATCATAGCAGATCACGACCTTAGGGGATGACGGCACGCAATAGCCGCGTTTATTGACCTCTACCGGCGTATTAAGCATGTAATCCTCAGCATTTTTACTTTTGCTGAGGCCATATTTACCTATTTACGGCAAGATGTAAGCGATTTATGTTCAGCCGAATTTGAGTTAAGGTCACATTCGATGTCGCATTTACCTTCACTGCGCGCCCTTGCGACCCTGGAGGCCGTAGTGCGCACCGGCAACATCGTGGCAGCGGCAGATGAACTCTGTGTGACACCGGGCGCCATCAGCAAGCAGCTCGGGCAATTGCAGGAGGTGATCGACGAGCCCCTCTTCGAGAAAGGGCACCGCCTCCGTCCGACGCCGCTCGCCACCGAGCTCGCACAGGCCATCGGAGCAGGCCTGCTGCAGATCCGCGACGGCTGGGAAGCCGCATCGCGGAACGGGCAGCGGCGCGTCCTGACGCTGGCCGCCAATACCACGCTCTCGGTTCACTGGATCATGCCGCGATTGGTGGATGTGGAAGTGGCGGCGGGAGGACGCGCCATACGCGTCTCGCCACTCCACACCACGGATGACTGGCAGCACGCACAATTCGATATCGGCATCCTGCGCAACGCCTGGAAACCCGAAGGCTGGCAATATCGTGAGATCGGTATCGAGCGGTTGACCCTGCTCGCTCCGCCTGATCGGGCGGAGGCGCTGCGGCGAACCGGGCCTGCCGGTCTCGAGGCCGAAACCGTCTTCGTCGCCGACACTCGCGGCGGCGAACTCGAAAGCTGGCTCGCAATCGCGGGAATCGGAAAACCGGCGACCATCCGGTCCACGCCGCATTTTTACATTGCGGCGCAGGCGGCCATGGCGGGACAGGGCTGCATCATCGCTCCGCCCCTGGTGCTGGCCGACCTCATCGAGCAAGGCCGGCTCGCCGCGCCGTTTCCCGACATCATCTCGAAGGGGGCGACCCTGACAGCCGTCTTCGACCCGAGCCGCTGCAAGGCAGCTTTCGTCGAAAAGCTGTTGGGGGCTCTGTTTCGGGACTTCTGAGGTCGATCGAAGGCTCTAAAATCCGAACGCTCGGTGCGGCTAGCCGCCGAGCTGTCCGATGCGGGCGAGCGCCGCTGCAAAACCATTGAGCGAGATGTTGAAGGCGACAGGGTCGCCGCTGGAGAGGTTCAGCGCGGCGGCGGTCAAGGTCTTGCCGGTCTTCATCGCCTCGGTGGCGACCGTCGGAAACGACACCGGAAGCAGGCAGCCTGCGGGAATGCAGGTCGAGAAGCGCAGGCCCTGACCGAGATCCTTGTCGTCGAGCCGCAGGATCGCGCCGTTTTCGAGCTTCAATCCGAACGGCATCAGGATCGTGCCGTCGGCACGGCCGTCCCGCGGCGTACGAAGCTCGATCGCGAAGAGGCGCTGATTGTTCTGACTATTGCCCTGCGACTGGGCGAGCACGCAGAGTTTCTGCCCCTCGGTGACGCGGCAATCGACCGTCCAGTCGCCATAGCTCTCATTGATGGCGCTGGCGCCATTGGGAAGTGTCGCCGGCCCGGACGCGGGCTGGCTCACGGAAGGCACTTGGGGTTGAGCCTGGGCCTGCGTTGCTGCCTGTGGCGGACGCGCGGGCGGCCTGACCGCGACCGGCTTGGGAGCGGGCTTCGGCGGCGCAACTCGCCTGGCGGCCTCGGGCTTGGCCGCGGGGGCTTCCTCCGGGACGTCGCCGGCGGGAGCATCCTGCGCGGATGCCCAACGGGGCAGGGAAACGCAGATCGCGATAGCGGCGAGGCCGACAAAAAGGAGAAGCGGAAGGCGGCGGCGTTCGCGGGACATGGTCTGGCTCTTGAATATGGGCGTCGGGTTGAGTTCAGCGGACGAAGGCGAGCGGACGTGCCGTGTCGGGATGAGGCATCACGCCCATCCCCACGCCGTAGATGGCCTCGAGTTGTCCAGGCGTGAGGATGTCGTCGGGCGCGCCGCGCGCAATCAGCCTTCCCGAATGCAGGGCGATGATCTCGTCGCAGAAGCGCGCGGCCATGTTGACGTCGTGCAACACGATGACGACGCCGAGGCCGCGCTCGCTGGACAGGCGATGCACCAGTGAGAGCACCTCGACCTGATGGGAGACGTCGAGCGCCGAGATCGGCTCGTCGAGCAGCAGGCACTCCGCATCCTGCGCGACCAGCATGGCGATCCAGACGCGCTGGCGCTCACCGCCTGACAGCGTATCGACGAGACGGTCGGCAAAAAGCTCGACATCGGTCAGCGCCATCGCCTCAGCGACCTTCTCGCGATCGACGGCCCCGAAGCGCCCGAGCGCGCCATGCCAGGGATAGCGACCGAGCGCGACCAGTTCCCTGACCAGCATGCCGGAGGCCGGCGGCGTCTGCTGCGGCAGATAGGCGACCTTGCGGGCGAAGGGCCTGTCGCCCCAGTCGCCAAGCGCCTTGCCTTCGAAGCGGACCGTGCCGCCGCTCGCCGGCTGCTGGCGGGCAAGGATCTTGACCAAAGTCGATTTGCCCGAGCCGTTATGGCCGACCAGCCCGACCACGCGCCGGGCCGGCAGGTTAAGCGTCAGCGGCTCCAGAAGCACTCGCCCGGGAATCGAGAAGGAGACCGCATCGAGAGCAAACAGGGCCTCCTCGGCGGCGGAGGCCGGCCAGGACCCTGCCCGCCCCGAAAAGGCGGTCTCGGCAAGGCTGGAGGCGGTCTTGAACAACGGCTTCATCGACTGAACCTGATCGAAACGGTGAGCGAGATCGCGCTGGCCCCGCTACGCTCACCGATGCGGCTGGACAACGATCTCGCGCACTTGGCGCGAGGAGAACCCGCATCGCTTAGACAATGCAGAATTCTCTCACAACAACAATGATTTAGATAGATTCTAGAGAAGGCGGAGCCGCGCAGCGGATTCTGGACATTTCAGTCTCTGCCCACCGCCTGTTTCTTCGCCACGAGCCAGGACCGCCCTCTCCTACCCGGCCGGAATGCGTCACAACCGAAACTTGGGCCGCTGGCAGTAAACTGACCTTCACCTCCTGGGGTGCTTGCCGCCCGGCTTGGCCCCGCAACAGACGTTCGCAGGCACGATGGAATGCCACCGCATGTTAGGATTCCCCAGATTACCTAGTTCCGGCGAGATGGTCACCGATGCCTTCGAACGGCTGTATGGGATATCAGCCGGCAGGGCGTTGAGGTTAGGATGACGGCGTAATGGCATACACCGACGAACTCGAGCCGCTCCTGGCCCTCGAGCAGGAGCTCCGGCGAAAGATCGCTCTGCGGATCGCTGAAGAGGCGGGCGAGCAGCCCGACGGCGCTCCGTCCGAGAATCAGATCGCGGTTGCCGATGAGGTGATCGCGAACTGGATCGAGGCGGGGGAGGAAGACCAGGACATGCGCGCCTTCCGGCCGATAGGCCCCCTCCAGCAACTGCTCGCCGATCATTTGCTGATCTGTGAGCGCATCCTCGATATGCGCGATCGGCGGCTGTCATGACGAGCAACGCGACCGTCGGTCCACTCAAGATTGCCTAGCGGTCTTCGGAGCGCCTGCTGCGGGCGCCGTCCTAACATTTTCTTTGGAATGACTGCCTGTCGTATAGCTGCCTCCGCCGAATCGCGCCGGGGAGAAGTCGATGCCAAAGCTCTGCAAGTTCACATCGCCCGCAGACGGAAAGCCCGTCTACGTCAATCCCGCGCAGGTCAGCGTCGTCTACACCTTCAAGGGCGAACCGCCTGACACGATCATCGGGTTTCGCAAGGACTTCATGCTGGGCGTGAGGGAAAGCCTGGAGGAAACCGTCAAGATTCTCGACAAGGCGATGGCCGAGGAGTCGGCTGGCGATTAGCCCACCGGCGGCCCCGGCATCGGCTGAGCGACTGAGAGAACTGGGTCCGGGGAATACTGGTTTATAGAGTATAATTCTGCCAGAAAGTCGCAATACGTCAAATTAGTATAATTATAATCTAACAACTCA
This sequence comes from Allobosea psychrotolerans, assembly GCF_002917105.1. GTDB lineage: Bacteria > Pseudomonadota > Alphaproteobacteria > Rhizobiales > Beijerinckiaceae > Allobosea > Allobosea psychrotolerans. Next base: position 478,011 of record NZ_PQFZ01000002.1, read on the forward strand.
ATATTGCACCGCACATCCACTGCGACTAACACGCGGCTTGAGCTGGCGCCCGCGCCAGAAACTCTGCTGCGAGTGTTACGATGACCAGCCTGCGCCGCCCCCTCCTTGCGATGACCTCGCTTGCCTGCGCCTGGCCCCTGGCGGCCGGCGCACAGACGCAAGCCCCGGCCGATACTGTCGTGCTCGACGAGATCAGGGTCCAGGGCGAGAGCGCGACACGCGGCTACCAGCCGCTGCGTTCCTCGGTCGCGGGTGGCGCGGAGAAGCCGCTCGTCGATATCCCGCAATCCGTGACGGTGGTGTCGCCGCAGGTGCTGCGCGATCAGGCGGCGCGCAGCCTCGACGACGCGCTCGCCAATGTCGCCGGCGTCGTCCAGGCCAATACGCTTGGCGGCACGCAGGACGCCTTCGCCAAGCGCGGCTTCGGCGACAATCGCGACGGCTCGATCATGCGCGATGGTCTGCGTGTCGCCGCACCGCGCGCTTTCGACGCCACGGCCGAGCGCGTCGAAGTGCTGAAAGGTCCCGCGACGCTGCTCTTCGGCATCGTCGACCCCGGCGGCATGGTGAACATCGTCACCAAGAAGCCGGAGCTGACCGCACGCAACACCATCGAGACGCGGATGAGCAGCTTCGGCGGCGGCAAGAATGGCGGCGGCACGACCATCGACATGACCGGCCCGATCGGCCAGAGCGGCTTCGCCTACCGCCTGATCGGCGATGTGCAGACCAGCGACTATTGGCGTGAATACGGCATGAACCGCACGCGCATGCTGGCGCCCTCGCTGACCTATTTCGGGCCCGACACGACGATCCGCGTCTATGCGCAATATTCGCAGTACAAGGTGCCGTTCGACCGCGGCACGATCTTCGATCCCGCTACGGGGCGGGCGGTGCGCGTCTCGTCGCGGCACCGTTTCGACGAGCGCTACAACGTCACCGAGGGCGAGAACCAGCTCGCCGGAATCGAGTTCGACCACCGCTTCAACGCGAACTGGTCGCTGAAGGCGCATTACGCCTACAGCCACAACTGGTACAACGACAATCAGGCGCGCGTGATCGCCTATAATTCCGCGACTGGTGCCGTGACCCGCCGCGCCGACGCGACCCAGGACTCCAATCTCGACGTCCACGCCCTGCGCGTCGACCTGACCGGGCGCGAGAAGCTGTTCGGCTTCACCAATGAATTCCTGATCGGCGCCTCTTACGACTACAGCAAGGTCATTCGCACCGACCTGATCCGCAGCGCCAACGCGACCGGGTTCAACATCTACCGCCCGGTACACGGACGGCTGGCCGCGAGCCGAAACGTCGTCGCCTCGGACAGCGACCAGACCGAGCGCCTGGAGACGGCCTCGGCCTATATCCAGGACACGCTGTGGCTGACCGATCAGCTCAGCCTCGTCGGCGGCGCGCGCATCCAGGCCTTCGATCAATATGCCGGGCGCGGCCGGCCGTTCTCGGTCAATACCGACATCAGCGGCAACAAGGTGATCCCGCGCGCCGGCATCCTTTACAAGCTCACCCCGGCGGTCTCGGTCTATGCGAGCTACACCGAATCCTTCAAGCCGAACTCCTCGATCTCGCAGGCGATCGGCGCATTGCCCCCCGAGGAGGGCAAGTCCTATGAAGTCGGCGCCAAGGCGGAGCTGCCCTTCGGCCTGACCGCCACGGCGGCGATCTTCGACATCGACAAGCGCAACGTGCTCTACACCGAGACGGTGGGAGGCACGACGATCGCCCGCACCGCCGGGCGGGTGCGCTCGCGCGGCGCCGAGTTCGAGCTCGCCGGCAATCTGACCGAGCAGCTCTCGATTGCCGCCAACTACGCCTATACGGACCTTAAGGTCTCGGATGATCCGACCCTGGCGCCGGGCTCCAGCCTGCCGAACGTGGCGCGCAACAGCGGCGCCCTGTTCCTGACCTATGATTTCGGCCAGCTCGGGCCGGGGCGGCTGCGCGCCGGCGCCGGCGCGCGTTATGTCGGCCGTCGCCCGGGCGACGCGGCAAACTCGTTCTACCTGCCGGAATACACGGTCGCCGATCTCTTCGTGTCCTACGAGACCAGGCTCAACGGCCACCCGCTCGACCTGCAGCTCAACGTCAAGAACCTGTTCGACAAGGTCTACTACCCCTCTGCGGTCAATAATCTCAATGTCGCGGTCGGCGAGCCTTTCCAGGCCCTGTTGACGGCGCGGCTCGGCTTCTGATGCGCAGGCTCGTCGTCGGGGCGCTGCTCGCCGGATTGGTGGCGGGGCTGGCCAAGGCCCAGCCCATCGCCTTCGAGGATCTTGCCGGCCGATCGATCTCGCTGAGCGCCCCCGCGTCGCGCATCATCGCGCTGCCGATCCCGGCCGCGCCGACCCTCATGGCGCTGGATCGTTCGCCCGCGCGGCTGCTCGGCATGCATCCGATCGTGCGCGCGATCGCGCGCGAGAGCCTGCTTGCGCGCATCTTCCCCGGGATCGCCCAGGTCGAGACCAACTTCGTCATGCCGGGCGCGACGGCCTTCATGCCGAATGTCGAGGCCATCGCGGCAACCGGGCCGGACCTCGTGCTGCAACGGGGCGAACGCGGCGCCGACATCATCGGCCCGCTGATCAATGCCGGCCTGACCACCGCCTTGGTGATCTATGGCGACGAGGAGATCAGCCGCCGCAACATCGCGATGCTGGGCGCCGCGATCGGCGCCGATGCGCGCGCAGAAGCCATCATCGGCTGGCGCAAGGCGGTGGCGGAGCGGCTCGCGCCCTTACGGACGCCGGAACTTCGCGCAAAGGCGCCGCGCATCCTCTTCCTCTCCCGCTCGGCCGGGCGCTTCGTCGCCACGGGCGAGGAGAGCATCATGGGGTACGCGATCTCGCTCGCGGGCGGGCGCAATGCGGCCGATGGGCTGACAGGCTCCAAGACGGCTTCAGCCGAGCAGATGATGATCTGGGACCCCGACGTCATCCTGCTCAACAGCGCCGTCCCTGACCTGACGCCGCAGACCGTTCTCGACGATCCGATCCTGTCGGGCACACGCGCGGCAAAGGACAGGCGCGTCTACAAGATCCCGACCGGCGCTTATCGCTGGGAGCCGCCGACACAGGAGAACCCCTTCCTCTGGCTCTGGCTGGCGGCCCTTTTGCACGAGACCGGCCCGGCCATCGATCTGCGCCACGAATTGCGCGAGGGACTGCGCGATCTCTATGGGTTCGCGGCCTCGGAGAATGATCTCGACCAGGTCCTGCGGCTCGATGTGAACGGCTCATCCCGGGCCTATTCGCGCTTCGCCCGGCCATGACCATCGCAGCGGGCGGATCAATGTCGCATGACCGTGGCGCGACCCTTGTCATGGTCGCCCTGGCGGTCGGGCTCGGCCTGGTCATGGTCGCCGCCCTCTGCGCCGGTCGGCTTTCGCTTTCGCCCGGCACCGTGCTCGGCATCGTCCTGTCCCGCATCGTTCCCGTCGACCCGAGCTGGAGCGACTTGCAGGAGCGCATCGTGCTTCTGGTCAGGCTGCCGCGCGTCCTGCTCGCCGCCATCTGCGGCGCCGCACTTGCAGCCGCCGGCGCCGCTATGCAGGGCGTGCTGCGCAACCCGCTGGTCTCGCCGCATATCCTCGGCGTCTCCTCCGGCGCCTCTTTCGGCGGCGCGGTCGCGATCCTGCTCGGCCTGTCCGGCTGGCTCCTGATCGGCTCGGCTTTTCTCGCTGGTTCCGCCGCCTTGCTGCTGGTCGGCGCCATCGCCCGCGTCGATGGCCGCGCGGGCACGGTCACCGTCGTGCTGACCGGCGTCATCGTCGCGGCGCTGTTCAGCGCACTGGTCAGCCTGACGCAATTCGTCGCCGAGCCCGACAGCTCATTGCCGGCGATCGTGTTCTGGCTGATGGGCAGCTTCGCCACCGCGAGCTGGCGCCAGCTCGCAGCCGCCGCTCCCGTGCTTGCGCTGGCCCTCATGCTCGTGCTCGGCCTGCGCTTCCGCATCAACGTGCTCTCGCTCGGCGAGGACGATGCGCGCGCACTCGGCCTGCCGGTCGAGCGCGACCGTTGGCTCGTCTTCCTGGCTGTGGCGTTGATGGAAGCGACCGTCGTCGCCTTCGCCGGTGTCATCGGCTGGGTCGGGCTCGTGGTGCCGCATGCCGCGCGCATGATCGCCGGCGAGGATCATCGCCTGCTGATCCCGGCCTCGGCCCTGCTCGGTGCATCCTATCTGGTGCTGGTCGACACCATCGCCCGCACGGCAGTGGCCGCCGAGATCCCGCTCGGCGTTCTGACCGCGATCGTCGGTGCTCCGGTCTTTGCACTGCTGCTGCGCCAGCGTCAGCGCCGGGAGCTGACGGCATGATCGCGTTGAAAGGCGCAGGCATCCGCCGTGGCGAGCGCTGGATCTTCCGCGGGCTCGATCTATCGCTGGCGCCGGGGCGCTGCGTTGCCGTGCTTGGCCCCAACGGGCGCGGCAAGACCACGCTGATCAAGGCCGTCACGGGGCTCGACAAGCTCGATGAGGGCACCCGCACGGCGCCGCCGCTCGTCGCCTATGTGCCGCAGGTGATCGCGCCCCTGCCCTATCGCGCGCTCGATGTCGTGGTGATGGCGCGCGCCCGGTCGCTCGGTCTGTTCGGAACGCCGCGCCGTGCCGACTACGACATCGCCCGCGCAGCGCTGGCGCGCATCGGCGCCGAGGCTTTCACCGAGCAGCGGCTCGACCGGCTCTCGGGCGGCGAGCGCCAGCTCGTGCTGCTGGCGCGCGCCTTGGCGACGCAATCGCCCGTCCTGGTGCTCGACGAGCCGGCCTCGGCGCTCGATCTCGCCAATCAAAGCCGCCTCGTCGCCGTGCTACGCGACCTGCGCGCCGCCGGCGAGCACGCGATCCTGTTCAGCACGCATCTGCCGACCCACGCACTTGAGGTCGCCGACGAAGCCCTGCTGCTGATGGGGCCGGAGGATCAGCGTCAGGGCCCTGTCGACGCGGTGATGAGCGAGAGCAATCTGAGCGCCCTCTACGGCACGCCACTGCGCCGCCGCCAGGTCGCGATCGAAGGCCATGGCCTGGTCGAGACGATCATCCCGCTGCATTGACGGGATAGGTCAGGCCCAGGGTCTCGACTGCCCTTGTCATGGAGCGCCCAAGATCGTGTGAGCCAACCCGCGCGGGCGGAACTTATCAGGGTCATTATAGCATAATCGCTATAATGTTTAACCTATCTGACAGCCGAATGATCCCGGACCCTAGGCAATCTGACAGCTAATCGCCGAATAGCCTGCCGCGCGCTCGGCCGCCACAAGGGCGAACACCGGCACGTCTCCATCGACTGGAGGCTCCGTCGTCGGTCCTGCCGATCAGGCCGTTTCCGCGTCATTGCCGCGTCCGATTCTGCTCAAGCGCTCGATGAATTTCGGCTTTCTCTCGTGCGTTGTCCGGATCGAGGCTAGGCGGCGGTTGAATTCGTCCTGCTCTCCCGCCTCCCTGGCCAGCACCTGAAGGTCGAAGAGCAGACCTGCCGCCCGGTCATAGCCCGAGGCGTTGCGGCGCTCGATTTCTTGATTGATCTCCCGCCAGGCATCGGCGCCGCGCTGCCTGGGGGCGTTGATCCGCGTACGCCGCGTCCTTTCGGCCTCTTCGGCCTGCCGGCGCCGCTCCGCCTCGCGACGTTTGGCGTCCGCCCGCTCGCGTGCCTCGGCGATCTCCCGCGCCCGAACTCGCAGCTCGCCGGCCGTGCGGCGTGTCGTGGACACTGGATGGACCTCGCGTGCCCAGCTCCTGAGCTCGGCGGCCACGTGGGGGTCGCCATCGACGATGCGCAGCAGCAACTCGGTCCCAGCTGGACCTGGTGTCGGTTGTTGCTGGGCCGCCGCTCCGGCCGATAGCGGCTTTCCGACCTTCCGGCACTCCGTCTTCGGCATGTATGTCTGCCTGACCGTCAGCTTGCCCGACGAGGTCGCTCATATCGCCGTCGGGCATTCCTTCAAAGGGCAACATGTGGGCGTCAGCGCGGAATGCACCATTGTGCGCCAGGCCGACCATGGCTGGTGGCATGTCGCCGGAGCGCTCGGACTCATCAAGCCGGAAACGATGACCGGCCTCGCCGCGAATCTGACTGCCAGGAAGCCCACGCTCTGATGCCGCTAGACGCGCAGCCGCGGCTTTACACCGTCAGCGCATCCGTCTCCTGATCGACATAGCGCGCCATCTGCCCGTCGCAGATCTCCATGAACAGAGCCTCGGCGCGCGTCACGGGCGCATCGAGCCGGCGCACCATGCCGAGTTCGAGCCTGACCAGCGGCTCGAAGCGGCGGGAGATGCCGCCAAGCCGCTCATGATGCGCGGCCGTGATCGCATCGACGATCGCGACGCCGGCGCCTTCGAGCACAAGCAGCGAGGCCAGCGGCAGCAGCGGCGTCTCGACCGGCATCGCAGGCGAGACGCCATGCCGGTCGAGCAGCGCCTGGACCTGTGTGTCCATCAGCGTGCGCCGCGAGGCGCTGACCAGGCTTTCGCCCTCCAGATCGGCAGGGCCGAGAACCTCCCTCCCCGCCAGTCGATGACCGGGCGGCAGGATGCAGCGACAAGGCAGCGAATAACGCCGCACGGTCTGCAGATTGGCGAGCGGCACCGAGATGCTGATGAAGCCGATATCGTATTGGCCGGTCATGACCTGCTGGGTCACCGTCTGCGACCCTGCCGAGTCGAGCCGCACCGCGACGCCCGGCGCTCGCCGCAAGAATTCCCCGACCATCTTCGGCAGCAGGGAACTCGCCAGGATAGGCAGCGAGGACATCGACAGCGTGCCGCGCCGTCCTTTCCGGATTTCTGCCACCGCCGAGGAGATCCGGTCGAGCCCGACGAAGGAACGCTGCACTTCGTCGAGCAGCAGTCCGGCCTCGGCGGTGGGCACGAGCCTGCCCTTGGTCCGGTCGAACAGGCGCAGGCCCGTATCGAGCTCCAGCTCCTTGAGAAGGCGGCTGACGGCCGGCTGCGACAGGTTCATCGTCGCCGCTGTCGCAGAGACGCTGCCGGTCAGCATCATCACGCGGAAGGCCTGCAGGCCGCGATGGCTCAACTGGCGAGGCATGGCAGGGCTATCAGCTTTTCGCATACGAGGTGACGGGAATTCTATTTGAGCGCATGCGACGGGAGATGCAACCGTAGCACCGACGTGCAAACACTGCCCTTAAGTGCTTAGGGATCCAATATCGGAGCCATAAGGAAAGGGAATGCAGCAGCCGTCCGCCAGCAGGGAACCGACGATCTCATGTACAGGGTTGGTTTTGACGTTGGCGGCACCTTCACCGATTTCACCATTCACGATGGAGCCAGCGGCGCGATACGCCACTTCAAGGTCGCCTCGACTCCATCCGACCCGTCCGAGGCGATCGAGAGCGGGCTGTCGGCGCTGATCGCCGAGCTCGGCATCGCAGCCCATGACATCGGCTTCGTCGGCCATGGCACCACGGTCGCGACCAATATGGTGATCGAGCGGCGCGGCGTGCGCACCGGGCTGATCACCACCAAGGGCTTCCGCGACGTGCTCGAGATCGGCCGCCAGGTCAGGCCGCATCTGTTCGACTACTCAGTCGGCAAGCCCGAGCCGCTGGTGCCGCGCCAGCGCCGCATCGAGGTCGCCGGCCGGATCGATGTCGAGGGCAACACGCTGACTGAGCTCGACGAGGCTGCAATCCGCAGCGCTGCCGCGGCGCTGCTTGCGGCTCGCGTCGAGGCGATCGCGATCTGCTTCCTGCACAGCTATCTCCGCGGCGCACATGAGCGGCGCGCCGCCGAGATAGTGCGCGAGGTCGCGCCCGATCTTTATGTCTCGACCTCCTCGGAGGTGCTGCCCGAGTTCCGCGAATATGAGCGCTTCTCGACCACGGCGATCAACAGCTATGTCGGCCCGAAAATGGACCGCTATCTCAACCGGTTCCTCGGCCGATTGACGAATCTGGGCATCGCGGCACAGCCCTATACGATCCATTCCAATGGCGGGCTGATGTCGGTCGAGACGGTTCGCGCCTATCCGGTGCGCACCTGCTTGTCGGGACCGGCGGCAGGCGTCGTCGGTGCAGCCGAGGTCGGCAAGGAGGCGGGCTTTCCCGATCTCATCACCTTCGATGTCGGCGGCACCTCGACCGACGTTTCCCTTGTCCTGGCGGGCGCCCCAGCCTTCGCCGCCAGCCGCATGGTCGCCGACCACCCGGTGCGCACACCGATGGTCGACATCCATGTCATCGGCGCGGGCGGCGGCTCGATCGCCTGGATCGACGACGCCGGCGCGCTCAAGGTCGGCCCCCACAGCGCCGGCGCCGATCCAGGCCCCGTCGCCTATGGCCGCGGCGGCACCGAGCCGACCCTGACCGACGCCAACATCATCCTGCACCGGCTCAATCCAGTGACGCTGCTCGGCGGCCGGATGAAGGTCGATGAGGGGGCGGCTCGCCGGGCCGTCGAGGAGCGCATCGCCAGGCCGCTGGGCCTCACGGTCGAGGAGGCGGCGCTCGGCATCATCCGTATCGCGGTCGCCAATATGAGCCGGGCGATCCGGGCCGTCTCGACCGAGAAGGGCCACGACCTCGCGAATTTCGCGCTCTTTCCCTATGGCGGAGCCGGGCCGCTCCATGCGGTCGCGGTGGCCGAGGAGTGCGACCTGAAGCGCGTTCTGGTGCCGCAGGAGCCGGGCACGATGTGCGCGCGCGGCATCCTGATGTCCGATCTCAGCCTCGATTTCGTCAAGAGCGAGATCATCATCGCCAATGACGCGAGCTGGCCGCGCATCGTCGCGCAGTTCGACGGCATGCAGGAGCGCGGTCTCGCCTGGCTCGACAAGGAGGCCGTAGAGCCCGGGCGTCGCAGCTTTTTGCGCGTGGTCGAGGCCCGCTACAAGGGCCAGAACCATGAGGTCCAGGTCCGCCTCGACAAGGAGGCATCCAGCGTCGCCTTCGCCGAGTTCGTTGCCGGGTTCCGCGAGGCGCACCGCCGCGAATATGGCTATGATGTCGAGGGTCTCGCGATCGAGGTGGTGAATTGCCGGCTCAAGGTCGTCGGCGCGATCGACCGTCCCGGGACGAAACCACCCGGCACGCAGGCCGCAGCCCCGCTCGCGCGCGACCATCGCCTTGTCCATTTCGCCGATGGCTGGGTCGATACGCCGATCCATGACCGCGTCAGTCTGGGCGCGGGCGCACGGCTCGAAGGTCCGGCCGTGATCGAGGAGATGAGCTCCACCACCGTCGTCGGCCCGGGCCAGCATGTCAGGATCGATGCCATCGGCAACCTGATCGTGGAGCTGTGACCATGACCGCCACCCTCCAGACCAGCCTCGCCGCGCTACGCAGCGATGACGAAGCCCGCCTCGCCGATCCGATCGCGATGGAGGTCTTCTCCAACCGGCTGCTCTCGATCACCGAGGACATGGGCAACACGCTCGTCCGCTCCTCCTTCTCGACCAATATCAAGGAGCGCAAGGACTGTTCGGTCGCGCTCTTCGACGGTGCCGGCCGGCTCGTCTGCCAGGCCTCGCATGTGCCATTGCATCTGGGCTCGCTGATGGGCAGCGTCACCGCGGTGCTGAAGGCCTGCCCGGTGGCGCGCATGCGCGATGGCGACGCCTTCATCTGCAACGATCCCTATCTCGCCGGCGGCACCCATATGCCGGACATCTCGATCGTCACCCCGGTGTTCATCGACGGAGCTTTGCGTTTCTTCGCGGCCAATATCGGCCATCATTCCGATGTCGGCGGCTCGGTTCCCGGCTCGATCTCGGGTACGGCGCGCTCGATCTTCGAGGAGGGCCTGCGCATCCCGGTGATCCGGATCGTGCGCGCCGGCGAGCTCGATGAGGATCTGCTCAATCTCGTCTCGCAGAATTCGCGCGAGGCCGAGGAACGCTCGCTCGATCTCAAGGTCCAGATCGCCACGAACGAACGCGGCAAGCGCCTGTTGCTGGCCCTCTCGCTTCAGATGGGGTTAGCCGCGATGACGGGCGCGATCGACGATCTGCTCGCCTATACCGCGCGACGCCTGCGCAACCGCATCCGCGACATGCAGGACGGCCAGGCGAGCTGCATCGCCTGGCTCGACGATGACGGGCTCGGCGGCGATCCCGTGCCGATCCAGGCCAATGTCACGGTGCAAGGCGAAAGACTGATCCTGGATTTCAGCGGCAGCGCTCCCCAGGCGCGCGGCGCGATGAACGTCGCCGAAAGCGCGCTGCTGGCGACCTGCTACTACGCGGTCAAGACGCTGCTCGACCCCGAGCTTCTGCCCAATAGCGGCATGTTCGCCTGCGTCGAGGTTTCCGCTCCGCCCGGCAGCATCGTCAACCCCGCCTACCCGGCTCCGGTCGGGGCGCGCTCGATCACCTGCAACAAGGTGGCGCGCGCCCTGTTCGGCGCCTTCGCCCAATTGCTCCCAGCGGAGCGGGCGATGGCCTCTTCGCAGGATGTCGTGCCGGTCATCATCTTTTCCGGCCAGCGCCGGCGCGACGACGGCACCTTCGTCTATCTGGAATCGATGGGCGGAGGCGCTGGCGCGCGCCATGACGGCGACGGCATGGACGGCGTCCATGTCCATATCACCAACACCTCGAACCTGCCGGCCGAGGCGTTGGAGAACGAATACGCGCTGTTGGTCGATGAATACGCGCTGGTCGAGGATTCCGGCGGCGCAGGGCGCCATCGCGGCGGGCTCGGCATCGCTCGCCAGATCTCGGCGACGCGCGACGGCATCGTCTTCTCCGCCCGCTCGGACGGCCACCGCGCCGGCGCTCCCGGCCTGTTCGGCGGGTGTGACGGCCGCACCGCCCGGCTGCGGCGCAATCCGGGTACGGCGCATGAGGAGGAGCTCTCCTCGAAGATCTCCAATCTCGAGCTCAGGGCGGGCGATTCGGTGCGATTGGAGACGCCGGGCGGTGGCGGCTTCGGCTCGCCGGCCGAACGCGAGCTCAAGGCCCTGGCCCAGGACATCCGTTCCGGCAAATGCTCGCGGAGCGCAGCCGAGCGCGACTATGGCACAGAGCGCGTGACGCAGGCGCTGGCCCTAGTGCACTGATCGTCAAGAACACGGTGCGCGCGGCTGGGCCTTGCGCCCCTCCCGGCTCCGAACACGACAAAGGAGCGGGATGATGAACGAGATGACGATGCGGCCGAGCCGCCGGGCTTTCCTGGCGGGCGCAGCGGCCTTCGCCGGCAACCTTGCCGGGCCGGGCGCGATCAGGGCGGCACGCGCGCAGGGCAAGGACATGCTGCGCTTTGCCCTGTCGAGCTATCCGTCGAGCTTGCGTCCGTTCCAGCACGCCGGCACCAGCGCCGGCGCCGTCAAGCTGATGATCCATCGCGGGCTCGTCGGCTACGACGCCACCGGCAAGCTTCGCGGCGAGATCGCCGAAAGCTTTCGCGCCGATGGCGAGCGCGCCTATGTCTTCGAGCTGCGCGAGAACGCCAGATTCCACAATGGCGATCGCGTCACCGGCGAGGATGTGAAGTTCACGATCGAGCAGATCGCCGGCGCGAAATCGACCGCCTATCTCAAGGCCGCCTACGAGATCGTCGAACAGGTCGAGGTCAAGGGACGCAGCGTCCGCATCCTGCTGAAGGCCCCCTCCGCCACATTCCCCTTCCACCTCGCCAGCTTCAACGCGCCGATCATCTCGGCGAAATCGAGCGATGCGGAGGCGATCGGCTGCGGCCCCTATCGCATCACCGAGATCGAGCGCGGCACCCGGATGGATCTCGCCGCCTTCGACGGCTATTTCCGCCCCGGCTTTCCGAAGACGCCCAAGCTGCGATGCATCGCCTATGCCGACGAGAACCTGCGCGTCGCGGCACTCCAGGCCGGCGATGTCGATCTGATCGAGTATGTGCCCTGGCAAAGCATGGCGGCGATCGGCGCCAATCCGGCCCTGAAGCTCGACGCGACGGACGGCCCCTTCATGGGCCTCGTCTTCAACACCAGGCAGGGCCCCTTCGCCAATCCCAAATTGCGCCAGGCCGTGGCCTATGCGGTCAACCGGGCCGATGTGGTCAAGGCCGCCTTCTTCGGCCATGGCACGCCGATGGAAGGGTTGCCGATCGTCCCGAACTCACCCTTCTTCGACGCGGCGCGCGAGGCGCATTGGAAACAGGACGTCGCCAGGGCAAAGCAGCTCCTGGCCGAGGCCGGAATGCCGGACGGCTTCCAGACCACCCTGCTCTCCTCGGCGCAATACGGCATGCACAAGGACACGGCGGAGGTGGTGCAGCAGAGCCTCGCCGCGGTCGGGATTCGCGCCACGCTGCAATTACCCGACTATGCGACGCGCCTCCAGCTCGGCAATCGCGGCCAGTACGAGCTCGCCGTCGTCGGTTATGCGCTCGACTATGAGGACCCCGACGCGATGTCGAGCTTTCTCGCCGGCAGCTCTCCCTCCTATCAGCGCTCCTTCGGCTTCGAGAACAAGGCCATTGCCGAGTTGCTGGCCAAGGGCCGGGCCGAGCTCGATCTCGCCGCGCGGAAGGCGACCTATGACGAGATGATCCGGCTCGCGCTCGCGGAGGCGCCGATGGTCGGACTCGCCTGGCGTTCGCAGGGTTATGCCTTCCGGCGGGAGGTCTCAGGCTTTCGCAGCCTGCCCGGCTCGCTCTCCTTCTACTCGCCGGTCACCATCGAGGAGGCGCGCCTGGTTTGAGCTGAGCGCACAGAATATCCGGATCCGCGTCCAGGCTCCGTAAAACCTCATTGCGGCGGGCAAGGCGGCAACGCAATCTAGCTCGACTCGCGCTGCGGCCTCGGATTGCTCCGTCCCCCGCCATGGCGGGACCATATGTCGGGGCAACGCGCTAGGGATTAACCATGGACAGCTCGGCGCTTGACCGGCATCGCCAGCGCTGGCTGCCGATCCGCTATGTGCGGGCGAGACCGCGCCTGTTCCTTTGCGCGGCGCTGGCGGTTCTGGTGGGCTTGCTCTTGCCCGAGTCCTGGCGGCCGACGACGCGGGCGCTGGTGGCTTGGAATGCGGGGACGATCGCCTTCCTCTGCAGCATCATCGTGATGATGCTGCGCGCCACGCGCGCGACGATACGTCGTAACGCGGCCCTGCAGGATGAAGGCCAGTTCCTGATCCTGTCCCTGGCGATCCTGGCAGCGATCGCCAGCATCGGCGCCATCGTGGCCGAGCTCGGCTCGGTCAAGGATGCCGTCGGGATCGTGAAAGGGCTCCATCTCGGCCTGGCCTTCCTCACGATCGTCTCGGCCTGGGGCTTCGTCCATGTGATGTTCGCGCTGCATTATGCGCACGAGTATTTCGACGAGTGGCGAACCCATCCGGATGCGAAGCCACAAATGCGCGGCGGTCTCGACATTCCCGGCAACGAAGAATGCCCCGACTATTTGGATTTCCTCTATTTTTCCTTCGTCATCGGCGTGGCCACGGCGACGGCCGACATCAACATCGCCTCCCGTTCGATCCGCCGGGCGGCGCTGGTTCACTGCGTCCTGGCCTTCTTCTTCAACCTGGCCATTCTCGGCCTGACCATCAACATCGCCGCCAGCCTGATTTAAGCCGTTTCCAATCCAATCTGCTCGAAAACGGCTCCAAGCACTTGGTTCGATGCGCATTCTTCACGTGAGCCGACCCTAGTCCGCGAGCCATGCGGCCGCCACCACCCGTGTGCCCTCTCGCAAGCAGCACACCAGATCGGTTGCCATGGCCGGCACCTCGGTTCCGCGCCTGCCGCATGGCGCAGGGTGTCCGGCCATGTCAGAACGCGGTGTGGACAGGGAGAATCTGAGCGCATGTACGACGTGATCGTGGTGGGCGCCGGCTCGGCCGGGGCGCCGCTGGCCGCCCGGCTTTCGGAGGATCCGAACCGCCGCGTGCTGCTACTGGAGGCCGGGCGCGACTGGCGCGCCACCGAGGCGCCGCACGCGCTGCGCAGCGCCAACATCATCCCGTTCATGCACGATCCGGCGCATCAGGCGCAATGGCAATGGCCGGAGTTGACGACCCGCCGGACCGCGGCGCAGGAGCCGCGTTTCTACTGGCGCGGCCGGGCGCTCGGCGGCTCCTCCACGGTCAACGCGCAGATCGCCATTCGCGGCGTCGCGGAGGTCTTCGACACCTGGGCTGAGTATGGCTGCGAAGGCTGGTCCTCGGAGGATGTGCTACCGGTCTTCGATGCGATCGAAGGCGATCCGCAGGCCGGCACCGCCGGCCCCTTGCCGGTGTATCGCGCGCCGGAAAGCAGCTGGGGCCATGTCGACCTCGCCTTCCGCGATGCGGCTCTGGCTGCCGGCTATCCCTGGCTCGGCAACCTCAACGCGCTGCAGGGCGAAGGGATCGCGACCAACCCGATCAACTCCCGTGACGGCGCGCGCATCTCCACCAACGACGCCTATCTGGAGCCGGTGCGGGGACGCGCAAATCTGGAGATCCGTGGCGACGCCATGGTCGACAGGATCCTGTTCGACGGCCATCGCGCCCGTGCTGTGCAGGTCCGCTTTGCCGGCGAGGAGTGGACGCAGATCGAGGGCCGCGAGATCGTGCTGTGCGCCGGCGCGATCCACAGCCCCACCATCCTGATGCGCTCAGGGCTCGGCCCGGCCGCGCAACTGGCGGCGCTGGGAATTCCCGTGCTGCGCGACCAGCCTTTTGTGGGGCGCAACCTGATGGACCATCCGGTGCTGCGCCTCAGCCTGGCCCTCAAGCCCGGCTTCGTCGCGCATGATCCCGATGCCCGCCACACCAATTGCTGCCTGACCTATAGCAGCGGCCTCGGCGGCGGCGGCCGGCGCGACATGATCATGGTCGCATACAACCATCGCGGCTTCGTGGGCGCCATGCCCGGGCCAGGCGGAGGGGTGGGCGTATCGCTCTACGATGCGTTCTCGCGCGGCGAATTGCGCCTGAGCTCGGCCGACCCCGACGCCAATCCTATCGTCGACGAGAACATGCTGGCCGACCCGCGCGACCGGCTGCGCATGCGCGACGCGGTGCGGCGGCTGGCCGCGCTCGCCGAGCAGCCGGCCCTGCGCGCGGTCTGCGACGACATTCGCTTCTGCGAGACCCCGCTCAGCCCGGCCGAGGCGGCAACCTTGCCGGAGGCCGAGCTCGATGCGCTGATGCTGCAGGAGGCCAGCGACATCCAGCACGCCGCCGGCACCTGCCACATGACCGCCTATCACGACCCGCGCGGCGTGGTGGACCCGGATCTGCGGGTGCGCGGCGTCGAGGGACTTAGGGTCGCCGACGCCTCGATCATGCCGACGGATTGCCGGGCGAACCTGCACTTCACCTGCGTGATGATCGGCGAGGCCCTGGCGCGGCGGATGCGCGCCTAGATGTAAGCATTTTCGAGCGAAGTGGACGCCGGCTCGCGTAAAGACAACGCATAGAGACAAGGAGCTGGAGCGGTTCAACGCTCCGATGGGATCGGAAACCGCTCCGGAACGAGGGCGTGCACTGCCCCGGCGCTCAAGGCGCCCGCAGCTGGCCGAGCTCGTGCAGCAGCGCGGCCCCGGTGCGCAGCCCGCTATAGAAGCAGTCGAGCGTCAGGTTCTCGTTGGGGCGCGTGGTTCGCCTCGTCGGGATTCGCATAGGGCGTGACGAAGGCGGGCATGCCGAGGATCTTGGTGAAGACATAGCCCGGCAGGCTGCCGAAGCCGGCGGGGATCAGCAGCGGCTCGACGCCTTGCGCGGCGACGAAGGCCCGGCGCAGCACCGGAGTGAAGGGCGAGGCGATCGGCGTCTTGGAAGGCTGCATGCCCTTCTCCGCCGCGATGAACTCGACCTCCGGCGCGTGCCTGGCGACATGGGCCGCGATCTTGCGCAGGATGTCTTCCGGATCCTGCGCCCCCACCAACCTGACATCGCATTTCACGAAGGCCTCGTTGGGTAGCACCGTCTTGGAGCCGGGCCCGCCATAGCCGCCGTGGAAGCCGTTGATGGTCAAGGTCGGGCGGAAGCAGAGACGATCATAGAAGGGCCGCTCCGCCGGCGCGTCGAGCCGTGCGAGCCCGAGGCTGTGCTTGAACGCCTCGATGTCGAGCGGCAGCCGCTCGATCGCGGCGAGCTCCTCCGGTGAAGGGGGCTCGACGCCGTCATGGAAGCCTTCGATGGTGATCTCGCCAGCCTCGTTCTTCATGGTGCCGAGCAGATGCACCAGCGTCCAGATCGGGTTGGGCACGACGCCGCCGAAATTGCCGGAATGCACGTCGCGACTGGCATGGCGGCAGCGCAGCTCGAAGGATGCCACGCCGCGCGAGCCGAACTTGATCGCGGCCGCCCCGCTGGCATGGCGCGGACCGTCGGCGGTCACCGCGAGATCGGCCTTCAGCACCTCCCTATTGGCGCGCACGAAGCCGGCGATGTTCGGGCTGCCGATCTCCTCTTCGCCTTCCAGCATCAGGATGACGTTGCAGGGCAGAGTACCATGCACCTTGATATGGGATTCGATCGCCAGGATCTGCGCGAAATGCTGGCCCTTATTGTCGCCGACACCACGTGCATAGAGACGCCCGTCGCGGATGGCGGGCTCGAAGGGTGGCGACAGCCATTTCTCGAGCGGATCGGGCGGCTGCACGTCGTAATGGCCGTAGAGCAGCACGGTCGGCTTGCCCGGCGCCTTCTCCCAGCGCGCGACGACCATGGGGTGCCCCTCGGTCGGCATCAGGCTGGTCTCGAGCCCGATATCGCTCAGCATCTCCACCAGCAGAGCCCCGACTTCGGCGATGCCGATATTTTCGGCGCTGATGCTGGGGTGGCGAAGATAGGCGATCAGGCGATCGAGGAAACTCGCTCGGTTCGTCTCGATATGCTCGAAAACCGCAGCCAGCGCATCGGAGGAAGGCATGACTTTGTCCCTGACTGAGAAGGATAGGCCTGAAGGCGCAGAACGCCTCATCACTTGTTTCTGGATAGTTGAGCCCGATGCTTGATGAAACGGTTTATCGGGGTGCCGGCATCTTTCGCACGGCATCCTTCGCCTCTCCAAAAGCCTCTCGGGCCTCGCTGGAGAGGCCCGCGCCGGAGCCAATTCGCCGCCCTTTCTAACAGCGCCAGACGATTCGGCGCTGCGCGCGCCCCGATCCGGGCATCCGAAGAAAACTGATCAGCACGGCCAGAGGAGGCATTGACCTCCCCGCGGCTTTCATCATAGCGTATCAAATAACAAAATGATGTTTCATTAAATGAAATGAAACACAGAGGAACGCCCTTGTCGACCAAGCCCGATCCAGATGCGGCCAAAGCCGCACCGGCCGGCACCAGCACGCTCGATCTCGCCTTGCAGGCGGTCGAGTACCTGGTGCAGCAGAGCCGTCCGGCCGCGCTGGCGCAGATCGCCGGTGCGCTGGGGGCATCGAAAGCCACGATCTACCGGCATCTGGTGACACTGCAGCGCCACGGCTTCGTCCGGCAGGATGCCGAGACCGGTCGTTACGAAGCCGGCATCAAGCTGATGATGCTGGGCGAGTCGCTGCGGCAGCGCTTCGACATCGTCAGCGCCGCCCGCGAGGAGCTGATGACCCTGCGCGATCGCACCGGCCAGGCCGTCACGGTCTGCGCCGCGATCGACGCCGAGCTGATCGTCCTCGAACTGATCCAGGGCCGCACGCTCATCGAATTCTCCACGCGCCCCGGCACGCGGCTCGCCTTCCATGCCAGCGCGCATGGCAAGATCTGGCTCGCCTTCGGCTCGCAGGAGCGCACTGCCGCCATTGCCAATGGCGAGCTCAAGGCCTGGACGCCGGCGACGATCACCACGCGGGAGGCCCTGCTCGCCGATCTCGAGGCCGTACGCGAACGCGGCTGGGCGACCGCACCCGACGAGGTCATCACCGGCGTCAACACGCTCGCCGCCCCCGTCTTCGACCATCGCCAGATCCTGGTCGGCTCGATCGCCATCGTCGGCGCGACACAGTTCATCCCTCCCGTCCCCGATCCCGAACAGATCCGCGAAGTCGTCGGCAGCGCCGCACGCATCTCGCGGGGATTGACCTGGAAAGACTGAAGCCATGAGCTATTCGCTGGCCGTCGATATCGGCGGCACCTTCACCGATATCGTCCTGCGCGACTCCAAGGGCGGCCTCAGCGTCGACAAGACGCTGACCACGCATCACGACCTGCTCGAAGGCTTCTTCCGCGGCGTCGATTCGGTGCTCGGCAAGGCCGGCGTCGCGGCCGGCGCCGTCGACGGCCTGGTGGTCCACGCAACCACGGTCGTGACCAATGCTCTGATCGAGCGGAAGGGCCTGCCGACGGCGCTCGTCGTGACCGAGGGCTTCCGCGACGTGCTCGCGATCCGCAACGAGCACCGCTACGACATGTACGATCCCCAGATCGAGTTCCCCGAGCCACTGGTGACGCGCGAGCTGACCTTCGGCCTGAAGGAGCGCGTCCTGGCCGACGGCACGATCGCGATCGCGCCTAATCCACAGGATATCGCGCAATTGGTGCGCGATATCCGCGCCAGCGGCGCGCGGGCGCTGGCGATCTGCTTCCTCAACAGCTTCGCCAACCCGGCCAACGAGGCCCTGGTCGCCGCAGCGCTGGCGCGCGAATTGAACGACGTCTTCATCTGCACCTCCTCGGAGGTCGCCCCGCAGATCCGCGAATATCAGCGCGCCTCCACCGCGACGGTGAACGCCTATGCGATGCCGATCTCGCAGCCCTATCTCAAGCGCCTGAGCGACAGGCTGCGCGTCGAGGGCTTCGCCAACACGCCCTTGATCATGCTGTCCTCAGGCGGCGTCGTCGGCGCGGAAACGGCCGGGAAGAACCCGGTGCGCATGATCGAAAGCGGCCCCGCCGCCGGCGCGCTCGCGGCCTGCCATTATGCCGAACTGCTCGGCATCGACCGCTTGATGTCCTTCGACATGGGCGGCACCACCGCCAAGGCCTGCCTGATCGAGAACCGCACCCCGCTGGTCACCGGGCTGTTCGAGGTCGACCGGCGCTATCGCTTCAAGGAGGGCAGCGGCCTGCCCGTCACCGTACCCTCGATCGACCTGATCGAGATCGGCGCCGGCGGCGGCAGCATCGCCCATGTCGACGATCTCGGCCTGCTCAAGGTCGGCCCGGAAAGCGCCGGCTCCAATCCCGGCCCCGCCTGCTACGGCCGCGGCGGCCAGAGCGCGACCGTGACCGACGCCGACCTCGTGCTCGGCCTGATCGACGCCGAAAACTTCCTCGGCGGCGACATGTCGTTGGACAAGCCGGCCTGCGAAGCCGCGATGGCGCGGCTCGGCCAGGCGCTTAACGTCTCCCCCGTCCAGGCGGCGCGCGGCATCTACCGGATCGTGACCGAGGCGATGGCCTCCGCCGCGCGCACCCATGCCACCGATCGTGGCGTCGATTATCGCGGCCTGCCGCTGTTCGCCTTCGGCGGCGCGGGTCCCTTGCATGCCTGCGGCGTCGCCGACCTGCTGCAGAGCACCTGCGTGATCGTGCCGCCGCAATCGAGCGTGCTCTCGGCCTTCGGTACGCTGGTGACGCCAGTCCGGCTCGATCTGGTGCGCAGCGACCTGACCTTGGTCGCCCATCTCGACTGGAGCCGCGTCGACCGCGTGCTCGGCGACCTGGAAAGCGAGGGCATGGCGGCGCTCGGCCAGTCCGGCTGCGCGCCCAAGGACGTCACGATCCTGGTCGGCGCCGATATGCGCTATGTCGGCCAGCAGCACGAGGTCACCGTCATCTTCGAAACCGACCCGCGCCAAGGCCGCGATGCGGGCGCTCTCGCCCAGCAGTTCGAGGCGGCCTATCGCACGCTCTACGGCGTCAACCCCTCGCATGTCCCCATCGAGATCGTCACCTGGCGCGTGGTGGCGCGCGGCCCGTCCCCGCGTTTCGACGGCCAGACCCGTCCGCAGATCGCGCAAGGGCAGGCCAAGCGCCATCGCCCGGTCCATGCCTGGCAGGATGACCAGTCGGTCCCGGTCTATGAACGCGCCGCGCTCGCCGTGGGCCAGACCGTCGCAGGCCCCGCCATCATCGAGGAGCGCGAGACCACGACCGCGCTCCCCCCCGGCTGGAACGCCACGATCGACAGCCTCGGCTGCATCATCGCCAGGAAAGGCTGAATCCGATGGCAGTGTCACATCCAACGGCAAAGTCGCCAGCAATGGACGGCGTCGAACTCGAAATCCTCTGGTCGAACCTGATCGGCATCGTCAACGAGCGGGCCAAGGCGCTGCAGCGCATCGCCTTCAGCCCGATCGTGCGCGAGGCGGGCGACCTGGCTTGCGCGCTGTTCGACCAGCGCGGCCGGATGGTGGCGCAGGCCAATACCGGCACGCCCGGCCATATCAACTCGCTCGCCTTCGCCGGTGCGCATCTCGTGCGCATCTTCGAGGGGCGCTGCGAGCTCGGCGACGTGCTGATCACCAATGATCCCTGGCTTTCGGCCGGGCATTTCTTCGACATCACGGTGCTGACGCCGATCTTCGACGGGCAAAACCTCATCGCCTATATCGGCTCGACCATCCACCACACCGATATCGGCGGCTACGGCATCGGCGCCGGCGCACGCGACGTGCATGAGGAGGGGCTGTGGATTCCCCCGCTCAAGCTCTATGAGCGCGGCAAGCCCAATGAGGTCCTCCACGATATCATCCGGCGCAATGTGCGCACGCCGGACGCCGTCTTCGGCGACCTCTCCGCCCAGGTCTCCAGCGGCGAGGCGGCGGCTGAATATCTGATCATGCTGTGCCGGCGCTACGGCGTCGCCGATATCGAAACCCTGTCGGACGAGATCATCAATCGCTCGGAAGAGGCGACGCGCAACGCCATCCGCAAACTGAAGCCCGGCACCTATCACGGAGAAACCAGCTTCGACGTGCCCGGCGGCGAGATCATCACGCTCAAGACCGCCGTGACGGTCGATGTCGAGGCCGGTGCGATCATCGTCGACTTCGCCGGCTCCTCGCCCCAGACCGCCACCGGCATCAATGTCGTGCTGAACTACACCCACGCCTATTCGACCTTCGCCATCCGCTCGTGCCTCAACCCCGATCTGCCCAACAACACCGGTTCGCTCGCGCCCATCGAAGTGCGCGCGCCGGAGGGCTCGATCATCAACTGTGCCTATCCCGCGCCGGTGAACGCCCGCCATGTGGTGGGCATGTATGTACCGATGCCGATCCTGAAGGCGCTGCATCAGGTCATGCCCGAGCGCGTGCTGGCCGAAGGCTCGGGCGCGGTCTGGACCATGCAGATCCAGGGCAAGCGGCAGGATGGCCAGGCCTTCACCTCCTCCATGTTCAACTATTCCGGCGGCATGGGCGCCCGCGCCAACAAGCCGGGCCCCAGCGCAACCTGCTATCCGACCGGCGTCGCAGCGGTGCCGATCGAGATCCTGGAGGCGACGATGCCGATCGTGTTCGACCGCAAGGAGCTGCGGCGCGGCTCTGGCGGCAAGGGCCGGATGCAGGGCGGCGACGGCCAGAGCATCCAGTTCCACATGCGCACCGACGCGCCCTGGCTGCTGAACGCAGTGCCGAGCCGATTGAACCACGGCCCCGACGGCATCGATGGCGGACTGCCCGGCGCATCCGGCCATTTCCTCGTCAACGGCAAGCCTGTCAGCGAAGCCAAGAAGCTGACGATGCAGCCCGGCGACGTCGTGCTCCTCGAAACGCCGGGCGGCGGCGGCTACGGGAAACCAGCAGCCTGAGCGAGGCGCGAAGCCTCGCCACCAAGACCATAAAGGGCGCGCCGCGGCTTGCGGTGAACGACCCGAAAGCAAGGGAAACGGGAGGAACCCATGAAGACATCCACTGCCGTGGCAGCCGCGCTCGCTGCCTGCCTCGCATCGGCTCTGCCGCAGATGGCGGGCGCGCAGGATTACAAGATCGGCGTCTCCGCCGGGCTCACCGGCTATGCCGCAACCGTCGATCGCGCCTGGCGCGACGGCGTCGAGCTCGCTGCGGCGGCCGTCAACGCCAAGGGCGGCGTGATGGGCCGCAAGATCCAGGTGATCGTCGAGGACAACCGCTCCGAGCCGCAGGAATCCGTGACGGTCTACCGGAAGATGCTGAGCTCCGACAAGGTCGACGTCTTCGTCAGCGGCTGCGTCTCCGCCGGCAATTTCGCCGCCGCCGGCCTGCTGTTGCGCGCCAAGGTGCCGATGATGCTGTGCTCGATCCTGCCGCAGCAGGCGGAGCATCTGCCCTGGGCTTTCACGACGCTGCCGCCGGCCGGTTTCGAGGTCGACAAGCGCCTCGAATTCCTCAAGGAGAAGACGCAAATCCGCAAGATCGCGGTGCTGCACGACCCCACGCCCTACGCCAATCTCCAGAAGACCGTGGCCGAGCGCAATGCCGCGAAATACGGGCTCGAAATCGTCTCCATCGAGCAATACAAGCAGGACGACGCCGATCTCAGCGTCCAGATCAGCAAGGCGCGCTCGGCCGGGGCCGGCGCCATCCTGAAGATCGGGCTCGGCGGCACCACGCTGACCGCCGCCAAGAACATCAAACAGCTCGGCGCCGACATGCTGCTGCTGACCAGCCTCGAGGACCTTGCCGTGTTCGGCCCCGTCGCCGAAGTGCTGGGCGACAAGTTCTTCTTCGTCGCCTCGCCCTCGCAGGTCTATGAGGCGCTGCCGGACGGCCCGCTCAAGACCGGCATCAAGGCGTTCCTCGACCCCTGGCGCGAGAAGTACCGGGACCGCGACCCGAACTGGGCCTCGCGCGGCTGGGACGGTGTGATGCTCACCGTCGCCGCGATCGAGCGGGCCAAGTCCTTCGAGGGCGAGAAGCTCCGCGCGGCCTATGAGGAGCTGAAGGGCTTCCAGGGCACGACCGGCGTCTACAATTTCCGGCCCGACCTGCATCAGGGCATCACCGAAAACCCCTTCGTGCTGGCGACGATCCAGAACGGCGCGGTCAAGGTGGTGCAATGAACCTGGCTCTGGCCTCGGCGCGGGGCGTCGCGGCTCCCGCGCCGATACTGGCGGCGACAGGGCTCTCGGCCCGCTATGGCCATGTCCAGGCGCTGCATCCACTCGATATCCGGATCGGCGAAGGCGAGCTCGTCGCCGTGCTCGGTCCCAACGGCGCCGGCAAGTCGACCTTGCTGCGGGCGCTGATGGGGCTGGTCTCGAATGCGGGCGAGGTCCGCTTCCGGGATGCGCCATTGCCGCGCCAGGATGTGGTCGCCGTCGCCTCGCGCGGCATCGTCCTGGTGCCGGAGGGGCGCGGCATCTTCGGGCCGATGAGCGTGGCCGATAATCTCGAACTTGGCGCCTATCGCCTGCGCGACAAGTCCGAATTCGCCCGCCGGCGCGAGCGCGTGCTGACGCTTTTCCCGCGCCTGAAGGAGCGACTGGGGCAGATCGCTGGCTCGATGTCGGGCGGCGAGCAGCAGATGCTCGCCATCGGCCGGGCGCTGATGGCCGGTCCCAAGGTGCTGCTCCTGGACGAGCCTTCGCTTGGTCTGGCGCCCCGCGTCACCGACGAGATCCTGGAGACGCTCGGCCTCCTGAACCGCGAAGGCCTCGCGATCGTGCTGGTCGAGCAGAAGGCGCCGCTGGCGCTGAAGCTCGCAGCCCGAGTCTATCTGCTTTCCCTGGGGCGCATCGTCGCCGAACTCGATCCGCGTGACATCACATCCCATGACGATCTCGCCCAGCATTACCTCTCCTGATCGGCGCCGCCTGCAGCTGGTCGGCCTGCTGCCCTGGCTCTTCGCCGGCGCAGTCGTCGGCTATGCCATCCTGGTCGGCGGCTATCCGGCGACCGTCGTCTCCTTCGCGCTGATCTATGCCGTCTTCGTCACCGGCCTGAACCTGTTCATGGGCTTCGCCGCCCAGGTCTCCTTCGGCCAGAACGCCTTCGCCGCGATCGGCGGCTATATCTCCGCCGTGCTCACCGCAAGCCATGGCTGGAGCCCCCTGCCCGCCATGGTGCTGGGCATGGCTGCGGCCGTGCTGGCTGCCGCCATCATCGGCTTCCCGACCTTGCGGCTGAAGGGCCATTACCTCGCCATGGGCACGCTCGCCATCGGCCTGATCGCCTATGAGATCACGGTCGAATGGCAGTCGGTGACGCAAGGCTATATGGGCATTTCCGGCATCCCGCCGCTGAGCCTGGCCGGCTACGAGGTATCTTCTGATCGCGGCCAGCTCGTCATGCTGGCGCTGGTCGTCGCCGGCGGCGCTTTCGCCGCGGCGCGCATCCGCCGCTCGCGCTTCGGCCGCGCCTTGTCGGCCGTGGCCGGCAGCGAGGAAGCCGCCCAGGCGCTGGGCATCGACGTCGCGCGCTACAAGCTGATGGCCTTCCTGCTCTCGGCGGGCTTTGCCGCGCTCGCGGGCTCGCTCTTCGTCCATGTCGTCGGTTTCGTCAGCCCCGAGGTATTCGGGCTGCACATGGTCATCGTCACCTTCACCATGCTCTATGTCGGCGGCATCGGCACCGTCGCGGGGCCGTTGATCGGCGCGCTGATCGTCAGCCTGCTGCCCGAGACCTTCCGTGCCTTCAAGGACTATCAGGACCTCGCCTATGGCGCGGCGCTGATCCTGCTCCTGATCTATGCGCCGCGCGGTCTCGCCAGCCTGTTCTCGACGCGAGGCCGCTCATGACCCGCCGCCTGCGGCTAGAGGGCGTGACGCGCCGCTTCGGCGGCCTCGTTGCCGTCGATAATGTCAGCTTTGCCGTGCCGGCCCAGGGCGTCACGGCCGTAATCGGCCCCAATGGCGCCGGCAAGACCACATTGTTCAACCTGATCTCGGGCTTCCTGCCCCCAAGTTCAGGTCAGATCATCTTCGAGGAAGAGGACATCACCGGCCTGCCGCCGGCCAGGATCGCGGCGCGCGGGCTGGTGCGCACCTTCCAGCTCGTCAGATTGTTCGAGGATCTCAGCGTGCTCGACAACGTCAAGGTCGGCTGCCATCTGCATGGCAAGGCCGGCCTGTTTTCGGCCCTGCTGCGCCCGGCTTCGGCCCGGCGCGAGGAGGCCGAGGTCGAAAACCGCGCCCGCGAGCTTCTGGCCTTTACCGGCCTTGCCGCGCTGGCCGAGGAACCCGCCTCCAGCCTGCCCTATGGCCGGCAGCGCCTGCTCGAACTGGCCCGTGCCATGGCGGCGGGTCCGCGCCTGATCCTGCTCGACGAGCCCGCCGCAGGGCTGAACGCCGAGGAATCGGCCGCCCTGTCGCGGATCATCCGGCGCATCGCCGAGACCGGTACGACGGTGCTGCTGGTCGAGCACGACATGACATTGGTGATGAACACGGCCGACCGGATCGTTGCGGTCGATTTCGGCCGCAAGATCGCCGAGGGCACGCCGGCGCAGATCCGCTCCGACCCGGCCGTGATCGCAGCCTATCTCGGCGCCCCCGCCAGCAAGGAAGCGGCCCATGGCTGACTGGTCCTATATCCCCCAGGTCCTGGTCAGCGGGCTCGGCATCGGCTGCGTCTATGGGCTGATCGGTATCGGCTTCTGCGTGATCTACAACGCCAGCGGCATCGTGAACTTCGCCCAGGGCGCCTTCGTGATGCTCGGCGGCATGATCACCCAGACATTGTTCAGCCGCCACGGCCTGCCCTTGCCGGTGGCGGCGCTGGTCGCGGTCGCGGCCGTCGCGGCGCTCGGCGTCGTGATCGAACGGATCGTCGTCAGGCCGCTCTGGAACCGCAAGGCGACGATGTTCGTGATGATCCTGGCGACGCTCGCAGCCCAAATCGTCATCGAGCGCCTGACGCTGATCGTGGTCGGCGACCAGCCCAAGACGCTACCGGTCTTCACCGACCTGCCGCCCCTCATGTTCGGCAGCGTCGCGATCGGCACGCAATTCCTCTGGATCGTGGGCGGCTCGCTCGCGATCGTCGCGCTGCTGGCCGCCTTCTTTGCCCTGACCCGCACCGGCAAGGCGATGCGAGCCTGCTCGATCAACCGCGAGGCGGCGGCGCTGCAAGGCATCCCGGTCTCGCGCATGCTGGCGCTGGCCTTCGCGCTCAGCGCAGCGCTCGGCGCCATCGCCGGCATCCTGATCACGCCGACACAATACACCGCCTTCAACGTCGGCGTGCCCTTCGCCATCAGCGGCTTCATCGCCGCGATCGTCGGCGGTTTCGGGCGTCCCTTCGGGGCTTTTCTCGGCGGGCTGCTGCTCGGCCTGATGCAGGCGCTCGCCATCGTCGTCTTCGGCGCCGGACTCAAGACCGTCGCGGCCCTGTCGGTGCTGCTGTTGTTCCTCTTCATCCGCCCATCGGGAATCCTCGGCGCGGCCAAGTAAGCGCGCCCGTCACGACAGGAGACAAGCCATGGACATCCACAAGATCGACTGGAGCCAGCTCCCCTGGACGCCGGTGCGTCCGGGCGTCGAGCGCAAGGCCTTCTCGGGCAGCGCCGCGACGCTGGCGCTGCACCGATTGATGCCGGGCCATGAGCCAAAACCCCACAGCCATCCCCATGAGCAGATCGCCTATATCGTCAGCGGCACGATCCGCTTCGTCGTCGGCGGCGAGGAGCATCTGCTGGGGCCGGGCTCGCTCCTGGTCGTGCCGGCCAATGTCGAGCATTGGGGCGAGGTCGTCGGCGACGAGCCCGTGATCAATCTCGACGTCTTCACGCCGCGCAGGCCTGAATACGCCTGATTAAGGAAACCACCCATCACCTTGGATTGATTCACGAACTCTTGCCCGCCCGTTTCGACGGAACGTCGCCGACTCGGCCAGTGGCGCATCCCTCGATTCTGACGCCGAGACTGCGCAATCAAAGTCCAGGTTCAAACATCCTGGGTATCTTCGAGCGAAGTGGACACAGCTTCACGTGACGAAAATGCGTTGAAATAAGTGGCTTTGGAATGGTGCGACAGCCTTCACGGCTCCGCCGTCACCCAGAGCCCGCCCACAGCATGGGAGCGCAGCGCGGCCTCGACCATGGCGACCCCGGCGAAACCATCCTCGATCGTCGGGAAAGTAACCATGGGATCGAGCGGCGCGCCTTTGCGCCGGGCCAGTATCGCCTCGGCCACCTCCGCATAGATCGTCGCGAAGGCCTCCAGATAGCCTTCCGGATGGCCCGAGGGAATGCGGCTGACCCGCTGCCCGGCAGCGTTCACTGCCGTCGTGCCGCGCTTGATGAGACGTGGCGCCTCGCCGAGCGGCGACCAGACAAGCTGATTGGGCTCCTCCTGTGACCAGTCGAGGCCGCCCTTCTCGCCAAAAACCCGCAGTCGCAGGCCGTTGTCGCTGCCCGGCGCGACCTGGCTCGCCCAGAGCGCCCCGCGCGCGCCATTGCCGTAGCGCAGCAGGATCTGGGCGTTGTCGTCGAGCCGGCGTCCCGGCACGAAGCTGGTCAACTCGGCCAGGATCTGCTCGGGAGCCATGCCGGTGACGAAATGTGCCAGTTGATAGGCATGGGTCCCGATATCGCCGATGCAGCCGCCCGCGCCCGAACGCGCCGGGTCGGTGCGCCATTCCGCCTGCTTCTGGCCGCTGGCCTCGAGTGGTCCAGCGAGCCAGTCCTGGGCATATTCCACCTGCACGACCCGGATCGCCCCGAACTCGCCCGCCTGCACCATGGCACGGGCATGGCGGACCAGCGGGTAGCCCGAATAATTATAGGTCACCGCGAAGATCAAACCGCTCGCCCGCGCCTTGTCGCGCAGCCGGCGCGCCTCTGCCAATGTCGCCGTCAGCGGCTTGTCGCAGATCACATGAAGGCCGGCTTCGAGAAAGGCCTCGGCCACCGATGCATGCATATGGTTGGGCGTGACGATCGCCACCGCCTCGATGCCGTCGGGGCGCGCGGCCTCGGCGCGGGCCATGCTGCGGTAATCGGGATAGGAGCGCCCTGGCGGAAGCCCGATCGCCTCAGCCGAACGCATCGCCTTGTCGGGCGAGGCTGAGAGCGCCCCTGCGACCAATTCGTAGCGGTCGTCAAGGCGGGCGGCGATGCGGTGGACGGCGCCGATGAACGCGCCTTCGCCGCCGCCGACCATTCCCAATCGAATACGTGGCTCGGGCATCCCGCGTCTCCTCGTTCAGGTCAGGCCCAGCATGCGGCGCAATTGCGCATCGTCGCTTCCGGCGCCGGCGAAATCATCGAACGCCTTGTCGGTGACGCGGATGATCTGGTCGGCGATGAAGGCCGCGCCCTCGCGTGCGCCATCCTCTGGGTGTTTCAGGCAGCACTCCCATTCCAGCACCGCCCAACGGTCATAACCGATGGCGGCGAGTTTGGAGAAGATCGCCTTGAAATCGACCTGCCCGTCGCCCAGCGAGCGGAAACGACCGGCGCGATCGAGCCAGGGCTGGAAGCCGGAATAGACGCCTTGCCGGCCGCTCGGATTGAACTCCGCATCCTTGACGTGGAAGGCGCGGATGCGCTCGGCATAGATGTCGATGAAAGCGAGATAATCGAGCTGCTGCAGCAGGAAATGCGACGGATCGTAATTGATCGCGCAGCGCGGATGGTTGCCGACGCGCTCCAGGAACATCTCGAAGGTCGCGCCATCGAAGACGTCCTCACCGGGATGGATCTCGTAGCAGAGATCGACGCCGGCCTCCTCATAGGCGTCGAGGATCGGCCGCCAGCGCCGGCCGAGTTCCTCGAAGGCGGTCTCGATCAGCCCCGGCGCGCGCTGCGGCCAGGGATACAGGAAGGGCCAGGCGAGCGCCCCGGTGAAGCTGACGCTGCCGCTGAGCCCAAGGCGGCGCGAGGCTTGCGCGGCCTTCATGAGCTGGTCGACGGCCCAGGCCTGGCGCGCCTGCGGCTTGCCCCTGAGGGCCGCTGGGGCGAAGCCGTCGAAGGCCTCGTCATAGGCGGGGTGGACGGCGACGAGCTGGCCCTGGAGATGGGTCGAGAGCTCGGTGATCGCGAGGCCATGGCTTGCCGCGATGCCTGCGACCTCGTCGCAATAGCTCTGCGAGCCCGCCGCCTTGTCGAGATCGAACAGGCGGGCATCGAAGGTCGGGATCTGGACGCCCTTGTAGCCGAGCCCGGAAGCCCAGCCGCAGATCCCGTCGAAGCTGTCGAACGGCGCGGCGTCGCCGGCGAACTGCGCCAGGAAGAGCGCCGGTCCTTTCATGGTGGCTGGCATCGGTCTCTCCTGCGCGTCCGGCGTCTCTGGTTGATGCTGCAGACCAGCTCCAGCCGGTCCCGGATTGGCCTCCGGAGCGTCTCCCCGGAGGAATAGGCGGCGAATCGCGAGCCCCGCTCAGCCCGCCGCAGCGCGCCAATAGGACGCCGCCTCCGCATCGGAGAGCGGCGCGGGCCGCTCTATGCGCGACTCCACCGCGATCGTGCCGCCATGCTCGCCGGCCCGCAGGATCGCATGCATGGCTTCCAGCACATGGGCCGCGAAAGCGCCCGACGCGCGATGCGGCGTTCCGTGCAGGACAGCGCTTGCCAATTCGGCGATGCCGAGGCAGCGGTAATTCGCCCGGTCTGGAGCGCTGGCGGGCCAGTTCGGCGAGCGCCAGTTCGGCTTGCCGTAGAGCCGGTCCGCGGAATCGAGCACCTGCCAGTCCTCGCCGCGCGCGGTGATCTCGACCGTGCCGCCGAAGAAATTCGGATCAGGCGCACGCAATGAGCCCTCAGTGCCGTAAAGCTCGATCGGCGGATGGCCGTGCTTCCACACGTCCCAGCTCATCGACAGCACGATGTCCGCGCCTTCCGCGAAATGCAGCAGCGCCATCACGGTCGTCGGCGTCTCGACCGTGATGCGGTCGCCCTTGCGCGCTCCCTCGGCTGTGACCAGCCGCTCGGCGAAACCGATCGAGGCGCGCGCCTGTACGCTCTCGATCGGCCCGAGCAGGTTGCACAGCGCGCCGAGATAATAGGGCCCGATGTCGAGGATCGGCCCGCCGCCGGGCTTGAAGAAGAACTCCGGATTCGGGTGCCAATGCTCCATGCCGTGGGACATCAGGAAGCAGGAACCCGCCAGGATGCGCCCGACCTTGCCACCATCGATCGTCTCCCGCGCGAGCCTTCCGCCCGCGCCGAGAAAGGTGTCGGGTGCGCAGCCGAGCTTCAGTCCGCGCCGATCAGCCTCTTGCACGAGGCGCAAGCCGTCCTCCGCCGAGACGCAGAGCGGCTTTTCCGAGAAGACATGCTTGTCCGCCGTGAGCGCGGCATGGCTCACCGCGAAATGGGCGTTCGGCGTCGTCAGATTGACGACGACATCGACCTCCGGATCACGCAGCAATTCATCGATCGTAAGCGCCCGGATGCCGAATTTTTCAGCCTGGGCGCGCGCGCTGTCCGCCAGGAGATCGGCGCAGGCGACGAGGCGTACGCCTCGAAACAGCGCGAGGTTCTGCATGTAGATGGTTGAAATGACTCCGCAACCGACGATTCCGACACCAAGTTCGGTCATGCCCTGCTCCTCAGCGCCAGGATGAGACGGTGGCGAAGGCGCGCCGGGCAAAGCGGGCGACATCGTTGGGCTTGTCGTGCTCGGCGACGAACAGCGTCACGCCGATCTCGTGGAGCACCGGCAGGAGCTCTCCCCAATCGAGCACGCCATGGCCGGGATCGGCCCAGCCATCCTCGTCCAGGCATTGGCCGGCAGGAGCGATGTCCTTGACATGGACGGCCTTGACGCGACCGGCATAGCGCCTGACCTCGGCTGCGGGATCGGCCCCGCCGCGCACGATCCAGGCAAGATCCGCCTCCCACAGAATGTCGGGCGCCTCCTGCAGCATGATGTCGAGGAAGCGCCGGCCATCCGCCGCCCTGCCATATTCCCAATGATGGTTGTGCCAGCCGAAGCTCAGCCCCTCGCCGGCGACGACCTTGCCGATCCGGTTGAGCTCCTGGCCGATGGCCTTCCATTCGGCCTCGCCGCCCTCGCGCTCGCCGAGCGGCGGTGCGGGTGCGTAGATCGTGCCGACGCCGAGATCGCGGCACAGCCTGACCGTCGCCACCGGGTCCGCCCGCAGGCGGTCCAGGCCGACGTGCGATGTCGGGGCCGCGATGCCGTGACGCTCGAGCAGCCCCTTCAGCCTGTCCGGCTCGTTCAGAAGCCCGCCGAAGGGCTCGACCTTGCGATAGCCGAGGCCGGCCAGCAGCTCGAACTGCGTCTCCAGCGGCTCGAGCATCCTGGCCGAGTAGAGCTGGAACGAAAGACCATCGAGCGGCGTCATGAGGCGTCCTTTCGGTTATGCGGGGGTCAGAGACGCCGGCCGGTGGCGGCGTCGAACAGGTTGAGCTTGTCGGCCGGCAGCCTGAGCTGCATCGCCGCGCCCGCGACGGTGCAGGCCTCCGCCGGCAGGCGCATCGAGAGCGGATGGCCGCCGACCCGCAGCCAGGCGAGCTGATCGCTACCCATCGGCTCGACCATCTCGATTTTGGCTGGAACGCCGCCGCCGGCTTCGACATGCTCGGGGCGGATGCCGAGCTCGACAGGCGCGCCGTCTTGCGGCGAGGCCTCGAAAGCGTAGCCGTTCAGCGGGATGGCGATGCCCTCGCTCAGAAAGCAGGGCGCGCCCTCCCTCACCGCGAAGGCGCCGGGCAGGAAGTTCATCGCCGGCGAGCCGACGAAGGAGGCCACGAACCGGTTCGCCGGCCGGCGGTAGATCTCATTGGGCGTGCCAAGCTGCTGGATCACCCGGTCCTTCATCACCGCGATGCGGTCGGCCAGCGTCAGCGCCTCGATCTGGTCGTGGGTGACGTAGATCATCGTCGCCGCCAGGCGCTGGTGCAGGCGCTTGATCTCGACCCGCAATTCGGCGCGAAGCTGGGCGTCGAGATTGGAGAGCGGCTCGTCGAACAGATAGACGCCGGCATCGCGCACCAAAGCGCGGCCAATGGCGACGCGCTGGCGCTGGCCGCCAGAGAGCTCGGCCGGCCGGCGATCGAGCAATTCGGTGATCTGCAGCGTCGCTGCGGCAGCCTTGACCCGCCGCTCGATCTCGGGCTTCGGCATGCCGGCGACCTTGAGGCCGAAGGACATGTTGCCGCGCACGGTCATGCGCGGATAGAGCGCATAGGACTGGAACACCATGGCGATGCCACGATCCTTCGGCTCCTCCCAGGTGACGTTCTTGCCGCCGATCCAGATTTGCCCGGCCTGCACGTCGATGAGGCCTGCGACCGCGTTCAGCAGCGTCGACTTCCCGCAGCCGGAGGGACCGAGCAGGACGATGAACTCCGATTGCGCCACATCGAGATCGAGCTTCTCCAGCACGCGCACCGCGCCGAAGGAAATCTCGACCCCGCGAATGGAGACGTCGCAAAGCTTGCCCATGGTCAGCCTTTCACCGCGCCGGCGGCGATGCCGCGCACGAACCAGCGCCCGGAGGCGAAATAGACGGCGAGCGGGACCAAGGCCGTGAGGAGCGTCGCGGCCATGTCGACATTGTAGGCGCGCTCGCCCTGGGTGGAGTTGACGATATTGTTGAGCTGTACGGTCATCGGCAGGTTCTCGCGCCCGGCGAAGATCAGCCCGAGAATGAAGTCGTTCCAGATGCCGGTGACCTGCAGGATGACGGCGACGATCAGCATCGGCGTTGCCATCGGCAGCATCACCGACCAGAAGATGCGGAAGAAGCCCGCCCCATCGACGCGCGCGGCCTTGAACAATTCCTGCGGCAGCGAGGCGAAGTAATTGCGGAACAGCAGCGTCATCGTCGGCAGGCCGAAGATGGTGTGGATCAGCACGATGCCGAGGATCGAGTTATTGATCCCGGCAAAGGCGAAGACGCGCACCAGCGGGTAGATGAAGATCTGGTAGGGCACGAAGGCCACGATCATCAGGGCGCCGAAGAGCAGGCCTGCCCCGCACACCCGCCAAAAGGACAGCGCGTAGCCGGTGAGCGAGCCGACCGCGATCGAGGCGGCGACGGACGGCAGCAGGATCTTCACAGAATTGGCGAAGCCGACGCTGATGCCGTCGCATCTCAGCCCGGTGCAGGCCGCCGACCAGGCCTTGATCCAGGGCTCCAGGGTCGGCGCGCGCGGCAGGGCCAGGATCGCCCCGAGGCGGATCTCCTCCATCGGCTTGAGCGAGGTGACGAGCATCACATAGAGCGGCGTCAGGAAGAACAGCGCCGTCACGGTCAGGAAGGCGTAGACGCCGATGCGGGCGGGCGTCAGTCGGCGCGGCCGCATGCCGGCGGGCTGGGTCACGGCGAGCGCGCTCATGCCTGCGCCCTCCGCGTCCGGCGGCTCTGCCAGACCAGCCAGGGCGCGACCACAGCGGCAACCGTGATCAGCATCGAGGTCGCGGCCGCCGTGGCAAGGCCGAGATTGCCGCGCTCGAACAGGTGGTCCATGACGAATTTCGCCGGCACCTCCGAGGCGACCCCGGGTCCGCCATTGGTCATCGCGACCGAGAGGTCGTAGAGGCGCACCACGCTGGTCGCGAGCAGGACGGCGGCGGTGGCGAAGCTCGCGCCGAGCATCGGGATCACGATCGAGAGATAGACCCGCCAGGGCGGCAGGCCGTCGATCCTGGCCGCCTTCCAGATATCCTCGTCGATGCCGCGCAGGCCCGCCAGCATGATCGCCATGACGAGGCCCGCCGCATGCCAGACGGCGGCGAAGACCAGCGTGTAGATCACCATGTCCTGGCGCACGATCCAGTCGAAGCGGAAGGACGGGAAACCGAGGTCCCGGACCATCTTCTCGATGCCGAAGCCCGGGTTCAGCAACCACTGCCAGACCAGGCCGGTGACGATGAACGACATCGAATAGGGGTAGAGGAAGATCGAGCGCAGCGTGTTCTCGGCCCGCACGCGCTGATCGATCGCCACCGCCAGCAGGAAGCCCAGCGCCAGGCTCGCGATCAGGAACAGCGAGCCGAACACGGCAAGATTGGCGACCGAGACCTGCCAGCGCTCATTGCCCATCAGGGAGGCGTACTGGCGCAAGCCCACGAAGGTGGAATTCGGCAGCATCCGCGACGATGTCAGCGAGATCCACACGGTCCAGGCCGTGCAGCCGAGATAGACCACGACGAGGACCAGCAGCGCCGGCGACAGAGCGAGGCCCGCTGCGAGCCGGGACGCGGTTCGGTGTCTCACGAGGGGCATGACAAAGCTCCGCCGCCGAGCGACCTAAGGGGAATGGGTGATGCTCCGGGGAGCCCCTGGAGCCGCCCTCGCCTGTCAAGGCGAGGGCGATGAGGCGAGTGAAGGTCCCGCCGGGCCGTCAGAAAGGCTGCTTCAGCACATCGGCGACCTTCGCCATGAAGGCGTCGGCGGTCATCGCCGGCGTGTTCCAATATTGCGAGATCACATCCTCCATCGCGCCGGTCAGGGCGGGAGGCGAGAGCATCTCCTGGGCAGCAACCTGATGCTTCTTGTCCGCCAGGAGCTTCACCGCCTTCTGCGCGCAGGCGTCGAGGGAGCTGACATCGAGATCGAGCCGGACCGGGATCGAGCCCTTCTTCTGGGCGAAGCGGATCTGCGTTTCCGGCTCGAGCATCACCTTGGCGAGCACCAATTGCGCCTTCTGCTGGGCAGGATCCTTGAGCTTGGGAAAGGCAAAGACGTCGCCTCCCATCACATAGCCGCCCTCGTTCGAGAGGATAGCGCAGCCGAACTCCTTGCCCGCCGTCTGGCCGGCCGCGGCGAACTCGCCCTTGGCCCAGTCGCCCATGATCTGCATCCCGGCCTTGCCCTGGATCACCAGATTGGTGGCGTCGTTCCAGTTCCGTCCGGGGGCGCCCGGGTCGATATAGCCGCGCAGCTTGCCATAGGTCTCGGCGACCGCCCTGAATTCGGGGCTCCTGGCCGCGGCCGGGTCGCGCTTGCCATGGATCGCCGCCCAGAGCGCAGTACCGCCCTTGCCGACCAGCACAGCATTGAAGAGGCCGCGCTCCCAGGTCTTCTGGCCGCTGAAGGCGAGCGGGATCAGGCCCGCAACCTTGAGCTTCTCGAGCGCGACGAGCGCCTCGTCCCAGTTCGCGGGCTCGGATGCGCCGGCCTTCTCGAGCGCGGCCTTGGACAGCCACAACCAGTTCTGCCCGTGGATATTGACCGGCACAGCATACATCTTGCCGTTGCGGGTCGTGGCGTCGATGATCGCCTGAGGCATGAAGCTCTTCCACTTCTGCTCGGTCGCGATCTGATCGACGTCGCGCAGCAGATCGTTCTCGACCAGTTCATCGAACTGCTTGCCGGTGTTGAACTGCATGGCGGTCGGCGGCGTGCCGCCGACGACGCGGTTGATGGCGGCAGTGCGGGCGTTGACGCCCCCGGCGATCGCCGTATCGACCCAGGTTCCGCCCGCTTTCGCGAACTGTTCGGCGAAGACCTTCACCGCCGCCGACTCGCCGCCCGAGGTCCACCAATGGATGACCTCTGCCTTCATCTCCTGCGCATTTGCCGCCTGGAACGAGGCGCCGGCCGCGCACGCCAAGGCGAGAGCCGTCAAGCAAGGCTTGAGCTTCATGATCCTGTCCTCCCTGTCTTCGCATCGTCGTTGAGCCCGTGTCCGGGTGCGCTGCGATTTCGATTTGTAATCGATTACATTTTTTCCCATACTGCCACAGGGACGACGACTGTCAAGCCGTTCGTGGACGCCGTCTTGGCAGGCCGCCGGGATAACGATAGGGCAGATAGAAGCTGGAGCATTGCGCGAAAAACTGGGCACCGATTTTTCGCGCAATGCTCTAAACTTTTAGAATCGATCACGTTTTTCGTATTCGGACGTTCCGTCCGAATACGACGGGATCTTGGGACGATGATGGACGAACGGCTGCGCAAACCGAGGATCGACGACGTCGCCAGGCGAGCGGGCGTCTCGACCGCCACTGTGAGCCGCGCCCTCGCCACTCCCGACCAGGTGAAGCCGAAAACGCGCGCAGCCGTGGAAAAGGCAGTGCTGGAAACGGGTTACGTGCTCAATGTCGCGGCTCGCAATCTGCGCACCAACCGCACCCATGCCGTGCTCGCCGTGGTGCCCGACGTCGCCAACATCTTCTTCTCGCAGGTGCTGCGCGGCATCTCCGACACCTTGCACCAGCATGGCTACCGGCTGGTGATCGCCGATACCGGCAACGATCCCGAGCGCGAGCGCGACCATGCCGAATTCGCCCAGGCCGGCTGGGTCGACGGCCTGCTGCTGCTGAACGGGCGCCTGCTGCCCACCCCGCCTGGAGGGCGCCGGCGCCTCGCCGTACCGACGGTCAGCCTGTGCGAGCGCATCCCGGGCTCCGACATCCCCTATGTCGAGACCGCGAACCGCGAGGCGGCGCGAGCGATGACGGAGCACCTGCTGCAATTGGGCCACCGCCGCATCGGCTATGTCTGCGGCCCGCCCAACAACATCCTGGAGCATGACCGTTTCGCCGGTTATCGGGATGCGCTGGCAGCGCGGGGCCTCGTCCCCGACCTCGCGCTGGTGCGCCCGGGCGACTATACGCTGGCCGCGGGCGAGGCCGCAGCGAGCGCCTATCTGGCACTTCCCGAGCTTCCCGACGCGGTCTTCGCCAGCAACGACGCCATGGCGATGGGCCTGATCCGGGGCTTTACCGCCGCCGGCCTCTCGGTGCCGGAGGCGATCTCGATCGCCGGCTTCGACGACATCGAGTTCGCCGGCGCCTACAACCCCGCCCTCACCACCGTGCATCAGGCCCGCAGCGAAATCGGCGCGCGCGCCACCACGATGCTGATCGATCTGATCGAGGGCCGCCAGCCTGCAAGCCGCGAGGTCCATCTGCCGGCCGAGATCGTCATGAGGGACAGCACGCGCGAGCGCTGAGCGAAGGCGTTTTCGAGCGAAGTCGACACCGGACGACGCAGATAAAGCACGCTACAGCAAATGTTCAGAGCAAATTCCGGCCCAGTTGGCTCGAAGATGACTCTAAAGGGCAAGATCCAGGACGCGGCCTTCGAAGAGCCGATCATAGGATCCCTTGATGTGCATGCGCATCGCGTCGCGCGCCGCCTCGGCGTCGCGGGCGCCAATTGCCGCGAAGATGCGCGCATGCTCGTCCAGCACGCCGGCAAGGCCGCCCGCCGGTCCGAGCAGCGAAAGCCCGTGCAGCTTCATGCCGACATTGATGTGGTCCTTCAGTGCCTGCATCGACGACAGGAAGAAGTAGTTGTTCGCCGCCTCCGCAATGGCGATGTGGAAGGCGTAGTCGGCATCCTCGCGGTGGCGGTGCGCATGGGTGGTGTCGCGCAACAACTCGAAAGCGCTGCCGATGGCCTCCAGCGCCGCCGGATTATGGCGCTTGGCGGCGTAGAAGGCGTTGGCCGGCTCCACCTCGAGCCGGAACTCGTAACAGCGCTGCACATCCGCGATCGTGCCGACGGGCGCGAAGGCCAGCGCCCTGCCCTGTTCCGCCTCGCCCCCGCGCACGAAGGTGCCCGCGCCCTGGCGGGAAAAGATCAGCCCGTCCTCGCGCAGGCGGCGCAGCGCCTCGCGCACCACCGGCCGCGACACGCCGTAGATCGCCGACAGGTCGTGCTCGCCGGGCAGTCGCGAATGGCTGGCATATTCACCCGAGGCGATCCGGGCGCGCAATTGATGATGCACGCGCTGTACCAATGGCGAGGGCGGA
This sequence comes from Allobosea psychrotolerans, assembly GCF_002917105.1. Lineage (GTDB taxonomy): Bacteria > Pseudomonadota > Alphaproteobacteria > Rhizobiales > Beijerinckiaceae > Allobosea > Allobosea psychrotolerans. The sequence goes on from NZ_PQFZ01000002.1 coordinate 515,420, forward strand.
GTGGCGCCCCCGGAACGCGCCGGCTTGCTTGAGGTCTGATCCATGGCCGCATGCTTACAACTATTTACAAATCAGTCAATCGCCTCGTCAAAACGCCGATAAAGGCCGGTATCGGCATACAAATTACAACATGTTGACATATCTGACTGGATGATGTTCAACCCCGTCAAGGCCCGAAGAGGCCGGCTCATGGAGGCATCCCAAGGACCGCGCGCTACGGCGCAACCGCCCGCCTTCCGTGATCCGCTGCCCCGATGGGTGTCTTTCAGCAGGTGGATGATGGCTGACGTCAGGACGAACCGTTTCAAGCGCGATCTCGGCAAGCGGCAGATGCTCGGCATCTTCTCGACGCTGGCCAGCCCCACCCTCACCGAGCTGTTCGCGCAGGTCGGCTTCGACTGGATCCTGATCGACACCGAGCATAGCCCCAATGAGCCCGGCGATGTCGTTGCCCAGTTGCAGGCGATGTCGGCGCTGCCGGCGGAAGCGATCATCCGGCCGGCCTGGAACGACATGGTGCTGGTCAAGCGTGTGCTCGATCTCGGCGCCCAGACCCTGCTCTTCCCTTATGTTCAGAATGCCGAGGAAGCGGCCCGCGCCGTCAGCTACACCCGCTATCCGCCCCATGGCGTGCGCGGCGTCTCCGGCAGCTCGCGTGCGGCGGCCTATGGCTTGATCCCGGATTATTTCGCCAAGGTGCAGCAGGAGATCTGCGTCATCGTGCAGATCGAGACGATCGAGGCGCTGGCCGATATCGAGAAGATCGCCGCCGTCGACGGCGTCGACGCCGTCTTCATCGGTCCCGCCGACCTCGCCGCCTCGATGGGCCACCTCGGCAATACGCAGGCCCCCGAGGTTCAGGCCGCGATCGATGACGGCTTCCGTCGCCTAAAGGCCATCGGCAAGCCGGCCGGCTACCTCACCAACAACGAGGCCGAGGCCGTGCGGCGCGTCGCGCAAGGCATCAATTTCGTCGGCGTCGCCAATGACACCACGATCGTGGTGCGCGGCTCCAAGGCGCTGCTTTCGGCGGTGAAGGCGAGCTGAGATGGCCCCACTCCGGCTCCTGGCGGACGACCTGACCGGCGCGCTCGACAGTGCCGCCGCGTTCGGCTCGCCCGCCGAGCCGGTCGCGGTCCGCTGGCATGGCGAGGTTCCCGCCACGGGCGCCATCGCCATGGACAGCCGCAGCCGTGAGGTCTCGGCAGAGCAAGCCCGCAGCGCCGTCGCCGCGATCGCTCCCGCCCTGTGGGCACGGGGTTTGGGCCTCGCCTATAAGAAGATCGACAGCTTGTTGCGTGGACAGGAGGTCGCCGAGATCGCTACGATCCTCGACCTCCTGCGCCCCGCCTATTGCATCATCGCCCCGGCCTTCCCGGCGCAGCGCCGGATCACGCGCGGCGGCAGGCAATATGCCTGGGCGGATGGCGACTGGCGCGCAGCGCCCACCGATCTCACTGCGGGGCTTGCAGTGGCGGGCCATCCCGTCACGCAAGCCGTTCCGGGAGATGCCCTGCCCGCAGGCATCAGCCTCTGGGATGTCGAGACCGACGCAGATCTCGACGCCGTCATCGCAACCGCCTCCGGGCTCGATGACGTGCTCTGGGTCGGCAGCGCGGGGCTGGCGGCAGCGCTCGCGCGGGCAGCCGGCATCGTCCGCCGGATCGATGACCGCCCGCTCGCAGGCAAGGTTCTCGGGCTCGTCGGCTCCGACCATGCGGCGATCGGCCAGCAGCTTGACCGGCTCGGCCCGCTCCACATCGTTCTGGGTCCTGCCAGCAATGCCGAAATCGCCCGGCGCCTCACCCATGACGGCATCGTCTTCGCGAGCGTCGCGTTGCCGGACGGCACCTCGCGCCGCGACGCCGCCGCGCTGATCGACGCGCGGCTGGCCGCCCTCCTGCAGCACCTCGACCGCCCGGACACGCTGTTCGCCGCTGGCGGCGAGACCCTGCGCAGCATCTGCGAGAGCCTCGGCACTGAGCGTCTCGACGTCACCGGCGAGATCATGCCGGGCGTGCCGCGTTCGATCATGCGCGGCGGTCGCTGGGACGGCGTCGCCGTGATCTCGAAATCGGGCGCCTTCGGCGCGCCGGACCTTCTTCAACAGCTCGCCGCGACCCGGGTCGCGGCCTTTGCCGGAGCGGCAGCATGAAACCTCACCTTGCCATCACCATGGGCGATCCCGCCGGCGTCGGTCCCGAGATCATCGTCAAGGCCTGCCTCGCGCTGAAGGACAGGCTGGCGAGCGGCGATCTGCGCCTGCTTGTCATCGGCAGCAATCCCGCGCTTGCCCAGGCACGCCGCCTGCTCGGCGCCGACATCGTCATTCCCGAGGTCTCCGAGACCGAGGCCTGGCCGCATCTCGCCTGTTTGCAGGCCGGGCCGGAGGGCGAACCGATCCGCCCGGGCGTGCTCTCCTCCGATGGCGGCCGCTTTGCCTATCTCGCGGTCGAGAAGGGCGTGAAGCTCGCCCAGGCCGGCCGCATCGGCGGCATCGTCACGGCGCCGCTGAACAAGGAGGCGCTGAACAAGGCCGGCTACAAATTCGCCGGCCATACCGACATGCTGGCGACGCTGACCGGCGCCAAGGGCTCGGTGATGATGCTCGCCCATGGCGGCATGCGGGTGAGCCATGTCACCACCCATGTCGCTCTCAAGGACGTGCCCGCCAGGCTGACCCCGGAGCGGCTGCGCTATGTGCTCGACCGCACCGACGAGGCGCTCTCCGCGCTCGATCTCGGCCGGCGCAGGATCGCGGTCGCCGCGCTCAACCCCCATGCCGGCGAAGGCGGGTTGTTCGGCCGCGAGGATGACGAGATTTCCGCGCCGACCATCGCCAGGGCGGTCGCCGACGGCCTCGACGTCGTCGGGCCGGTGCCGGGCGACACGGTCTTCGTCAAGCTCCGCGCCGGCCAGTACGACGCCGTCGTCGCGATGTATCACGACCAAGGCCACATCCCGGTGAAGCTCCTGGGCTTCAACGTGAATCCGGAAACTGGCACCTGGGATTCACTCTCGGGCGTCAACATCACGCTTGGCCTGCCGATCGTCCGGACTTCCGTCGACCATGGCACCGCCTTCGACATCGCCGGCAAGGGCATCGCCAACGAGCTCAGCCTGGTCGAGGCGATCGAATACGCCGAAAAACTGGCGGCAGCGCGCGGCCTCAGTGCCGACCGCGCGGCCTGACTGCGCCAAAAGCCAAAAGCACAAAGGGAGGCGACCATGAACATCCACGCGCCCAGCCCCATCGCCGTTGCGAGCCTCGCCACGCCGATCGCGATCACCCGACCGAAGATCATCGAGTTCGGCTCCGGCACGGTGCCACTCGCCGGGCGTTGGGCTGCGGCCCAGGCGCTTTCGCGCATCCTCGTCGTGGCGGATGCCTTCAACGCCGCCCGCGTCGATCTGCTCGGCTTGACCGGCGAGGTCACGATCTTCGGCGAGGTCCGCCCCGAGCCCGACGTTCCCAATCTCGAGGCCGTGCTTGCCGTCGCAGAAATGGTGAAGCCTGACCTCGTCATCGGCTTCGGCGGCGGCAGCGCCATGGACCTCGCCAAGCTCGTCGCTGTCCTGCCGGGCTCCGGCCAGTCTCTCCAGGACGTCGTCGGCCCCGAGAAGGTCGCAGGCAAGCGCGCGGCCCTGATGCAGGTGCCGACCACCGCGGGCACCGGCAGCGAGGCCGGCACGCGCGCCCTGGTCACCGACCCCAAGACGCAGAACAAGCTCGCCGTGCAGAGCCTGCACATGCTCGCCGATATCGCCGTGATCGACCCCGACCTAACGCTGACCCTGCCGCCGGCGGTGACCGCTGCGACAGGCGTCGATGCCATGGCCCATTGCGTCGAGGCCTTCACCAGCCTGAAGGCGCATCCGCTGATCGACATGTATGCGCTCGAGGGCGTGCGCCTGGTCGGCCGCTTCCTCGGTCGCGCCATCGCCGACGGCTCGGACATCGAGGCCCGCGCCGGCCTCTCGCTCGCCTCGCTTTATGGCGGCTACTGCCTGGGTCCGGTCAACACGGCGGCCGGCCACGCCGTGGCCTATCCGCTCGGCACGCGCCACCATATCGCCCATGGCGCCGCCAACGCGCTGATCTTCCCGCATACGCTCGCCTTCAACGCGCCGGCCGCGCCGGAAAAGACCGCCGCGATCCTCGCCGCGCTCGGGCTGAAAGCCTCGACCCGGCAGGAGGAGGTCTTCGCGGGCGCCCATCGCTACTGCGCCGAACTCGGCTGCGAGATGAAGCTGTCGCGTCTTTCGGTGCCGCGCGACGACCTCCCGGCCATGGCGAGCGAGGCTCACGCCATTCGCCGCCTGCTCGACAACAACCCGCGCGACATCAGCCGCGACGAGATCCTGGCCCTCTACGAGGCCGCCTATTGAGCGCCGCCCGCCAGACGCGAACGGGGAGAGACACGATGACAATCCATGCCACGCCCATGATCGTCGAGCGCCTGGCGGCGATCGTAGGGGCGCGGCATGTCATCGGGCCCGATGGCGACCAGGAGCCTTATCTCGTTGACTGGCGCGGGCGCTATCGCGGCACGGCCGAGGCGATCGTCAAGCCGGCGAGCACCGCCGAGGTCGCCGGCGTGGTCAAGCTCTGCGCCGAGCTCGGCTTCGCCATCGTCCCGCAGGGCGGTAATACCGGCATGTGCGGCGCGGCGACCCCGCTCAACGGGCGGCCGAATGTGGTGCTGCGGCTCGACCGCATGAACACGATCCGCGCCATCAGCCGGCTCGGCGATTCGATCGCGGTCGATGCCGGCTGCATCCTCGCCGATGTCCAGAAGGCGGCCGAGTCAGCCGACCGCCTGTTCCCCTTGAGCCTCGGCGCCGAGGGCTCCTGCCAGATCGGCGGCAATCTCTCGACCAATGCCGGCGGCACGGCCGTGCTGCGCTACGGCACGGCGCGCGAGCTCACCCTGGGGATCGAGGCCGTGCTGCCGGACGGCTCCATGCTCGACCTGATGACAAGCCTGCGCAAGGATTCCACCGGCGTCGATCTCAAGCAGCTCTTCATCGGCGCCGAGGGCACGCTCGGCATCATCACCGGCGCGGTGCTGAAACTGTTCCCGCGCCCGCGCCAACGCAGCGTCGCGCTGGCCAAGGCCGAGGATATCGAGGCGGTGCTCGATCTCCTGGCGCTGGCCCGCACCGAGCTCGGCGACCGGCTCGGCGCCTTCGAGGTGATGTCGCGCGGTCAGGTCGAGGTCATCGCCGAGCACGTGCCCCATGTGGCGATCCCCTTCGCGCTCGATGCGCCCTGGTTCGTGCTGATCGAACTCGTCGACACGTTGCGGGGCATCGACCTCTCCGCCGAGATGGAAGCGATGCTGGCCTCGGCCTTCGAGCGCGGGCTGATCGGCGACGCTCTCGTCGCTTCAAGCGAAGCCCAGGCCGCCGCGCTCTGGACCATCCGCCACAGCGTCTCGGAAGGCTCCAAGCGCGCCGGCTACGTCGTCTCGCATGACAGCGCCGTGCCGCTCGAACATCAGGCCGAATTCGTGCGCCGGGTCGAGGCGCGTATCGCGGCACTCCGGCCCGAAGCGCGCATCGTCATGCATGGCCATCTCGGCGACGGCAACATCCATGTGCTCGCCATCCTGCCCGGCATCGCCGCCGACCAGCGCGAGACGCTCGCCCCCATCGTCAGCGCGATCAACCGTGCGGTCGACGAGGAGACGGCGGCGCTCGGCGGCAGCATCAGCGCCGAGCACGGCATCGGCATCGCCAATAAGGAGCGCCTCAACCATGTGACGGCGCCGCGCGAAATGGCCTTGCTGCGGCAGGTCAAGGGGCTGCTCGATCCGCGGGGGCTGATGAATCCGGGCAAGGTCCTCAGCGACTGACCGGGCGTCGCTCTTCGGCGACCCGACGACGCGATACGAACAAGAATGATGCGAGGGAGAACAGAGATGAACCGCCGCGATGTCCTGGCTGCACTGAGCCTCCTGCTCGGCCCGGCTCCCGCCTTCGCGCAAGGCGCCGGCTACCCGTCGAAGCCGGTCAGCATGATCGTGCCCTTCTCGGCCGGCGGCACCGCCGACATCTTCGCCCGCATGGTCGGCGAGCATCTGCAGAAGAGCTGGGGCCAGCCCTTCGTGACCGAGAATGTCGGCGGCGCCGGCTCGATCGTCGGGATCACGCGGATCGCGCGCGGGACACCGGACGGCAGCATCCTCGGCCTCGCCTCGACTTCGGGCCTCTCGATCAACCCGACGCTCTACGGGGCGAAGCTGTCCTATCGCCCGGCGCAGGACCTCCTGCCCATCGCCCAGATCAGCATGGTTCCGAACGTGCTCGTAGTGAACCCCGACAAGATCAAGGCACGAACCGTCCCGGAGCTGATCGCCCATCTCAGGGCCAATCCGGACAAGGTCTCCTTCGGTTCGGCCGGCGTCGGCACCTCGCAGCATCTGGCGGCCGAATTGTTCAAGCAGATGACCGGCACGCAGATGACGCATGTGCCCTATCGCGGCTCGAGCCAGATGGTCACCGACCTCATCAGCGGCAACATCGATCTCGCCTTCGACAATGTGCCGTTGCTGCTGCCGCAGGCGGCGGGCGGAAAGCTCGCCCTGATCGCGACCGCGACCGCCAAGCGCGCGGCCTTCGATCCCAACCTGCCGGCGCTGTCGGAATATCTCCCCGGCTTCGAGGCTGTCGCCTGGCACGGCTTCGTTGCTCCTGCGGGAACGCCCAAGCCCGTGATCGACAAGCTCTCGGCCGAGATTCGCAGCTTCATGCAGAAACCGGAGACGGCCAAAAAGATGGATGAGGTCGGCGCCATCGCGGTTGCACTCGGCCCCGACGAATTCGCCGCCTACATCGCCTCGGAAACCACCCGCTGGAAGGCGGTCATCGAGGCGGCCGCCATCAAGATCGACTGAGCCGCCTCGACAGCGGCGCCGGACCAGGCGGGCGAGAGGCCTGCGCAGACCAGAAGGAGGCCTTCCGAAATGGGAGCCCATTCGACCGATATCGCACCCGCCGGCCTCTCCGAGCGCAGCGGCATCCTGCATCCGCGCGAGGGCGATGCGCGGCGCATCGAGGCCTATCTGCCCTCCCCTTGCGTCCAGAACCACGCGGCCAACATCGCCGTGCTCGGCAATGGCGATCTCGCCATCGTCTGGTTCGGCGGAACGCAGGAAGGCATCCCGGACATCTCGGCCTATTTCTCGCGATTGCCCCAGGGCGGCGAGCGCTGGTCGGCCCCGGTCAAGCTCTCCGACGATCCGGCGCGCTCCGAACAGAACCCGGTGCTGTTCACCACGCCCGCTGGCGAGCTCTGGCTGATCTGGACCGCGCAGATCTCCGGCAACCAGGACACGGCGCTGGTGCGCAAGCGCGTCTCGCATGACCATGGTCTGACATGGGGGCCGATCGAGACCCTGTTCGAGGCGCCCAAGGGCCATGGCCTGTTCGTGCGCCAGCCTCCTGTCGTGCTCGACAATGGCGATTGGGTGATCCCGGTCTTCCATTGCGTCAGCGTGCCCGGAGCCAAATGGGTCGGCGATCACGACATCAGCGCCGTGCGTGTCTCCTCCGACGCCGGCAAGAGCTGGACGGAGCATGTCGTGCCCGGCTCGACCGGCTGCGTGCACATGAACGTGCTGAAGACCGGGGATGGCCTGCTGGCGCTCTATCGCAGCCGCTGGGCCGATTTCATCTATGCCAGCCGCTCGAGCGACGGCCGCAACTGGACGGCGCCCGAGCCCACCGCGCTGCCTAACAACAACTCCTCGATCCAGGCGACCGTGCTGACTGATGGCCGCATCGCGCTCGTCTTCAACCACTCCAGCGCGGCCGACGCGACCGACCGGCGCACCGGCCTCTATGACGACATCGAAGACGAGGAAGGCGCCACGCCACAAGCCGAGGCCGTGCCAGCCCCGGCCGCGACGCATCGCACCGCCTTCTGGGGCGCGCCGCGTGCGCCGATGACGCTGGCGCTCTCCTCCGATGGCGGCCGGAGCTGGCCCGTGATGCGCGACCTCGAGACCGGCGACGGCTTCTGCATGACCAACAACTCCAAGGATCAGCTCAACCGCGAATTCTCCTACCCGTCGATCACGCAGACGCCGGACGGAGCGCTGCACATCGCCTTCACCTATTTCCGCCGCGCCATCAAATACGCCCGGGTCGCGCCAGATTGGGTGGCCGAAACCTGAACAAGATCAGGGGCCTGAACAAGACCAAGCCTGAACAAGACCAAGAACAGCAAGACCAAGAACAGGGAGACCGCAGATGCCTGCACTCGCTCAAGTCCACCCGCTGAATACGGCGCCAGCGTCGCAGCATGATCTCATCCGCATCCGCAGCCTCGACAAGACCTATGCCGGCGGCAGCGTGCATGCGCTGTCGGCGATCGATCTCGACATCAAGGATGGCGAGTTCGTCTGCGTCGTCGGCCCTTCCGGCTGCGGCAAGTCGACCTTGCTGCGCATCCTCGCCGGGCTCGACGATTACGACACCGGCACGGCGGCGCTCGATGGCAAGACGATCTCCGGCCCCTCGCGGGATGTCGGCGTCGTCTTCCAGGCCGCGAACCTGCTGCCCTGGCTGACCGTGCGCGAGAACATCGCCTTGCCGCTGCGCGTCGGCGGCAAGCAGGTCGGGCAGGCCGAGGATATCGACCGGTTGCTCGATGTCGCCGGCCTCAAGGATTTCGGCGAACGCTTCCCCTATGAACTCTCGGGCGGCATGCAGCAGCGCGCCGGCATCTGCCGCGCTTTGGTGCGCTCGCCCCGCGTCCTGCTGATGGACGAGCCTTTCGGCGCGCTCGACGCATTGACCCGCGAGCGCATGAACCTCGAATTGCAGCGCATCTGGCAGGCCAGCCGCAAGACCGTGCTCCTGATCACGCATTCGATCTCGGAGGCGATCTTCCTCGCCGACCGCGTGGTCGTGATGTCGGCCCGGCCCGGCCGCGTCATCCGCGAGCTTGAGGTACCGATCCCGCGCCCGCGCAGCAACGACACCATCATCAGCCACCCCGCCTATCCGGCGCTGGCCAAGGAAATCCGCGGATTGCTCAACGCGCAGGGAGACGAATGATGAGCCAGGCGCAAACCACCATCATTGCAGACAGCGTCGCGATCGAGCGCGCGCCCCCAAAACCCAAGGCCAAAGCCAAGGACGGCAGCGGCGTCAACGGCACCGCGATCACGCTGATCGGCCTCGTCGTCCTGTTCGGCGGCTGGGCGCTGGCGGTGAAATATCTCGAAGTGCCCTCCTACATCCTGCCGACGCCACTGGCGGTCTGGAAGGCGCTGTGGTCGGGCATTGCGGTCAGCCCGTCGAGCCCGCTCGGCTACTACCTGCCGCTCTGGGGCACGCTCAAGAACGCCGCCATCGGCCTCTTCCTCGGCTCGGCGCTTGGCCTGACCCTGGGTTCCCTCATGGCGGAAAGCCGGCTGATCGAAAAGCTGATCATGCCCTATGCCTTCGCGCTGCAGAGCCTGCCGAAAGTCGCGATCGCCCCGCTGATCGTAATCTGGTTCGGCTTCGGTGACGGTTCCAAGATCGCGATCTCGGCATTGCTCGCCTTCTTCCCGATGCTGATCAACAGCTTCACCGGCCTGCGTGCCGTCGAGCCCGAGCGCATCGACCTGATGCGCTCGCTCTCGGCCTCACGCTTCGAGACCTATCGCATCGTCAAGCTGCCCAACGCCGCGCCCTTCATCTTCGCCGGGCTCGACATGGCAGTGGTCTACGCGCTGCTCGGCACCATCGTCGCGGAGTTCCTCGGCGCCCAGCAGGGCATGGGCGTCGTCATAACTCAGGCGCAGGCGGTGACCGATGTGGCCGGCGTCTTCGCCGCCCTCGTCATCCTCGGCGCAATGGGAATCCTGCTCCACGGCATCGTCCGCGGACTGGAAAAAAGAATCGTCCACTGGGGCGATCGCGGTCGGAAATAACCAAGCAAAACCAACAACCAACCCTGGGAGAACGTCATGATCAATCGCAGGCAATGGCTTCAGGCGAGCAGCGCCTTCGCTGCGGCCCTCGCGCTGGGACCGCGCTCGTCCTTCGCGCAGGCGACGCGGACCGTAAAGGTCGGTGTCGGGCTGAAATCGCTCAACTCCAGCGTTATCAACCTCCTGATCGGCGAGGCGCTCGGCTACAATGCCGAGGAAGGCTTCAAGGTCCAGGGGCTGGCGCTCGGCGGCAACGCCAATGTCCAGGTGGCGACCGATAAGGGCGACGTCGACGTCGGCATCGGCGTGCCGTCCTATGCCCTGCCGATCCTGGCCCGCAACGAGTGGGGCAATTCGCAATGGTTCTACCAGTACACCTACCCCTATAAATGGGACATTGCGGTCAAGCCCGGCTCGACCGCCAAGGCCTATACCGACCTCAAGGGCAAGAATATCGGCGTCTCCGATTTCGGTGGCACCGAATATCCGGTCACCCGCAACGTGCTGAAGTCGCTCGGCGTCGATCCCGACAAGGACGTGAAATGGACGGCCGTCGGCGCCGGCGTTCCAGCCGGTGTCGCCCTGCAGCGCGGCGCCATCGACGCCCTCGCCTATTACGACACCGGCTTCGGTATCATCGACGGCGCCGGCATCCCGCTGGAGCTGCTCGCGCGCCCCAGCAACCTGCCGATGATCGGCGGCCAGTTCCTGATGGGCCTGCGCCAGAGGATCCAGGCCGAGCGCGATCTCTTCATTGGCTTCGGCCGCTCGACCGCCAAGGCCTCGCGCTTCATCCTGGAGAACCCCTCGGCCGGCGCGAAAGCCTTCCTCAAGCTCTATCCCGAGACCGCCCCGCGCGGCTCCAGCGAGGAGCAGGCGGTGAAGTCGGTGCTGGAGGCGATCAGCCGGCGCATCAAGCTCTATGAGCCGCCTTATGCCGGCGCCAAGATGGGCAGCATCCGGGTCGACGAATTCGTCACCGAGGCGAAGATGAACGACTGGGACATCAAGGACTTCTCGAAGATCTATACCAATGACCTGATCGACAAGATCAACGACTTCGACGTCGAGAAGATCAGGGCGCAGGCGCGGTCCTTCACCGGATGACGCCGGCGCTTTCGACACCAGACGGGCGTGCGAAACGCGCGCTCGTCACCGGCGCGAGCTCGGGCATCGGCGCGGCGACCGTGCGCCATCTGCTTGACCTCGGCTGGAGCGTCATCGGCTTCAGCCGCAGCGCGCCCGATCTGACGCATGAACGCTTTTCGGCCGTCTCCGTCGACATCGCCGACAGGGCGGCGCTCGACGCCGCCCTTGCGGGCCTGGGTCCGGTCGATGCGCTGGTCCATGCCGCCGGCATCCTGCGCGTCGGCACGCTTGGCCAGCTCGACCCCGAAAACGGCCGGGCAATGTGGCGACTACACGTCGATGCGGCCGAACAGATGGTCGAGCATCTCGTGCCGCGCCTGCCCGATGGCGGCCGCATCGTCCTGATCGGCAGCCGCACGGCGGCGGGCTCGGCCGGGCGGGCGCAATATGCCGCGACCAAGGCCGCGCTTGTCGGCATGGCGCGCTCCTTCGCCATCGAACTCGCTCCACGCCGGATCACCGTCAACGTCGTGGCGCCCGGCGCAACCGACACGCCGATGCTGAAGGACCCCAGGCGCGCCTCAGTTGCTCCCAAGATGCCGCCCATGGGCCGCCTGGTGAAACCGGAGGAGGTCGCGGCCCTGACCGGATTCCTGCTCTCGGAGCCGGCCGCAAGCATCACCGGGCAGCAGATCGTCGTCTGCGGCGGCGCTTCGCTTTGAGCAGCCCGCGCGGTCGGCCGGCCCTCGCCGAAAGGTATGCGGCATGACCGAGCACTGGCCACCCCGTTGCTGCACTGTGGACCCGGCTTGGGCAACCTGCTGCGGCGTTTGATGCCAGCGAGGATGGTCGACAAGGCGTCGCGCCAGCAGTTCGGTCGGCTGGCCTGATCGCAGCCGCGACGCTCTCATCAACAAGCCCTGCCCTTGATTTTTAGTCCGATGGCGCCATTCGAGAGGCCTGCGTGGCGCATTGCCCTACCAGCCCCGAGACTGCGACACCAAAAGCTGCCCACGTCATGCAGACGGCTGGGCTAACGCGCAACCTGTTGACCAAGCCCGGCATCGACCCACTCACGCGTCTGTTCGAGAATCTCATCCGAAAGCGCCGGGTCGTCGATAGCGCGGGACAGGATCACGGCCCCCACCATCGCAGCCCAGCTCCCGATCGCCGCGCGACGCCGGTCGGCCTCCTCCAACTCCGGGAGCGCCTTGCCGATACGGTCGATCTGCGATCGAAGGCCTTCGGTCATGGCCGCGCGTGCCGCCGGGGACTGAAGGCGGACAGCCGCGGCAAGGCCCGCAGTCGGGCACCCGCCAGCGCAGTTGTCGCGATGCCGGGGCGCAAGATAGGCATCCACATAAGCGCGAAAACCGCCGCCTCCGCTCGTATCGACGGCGAGAGCATGGACAAGAGTCTGCGCGATCAGGTCGTCTTTCGAAGCGAAATGGCCATAGAAGCCGCCATGGGTGAGCCCGGCGGCTTTCATCACCTCCGCCACGCTGACCGCGTCGAATCCCTTGTCGCGGAACAGCCGGCTGGCAACCTCCAGAATCCGGCGACGGTTCTCCGCCATCTGCTCTCGACTGACCTTCATTTCAAAATTCTCCGCCGGCCCCGTTGACACTTACATGATGAGCATCATATTTAATGACAATCATGATGATCGTCATGAATATAGGTTCCCGAAGAGAAAAGAGCAATCCTATGACCACGATCCCCTCAGTCCTCGTCACCGGCGCCTCCACCGGCATCGGAGCCGCCTATGCCGAGCGCTTCGCGCGCCGTGGGCACGACCTTGTGCTGGTTGCCCGTGACATCGCTCGAATGGAGGCCCTGGCGGCCCGTCTGCGTCAGGACAACGGCGTCGCGATCGACATCATCCAGGCCGACCTCACCAAGGCCGACGAGCTTGCAACGGTAGAGACGCGGCTGCGCGACGACGCCCGTATCGGGATCCTTGTCAACAATGCCGGAACGGCCATCGGCGGAAGCTTCATCGAGCAGGCCACCGACGACGCCGCGCGGCTCGTCGCCCTCAACACGACCGCGGTTCTGCGGCTTGCCAGCGCCATCGCCCCGCGTCTAGCGAAGGCCGGCGAGGGAGCGATCGTCAACATCGGCTCGGTGGTCGGGCTGGCGCCCGAGTTCGGGATGACGGTGTACGGTGCGACCAAAGCCTTCGTGCTGTTCCTCTCGCAGGGTCTCAGCCTCGAGCTCGGGCCGAAGGGCGTCTACGTCCAGGCCGTGCTTCCCGCCACGACGCGTACGGAAATCTGGGACCATGTTGGCGCCGACGTCAACGCGCTCTCCAACGTGATGGAGGTGGCCGATCTGGTCGATGCGGCGCTGGTCGGCTTCGACCGCCGCGAACCGGTGACCATTCCGCCCCTTCCCGATGCCGGGCAGTGGGACGCGTTTCAGGCCGCGCGCCAGGCCATGCTTCCCAACTATCGGAACGAACTGCCCGCGGAGCGCTACCGCACCCCTGCCTGAACAGCGCCCACGCCATCTCGACAAACCACTCCGCCCCGGCGGAGGCCAGAACAGGTGACTGATGACAATCAAAACACTGTTTGAGCCCTATATTCTTGGCTCACTGATCCTCTCAAATCGTATCGTGATGGCGCCCCTGACGCGCAATCGGGCGGGCGCGGGCTTCGTTCCAGGCGATCTGGCCGCCGAGTATTACGGCCAGCGAGCTTCGGCCGGCCTGCTGATCTCCGAGGCCACGCAAATCTCGCGGCAGGGCCAGGGTTACCAGGACACGCCCGGCATCTACACGCAGGCTCAGATCGACGGCTGGCGCAAGGTCACCACTGCCGTGCACGCCAGGGGCGGGCGGATTTTCCTGCAGCTCTGGCATGTCGGCCGTGTCTCTCATGTCGACCTCCAGGAGAACGGAGCGGCACCGGTTGCGCCCTCGGCGATCCGGGCTCAGACCAAGACGTTTGCCAATAACGGCTTCGTCGATGTCTCGGAGCCGCGCGCGCTCGAACTGGATGAACTGCCGGGCATCGTGGAAGACTTCCGCAAGGCAGCCGCGAACGCGATCGCCGCCGGCTTCGATGGTGTCGAGATTCATGGCGCAAACGGCTATCTGCTCGACCAGTTCGCCAAGGATGGCGCCAATGTCCGCACCGATGCTTACGGCGGCTCGGTCGAGAACCGCGCCCGTCTGATGATCGAGGTTGCGGCTGCGGTGGTCCAGGAGGTTGGCGCTGAGCGCACCGGCATCCGCATTTCGCCCGTTTCGCCCGCCAATGATGTTTCGAGCAGTGATGCTCAGGCGCAGTTCGACTATATCGTCGACCAGCTCAATGCTCTGGGCATCGTCTACATTCATGTGGTCGAGGGCGCCACGGGTGGGCCGCGCGATGTCGCGCCGTTCGATTTCGGATCGCTCCGCCGGCGCTTCAAGAACACCTATATCGCCAATAACGGTTACAATCTCGAGCTCGCGACGTCGCGGTTGGCGGAGGACAAGGCCGATCTGTTCGCCTTCGGCCGCCCCTTCATTGCCAATCCCGATCTGGTTGAACGGCTGAAAACCAGCGCACCCCTCGCTGCCGTCGACCCGACAACGATCTATGGCGGGGGCGCCGCCGGATACACCGACTACCCTGCCATCGCCGCCCAAGACGGCCGCTAATCCTTCGCTGCCGCGCGCAGGCGCGGCCCGATCCTCATGCCTTGCCTGCGAGAGCCATTGCCTAGCTCGAGGCTAGCATCTGCAGCAGGCTGGAGAACAGAGCGTCATGAAGGCTTTCATCCTCGACAAATACAAGAAGAACGGCGCTCTGCGCTTCAGCGAGATGCCGGAGCCGACGTCGCGGGATGACGATGTCCTGGTCGAGATCCACGCGGCCGGGCTCAATCCTCTGGATTCCAAAATCCGCGATGGAGCGTTCAAGCCCATTTTGCCCTATCGCCCGCCCTTCATCCTGGGCCACGACCTGGCCGGAACCGTCGTTCGGGTCGGATCAAGGGCCCGTCGCTTCAAGCCGGGCGACGAGGTCTATGCCCGGCCGCGCGATGGCCGGATCGGGACATTCGCGGAATTCATCGCCGTGAACGAAGCCGACCTGGCGCTGAAGCCCAAGAACCTCACCATGGAGGAAGCCGCTTCCATCCCCCTCGTGGGACTGACGGCCTGGCAGGCCCTGGTCGAGCGAGCGAAGCTGGCGAAGGGGCAGAAGGTTCTCGTCCATGCCGGTTCCGGTGGCGTGGGCACTTTCGCGATCCAGTTGGCCAAGCATCTCGGCGCGACCGTCGCGACGACGACGAGCACGGCGAATGTCGAGCTGGTCAAGAGCCTCGGCGCCGATGTCGTCATCGACTACAAGATGCAGGACTTCGAGAAGGTCCTGTCCGGCTACGACGTGGTCTTGAACAGCCTGGATGGCGACACGCTCCAAAAATCCCTGAGCGTGTTGAAGCCCGGCGGCAAGCTAATCTCGATCTCCGGTCCGCCGGATCCCGCTTTCGCCAGGGAACAGGGACTGAACTGGTTCCTGCAGCAGGTCTTGCGTCTTCTGAGCTTCGGCATCCGAAGGAAGGCCAAAGGCCGGGGGGTGAGCTATTCTTTCCTGTTCATGCGAGCGAACGGCGCACAACTGCGCCAGATCACAGCGTTGATCGAAGCCGGGATCATTCGCCCCGTCATGGACCGGATCTTCCCCTTCGAAGCGACCAATGAAGCCTTGGCCTACATCGAAACCGGACGGTCAAAGGGCAAGGTCGTCGTCAAGCTGAGGTGAGTTGCCCTGCCTGGAAGCAAGGGTCGCGGCGCCAAGAATAGGAGCGCCTTCGCGAGCGAGGATATTTCGTCTGGCTTTTCCCGGGGAAGCCGGGCAGATGGTTCCTGGAGGAAGCGTCCTGGATATCCGGAGCCGTGACAGACAAGGCCCATAGCGGTTCGGTCGCCGCGCTTGGCGCGATCGTTGCCGGAGCGCTGATCCTGCAGGTGGCCGGCACGATCGTGAACACGGTCGTGCCTTTGCGGATGGCGGTCGCGGGCCAGCCTCCGCTCCTGATCGGTCTGGTCGGCTCGGCCTATTCGATCGGCTTTCTCGTCGGTTGCTTCGCGATTCCCTCACTGGTGCGCCGCATTGGCCATATTCGTGGCTTTGCCGTCTTCGCTGCGCTTCAGGCCGCCTCGACCTTGAGCTTCCCGATGATTCCCGAGGCTTTGTGGGGCGTGGCGCGGCTCGTCATGGGCCTGTCGGCCGCCGGCCATGGCATCTGCATCGAAAGCTGGATCAGCGGCCAGGCCAAGGGCAGCAATCGCGGCCGCATCTTCGGCATCTACCAGATCCTCAACCGCCTCGCCTTGATCGGCTCCCAGATCGGCGTCGGCTATGTCGCGATCCAGGCGCATGACGTCTTTCTCTACGCCAGCATGGCGTTCTCCTTCGCGCTGATTCCCGTGGCGCTGACCCGGGCGCGCGGCCCTGAATCGAGCGAGGTCGTCTCGGTCAGGTTGCGGACCTTGTGGCGGCATGCGCCGGCCGCCGTCATCGGCTGCCTCTATGTCGGCCTGGTCGGTGGTCCCTTGACCAATGTCGCGCCCGCCTACGGCATCCTGACCGGCCTCGACCAGAGAGCGACGATCCTGCTGACCGCCGCGATCCAGATCGGCGCGCTCATGCTGCAATGGCCGATGAGCCTGCTCGCGGACCGCATTGCCAGCCGCGTCATCATGCTGACCGCCGCGAGCGCAGTCGCATTGGCTGCGACCCTGCTCGGGGTGCTGCTGCAATTGGGTACGGCGCATGATCGGATATGGCTGTTTAGCCTGTTCACCCTGATCGGCGGCTGCGGCATCCCGCTCTACACGGTCGCCATTGCGCACGCCTATTTTCGCCTGGGACAGGAGCAGGCGGTCGGCCTTTCGGCCCGGCTGCTCTTTCTCTGGGGCGTCGGTTCGGCCATCGGGCCGCTCGCGGCGACACTGTTCATGCAGCTTCTCGGCCCGCAGGGTTTGCTCGCCTATCTCGTCATGCTGTCGGTCGCAACGGCCGCCTATCTCGCCCTGCGCATCTCGCGCAACCCTTCGCCGGTCATCCCCGAAAGCGAGCGCGGCCTCACGTCGCCGACCATGCCCGACATCGAATTGGGCAAGCGCTAGGACCTGTGGACACTTATCGGAGCCATAGGACGGTTGCGGCGAGAGTGACGACGGCGAGGTAGTTCCTGGCGGTCTTTTCGAAGCGGGTTGCGACCCTTCGGAACTGCTTGAGTTTGCCGATGCAGCATTCGACGAGGTGACGTTGAGCATAGAGCTGCTGGTCGAGCGGGTGCTTTTTGGCGCGGGACGGATTGTTGGGGATCACGGCCAGCG
>NZ_PQFZ01000003.1:0-29709 GCF_002917105.1 Allobosea psychrotolerans
CAATCGGCTCCAGCGCCTCGATCATCTGGTTCAGGTGGAAGGTCGGGCCGAAGGGCTTGATCTGCTCGACCAGGTTGTCGACCAGGCCCTGGCCGGTGACGATCGGGAAGCCGGGAATGTCGTAGATCGGCTTCTCCGGATAGAGCTCGGCGCATTGCCCGCCGACCTTGGGCAGGATGTCGACCAGATGCGCCTTGATGTCGAGCAGACCCAGCTCGAACACCGCAAACAACCCGCACGGACCCGCGCCAACTATCACGACATCCGTGGTGATGACCTCACCGGGAACGGCCACGTCGCTCATCTCATTTCCTTTGAAGCGTTCAAAAATTCGGCAAACCGAACAGCGCCGCGCGTGACATGATGCCTCGCGCGGCGTCTGGCAAGTGTTTTCGGGTCCGCCAAGTGCTTTCTGGAGCGACGAGAGCCGAATCCGGTCGGATCGAACTGATCGATGAATCCGTCTCTCGCCATGTCATAGAGATCGCGTCATCCGATCAGGATGCACCGCAACCTAATCTGCTCTAGGCGCCAGTGTCGGCCCTGAGCCCGGCAGCGATGATTCCGGCGACAGCGGCCGCCTCATCATTGTCCGAGGTGTCGCCGGAGATGCCGATCGCGCCGAGCAGCATGTTGTTCGTGTCGCGGATCAGCACGCCGCCGGGCACCGGCACGAGCGAGCCGCCGACCGCATGCGTGGCCGCCTCGATGAAATAGGGCCGCTCCTGCGCCATCTTGTGGAGGGCTCGCGAACCAAGGCCCATCGCGACCGAGCCATGGGCCTTGCCGAGCGCGATCTCGCCGCGCTTCAGGCTGGTGCCGTCCTGCGCCGCGAAGACCTTCTGTGCGCCGCGCGCGTCGAGAACTGCGATGGCAAGCGGCTTGAACCCGCTCTTTTCGGCATGGCTGAGGGCGGTTGCGAGAATGGCCTGGGCCTGGGCGAGTGTCAGCATCGGGGAACTCCGTTGATGTCTTCGGGGTGCTGTCTTGGGGCGGCTGTACCGGGGCGCTTGTGCCAGCCTGTCAATGCGCGGGGAAGAGCCCACAGCTTCAGAGCAGTTGTGCCGAAAAAAAAGGCCCATCAGATGATGCAAGGAAAAGTTGTATTCGCGCAAAAATGCAACGTCTGTCTTGAACTTATCACGCTGAGAGGGCTTGATATGCCTCCCAACAGATGGAGAAGCCTCATGGGTCTGTTCAGTTTCATCAAGGATGCGGGCGCGAAGATTTTCGGCTCGTCCCCAGCCAAGGCCGCGACGGCGGACGAGTTGCAGAAAGAGCTGGCCGGTCATGGCTTGCCTTCCGATGTTGCGATCTCGATCGACGGCGACAAGGTGAAGGTCTCGGGCAAGGCGGTCTCGACCGAGCAGGCCGAGAAGATCATCCTGGCGCTGGGGAACACGACCGGAGTCGCCTCGGTCGAATCCGATCTCGCCGTGACCAAGGAAGCCGCTCCCGCCGTGTTCTACACGGTCAAGAAGGGCGACACGCTCTGGAAGATCGCCGAAGAGCATTACGGCAAGGGCCAGGGCGCCAAATACACAGATATCGTCAAGGCCAATACGCCACCGGTGAAGAACCCCGACCTGATCCAGCCGGGCTGGGTGCTGCGGATTCCTCCGCAGGCCTGACGCGGCTCAGGGCTCGATCCGGCGACGGATCCGTAGGCCGGCTGCGTCCCTCTGGGCGCAGCCGCAAGACCCGCCCCGAGCGGGCACCGGCGCCGGGACCGCTTACGGCTGGCTCTCCATCATCGCCATCACCGGGAAATGCGCGCATTCGAACGGCAATGGCCAAGCTCAGCTTGCGCCAGAACGATGCGCACCAAACCGCTCGATCAAGATGCCCGCCGTTGGCGAATTGATCCGCAAGGCTGCATTCGGCTCGGCATCATGGTGGCAATTCCGGCGCTCACGCTCTATCTGGTACATCTGCTGGATTGAGCTGGAGATGCGCCTTGATCGTGAAGGATCTCGATATCGACGCCGTCAAGGCCGGACTTGCGGATGGGTCGATCCTGGTGGTCGATGTGCGCGAGCCACATGAATTCGCGGCCGGCCATATTCCTGGCTCGACCTCGCTGCCTCTCTCGCAATTCGACCCAGCCGCCATTCCCGACGAGCCCGGCAAGCGCGTCATCTTTTCCTGCGCCGCCGGCGTGCGCTCGCTGCGCGCGCTCGAATTTGCGCAAAGCTCCGGCCTTGATATCGACAGCCACTACCTCGGCGGCTTCAAGGACTGGGTCTTGCAAGGCGGGCCGATCGCCCGTTGACGCTTCCCAAGACTGCGGGCTGCGCCCAGTGCATCGCGGTACGCCGTTGTGCGGGGCTGACGGGGCGCGGATCCTGCTCCAGTTTCAAGTTCTGTTTCAGTCTTACATGCGACCGATTTGAGGATTGATGCCCATGCGTCCCATGAAATTCGGATTTGGCCAGCCGGTTCGCCGGGTCGAGGATCACCGCCTGACCACGGGCGCAGGTCGTTATACGGATGATACGGCGGTCGAGGGCGCGCTGCACGCCTTCGTGCTGCGCTCGCAATATGCGCATGCCAAATTCACGATCCGGGACAAGAGCGCGGCCCGCAAGATGAAGGGCGTGAAGCTGATCCTGACGGGCGAGGACGTCGCCCATCTCGGCGGCATTCCCTGCAAGGGTCTGATCAAGACGATCTCGGGCGAGCCGGTTGTGCCCTTGCCCGTGCCGGTGCTGCCGACCGACACCGTGCGCCATGTCGGCGAGGCGGTCGCCTTCATCGTCGCCGAGACGCTCGACCAGGCGCGCGACGCAGCCGAAGCCATCGACATTTCCTGGGAGACGCTGCCCTCGATCACCGGCATTGCCGCTGCGCTGGAGCCCAAGGCGCCGCAGGTCTGGCCGGACCGGCCGGGCAATGTCGCTTTCGAGGCGGAGCAGGGCGACAAGGCCAAGACCGACGCGGCTTTCGCCAAGGCCGACCGCACCGTCTCCGTCACCATCGTCAACAACCGGCTCGCCTCCAACTATATGGAGACGCGCGCATGCATCGCCGAATACGACAAGGAGACGAAGCGCTGGACGCTGACGCTCGGCAGCCAGGGCAGCCATGGCACGCGCGACATTCTGGCGAGCTATATCCTGAAGGTCGACCCTAAGCGCATCCGTGTCGTCACGCCCGATGTCGGTGGCGGCTTCGGCACCAAGATCTTCATGTATCGCGAATACCCGCTGACCATGGTCGCGGCCGAGATGCTGAAGCGCCCGGTGCGCTGGGTCTCAGACCGCACCGAGCATTTCCTCGCCGACACCCATGGTCGCGCCAATCTCGCCACGGCGACGGTCGCGCTCGACAAGAAGGGCAAGTTCATTGCCCTCAAGGTCGATCTGGCGGCCGAGATGGGCTCCTATCTCTCTCAGTACGGACCCTTCATCCCCTGGGTCGGAACCACGATGACGCCGGGCTGCTACAGCATTCCCGCCGTGCATGTGCGCTTCCGCGGCGTGCTGACGAACACGACGCCGGTCGATGCCTATCGCGGCGCCGGCCGCCCCGAGGCAGCCTATCTGATCGAGCGGCTGGTCGATGCGGTCGCGCGCGAGACCGGCAAGACGCCCGACGCTGTGCGGGCGCTCAACTTCGTCAAGCCAAGCGAGATGCCGCACAAGACCCAGACCGGGCCGGTCTATGATTCAGGCGAGTTCGAGGGGCATATGCGCCGCGCCATGGAGGTGGCGGACTGGAACGGCTTCAAGACCCGCCTCAAGGCCTCGGCCAAGGCCGGCAAGATCCGTGGCATCGGCCTCGCCTGCTATATCGAGGCCTGCGGCGGCGGCGGGCCGGAGAGCTCGACCGTGATCCTCGAGAAGGACGGCATGGTGACCGTGCTGATCGGCACGCAGTCGAACGGGCAGGGGCATGAGACGGCCTATTCACAGCTCGTCTCTCAGCATCTCGACATTCCGATGGACCGCATCCGCGTCATCCAGGGCGATACCGACAAGGTCGAGACGGGTTCGGGCACCGGCGGTTCGCGTTCCATCCCCGTCGGCGGCGCGGCGCTCGACAAGGCGACTGCGATCCTCTCCGACAATCTCAAGCAGCTTGCCTCGGAGAAGCTCGAAGCCGGCATCAGTGATCTCGAAATCGTCGATGGCGCGGTGCGCGTCGTCGGCACCGACAAGGCACTCGACCTTGCCGCGATCGCCGCGCTGCCGGGCGCGACCTCGGCCATGCTCAAGGTGCACCAGAGCTGGGAGCCGCCGGAGGCGACCTATCCCAACGGCACCCATATCTGCGAATTGGAGGTTGATCCCGGCACCGGGGCAACCACGATCCTCAATTATGTCGTGGTCGACGATTTCGGCGTGACGCTGAACCCGATCATGCTGCAAGGCCAGGTCCATGGCGGCGCGGCGCAAGGCATCGGCCAGGCCCTGATGGAGGAGATCCGCTTCGACGCCGAGGGGCAGATGCTGACCGCGACCTTCATGGACTATGCCCTCCCGCGTGCGGTCGACGTGCCTAACTTCCATTTCGAGACGCGCAATGTGCGCTGCCTCACCAATGCGTTGGGTGTGAAGGGCGCGGGCGAGGCGGGCGCCATCGGTGCCTGCCCGGCCGTGATGAACGCAATGGTGGATGCGCTCGACCGGGCGGCCGGCATCAAGGCGATCGACATGCCGGCGACCCCGATCAAGGTCTTCAATGCGCTGAAGCAGGCTGGATATCCGCTGTAAGAGCATTGATCCTGCTCTCACTTTTTGAAGAGCGACCGATTCAGTCTTCGGGTGGGGGGTACTTTGTGACTCCATCTGAAGCTGTCGGGCTCTAATGCAAGATTGCATTTGCTTTGATGCAAATGCCAATCGCGTGAGACCGGCTTGGCGGCAGCGCTCGGCTGTTGTGATCTGGAAAGGTTCTAACCGGCGTCATCCTGAGCGCCGGACAGCCTTCGGAGATGACGACGCATGATCCGCTTTGCTCTTGCTGCCACTGCTCTGGTGCTCGGTTTCTCCGCCGTCATGGCGCAGTCTGATCCGATTACCGAGCGCAAGGCCACGATGAAGATGATCGGCGGAGCCACCGGGCTCGGCGCCAAGATCGCCAAGGGCGAGGAGGCGTTCGACGCCGCCAAGGTCCAGGGCATCTTCAAGACCTATGTCGACTCCGGCAAGAAGATGGAGACGCTGTTTCCCGACAGCTCCAAGACCGGCGACACCACTGCCGGCCCGAAGATCTGGGAAGATCAGGCGAACTTCAAGGCAGCACAGGTCAAGTTCGAAAGCGATGCCGCGGCTGCGGCGACGGCCTCCACCGATCTTGCCTCGTTCCGCACCGCATTCGGCACCGTCACCAAGAACTGTGCTGCCTGCCACGAGGCCTATCGCATCAAGAAGTGAGCGCTGCCGGTTTTTGACGGCGGCCGGCGGAGCTTTTTGCTGCGCCGCGCGTTCCACTCCAGCACTGTCTCGGTCTTGCTCGGACATCCGGTGTCATCGCGGATCGGCGTCGCTTCGCGGCGTGTCCGGGATGACGCTGTGATTCCGAGCTAGAGTAATTTCCGATCCGATCGGATCGATGAATTGCTCTAGACCTTTGTTTTTGACACGTTTTCTTCACGCGAACCGGTATCCACTTCGCTCGAAAACGCTCTAGCCCGTTCGCAATCTCGGGAGAGGATGAGAATGCTGCTGCTGCGCCGCTTGCTGGTTACCCTCGTCGCGCTGGCGGTGCTTGGCCTCGCCGGTTTCTACGTCCTGACCGACCCGCGCGTGGTTTCGCCCGCTCCCGAGATCGGGGCGCTGCCGGCGCCAGACATCGAGAACGGCAAGCTGCTCTTCGCGGCGGGCGGCTGCTCGTCCTGTCACGCCACGCCCGGGCAGGACGACAAGCTCAAGCTCGGCGGCGGGCTTGGGCTGGGCTCGCCCTTCGGCACCTTCCATGCCCCCAACATCTCGCCGCATACGCGCGACGGCATCGGCAATTGGGGCGTGAAGGATTTCGTCGATGCGATGGCGACCGGCGTCTCGCCGGCCGGGCAACATTATTATCCGGCCTTCCCCTACACCTCCTATCGGCTGATCCCGCCCAAGGCGCTGGCCGATCTCTTCGCCTATATCCGCACGCTCGCGCCCGTCGAGGGCAAGGCCGCGCCGCATGAATTGCGGTTCCCCTTCAACATCCGCCGCGTCGTCGGCGGCTGGAAGCTGCTCTTCTTCGACGGAGCCTCGTTCAAGCCCGATCCGGGCAAGAGCGAGGAATGGAATCGCGGCTTCTATCTGGTGAATGGCCCCGGCCATTGCGCCGAATGCCATTCGAGCCGCAACGCGCTGGGCGCCATCGTCCAGGCGACGCGCTTCGCCGGCGGGCCCGACCCGGAAGGCAAGGGCTGGGTACCCAACATCACCCAGGCCGAGGACGGCCTGGGCAAATGGTCGAAGGAGGAGATCGCCGAACTGCTCAAGACCGGCTTCACGCCGAGCTTCGACAGCGTCGGCGGCTCGATGGCGGCCGTGGTGCGCAACATCGCGCAATTGTCGGATGCCGATCGTCTGGCGATGGCGGAGTATCTGAAGTCGCTGCCGGCGGTGCAGGGGCCGGCGAAGCCATCGGCGCACTGAGGGACGATCGGGGCGGCCAGGCGCGAAGCTCATCGCAGTTTGCGAAGGCGCCGGTCCAGGCTGACCCGGTGACCGAGGATGCGGGCGGCGCTTCTACGCCGCCTTGGCGGCCTGATCCGGCCTGGCGCTCTCGACGCGATTGCGGCCCAGCATCTTGGCTTGGTACAGGGCGCGGTCGGCTGTGGCCAGGAGCGCGGTCAGGTCGGCCTCCCGGCTCCCGGCCTCCGCGAGGCCGATGCTGACCGTGGCGGGAATCCCCAATTCGTCGTCACGCGCGGCCGTCTCGGCGAAGCGCCGGGCGATGCTCTGTCCGACCAGGCGGGCGTCCTCGCCTGTCATGTTCGGAAGCAGGATTGCGAACTCCTCGCCACCCAGGCGGGCGCTCATGGCGTCGGGGCCTGCGGCCTCCCTGGCGATGCTGGCGAAGAGCTTCAGCACGCGATCTCCGGCCTCGTGCCCGTATCGGTCGTTGATGGCCTTGAAGTTATCGAGATCGATCGCGAGCAGCGCGTGCCGGGCGTTCTTTTCCGCCTGGCTCAGGCGTTTGGGGGCGAGCTCGAAGAAACCCTGGCGGTTGTTGAGGTCTGTGAGGAAGTCGGTGCGGGCGGTGGCCAGGAGCCGAGCGTGATCCTCTTCCCGCACGAGCGCCAGCAGGGACATGGCCATGGCGACGCTGAAGAGCACGGCCTCGTACATGGTGAGGCTGGCGACGATGGACAGCACGGCGTCGCCATAGGCTGATGCGAGCACAGGAACAGCGAAGGCGCGGGCGCCGTAGAACAGGGCGTGGCCGGCGAAAACCGCGACCGCGATCGGGCGGGAGCGCAGCCCCCTCGCGGTGCGGCTGCGCAGCAGCGCGAGCGCTGTCAGCGCGCAGACGACGGCGATCGGGAATGAGCTGACATGGTTCCAGAGGAGATCGGCCGAGCCGGCGCCGACGGCGAACCAAGCCGCGCCGATGAATGCGAGCGGGCCGGCGATGAAGGCGGGGTGCAGCCTGTGGCCGTCCAGCGCCAAGGCGCCCTGCAGCATCAGCGAGTAGCCGAGCATCATCACGACGTTGGTGGCGGCCGGGCCGGCGACGCCGGGAAGCAGGCTTCGATTCATCGCCAGGATGCAGCCGAAGGCGAACAGGCCATAGGCCAAAGCCCAAAGGCCGAGCTCGCGCGAGCGTCGCGCCTGCGCCTTCCGCTCCCAAAGAGTCATAGCGGCCGCGACGAGCAGGGTTCCAGTCGTCAGGTGCCAAAGGGTTGCGAGATCCATTGGTATCGTCGTCAGCAGGGCCCGAAGCCGGCCTCAGGCATGATCGCGTGCTCCCAAATCGCCCAGCGTGTGGGGGAAGCTAGTCCGCATGGGTTAATGGTCGCTTGTGAAGATATGCGGCGCGTCGGGTTTCGAGGCCTTCATATCTTCGCGGTTGAGCCCGCAATCGCCTCGCCCAGGGGCTCGGTCAAGGCTGCGGCGGCGGGCTGAATGGCGCTCCGGCAGCGGAGAATCGATGCCGACACGCATCGGTTCTCAGTTCTGGGCTCAGGCCTGCAGCCTGCTCCGGAGCGACGATGTGGTTCTATGGAAGGTCATCCCGCTTCAACGGGCGAGCTGGAGGGCTGCGCGCCTTACTCCATCACCGCCGCCTTGAGGATGCACACCATCAGCGCGCTTCCCGGCTGATCGCCGACGCAGCGGACGATGTGGCGGCGGTCGCAGCGATAGCGCAGCGTGTCGCCGGCCTTGGCGCGCTGGATGATGTCGCCAACCTCGACCTCGAACTCGCCGGAGGTGACGGAGAGCGATTCGATCGAGCCGCGCTGGTGGCCTTCCGAGTCGAGCTCGCCGCCCGGCTCGGCCTGGATCTCGTACCATTGCAGCCATTCGACGGTCTTGATCCAGCCGATGATGGCGAGCCTGAGCTTGCCGTCCTCGGAGACCAGGATCGGCGTGTCGCTGCGGCTGGTCTTGTCGATGAAGGGCTCTTCCTCGCCACTGGAGAGCACGCGCTCGATCGAGATGTCGAGCGCCTGCGACAGCCGCCAGATCGTCGCCAGCGTCGGGTTGGTCTCGTTGCGCTCGATCTGGCTGATGATCGACTTCGCCACGCCCGATTGCTCGGCGAGTTCCGAGAGTGAGAGATTATAGGCCTTGCGCAGGCGCTGAATCGTCTTTCCGAGCTGCCCGGAGACGATCTGGGCCCCGGATTCAAGCTCCCGGCCACTGCGCTCCTTGGTCTCGATGCCCATTCGTTTTGACCGTCTTACCTGTCTGTCGTTTGCGGAGGCGAACGATTGTTTGTCTGAGCGGACAATGCCCGTTCCTGATGCAAGCAGCAAGCCGAAGCTCGCAGTTGCTCCCTGTGTCAGGTCGTGCGCGTCGACCCGACTTCGCGCTGCTCGCGCCGGAGCAGGCCGAGCTGTTGTTCGCGCAGGATCACATAGATGCCGGAGGTGATGACGATCGCCGCGCCGATCAGCACGGCGGTCGCCGGCCAGTCGCCGAAAACGAACCAGCCGATCGCGACGGCCCAGAGCATGGTCGAGTATTCGAAGGGCGCGATCAGCGAGGCGTCGCCATAGCGATAGGCCTGGACGAGGAAGATCTGGCCGAGTCCGCCGAGGATGCCGATCGCCAGCATCATCGCCGCATCCTGCAGGTTCGGCATGTGCCAGCCGAACATGGCTGTGGAGAGCCCGAGCGCGCTGGTCATCAGCATGAAATAGAACACGATCGCGCCGGTGCCCTCGCTGCGGGTCAATTGCCGGACCTCGATCGAGGCGAAGGCCGAGCAGCAGGCACCGGCCAGGCCGATCGCCGCGCCGAAGGCGGGCCCCGGGGCAAGCCCCTTGCCGACGCCGCTGATATAGGGCGAGAGCATGATCAGGACGCCGACGAAGCCGATCGTGACTGCACTCCAGCGATAGATCCGCACGCGTTCCTTCAGGATTACGGCAGCCAGCACGACGACGGCGAGGGGTGCGGCATAGCCGATCGCGACCGAATCCGAGAGGGGCAGGAACTGCAGCGAGGCGAAGCCGCAGAACATGCCGGTCGAGCCGATGACGCCGCGCTTGAGATGGCCGCGCAGATTGCTGGTTTTCAGTGAGGCGACGACGCCACCCTGCCAGGCGAGCCAGATCAGCAGTGGAATCAGGGCGAAGAAGGAGCGCACGAAGACGATCTCGCCCGTCGGATAACGGCCCGCGATCGATTTCACGCCGGCCGACATCAAGGTGAAGACCAGGGCCGAGAAGAGCTTCAGGCAAATGCCGAGGAGAGGTGACAACGGACCGGCGCGGAGGGAGGGCAGGGAGGAAGGGTCTTGTAGAAGACCGTTCCCCTTAGACCATGTCCGGCCCACGCTTCAAAGCGTCAACTCTGCAACCCTGATAGGCGGGGAGCGGGGCAAGGTTTGAACGGGGCTCAGCTCGCGTGCTCATCCTCGACGTCATCCCGGGCAAGCGGCGAAGCCGCGCCGACCCGGGATCCATGCAACGCCGAGGCTGAGCCTGCTGCTCAATCCGGATGGATGGTTTTGTGCAGGTCGTCCCAGTTTGGGTTGCGCTTTTCGATCAGGGCAATCTTCTAGGCTCTCGACCAGCGTTTGATACGTTTCTCCTGTGCGATCGCTTCATCCGCCCGCTCATAAGCCTCTGCATAGACCAGGCATGTGACATTGTACTGGCGCACGAAGTCGGAACCTCGGCCTTCTCGATGCCCGGTGATGCGCCTGGAGAGTGAGCTTGTGACTCCGACATAGAGCGTGCCGTTTCGGTCGCTGGCCATGATGTCGATTCACATCGGCGTCGTGTTCCCGGATCCTGGGTCTACGTTGAGTTTATCCTTGGGCCGATCGACGATCGGACCCGAGGGCTCCGCCCGGAATGACGGAGCCGGTGGTGCAACGTGGCATTGCCCGTCGAAACCTATCGCCCCTCAGAAACTGCCCCTGAACACGCCGCCATCGATCAGCAGGTTCTGGCCGGTGATGTAGCCGGCATGCTGGCTGGCGAGGAAGGCGCAGACATTGCCGAATTCCTCGGCCGTGCCGAAGCGCCTGGCCGGGATCTCGGCCTTGCGGGTGGCGGCGAAGTCCTCTGGCGTCATGCCCTTGATGGCAGCCATTCGCGCCGTTCCGCTCTTGAGCCGGTCGGTGTCGAAGGATCCGGGCAGGACGTTGTTGATGGTGACGTTGGCATGGGCCACCTCGCGCGCCACACCGGAGAGGAAGGCCGTCAGCCCCGCGCGCGCCGCCGAGGAGACGTCGAGCCCCGTCAGCGGCGTCAGCACGCTCGCCGAGGTGATGTTGACGATGCGGCCGAAGCGCCGCGCGATCATGCCATCGACAACGCGCTGAACCAGTTCCAGCGGCGTCGCCATGTTCTGGATGACGCCTTCGAGCAGCGCTTCGCGAGACACATCGCGAAACGGTTTCGGCGGAGGCCCGCCATTGTTGTTGATCAGGATGTCGGGCTCGGGAGCCGCCGCGAGCAAGGCGTCCTGCCCCGCGCGTGTCGAAACGTCAGCCACCACGGCGATGACCGTCGCGCCGGTGCTGGCACGAATCTGGCTCGCGGTGTCTTCGAGCGTGGCCGCGTCGCGGCCATTGACCACGACGATGCAACCAGCCTCGGCGAGCGCTTGCGCGCAGCCGCGGCCAAGACCCTTGCTGGAGGCGCAGACGATGGCCGTGCGGCCGGAAATCCCAAGATCCATGATTTTTCTCCGGAAACTAGTTGCCTCGAAGGCGAGCCAGAGCACGGATCGCTGGTTCCGTCATCAAAGCGCAACGCAATTCAGCCAAACGCCGACAGCATCGCAACGGAACGGGCAGGCGGGCATGAGCGACGATGACGAGGCGAAGCAGGTTCGCAGCATCTTCATCTCCGATCTGCATCTCGGCACACGCGGCGCGCAAGCCGATCTCGTGCTGGAATTCCTGCGCGCCTATGATGCGCCGCAGATCTATCTGGTCGGCGACATCATCGATGGCTGGCGGCTCAAGAGCGGCTGGTATTTCCCGCAGGCGCATAACGACGTCATCCAGAAGCTGCTGCGCAAGGTGCGCAAGGGCTCGAAGCTGATCTACGTCACCGGCAATCACGACGATTTCCTGCGGGACTTCGCCGGCCTGCAGTTCGGCGGCATCACGCTGGTCGACGAGATCATCCACGAGACCGCCGACGGCAAGCGCCTGCTCGTGATCCATGGCGATCTGTTCGACCTCGTCGTGCGCAACGCCAAATGGCTCGCGTTGATGGGCGACTGGGCCTACACGGTCGCGCTCGCCTGCAACACCGTCATCAACAAGGTGCGCCGCCGGCTGCACCTGCCGCATTGGTCGCTCTCGGCCTGGGCCAAGCTCAAGGTCAAGAACGCGGTCAACTATATCGGCGAGTTCGAGACCTGCCTGGCTGCCGAGGCGCGCAGGCACCATGCCGACGGTGTGATCTGCGGGCATATCCACCACGCCGCGCATCGCGAGATCGAGGGCCTGACCTATATCAACACCGGCGATTGGGTTGAAAGCTGCACCGCCTTCATCGAGCACCATGACGGGCGCTTCGAGATGATCCGCTGGCCGCAATACCGGCTGAAGGGCGAGGCGCCGGTGCCGGTCGTCGTCAAGGTGCGCCCGGAGCCGGCCGCCGCGCTCGTCGAGGCCGCGTGATGCGCCTGCTGATCGCGACGGATGCCTGGCGGCCCCAGATCAACGGGGTGGTCAGGTCGCTGGAGCGGATGTTCGAGGCGGGCCCGGCCTTCGGCGTGACGCCGCAGGTGCTGACGCCGGAAGGTTTCCGGCAGATCGGTCTGCCGACCTATCCCGATATCAGGATCGCCCTGGCGACGCGCCGGGCGGTCGCGGCGCGGATCGCCGAGTTCAAGCCGGATCATATCCATATCGCGACGGAAGGGCCGATCGGCTGGCTGACGCGCGCCGTCTGCCTGGCGCAGAAGCGGCCCTTCACGACGAGCTACCACACGCGCTTTCCGCAGTATGTCGCGGCGCGCTGGCCCATTCCCGAGAGCTGGAGCTACCGCTTCCTGCGTCGGTTCCATGGCCCGGCCGAGGCGATCATGGTGTCGACGGCCTCGGTCGAGGCCGAGCTCAGGCAGCATGGCTTCGAGAAGATCGTGCGTTGGGGGCGCGGCGTCGATCTCGGATTGTTCCATCCGCGCCCGGTGAGCGTGCTCGACCTGCCGCGGCCGATCTTCCTCAGCGTCGGGCGCGTCGCCGTCGAGAAGAACCTCGAGGCCTTCCTCTCGCTGCGTTTGCCCGGCAGCAAGGTGGTGATCGGCGACGGGCCGGCGCGGGCCGATCTGCAGCGGGCTTATCCGGACGCGCATTTCCTCGGCACGCGCGAGGGCGAGGATCTGGCCTCGATCTACGCCTCCTCCGACGTCTTCGTGTTTCCGAGCCTGACCGACACCTTCGGCATCGTGCTGCTCGAGGCGGCGGCCAGCGGCCTTCCCGTTGCGGCCTTCCCGGTTCAGGGGCCGAGCGATGTCTTCGCCGGCAGCGGGGCTGCCGTGCTGAGCGAGGATCTGCGGGCGGCGGCGCTGGCGGCGCTGCGCATCCCGCGCGAGACCTGCCTGGAGCTCGCCTCGCATTACAGCTGGCGCCGCAGCGCCGAGCAGTTCTACGGCCATATCCAGCGGGTGGCGCAGTCATCAGGGCAGGCGCTGCGCAACGAGCCGCCCTGCGCGCCCTTGCAGAGCATCACAACCTTCGTGAGCGCGAGTCCCGCGGAAGGGCCTGTGCCGGAGCGCCTGAGGGCTTGAGTTCGGTGCGGAACTGATCGCGCCGCTCATGGATGGAGGCGATGACGAGGCCCATCGGCACGCCGAGCCCGACCAAAGCCGCCTCCGAGAGCTGCAGGCTTGCCTCGATCGTCTCCGGAACCGCATCGTTGACGCCGATCTGGTAGAGATGGCGGGCATGGCTGGCGTCGCGGGCGCGGGCGACGATCACCAAATCGGGGCGCAGCGTGCGCGCGGCCAGCACGGTGGCATCGACGGCGCGTGGGTTGTCGATGGTCACGATCAGCGCGGTCGCCTCGTCGAGGCCGCTGAGGCGCAGGAAATCCAGATTCGTCGAATCGCCATAGAAGACGGGCCGCCCGGCACGGCGCTGGGTCGCGACCAAAGCGGGGTCGAAATCGATCGCGATATAGGGCTTGCGGTGTTCCTCCAGCATGGCGCTGACGAGACGGCCGACACGGCCGCAGCCGACGACGATGGCGCGCGCCGAATGATCGTCCGGCGGCAGCACCTTGGCCTCTTCGGGCAGGGTCGCGGGCACGGCCAGTCGCTGCGACAAGGCCCGGGCCAGCCGGGCCAGGAGCGGCAGCACGACCATGGTCAGCGAGACGGCGGCCAGCACGAGGCTCTCGGCATTCTGCGAGAGCAGCTTGGCCGAGACTGCGCCGCCGAACAGCACGAAGGCGAACTCGCCGCCGGGCCCTATCATGATCGCGGTTTCAAGCGCGGTCGCGCGTGACAGCTTGAAGCGGCGCGCCAGGCCGAAGACGAGCAGGGATTTCACCGCGAACAGGCCGATTGCGATGCCCAGGATGGCGAGGGGATGGGCGGCGAGATCGGCCGGGTTCACGCCCATGCCGACAGTGAGGAAGAACACGCCGATCAGCAGCGATTTGAACGGCTCGATCGTGACCTCGATGGCGCGGCGATACTCCGTCTCGGCCAGCAGCAGGCCGGCGATGAAGGCGCCCAGCCCCATCGACAGGCCGGCGGCTGCGGCGATCAGCCCGGTTCCCAGCGCGATCAGCAATGTCGCCGCCATGAAGCTCTCCGACGAATCGGTCGAGGCGACCAGGCGAAACAGCGGACGCAGCGCCAGCCGGCCGATCACCACGATGGCGGCGATCGCCCCAAAGGCCTGGACCAGGGCCTGGGCGAGGCCCGCCAGCAGGGAGCCGCCATCGGCCTGCGCACCGAGTACGCTGACCAGGAAGAGCAGCGGGATGACGGCGATGTCCTGGCAGAGCAGGATGGCGAAGCTGGCGCGGCCGGCCGACGAGGTCATGCGGCGCTTGGCCGAGAGCAATTCGACGACCATGGCGGTCGACGACAAGGCGAGGCCGAAGCCGATGATGAGCGCGGCTGGCGCCGGCTGCCCGAGCCAATAGGCCACCGCGCCGATGACGCCGCCCGAGAGCGCGACCTGGCCGAGCCCGAGGCCGAAGACGAGCCTGCGCATGGTCATCAGGCGCTCGAAGGACAGCTCGAGCCCGATGACGAAGAGCAGGAAGGCGACGCCGAGTTCGGCCGGCCCGGCCAGGGCTTCGGCCTTCGCCACGGTGATGCTGCTCAGCAGTGGGACCGAGGAGGCGAGCCCGCCGAGGCCGAAAGGCCCCAGCAGCGCACCGCAGGCCATGAAGGCCACGACCGAATTGACCTTGAAGCGCTTGGCGAAGGGCACGATGACGCCGGCCGTGGCAAGCACGACGATGGCATCCTTATAGACGGAAGGGTCGACAGTCCCGGCCACGTCAGTCCTTGCGAGTCGGCGGTGAGAAGAGGCCCGGGAGCTTGGGGGTTACGCGACGGCAATACAACCGTCCCGGACGCGCATCCATGCAGGAACTAGCCTTTGCGCATGCGGCGTTACGCCCCGCGATTCACGAAGGACTTCACGGGAAGCGGGTTTCCGGTTTCGGCGATCCTGGGCTAGCGTCTGCGGCATCTTTCAAAGGGATCGACGATGCGTTTTGCAGGCACCGAGAATTACGTCGCGACCGAGGATCTGACGGTTGCAGTCAATGCCGCGATCCGGCTGGAGCGGCCGCTGCTGGTCAAGGGCGAGCCCGGCACCGGCAAGACGGTGCTGGCGGAGGAGATTGCTGCGGCATTGGGCGCGCCGCTGATCACCTGGCACATCAAATCGACCACCAAGGCGCAGCAGGGGCTCTACGAATATGATGCGGTCAGCCGGCTGCGCGACAGCCAGCTCGGCGATGCGCGTGTCTCCGACATCGCCAACTACATCAAGCGCGGCAAGCTCTGGGAGGCTTTCGTCTCGGCTGAGCGGCCGGTGCTGCTGATCGATGAGATCGACAAGGCCGATATCGAGTTCCCCAACGATCTGCTGCTCGAGCTCGATCGCATGGAATTCCATGTCTACGAGACCGGCGAGACGATCAAGGCGGCGCGGCGGCCGGTGATGATCATCACCTCCAACAACGAGAAGGAATTGCCCGACGCCTTTCTGCGGCGCTGCTTTTTCCATTACATCCGCTTCCCCGATGCGCAGACGATGCAGGCAATCGTCGAGGTGCATTTCCCCGGCATTAAGAAGCGGTTGATGGAGGAGGCGCTGAAGCTGTTCTTCGAGGTGCGCGAGGTTCCCGGCATCAAGAAGAAGCCCTCGACCTCGGAACTGCTCGACTGGCTCAAGCTGCTCGTGGCCGAGGAGATGACGCCCGAGATGCTGCGCGAGCGCGACCCGCGCAAGCTGATCCCGCCGCTGCACGGCGCCCTGCTCAAGAACGAGCAGGACGTCTCGCTGTTCGAGAAGCTCGCCTTCATGACGCGCCGGGAGAGCCGCTGAGGCGCTGGCCGCCGGCCGTATCGCAAGGCGGGATCGCGTCTGCGAGATCGATCTTGGGATCGATGGCGCGGACGGCTTCGCGCAGGTCGAGATCGCGCGTCACCACGACATAGTCCTGCGTCTCCGACGTCTTCAGATAGCTCGTCATCGGGATCGGCTTGCCGCTGAGGTCGCCGAGGCGGCAGGCCTTGTCCGCGCCGAGCGAAAGGCTGCCGCGATTGCCGTTCTGGCCGGAGCCGAGCAGTTGCTCTTCGCGAAAGGCGGAGAGCCTTGCGGCATCGTTGGCGCTGAGGCGGAACACGGTCAGGCGCCGGCCAGGCGAGACCATCACCGGTAGGGCTGCGAGTTCGGTCGCGTCGCGGACCTCTTCGAGCACGACCTTGCGCTCATGGCGTCCGCCTTCCCTGGGCTCGACGACGATCGTCATGGTGACGCCGCCGGGCAAGGGGCGGATATCGGCCGGCAGGCTGAGGCCGGCGCGCAGATCGGCCAGCCTGGTGCTGCGGATATCGATCCGCGAGAGCTTCGGCAGGGAGGTGAGCGGAACATGGCCGCAGGCGCCGGCAAAGGCGGCAGTGATCAGGGACGCAAACAGGAAGGGGCGCATCGTGGCTCTCATCGGCTGATTGAATAAGCGGTCTGGACATTCAAAAATTCATCTATTAGTTTAATTTTGTCAATCGGAGGACGAATTAAATGATGGCATCAACGGTCCCGTCGAGCACCGGCGCGAGCTTGCTCCGGCTGCGGCGCATCAGCGTCGCGGCGCGTTTCTTCAGCTATGCGGCGGCGGCGCTGATGGCGTTCGGCATGGTCTGGCTGTGGCGCGATCCCGAAAGCCTCGCGAGCTATGCGCGCGGCACGATCGGGCTGGGCGGCAGCCCGATCGTGCCTTCGGTGCGCGGCTACTGGACGGCGCTGGGGCTCGGCACGGTGCCGGCCGGCCTGTTCATTGCCGCCATGCTCAGCCTTGCCGCCTTGTTCCGGCGTTTCGGCAAGGGGCTTGTGCTGGAGGAGGAGAATGCGTGGCGGCTCGGCCGGGTCGGTTGGCTTTTCATCGGGCTCGGCCTTGCCACGCCCGTCGCGCGCGCCCTGCAGAGCGTGGCGTTGACCTTCGACAACCCTGCCGGCCAGAAGCAGCTCGCGATCACGCTTGATCCAGGCACCTTCGGAGCGCTGGCGGCCGGGGCTGCCCTGGTCGCCTTCGGGCTGGTGCTCAAGGAGGCGGTGCGGCTCGCGGACGAGAATCAGAGTTTCGTGTAGGACGGACGTGATGCCGATCGTCGTCGAACTCGATATCATGCTGGCGCGCCGCAAGATGCGCTCGAAGGAACTCGCCCAGCGCATCGGCCTGACCGAACAGCAGGTTTCGCAACTGAAGTCCGGCAAGGTCCGCGGCATGCGCTTCGACACGCTGACGCGCATCTGCAGCGTGCTCGGGTGCCAGCCGGGCGATCTCCTGCGCTACGAGCCCGGCGAGAACGATCTCGCGCTCGACGACATCGGTCCGGAGGCTTGACGGGTCAGCCCAGCCCAAGCAGCGGCTTTGCCTGCAGCGCCGCGACGAGGGCCGCCAGCGTCGCGGCCGCATAGAAGCACGAGAAAGCCGCGACGGCTGCCACGCCGATCCGCGCCTGCCGCGTCAGCAGCCAGACGAGCACTCCGAAGGCCGGGATGATCTGGAGGGCGTGCAGCCCGAAGAAATGTGCGACGCGCAGATCACCGATCGCCAGCGACCAGCCGAAAAGCGGAACGGTCGGGTGCGGGGCCGGTTGCGTGCCGACATAGTGACCGGTGGCACTCGAGCCGAGGAGGGCGCCGCTCAACAGGCCGAAGACGCAGGTGAGGGCGAGGCCGGCGACGAGTGACCAGCGCATGACCTCGGGCATCGACGCGGCGTCGCGGCGAGCGAGCCCATAGGCAAAGAAGCCGGGCGCGACCGTGAACATCACCGCGCCCACGCCCATCAGCATGTAGAGCGCCGCGCCGAGCGTGCTGTCGCTGTTGTAGTGCGAGGCTTCCACGCGCGAGGCGCGCCAGGCGATGTAGAGCACTTCGAGGATGATCGGCACGATCACCGGCCAGACGATGTAGCGCCCGGCCCATGTGCTGCGGAAGCGTTCGCTGGCGAGCGGTAGGAACAGCGCCAGCGTCAGCAGATAGAAGGCAACCGAGATCTCGAATTTTAGCGGCTTGATCCAGGTATCGACGCCTTGGAATTGCCGGATGTCGATCAGCCAGGCGAGGACGGTCGGCACGGCCAGGGCAAGCATGGCGAAGGCGGCGGAGGTGAGGCGCGGCTCGAGTTCGAGATCGGGCAGCCAGGCTGGAAGGCGGGCCTGGAGACGGGCGATCCGGTCCTCGCGCGCCAGGCGAAAGCAGGCTTCCAGCAGCAGATAGGCGACGTAGCCAAATGGGCCGAACAGGAAGGTTACCAGCAGCACAGGCGCCATCAGGAGATGCGGGATCGCCTCCTCCTGCGAACGGCGCAGGATCCAGTTGCCGAGCAGGAGGTCGAAGGCGAGATAGTGCAGCCAGCCGGCGAGCAGCAGCGGCCTGGAGGCGAAGAGCCCCGCTATGCCGTCCAACGCGGAGAAATCCCCCTTCGCCTCGCTCCAGAACACGGCGACCAGCACGAGGTAGCCGAGCGACAGCACGGCTGGAATGACGGCGCCGGCGAGGATCGCGGAGAGGCCGCGCCAGCGCGGCAGCAGCAGAAGGGCGAGCCAGCCCAGGATCGCCAGGCAGGACCCCAGCATGAAGGCGTCGTCGAGCGTCACCGGCAGCAAAATACCCTCCATCTGAACGATGTTAAGTTGCGGCGCCGTGGTAAATCGCTATCTTGACGACGTCAAGATTGATTTTGACGATGTTCAGATCGCGGACTGTAAATGACGAAGATCGAAGCTGGTTCCGCTCGCGGCGGCTATCACCATGGCGACCTCAGGCAGGCGATGATCACGGCTGCCGAAGCCGTGCTGGCCGAGAAGGGCCTGGCTGGATTCACGCTGCGCGAATGCGCACGCCGGGCGGGGGTT
The DNA here is from genome assembly GCF_002917105.1 of Allobosea psychrotolerans. Classification (GTDB taxonomy): domain Bacteria; phylum Pseudomonadota; class Alphaproteobacteria; order Rhizobiales; family Beijerinckiaceae; genus Allobosea; species Allobosea psychrotolerans. The sequence goes on from NZ_PQFZ01000003.1 coordinate 19,200, forward strand.
TCGCCGGCCGCGCCGGCGCATCATTTCGGCAATCTCACCGGCTTGCTGACGGCAATCGCGACGCTCGGTTTCGACGGCCTGTCCGATGCGATGGAGGCGGCGGCCGAGGTCGCCGCGTGCCGCGCGAACGGCAATCGGCTGGCGGCGATCTGCGATGCCTATCTCGCAACCGCGCTCGACAAGCCCGGGCGGTTTCGCGTCGTCTTCGGCCAGATGGGACTGAATTGGGAGGAGCCTGCGTTCAAGCGTGCGGCCGGGCGCGCCTTCGGCATCCTGGTGCGCGAAACGCGCTGCGAGCTGGGCCGCGAGAGCGGAGACGATCTGCTCGCGCGCCATCCGCCGAGTTTTGCCGGCGAACCCGACCTTGCGGCGATCCTGTTCGTCTGGTCGGTGACGCATGGCTTCACCACGCTCCTGATCGATGGCCAGCTCGATTTCCTGGCGGAGGAAGGAGGCCGCGAGGTGCTGCTCGGGCTCTATTCGCGGCAACTCGTGGCGATCCTGATCGCTGCGTTGCGGACGCTTGATCTGCCGCCGCCGGAAGCTCTCGCAAATCCGCGGGGGGATGGTTAGGTTGCGCAGATGCGACGCCTCATGCTTCTGCGCCATGCCAAGTCGAACTGGCCCACCGGGGTGGCCGATCGCGAGCGCCCGCTCGCAACCCGCGGACGCGAGGCGGCGCCGGTCATGGGGCGTTATCTCGCCGAGGAATTGCTGCTGCCCGACCTCGTGCTGATCTCGCCGGCGCGGCGCACGCTGGAGACCTGGGAGCTGGTGGCGGCGATGCTGCCGGAAAAGCCGCCGAGCCATGTCGAGCCGCGCATCTACGAGGCCAAGACGGACCGCCTGCTGCATACCGCGCAGGAGGTCGATCCCGGGGTGCGGACGCTGCTGATGATCGGCCACAATCCCGGCTTCGAGGAGCTGGCCGCGATGCTGACCGGTCATGGCGACCGCTACGCTTCGGCGCGCATGAGCCAGAAATATCCGACCTGCGGGCTCGCCGTGCTCGATTTCGCAATCGAGGACTGGCGCGATCTCAGCCCGCGCGGCGGCCGGCTCGACCGTTTCGTCACGCCAGCATCCCTGGGCGAAGGCCCCGACGAGTGAGGGATGGCTCGATCCATCCACCGGAGCGGCCGTCTGACGCGACCGTCTCCGCTTCGACCATCCTGGCTTCCGGTGCTCACGGACAGATGTCCGCTCCGCTCCGGTTCTCGACGGCCGCGCCAGCTCGCTCGCCCCGGCGGCGTATCGAGCCATCCCTGTCTCGCATGCCAGTCCGCGTTTTCTCATGAGCCAGCCTTCCTATCTCGACGAGGCCCGCAACGCCGCGCTTGCCTTCGGCGACAGCCTGCTTGGCCTGGCGCGGCCGCGCCTGCGACTGGGCGTCACCGGCCTCTCGCGCTCGGGCAAGACCGTCTTCACCACGGCGTTGATCCAGAACCTGATCGAGGGTGCGAAGCTGCCGGTGCTGAAAGCCGCGGCCGAGGGGCGGATCGCGCGGGTCAGGCTGGTGCCGCAGCCCGATCCCGATATTCCGCGCTTTCCCTATGAGGCGCATCGCGCCGCGCTGAACGGCCCCGAACGGCGCTGGCCGGAATCGACACGGCGGATTTCCGAATTGCGCGTCGAGATCGACTATGAGCGCGCGGCCGGCTGGTTCAAGGGACCGGCGACGCTGACCCTCGACATTGTCGACTATCCCGGCGAATGGCTGCTCGATCTCGCCTTGATGGGCCAGGACTACAAGGCCTGGTCGACCCAGGCCGTGGCCGATGCACGCAAGCCGCATCGCCGTGCCGTCGCCTCGGACTGGCTGGCGGATCTGGCCGGGCGCGATCCGGCGGGGCCCGCCGACGAGCTCGCGGCGGAAGCGGCGAGCATCGTCTTCAAGACCTATCTCGCAGCGCTGCGGGCCGATCCCGAAGCGGTCGCGGTGACGCCGCCGGGGCGCTTCCTGATGCCGGGCGATCTTGAGGGCTCGCCGGCGCTGACCTTCGCGCCGCTCGACCTCGGGCATGACACCGAGCCTTTGCCCGGCACGCTGGCCGGGCTGATGACCGAGCGCTTCGAGGCCTATAAGCGCGTCGTCGTGGCGCCGTTCTTCCGCGATCATTTCGCCCGTCTCGACCGGCAGATCGTGCTGGTCGATGCCTTGGCTGCGCTCGATGCCGGGGCGCCGGCCCTGGCCGATCTGGAAACGGCGCTGGGACAGGCACTGGCGGCCTTCCAGGTCGGGCGCAATTCCTGGCTGTCGAGCTGGTTTGCGCCCCGGATCGAACGGGTGCTCTTCGCGGCGACCAAGGCGGACCATATCCACCATGCCAGCCATGATCGTTTGGCGGCGGTGATGTCGCATCTCGTGGCGCGAGCGGCCTCCCGGGCGCAAGGCGCGGGAGCGCGGGTGGAAGCGATGGCGCTCGCCGCCGTGCGCGCGACGCGCGAGGTCCGGATCAAGGAAGGGCGTGACGAATTGCCCGCAATCGCCGGCGTGCCGGAGGCTGGCGAGGAGATCGCCGGGGAGGTCTTCGACGGCGTGGCGGAGGCGGCGATCTTTCCCGGCGAATTGCCGCAGCGCCCCGAGGCGATCTTCGATCCCGCAATGCGCTGGCAGATTCGCGCGCCGCGCTTCCGGCCGCCTCTGGTCGCGGCCGATGCCGGCGGGCGGACCCGGCCGCCGCCACAGATCAGGCTCGACCGGGCACTCGAATTCCTGATCGGGGACAGGCTCGCATGAGGGAGGCCAATCCGATGGAGCTTCAATCATGACGGGCAAGGCGCCGCGCGCGGTCCGGCTGGATCCGCAACCGCCGGAGGCGGCTGGCGACGGGGCTATCCGGGACGCCAATATCGCCATCCTGCCCGAGAGCGAGCCCTTCGACGCTGTCGAGCCGGCGGCAGTCCCCGTGGTGCGGCGTCGCTTTTCCTGGGGGACGGTATTCGTCGCCGGCCTGTCGGGGTTCCTGACGCTCGCCGTTGGCGTCTGGGTGGAGAACACCGTCACCGCGCTGATGATGCAGAATCCGGCGCTCGGCTATGCGGCGCTGGTTTGCGCCGGTTTCGCTGCGCTTGCGCTTCTGGTGATGCTGGCCCGCGTCCTCAGCGACATCCTGCGCGAGCGCAAGGTCGAGGCGCTGCGCCTGCGCGCGACGGCTGTTCTCGCGGGCGGCAGCACCGACGAGGCCAAGACGATCGCCGGCGAGCTCAAGGCGCTTTACGCCTCGCGCCCGGAAACGGCGAAGGGCCGCGCCGCGCTCGACGAGGCGCTGCCGCAGCTCTTCGCGGCTCGCGACGTGCTCGCCATCGCCGAGCGCAGCCTGATGGCGCCGCTCGACAGCGCCGCCCAGGCGCAGATCGCGCAGGCCGCGCGGCGGGTTTCGCTGGTCACGGCGGTGAGCCCGCGCGCGCTGGTCGACATCGTCTTCGTGCTCGTCGCCTGCGCAAGGCTGCTGCGCGCGATCGCCGGCATCTATGCCGGCAGGCCCGGCGCGCTCGGCCTGTTGCGATTGGCGCGGCAGGTGCTGGGCCATCTCGTCGTCACCGGCGGCATCGCGGCGGGCGACGCCGTGATCCAGCAGGTGGTGGGGCAGGGGCTTGCGGCCCGGCTCTCCGCAAAGCTGGGCGAGGGCGTGCTGAACGGACTGTTGACCGCCCGCATCGGACTGGCGGCGCTGGCGGTCTGCCGGCCGCTGCCTTTCGTCGAGGCGCGGCCGCCATCCCTATCGGATGTCGCCGGCGATCTGTCGGGCTGGCGCGGTGCCGGCTCCGAGAGCTGAGCGCCGCCCGGCAAATTGTGCCGGGCTGTGGCGGTTTTGCCCGGTCGAAACCGCCGCGCTACGCTTTCGAAACCATCCAAGTCTTTGACGAATAAGGCCCAAATGCGTGGCACAGGCCATGCAGATCAAACCTCGATGTTGTGGGGCGCCCATCGTGCGCCAGTCGAGGTGAGGTTGCCATGGGTGTTTTCAGTGCGTTGACGACGGCGGTGTCGGGTCTCCAGGCGCAGTCCTACGCGCTGGAGAACATTTCCGGCAACATCGCCAACTCGCGGACGGCCGGGTTCAAGCGCGTCGACACGACCTTCTCCGACCTGATCCCCGACTCGGCGCTGAACCGCCAGATCGCAGGTTCGGTGGCGGCCTACAGCCAGGCGACCACGACGATCCAGGGCGATCTTTCGGCGACCAAGATCGACACCAACGCGGCGATCAACGGCGACGGCTTCTTCGTCGTCGACCAGCGCCAGAGCGGGCTTGGCGCCAACACGACCTTCTCCAATTCGAATCTGTATACCCGCCGCGGCGATTTCGATTTCGACGCCAATGGCTATCTCGTCAATGGCGCAGGCTACTTTCTGAAGGGCCAGAAGATCGACACGGTCACGGGGCAGGTGATCGGCAGCGACCCCCAGGTGCTGCGCATCACGCAGGAGCAATATCCGGCGAAAGCGACGACCTCGATCGAGTACAGCGCCAATATCCCGGCCTATCCGGCGACGACGCGCTCCGACAAGACCGTCCCGGGTTCCGAATTGCTTCAGCCGGCAGCCTCATACACGGCCGGATCGGATCCGCATTCGACGACCACGGGCGGCAACGGCGTCGTCATCGGCACCGACCTGACCAATTTCCTGGCCCAGTCGATCCCCGGTGGTCAGGCGACCGTTTACGACTCGCTCGGCAAGGCCACGAGCGTCGATCTGCGCTGGGCCAAGGTCTCCAATGCAGCCGCCGGGCCGCCGGTCGTTACCGACACCTGGAACCTGTTCGTCGCAGAAAACACCAGCGCCACAGGCGCGACGGTGGCCTATCGCAACGCCAATGTGGACGTCGTATTCGACAGCACCGGCAAGATGACGGCGCCCTCAAGCGGCAACATCCTGCTGCCGACCATGACGATTGCCGGTACGACGATCAGCTCGGCGGCAAACCCGATCAATCTCACCACCAATGGCGGCATCAGCCTGACGCAGAATGGCGATGTCAGCGGTCAGATCGACGCCCGCAGCATCCGCCAGGACGGCTACACGGCCGGTACGCTCGACCGCGTCTCGATCTCCGCCGCGGGGCAGGTCGTCGGCACCTTCAGCAATGGTCAGGTCAAGGCGCTGGCGCAGATTGCAACCGCCCGCTTCAACGCCGGCAACGCCCTGAAGCGGCTTGATGGCGGCGCTTTCGAGGAGACGATCGAATCCGGCCCGCCGATCGTCGGGCTCGGCACCTCGCAGCTCATTGGCGGCAATGTCGAGCAGTCGAACACCGATATCGCCGACGAATTCTCGAAGATGATCGTCACCCAGCAGGCCTATTCGGCCAACACCAAGGTGATCACCACGGCCCAGGACATGCTGCGCGACGTGTTCGCCATCATCCGCTGAAGTCTTGCAAGGAGTTGACGCGGCCCAGAAGGGCCGCGGGTGACGACAGGAGTTGACGATGGGCCTCACCACTTCCCTGAACACCGCGGTCGCCGGCCTCAACGCCACGCAGATCGGCATCGGCGTCGTTTCGCAAAACGTCTCCAATGCCGGTACGGCGGGCTATGTCCGCCGTCAGGTCTCGACCACGGACACGCTGGGCGGCAACACGGTCAGCACCGGCAGCACCGCGGTTCAGCGCCTGCTCGATGTCATCGTCCAGCGCCAGCTCTGGCAGTCGACCTCCGGCGCCGCCTATAGCTCGACGCGTTCCAATGCACTGTCGAACCTCGACCAGCTCTTCGGCCAGCCAGGCAGCTCGACGGCGCTCGATTCGGTCTACAGCAATTTCACCAGCTCGCTGCAGTCGCTGCAGAACGATCCGTCGTCCTACAGCCTGCGTACCGGCGTTCTCGACGCAGCCAATCAGCTCGCCACCCAGCTGAATACGCTCTCCGACGGCGTGCAGAACCTGCGCTCGCAGGCCGAGGCCGGGATCGCCGACGGCGTCACCAAGGTCAACGCGCTGCTGAATTCGCTGACCTCGATCAACGCCAGCATCGTCGGCAAGCCGAATGATACGGGTACGGCCGATCTCAAGGACCAGCGCGACCGGGTCGTCGCCGAGCTGTCCCAGTATGTGGACATCAGGACCAACGAGGACGCGCAAGGCTCGCTGAGCATCACGACGAGCTCGGGCACGCAGCTCTTCGATGGCCGACCCACAGCGACCTTTTCCTTCGACGAGCACCAGGGAATAGGCGCGGGCTCGCAGTGGAGCTCGGACCCGACGAAGCGCGGCGTCGGCACCATCACGATGACCGACAGCTCCGGCAACCGCCGGGATGCCATCGCCAACGGCACGTTCCGCTCCGGCGAGATCGCGGCCAATATCGAATTGCGCGACAAGACGCTGGTCCAGGCCCAGGCGCAGCTCGATGAGATCGCCGCGCAGATGTCGAGCGCGCTGTCGGACCGCGAGGTCAAGGGCACGGCTGCGACGTCGGGCGCCGCGACCGGCTTCGATGTCGATCTCACCGGCCTGCAAGCGGGCAATACGGTTACCCTCGACTACCAGGTCACGCCGGGCGGGACGACGCAGCGCTTCACCTTCGTGCGGGTCGATTCCGCCGCTTCGCTGCCCCTGCCGGCCTCCGCCAGCGGGGACGCCAATAACCGCGTCGTCGGCATCGATTTCTCCGGCGGCACCGCCTCCGTCGCGGCCCAGATCCAGGCTGCCGTCGGTACGAATTTCACGGTTTCGGGCTCGGGCTCGACACTCACCATCCTCGATGACGGCGCTGCCGGCACGCGCGACGTCCTCGGCGTGACCGCAAGGCCGACCAATTCGGTGCTGTCCTCGGCGGGCGGCGCGGCGGAGCTGCCCTTCTTCGTCGATGGCGGACGCAGCAACGCCGCCTATACCGGTTCTTACGAGAATGGCTCCCAGCTTGTCGGCTATGCCAGCCGGATCATCGTCAATCCCGCGCTGATCGCCGACCGGTCCAAGCTGGTCACCTATGACACCACGACCGCGGCGGGCGACACGACGCGGCCGCAGCTCATGCTGCAGCGACTGACGCAGAGCCAGCGCGCCTTCACCAATGCGACGGGCTTCGACGGCTCGACCGCGACCAGCAGCCAGACCATCTCCTCCTTCGTCCAGCGCGTGGTCAGCTCCACGGGCCAGGCGGCGGACACGGCCAAGCGCTTCGATCAGGGGCAGCAGGTGGCGCTGGCCTCGGTGCAGAGCCGCTTCCAGGCCACGTCTCAGGTCAGCGTCGACCAGGAGATGTCGACGCTGATCGAACTCCAGACCGCTTACGCCGCCAATGCACGCATCATCTCGACGATCAAGGAGATGATGGACGTGCTGATGAGAGTGTGAGGACCGAGACGATGACCATCACCTCATATGGCACAGGCGCCTATCGCGCGGCCAAGCCGAACGAATTCGTCTCGACCCGCGGCCAGCTCGACGATCTGCAGCGCCAGCTCACGACGCAGAAGCGCAGCGAGACCTATGGCGACCTCGGCATCGCACGCGGCACCAGCCTCGATCTCAACGCCAAGGTCTCGTCGATCGATTCCTGGCTCTCGGGCATCCAGCTCGGCGACGTCAATCTCAAGCTCTCGACGCAGGCCGTCGAGAATTTCGCGACGATGACGAGCGAGACCCGGAACGACATGCGCTCGAACAGCTATGTCGCCAGCGCCAGCGGCCGCTCGGCGCCGCAGGTCCTGGCCGAGGAAAAGTTCAAGCAGACGCTCGATCTGCTCAACACCAATGTGAACGGGCGCTACCTGTTCTCCGGCCGGACTTCGGATGTTCAGCCGACGGTCAGCTATTCCGAGATGATCGATGGCGACGGGGCAGGGCGTGCCGGGCTGAAGCAACTGGTCTCGGAGCGCAAGGCGGCCGATCTCGGCACGGCCGGCCTCGGACGCCTGACGGCGGCGGGCGCTGGCACGACCGCGACGATCGCCGAGGAGATTCCGGCCCAACCCTATGGCTTCAAGCTCGCCGGCGCCTCGACGGATTCGGCTGGGCTGGTACCGACTTATACGGCCGGCCCGCCGGCGGATATCTCTGTCAACGTCGCCAGCCAGCCTGTTGCGGGCGAGAGCCTGCATATCAAGCTCAACCTGCCCGACGGTACGCAGCAGGACGTGGTCCTGACGGCGCGCGCTACGGGAACGACCGGCAATGCCAGCGATAGTTTCGAGATCGGCATTGACGCGAATGCGACCGCTGCCAATCTGCGCGCTTCGATCACAGCCGCACTCGGCACGCAAGCTGCGACGACGCTGTCGGCGGCCTCGACGATCGTCGCGGCGAAGAACTTCTTCGACGGTAGCGTCAGCAACCCGCCATTGCGCGTGCCGGGGCCGCCCTTCGATACCGCGACGGGCGCCCCGGCGCCTGGGACCGCGGCGAACACCGTGATCTGGTATCAAGGCGATGACGGCACCGATCCTGCCCGCAGCACCGCGACGGTGCAGGTCGACAAGAACCAGATCGTAGGCACCGGTGCGCGCGCCAATGAGGAGGCCTTCCGGGTCGGCCTTGCCCAGTTTGCCGCGCTCGCCATCGAGACCTTTCCCGCGACCGACACCAATTCGCAGGCGCGCTATGCAGCACTGACCGAGCGGGTCAGCGATAAGCTCGGTTTCGGCGGCAGCGTGCAGAAACCGGCCGAGATCATCACCGAGTTCGGCTCGGCGCAGACCGCCCTGGCGGCGGCGAAGGATCGCAACGAGACCACGAAGAACTATCTGACGACGGCGGTTCAGGGCGTCGAGAACGTCACGACCGAAGAGGTCGCGACGCAGATCCTGGCGCTGCAGAACCAGCTGCAGGCGAGCTATCAGGTGACGTCGATCCTGTCGAAGCTCAATTTGACGAACTACCTCTGACGTAGAGAAGGTCGTCTAATACTTGGAACCGCGCCGTCATCCTGGACAAGCGGCGAAGCCGCGCAGCTCCGGGATCCATCGTAGAGCGTGTCGCCCTCCGATGGATCCCGGGTCGACCTTCGGTCGCCCAGGATGACGCCGAGTTTCCGAGCACGCACAGCATGCTCCAGAAAGCTATGGCACCAAATGAAACGGGCGCCACCTTTATGAAGGTGGCGCCCGTTTCATTTGGTGCGATGTGTCCAAGCTGGGCGCCGCCGCTTCAGCGGCCGCGCAGGCCCGCTGCGATGTCGCGATTGATGTTGACCAGCACGCCGAGCGCCTCGGGCGCGGGCTGGGCGGCGATGCGGAAGGTCTGGTTGAAGATGAAATTCGCCAGGCCGAGGATGTTCTGCTTGATGCCGACGGGCAGCGGATTATCTTCCGCGATAACGGCCGAGACCAGCAAGGTCCAGAGCTTGCGGTTGTAATGCAGGGCTTCGTCGAGATCGCCTGCGCGCTCGGTCCAGTCATCGGCGATCGACTGGAGCCGCATGGCGGCCTTGATCAGCAGGGAGGCTTCGAGTTCGCGGGGGGAGACAGCGGCTTGAGCCGTCTTGGCGGCGGAGGCGTACGCGTTAAACCCGTGTTGCATTCTCGATGAGTTCCGCTTCGTAGGCGATCAGCTTTTTCGCTGCCTTCAGGGCTTTGTACAGATCGCCGCTTAAGATGCGGTTATTGATCTCATGAATATACGACAGAGAGCTTGGCGCCGCCTGGACGAAATCGCGCACCAGCTCGAAATAGATGTCGTGCTCGCGCGTCGGGTCCTGCGCGAGGTACATGAGCTGGATGGCGAGATAGATCTTCTTGGCCGGGCTGTCGGCGTTGGCAGCCGTCAGGATGTCTTTTTCGCGCAGGATCGGCGCGTCGCCCTCGATGAAGAAGCGCGTGCGCTGCTCGTCGTTGCGGATCACCACCTGGCCGATGATGATGCGCTCATTGGGCTTGAGTTCGACCTTGAGGGCCATAGCTGTCCTGCCGTCTGGCTGCGAGGAAGGCGGTCGGGCGGCCGGGCTCTTACTGGAAGAGCCGCAGCACGCCCTGATCGGCCTGGTTGGCGAGCGAGAGCGCCGTCTGCGAGAGCTGCTGGCGCGTATTGAGCGCAAGCAGGCTGGCGCCTTCCGCGTTCGAGTCGGCCGATACCAAGTTGTCGGCGCCGGTCGTCAGCACGTTGGAGAGTTCCTTGGTGAAGTCCTGCCGGGTCTGCGCGACCGAAAGGTTCGAGCCCAGCGTCGAGGAGAGCGACTTCAGCGAGGTCAGCGAGCTCGTCAGCGCTGCCGTGGCCTTGTCGAGATCAGAGTCGTTCTGGAAATTGAAGAAGCCGGCGAGCTGCGTGTTGACCGCCTGCGAGATGCCGAGATTGTCGGCGGTCAGGGTTGAGCCCTGGATGTCGAGCTTGGTCTGGTTGGTGCCGGTCTTCTCGTTGAAGACGATCGAGAGACGGTCGCCCTGCAGCAGGTTGATGCCGTTGAAGCTCGAATCCTTGGCGAGCTTGTCGATCTGGTCGCGCAGGTCGTTGAACTGCTGGATGAGGTTCGAGCGGACGGCCGAGGTGATGCTCTGGCCCTTGATCGCTCCGGCTGCAGTGGCATCAGTCGCAACGAACCCGATCGCAGTGTTGCTGCCGCCAGT